>PLHW01000067.1 GCA_003139095.1 Acidobacteriaceae bacterium
GCGATAGTGTGAACAGACCCTAGATAGAGGTGCGGCCAAGTTTGAGAACCGGGGAACACTTCCTCGCCATCTGCGCCCAATTGATGCGTCGGATCCTCGTCGAGTACGCGCGCAGGCGCACGCCGCCAAGATTCGCGATATGCTGGAGAAGGTGCTGGAGTTGACGCCAAGGGAGCGCTCCGCGTATCTGAAACAACTCTGTTCGTCGGATTCATTGCTGCGCAGGAAGTCGAAACCCTGCTCGCCTCCAGCCCGAACGCGCTAATCGGATATCCCGGTTGGCGTTCCTTTTCGTCCGGATGGCCTTCTGATCATCAATTTGCCGACAGCGACCGCTGAGACCTCGGCGACTGGATTCTCTGAGAACTCTTTGTCACGCCAGCTTCACCGGTCGTAGCAGAACCCTTGCCCATCAGTTGCAGGTCTCCGCATGTTCCCTTTTTGATGGTGGCCTCGAACCCTCTCTCATACTTGCCACCTGTCTTTTCCCACCGTCCGACGATGTCAACCGAGTCGTTGATGCCGTCGGGTCTGGTGTAGTCGGGACCATGGGGATCGCTGAATGTACAAAAGTCCCCGGTCGCGCCGATCTGTAGTGCGCCATAGGAGTTGCCGCTGGCGTCGTACCAGGAGAAAGCAATGTCGTTTTCATTATTGATGGAGTGAATATAGGTCTGGGCCGCACCCGGCACATTGATCGGCCCGCTGTATTCCTGGGTCGCGCTGTTATACGTCGCACCTTCGTAGTTGCCATTGGAATCGATCCACTGCAAGGTGACCAAACCTGCATTATTGATTCCCCACGCAAGCGTGAAATCGTTTGCCCCGGGATAATCAAGGAAGGTGATCCCCTCACTGTTCTGGAGATAGCCGTGAACGACATCACTGGAATCGGTACACCAGCCGACGATTTCTCCGCTATCGTTGATCCCGGCAGCAGCCGAGTTCAGGCAACCGGTGGGACCGACATCCGAGAACTGCCCGTTTTGGTAGACGAAACTGGCGATAGCTTGGTTGCCCTCGATGAAAGTGCCATAGTTGCCCACAATCGTGCCGTTGGAGCTCACATTGATGGGCTCGGTACAGCACACCCCGTTCGGGTCGTCGATGTTGGTGACTTCTCCATTCAGCAGAAGAAGACCGTGAATGGTGCCCGTCTTGTCCATGTAGTACCCAACCATGGCCCCGCTGTTATTGATCCCATAGATGCTGGTCTGTTCAGTTTTCGGCACCGCTATCTTCTTGAACTTGAAGGTCACATCTGGCCCGTCCTGTGCGGCAGCTAAGCAGGCCAACGCCAGAACAGCGGCCAACGCCCAAAACCCTGGTTTGCATTTCTTCATAAACTCTCTCCTTTTTGGTGAAGTTGTTTTCCTTGCCACGCTCAAAACTCATTTCCTAAAGCGAAATTCCTTGGCGAATCGGTCGGGCAACCCGCCATTTCTTTACCTCTCGGCATCGTCTCTTTGAGGTGGGCGCACCTCCCGGAGCAATTCGCCACGCAGAAGCTTGTGAACAGCGGTTGCGACTTCCTCGCTCTTCGCCAACCCACAGCGACTTCCCGAAGCCAAAGCCCAGCCCGCAACGAAGATACCGACGCCCAGCAGGAGAGCGCCGATCAGCAATCGTGTTTTACCAGCAGCGAGCACGTCGCCTCCCGGCTCAGGGACCCGTGCCTCCGAATCAACCGGCCCCCCAACTGTTGGTTGAGGCGCGGTTGTTTGCTAAAGCGAAATTTCCTGGAGAATTGGTCGCGCGAAACAAAAGTTTCTTTCCCGTCCGCAATACCGCTGGCCGTACCAGGAGTGCTTTGAAACGATTCCCGGAGTTCTGCACTATACAGACGGAGGGCGCCCGCGTTTATCGAGCAGCGCCCGCATTTTCAATCGGTTGACACGGTTATCCGGTGAGGGTAACTTTATCTACCAAGATTCTGGGGCCCCGTCGGGTGGCTTAGTTTGTCGCGACTTCCGTCTAGAACTGTCAGCGAGTTACTGGCGCACTGGCACGCTGGTGACGACGACGCATTGCGCGCGGCGCTTCCTCTCGTCTACGACGAGCTCCGCCGCATGGCGCATCATTACTTGCGGAAAGAACGTCCCGGCCA
The DNA here is from genome assembly GCA_003139095.1 of Acidobacteriaceae bacterium. Taxonomy (GTDB): domain Bacteria; phylum Acidobacteriota; class Terriglobia; order Terriglobales; family Acidobacteriaceae; genus Acidiflorens. The sequence goes on from PLHW01000067.1 coordinate 2,108, forward strand.
CACCCTGCAAAGCACCGCCCTGGTGCACGAGGCGTATCTGCGACTGGAGAAGCAGGGCGCGGTTCCGTTTCAGAACCGGGAGCATTTCCTCGCCATCTGCGCCCAATTGATGCGCCAGATCCTCGTCGAGTACGCGCGCAGTCGCAACGCCGCCAAGCGAGACGGTGGATTCCGGGTGGAACTGGACGATGCGCTCGCCTTCAAGACCCGCAGCTTGGATATGGTCGCTCTCGATGACGCCCTGAATGAACTGGCCAAACTTGATCTGCAACAGAGCCGCATTGTTGAGCTGAGGTTTTTCGGCGGCCTTTCCATTGAGGAAACTTCGCGCGTGCTGAATCTGTCGGCCACCACGGTGAAGAAACATTGGGCGACGGCCCGGCTCTGGTTGCATCACGAGATCAGCAAAGCGAGCAAAGCATGACGCCCGAACGCTGGCGACAGATTCGCGAAGTGCTCGCCCAAGCCCTCGATCTCGCGCCCGGCGAGCGAGCTCCTTTTCTGGATCGCGCCTGCTCCTCCGATCCATCCTTGCGGCAGGAAGTCGAAACCCTGCTCGCCTCCAGCCCGAACATGCGCTCCAGCTTTCTGCAGTCTCCTCCGGCGCGCGCGACGCTGGCCTCCGGAACCCGCCTCGGCGACTACGAAGTCAAATCGCTGCTCGGTTCCGGCGGCATGGGTGAGGTCTACCGCGCCCGCGACGCTCGCCTCGGCCGCGATGTGGCCATCAAGATCTTGCCGCAGTCTCTCTCCTCGGACGTGGACCGCTTGTGCCGCTTCGAGCAAGAAGCGCGAGCCGCGGCTGCTCTGAACCATCCCAATATTTTGGCGGTTTTTCAGATGGGCACGCACGACGGTGCGCCCTATCTCGTCTCGGAGCTGCTGGAAGGTGAGACCCTGCGCGAGTGTCTCCAGCACAGCCGCCTCCCCGTGCGCCGCGCGATCGAGTACGGAGTGCAGACCGCTCGCGGTCTCTCAGCCGCGCATGAAAAAGGCATCGTCCATCGCGACCTCAAGCCCGAGAACCTGTTCGTCACCAAAGACGGTCGGGTCAAGGTTCTGGACTTCGGTTTGGCCAAATTAACCCAGCGCACGGGATCGGAGCCGGACGCGCCCATGATCGGCCAGGAAACCCAACCGGGCGTGGTGATGGGCACCTCGGGCTACATGTCGCCCGAGCAGGTGCGCGGACAAGTGGCCGACTATCGCAGCGATATTTTCTCGTTCGGGACAATTCTGTATGAAATGCTGACCGGCGAGCGAGCATTTCAGAAGCCGACGTCGGCCGAGACGATGACCGCGGTCCTGAATGAAGATCCGGCCAGCATTTCGCAGGTGACGTCAAACACTCCGCCCGCCCTGCAACGAGTCCTGCATCGCTGCCTGGAAAAAAATCCCGAGCAACGGTTCCAGTCCGCCTCAGATCTGGCATTTGCCCTCGACGCCCTGTCGGAGAGTTCCGGCAACCCCGCGGCGCTTTCCAATAAACAGCCCCGAAGGATTTCCAAGGTCTGGGCGGTTGCTGCCGCCGTGGCGGCAATGGTCGCGGTTCTGCTCGTTATTCATTTTCGTGTCCCGCCGCGTCAACAGCCAAAGCATGAACTGGTGAAGAGGCAACTGACCGCAAACACTCCAGGAGATCCGGTGCGCTCCGCCGCCCTTTCACGCGATGGCAAATATCTCGCCTACGTGAGCGTATTGTCGAAAAAGACGCACATCCTGGAGATCGGCAGCGGAGACCTTCGCGGCCTCCAGTCTCCGGACGCCCCGGATCCCATTGACTGGTATCCGGATGGCAGCCATCTGTTGGTCGAGCGGAATGGACATCCGGGTCTCTGGGAGGTTTCGGTTTGGGATGGAACCTACCGAAAGCTTTTCGACGGCGAAGTCGACAATGCGGCGATTTCGCCGGACGGATCCCGCATTGCCTTCACGAACGGAAAGGGTGAGATATGGTTGATCGGAGGCTATGGCGAAGATCCACGTCGAATTCTGGCGCCGGATAAAGGGGAAACGTTGGCTCACTTTGCCTGGTCGCCCCATGGGCAGCGTCTGGTTTACACCCGCAGCCGTGGTGACTATTACAACCAGCGCGACGCCGTGCTCGAGACGTGCGACCTGCAAGGGGGTGGACGTACCCTAATTCTGTCTGACCACAAGCTGTGGGGTCTATCGGGCCTTACCGAGGTCGCTTGGCTGCCAGACGGACGGATTCTATATTCCTTTTTCAGTGGCCCTCCAGCAGAAAGTTACTCAATCTGGGCAATACCGGCTGATCCAGACACGGGAAACCGACGAGGCCCGCCCACCGCCCTTACGCACGAGGAGAAAGAAGATAGAACCGAGTTTCATTCCAGCGACGACGGAAAGCGCTTCATTTATCTCGCCGGCTTTGATCGCGACGCAGTTTATCTGGAAAATCTGCGCTCGCGGGACAAAAAGCGCAATGCCCAACGCTTCACAGTTGACGACTGGTCCGCATACCCGCGGGACTGGACTCGAGACAGCCGGGCGCTTCTTATTGAATCCCTTCGTGAAGGAAGGCGCGTCATCGTCAAGCAAAACGTGGGCGATCAGGTTCCGGAAGTTTTGGTCTCGGGCACCGAAAACTACGCTTCGCCCACCCTGAGCCCAAACGGCGAATACCTGCTGTTCACAGCTTCCGCAACGCCAAACCTCCTCGACCCTTCCAAGCGCCTCATGACTATGTCGCTAGAAGGAGGTTCTCGCTCACTTCTCTTGACTGGAGGCTATAAATACCACTGCGGCTACCTGCCGGGCGCCGGCTGTGTCATCGCCGAGGTGAATGGCCGACAGCTTGTTTTCTCCTCCCTTGATCCTGTTAAGGGCAGAGGAGCCGAGATTCAACGATTGGAGAACCCGAGTGGAATTGTCGACTGGTCTCTTTCGCCCGACGGAACTAAGATCGCGATCGGAGACCCGGATTCCAACGGCTGGATTCGAATTCTGACCATCGCCGACCACAAGGTCGCGCTTCTCCCACGGATCGAAAGCTGGGCAGAGGTGCAACACGTTACCTGGGCGGCCGATGGCAAGCATCTGTTCGCGACTGCTTGGTCAGATGCAATGCCAAGTCAACTTCAAGCCATTCTCTCCCTTGACCTCAAGGGCCACGTGGAAGTTGTCGAGGAAATCGTAGCCGGCAGCGGCTGGCTGCAGGATTTGAGAGCTTCACCCGACGGCCATTATCTCGCCTATACAAAGAGAAACCCCGAAAGCAACGTGATGCTGCTGGAAAACTTTTGAGCTGCCACACGGGGCGGCTTCACAATCCGCATGGCCCAAGCAGTTGGGGGAGTTCTGGAAGGCGCCGGATCGGGAGATCGGCAAGACCCGGGAGAATCGAGGACAAGTAATCGCGCATCGGGATTTTCAACCTGCGGCAGCTTTCCACGATCGAGAGAATCGCTGCAACCTTCGGTCCCGCTTGTGGGCTGCCGATGTGCAACCAGTTCTTTCGATTATGTGCACGTGTACATAACCGGAAGAACTACCTGTTTGCCGGATCGGATGCGGGCGGGGAACGCGCCGCGCGGCGATCTACAGCCTGATCGGTTCGGCAAAACTCAACGGTCTCGATCCTGAAGCCTATCTGCGCGAAGTGCTGACGCGTATCGCCGACCATCCCATCAACCGCATCGACGAACTGTTGCCTTGGAATCTCAATCTCACATCTGCCCAACCGATTCGTGGACACTTAGCAATACGGTGCAGGGCGTACGCTTACGACGACGCTTACGCCGCAAGTGAGGAAGGATTTGAAGGAAAGAAGGAAATCGGATGGACGAAGGGGAGGGAGTTGGCAAAGCTGGCGCGGGCGGAGGGTCAGCGTTTCGATTGTGCACGCTGGGTGCACGAAGCACGGGAAATGCCGAGAGAAGACTTCAGGCGGGCCGTCGAGAAGGAACTAACAGCAAAGCAACATGCCATTCCGATCCACCAGGGGTGTGAGGGTGTTGTCTTGGAATTGGGTTATTTCGGCGTGCTTAAGGTAAGGTATGCTCTCGCGCAATAGAGCTTCGACCGGCGCTCGTGGAACTATTGGAACCTGCGCTTCCACCATGAACCGGTTCCACGAGTGCCACGACGTAGGTTTCCCGGAAGCGATGGCATTAGCAGCTGAATGGGCGTAAGTGCACCGAACCGCTGTTCGCCGATGCGCTGCTTCCACTCGCTCCCGCCGTCACGTCCACTGCGTTCCCGCCCTTGTACTCTGAGACCCGTACATCCGGATACGCCGCCGCCTTGACGGCATCCGTTGCTCGCTCGAGTGGAAGACGACCCTGACGACCTCCAGCCGATACCCCGAAGAACCCGAGGGTTCGTTGGCCTTGGATCCGCAACTCATTTGCTACTCCTGGATGAATGGCATCGACGAAGTTCCCCAGGTGGTCTTTGTCCGCAAAGGGTTGGTCGAAGTCCAATACCTCCGGGCGACGATCTCGGACGAACAGCTCGGTTTTATGGGTGTTGCGTGCCTCGGTTGTACAACCATGTGCGACCGCACTCGGCGTTGGGGTACAAAACCCCGTTTGTACGATGACTCGGACAATTCGCTGCTCGGAAACGCCGGGAAACGGCCTGTAGGGTGGAGACTTCGAAATAGAGCTACTCACTCAGAGTTTCCCTAATACTTGCTTGTCGTGTGGCGTATCCCAGTCGATGACTTTGATTTGAGCACCAACTATCTTGTATTCGAGGCTATACGCTTTGAAGGAGAATGAGTCCAGAAATGCGCAGAAGGCCTCGATTTTTTCCCGCTCCTGCTCGATATGGCGCATGGAGTAGCCAAATTCCGAGCGTAGCTGCGATCTGTTCAGTGGCGACATTCTCGGAAGGTGAATGTGTTCAATCGAGTACGGCCAACCCCATGAATGTCGCGACGCTCTTACATATGGAAACGCAAAATCATCAGAATAACTTTCCAGGAGTCTGGGGCTACCGCGCCACAGTTGTTCCACTATTTGCATTCTTCCAGCGTTATTCGCCGCGAAAATAATGCGGCCTCCCACGCTGAAAACGTCAGAATCAACAGGAGTACGGCAATACCATGCCTCGATGTAATTCTCTTCCCCGTGGGCATCCAGAAACCGAAGAAGCTGTTTCAACTCACAACTGTCTTCGAGCCTGAAATTAGGAAGTTGACCTGGAAGATCAGCAGGCACCAACTTCACCACATACAGGCTGCGGCAACCCTGCCGCCTTTCCCGTCGGATGTCGGACCGGATATCATCCACCAACCTGTGAAGTTCGCCCCTGCGATAGCGCCGGATTTCCGTATCCAGTTCGCCTGCGGTGATGAAACCAAAGTCTACCAGCGCGAGATACTTCCTCCATTTCAGTGGGACTGCTGGTAGCAGGGGCAATCTGCGGCTTTTAGGCAATCGAACCCTCGACATGCGGCAAGAAGGATTTCACCATAGAAACCATGTTGTGCACCAGATCACTTTCTCAGCGCGGCTTCATCTCGCCCGTGGCCGCACGGTGCAACTTCACTTCTACCTTGTCTTCTTCCTGCAGCGTGTCATAGTACTGCTTCAGAATCGCGATCACCTCGGGTTTGGAGAACTCCGCGGGAACCGGCTTGCCTTCGCTCATCAGCTTGCGAAGCAGGGAACCGGAAAGCAGGAGTCTGGCGCCGCCCTTGTAGTTGCCATTGCCGTCAATCACTGCTTTGCTCTCGTGGGGACAGGTCTTCATCGAAGCCATGCTCCCGCATTCATAGCAGTAGAAGGTCCAGTCCAGGCAAAGCGGCTTGGTGGCCAGCGCCCCCGGCGGGATTTCGTTGAAGATCTTCTGCGAGTCAAACGGTCCGTAATAATCGCCCACTCCGGCGTGGTCACGTCCTACGATCAGGTGCGAGCAACCGTAGTTCTGGCGGAAAGTGGCGTGGAGCAAGGCTTCGCGCGGGCCCGCGTAGCGCATTTCGAACGGGTGCCCACCTTGGATTACGCGTTCCTTGCGGAAGTACTTATTCACCAGGGCGTCGATTGCTTTCACGCGGACATCGGCCGGAATGTCGCCGGGCTTGAGTTTGCCCAGCGACTGATGCACGTAAACTCCGTCGCAGACTTCGATCGCAATCCACGCCAAATAAGCGTGCGAGTTGTGCATCGGGTTACGGAGTTGTAGAGTCGCCACCGTGCTCCAGCCGCGATCGGCAAAAAGTTTGCGGGCATCCGCAGGACGCTGATATATCCCTTTGAACTCTTTCGGAAAGTATGACTCGGACAGCACCTTCACCGGGCCGGCCAGATTCACCGGCCCTTGCTCCATGACCTTCTGCACGCCCGGATGCCTCGGGTCGTTCGTGCGGAACACCTGCTTGCACTCATGCTCCTTATCGATCATGTACTTCTCGTCCACTTTCATGGTGCCCACAAGTGCGTCGGTCTCTGTGTCCCACAGGGCCACTTCTTCGGCTTGGCGGATGGACTTCGCCAGGTCCTCGTCGGCCGAGAGCGTGATCGGAATGGGCCAGAACAGGCCCTTCTTACTGGGCAGCTTGTAGTCGTCGCAGCAGCTTTGCCAGTCGTCCTTGCCCATGAAGCCATCGAGCGGAGTGAAAGCGCCAATGCCCATCATGACCAGATCGCTGGTTTCGCGGCTGGTTAAGGGAATCTTCTTCAACCCCTGGGCTTTCGCGGCCTCTTCGCGGTTGGCTTGGCCTTCCAGTAAAAGCGGTTTCAGTTCCGGACTGCCGTACGGTGGAACGAGTTTGCTCATATCGGCTCAAAGCGTAAAAGATGCACATCCTGTGATCTTAGTACCCGCGGGTGGCCCCCTCAAGCCCGGTTTTGGCTCGACTGGGGACGTTCATTTGACTCACACCGAGGCGGTCTGTAGAAGAAACATATGTCGAACGCAACGATCCCGTCTGCACTTTACAAATACCTTGCCCCCTGCCGCGCCGCCCAGATACTAGGCAAACTGCGCATCAGGTTTAGTCAGGTATCTGTTCTCAATGATGTCGACGAATTCCAACCTCCCTACAAGGGCGTAGCACCACGCGCCCAGATAGAAAAGACTGTGCGCGAACGCTTTCCGAAGCAGTACCCACGCGAATATGCAGCAGTCTTGCGGAATCTCAGCCCGGTCGAGGCAGAGCTTTGGATAGAAAAAATGGTTCCGTTATGGGCAGACACCGTGGAGGGGAACTGTGAGAAGAGCATCCGGGAAGTGTACGCGAGGCTGGATAGCAATTTTGGGGTTCTCTCTCTTTCTGAGACAGTGACAAGCAAGCTGATGTGGTCTTTTTACAGCGATGGTGGGAGGGGGATCGTGGTTGAGTTCGATGCAAAACACCCATGGTTCAACTGCAAAATTAGGGAAGACGACTCATATCGTCATCTCCGGCAGGTGCAATATGTCGCGGACCGTGAGCCAATGTACTTGGCCTCGAAAGACGATGCGGCTACGAGAGAAGACGACGTTCTGTATACCAAGACAATCGAATGGGGGTTTGAAAAGGAATGGCGCATCATCCGTGGCTTCAAAGAAGCAAAGGAAAAAGTAGGCACAGATATATTTCTCTTTGAGATTCCACCTTCAGCGATCAAGTCGGTTATCTTCGGCTACAGAGCGGATCCTCAACTCGAAGGTGATTCGCGTAAGATTGTCGCTACAAACGCAGATCTCAAGCATATGGTTTTTATGCGAGCAGTGCGCAACGTGTTCGGCAACATTGAAATAGTCCTAGCCATGTCCACAGCTTTGTAATGAAATGGACGAATATGACGCAGAAGCAGAACAAGCCCGTTGTGGTCCACATGGCGGGTGGCCCATTCTTCACGCTTGATTTCTGTTGACAGTATTCCTGCGGCGTGCGCCGCAGTGCCCCATTTCTCGCGCGCCTTTTGCACGAGAAGTGGGGAAGAGAGCATCCTTTGCGAAAAGCGGGGCTTTTGCCTCTATCACAACTAAGCATGAATTGAGACTTGGATTTTGTGGAACAAATTTCTACCTCCCCAGCACCAGATCAATCCCCGAAAGAAGTAACTCCAGCTTGGACCGCGGCAGCTTGCCGACGCGTTCCGTCAGCAGGGATTGGTCGAGCGAAACAAGTTGCGACACGTTGGCGACCGAATTTTTTGGCAGTCCAGTAACCCGCGCGGATAAGCTTACGTTGCCGGGTGCCAAGGCCCATTTCAGATTGCTCGTCAGCGGAACGCAAACCACCGTGGAGATTCGGCTCTGGTTGAGGGCGTCGCCTTGTACAACCGCTACCGGCCTACGGAACCCCGGGCCTGAACCGGTCGGAGCGGGCAAATCCGCCCACCAGATCTCGCCCTGCGAGATCACCACTCGCTCTGCTCCAGCCGTCTGTGGGAAGCCGCCGCTACGAAGGCATCGTTACTCTCACCGATTTCAGCGAGAGCCTGATCCATCGCCTCGGTGATTTTGTCGGGCGAGCGGCGCGCCACATACTCGCGTAAGGCATCGCTAAACAGCCGGCTCCGCGACTTCCGGGTGCGCCGCGCAAGGCGTTCCGCCACGTCGAAAAGTTCATTGGGAATGGAGACCGCCGTTTTCATACCGAAAGTATAACCGCGCCTGCGGCGGTTGGCAAGACAAGATGCACATCCTGTGATCCGAGTACTCGCTTATCGTTGGGTGTATCCCAATCGATGATTTTGAGTTGAGACGCAACTATCTTGTATTCGAGGCTATAGGCCTTGAAAGAAAACGAGTCAAGAAATGTGCAAAACATCCCGATCTTTTCCCTTCCTTGCCTGCATGTAGACCGCAACCAACCGCAACGCGTCCTCGTGATCGCGCATGAGCCCCTGCCGCAAAGCTGACAGGAACTCACCGTAGTACAACTCACGTTGGTCTTGTTTCTCCATGGCTATACTGCGCGCGAGAGGAGTGAGCAGACGTGGAGGGAGCGTTTCTAAGTAGCGCACGTAATCCATACTGAAGCCGTTGAGCTCGGGTGTGCGTTCGCAGCATAGAGGGTCTGTTGGATGACAAAGTGGTCTTCCCATCCACACACCATACTGGAGTGTCATTCGTATCCCGGGAAAACCTAACCGGTCGACAGTATCGCTATCACGGACGCAAACTGCCTCCTTAGGCAGATCAGCCGGGAATTCAAGCTCTGCCTCGTGGTAGCGAACTGCCGTCAACAGAAGCTCTCGTACCCTGGCCAGTTCAGGCATCTCCTCGCATAACGCCGAGGCGATCCGCAGGGATCGCTCGATGTGTTCTGCTCTACCGATATCGGCGCGTAGCCCAGCATCCATGAGATAACAGCCGGCACCCACAACCAGAGGGTCAGCCCCTTCGGCCGCAGCAAGCTGGAGCCCCAAGGAATATGCACGCATGGCGTGATCGGGACCATGGCCATGAATTTTGTTTGGCTCCCAATAGTGGCAGACTGCCAGCCAAAGGCGCTGATGGACGGCGTCAATTTCCGCGGCTAGCATAGGCTCTTCCAATTCGCAGGTCGTAGCGTCTCCACCGTCGAACGAAGATTATCGCTCAGTATATGGCGGCGCCAATCCCAAAGCGGATCAGGAACTCCAACCCGCCTCGCGATTTCTCTCCTGATGAATAGCCTCGGAATATCGACAATTCGATCGGCAACAATGCGCTCCCCGGCGCAACTCTCGAAGTAAATGTACGCTTCATCGCGTGCGGCCCAGGGTGATAGATCAGAGAGACTCGCAATGGCTGTTGTGTTGAAGTTCAGGAGGGAGTCACGAATGTCGACAACGGCGGGCACGATGTGCAAGTGCGCGTGTGTAACATGATCGGCCACAGGCTCTAGCGAACTTGTGCCATGCTCAAGAACGACGGATGGACCATAGTGCTCTCCTAGGATCGTGCGCGTCGCATTCACAATGCCTGAAAACTCGTCCCGGGCGATCGCTTCCACAGCTCCATAGCAGAGAATGTGGGCTTTGGGCACAATCATCACATGGCCAGGCACAAGCGGGCTGATATCAGCCATGACGACAAATCGGTTTGTTTCATGCAAAATGCGTGAACCGATATCCGGATCACAAACGTCGGGCAGCCTGCCACTCTGCAGTTCTCGACAAAATGGGCAATTTACCATTGGGATGATTAGCGGCTCCGACCAGTTCGAACAGTTGCCGTCTATTGGAAGTTCGAAGCGCCCCGCAAAGGTTGCGGCATACTAGCACAACGCTCCACCTTTTTCTTATTGATCGGTGTAACTACTGCGGGACGCTTATATTCACTCGTGAACCGGTGAATAAGATCCCGCAACGGTGTGGCGCGCCAATCCCATAACTCAGGCGTGCCCAACGATTGACAGGCAATTCGCCTCAGCAGTTGACTGGGCACATCTTGCGTCAGTCTGACAGCGTGACTTAGAACCCCTTCCCTTTGGTAGTACAGATAGGAAGTCTGTTCGTCTTTGAAGCGTTGCAGCTCGCTGATGGACCCTAATTCATCGAATGAGAATCTCCGGCTTAAGATAGGGTATAAGTCTTCGGCGAGAGGCATCAGGTGCAGGTGAGCATGGTCGATGCATGCGCCCCCTCGTTGGCAACGATTGATGGCACCGTGTTCCATGATGGTTATCGGATCCCGGCAAATATAGTGCAGTCTGGCAAGTACCCTGTCTCTGAAGGCTTCCAGTTCTGGGAATAAGTTCTCGGGCAGATATCCAAAGCTGAGATAGTGTTCTTTCGAGATGATCAGCGTGTACCCAAAGACAAAGTGGCCTAAAGCCGCCTTGGCGTAGAAATTCTCGGATTCATCGATGATTTCGTCCTCTGGATTCGAATGGTTAGATATCTCTTGTATAGAACAAAATAGACAATCCATCCGGAATCTCCCTTCGTGATCTCGCAAACGACAACGCCCTCTAGGCTGTGTATCCAGTCCGGATTGCTAAGTCAGTGATTGCCGTCACCAGGGCATGTGGCTCGTTCGCTCTAGCCCGTTAAGGGCCGGAGCAACCCCTGAAGGGATGTGGCGGGACTCGAACCTCTGGGAATGTCCTCCCCACTGAAAACACAGAACTTATCGAAAACTCAGCATTATGAAGTTGCTCGCTCTTTCCGACCAGGGAGGGACGCCGAAATAAACTGCCGGCTTCAGTACCCCAGCCGGCTAAACGCGGCTAGCTGGAGCCGCGCTGTCGTCGCCATCCTACCACGTTCTCGGGCGAACTGATTGTTTAAATGTGGGGTTTAATTCCCGGTCTCAAAGTGACCCGCTTGCGCTGACGCTGGACCCGCCATGCGTTACTGGAAGCGGTGCGGCCATTTATGATTGGGGATGCGGCAGGGAGAGCGCAAGCAGCGCGACGGCACGACGCCGGGCTAAACGCTCCAGCGCCTACGGGAGCGGTGACTTCATGTTGATTAAACGGGTTATGAAGCATTTGTCGCGGGTGAACGACGTGTTCTTCCGGCGGCTGCGCATCGAACGCGACATTACCATCTTCCCCGATGACGTATTCGTGACTGCCTATCCGCGTTCCGGCAACACCTGGACGCGCTTCCTGGTCGGCAACCTCGTTCACCCTGAAGAACCTGTCACCTTTTTGAACTTGGAGCGACTGGCCGCGGACATGTACAAGCACAGCGACCGCTACCTGAGGCATTTGCCGCGGCCGCGCATCCTGAAGAGCCATGAGGTGTTCGACCCGCGCTACAAGAAAGTCATTTACGTCGTTCGCGATCCCAGAGACGTTGCCGTCTCCAACTACTTCTGGGAAATAAAAATAAGGTCGTTTAACGATCAACTCCCGATCCAAGATTTCGTGCCTCACTGGATCGAAGGAAATGCCTGGGAACGCGTGGGAAGCTGGGGCGACCACGTCACCAGTTGGATGAGCACACGCGGAGACCGGAGCGGTTTCCTGCTGTTGCGTTATGAGGATCTGATTGCAGATCCGGCGCGTGAACTGGTCAAAGTCGCTCACTTGCTTGGTATTGATGCCACTCCGGAGCGGCTGGCTCGGGCTGCCGAGTTGAGCTCCGCCGACCGCATGCGCGACTTAGAAGAAAAGCAGGGAAAGAAATGGGTGCAAACTCGATACACTCGCCAAGATACGCGGTTTGTGCGCAAAGCGTCGTCCGGCGGTTGGAAATCCGTGCTGCCGCCACAGTCGGTGGCGCAGATTGAAACGGCTTGGGGGCACGTCATGATTTCTGTGGGTTACCAGTTGTTGTCAGAGACAGCGAGCAAGGCTGGTCCGGCGCATCAGGTGAGTCGATCGCCGTCGGAAGTTGGCAGGTAAAGCCATTCCCAAGACTGGGTCACCGTCATGCAGAACAACACGCAACCGGTGAGCGTTTCGCCGCTAGCAATGATCTTCGCGGGGGAGGCTGTGGGCAACACCAGCAAAGCGCAAACCGTGGTGTTCACAAACGACGAAAGCACGTCGCTCACGATCAGCAAAGTGGCACTCGCGGGAACGAACTCAGTCGACTTCTCTGAAGAACGGATGCGGAAGCAGCTTGCTGATGGGTGCCAACTGCACTCTGACCATCACCTTCAAACCAACAGCCACCGGCACTCGGACAGCGACTGTGTCTATTACCGATGGCGCGGGCATGCAAACCGTCTCGTTGTCCGGCACGGGCAAGTAGCGAAATGGAATAACGAAACTAGTGAAGGGAAGTACACGGGAACCGCTTCGTGAACTCGGATTGCGGAAGGCGCTGCCAGGAGGCGGCGCCGTTCCGTATGAACACCGCCCAGCCATTCCCCTCGTACTTTCTTCTCCCCTCCGCTGGCTGCTCCAGTGTGAACGGGAATTGTGAAATTCCCGAAAAGTGATCCAAAGTGCACAGACTTGGCCGTGCATCCGTGGAAGCCTTACAGATGACGCGAGGCCCTTCAATCCCCGCAGCCCGCAGCAGCAACGTAGGACCGGGCAATCGAGGGATTTGATCTGGCAAGGTGGTTCAAAATGCACACAATTCGTTTACTGCTGTTCGCACTTCTGGTACTGGCTATACCGGCCGCCTCGTTCGCGCAGTTCGGCGTGTCCATCACGATCGCTCCGCCCGCGCTCCCTGTGTACGAACAACCCATGGCCCCAGCCGACGGATATTTATGGACACCCGGCTACTGGTCTTACGGGGATGAAGGCTACTTCTGGGTGCCGGGTACCTGGGTCGAGCCCCCCACCGTTGGCTTGCTCTGGACCCCTGGCTATTGGGGTTGGGGCGGCAACGCTTTCGCTTGGAATGAAGGCTACTGGGGTGCGCAGATCGGCTTCTACGGTGGTGTCAACTACGGCTTCGGCTACGGCGGTGTCGGCTATGAAGGAGGATATTGGAACAACAATGCCTTCTACTACAACCGTTCCGTGAACAACGTGAATGTCACAAACATCCACAATGTTTACAATAAAACCGTAATCAACGAAACCACGGTGAACCATGTCAGCTATAACGGTGGCGAGGGTGGAATTACCGCTCGCCCGGCCGCAGCGGAAGAGGCAGCGGCACACGCGCAACACACGCCGCCAACGGCCATGCAAACTCAGCATGTGCACGCTGCCAGTACCAACCACGCTCTCTTGGCGTCCGTGAACCAGGGCCGGCCGGCAATCGCCGCGACCGCGAAGCCTGCGGAATTTACCGGTTCTGGAGTGGTGGCGGCCAAAGAGGCGGGAGCACCTTACAAGGCTCCTGCCGCCGAGAGTAAAGCCGCTGAGAGCAAGGTTGCCGAGAGTAAAGCGACTGAGAATAAAGCCGCCGAGAGCAAGGCTGCCGAGAGCAGGGCGACTGAGAATAAAGCCGCTGAGAGCAAGGCGACTGAGAGCAGGGCCGCGAATAAAGCAACTGCATCTCGCGCGAATGAAAATAAGGCAGCACAGCCTAAGGCGGCTAGCCCGGCTGCCGAGTCTAAAACGCGGACTACAGCTCATGCGCGGCCGGCTCCAAAGCCGGCACCTGCAGCCCACGCGCAGCCTGCTCCTAAGTCGGCACCTGCGGCTCATGTGCAACCTGCTTCTAGGCCGGTACCTGTAGCCCATGCGCAGCCTGCCCCGCATCCAGCGAAAGCGGCGCCCAAGACTGAAGAGGCCCCTCGGAAGTAGCAAAAAGACTGCGAGTTATTGCGTCGATCGGTTCGAGGTGTAAGAAAGGCGAGTGACTCTTGTATCTGCGCGGGTCCAATCCTCGGGCCCGCGCCATTTTTCTGGCTGTAGGCAGCGATTCGAAGTTATGTCCGTGTAGTGCTCCATCTCCGTGACTTAGTCGGGGAAATATCCCTGCTTGGCCCGCAAACGATAATTCTGCACGCCATTCACAACGATGTCGATCTTTCGCCATTTACCATCCTCGCGGCTATCGGTCGGTTTGTAACTGATCAGGTACAGGTGTCGCAGGTCAGAGGCGATGGCCGCGAAAACCTGCTCGATTTCATCCGTCTTCTTGACGCGATACGCGACTCCGCCCGTGCGCTCGCTAAGCTCGTTCAGCAGTTTGCCGAGAGCCGCTGATTGAGTCGCTTCGCCTTCGGCAATCGCATAGAGAGGAATTCCCAGTCTTTGCGCGTGAGCCGCAGCTCCGTGTGCAGTCAGCTGGCTCGAGTTGTCATCGCCATCCGTGAAAACAATCAGAGCCTTTTTGCCTCGCCGTTTGGCCAATTCTTCGGAGGCTTCCGAAATGGCGTCGAAAAGGGCTGTGCTTCCCTCCGCGCGAGTGCGCAGCACCGCCCGCTTGGCAGCATTCTTATCGCTGGTGAAATCCTGGCGAACTGTCAATTGCCGATCGAATGTAAAGATGGCAACCGAATCCTGGGGTTCCAACTGGTCGATTAATTTAACGACGGCATTCTTAACGCTCGGCAATGCCTCTCTCATGCTGCCCGTAGTATCGAGTAAAATGGCGCACGATAATGCGTCAACGTTGCTTTCGAAGGTGGAGATTCTCTGCGGCTGCCCATTTTCGAGAATCTGAAAATTATCCGGTCTCAGGCCATCGACAAAAATTCCCTTGTGGTCAAGAACCGTCGCATTGACTTCGACGAGGCGCACTTTGACCTGGATTGTGCTGAGAGACTCCTGCGCGAGACCTCGGATTTCTAGCGTTGCAATCAAGACTGCAGCAAAAATGAGACCTAGTTTTCGAATCATTTCGCAATCACCCGCGCCAGATCTGCCGTATCGATTGATCCGTAGGCGCTCAATAAAGATCGCCAATCGCGATAGTCGGTCATCTGTGCCTTATGGACTGCCTGGACGGCGAGTGTTTCGGACATCTGTTCCAAAGCCTCCGGCTGAAGACCCAGCCGATCTCCCTGGAAAACGAGAAACAGTTTGAACTCGGCGGTTCTTTCGGCCATCTCCGCCGGAAAGTGCCGCTCATATTCTTCATAAGGGGCATTCGAAAGTAAATGGGCATGATTACACCCAAAGAGATGGACGGGGATGGGACCGAGAGTGTTCAGTTTCCAGTCGTCGTGGTTGTTGTCTGCGGCTCGCAGCGCCGCGGTCGCATGGGAGGGCCATGGATCGGCCGGGAATCGTTTTATGTAGCGGCCCCCCAGTACGAGGAGTTCCGAAAGTGTGATCGAGTCCCAGACTCGATTCCACTCTCGAAAGGAAAGGTGGTTCAGAAGCTCGGCGCGGCGCGACAGTGACAGAAGTCCCACGGTTTCTTCGCGCAAGGCACGAAGTACTTCGGGGTTCCTCGCCGATTCGTAGATCCACTCTCGCGCCACGATGATCCGCAATGCAACCAGGCGCTGGTCGGACTCATTGAGACGATCGAGTTCTGCGCCCCGAATCGTAGCCAATTGCGCCGCCAACGCCTCGGGAGCACGTCCCGGGCCCTTGGAGTGCGCCGCTGCCAACCCCGCTGCATAGGGAAACTGAGCAAATCCCCCCGAGAAGTAGCTGCCAGCCTCCTCGCTGCTCACGATGAAATCGGAAGGTGGCATCCTCTGGTGGGAGAGTGAGTCGGACTCGAACTCAAAGTAATGGTGCTTGCGGAGCAACAGCTGATCCTCCATGACGATGACATCGGACGAACGCAGGAAATAAGCATAGAGGGGGCCTGCAACGGCCACCGCGACTTGAGGCTGGAGTTCGGCCAGGAGTTGCCGCGAGAGTTTTTGTAGATCGTTAACATTGGCTTTACGTTTGGCGGCTTTCTCCTTCATCTCAGAGACGACTTTGCGGGCAGGGGCAAGATCGTATCGCGCAAGGGCGTTCTTCTCCTTTCCAGTAACCTTGGTTCCCTTCGGCAAATCGACGACTGGCAGACTGTCCAGATCCTTTTCTATCGCTTCCAGCGAAGCGAAAGCTGCTGACGTGCCGAAGGTATTGCCGGTGGCATCGAAAAGGAGCATCAAAGTACTCAAGCTGGGAACGCGCTGGGAATCCATAACCTTGGCGAAATCCTTGGCGCGTGGGTCTTCCCGAGATGCGTGTTTTCCCAGGAGACATGACTGCACCGCCTGGTCTGGCGACGGGAGAGCACCTGCGTTACAGGCGCGAAGAATGGCACGCATGGACTCCAGAGAAGCGAATGTATAGGAGGCTGCGTCTCCCGCAGCGGCAAAGCTCGCGGACAGTTTTCGCAATAATTCCGCAGCAGCGTCGTCCGTGATCACGTGGCGCTGAACCAGCAGGCAGATCCACTCAGTCAGGGCGTGCAACTGGCCAAGCTGCAGGTTCGCATCGATTGGAGAGTGGCCGATAATGCGATCAAAAGCTGCGAAGAATTGCCGATAGTCGTTCGCCCCAAGGGTTCGCAGATCGGTTAAGTAGGGAAAAATTGCAGCGTAGTCTCCATACCTCTGAGCCAGCAGCAACGCAGATTCCTCATCCATGGGCTGGAGGCGATGGGCGTCGATAGAAGACACGGCTAGAAAGTTCTGGAGTTCACTCACGGGCGCACTGTTTTCCTTGTACTTCTTCCCCGCCAACCGCGTCAGAATGATATCTTCCTGATCGGGTGCGGCCGCTCTCTGAACCTTTTTCATCAGATGAGCGATATGCGCTTCGTCGGAGGAGCGCCCCTGCGCGACCGTCCAAACCTCGGGGGAACCCGGGAACTCTACGTGCCCGTCGTCATCAAGAGGGACGGACCGCATCATTTGCTGGAAACCGGAATCGACAATTCCTTCATAAGGTCGCGAAGGCTGGGTTGCCGAAGTCCACAGATCGTAAAAGTGTTTCGTGCGGCCTTCACTGGCCGTGAAAAAAGCCTGGTGTGCCCGATCGACTTGGGCAAGCAGGGCGAAGAACACGAACCATCTGCCGTCATCGCGCTTGAGCAGAGCGGGAAAGAATGCACCGGGTGTAGCGGGACTTGCGCCTACAAGACTCGTCCAAATTAACTCGGCCTTCGGACCCCCAGGAACGGCCACATGCCCTCCTTCGAGAGCCAAGGCCGGAGCAAAGTAATAGAGCAGGTCTGATTCGTGCTCCATCAGTTCCCGCAAGGGCATGGTTTTGAGCAACTCATCGGCCGCGGCTCTGTCCATCGAGTTGAGGGCTGCGTATAAGCGCGCCATGTGCGGCACACGAACCAATTCCTCAGCAAAGCCACCGGGACCGTAGCTCTTGAGGCCCAGCGCATCCTGCCATATTCGCTCGCTCGGGTAAATCGAAGCGGCTTCGTCAGGAATCACCAAGCGGTACGATTTTCCCGCCTGAAGCGCCTCTTGAATGCCAACCTCATCCACGGCAAGGGCTGCCGCGGTTTCCTGCCTCACCGCTTGCGCCTTTTTCTCTCCCTGTGCCAATTCGACCGCGCCCTTTCCGCTCTTGAGTTGAATCCCGAGAATGTTCAGAGCTTTCTCGGTCTGGCGGCGAGTCTCCTTGTTAGTAAGTGAAAGATCGATTGCGATTCCAATGGGGTTGCGCATACCCATGGCTCGCAGCGCGCCAATTTGCGCAAAGTACTCACGGATTCCTTCGGAATACGCATTCTTGCCGGCATCAACGCCATTGGCTAACAGCGTGCGACTGTATGCGAGCAAGAAGCTTTCGGGCGGCAGCTCTTGCTTGGAGGCGTGGGCCGCAAAAGCGAGTGCGGAGAGGCCACCGGGTACGACCGTCAGGTTAGCGTTGGATCTTTCGCTGCCCAACAAGCTTCGATCTTCTTTGAGTCCAGATGCCTCCAGTAGTGACGCGAATTTCTCCGCCTGCCGGATATCTCCGTCGCGAAGCGAAGTGTCAAAACCGTGTTCGAGAGCGTGCAAATATTCTGGGGATGAAGGAGCGGTCAATTCCGCCAGCCGAGCGTACGCCGCGGGAGCTCCGCCCATGAACTGTTCTTCCATGGCTGCGAATTGCGTGGCGAGAGAAGTTTCGTTGCTGACTGCGACACCTTCCTGCAACGTGCGCCGGGCATCGTACCGCCGCCCGAGGCTTTCCTCGGCTTCTGCCTTAACAGAGCAAAGTGAAGCAGAATTCGAGACCGCGGATAGACCGGCGATCGCCTCTTTCTCTGCCTCGCCAGCGTCTCCGCGTTCCAGCAGCAGGCGCGCCAAACGGGTGTGCCCTCGCTCGGAATTGGGCTGGACCTTGAGCACTCCCCGCCATGCCTCCATCGCGAGGCTGCTCTGTTTCAACTCATCGAGAGTCGTGGCGAACTCGAGACGAGGCTCCGTCTCTTCGGGAAGAGCGGCGAGTTGGCGTTTGGCGAACGCAAGAGCCTGATCGGTCTGCTTGGCCTTTAGATAGAGCCGGAGTAAAGCGCCTGCTTGCGCAACGTGGACCCCGCCAAGGGACAACCCCTCTTCATAGGAATGCTCCGCCAGATCCGTATTCTGAAGGTGCTCCGCAACTTCGCCTTGCACGAACCATATATCCTGGCGTTTTGCATCCGCCCGCAGAACTTCCTGTAGATACGGAAGAGCGCCCTGCTCGTCCTTGCGTGCGATGCGCAACCGCGCAAAGTCTTCGTTGACTTGCGGGGTGGTAATCCCGAGTTGCACGGCCCGGTTCAGGGTGGTCTCCGCACGGTCGAGATCGGAGTTGAGACGGAGCGCATGACCAAACGCGGCGTAAGCCGAACCGTCCAGCGGCCTCACCTCCACCAGAAGACCGGACATGCTGGCTGCGGCACGATAATCTGCCGCCTTTTCATACAGCGAAGTTGCCGTTTTCAACGCTTCGGGATCGCGAGCATTCAGCCTCAGCGCGGTCTCAATATATTGGCGGATACGATCTGCTCTCGCTTGCGTCAATGGTTCTTCAACGAGCAGTGCTTTCGCCTCGTCAAGCCCTTTCTGAGCGTCGGAGTATTCCTGCACCGACGGAATCGGCACACCATCTGCGACCGAGAGATCGGGAACTTCGACCACAGTTGTTCTTTCCTCATCGATAACCTTGGAAGACGACAGAGTAAAACCGGCCGTGGGCGGTGCCGTTGCCCAATCAAACTGGGTCACCGTTTCAGAGGCACTTGGGAGAGACAGCTTGTGCAATTCCGTTACGGTCTCACCTGCGAGCGAGGCGAATAGAGGAAACCACTCTTGTCCAACGCTTGCTGGCGAGTACAGACTCGCCTGCAAATGTTGCGCTGTGAATGCTCGGACTATGAGCGCGGAAGCAAACATGGTCGTGGCCGAATTGAGCGTGGGGAACTCGCCGACGATTAACACGGAGCTATTCTTGGGTCCGAGCTTCGAGATCACGGCCAGGAGTTCGTCGAGGATCGATGCAGAGGGCTCAAGTTCCGGTTCGTCTGCGCTGATGTTTTTGTCAAGAAGCTGCTTGAGCCGTGTACGGCTCATTACGGGAACTGGATCGCTCAGTTCTCCATTGACTCCGACAAATCCAATCCGCAGCGGGCGTGTATGAAACTCCACAAAGAATTCGCTAAGTTCGTTCTTAACCTGCTCTTTTTCTTCCGCACTAAGCGTTTCAACTAAGACCAGGACAGTAACGGTGGCAGCAGGCCGCTGTGTGGAGACCGTGCCATCGACTGGACCTGAGTAGGTCTCTACGGACCAGCTTTCTCCGGCAGGAGGAGAGCCTCGTAGAAAAGCAGTTGATGCTTGGGCGTGCGTAAGGCTGCAAAATGCCATGAAAGCTGCGATCGCAGCCTTGCCGGGAAACTTGGGGCGTTTTATCAACATAAAGCGACGGATAGTTTCGGGTGTACCAGACAGGAACCCCAGTGTGAACCCTTAGTCGGAGCATCTGACGATTGCTCCGAGGCCCCGCTTCTCTGGCGGCCTCCATGTGCCAAACTTGATAGTCGATCCGATCTTACAGGAGGGCAGTCTAGGATCACAGGCATTTCTTTGTCAAGGTGTGAAATTCAGGTGTGAAATTCAGGACCAGGTGAAATTCAGGAGGCGGACGGACTTTGTTTCCCTGGCGATCATGCTGTGGCTCCCTGATTTAAAGGCGCCAAGCCGCGACCGCTGGAACGGAAACGCCGAGCCGGTTAGTCGTGCGCTTCTAAAATAAGCGGGGAACAGCGGAGAAGTGGATCAAAGAGGGCAAGCAGGCGGTGAAGATGACGCGGCTCTCTTACAATCGGTTCCGCTCGAACCAAGTGCGGCTGGCGCTTGAGATGCCAAGTCTGTGTATATAGAAATAGTACCTTTAGAGACACTAACTTCACTTTTAGAGACACTAAGTCCATCTATTGTTCTGGATGGTGCATGGATCGGACTTGCTCCTACCACTTACGCAGCGGCGTTCACAATATCCTGTTTTATCTGAGACTGCGCGGACCTCCTTCACTCTCTGTCAGTGGTCCGCCATCGCTAGAACGTGGCGCTTGAGTTCCAAATCTTGTAGTGCACCCCGCTAGAACTGGACACGGAAGTTAGTTAGGCTTGGGGCCTCTGCCAGGAGGCGAGAATGCCCTTTCACAATCCAGCACATCTTGGTTATCGTCGATGCAGAGAAGTACTGCACGTTGCAACGCCTCATGAACCATGGTTCACCTTCAAGATCATTCTCAACAATCAGGGCGTTAGAAACTGTTCACGCTCGCTCACCCGTTGCTTTTTCTCGCAACACTAGCCAGGCTAGTCGTGAAGAACGACACTTAGAAGTGAACTATGAACTTGCAGTCCACTCCCGCCCTCATAGTTGATGAAGCCTAACTTTCTGAACCTGTTCATGAAAAAGCTGACCCGCGAACGGGTTGTCCCTATCATTTCTGCGAGGGTCTCCTGACTCATCTTTGGGATTACAGTCTCGTGTACGCCTTCCTTACCGAAGTGAGCAAGCAGGAGCAGAATCCGAGCTAGCCGCTTTTCGCTGGAATTAAAGAGTT
>PLHW01000071.1 GCA_003139095.1 Acidobacteriaceae bacterium
GGATGGACGAACCTCTTGTGATCGAGTTGTCATGCCAATGGCACCGCTCGGTAGCGAAGTTCGGTTGTGATAACCGCTGAATGCATATAAGCGGGAAGCACTCCTCAAGATGAGATCTCCCAACCCTTAAGGGTAATGAAGGGCCCAGGTAGACTACCTGGTTGATAGGCAGGATGTTGAAGCGCAGTAATGCGTGTAGCTTACCTGTACTAATCGCCCGTTCGGCTTGACCATAAAATTTACTCGGTGCATTCAACAGCCGTCAGCACTCAGCTATCCGCTTTCAGTTCGAACTTGTTCGAAAGCTGATAGCGTCCTCAGGAAGCGTCAGAATCTGGACGCCACTGACCACAAGTACTGACGACTGGCGCCGACGAAATTGTAACGATCAAGGCTGATAAAGCTGCGAAACACCCAATCTATTCAGTTGTGAGGCATCGTCCTCACGCTCTTTTACAAGTTTGCAGCTCCGATTCTGAAACGTAGCGCGATGCACCAGGCGCCGCCGGAATCGAGCTCGAGGCTCGTAGCTCGTAGCTCGTAGCTGCTCCAAGTTGTCGGTGATCTTACCGCGGGGGTTCCACCCGTTCCCATCCCGAACACGGAAGTTAAGCCCCGCTGGGCCGATGGTACTGCACGCGAAAGTGTGTGGGAGAGTAGGTAGTTGCCGGCATAAATAAAGGCCAGTCTGAGAAATCAGATTGGCCTTTTCCGCTACCGCGAATCGGCCCTTTCTAAGCCACCTAACCATTCCCACCGAATCCGGAGGGCCGATCCGCCGGCATCAAGCTCTCAACGATACGCGTCAGACCAAGACACGTTTGGCGGGTTGAATCCGCAAGCCCGCGTCGACACGCCGTTGTGGACCATCGATCCAGTTTTCATCGCAAGTACCACGTTTCGAATCGTTAGCTTGAGGCCCGTACATAGGCTAGTGCGCTCCCTTTGTGTTGAGCAGCCATGCTTCCCCGCTGTCCTGGCTGGTGGAACTGGCCTCGCCGGAGTACCCCGCGACTGTCCCCTTTGAGGCCTGTTACGTCCCGTTGCCCGTCAGAGGGATTTTTTGCACGCTAGTGAGGGCGGAGTCTTTGATTGATAAAGTCCCAGTTCGCGTGCCCGTCTGCATGGGCGAGAAGGACACGTTGATAGTGCAGCTCTTGCCGACCGTTAGTTTGGCCGGGCAATTATTGGTTTCGGCGAAGTCTCCACTGATGGTGATGCCGGTGACTTTCAGCGGCGTCGCGCCAGGGTTGTCCACAGTAATGACTTGCGCGGCACTTGTGGTTCCCACCTTTTGCGCTGCGAAAGTGAGGCTGCTGGGCGTTAATCCGACGACCGGTTCATTCAACAGCACGGTTACGGAGCCTAAGTCGCCGGCCGTTGTTCCGTTGGCCGTCGCCAGATCCAATCCGCCATCGCCATTGAAATCCGCAGCTACGATTCCAGACGGCAATGCGCCGGATGTGAGCGTCACTCCGCTGCCGAACGTTCCATCGCCGTTTCCGGGGAAGATGGTGACGAACGCGAAGCTGCTGCCTGCACTCGCGGTGGAAACCGCCAGATCCAGATTACCGTCATTGTTGAAGTCGCCAACAACGACTCCGTTCGCGTTGTTCAACGTGTCGTAAGGCACGGCCTTCTGAAACGTTCCGTCGCCGTTTCCCAACAGAACCTCGATTCCGCCAAAGGCGCTGTTCGTCGCCACCGCCAGGTCGATGATGCCGTTACCGCGGAAACTGCCAGCCGCGAGGAACAGTGGGCCGCCTCCTCCCGCTGCAGGGTAGTCCACTTTCGGAAGGAAAGTGCCGGACCCGTCGGCCTTGTTTAGCAGAATGGAGACTGTGCCGCCGCGCTGGTCGGCAACCGCGAGATCGGGCCAGCCATCGCCGTTGAAATCGCCGACGGTGACCCCGTACGGGAAGCTTCCGGTCGCGTACGTGGCGAAAGTCGGAAAAGCGCCGGTTCCGTTGCCGAGCAGGACAGATACGGTATTTTCAGTTTCGTCAGTCGCGACGATATCGAGATTGCCATCTTTGTTGAAATCGCCCACTGCGATGCCATAACCGTAGCCGTTGATTGGGTATTGCGTGTAGGTCGGGAAGGTTCCCGTGCCCGAGTTGAGCAACACGGAGATGCTGCCGCTGCCTCCGAAATTCATCACGGCGATATCTGCTTTGCCGTCGTTGTTGAAGTCGCCCGCCGCTACGGCGTTCGGACCGATTGGCAGCGCGTAGTTTACGGGTGCATCGAATGTCCCATTGCCTTTGTTTTTCAGTATGGAAAACTCGTAAGGAGTGTCGGCGTAGGTGATCGGAACAATCAGGTCCGGCTTGCCGTTTCCGGTAAGATCCGCCGCTGCAATTCCGCTGTAGGCTCCAGTAACGCTTTCATTGCCCACGGCGTAATCGGTGCGTGCGCCAAACATGTCTTTTCCGTTGCTCAGCAGTACCGAGATCGTAGCGATCGTGACTCCGAAGGGGCCGCCGTTGTCCGAGGTAACTATGTCAAGTTTGCCGTCACCGTTGAAGTCCGCAGCGGCTATGCCACTCGGGCCATAGTTGGTGCCGAACACGACTGGGGCTTTCAGTGTTCCCGAGCCACTCCCGGGCAAAACGGAAACCATGTCGTAGGTTCCGTCATTCGTGACCGCGACGTCGAGTTTGCCGTCGCCGTTGAAGTCGCCGAGCGCAACTTGATACGCAAGGGCAGGAACGTCATAAGCCTTCGCCGCTTTAAAAGTTCCGTTGCCGTTCGAGATCAGTACAACGACTGCACTCCCGCAAGCCGCGACAATGTCGAGCCTGCGATTATCGCTAAGGGCGCCGGCGGCGAGGCTGAGGCAACCGCCGACCGCCGCGGTGGAATAGTCCATGTGCGTCTGAAATGTTCCGTTGCCATTGCCGAGCCGCACAGAGATCGTCTCGCTGTCTACGTTGGCGGTCGCCAGATCCAGCTTCCCGTCGCCGTTGAAGTCGCCCACGATCACCATCCGCGGATCCTCCGCAGTTGCGTAGGTGACCGGAGCCTGGAAGGTTCCGTCGCCGTTGCCGAGCATGATGTCGACGCCCGAGGCTGCCAACTCCGAGTCGGAGACGGCTACGTCGAGTCTGCCGTCGCCGTTGAAATCGCCGACCGCAATGCTGCCGCCCTGGAAGCCCGCGACGGTGGACTTGAATGGCTCTTGGAAGGTTCCGTCTCCGTTTCCTAAAAGCACGGCGACTCTGGCATCGTTAAAACCGTAGACGACGACAATGTCGAGTTTGCCGTCGCCGTTGAAATCGCCCACGGCGATACCGCTGGGCGCTGCACCCACCGCATAATCGACGTGAGCAGCGAAGGTTCCGTCTCCTTTTCCGAGCAATACAGAGACAGTGTTCGCCGTGTCGTTATTGCCAGTGACGACGTCAATGAGGCCGTTGCCCCTGAAGTCGCCCACGGCCACCACCGCCGGGCCTGTACCCGTGACGAAATCAGCGCGGTTGAACATAAAGGTCTGGGCCGAAGCCAGCGGACTGGCCACGCTGGCCAGCACCGCAACGACAAAGGCAATCAGCGTCAGCGTTGTACTTGCCCGTAGAACTCTAGTTGCGAATTGTTGTTGCACGAAGTTGGTCATAGTCCTGCTCCTCGTATTCGATTTCTTCTTTTTCGCGTGCTGGCCCGTTCGGCGAGTCGATTACGGTCCGACCGTGGCCTCATACCCGTACACCGTTCCTGAGTTGTCGACATATTCGCCAACGATTACGCCTTTGTTGCTGAGGGCAGAGGGTATGGTTACGGCTGGCGGCCCAAAAGGTACATCGGCGTTGGTGAAATGTCCGCCCTGATAGATGAAAGCATGCTGAGTGTAGTAAATGACTCCGTTGACGGTCATCGGTTCTCCATACCCGCCAACGATCACACCCTGGTTGTTGATGCCGCCGAGATAGTTCTGTGAGTAGCCGCCGGGATAGTCGATGGTCGTGAACGTGCCATTCTGGAGCAGGAATCCATGGGCGCTGCCGTCGCTGTTACCATATTGGCCGACGATCTCACCGGTTTTGTTAATTCCAAATGCGTTCGTGTAGGCCGCGCCCGGTACGTCGATACTGGTGAAGACGCCCTTGGCAAGAAGAAACCCGTGGGCAAGACCGCAGCAATACCAAACCCCGACGATGTCTCCGGACTTGTTGATTGCGTTGGCTGTGGAAAGGCTTGCGCCGGGATAGTCAATGGTGGTCCAGGTTTTGCCAGCCAGTTCGAACCCCTGTTCGCCATTAGAAGCCGTCCCGTATTGTCCAACGATTACGCCGGAGTCGTTCATGCCATTCGGTTCGGTATATGTCGAGCCTGGATAGTTGACTTCGGTAAACTTCGTGCCCTTGAGGAGAAAACCGCCACCGGCTAATTCTGGCCCATAGGCGCCGACAATCTCGCCCTTATCGTTGACGCCGTAAGCAATGGTCTCCATCTGTCCAGGAAAGTCGACCATTCCGAAAGTGAAGCTTATGTCAGGTGAGCCTGGTGACTGCGCCTGACGGCTTGGGTTACTCGTTGGCTGAGCTTTCATTCTGGAAGTCAGAAGTCCGAGGCGAGAGTGGGCGGGCCCATAGGAATCGCCGCTGGGAGTAAGTTGGCCAAAAGCGCCAGTCAACAAACTTACTGTCGACAGTACGAGTAACACTAACTGTGTCTTTAGGTGGTTCATGGCACGCTCCAGACTGTTTCTTGTCAGATCACTTTCGGACTACGAACTTGCCGACTGCGCGGGAGGGGCCATGACTCGCAGCCTTGGCCCCCTCCAACGCAGGTTGAGCAGTGGCTACTTCTGGTTGACTTCGGGTCGATGGGCCTGCCTGGCCACATGGGGCAATGGAGCTACCTTGGGCAGCACTGGCTTCGGCGGAGCGGCAAGAGTGATCGACCGCGCCGGCGAGGCGTTGCCGCGATGCAGGTCGGGCCGTTGATGGTGCACGATCTGCTCGCTTCCCGGCGGTGGCGCCTCGTAGCCAATCCGCGAGCTTGTGGGTGCTCCGATGGCTTCGGGATAGAGGTAGCGGCCACGATCGGCAGGATCTTTTTCGACCTCGACCGGAATCCGGTTCGCGTTGGCAAAGGCATCCTGGCGAATGCCCGTCACTTGCCAGGAGACTTTCACGTTGGGCTTGTCGGTGCGAATGCCGAATTGGTTGCTACTGATCTCGGAAGCCACGATGGCCTGCGCGAACTGGCCGATTACGGTCAACTGATAGCGGAAATCGCGGTTGAGCGCCTCGAACCAATCCGGCAGGGTGACCGTGGCCAGACCAGCGCTATCGGTGGTGATGGTCCCGTCATAGATGTTCTTCATATCGGGCGATTCGACAAAGGAGTGGTAGAGATACTTGTTGGCGGGATCGAGCGGGTGGTCAATCTTGAACGAGCCACCGCCTTTGGAGAGCGTGCCGACCACGTTGACTCCGCTGCCGGAAGCCACCAAAGCGTCGGTATTGTTGACGCGAAGGTGTACGGTTTCACCGACTTTGGCGTTAAGGTACGTTTCGCCGTTGTTGCCTGCGGTCAGGGTGTAGTTGTTACAGCCCGACATGCCGCCCTGGCTGAGTTGGAGGGCGATACGATTATCCCCAGCACCGCATCCCGGGTCTCCAATGATCGCCAGAACACTAGCACCGCCGCTCACCAGATACGGCATAGACGCTTGGAAGACCGCGCCTCCGGCGGTCGTTGTGATGTTTTCGGCGTAGATCGTGGCTGCACCACTACTGTCGTTGAGGAAGATAGAGGCCCAGTTATTATCGGCGGTCCCAAGTACGCCTGTCCCACCGGCGCCCCCATAGTCGCCCCACACGCCGGTATTGTGCGAAACGGTCTCCCCTGTATTGCTGAGGCCGGACGAAGCCCCGTAAACGCCGACAGTGGGACTGCCGCCCACCACGCCATAGGGCGCACCCTCCGTCGAAAAAACTATCGATCCGGGGAAGCCTACTACGCCCGCGAACGGACTCGAACCCGTAACGCCCCAGCCACCAGGCGACAGCGCTTGGCCGAGCACACCAAACGTAGA
Source organism: Acidobacteriaceae bacterium (assembly GCA_003139095.1). GTDB lineage: Bacteria > Acidobacteriota > Terriglobia > Terriglobales > Acidobacteriaceae > Acidiflorens. Next base: position 6,044 of record PLHW01000071.1, read on the forward strand.
CCCCGTTGAGGCGGCTTCGTATCCGTATACGCCGACGCCAGAGGTGGACGCCGCCGCACCGGTTACGCCATACGTGGTCCCCGTTGGGGCGTTCGAAGCGCCCTGGACGCCGGTGCCAGAAGTGGACACCGTGGAGCCGCCCACACCAACCGTCGTCCCCGTGGGCTCGCCCGCGGTGCCGTACACGCCATAACCACTAACTGAACTAGTCCCGCCCCACACGCCCGCCGTGGTCCCCGAATCGGAGTCCACAAAGCCATATACGCCATAGCCAGCGGGCGATTCCGTCTGACCGTACACGCCATAGGTCAGACCCGTTGTCGAGAATGCCTCTCCAAATACGGCAAAGCCAGAAGAGGACATTGTCTGGCCTTCCACTCCAATCGTAGCCCCCGTTGTGGCCGCCGCGTAACCTCCTACGCCAGCCGCAAAGGTTGCGGTGCTGGTAGTGCTGCCGGTGACGCCGAAAGGGTTGCCCGTATTGGCCGTAACTGTGCCGTCCACCGTCTGACTCGTCGTGAACGTGTTGACCGCGCCCAACTGCGCGTACAAGGCATTGGTCGCCGCCGTGTTCAGACTGAGCGTGACGTTGCCGCTCGTGCCACCGCCGGTCAGATCCATCCCTGCCGTCACGCCCGTGATCGTGCCCGTGCCCGGAGAAGCGCAGGCCCACGCGCTGCCGTTCCATTGCAGAATCTGGCTCGACGCGCAGGTATTCGTCAGCGACAGGTTCAGCGTGCCGCTGGTGCCTCCGCCGATCAGCCCGCTGCCCGCGGCCGTGGTGATGCCGGTGATTCCAGTGCCGCCGCCGCCGGCGAATACGATATCCAACTCCGCCGTGTGGCTCGTCTTCGTGGCTTCCTTGCTGTCGAAGGTCGCGCTCAGCGGACTGTTCGCCACCAGCGCGATGCCGTCATTGGGAGTTCCGCTCAACCACGCCTGCACCGCTGCCGTGACGTCCACCAGGATGTACTGGTTCTTATCAGCGGAGGTGAGCGGCACGCTGGCCTGAATTGTGGTTCCGAGCGCCGGAGCGTTGCTGGCGTCGATCGTGCTCTCGGACCAGGTGCCGTTGACGTAATCGACGTTGAAGCTGCCCGCCGTGGTCACACCATCGACGAAGAGCTTGAGCGTGGCCTTAGTGATGTCGGCGCTGGTGTACCCGGAAGGAATCGACGACAGATTGAATTGAATGAAGGTGGTTTGCGTACTCTCAACGTCGAGAGTCGTCGCGGCACCGAAGTTCTTGGTGGGAGTTGCCGTATTGGTGTAGGAATCGCCGCTGGGAGTAAGTTGGCCAAAGGCGGTACTCGCCAGCATGATCAGAGACAGAAGTGAAGCCAGGCGCAGATGAGTGGTCAGGTTTTTCATAAATCTCTCCAAGTGTGTTTTTGTTTGCTTGCCGTTCGTGATTTCCTTGCAAACTCGTTTTCGGCACAGCTAACGCAGACGCGTTGTTTTTTGTTTTCACTGCCCTCTGGGAGCGAACAGATTCTCCGCCAAGGGGCCCAATGATCCGGGTTGAAGTAACCTTCAACCCGGATCTCGCGCCGGAACAAAGATCATCTGGTAAGGTCTCCAGGCGCGGTTGATGATGAGTTGCGGCAAGGAAGCCCTGCCTCAACCCAGCTACGGAGTCACTTTGTAAACAACGCCGATGCCGAACGAGCCACCGCCAACGGTGGTGCCGTAGAGATTGCCTTGCTTGTCGAGGATCAGGCCTGCGTCAGGTTCCGCCCCGTCCGCACCGCCGGTAAAGGTGTAGAGCACGGTATGCGTGCCTGACGGCGAGATCTCAAACACAGTGCCGTCGCCATTACCGCCGTTGTAGGTCGTGCCAAATAGGTTGCCCGCTTGATCGCGGACCAAGCCGGCTGTTGGATTGGCCCCGTCCGGGCCGCCCGCAAAGGTATAGAGCACTGTCTCGGTGCCCGATGCGGAGACCTTGAACACGATCCCGGCGCTGGAGGATCCACCGTCGGTGGTTGTGCCGTACAGATTGCCCTTGCTATCGAGAATCACTCCTCCGAATGGAGTGGCTCCATCCGACCCACCGGCGAAGCTATGGAGCACCGTTTCCGTGCCTGACGGGGTTAGCTTGTAAACCGTGCCAAGGCCAAAAGCTCCGCCCTGCAAAGTTGTCCCGTAGAAATTTCCCTGCTTATCTTCGACCACGCCCGCATACGGACGACCTCCATCCGTGCCGCCCGTGAAGCTGTACAGCACGCTCTCCGTGCCGGCGGCACTAAACTCAAACACCACTCCGTCTTCAAAAGTGCCGCCGGAGTAGCCCGTGCCATAGAGGGTGCCTGCCTTGTCGAGAATCAGGTTCTCACCATAGGGATCGGCACCATCTGCCCCGCCCGTGAACGCATAGAGCACCGTGTGCACGCCTTTCGGGCTGACCTTGTACAAAGTGCCGTAGGTGTCGTTGTCTCCGGTGTAGATAGTCGCGCCGTAGAGATAGCCCTTCTTGCCGCGCACCAAGCCTGCGTAGGGATTTGCACCTTCTGCCTGACCGGCGAAGCTATAAAGGACCGTTTCTTTTCCGTCGGGAGCCAGTTTGAATACTGTGCCGAGGCCAGAGCTGCCGCCGTTGTCGGTTGTCCCGTAGATGTTCCCCGCCGCATCAAGGGTCACGCCTGCGACAGGATTTGCACCGTCAGGTTTTCCCAAGAAGTTGTAGAGAACGGTCTCCGATTGTGCTTGCGCCGGGCGGACGGCGCCGAGCAGCAACACGCAGACGAGAGTCAGCGCCGCCGAGGTTGGTTTCCACAAGAAACGGGAAACATCGAAACTCTTTCCTATAGCGATATTCTTGTTTTCTGAATTCATGGTTGTTCTCCTGGGGTAGATTTCTCTTTCTTGTTAAGCTGCCGGGCCGGGACGCCGTGATTCACCGGGACGTACCATCCACCGGAAAAGGTTCTTTCGAAACAGCCGTCTACGGCGTTGCCAGGAACGAGACAGTAAGCCCGGCAGCGTCCTGGTAGTTCCCGAGCACCACGCCGTTGTTATTGATGTCATCTAGAAACGTGTAAGGTTCGCCTGGGATCGTGAGCGTCGTGTAGACCCCTCCGCTCAACACAAATCCCTGCGTCAAGCTGGGATCGCTGGTGAAGTAAACCCCGACGATGACGCCGGCGTCGTTGATGGCGATGGCTTCGGTATCCACCGCCCCTGGGACTTCGATCGAAGTGTAGGTTCCCCCGCTCAGCAAGTAGCCCTGGTTACCGTTTGAGTCTGGGCTGATGTAAACGCCGACTATATCCCCATTGTTGTTGACGTCCTCGGCAAAGGTGTAGGTCGCGCCCGGGTAGTTGAACGAGGTATAGGTGCCTCCGATCAGCGTGAACCCCTGCGATATCCCGCCATCGGACCACGAGCCGACAATTTCGCCCGAGTTGTTTATCGAATAGACGAAGGTCCCCTTGCTGCCGGCAAACGGTACGTCAATCGTGGTGAAATATCTGTCGCTCATCTCAAAACCATGGGTAACACCCGAGCCGTCTACGTATTGGCCGACGATCTGGCCCAAATCATTGATGTCAATTGGAACCGCGTTATGGGGATAAGTCACCGCCTCGTAGGTCTCCTTGATAGTTTTCGTTCCCGACACATGCGAGAGAAATGCGCCGGCACTGTAGATTCCAACGATGTCAATCTTTGAAGTGGTCGCACCCGGGTTGAGGCCACTCGCATCTGTGTCAAGGGAGCCGGGGAAGCTGAGCAGGGTGTAGGTGTAGGATGGCGCCCCCGGCGTCTTTGCCTGATGGCTTGCCGCTTGCGCCGCGGCGGTTGCCGGATTCTTACCCGGAAGCTTGGACGCGAGTCCAACCTGGGCCAAGCTGGTGGACGGGATCAGCGCTGTTCCCAACAGACTCAGCGCCAGTGCGAAACTCTTCAAAGTTTGCCTTGTCACAAAACGCTCCTTAATTGCTTCTTTGAATTTCGAATCTTCCCCCTCTCGAACTCCTGGACTCATGGGGAAGTACCATCCACCGGCAAGTCGGTCTGCGCAGTCGAATCCTGTTGAAGACGAAGTCTTGCTTGCTCCGCCTGCGCTGGGGCCAGCTTCTGTCCGCAAAGCGGGCAGTTGTCGAAGCCCGCCGCCACGCCACCCACCAGCAGGGTCATGCCTTGCCGCTCGACGGTGACCTCAGTGCGCACGGTGCGGCTTGTGCCGCCATCGCTCGTATCAGAACGGAAAGAGCTTGCCCGCTGAGTCAGCCATTGGTAGAGTCGGTGCATTGCGACCTCGTCGTTCAGGCCGCGAATGTTGCTTCAGTCGCGCGATAAAGGCCAGTGATTCATTCTGAAAGATCCTGAAAAGTTGTGAATGTCCTCGATGTCAATGAAAACGGAAGGGGTATTCCAATTCGGAGAGTTTCAGATTGATGCCCGGGCTCGTGCGCTGCGGAGGGAAAAAGCGACCGTCACCGTCAATTCCCGGACCTTCGATGTGTTGCTGTATTTTGTCCAGAACCCGGGAAAGGTTCTCACTCGGGATGAACTGTTAAAGAACGTCTGGCCAGATTCCTTTGTGGACGAGAACAGCCTGGCGCAGAGCATCTCAGCGTTGCGGCGGGCGCTGGATGAGAAGCCGGGCGACAACAACTACATCGTCACCCTGCCGGGACGCGGTTATCAGTTTGTCGCACCGGTGCAGGTCGTTGCTCCAGAAAGCGGCGGTACTCTCCCGGCGTTTGCAGCGAGTTCCGGCAACGTCTCCTCCGGGCTCTTTCTTCAGCAACAGACGATCCGAACCAGTGTCATAACCGAAGCGAACGAACAGCCGAGCTTGCCAAGCCCCCGGAATCGAGCGGCGGTGACTCTGGGCACGGTTTTAGCCGTCGCTGCGATAGCGGTTGCAGGGTTCTATGCGTGGCGGCAATTCCACCGAGGTCCGCCCGCGACGCGTTCAAATGCAATGAGCACGATCGGGGCGCCGGTTGCGGCGCGCCGTTCCATCGCCGTTCTCGGCTTTCGCAACCTGTCAGGCCGTCCCGAAGAAGGCTGGCTTTCCACGGCCCTGGCGGAAATGTTGAGCACCGAACTAGAGGCCGGAGAAAAGCTGCGCCTGGTTTCTGGCGAAGACATCGCCCGCGCCAAACTCGATCTTCCTCTGGCTGACGCCGACAGCCTCTCCAGAGACACGCTGGCTCAATTGCACAAGAACCTGGATAGCGATTTGATTGTCCTCGGCTCCTATACCGCTCTCGTTGAGAAGCCCGGCACCCGCATCCGTCTCGACCTACGCCTTCAAGATACGGTCGCCGGTGAAACGATCGCTGATGTCGCTGTGGTTGGAGGTGAGGCTGACCTGTTTGACATGGTGTCTCAGGCTGGATCCCAGTTACGCGCAAAGCTGGGCGTGGAAAAAGTTTCTCCGGTGGAAGGAGTGAGCGTTCGTGCCTCCTTGCCTTCCAATCGTGATGCCGCTCGCCTTTATTCGGAGGGACTCGCCCGGCTGCGTGTACTCGAAGCCCCAGAAGCACGAGATCTTCTGCAGCAGGCCATAGCGGCCGATCCAAAGTTTCCCCTGGCTCATGCCGCTCTGGCCGAAGCCTGGTCCCGGCTGGGCTATTCCAAGAACGCGCAGCAGGAAGGCCGGCAGGCGTACGAACTCTCCACCAATCTCTCGCGTGAAGACAGGTTGGCGGTGGAAGGCCGCTATCGTTACGTCGGTCATGAATACGAGAAGGCGGTCGAGGTCTATCGCGCACTCTTCACGTTGTTTCCCGACAACGATGACTACGGTCTCAGACTGGCAAGAATGCAGACTCGCGCCGGAAACGGGCATGATGCCGTGGCCACGGTCGAGGCACTACGCAAGCTTCCGCCTCCAGCCTCGGAAGATCCCCGGATCGACATTGTGGAGGAGGAAGCATGGACTTTGCTGGGCGATTCCAAGCGTCGAGAACAGCTCCTGGCCCGGGCGGTGGAGAAGGCGAAAGCGCAAGGATCACGTCTGATCATGGCAGATGCGCAGGGAAGGCTTTGTGGGTTGTCAGGGTCGGTTTCCGGCTGCCGCGAGGCGAGGGACATTTATGCCGCAGCCGGGGATCGGGAACACGAAGGCAGGGCTTTGCTCGTGTGGGCCCAGGTGATCAGTCAAACCGATAATCCGGAAGCCATCCGCCTCATGCAGGAGGCGCAAACCATCTTCCGCAGGAATGGGTCCGATGTGGGTCTGGCGGTAGTGCTCGACAACCTTGCCCTCGCCTATCAAGGTCAGGGCGATCCCGCGACCGCCGAGAAAATGGAACGAGAATCTGTGGCCCTTTGGCGGCGCGTTGATGACAAAAGGAACCTGTCTCTCGCTCTCGGGAACCTCGCCGGCCAGAGGTGGGATCAAGGCGATCTGCCAGGCGCGATCCACCTCTATGAGGAGTGCCTCCAGGGATGGGAGCCAGAGGATACCGGATATCCCGCTCTCGTAGGTCTAAACATCGCGGCCATTCGCCAATTGCAGGGGGACTTGGCGGGCGCCAGGAAGGGATTCGAACAATCCCTCGCGATGTGGCAGAAAAAAGACGATCAGCCGGGTTTGGCATCTGCAAGGTGGGGGCTGGGAGGCTTGCTTCTCCAAGAGGCCGATTTTTCGGGGGCCCGTAAGATGTACGACCAGGCGCTGGCGATACGGACCTCAAGAGGCGATAAGATCGCCATCGCCGAGACCCAGCTCGGGTTCGCCGATTTATCGCTGGAGGAGGGGCGTTCTCCAGCCGAACAGGAAGCCACGGTCCGTCAGTCTCTCGAGGTTTTTCAGACACAAAAACTCCGCGACGACGAAACCCAGGCCTGGTGCGTCCTTGCCCGCACGCTGCTCGCCCAGGGTAAGGCGGCGGCAGCGAAAGAAGCGATACAACACGCGCGGCTTCTCGCCGCCAAGAGCAAGAATCCAATCATCCGCTGGCCAACCGCGATCACAGCAGCGCGCATCGAGATCGCCGATAAAGACTTTGCCCACTCCGCGGCCGCCGACGCAGCACGCAAGGAACTGGCCACCATCATCACGAAGTCGCGAGAGCTCGGTTATATGGGCATCGAACTCGATGCGCGACTGGCACTCGCTGAAATCGAAATGAGGTCGGGACAAACGACGACGGGACGCGCCCACCTGACCGCGATCGAAGCGGACGCCAAAGCCAAAGGCTACAGTCTCATCGCTCGCAAGGCCGCCACTGCTCGCGGCTGAGTTTTCCGCTCAACCAAGGGAACGGCATTGTGCCCTCGATTTCGATCCAACAGTAGCTCGGTTGCCGGCTTAAATAAAGGCAACCTTGCGAGAGTGCCATCGCATTTTCCCTTTTGCCGGACTGAATGCCGCGCGGCTCACCTTGAATGCAATCGCAATACCGCTCGGAGTCCGCGCCTTCGAACTCCACGCCTGGTTTTTCCACGTCGAAATCGTGGCCGGACAGGCGCGAACTCATCAACATTACCTTAGTAACTGACGATGGTTCTTCGAGAACGCCGCACGTTCTAGTCCCTATGTACCCTCGCCCTTAGTGCGAAACACGACTAATCTGCCGCCTGAGGGTTTCCAACTACATGAAAAATACACTTACCACTTCGCTTTTAGCCCTGGCAGTGGGCGGCTTGCTGCTCGCCGGTTCCGCTTCTGCTCAAACCTCAACCGCCACATCGGGTGCGGGCCCCGGAGTCGCAGATCCCGGCCATCCGCGCGTGAACGAAGTGAACAATCGCGAAGCACGCCAGCAGCAGCGCATTGCCAATGGCGTATCAAACGGCAAACTGAGCGCACAACAGACCGCCAATCTCGAAAAGCGCGAAGCCAGCGTTCAGAACCGCGAACAGAAAGATATGGCAGCGCACAATGGCCATCTCACCAAAGCGGAGCAGCGCGGCATTAATCGCCAGCAAAACCGCGTCAGCCGGAGCATCTACAAGGATAAGCACAAATAAGTCAACCTATGTGGCGCGGGCGCCCTAGCCCGCGCACTAAGCTCGGTCGCTCCCGCCCCGCGCATCTCGGTTCTACACTATCCTTAGTTCCTTGCATCCGAGCAACTCGTATTCCACGCTCCGAGAGGATCTAGTACCTCACTGGTGCGCCGACGAAATCTTCGAAATCCAAATGTCCGTGCGCTGGCACGGCGCCCCTCCGCACGCGGTAGGACTGGCCTTCTGTGTCCCGGTTTCCGTGTTACCGGAGTTGGTCGGAGCGCCCGCCACCGACGCGACCACGAACTGATTGCATGTCCCCGCGTTCGAGTCCGCGTTATCGCACTGCCAGTTATTCGCCGTGTTGGGACCAAGGGTAAGGGTCTGATTAAGCCATGATTCGGCGAATCCGGTCAGCGCCACCGTGCCCGCACGCGTCCCGCAGGAGTATGTCTGCACCGCCCCACTGACCCAGTAGTATTGCACCCCCGCAGTCGGGCAGAACTGATTCGACATAGTGACCGTGACGTTAGGCGGACTCGCCCCGTCGCTCGTCCAGGTCACCGCTGTCCCACTCGCATTCGGAGCCACCGCTTCCCATGACGACCAGCAATTCGTTGTGGTCAAGTCTGTGCACCCAAGCGTCATATTCCAGTCGCTTGGGTACGCGATCCAGTTTCCGTCTGGCGACATAATGCCCATGCAGTTCTGCCCAGTGAACAGCCAGTTGTTATCGCTGCAAAAGGTGTGATTGAAGCGATAGACGCACGGTGCCGCGCCACTCCCGTAATTGCAGTCCGCTCCCACCAGGTTGCCCGGTGAAGATCGAGTCGCCCAGTTTTCGACCCCGATTATTTCCGAATCCCAAATTGATGAAAAGGCCCCCTCGCATGGAAATCCACCCACTCCGCCGCTGCCCGCCTGTCCGCACACCTGCGTCGTCACGAATGCCGGCGGTGTCAGGTCTGCCGTCCCATGTCCGCCCATCGTCCCGTGCTGATCATCGGTCACGCTGAAGGGCAATAATTGAATACCATCCGGGCCGGGAGGAGGTGTAAGCGGCCCGGGATAGAGCGTCCCGCAAGGACTTCCTGCTACCTGGCAGGCGGGGTTGCTACTGCCCGTGTTAGCAATTGTTGTGGGTGTCCATGGAGCCAGCTGATTGATGGCGGTGTAGTACTTTCCTTGGAACGTCGTATGATCGCCATCGCTCGAATGGCCGGTAGACATCAGGTCGGCCGCGACCAAAAGTGTTTGCGTCTGCCAGTAGTTTGTCCCGCCAAACCCGCCCGCGCTGGACTGCGTGTCCTGCGGATAGGGCGTCATCGTCGGGCAGTTCTTCCCGCACCCGCTTTGGCTTTCCGTGTCCGTGAAATTGGTGCCGCCCCCAAGCGTATCGGTGACCGTGATTGTTCCGCTCGACCCGCTGGGGTAGTACCCGCCGCTTCCGTTCGGCAGCGCCACAGCGGTGAATACGGGGCAGTGGTCGGTGTCCCCGCAGTTCATGTACGAATCGTGGGCTCCAAGCAGGTTGAAAAAATTGAACTGCTGACCGGGACTGTACTGGGCACCATTGCTGTACGTGATTGTGCTCTGGTGCGTGCTCGCATTGTAAGAGACGCCCGTCACATTCATGTCGGGCTGTTGCACCAACGAGAACTTAGACAGTTGGTTATTGGGCGATTGCGCCGAATCGTGCATCACGTCGGGATAGTAGAACGGCGCATTCGTCGGAACCGCCGATGGCGTCCAACTGGCTCCGTTCGTGTCTCGCCACACGTGGGTGGCATCGGCCGTTCCGTAGATTACTCCCGTGTAGGCTTGCGTCCATCCTGAGGCCGCGCACGCTCCGCTGGAATTGTTCAAGCACCACAGTTGAGTTGCCGCCCCAGTTACGTCTTGAGTCCATGCGTCATCCAAACCAGGAGTGCCAGAAACCGTGCCCGGTATCAGATAGGCTTGCTGGTCAAGCGCCTGACCTTGCGGCCCCCAGTCCCCACTGATCTGGTCCGTCATCGTGTTGAGGACCCGGCATCCGTATCCTCTACGGTAGTTCGCGAGATAAATCGGACCTTGGCATGTGCCGTCCGGCGATGCGGGGCAACTCCCAGAACCGTTGTATCCCGTGTGGTTCGCCTGCCCGTTGTCGCCCCATGTCACCGTGAAGGTAGTGTCATCGGTGGCGGGTGTAAACACTCCCGTATAGTTGGCGGGGAAATTTTGCGGCAGGCAGTTGTTTGGCCCTTGCGGGAAGTGAATTGTATCCGGCGGCGAGGGCAGGTAGTTGAATTCGAACAGGAGAGACCACACCACGTACCAGCAAGCCGGGTTCGTGTCATTCGTCGCGCACGTTCCGCCCACTGGATTGTTTAGGCATACGGCATTTTCCTCGGCGTTACTGGTGCCATCGCAAATGGTACCCGCGTATATCGTGGATGCATTGGGAGTGCCCGTCGTTCCAAAGCCGGAAGGATTGCTCACGGCGCTAAACGTTGCCCCGCTCGATTGCCCCGTCCACACATTGCCGGAGTAGCTGCCCGTGGTCGAGACGGCATTCAGTTGCGCGAAGCCCGAACTCGGATTGATGGCAGCGAGCGTCGCGCTCTTGCTTCCATTCTTTACCGTCTCCGGCGTGATGAAGCTTCCCGTCAATCCGTTAAACTGCACCGTGTTTTCCTGATCTGTATTGACGGTGTAGATAACATGCGGGTCGGTGCCGGAGAAAGATGCCCCGCCTGGGAAGTAACCGCCGCACAGGTCCGATGGCGTCACTGTGCCCGTTGTAGGGTTGAACGCCAGAATGGTTGGCACTCCGCCGCTGCTCAGAATACGGAGTTTCGATTCATCTGCGGCCCATGCCAGCGTTGCTGTCCCCGCGCCCACACTGAATGATGCGCCAAAGTTCCCGCCGCCCAGGCACGTAATGCTTCCATTCACGGTCGCGTCCGTCGCGCGAATCATCGTCGCCCCAAAATCCGGGTCAGCGACCTGCTTATTAAGTCCCGCTAGATATGAGTTCAGTCCATTAATGTTCGTCCCGCTTACCGTCCAGCCGGCCGATGGCGGAACCGATGTGGGTCCGCCCGTGTAGCTCAACGCCGCGCCCTGATGCCCGGTGGTCGCACTTGCATTGTAGGCATTCGCCAAACAAAGTGTGTAGGCCGCCCCACTCTGCGATGCGCAACCGGCAGGCAACAATTCACCCGTCACGCCTGTCCCGAATACGGCAGCATCCGTGCGCGCGGAATAGGTTAAAGGTCCGCTCTGTCCCCCGCCTGCCAGCAAACTCTGCGACTTGAACGCCCCGGACATCACCGAGCGCCCCGATTGCACACTCTGCCCACTCAGCGCCCCGCTCAATAGCAGGAATGCATTCACCAGCACTATAACTATCCGCCGCATTTTCACCTTCTCCATCTCCTCGCCATCTAGACCTTGCACTCTTGCACTCCCCTCTCATGTAGCGCGCACTCCGGCTCGCTCCCGTATCGCCAAGACGTCGGCAACTGGCTCGACACTTCGCGTTCATCGCGATGTCTGGGTTCGTGTGCGGCGTCCGCGCCCTGCCGTTTTCAGGCGTCCGCAAATTTCTGCCCTGAGGCGCGAAACACACGCGCTCTCCACCTCGCCCGCCGCATCACCGGCTGCGCCTTGGCTATAATGTTTGTTTGCTCTTATTCGCTTCCGAGCGGCCTTATGGAAAGGGAACTATGCCGACTGACGTAGTCATGCCCCAGATGGGCGAATCGATCTTTGAAGGAACCATCACCAAATGGCTCAAGAAGCCTGGCGACAAGGTTCAGCGCGACGAGCCTCTCTTCGAGATCTCCACCGACAAGGTCGATGCCGAAATCCCCGCTCCCGCCACTGGCGTCCTTCAGGAAATCAAAGTCTCTGAAGGCAATACCGTTCAGGTCAATACCGTCGTCGGCGTGATCGGAGACGCCAATGGCGCCTCCGCCGCTGCGTCAACTCCCGCCAAGCCCGCGGCCCCACCGGCCCCCGCAGTGAAAGAAGCGTCCGCTCCTGCGGCCCCAGTGCCCGCCCCTGCCGCATCGAGAGAGAAAGACGACGACGAATCTGACGTCCGCTCCTCCCCGCTTGTCCGCAAACTCGCCCGCGAGCACAACATTGATCTCGCTCAAGTCACCGGCACCGGTACCGGAGGCCGCGTCACCAAGCAGGACGTTCTCGATTTCCTCGCACACCGCGGTTCCGCTCCCGTCGCCGCGCCCTCAACCTCCGCGCCGGGTGCCCCATCCAAGCCCGGTGTTGGCTTGGGTGGGCCTGCGGCGCCCCCGCCGCCCGCTGCCATTCCCGGTGACCTCGTTCCTATGTCCCAAATGCGCAAAATCATCGCTCAGCGCATGATCGAGTCTCGCCGCACCAGCGCTCACGTCCACTGCATGTTCGAGGTCGACATGACCCGCATCGTCAACCTCCGCAACAAACTCAAAAATTCCTTCGAGCAACGCCATGGCGCCCGCCTCACCTTCATGCCCTTTTTTGTACGTGCCGCCATCATCGCCCTTCAGCAGTTCCCCATCGTCAACGCCTCCCTCGAAGGCGATAGCATCCGCTATCACAAGCACGTCAATGCCGGCATCGCCGTCGCCCTCGACTGGGGACTCATCGTGCCCGTCCTCAAAGGAGCCGACGAGCTCAACTTCCTCGGCCTCCAGCGTGGAATCACCGACCTCGGCGAGCGCGCCCGCACTAAAAAGCTCATGCCCTCCGACGTCGAGGGCTCGACCTTCACCATTACCAATCCCGGTCAATTCGGCGCCGTCTTCGGCCTGCCCATCATCAATCAGCCCAACGCCGCCATCATGGGCGTTGGCGGAATCACCAAGCAACCCATGGTCGTCACCGACAAAGATGGCAGCGACTCGATCGCCATTCGTTCCGTTGTCCATCTAACCCTGGGCTACGATCACCGCATCATCGATGGCGCCATAGCCGACCAGTTCATGGCCGCAGTTAAGAAGACCCTGGAAACCTGGAGCGAAGACATTAGCTAGCGTCCCCGCGGACACCCACGCCCGCGAGGATCGAAGTGTGTTTTGTTGGAAAGAAGCCGGTATTCGGGCTAGGACAACACACGCCACATGCAACTACCGGCACAACTGGCAGGAACTAAGAGTTGCAGAACTCGGCAGCCTAGCGACTTAGGGCGAGCCCTAAGCACTCTGCTTTGTGCTATGCTGCCTTCTTAGGGTGCGCTGCATCTGTTCCTTGGGCGGCCTTGCGTCTGCGCTTGTCGCGCAAGCCCCAGAAAAAAATCGCCCCCACGGCAAATCCGAACATCGCGAACGGGATCACATAGCCCATAGTCTATTCGCTCCCCCTTTCCAGCCAAATCCCGGCAGCAACAATCGCCAATCCCGCCAGCGCCGTCACTCCCAGGATCACTCGCGTCCGAAGTGTCAGCTGGCCCTGATAAAAAACTGCGTCCAAGGGAACGAACACCACGAGCAGAACCCCAATCTCTCGTAAACTCTCCCCTGCCAATTCCGCCGTTCTTCGCAAGCCTTGCCTTCCCGCATCTTGAACTCCATGAAAGCACAATAGAAGATGCCTTTGGTAACCAATATTGGCGGTTCTACACCAAAAGGCGCCCTCTAGGGGAAAGAAATTCCGTTCCTTCGCCTGCCCGCAAGGGCGGGGCCTAAATTGCCCCACCCTCACGACCAGAAAATAACCTTACCACTTCGTCGTCACCCGCAATCCCTCCAGTTGCGCATACGTCACCGGCGTCCCCTGCACCGCCAGCAACTTCGCAACCGCCGCTTCAATCTCCGCAATGATCTCCGGCGACATTCCCCCAACTTGCGCCGATGCAAGAATCGATTGCAGCAATGTAACCACCAGGCCAATCAGAGTCGCCGCTCCCATTAGAATGCTCCCTTGATCTGAATTGTCAGTTCCGCCGCGTTGCTGATCGCCGCTTCCAGCGCCCCCGCCGCCGATTTCACCGGCACGCATGTCGCCGTCGGGTCCGGAGGCGCAAGCGTCGTCGACCAGCCGCAGTAAGCCTCTACTGCGGTGATCAGCGCGTTCTCGCCAGCAACTCCGTTGTTAATAAGTTCGCACATTTCCTGATTCGGATTCGCTTTGCAACTGCCCTCGTACTTACTCTGCGCCGCCACAATCGATCCCGATAGTGCCGCCGCCGTATCGCGGGCCTGTTTCTCCAGCGGAGAACAGCCCAGCATCGGAAGTAAGAACAACGTCGCAACTGCAATCAATGCTCGTTTCATCGGTAACTCCCTCCGCAATCCCCGGCGTCCGTGTGGCTCCTCTTCGGGGCCACGCGCCAGCCGGAGTAAGTATCTTTTAAGCAACCCCATCGACCGCTACTTCGCCCGGATATCGAAAACCGACGGTAAAATCGCATGTAACAGCTGTGCCGCCGCGTTCACCCACGCAAAAGCCAAAGGATGCCCCGCAATAAACGATGGCGTTAGAATTGCCGTTCCAATAGTTCCGGAAATTGTCGCCACCAAAGGTCCGTACTGCACCAGCAAGTTCATAACTGCTCCTATCTATGATTGGCGCGCTTCAGTCACGCCGGCTATCCAATGCCGGGCATAGGTAAACCTCACGCGCAGACACTCCCGTCCGCACAGTGGTGAATCGCCGCGCCCGATCTTCTGAAGGGTCGCCTCGAAGTCCTATAGGCCTCGCTGAGAACCAGGAACTGGGAACTGAGAACCGAGAGCAGCAACCTGCCCCCGCTACCTCAGAACAAAGTGATCGTGCAGTGCGATCAGCGCGCTCGCCACAAGGGCAATTGCCCCGATCACAATGCGGTCATACACATTTCGCTTGGCGTCGTCTCGCTCCAGCGCTATCAGCCGATCCTCGGCCAATCGCATTCGCCCCGGCTGTCCGTTGCCCATTAGCATGTCCATCTTCACTTCGAGCCGCCCAAGCTTCTCCAGCACATCAAGCTGGAAATCGCTGCTCGTCTGCACGATAACCGGAATCCGCCCCACGCTTACATCCCCCGCATGCTCTTCATAGCTCTTCATAGATGATTAGTCCAATGGATAGTCCACATGCAACGCCGTCGAGTATCTCGAATACCTCACCGGCGTGCTGCTGTCATAACTCCGAAGAAAATAGTCTTGTGCCCGGGCGAACCGTGGCAATGTGAAAGTGCTGGTTGTAAATCGCCCGATCAGGTTTCGATTGTTACCCATTCCCCAGCCGGCGTCCGAATATCGCACTTCGATACCGCTCCCTTCCACCGGTGTGAATCCCACGTCGATGGTGACAGTCGTGGAGGTTATTGTCGTAGCCTCCGCGCTGCTCACGTCAGGTACATAGGCGTTTCCCACTTCCGTCATGTCAATCGCCGTCAGAGCTTGCGCCTGTTTTACCAGCACCGACTCGAATGAAAACGCCAACGTCGGATCGCCCGCATCCACAAACTGTAACTTGTACCGCACTGTTTCCCCGCCCAGGTCAACAACTAAGAGGTCTACCGCTCGCACGATCGCCAGCAACGATGCCAGGCGCGACGGGACATTGATCGCCAGTCCGTTCCCGGGAAACAGATCCGCCGCTCCTCCGGGCAGCGAGTTACTCCAAATGTCATACTCTCCCGCCCACCCCGCTCCCGCATCGTCCAGTAGCGCCAATGCCGCAATCTCGCAGTCGGCCGACGTTCGCGGCGCTGGAATCCCAACATGCCGCACTCCGCTCCGTACACCGTCGTCCGCTCCGTTCTGGTTCGCTTGAATGCTTTGCGAGTTCATAACTCGGGCGGCAGCCTGTCCACTGCTTCGGTAAGTCACCTCAATCGTCTCGTTGGCCGCCGGAACATACTCGGGATAAAACTGCAGCGTGGGCGTGTTCGATATCCTGCACTCGGCCCCCTCCAGCAGCGTTCCCGCTTGTACCGTTACCGTGGCTTCCTGCGGTAAAGTCGTTCTCACCAGCGCGTCGATCGCTAGATAGATATAAGTGAAGGCTACCGAGCATTGCATGTCTTCGACGTTCATCAACGCGTAAGTGCAAAACCCGGGCGCATTACTGATCACGTCGTCGTACAGCACGGTCGCCGGAGCAATCTCCGTCACTGGATTCGCTGGGTCAATGTCGTGAACCTGAAGCCCCACTCGCACATCGCAGGGGATCGCCCCGCCGCCTCGCGCATTTCCGCTCGGGTGCGCCGACGAGTGAAATACTTGTTGCATCCGATAAATCGCCGTCGGATTCAGATAAGTCGTAAAAACGTAATGATGTCCCGCCTGCGTCGTCAGCGGCGTGCCTTTCACGGCCCCGCCTACCAGCGCCTGGATGCTGCAATTCCCTCCCGATGGCGTGACTCGAAATCCTGCGACGCAGTTTGCGATTTCCACAGCCCCGTTGTAAAGCCCACCAATCACGCCGTTCGACGCGGCGTCAAAGACAACATCGCCATGCTCTAGAACCGTCGAGCCGCCGAGTTCTACCTCTTCCACGAACTCCAGACAGGTCTGTCCGTCATTACCTGTCCCCCCTGCCACATCTAACATTCCTCCGCTCACCGTGAACACATTCGCAGGACCGCTAATTACCCAGTGAGTCGGGTCCAATTCGGTATATTCCTCATCCAGTATCGTCCGGTTGTAGGCGGCTATCTCATCCTTCCGCGTAAACGGAATCTGTGATAGGTAGAACAGGGAAGTGTATCCATCCCCCACGAAGTAGTCCTTAACATGTGCCTGTGGTTCTAACTGCCCAAACACCGTCAAGTCATTAGTCAACCGGTTTACCGTCTTGAGTTGAAGGCCGTCGGGAGAGAAGAGAGGGTCGCCCTCTGCCAGTGAATAAGTATTCTGCGCAAGTGGAGTAAAGAATAACTTCCCCGCGTCGTCCCGATAACTGCATCGCGCGGCCAGCGCGATTTCCGTCGCCGATTCCACCCATGACTTCGCCGGATCGACGCTGAAGTACGGAATGACATCTCCCGCCTCCACTCCCGACAAGTCAAACCAGTCTGGCATCGCGTCGAGCGTTAACTGCCGGAACGCCCCTCCCGCGGTCTGCGCAACAAAAGGTGGCTCTGTGGACGGAAACTTCTCGTCCAGCACCATCGCGTCGCTGAGCGCCGTGATCTCATTGCGATACTGCGCGCCCTCATTACCCCATCCGATGTATTGACAAGATGGCGCGGCCGTCAGATATCCCGCAAATAAGTTGCTGCCATCCCGCCGAACCAATAAGACTCGTGCTCCACCAATCGGAGGCATGAAGCCCTTCCCGTCTCCAATTAGATTAAGGGTGAGCGTCGACGGCTTATTCAGCCTGCGCGCAATGATCACGCCGGCCGTCATATCGACGAATGCGGTGCGGTCCTGTGGCCCACGTCCATCAAGATTGTCGATCAGCAATTTCATAATTAGGTCCAGACACCTATGCTTCTCCGCCTTACAAACTGCAGAACTGGCCCTTTCGCAATCTATTTTGTCGACCTGTTGATCTCGGCTTTTCTCTGGCCTCGAGCCTTTGCGCCCAACCCGTAGCCGTTAACTCCTGCTCGTTCACCGCTCACTCCTGACCTGACGTTAGTACAAGTCCGCCGCCGCCGCCGGAAAGTAACTCCGATAACACAACACTATTGCGGCGTCATTCCCGTCCGTCGTCGGCAGGGCCGCGAATGCCGCCGGCAGAGTTATCTCCTCGATAGGCTTCTGAATCTGTACCAACCCCTCTCGTGGCCACGCTGGTTTCGGGGTGCATGGACTTAGCAGCGGATAGTAGAAGCACACGCGCCCGCCCGACTCTTCCTCCATCACAAACAGCCCCGACCACCTTTGCAGGAACGATCCCCCGTCGCGATCCACGAATGCAATCACGTTCTGCACGGCTGCGCCCGCCGCCGGTACACCTCCCGGAAGCGCCTGGGCCAGAATCAATGACGTGCTGGTAATCTCCGCCACGCGTCCTACGTTGAACGTAACTCGCCGTACATAATTCGCATCCTGTTTTACGTCTTCCGGGCTTGTGACGTATGCCGCCGCAATCCCCGTGCCCACATATCCGATCTGCTGCGCATAATCTACGTCGCACGCCACAACGCGCCCGGTCCCGAATCCCGGGACTGCCGCCGCGCCGATCACTAACTCCTCTGCCGTTGATCCCGCAAGCAACGGCACCGCCGCGATTGGCGCTCCGCCCGACCCCGCGGGCGCCGCGCCCGCCGCCGTCGCCAGCGCATTCATGTGTTCCGCGCCGCCCGCTAGCGCCATCTGTAACTTTCCCCAATCCCGAAACTCGAACTCCACCCGCGCTCCCAATCCCCGTCGCGCCTGTCCCGTCACCGCTCCCGCCACTCCTCCGGGCAGTGCTTCGATCTGCGTCGTGCTGGTTCGCGCAAAGTTCTCGATCCATCCCAGGTCGATCCACGGCGCCGGCGGCGCGTCCAACTCAAACCCCGCGCTCTGCGATGGGTCGAAAATCGCCGTCGGCCCGTTCACCGGGTCCACCGGCGCAAAATACGCGCGCGTCTTCCTCGCGACCGGTCGTAATCCTGTTCGTGTCATGCTCCCGCTTTCGGCAAAAAGAAGTAAACTTTCAACTGCGCGTAATGCGCGATCCGTGCCGTTCCTGCGCTCCACTCCTGCTTCGCGATCGGCGTTTCTCCGGGATCGTTCCCCAACTCCGGCGCCGTCCAGAAAATTCCCGACCCTAAGTCCGCGCTCGGACTCTGGCTGTAGTCCATCATCTCGGCATGCGGCGGATCGCAGATTTGCAGAAGCTCCGCGTCCATTTCCGCCAACACGCGCCCCCGGTCTACTCCTGTCCCGCCGCTCCCCTCGCTCGCGTACCAGATTCCGCACTCGATTCCCAGCATCGGCCGCGTGCTCTCCGCAATCAGTACTTCGCCCCAATCGACGTAAAACACCCCTGGCTGTGCTTCATTGAATCGCGGTTCCATGTTTTCCCGCACCACGATTGCCGGAATCGTTACGCCGTCCATCACCATCGTCCGCCCGGGGTTGAGTGCGCTCAGTCGCTCCCGCAGCGCCACATAAAAACTGTCCTTTGCTGCCTGCATATAGCTCCTGCTTCCGTAACCCACAAAACTAAGTCGACGAAACCGTAGCCAACTAAGTGCTCTTCGTTGATAGCTGACGGCTGATATCTGACGGCTGCATTTACGCCACCGCCAGCACTCGATACAAATAAGCCACGCCCCCAAACCGCTCCACCACAAATCCCTCGATGTGAAACATGTCTCCCTGGTACACGATCCCCAGCGCTGTCTCGAACAGCACGTCCGCCGACGCCACGTTTCTCTGGCTCACCTGCGGCGCCATCGCCGAGCGGCCCGCCAGTAGCTCAATCCGCCGCCTCGGCCCGTTACTCTCGGTCGTCAGCTCCCGGACCACCACCGGCGCGATCGCCGCCTGCTCTACACCCGGATCTACCAGCCCTAGTTCCGCCACCGCATCGCCCGGCATCCCCGCCGCCGCAAACAGCATCACCACCTCGGTGCCGCCCAGGCTCCTCAACAGCGAGTCGGTTGCCCGCGCTGCCGCACATCCCGATATCCCGGTCATGTCATCCCACCTTCTGCGCCACATAAGGCGCAAGCAGCTCCCGCACCGTGTCATCTAACAGGGTGTCGGCGAAGTACCAAAGCTGCATGTTATTCATCACGCCCTTCTTCACGTTCAGCCCCGGCGTCGCCTGCGCGTTCTTCGCAATCTGCGCGCACGCCACCTTCACCGCATCCGGAAATGTCGCCCATCCCGCGGTATACACAATTTCCAATTCATCGAACGCGAACGACAACGCATTGAGCGGCAGCGTCACTTCTCCCGTATCCCCGAAGTAATCTAGGTCCGCCACGTTCAAGTCCAGCCACGATCCCGGGATCCCAAACGCCAGCGCGACATTCCACGACAGCTCGTCCTCCGCCCATTCCCCGCGTCTTGGCACCGCATACCGTGCCCGCGCCGAAACGATTGCCGACGTCGCCGGCGCCACCGCCGTCAGCGGCAGATATGTCAGCCGCACCGGTCTCTGTCCGTCTGTCCGCAAGCGCTCGGTGTACTGGTTCGCCGCGAGCGTCGCCCTCCGGCAATGCGAATCTACGATTGCCGACGCCCCCGTTATCCACGCAACGTCAGTCGTCGCTTCAAGCCCGTACAGTTCATATTCCGATGGCTGCAAGTAATTCATTTCTTATAACCTCTCCACGACCTTTGACTGCCTGCACCTTGACCGAGCGGAGTAAGTGAACTCGCCCTCCCTAACTCTCTAGCTTTGACTCAAAGCTCGCCCGGCATCGCCGGGTTACCTCCGCCCTCTGCGGACTTCTCTTCCATATCGGCACCACCAGGAAAGTCGCCCGGTTCTCAGTCCAAAACTCAGAACTGGGAACCGGGCACGGAGAACGAACTACCGTGTTACTTTCACTTCAAAGTGGGCGTACGACGCGCCCTTCACCACCGGTGCCCCAAACTTCACCACCACGCTCTGCGTCATCAGCGAGCTCGGCAGCCCCAGCTTGAACACTCGCGGATTCGGATCCGTCAGCCAGTGATACTCGATCAGGTCTTCCGTCACGATGTACGCCGGCAATGTCGCGGTCCCGCTTCCTGGCGTTCCCGTGTACGGCAGCGCCCACTCCGGAATCAGCGGTAAGTCGCCCGCCTGCGTGCTCAGCGTCTTTACGGTCAGTCCGCCGGTGATCTGCGTGGTCGTCATCACCACGTTGAACTCCGCCTTCATCTCCCGGTCGATCAGGTCCAGCAGCACCGGGTTCGCATAGATCGCGGTCGGCCGCACTTCAAACGAAGAACTCGAAACCATCTCCGCAATCGTGCTCTTGATTCCGTCCACGATGCTTGATGTCAGCCCGATGTTCGTCGTGTTCCCGCCGGCCTCAATCTGCCCGATCACGCCGAAATACTGCGGGGTCGTCGGATTGCTCAGCGAAGTGTCGTTCCCGTTCCACAGCGCCACATCGTGCGTCCGCATCAGGCCTTCCACCGAGTCCGTCAGGTCTTTCGCCTGTAAGTACGCGAACTGGCTTTCTTGGCTCGTTACCTCAATGTCGAACAGGTTGTAGTTGATCTGCGACACCAGTGCCTTCAGCGGAACGCTCCGCTCCACCCGCGTCGGCGCCTGCAACGTCGGCTGAATGTTTCGTGGATCCACGAACGCCTGCGCCGCGCTCGGCGAGGCGATCGCTGTTTCCTCGAAAAACCGCGACGGATGCCCGGTTGCCGGAACCTGCTTGATCCGCTGCCCAAACACGCCGCGCCGACGCACGATGTCAAAAATTTCCGTTTGATACCGGTTGATTTCAATGGCGCCCGGCCCAAGAAAGTCCGCCGCCGCATGCAAATCCAAGAAATTCGCCTTCATGTCATCTCCTCAATTGAGTTGTTGTTGCTCTGCCTTCTTCTCCCGCCGAGATCCTCGAACGCGGGGTAGTGCAACCTGATCCCACGTGCTCGTCGCCGGCTTCCAATGCTCGCCGTCAAAATAAAAAGGGCGCGATCCCCGCGCCCTCATGCCTATCGACCAACCACTAACGACCAGCGACTTACTCGATCATCCCCGCACGCGCTAACTCCGTTTTTACTGCGACCCGCTGCTCCACGCTCAACGCAGCCAGCGTCCTGTTCAGCACTGCCGGATCGATCTTTTCTCCCTCGATTTCATTCTTCGCAATCAACGCGGCCACCACCGGGGACAGTGTCTTCCGCGCCATCCTTGCGGCCTGCGCCTTCAGGTCCGCATTCGATTTCTCGAGCTCGGCCACTCGCTGACTCAATTCCGAGGCCGCCAGGTCCGCCGCCGCTCTCGACTCACCCGCCGCCTCCAACTTCTGCCGCTCCGTTTGCGCGATCGACTCCTCCACCGCCGCCACGATTCGGTCCACTTTTGCGTTCAGCATCTCCTGCTGCGCGTCCAACTTGCTCAGCACTCGATCCAGACTCTCCGAAGCCGCGGCCAATCGCTCTGCCGCCGCCACCATCTGATTCACCATCTCTTCATTCATCCTCATCCTCCATAAGTTGGACCGCTCATTGCCGGTCAAAGTCGTCATAACCCCGCCGCTAGTACTCGCCGTATCACTTACGAAACCACATTTTGCCTTTTCCCTTTACCCGCGCCTTTGCCGGCCGGGGATACCGCGTCCACCCCCGTCGTCAAAGTCCTTCCTTGCCCACTGTGACGCCCGGCGCTGCGTCTACCAACTCAATCCATGTCGACATATATGCGGCCTTATCCCTCCGCAGCACTGCCGCGCCCGTGAATGTAACTCGATTTAAAACCCACACCGCTGCCTGAATATCCTCTACCAGCGCGTCCGCGATCTCATACGACATCCCTAATCCTGTCCCCGCGGCCCCCTCCTGTGTGGCGCGAAGACCGCGGTCCCCAGCGCGCCCGCTTTTGGCGTGATGGGGTGGAACGCTCGTGTCCGCGCGGCATAGCCCGAACCGCGAGCCCTTGCCCGTGGCAATTGCATCCGCGGTCTTATCCGACGCCCGAGCCGCCCCTAGGCGACGGCCAACCGCTCCACTCAATCCCGTCTTTGGCGGCGTCGCGCTTCTCCCAATCTCCTCCACCATCTCCGGAAAGTCCCGTCCATATAGGTACCCTCCTACCTCGATCTCCCGTCCCACTATCTCCGCGCTCGTAATCACTCCAATCTTCCGGCGCGTATCGTGTCCATCTAGCCTGGGAGAATAGTCCAACCCCATCCCCAGCAACGACGGAATCGCCTCCTCTGCCGCCCTTCGCGCAAGTATCACCCGATGCCCCCGCGCTCCTGCGGGCGCCTTATCGGACGGCGAGTCCACCACGGTCAACACTCCCCGGAACGCCACACGATTCGGATGTCCGGCCACCGCCGGCATCCGAATCGCCATCGACTCCAATGAAATCCCCATTCCGATATCCCACCTATTCGAACAACTGACTTTCGAACTTCTGACCAGAATCCGACACGTTCGACCGCGCCGTCGTCGACCTCTAACAGTCAACGCCTTGGCTTTTACTACTTACTTCTAACTTCCGACTTCTAACTTCCCAAAATCTCCCCCAGCCCTCGTGCCCGTCGAACTTCATTCACCGTCAACACACCAGTGCGTAGTAAGATCTCGTCGATCTGCGCTTGCTCCATCTCATCGGTTGCATCCACATCGGTGAATACGAACTCCAGGTCTGGCCATCCGAGCTTTTTCCCAATCGCATCTCGCGTCAGGTGTTCCGCGATCAGCCGTGCCGTCGGGACTACCGCCGACCGGAACGCCATCTCCGTCATCTCCGCCGCCGTCGCCCGGTTCACATCGCTTGTAACTCCCAGGAATTGTGCCGGTAAGTCAAAGGCGTCGGCAATAATCCGAATTAGAAACTCCTGCCAGGCCAGCCGGAGGTCTGCGTCGTTCCCCGCCGCGAACCGCAGCACCTCCGGCTTCGTCTCCGCCGACATAATTGGGACCCGCCCCGTCCCCTCAATCTCGTCCTGCCACCATCGGATCAGTCGCTCATGATTGGCCGGCGTTAGCCCTTGCAGCCACAGCGCATACTGCACCACCGAATTCGAAGCGAGCCGCCCCGCATACCGGTGCGCGCTCAAGAATTCATTGATCGTCTCGAACGCCACCTCCACCCGGCCCAGCCCAAACGGCGTGTGCGTCCGCGGGTTCAGCCTGATATAACTCAGCTCATCGTCATTTAGTACGATTTGCCCCTCCGGCCCGTATAGTCCCGTTACCTGCACATATCTCGCGGAATCCGGCCGCCCGTCCCAATCCGACATAATCCGAATCGTCGCCCCATCTACCGGCCACATAAGAAGAGGTGACGAAGGGAAAGCGGCCACGGGTTGGCGATGTGTGGGGCCGGGCGACGCGCCCGTCCAAGCCGACCGCAATTCAGCGGAAGGCAGTTTCCACCCTTCCACTAAATCCAATTCAATCGCCCCGAACCCGCCGACAATCACGTCCTCAAGCACCTGCTCCACAAACGACCGGAACGAATCGTCCGGATTCGGTGCTTCAAAAGTTTGCGTTAGGATCTGCGCTCGTAACGCTCCGTTCGGAATGTGGTCGATCGACCGTCCGCTTCGCGCCTGGATCCTCCACCGCATCCCCGCAATGCGGTCCTTAATAACATTGATCGCCCGCCTCGCAATCGGGGTCTCCGCAAACCTCCGCAAATTCGCTGGCGAAAGTTTCGGCAATGCCGAGTTTCCCGACCCACTCTTCGACCGCCCGCCCGCCCCAGGTAGCATCGACGAAGGGAATCCCGCAATTGAAAACGGGGCCAGGTTCGACCCCGTTCCCATCGTTCGCCGCCCACTTAGCCCTCGCGCAAGAAGATTAGTGTTACTTATCAGCGACTGAGTGGAGCTCTTCAACAACTGTGCTGATTGTGCGAGCAAGTTACTCGAGTTGCTAATAAGTGTCGTTGCCCGCCGCCTCTGTCTCGATATCCATTCCCGCACAGACACCTCTCCCGCCCGGCGCGCATCGCCGCCAGGCCTATTTCATCTGATCTCAAAACCTGTCATCTTGAGCGTGGCGGGGTAAGCGAAGCGCGCCCCGCTCAGTCGAAGGACCCCTAAAGCCATGGCACGACCAAAAGGGGGAGTTCTCTCCGCCCGCTGTCCCCAAAAAAGCAAACGGCGCAGCTTCCGCCGCGCCATTTCGTAAGACTTCTTACTTCTGATTTCTTACTTCTAACTTCTCGTCTCTCTCCTTACCTCTTCCGCAATCTCCCCCATCTCCCCAACATCCCGCACCGAAATCTCAGTCGCCCGCAGCATCGCCACTCCCGAAGCCACCTCGCCCCGTGCTCGCATCGCTTCTTCGCTGATCACCGCCGTCATCAGCGCCTCTTCACCCCGTCCCCGCATCCCCGATTGAATCCTCGAATACCGATACGCCATCGTTACCGCCGGCTCTCGGCTCAAATTCAGCGCCAGCGCGTGAAACATCTTCACCGCGCTCCCCACGCGAAATCCAAAGTCCACCACAAACGGATCGTTCTCTCCTGTAAACTCCCGCATATCCAGGTCGCGCTTCATCATCTCCAGCACGCCCGCCTCTGCGAACGCGTCTTGCATCCGGCCCACAATCCCCATTCGCCCCATCCGCCGTGTCCGCTCTCCTGCCTGCGCCACACCCGGCATCGGAGCCAAATAATCCCGCTCCAGCACTCGCATCTCCGCCATCGGATCGCTCGCCACCATCGCCTTCACCGGCCCCACATCGAACACCGTCCCAAATCTTTCTCCCAGCAATTGTGTCAACTCTTCCCGCCCGTGGATGTCCTTCAGTCGCTCCCGAATCTCTCTTTCCAGATGTTCAAAGATCGCAACGTCCAGATCCGGTGCAAAGCACTTCACCCGCTTCCAGTCCCGCGTCATCCGCAATTCTGCGAACCGGGGTCCACGGTCGGCGCGGTTTTCGCCCACTGGGGTGGAAGACTCGCCCCCCGGCTCCAGCACCAACACGCCCACGGTCATAAAATCGTCCCGCAAAGCGTGTGGCACCAACCGCAACAATAACAATTCAAGCTGCCGCGTATTCCCCATCGCCGATCGCGCCCTGAATCACCTTGCTGCTCTTACGAATACCCCAACTTCTCTGCGCCCAGCTTTCGTCACCGCCCGAGCTTTACCTCCTCCTCAGTATCTCCGCATCACCCCAATCACCCGTCCCTGGATCTGCACCGATGGCCCCGGCACAACAATCGGCTCCATCTTCGAGTTCGACGGCTGCAGCCGAACATTATCTCCCTCCCGATAGAACCGCTTCAACGTAGCTTCCGCCGAATCGACCAGCGCCACCACCAGTTCCCCATCCCGCGCCGTCCTCTTTTTCTCCACCAGTACGTAATCCCCATCCAGAATCGCTTCATCCTGCATCGACTGCCCACGCACTTCCAGCGCATACATCTCTCTCGACGAGTACGCAATGTCCGCCATCGAAATGGTCTCGTTATTCTGGATCGCCTCGATCGGGCACCCCGCCGCAATCCGACCCACCAGCGGCAACGTAGTCGCCGTGTTCACCACCATCCAATCCTTCAACTCCCGTTCCTTCGCAACCGCATTTTTCGGCGCCAGGTACATCGCCGTCAGCACATCCATTTCTCTTGCCGGATCCTCCGTCACCACCGCTTTCGTCGGCGCCACATCGATGCTCGTCCCGAATTTCTCGCCCACCAGTTGCACCAACTCCTCGCGCCTTTGCAGGCTCCCCAGTCGCGCCCGAATCTCCTGCTCCACTACCTCAAACCACTCCGTCTCCACGTCCGGCGCCACGCATTGCAGCATCTTCCAGTCGTGTGTCATTCGAACATCGGCGAACCCGCCGTCACTCTCCCGCAGCAACAGTCCAACCGTCACGAAATCTTCCCGCAAAACATGCGGCAGAAATCGCAGCAGGTAAAGCTCGAGCTGTCGCCTCTCCGCCATCGACTCGTTGCCAGGCCTCAGCCTGCCTCGCCCCTTCGCCTTCCCCTGTGTCCAACTCTGTGGTTCAAAGTTTTTCTCAGTGATCTCCGCGAACTCTCCGGTTAACAAGGCCCGGCCTCACGCCTCCTCCCTCCACTCCGGAAACGGTCTCCGCGGCGACGTCCGAAACGCCTGAATCAACTCCCGCACTATCGCCCGCCTCTCGATCAGCCTCTGCACCAGCGCTTCCAACTCATCCCAACTTGCCCCATACCACGCCGGTGGTATCTCTCCCGCCACCCGCCAGATCGCGTCCTCCTCCAATTTCTCAATCCGCGTCAGCCACGGTTCAAACGACCCCCACCCGCTCACCTTCCCATATACCTCATTCCTCGGATATACCCCTCTCAGCGGAAAATCCGGAAACGTCCACTCCCCCGCATTAAAGCAATATCCCTGATCGATAAACGCCGCCGAATATTTCCTCTCCCGCAGCTTCCGCCAAAACGCCGCCTGCCGCCCATCCGCGTTACAGGTCCACTTATCCAGCGCCAAGATCCCCGCAAACGTCTCCAGATTCCGCACCCGGTCCAGCATCTCCGGCGGCAGGTAATCGAACACCTGCCCCTCCACTGGACTCACCACAAACCGCGATCCAAACTGCAATCCCGCCTCCACCTGGATCGCGTTGCTCCCCAGCACGATCGTCAATTCCGGCGTATGCTCCACCAGCCAAATCGAAACATCCACTACCTCCGCCACCGGCACCGGCAGTCCCACCTGCTCCGCCAGTCGCGTCGCCAAAAACTCGTTCGCCAGCACCCGCTCATGCTGCGGATTATTCCGAAACTT
Source organism: Acidobacteriaceae bacterium (assembly GCA_003139095.1). GTDB lineage: Bacteria > Acidobacteriota > Terriglobia > Terriglobales > Acidobacteriaceae > Acidiflorens. The sequence continues at coordinate 33,231 of PLHW01000071.1, forward strand.
CACCACATAATAATGACCATCCTCGCAGCGCATCAGATGGCTCTGCGCTCCGCCCCTCATCCTCTTCACGTGCTGTATCGCAGACGTTGACATTGCACAATCTAGCTAAGGTTCTCTCGCTCCTGAACAACCAACAACGTCGTCATCCCGAGAGGCTGTGACCTTTTTCTCGCTGTCATCCTGGGCGAAGTGAGGCGAATGCCGAACGGAGTCGAAGGACCCCTGCACCAATTCCACCGTCCGCGTCGCCGCAAGGCATTCCCCCCCGTGCTCTCCAGGCCGCGGGTTCGGATTTTCGCCGCCCTAACTCTGCACTCTATCTCTCAATGGCCCCTCAGCCTGTGACCCCACGCACACTCAATTTGTTCACTTTCCGGCCGCTCCATCTTCCCACCATTCCTTCCGCCGCCCTTCCTTCCTCGCCGCGAGTGCAATTCCCATCGCCATCACGCAATCGTCATGTGCCCCCGGAGCCGCTGCCGGCGCCCCGTTCACCTGCCTTACAAATGTCCGGCACTCGTTCCATAGCTTCCAGCTCTGGAATAGCGGCGCCGCCTCCACCAACATCTCCGCCAGGTTCTCAAGCATCGGCGGACGGCTCTTTGCCGTCGTGTACCACCCCTCCGCTCCGTCTTCCCACGTATACACCGGCTTGTACTTCAGCGTGTCCACTAAGTGCACCAGCAACGCGTGCCCATGATTGTTTCTTTCCACCACCGCTACCGCGTCGTTATATTCCTTCCCCAACTTCGCCACCCGGTTCCCCAGCTCTCTTGGCGTAAAGTGTCCATGTAACTCCGCGCACTGCTGCCCTGACTCCCAGTCGATCACTTCCGCGCACGCGTAATCTCCATTTACTCCCCCGCCCGCCGGGTCCACTCCCATCGCATAACGCCGTCCCGGTTGCGCCGGCAGCCAGATCGACAAATGCCCGTTTTCCCGCGTCTCGCATGGCGCGCTCGCCCCCGCCAGCGCCTTCTCAATCACCTCGATCTCGAATGCGCACTCCCCCGACGACCGGAAGCACTGCACCGCATCTTCCGCAAATTCCTGCCCCGCCATTCCCCGCAACGCCGACCACTGCTGCCGCCGCCACGCGATCTGCTCGTCCGTCAGCCCGTTCGCCAGCGCCAACTCTATTTCTTCAGGAGTCTTCTCAAACCCGTTCCCCGGCTCGCTCCTGTAACTCTCCTCAAACCACCATGGAAAAAAGTGCTTCGTGTATCCCGTCTCCTCCGCTTGCTGCCACTCCTCGTAAAACGGTCCCCAAGCCCCGTTCGCGGTCGATTCCAGCACAATCTCTCCCCCCGGAACCACCGCCGCCCGCAGCGATCCGAGCGCGTCCGCTCCCTCCCGTCCCCACCGCGAAACCTCCGTGCAGTGCAGGTTCTGTATCGTCCGTCCCCGCCCCGCATTCTCGTCCGCCGACGCCACCGTGAACTCGCTATCCAGATGCGGAAACACCAGTTCCCGCGCACTCGAATGCGAAGTCTTCAGCGGACCCTCTTGCAACTCCGACGGCAGGTTATCCCAGAAGCGATGCACGATTCGGAAGATCTCCTCCGCCGCCAACTGGTCGTGCGCCACCAGCATCGTCAGCGTCCCCTTCCGCGTGATCGTCTGCACAAAAAAACGCGCCGCCAGGTACGACGTCATCCCAATCTGCCGCGCCTTCAGCACTATGTTTTTCTTCGCGCCCGTCTCCAGGCACACCCGCGAATATTCCCGCTGCACCGCGTTCATCTCGATCGGCGCCGGCTGCCCCACTTTCGTCCGGATCTTAAGATGCTGCTCAATCCAGTAATCCCGCTCCGTCCGCTCCCAGAATTTGCCGCCTCCGATTTCTCTCCTGCAACCCTGTGCAATCTCATCCAGCCGCCCGCCAATCCTAACCAGTTCGTCGATCTGCTTTTCTATGACGCCCCTCGGATTCTTTTTCTCGCCCTGTCCTTCTCCGGCTGCGCTACGATTCTGCTCCTCTTGCGCGATTCGGCCTCCACCTTCACTCCGGCTTTCCTCCTCAGGAGTCGCCGGATCATTCCGGCTTTCTCTTCTAGTCGCAGTTTGCTCGCTTCGATGTTCCGTCCTGGTCGCCGCCGTCTTATTCTCGTTACCTTTTTTCCCCGTCGCCCCCGATTTCGATCCCGCGTTCAACTCCGTGATTACTTCCCCAGCCTGTCCCGTGGACCCATCCCCAACCCGCCCTAATCCCCCATCTTCAAATGGCATTTCCCGGCCCAAACTACTCTTTCAAGTTTTCCCCACAACCGCCGCATACCCTGTCATCCTGCGCGCAGCATAATCATCGCGCAGCGATGATTATGCGGAGTCGAAGGACCCCGTACCCGTCAGTGCTCTTCACCAGCCCCGCAAGGCATTCTCCCCGCACTGCCGTCCGAACGACCAACGACGAACGACCAACGACCGACTTCTCAGTGCACGGCGCTAAAACTCTCGGGCACGTACGCGTATGCCCCCATCTCCCAACTGCTCCCGAACGAATTCTGATTAATTCCCATCAGGTCGTACTGATACTCCGCTGGCAAAATCGCTCCTTTGTCCCGCACCGGAGAATTCGCCGTTGGCCGAAAATCCGCCTCCAACCCAGTCGACGGGCACACATAATACGAACCCGCCACATACCCGCTCGGCACCGCATCGTTCGCCGTGCATCCCAGTAAGAACTCCACCATCTGCGTGTTTGACTCCAGCGTCGCTCCGCCCTGCACCACTGCATCCATAAAATTCGCCACTTCGTCCGGCCGCAACTCGTTCACATGCCAGAAGTATCCAATCGGCCGTCCCCATAGCGCGTTCTTGAATAAGTCCTGACTTACCCGGTTCCGCATTTGCTGGTAAGTCAATCCCTGGTAATTCGGCACTATCCCCTGGCTCAGAATATTCAGCACGTCATATCCCGTCGCCAGCGTCGTATTCGCCCCGCAGCACGGCTTCAGGCTCCCCGTTCCCCGCACCCCCACATATCCCAATCCCGCCGCAATGTTCTCTGTTACGGGATCTTCATAACTTCCCGGCATCACATACACCCGCGCCGCCGGCAGCCCCGTCAAATTCAAATTCATCCACGCCTGCGACCAGCTCATCTCCTCTGTCTCCATCTCCGCCTCATTGAAGTCGAGGTTCTGCGCCGCGCTCAGAATGTCTAGGTTCGCTACATCCGCCAGCGAGATGCTTCGCGCCATGCTTTTCGCGTTCGTATCCATCGTCACCGCATACACCCCGCGCTGCTCCAGCGTGTACAGCATCCCTCCCAGCGTGTCGAGTCCCGTTTCATGCTGCCCCGGCGGCGCCGGCGTCAGATCCCAGAAGATATCCGCCGCCGGGTCATCCGGACTGGTCGTGACCATCATGCACGCCAGCTTTCCCGCCCCGCACACGCTCTGCGAGTGCGAAATCGTCAGGGTCACGCTCGCCGCCAGCAACCCCGTATACTGCAAATTCTCGAACGCATGGCAAGGCACCGGAAACGGCCCTCCCAGCCCGCAACTCGCGGCGGGCGGATCGGCATACTCGTGTGAGATCGAATGTGTATTCACATCCCATCCCGCATTGATCCATCCCTGCACCTCGCCAATCATTCCCTGCGAGTAACTCCCGCCCGTCACCACTGCGATCGAAAGCGGTACTCCCTTCGCCGCGACCATTGGCAACAACGCACTAACATAAGTGTCGCTGTTCAACACCAGTCCCGGGTCGTCATAACTCACCGTCGTATACGCCGGCCATCGCCGCCACTCTCGCACCCACGGCGCTGTCTCCGCCGGTATATTGTTGCTTCCCGCCGTCGGTCCCGGTGTCCCCGCCGTGTCCACCGTCAGTGCCGTCGCCAGGTTGTTCGCGTATAAGTGGCAGTAATCGTAATTTACCGCCCCCTGCACGTTGTCCATGATTCCGTAAGCCCGGTTTCCGTAAGCCCGGCAATTCTTGATCTCGAACGCGCACCCTCCGCTCCCGCATCCGTCAAACCGGTAGCCCGCATAATTCATGTTGGCGTCCGTGTTATACAGATGAATGTCGGTCGGCGTCCCGCTCGGATGGATATAGAACCCTAGCGGTACAGCCCCATTCTCCACCTCGCTGTCTGACGCAATGTTCGCCAGCCACAAATGATCGCTCGTCCCCAGCGCCGGCGACTGCACCTGCACTCCGTATGCGTCGAACCAGTCAATCTGTAAATGCTGAATCTCCAGCCACGACTGCCCATTGATATTCAGCAGGCTCTGTCCGCTCAGCACGATCGGCGCAACCGTCCCATAGTTATCCGCCGGATTTCCTCCTGCGCTGTACACATACAGAATGTAGTTCGTCGCGTCGTACCACCAATCCCGATCCTGCCCCAGCCCCGCCTGGCTCCCCTGCGCAACGCCCCATACCGTCCCGAACCGCACATAATTCAATTGCGTCGGCGGCTGCGTCAGACAATAAAATCCGCGCCCCCCGCACTGCACCACGCTGCTAAGTCCCGTCGTAGTCGAATACAACGTCGCATACCACACGCCCGTCGTTCCCACCTGCGTCCAGAACTGCGGCCCGATCGGCAGATAACCCGTCAAATGCGGCGGCCGACCGTTCCCGTAACTGTCGATCTTGATCAGCGCCCCGCCCGTCGCCGGATTCGTTCCGCTCGAGGGCGGCGTCAGCGTCTCGTTCCACGTGCAATCCCGCTTCAGGTTGACCGTGTCCCCCGGCAGAAAGGTCGAGATCCCAACCTCCAGCATCGTTCGCCACGCCGCCTGCGCGCTCGTCCCCGGATTCCCGTTCGACCCATTGTTGCAATCCACGTAGTAATCCAAGGCACACGCCACCCGCGCCCCTATTAGGAGTAAGAACAACACCTTCTTCATCATGTCTGCCTTAGAGTCGGTAGTTGGTTTGGCCCTTCATTCCACCACGATCGCCGGTACCGTAGCTGCGAAGCTCTCTAACCCCGTCCCCGTCGTGATGCTCCCCGGCGCCGTGCCTCCCGCGCCCACCGAGAATGACGTATTCGAGTAAGAAGTAACAAATGCCGCATTCTCCGCATTCACCGTCGCGCAACTTGCCGTACAGCTCGAAGTCCACAGGATGAAATATTTCCCCGGCGCTAACGCCGTCGCGCCCTCGCTCCATGCCTGCGACATCACCGTGTTCGCCGTCGGCGCGAACGCGGTCCCCGCCGCCCCGTAATGCACCACCAGGGCCCCGCTGGCGTTATAGATCGCCACCGCATAAGTGTTCGCCGAGTTGTCCGCCGTTCCCACCCGATAAACGATCTTCGTCGCTGTCACTGAGTAAGGCAGCGTAAGCGCAAACACCGCCGCCTTACTCGCGCTTGCCGGAAACGTGAACGACCCGCTGCTGCTGTAAGTTACCGGAACCCACGTTGCGCCCAGCGCCCGGTCCACATACGCCGTAGTCGCCAGCTTAGTCGAGTTATCTCCCGCACCCTGAGTCGAAGCCGTAGTCCCATTCGGCAGCGCCGGCGTCCCGCCCAAATTCGCCGCCGTACCGCTCGTATTCGCCGCATTATTCGGAATGTCCCCACTAACCAGCGCCGGCAACTGTGCGTGTGGTAACGTCCCCGTTGTAATATCGCTGGCACTTACAGTCACATTCCCCGATAGTGCGTGCCCATTCACGCTCGTGCCCGTGGGTACATAACCAGGCACCGCTGGACTTCCCGTAAATGTCGGAGAGTTCAGCGGTGCTGCCCCCGTAACTTGCGCCACTGTGTAATCCCCACTCTGCGCAGTTACAGTTCCCGTCCGTCCAAACACGCTCGCGACCGCGCCACCTCCGCCCGTCGGCATGCACGACGCTCCGCTCGCCAGTTGGCAATGGAAAGTCGCATCCGCTCCCACTCCCATCGAGAAGTCCATGCCCGATGGCACCGTTACTGTCGTGCCCGTCCATTCCTTTCCGGACCACTGCGTCGGACTGCTGCTCGTCTGATTGATAGTCCCGGCCACGTTCAAGTTGCCATTGATCATCACATTATTCAAAAAGGTCGGGTTGCCGGCCCACCCCGCCCCACTAATCGACGTCCCATCCGGATGAGTAAGTACCCCCGTAAAGGTCGGCGACAGCAATGGCGCAGCCCCACTTACCTGGCTAACTGAGTAATCCCCGCTCTGTGCCGCGACCGTCCCAGTCCTTCCAAAGACTGAGGAAACGGCCCCGCCACCGCCGCCCGAGCCATAGCCCTGGGCATTCACCCACGCCGTCGTAGCAATCTTCGTCGAGCTGTCGGAAGTTGCGGGTGTTGGCGCGGTCGGCGTGCCCGTGAATGCCGGCGATGCCAATGGGGCAGCTCCCGTAACCTGGTTCACTGAATAGTCTCCGCTCTGTGCTGTTACAGCTCCAATGCGCCCAAACACCGAACTAACAACCGCACTCCCGCTCGGCGCCCCTAGACTTACCCGCACTCCGCCGCTCGCCTCAATCCGCCCAATCACCTGCACTCCACTTGGCCGGTTTGCCGATCCCGTATCATGGCATTTCCCGGCCTGGCTTGTGCTCGCTACCGCATAATCCCCTGCTACCGGGTTCCCTGCATCAAAGTTACATGCCGCTACTCCCGCCCAAGTAATAACTGACTTTCCACTTGTTCCGGCCCCACTACTTACAATTCCAACCACCCCATCCGTGCTTCCCGTCGACGCCGTCTGAACTCCCGCCCCGCTTCCGTTATAGACTGCCAGATCGTTTGCCACAGTGCCGTTGACCCCGTCATTCGCGAACTCAAAGTCCTGTCGCCCGTTCGTGTACATGTTGAACGAGGTCGTCGCAAATACACTGTGAACTGCCTGCCCTGTGTCCGTTCCTATGTCGTAAGTGCTCCCGACATACGGCTTGAATGTCCCATCGTTCCCAAACAGCCACTTAAGACTCGACCCAATATGGATTCCAATGCTCGGCGCATTGCCGCTCGCCGCATCCTCACTGCGTAGTACGTTGTAGTTAGTTCCACTTACGGACTCGGACCCAAGCGACGTGCGGTCCCAAGTCGAGCTATTCGTATATGAGGAGTACACACGGAAGTTCTGTGCGTTTAGCCCGTTTCGTTCTTCCAGCGTATCTCCCGGGTCCCCATTTGGGTCCGAGTTAAACAGGTTGGCGAGCCCCAACTGCATCGGCTGTCCATTATTGTCGATAACCCGCGGCGTGTGCGTCGCCGCGTCGAACCAGAACACCCCCCAATTTGGAATGCCCGCCGGTTGCGCCGTCTCCGCTAGTTGGATGACATTAGGCGTCGTACAATTGGCATTTCCATTTGCCGCGATGCCCGTCGCGAATGCGCCGCTGCACTGTGTCGGAGTGTGCGCCAACGCCAGCGCCGTACCAGCCTGCCCGCTGATATTAGAGCTTGTAAGTGCAACCTGCTGCACCGTCCCGCCAATATTAACCACCGGCAGGCCCGCCGCCGTATCCAACCCAAGCCCCCCGGCCGCCGGCGCATAACCGCTGCCTGCGGGTAGGATCAGGTTTCCGCTCGCCACAATAGTATTGGTAAATGTCTTATTCCCACTTATGGACTCGATGCCCGTGTTATGTACAACTGCCGCGTCTGCCGCCGCCCCTGTTACTTGAGACACGATATAGTCGCCAGCGGTCGCGATGACGGCCCCACTTCTCCCAAACACCGAACTGACTGCCCCGCCGCCGCCACCCGATCCACACGGGCTGCCCGTCGAGCTAATGACGCCCGACGCAATGTTCAGGCAACCGTCCGCCAGTCCGGAAATCGTCACGCTCTCATCCATCTTGATCGGAACGTTAAATTCCTTAAGTCCCGCACTCAGCCTTTCCAGCCAATTTGCATGTACCCCATCGCCCGTCGCCGCAATGTAATTCGTGATAGATACCGGCGCTCCGAACGCGAGTTGCCCCTGATTCAGGCCCACCCCGCCACTCGCCACGTCGGTCCCGATCCAGGTATCTGTCGCGCTCGCCGCTGGCCGGTATCCCCACGTCGACCGCGTCAGGGCTGGTTGCGAGTCCACTAAGGTAATAATGTGGTGCGGTTGCAGGTTTGCGCTTGGACTCGTCGAGAAGTTCAGCCGTCCCTTTGACAGGGCTTCGCCGCCACCCGACGCGGCCCCATCTGTCATCAGTGTGGCTGTCTGGTTCGGCACCGCGTTGTTACTTGCCGTCAGGCTCACTTGGCAGTCCGTGAATCCGCCTGTGGAGGTCGCCCCCCAGGACGTACACTCACTGGCAACCTGGAGCGGGTTACCATCTAACCCAATGCCCACAACGTTGCTCTCTTCGTTGCCCACCGCTACGCTCTTATTCACACTTACAATCGACCCTGGCCAGAAGGCCACGCTGCCGGCGTAGTTACCCTGCTGGATCGAATAACTCACCGTCACCGCCGATCCCGAGTCGGTATAAGTGCATACCAGGCCGGAGCACTGGGCGACATTGATCGCAATTGATCCGCACGCGAGCGTCGACCCACCCGCACACCCCCCTGCGTAAGGATACGTGGCGTTAACTCCGTTCGGCGTCGCGATTCGGATAAGGTCGTAAGTAATCGCGTCGGTCCCATTTGCCACGCGCGGCCAACGTACAGGAATGGAGTCGCTGCCGGTCGAGTTATAGTTGAGGATCTGCATCGGTGACGTCTGTGTGCCTGTCGTAAGATCCTTTGCAACCACAAAGTAAGAATATGCTGTCGCTCCTCCCCCTCCGGTCGAAAACGCCCCTTGTGTACCGCCACTGCCGGCAATTGCGAAACTCGCCGCCCCGCTCGACGGCCCCGCGATCAGGCCCGCGACTCCCGTCCCCGGAAATGGCGAGTGAGCTGGGGATAGCGGATTCATCTGCGGCCCGCTCTCCGAATAAATGTTCTTTAGGTATGCTCCCTGATAGTTACCCGTCGAGTTCGATGAATACACCTGCCATGGTCCGGTTGCCTGCAAGACCGTATTCTCAACGTAGAGGCCATTTGAGTTATAGACAGTCACTCCGTTTGCGTAGTTGGCCGTGATACTCGAATCCCGCAGCGTAATCACCGGTGCGATCTGGTGGCCGGCCCCCTGATTGCCCGCGGAGAACACAAAGGACCCCGACCAGTTTGCGCTCGTGTTCAATGGAATCGCGTTATTGTTGAACTGGTCGATGCTTGCATTCTCGTCATCCCATAGGTCGAAGAAGTTGTTGAATGCCCCGTTTTCCCCCACCTTATCGTAAGAAATATCCGCAAGATGCGTATTCACCGCGTTATCAAGCACCGCGACATAAGTGAGTGCCACCACGCCCGGCGTCGTCTGAGCGGCGATATCGGTGCCGGAATGCGCATATTGAAACGTCGTCGGGTTCGGTACGGCGGTGACGATCGCATCGCCCCAGAACGCGTTGTTATCTGTGAACATGATTGTTGCCATGTCCCCCGGTCGCAATCCGTGGGCCGTCGCCGTCGTTATCGTCACGACCTGAGATAGTCTTTGCGTCTGCGTAATCGCCACGCCCGCAAACGCCGGATTGCTCGAGAGGTTCGTTGGCGTGCGGAAACTGATTCCTTCGACCGTGCTACTCGTGTAATCGTTGGAATTTACCAGGTCGCCGATCTGCAGGCACGGCCCGCGCTCGTTGCAGTTCAATGACGTCCCGTAGCCGCTGAAGATGGATTGGTTCGAATGCAGATAGATTGTGCCCGCAACATTATAGGTATTCAGCGAATGGTTTGGATATCCGGGCCCATTCGATGGCAGCGTTACATTGCATTGCGCGTTCTTCCAGGACGTCGTATCGGTTCCGCACGCGGCGTTTAGAGTTTCCTGAATCCCCGACGAAGCCGAGCCGATGCTGTATCCTGCTGCATACGAATAGAATGGGGTGAACACGACTGTCCCCGACGGCGCGCCCGCAAGGCATCCCCCCGCAGTCGCGATCACGTTGACCGCCTCGCTGTTTCCCCCACCCGAGATAAGAGCTTGATACCCGGCTCCACTGGTTGTGTCAATTCCCATGGGGCAGGGAGTAAGTGTAACCGTCGCTTGTGTCCCTCCCGTTAGCGGACTCGCAATCGTTTGCGACCAGTTCGCCGCGGTCGTCGCATAAGTGATTCCGGCCGGGGCCCCACCGGTGCCGCACGCACCCCATGTGGAGTTTCCGGTCAGGCAGGTGCTCGCATTGGCGTTCCCCGTCCCTAACTCGCTTGTAGGGATAAGTCCGGCTACTAAGTCGGCTTTAGCCGACATCCCGTTGTCAACATACTGACGGTCAGTGGCTTGATTCGGTGCAGTCGGGGGTCCTGGAAGCGTCAGCGGCCCGGTCATCGTATCGCCGGAGAGCAAGACATAATTCCCTGACCCCACGTTTGCGACGGCCTGGTCCACATACTCTTTGTTCGCGGCGTCCGCGCTTTCTGCGGGCGAGGGCAGCAAGGGCGGCACCGTGAATTGTTTCGCGCCCGTGATTGTCTCCGCCCCCGAGAGGTGTACTACCGACGAGTCAAGTGCCCGGTTCGCCACGGCCGCATTCACATATTGTTGAGTGGCCGCCAGATTTCCCAGTCCAGTGCCCGGCGTTGTGCGCACCGCGGAAATCGTCGTCGGTGAGTTCGTTGGCACCGACCAATATTCCGTGCGCACTGTTCCGTCGTCGAGTTGAAATACGACGACATATAGTGTCCCCGCCGGACTGGCGCCTGCATTTGGCACTAATTGCGCATTAAATGCGCCGCCTTCGCCAATCGTCACACTCTGGCTTCCCGCCGCCACCGCGTATCCGTCGGCTGTCTGGAACGATGGCCATGAAATCAGCGCCAGACCCGACGCGGGCGTCCCGTCACCACCGTACACCGTGTCGCTGATCGTGGTCAGCCCCGGCCCTTGCGCATGCGCTCCCGTCGACAATGTTGCAGTCGTCATGAGCACAGATAGGGTGAGAATCAACATACTCACCGTCGTCGCAACTTGCTCTCGCCTCGCCGTGAAATGTCTGCCCATCTCGGCTTTTCTCCTCGTCACCTTACACGGCCCTCCTTCGGGCCAATAAGAAAGCCGCTCTTGTGAGCGGCCACTTTCCTCTGCATTCTTGCTCCTACCATGACAACGTTCAAGCGATTCCCCTGCCGCCAATCACCCGATCAATCCTCACCAGCGCGATCTTGGGACTCCTTCTAGATGACCCGCCCTCGCCAGCGCCCTCGCCTCACAACCTCTGGTCTGAACTCTCCGCCGAATTCTCCTCCCGCACTTCCAGATACCGCCTCACACTTTCCACATACACGTCCGCAAAGTCCACAACCGGCCGGCGGATCGCGATCAGATCCATCGCCTTCCCAATTTCCCACCCCATCGCGCCCAGCAGAGCCAGCGTCATCATCGGTGCACGGTGCACTCCTGCCGCGCAATGCACATACACTCGCGCTTTCGGATTCTCCAGCGCACCCAGCGCAAAATCTACGCCCCGCTTTAGCACTTCCGGTGGTTTCGGCAGGAAGTCATCATCCGTCGGATTCCACAGCACTTCAATCCCGAACGGCTTTGCCAGCGGACGGTCATCGAATTCGATCTGCATGTCCACAACGTGGGTCACACCTAGGCGCGCCAATTCCTCCATATTCCAAACATTCCAGATTCCGCCTCCCAGCGCCACTTGCTCGGTCACCCAGCTTATGTCCATTCCTCTTTGTGGCCTTCCCCTCGCGCTCCTGATACTCCGTCGAGCGATCCTTCGTCTGATTCTACGTTACCTTCCCGTTTCTCGGCTGCCAAACGTCGTTGCTCTCGCCCGACCGTGTACACGCCGCGCCCTCGCATCCCGGACGAAGCACTCAACTGCATCACGCAAGCGACCGTGCAGTTGATAGTGACGCCGGGGCCCGCTGCCATCACATCGAAACCTTCGTCCGTCGAGCCCAATAAAAAGGGGCGCGAATCTTATCGCGCCCTTCAGAATTCTTTTTTCTACTCTTAAGTTTAGGATACCAAATTAAGGGGGGGTACCCTGACAATTTCCCCACATTTATTTCACCTTATATTTGAATAACTTGCGCCGAATTTCCCCATCTTACCCCTTGACACACTATTGTCCCCGCCAACTGCTCTCCTAACAGGCTGAAATATTGGCGGTTAGATCCTCTGCCCGCGGAAACCTGTCCAGCAAACCGCGCGCGATCAGAACCCGTGACAACTGGTCAATCGCCTCGTGCAGAAGCCTTTGCACGGTCCTTTCGCAACAGGCCAGCGATCTCGATATCTCGAAAACTGTGTACTCCTCGAAGATGTGCATTGCAATCAGCTTCTTCTCTAGCGCACCCATTTTGTCTAAGGTATGTTCAATATCCGTTACAAATACGATCGTGTCTTCAAAGTTCTTAGTCGAGTATCTACTGACGCGGGCGCGAAAAAACTCACGTCCCAGCAGGCAGGGCAAGTGTCCAACCTCGACCGAAACCCGCGCATAACGCTTCAACAATGCCGTTGTCTTTGGACGATAAGCCCACAGGTCGATTTCAGTTTCGTCGAAAAACAGGGGCGGCCCTCCCGCCTGACACATAACGGTCCAACCCAGGGTTCCGTGCGGCAGTGTGCCTGTCATAACCGCACCTCCATCCCCACGGCGCCCTGTAACGACTCAATCTGGGCCGCGCCATACAAATCATTTCGTTGAGTTTTCGGTCCTCTGGCCAATCGGGCTGGCCGTCCTCGGCGGCGAGAAGTCGGGGCGAGCACCAGAGCTAAGTCGGGATCGCCGGCGAATCGAGCGCTGCAGTCTATACAGTAAACAACCGCGCTTGCCGGCCTGCGCAAGAACAGTCCTCCGCAGCGTTCGCAGTATTTCAGTTCAACCTGCTCGTGCATACTTTCCATCGAGTCCATGAAATTCATAATCACCTCTCACTCGAAATAAGTGCGCTGAAAATAAAAAAAGCCCTGGTGCCGATTCGCTCGGCCCAGGGCTCGTTTCTCTTACGATGACCTGTTTTTGCTATTTACATTTCTGAAGCGCTTACTGCAGCCCGGCTCCTACGCCTGAAGGTTTGTGCCGGAAGTACCCTTCTTCATAACCAGATTTGAGTACTTGTCCGTTTTGCACAATCACACTCACGCGTCCGGTGAAGTGCAGCCCCCGTAACAACTGTTCGGTAGAGGCCGACAACACCTCCGAGGATCGAACTTTTCGTCGAAACTCGGCGAAGTTCCTTCCTTCGTCCAAATGCGCATCTGCTTCTATCATTGCCGTTAATCCTTTATTGAGTAGTAAGTGGAGCATATGAATGCCTTCATTCTAAGATTCATTTGTTCTCTAAGTCAACTACTTTCGTTAGTCTACTTTCGTATCTCCCTCCTTAGTTGGTGCTGACTTGCCGATTGAATTGGCGGGCAGGTCGGCCATGCTACTCTCCGTCTCACATCCCCGATCCGAGCAAATCTACCGCTCTGGCCAGCTCCGCTGCTGCCAGCCTCTCAATTTGCGAACTTTGCCTCAAAGCGCTAATCTCATGGAGCGCTATCAAATCGAAGCCTATGAACCGGAACACTTTCGCTCTCCTTATTTGTGGACTGCTGCTCTCGACCCTATCCGCTCCTGCCCAACACTCTGCCTCCGAGCCCGTCTTAGATGTCTCCGCAATGGATAGGACCGTCGATCCCTGCGTCGATTTCTACGCTTATTCCTGCGGCCAGTGGATGAAGCACAATCCCATCCCGCCCGATCAGGCAAGTTGGGGCACCTACGGCAAACTCGAGGACGAGAACCGCGCCCAGCTGCGCGGCATTCTCGAGGACGCTGCCAAGCCGAACCCCCAGCGGGACTCTGCTGACCAGAAGATTGGCGACTACTACGCCTCCTGCATCGATGAAGGAGCCATCGAAAAACGTGGTGTCAAGCCCCTTCAGCCCGAACTCGATCGCATCGCGGCCCTCAAGTCCAAGCAGGATTTCGCGGAATATATCTCCACCACCCAGTACCCCCCCGCGCTCTATGGCGGCGGTCCGCTGTTCGCTTTCCGCTCCAATCAGGATTTCAAAGATTCCGCGCAGGTACTCGCCGAAGTCGATCAAGGCGGCCTCGGACTGCCGGATCGTGATTATTACCTGAAAGACGATGCAAAATCGCAGGAACTGCGCAAAGCCTATCTTGCTCACGTCGCGAAGATGTTCGAGTTAACCGGCGACTCTTCCGCCGACGCGGCCAATGAGGCTGCCACCGTTATGCGTATTGAGACCGCGCTCGCCACCGGCCAGATGACCCGCGTCGAACGCCGTGATCCGCCCAAGCTCTACCACAAGATGAGCGCCGATGATCTACAAAAGCTCGCCCCAACATTTCAATGGCCTGTCTATTTCACCAAGACCGGCGTCGGCGGCCTCGCATCGCTCAACGTTGTCACGCCCGATTATCTTCACACCCTGAACGCTGAAATCGACAACGAGAGCCTGGCCGACTGGAAGGTCTACTTTCGCTGGCACGCGATTCATGAAGCCGCCAACGACCTTTCCTCCGCCTTCGTGAAGGAGACCTTCAGCTTCTACGGCAAAACCCTTCGCGGCCGCCAAGAACTTCCGCCGCGCTGGAAGCGCTGCACCAATGATGTCGATGACGACCTCGGCGAAGCTCTCGGCCAGGCCTACGTCGCCAAATATTTCAGCCCGGAATCCAAGCAGGCCGCGCTGAAAATGGTCCGCGAAGTCGAATCCGCCATGCAGAGCGAGATCCAGTCCCTTCCCTGGATGGGCGCTGCCACCAAAGAGCAGGCGCAAGTCAAACTGCATTCCATCGCGAACAAAATCGGCTATCCCGACAAATGGCGCGATTACAGCGCCCTCCAGATCGTGCGTGGCGATCACATCGGTAATTCGCAGCGCGCCTCCTGGTTCGAATTCCATCGCTGGATCGCAAAAATCGGCAAGCCCGTTGATCGCGATGAATGGGGCATGACTCCCCCCACCATCAACGCCTATTACGATCCGCAGAAGAACGACATCAACTTCCCCGCCGGAATCCTTCAACCGCCTCTCTTCAGCGCGTTGTCCGACGCCGCCCCCAACTTCGGAGACACGGGCGCCACCATGGGCCACGAACTCACTCATGCCTTCGACGATGAGGGCAGCCAGTTTGACGCCCAGGGCAACTTGCGCAATTGGTGGACCGATGCCGACCGGAAAGAGTTCGAAAAGCGCGCGCAGTGCGTCGTTGACCAGTACTCCGGTTACACCATCATTGACGACATCAAGATCAACGGCAAACTTACCAACGGAGAAGATCTCGCCGATCTTGGCGGAACTTTGCTCGCCTATCTCGCGTGGAAATACGATACTGCTGGGCAGAAGCTCGAGCCCATCGACGGCCTAACCCCGGAGCAGCGCTTTTTTGTGTCCTACGGCCAGAGTTGGTGCACGAATGAGCGCGATGAAAACAAACGCCTCCGCGCCACCGTCGACCCGCACTCGCCGGAAAAATATCGCACCAACGGCATCGTCTCCAACATGCCCGAATTCCGCGATGCCTTTCACTGCAAGCCCGGACAACCCATGGTCCGTGAAAATAGTTGCCGCGTCTGGTAACCAAGAAAGTGTGGACTGATTTCGGAAAGCGTGGACGCGGGCGACCCACCCCCGTTCTGTGGAGCCGTTCGATGTAAGCGTGACAGGAGAACGCCAGCCCTTTACCCGCGCTCAAACGCGTGTTTCTCCTCCAGCGCCTTCACAGCCTCCGCCATCTCGCGCTCAAACCGCTCCCCCTGATCCATCAGCGCAGGCAACGCCGTCGCATATCGCCGCGCCATCGCAAATAGGCCCTGTTTGGCCAGCCCCGCTCCAATCTCAACAAACTGTTCTGTACTCGTTTGTACGTACAGTGCTTCCGTCGTATCGCCCAGCCAAACGTCGCCTCCCACCAGTCGCGTCTGCCAGTACACCTTGCGCTCAATCAACCGGCCAATCTCCTCATCCGTGGCCTTGCCGAAAACCCACTGCTTGCGCCGGAAGTCATAATGCCGGCTCGAAAACGGCAGCGGCACCAGTTTCGCCGACTTGTGAAACTCAATCTGTTTCTTGTCGATGTCTTTCCGCAACGCATTGATGATCGGCGCCTCAACATCCTTCCGCTCCAGCGAAAGGAGCGCCTCCCGCAGCGTCGCCGAAAGATTCACCGCCACCAGCGCGTGCAGGCTCGCGGTATTCTCGAGCGCAATCTCCGCGTGCAACACCTCAAAATCCGCCCCCGAGGTCGCGTGGCGGAAAGGCCAATCGAACTTGAAGCTCACCGGCAGCCCAGTTCGCGTCACATAAATCGTCTTCGCTGCTACGCCCTGTGTCGTACTCATAGTCGATGATTGATGTTTCTCACGTTTCTTGTTTACGTAGCGTAGAGACGGGGCCCGCCCGTCTCAGATATCCAGCGCTCATCGAGACGAGCGTCCAAACCACCCGCACTGAGTTTAGGCCACTTCACCTCAACCGCCATAGCTGCACGAAATTCCACACGCCCGAAGCCACTAGCAATCCCCCAATCCCAGCCGTCACAAACACGCGGCCCTTCGTCTCCAGCAAATCCGCAAACACCCCGCCGGCGAACACAAAAAGAAAAACCGTCATCGCCAACTCAAATCCTTGCGCCGGCAAGTCCGGCGACGCCACCGCCAGCGCAAACAACATCGCCCCCACAAACAGCGGCGCACTATTTCCAAAGTACCGCGCCCGGCGCCACGTGCAATACGCGATCAATGCCACCGGCAGCGCCAGCATAAACGCCGGGCAATTCGCAGCCATCATTTTCCACGTGTGAGAGTACGACGTTATCATCGCGAATGCGTGCGGCTCAATATCCGTCCAGCGCGCCCGCAGCAGCGCCTGCCCAAACAGCCTCGGCTGAAAAAAGTAAAACGCGAACACATACACCGCTCCTACCCCAACCGCCGCGCCCCAAATCGCAATTACCGCTCGCGGGCGCACCGGCGCCACCCAGAACATCAGCAGCAGCGCGGCCAATGCCACCACCGCCAGTGAAACCTGCGTTCCCACCGCCAGCGCCACCGACAAACCCAGCAGAAAAATTCGCCGCCAGTTCCACAGCACCACTTCGCGCGGCGCGTACAGCGTGTGCGCGGCTGCAATCGCCGTGAAAATTGTCCCAAACGCGCCCCATGTCCCGCCCAGTTCGCCAAAGCTCTTTGTCCCCGCCGCCGCCAAAATCATTCCCGGCGAAAAACAATAAAGCGTCAGCGCAATGTACCCGCCCGCATCTCCATACAGCCGTCGCGACACATACCACAGCGACGCACCCAGCATGAAACCAAAAAACAAATATGGCGTCGCGCCCCAAATCTGCCCCAGCGGCGAATTCGTTGCCAGCACATCCGGTTGCACCAGCGCCGGTGCCGCCGCCACCAGGTAATAAAACGGCGTCCGATCCACATCGTACCCATCGCGCACCCGCAGATGCCCGGCCCGCCCCGCAGATGGCATGCCCGTCGCGGCTTCTGCGTGCAGTGCCTCCGGCGTCGCCGCGATCGCCTTGCCTTTCCACTGCTCCAGTCCGTCGTAAATGCAAAGCGCGTGGTCGGAATCCGGCAGAAACCCATGCACCGTCTGCGCGCGAATCAGCCACGCGCACTGCGCCAGATACACCAGCAGCAACGCGCCCGCAATGTATTGCGGCCTGCCGATCGCATCGGGATCGAGAATTCGCCGTAGGAAGCTCAGACCGAGTGTTTTACCATGTCAGGGACAAGGATGGATACCAATCTCATCCCGCCCGATGCGCAATCAGACCCGCACACCGATTTGCGGTTTGATGCCCAAGCCGATTTGCAGGCCGGTTCGCAGGTCGATTTGCCGGTCGATGCGTCGCAAAATTCGCCTCTTAATTCGGCGGCGCCCGCGCACGGTTCGCCGCCTCAGCCACTTCCCGAACCCTCCCCTCGCTTCAAACATCTCTCACGCGAGTCCGCGCTCTCCCCGCTCACCGAAATTTTCCTCGGCCCCGATGGCCTCTACCCCGGCGCGCGCTGGCTGATCTACCTCGCTCTGGCGTGGCTCCTCCTCGGCCTATTCACTTCCCTTACCAATAGCCTCCGTCCCGAGCCCGTCCCCGTCTGGTGGACAATGGTCTCCGAACTCCGCATGATGCTCGCCGTCGTCTTGCCCGGCTTCGCTATGGCCCGCTTCGAAGGCCGTCCCTTCGGCAGTTTCGGCCTTCCCGCCAAACGCGCCTTTCGTCGTAACTTCTGGGTGGGAGCCCTCTGGGGTTTCGTCTCCCTCTCCGCGCTCATGCTCGCTCTCGCTGCCCTCCGAGCCTTCTCCGTCGCTTCTCTCAGACTGCACGGCGCGCGCATCGTCAAGTTTGGCTTCTACTACGCCGTCTTCTTTCTCATCGCTTCCATTTTTGAAGACTTCCTCACGCGTGGCTATTCGCAATGGGTCCTCGCCCGGGGAATGCATTTCTGGCCTGCCGCCACGCTCCTCTCGCTTCTTTTCGGAGCCATGCATCTCGTCAATCCCGGCGAAGCAAAAGTCGGCATCGCCGCCGTCGTCTGCATCGGCTTCTTTTTCTGCCTCACCCTCCGCCGCACCGGCAATCTCTGGTGGGCCGTCGGCTTCCACATGTCGTGGGATTGGAGCGAGAGTTTTCTCTACTCGGTCCCTGACAGCGGAGGCGTCGCTCCCGGCCATCTCCTCAAATCCTCGCTCCACGGCCCCGATTGGCTTACCGGCGGCTCCGTCGGTCCCGAAGGCAGTTGCCTCCTTTTCCTCCTCATCGCCGTTCTCTGGATTCTCTTCAGCCTCGCCTACCCAAACATCCAGCCCGGCGAGTAGTTCCCAGTAATAGCACCATCAAATTCCGCCCCCCGCAGCGCTTCTACCCGCAATCTCTTCACATCTCGCGCAAATAAAATGGGCCGGACTCTTGCCCGGCCCCCAAAATAACATCTGCAACTGTCTATGGCTCTCCAAACAAATCCGTCATTGCCGCCGTGCTCGCATCGCAGGCATGGTTCAGGCAAGGCAGCTTGAATCCGCCTTCGATAGTCTTCAGCAACGAGAAGTGAGTGTAGAACACGTTGCTCTGCAGGTTGTGAAACCCATAGTTCGTGTCCACGATCGCCGCCACCTGATTGATCGTCGGAGCGATGCTGTAGTCATCCTCGTCCCAGATCGTGACGATCGCATTGCGGCCCTTCGACCACGCCGGCGACGCATGGATCGCCGTCACAATCCTCTGCAACGCCTGGTCGCCCAGCGCCATCAATGCCGGATTCAGTCCATTCTGCGTGCCGTTGTCATTCGGATCGTACTGGCAGAAGATCGTCCCATTCCCGCGTCCGTGCTGGTCGTTGCATTGGTTGGGCACGACGAAAGAGTAGTTTGGCGCTTTGCCCGAGGCCAGGTCGGCATAAAGACCGCCCGGTCCGTCAAACGGAACCGTGTTGGCCAGACTGTTTCCCGGGGTCGCGCCCTGTTGCGTCGATTGAAAATAAGCGAACGGATTGTGCTTCACCGCATAAAGCTGCACGATCTCGCCCGAGTTGAACGTCGGCGGCTGCTGCACCCACAGCGAGTTGAACAGCGTGAAGTCCGTCAGGTTCGTAAAGTTGCCGTCGCTGTAATTGACGTTGTCTGGGCCCCCGAGCGGCAGGCTCTCCTGATAAGTCTTCCACGTCTTTCCCGCTGCCACCAGTTGGTCCGCAATGCTGATCCCCAGAATGTTCGGATCCGCCGCATACGACTTCGTTCCGTCAATGTTGATGACCGGATACCCCGGGTCCTCGTTGGTGTAGTCGATAGCCGGCGTAGCCGCGTCAATTCCGCTCCCCGAGATCGGGCAAATCGGCGTCGAGGTCGCTTCCCAATTCGTTATGCCCGTCGCCAGGTTCGGCGAGCACGACGCGTCGTGCCAGTCGGGCGAGTTGTCATCGAGGATTCCGAAGTTCGATCCCGCGTTCGTCTCCAGATAGTTCGTCAAGCTCGGATGCGCCACGGCGAAATAGTTCGTCCCGAGGTTTGCCGCCGCGGCATACTGCGTCGTGAACGGCGCGGCCGGGTTGTTGAGCACTTGGACAAAACCATGATTCTCCATCATGATGACCCAGACGTGATTGAGCGCCGGAACGCCCTTCGGCACCGGGCCTTGCTGGGCAAACGCGGCGCTGGCGGCAAGGGCCAACACGCCCACAAGCAACACTGTTCTCTTCATCGAAGCGATCTCCTGAAAGTTTTTGGATTTTTGTTTGAGAGTCGCCGCAACCCGCAGCGACAAATGTTACCCAGCCTAACAAGCGTTTGTTACCGCGAGGTGAAGGGAAGATTAAGCTCCTGTGAATGAAGCCGCTGCCCGGCATGAAATTCGGGACAACTCGGCTTCGCGCGCAGAGGCAAATTAGAAATGGTCGGCACGACGAGATTTGAACTCGCGACCCCACACGTCAGGTTTTGCCGTTCGAGGAGTCCCCACTAAGTCAAATGACGCCGCGTCCCCGCGCCGACCGTCCTGCCCAACGCCGAGCGCCTTCCGGTCGATGCTTGCCGCAAATAGAGGTGTTTAACGGCGGTTGTGATGCCCTCCGTCGTGCTGCCGGGAGGCAGTCGCCTCCTTAAAACTGATAGGTGTGACAGCGATGTTTCGCCAACTACCGCAGCTCAAGCCCCAGGCGGGGCGAGTCGGCAACTATCAGATACTCAGCCTCTTTTCCAGACTGGATCCGGCGGTATTTTGTGAACGCCAACTCGATCATTTGCAGAGTTTGGCTCTCCATTTCTGGATCAGTTCTGTCGTTGTACTTCAGTAGCCGCATAACGCATCCGTAGAAAAAGACTATTGCCTCCCCCAATGGGCCCCTGGGGACTGAGAGCAGCCCTCCCAGCTTTGGAGGAAAGTAGCCGACGAAAAAGATGCCGTCGCGACGAAGCACTCGGCAGATTTCGTGCAAAACCACCTCAGGAACAGGAAAGTGTCGCCACGCGCCCATGCACGTAACCACGTCGAAAGAGGCGGAGCCGAATGGCAGTGTCGCCGCATCAGCCTGGATGACTCGAATGCTGTTCGTAGCTTGCTTTAGTCGACGGAGGGATTGAAAGGAAAAATCCACGCCCGTGACGCAGAAACCTCGCTCTTCCAACCGACGGCTGAGAGCTCCAGTCCCGCAAGCGATGTCGAGGACCTTGATTCCATGCGGAAACTCTTCACCCATGACAGCTACCATGGTCCGAATGTGTGACAAGTGATCTGTGAACAACAACTCATAGAAAGGAGAAATCCGGTCATAGAAAACGCGTGTGGAGCGCGAGGTCGCTGCAATGCCACCCAACTTAAGCAACAGGCGCATGTTAAGCATGACTCTTCCTAACGTAGTAGATACGAACCGGGAACAGAGACACGTGGCTCAGCTTCGTGTACTCGATACTCAGCGAAGGCGCGAGTTTCAGGTACCTGCCTAGGGCGATCGGCCGGCAGTGAGGCGCGTAACCAGCGAACAGAAATCTCCAGATACGGTTCCACCTGCCACGGTGGTATCCCAGGCAGTAGAGTTCGTTGGCGGCACGGCAAGCAAATCGCACCGGCTCCTGCACCTCTTCCAATTCCGTAGTCATAGTTATCAGAATGGCATGGCCGTCCGGAGCCAGCACGCGTTCCATTTCCATGACGGTGGACTCTATCTCCTCGTCATTTAGGAGATCAAACAGATAACTTGAGACGTAGAGATCGAAGGTCCCGTCGGGGTACGGAAGATGCCTGCAATCACTCCTTACAAAAAAAAGGGAGGAAGAGAGGAGGTTCTTTCTCGTTAGGTAGTTCCTAGCGGCAGAGATCATTTGCGGTGAGAGATCGACGGCGCTGATTGTCGTTGCATTCTTGGCGTTCTTTACCAACTGGGCTAAGAAATATCCAGTCCCAACGCCCGCTTCGACAACATTGGTTGTTCTTTCCAGCACGGGGCCGCGTAATGCCGCCCTATTTGACCAGCGTTCGTGAAAACCCATGATCCAGTCATAAAAGGGGTATGGATTGGGAAACAGCTTTAAGAACTTGAGTCTCTTGCTGATCGTCTCGAACTGCTGAGCGACTGCAACGGACGAACCGTACCACACGGGCACCTGGCGGTATCCGAACGTGCGGGAATATCGGCGGATTGTTTGCCACATTCGGCTCACCAAATGGGCTTTCATCTCCCGAAGGCCGCATTCTGCCGATTCGCGGCGTGACTGCTGGAGTCAGGGGTCAGTATACGGTACTGGACGACCGCAGACGGGTAGGTCTGAAAGTCCGCGACACAAAGGGCCTGAAATGTATTGGTCGGGACGGCGAGATTTGAACTCGCGACCCCTTGCACCCCAAGCAAGTGCGCTACCAGGCTGCGCTACGTCCCGACATCTTTCGCTGCGGAGAGCAGCGTGGGGTTAACCTGAAAAACTATTCAGAAATCCAATTTGAAACTCTGACCACCAAATTCTACACTGCCCACCCGAAACTTTGCTTGACTTAGCGGCAAAAGCCTTCAAACATTGAAGTGGAGTACAAAACGTACTCAATCATTCGCTCTTTGACAAATAAGCCAGCGACAAACGGCTCTACCCGGCTCCGGCATTGCAGCGCCGAAGACCGCAGCGCCGGGCGTCTCGCCGCCACATCGGGCACCGCGGCTGCCAAAAATTGATTCTAACTCCCACGCGCTCAAGATTTTACCTCTAACCCTCTGCGAATCATGGTTTTGCCGGGAGACATTTTGCCCGACCCTTTGATTTCATAGTTTTAGCGACATAGGGGAGGGGGAGGGGGGTACCTGCCAGCAATCACGCCTCTTTCTGCGAGGGCTCCGGATCCCCATCGTCCGCGTGCCCCAGGCCAAATTTCTTCAGCTTGTAGCGCAGCGCGTCGCGGCTGATGTCCAGCAACTTTGCCGCGTGCGTCTGATTGTTGTTTGCCTGCTTCATCGCGATCTCCACCATCGCGCGCTCCACCTCTTCCAGCGACGTCCCGCCCTCCGGAATATAAAGCCGCGGCAAAAGCCTTCCATTCGGCAGGCTCTGCCCATTGTCCGACGTTACGCTCCGCTCAAACGCCGTCATGCCCGCGCCCGCCTGGTTTACCGCAAACGGCAAATACGCCGGCCGCAGCATCGCCTCATCCTCCAGAATCATCGCCCGCTCGATCGAATTACGCAGCTCGCGAATGTTCCCCGGCCAGTTGCTCTGCAAAAGCAGGCGTCGCGTTTCATCCGTAATCCCCCGCACCGACTTGCGAAAGCGCTGGTTGTAGCGCTCGATAAAAAATTCCACCAGTGGCAGAATGTCTTCCTTGTGCTCTCGCAGCGGCGGAATAAAAATCGCGATGATCGCCAGCCGGTAATACAGGTCCTGCCGGAATCGCCCTTCCCGCACCTCTTTTTCCAGATCGCGATTCGAGGCCGCAATTACGCGCACATTCACCTGCATGTCGCGCACTCCGCCAATTCGCCGGATCACCTGGTCCTCGAGCACGCGCAGCAACTTCGCCTGTAACAACGGCGAAAGTTCGCCAATTTCATCGAGGAAGAGCGTACCGCCATCGGCAATTTCGAACAGGCCCTTCTTCATCGCCTTGGCGTCGGTGAACGCACCTTTTTCGTGTCCGAAAAGTTCCGCCTCCATCAGCGTCTCGGGAATCGCCGAACAGTTGATCGCCACGAAAGGCCGCTCCTGGCGCGTGCTTTCGTAGTGAATCGCTTTCGCAATCAAGTCTTTGCCGGTTCCGCTCTCGCCCTGTATCAGAATCGTCGTTGCTTCGCTCGCCGCTACCTTGCGCACAAAGCTCATCAGCTCGGTCATCTTCGGCGAGTCCGCCACAATCTCGTGATAACCCGCGCGCCGCTTCATCTCCCCGCGCAGCGACTGCACTTCCGAACGCAGCTTGGTCGTCTCCAGCGCGTTCTTGATCGTGACGTGCAGCTCGTCGAAGTCGAGCGGCTTGCCCACGAAATCGTAGGCCCCCAGCTTGAGCGCCACCTTCACATCATCGAGCTGCGGGTCGGCAGTGATCATGATTACCGCAGGCGCGCCTTCACTCTTCTTGAGCTGTTCGAGAACCTGAATACCGCTGATGTCCGGAAGGCGCACGTCGAGCAGCACCAGATCGGGCGACTCATGCTGTGCAAGCTTTAGTCCTGGCTCGCCCGCATCCGCCTCGATAACTTGATAACCCCACTCTTCGCATTTCTGGCGCAACGACCAGCGCACCAGTCGCTCGTCGTCGACCACCAAAATTTTTTCGCTCGCCATTCGGAACCCAGCCTATTCTAGCGCAACGCGCCAATGATCCCGTCAAACCGAACGCCCGCTGCTCGACCGCCCCACGAATCCGGGCCGCACCCCGATCCCCCTGTGATTGAGATCACACTCACTTGTGATGGCACTTGCTGCTCCCGCGCCGCTCAGCAATTAACGTAACCAAGTCATCCAGTGTTCATGGGTTTGGGGATAGAATCCTTTCGACGAGTCAAGTAGACGCGCGATTGCCCCACCTTGGGAGAGAGATCTCTAGGAGTCAAGCATGGCGAATGAAGTCATGACACCAGAAACCGCCTCGACCGCATGGCTGGCAAAGCAGGTTTACGCCCTGGCCGTCGTTTGCCTCGTGATCGGCCTCGCGGTTGGATACCTCTTCCGCGGCTCCCGCTCCACTACGCCAACTCCTCCCGCGGCACGAGTTCAAGCCGGCGGCAACGGAGTCGGCACAATGGCCAGTCAGCCGCCCTCCCTCGATCAGATGAAGCAAATGGCTGACAAGCAGGCCGAGCCCCTCATCGCCAAGTTGAAAGACGATCCCAAAAATACTGACATCCTCAATCAGCTCGGCAAAATCTATCTTTCGACCCATCAATTCACGCAGGCCGCCGAGTACTTCTCCAAATCGCTCGAACTCAAGCCGAAGGATGTCGCGACCCGCACCACGCTCGCCTCCTGCCTCTACTATTCCGGAGACGTCGATGGCGCGCTGAAGCAACTCGCTCAGGCCACTTCCGACAATCCAAAAGACGCAAATTCCCTATTCAATCTCGGCATGATTCGCTGGCAGGGCAAAAAAGATGGCAAGGGCGCTCTGTCCGCATGGACGCAACTGCTCAAAGCCAACCCCGAGTTGGAGCCGAACAAACGAGCGCAGGTCGAGAAGCTCATCGCCGACGTCCGTGCGCAGAGCACAAATTAAGGTTTACGATCAAGGAGCATTCCGATGTCAGATACGAAGACCAACTCTTCAGGCGTGCAGTGGACGGGCGTGCAAGCCTACACTCTCGCGGTAGTTTGCCTGCTGTTAGGCATGGCCGGCGGATGGCTCATTCGCGGCTCGCAATCGCCCACCGCCGTGCCCGTCGAGGCTGTCAGTGCCAGCGCGCCCGCCCCGGGTTCCATGGGAGGCGCCATGGGCGCGGCCCCCTCTCAGCCCTCGCCCGAGCAACTCAAGAAAATGGCCGACACCCAGGCCGCTCCCCTCATCGAAAAGCTCAAGTCCGATCCCAACAATCCCGAACTACTCGCCGGCATCGGCAACTATTACTATGACGCTCAGCAGTTCCCCACCGCCGTCGACTACTACGGCCGCGCGCTCAAGGCCAAACCTTCCGATGCCGCCGTCCGCACCGACATGGCCACCGCTTACTGGTACATGGGCAATGCCGACTCCGCCATCGCGGAATTCAACAAGGCTCTTACCTACGAGCCCAACAAGCCCAATACCCTCTTCAATCTCGGCCTCGTAAAATGGCAGGGCAAAATGGACATCAACGGCGCTGTCGCCGATTGGGAGAAACTCCTCGCCACCAACCCAAACTACGAAGGCAAAGATAAAGTCCAGCAGATGATCGCCGAAGCCAAGAAACACTCCAACGTCAAACCCGGTACCAAAGCCAACCCGCTGCCTCAGTAAGAATCCGGGCTAAAACCTTCTTCCTCCCGGTATGCGGGCCATTTGCCCGCATGCCT
Source organism: Acidobacteriaceae bacterium (assembly GCA_003139095.1). Classification (GTDB taxonomy): domain Bacteria; phylum Acidobacteriota; class Terriglobia; order Terriglobales; family Acidobacteriaceae; genus Acidiflorens. Next base: position 59,141 of record PLHW01000071.1, read on the forward strand.
AAAGGCACCTCCCAGAATGACAACGGTAACTCTGCTCCAAGGCAGAGTCCCTAAGGTTCTGCACAAACGGTCGATGTACTTTGTGTGCGCAGCTCCTTTCGAGTTCGCCCCACCCCCCTTCTTTCCTCTCTAACCCTCTGCATTCTCATGGCTTCCGGCGTTTCCGCTCAAAATGCCGAAACCCCCCTGGATGCGACCTACCGTTCCGCTGCCACCTTCCGTTCCGACGCCTCCGAAGTCCGCATGTCCTTCTCTACTACCGATCGCGACGACCGTGTTATCGCCACCCTTCAGCCCTCCGACTTCGCCATCGTCGATCACGACCTCGTCATCCGCGACTTTCGCAGCTTCACCCTCACCGAATACAGCCACATCGATGTCACCTTGCTGGTCGACGAGAGCGGTTCTATCTCCCCACAATTTCGCCAGGAACTCGCCAGCGTAACCCGATTCCTCGCCCAATCCGGCGGCGTCCCCGAGCAGAGCTTCTCCATCCTCTCCTTTCGCGACCTCAAGCCCACGGTGTTGTGCCAGGGGAACTGCCGTGCCCTCGATCTGGGCGCGCAGTTCCCCCCGGTTTCCTCCGGCGGCCAGACGCCTCTCTATGACAGCGTCGTCTTCGCCGCTCGTCTCATGGGCCAACGCAGCGATCATCACACCCGCAAGTTTCTCGTCATTTTCTCCGATGGCGCCGATACCATCAGCCTCCGCTCTTTCTCTGACGCCGTCGACTCGGCTCTCGATAACGACGTCGCCATCTACACCGTCGACGTCAGCAAAGCCCCGCATGTCCATCCCGGCACGCTCATTCTGCGCGCCCTCGCCGTCAACACCGGCGGCCGTTCTTTCTCGTTGGAGTCCGGTGCCAGCAATGTTCTCGACGCCATCCTCAAAGATTTTCACGCGACCTACACCGTCGCGTACAAACTGCCAAGCCACGCGGCCGGTTTTCACCTCGTCCGCATTCTTCCCACCCGCGACCTCGGCCTGCAGTTCCATTGCCGGCGCGGATATTACTACCCGAATCCTGAGAATTGAGGTTCTATGAAGCGCACTCTCCTGCTCACCGTCATGCTTTGCTCGCTGGCCGCTCTGTTGTCTGCCGAAAACCGCAATCACCAGCAGGGCACCATCGTTCGTATGCGGATGACCGACTGCATCGCCCCGCAACACGCTTTCATGAGTGCCATGTCTGGCGTTCAGGCCACCATGGCCGAGTCCTGCCCGGAATACGTCCTCGTCACCGATTCCGTCGTTTATGTCATCATCGGCAAAAGCTCCAATCAGCTGATCCCGCTGGCCGAGTCCACCCCGTTCCACTTCCAGAACAATGAAGTCCTGATTCGCGTCGACGATGCCCGCAAAGAATCGCGCTTCCACGTCAAAGAGATGCTCCTCCGTCCCGAATGGGAGCGCAATCAGCGCATCCTGGACGCCGCCGACTCAGCCGCCATGCAGCGCCACGTCAATGGAGCTCTCCTGGTGGATGCGGACGCCCGCCAGTAAACGCCCGATTGGCGCACTGACGTTGTTTCGGCCTGTACAATCTCTCTGGAGAGCGGAGGGAAACATGCCGAAAACCAGCAACAAGGGGAAAAAGACGAAAGGAAGAAAGGCAGCCGGCCTCAAGGGTATGCGAAGCCGGTTGTCCTCGCGTGCCAATGGCGCTTCCCGTCAGGCAGCTAAAAAAGGGAACCAGACTTCGCCGAACCAATCAGCCTCGCTGCAAGACAAAGCCCTCCGTGAGCACCTGCTCAATCTTCTCCGCGCACGCGGCGCTCACATCGACTTCAACGACGCCATGGCCGACTGGCCCGCTCAACTTGCCGGCGCCAAAGTCGCCAACTTCCCCCACACCGCCTGGATGCTCCTCGAGCACATGCGCATCGCTCAATGGGATATCCTTGAATTCAGCCGCAATCCCAAACACAAATCTCCCAAATGGCCCGATGAATATTGGCCTGCCTCAGAATCTCCCGCCACCGAAAGAGATTGGACCGCCTCCATCGCCGCGTTCAAAAAAGACCTGCGCGCCTTCGAGCGCCTGATTTCCGACCGCAAAAGCAATCTCTACGAAAAATTTCCGTGGGGCGATGGCCAAACGATCCTGCGCGAAGCTCTGCTCGTCGCTGACCACAACGCCTATCATCTCGGCCAACTCGTCATGCTTCGCAAATGTATGGGGATATAGGTTCAAATCGTCGGTATCGGCACGATCAATCCCTCAAGCCGGAATACTGGTCTGCCGGCCACTCCCGCAATCTGCAATCTGATTTCTGAAATCCCTCGCTCGCTTGCGGAACACCACTCGCAGTTCCTCGCGCCAGCGCTCGTCAATACCCACCAGATCCCATTCGAGGTCCGGCGACAGATATCGCAAGATCGTGTCCGTCGCCGGATGCACGTGCAGCGCCGGCGTTACTAGCATGAGCAGCGGCTTCTCCAGCGAAACTTCGTGCCCGGGAAAATACCCGAACTTGCCGAACTCTCCCCGCTCCTGGTGCCACGCCACGCGTGCCCAATAATCCAGACCCTGCAGTGGCAAGTGGATGTCCTCATCCGCCTTCAGTTCAATCACCGCCAGCCGCCCCTCATGCGTCGCCGTCAGAATGTCGATCATCCCGCGATCCGCCGCCGAAAACGCCGGCACTTGCCGATACACGCAATCGCTCCTCAATCGGGCGTCGAGGTCCCCAATGTTCGCGCTCGCTATCGATTCCAGCCATCGTTCCGGATGCATCCGCCACAGCGGATGATTCTTCGGCCCATCCTTGCGCCGCACCGCTGCCGCCAGTCGTACTAGGTTGCAGAACTCGTTTTCATTCCGCTCATCGAGCACGCGCTCTTCAGCGCCTAGGCCAAAAACGATCTCCTCGCCAGCCTGAAAATTCCTTGGATCGTGGGCGATTCTCGCTTGCGCAAATTCCAGCCCGCAACGCCGGAACGAAACATGCGCCGGAGACAGCACCACCACTTCGGCCTGCGGAAGAATCGCCCGAATGCGGGCAATCGACGCCGCAAAGTGCTCCAGCGCCTGCCCTTCATCCACCGCCCGCACCAGCCGCGTCGATAGATTCCCGTGATCGCCAACTTCCAGCCGCACCAGCGTGTCTTCCCGCTCGTCGAATTCGTTCAAGTGCCACTTCGCCGCCGTGGGATGCAGATGCGCCATACGCTGCGCCGTCAGAGCGGCTCCGCCTTTCGGAACCACCAGCACTAGGCCCTCTACCACTCGCCGCTCCAGTTGCGCCAGCCGGCATTCTTCCAGCCACAAAATGCCGCACGTCAGTGCTCCGTCAACCGTCCCTTGCGTCTCCTCGTCGTTTACTCCAACAATTGCCAGCGCGCGTTGTCCCAGCCGCATCCACCCCCGCAAATACGCCGGACCAAACGATCGCTTCAGGTCCATGCTCGTCGTCAGCCGAGCCACCGTCCAACCGGGGAAATTGCGCTCCAGCGCCCGCCTCAACCGTGGCTCATACGCCACTCGCGCCGCCCGCCGCGCCACGGGACTCCGCTGGTCTCGATCCCGGCAAATGTCCAGCCGCGTCGGGCGGCTCTGGCCCATGCGCTGCACTTGCAGCCGCAGGGTCGCGCCTTTCACCTCCGCGTCCAGAACGCGCCGCACAACGTTGCGCTCGCTCGACCACAAATGCAGCAGGCACTTGCTGTATTCCCCTGAAATTGAATACTTTGCCTCGGCCAGGTCGAATACCACTGCGCCATCCTCGACAACCACCGCGGCGCGCGAGCCGTTGAGGAACTCCGCCAGCATTTTGCCGAGGGACTCCGGTGTCATATTCAGAGATTATTGATTGGATTGAGGATTGAGAGCAGTGATGACCGTACAGCTCTTTTGTGTCGAATCCGAAGTGAGACAGTCTTACGCCTGTTACCCGCCCGGATATCGCCGCGAAGCGAACTACTTCCCATTCGCCCTAGCGTGCCGCCTTCTCTACGGCTGCGCGCAGCTCTTCGTAAGTCATGGCGCCCGGATGGTACACGGTGACCTGGCCGGCGCGGTTCAACACTACGAGCGTTGGGGTTGTGCTGGCGCCGTAGGTTATGAAATTTCGTTTGCTCAAAGGCACGGGCATATCCAGCAGGCTGGCGTAATAGCGCTGACGGACGGATTCGATGTACTTGCGTTCTTCTGCGGGCGCGGAAGGCTCGCCTTGCGCGGCGTAGCCGTAGAGTTGGGTTGGGCCGATGACGACTAGGCCTTGCGGGGCGAACTCCTTGCGCAACCGCGCAATCACCGGAACCTCTGCTTTGCAGTCGACGCACCAGTGCGCCCAGAAAAACAGCAGCACGGGCGAGCCTTTCGTTGATGCCAGCGTCGGCGGTTTGGGCCCCAGATATTGCGTTTCCTCCAGCGCCGGCGCCGGCTTTCCTACAAAGACCAGCAGGTTCAGGTTCTTCTGGAGCCGCGGCGCGATGGATGTGGTTCCATACTTCGCGAGCGCGGATCGCAAGAGGCGGATCGCCGCCGGTTGCTGCGCGTTTTCCGCCAGCGCCTGCGCCAGCACCTCGTAGGCCGCGCCTAGCGCGGTAGGCAGGTGATCTTCCGCATCCAGTTTGCGCTTGGCCAGTTGTTGTTCGCAGAGCATCCTCGTCTGGTTGGCGTAGGCCTCCGCCTGCGGCCACTGATGTATCGAAGCTTCGCCGCGCGCCATCCACGACAATGCTTCGAGGTACTCGGGCGTGACGCCGTGCTGCTCCTTGTAACGCTGAAGCTCCGCCTCGGCCGGGGAAAACGAGTTCTGCATCAGTTGCATGCGAACATCGTTTACGAGGTCGGCGTGCGCTGCCGCAGGCAAGCAAGCGAGCAACAACGATGTCAGAAGTCCACGCTTCCCCGACAAACTCCCAAAAAACTGCTTAACGCATCGCATCTGTAATTCTCTATTTTTCATATACTTAACGATCAAGCGCCCAGAATTTTCTGGCGATCCCCCGCCAGGTTAGACTATAATGCGAACGCGTTTGATCTTTGCGGTTGTAAGCAGTACCCCGCTCTACGGCGTGCCTGCCTGCACTATCCTGCGAGTTCCAGCGCATATTTCAACACAAAAGGAACACAGTATCACCATGGAAACAGGAACAGTAAAGTGGTTTAACGATGCCAAGGGCTATGGTTTCATCAGCCGCCAGAACGGCGAGGACGTGTTTGTGCACTTCTCCGCCATCCAGGCGAATGGCTTCCGCAGCCTACAAGAAGGTCAACAAGTTCAGTTCGACGTTGTAAAAGGGCCGAAGGGCTGGCAGGCAGAGAACGTCAAAGGCGTCTAATCCACTTCACAATTCGAAAAAGGGGCGAAAAGGCGGCTCCCAAGGCCGCCTTTCTCATTTTTGGGGTCGTTAGGCGCTGGTCGTTAGTAATTAGCCGCCCGCCGCTGCTTCCGCCTCCGCCAAGGTCTGAAAAAACTTAAAGAAATTCTCTACTCGCGTCACTTCCAGCGCCTGATGGATGCGCTGATTCACGCCTACTAGCCCGAGCGTGCGCCCGTCTTTCTGGCGGCTGACGTAGGCTCCGACAAGCGCGCCGATCCCGGCCGAATCCGCCAGCGGCACCCCGGTGAAGTCCAAAATCAGCGCCCGCGACTGGTCCGCGCGCACCTTCGACTGAAATCCAAAAACATTCATTAGCGTCAGCGGCCCGGTAAGCCGCATAATCTGGACCCCTTCCCGCGAACCCGGCATTTCTTCCAACTGTAAGTGCTGTTCAGCCATGACAGAAATGTTAACGGCGAATGAATGCGCCATCATTAAAACCATGTGAATTCTCACTGACTCTTGCGGGACCCTTACCAGCCCGCCGGTTTTCCCGCCTGCCCATCCGCGCAAATCGGGGCGCACGCCGTGAGAAGAAGTTTGTCCATTCACATCTCGCCCAAACGACAAGGCCGGGAAGCGTGGTTGCGCCTCCCGGCCTGCGTGCTTGTTGTTGGGGCAGTTCGCGGCTAGTTGGCGCCGAGGATCTGGCTCTCCAGCCAACCCTTATCCGCTGCGAATTGCGTCCCCGCAGGCACCGCGCCGGCATAGCCTGCCCGCATCCCGTTCGGGTCCTGGGAGACGGCAAGATACGAGCAGCCGGGCTGCACCGATTGCACGTGTCCCGCGAAAGATCCGGGATCGTAATAACCGCAATCGAGCGCCTGGAGCTGCGTGTTCGGGGTTAGGGCCAACGGATACGCTTCGCCGTCGCCGTTCGGCACGGGAACGTTGGAGGTAGCCGCGGCCACGCCGTTGCGAACGCTGAGCGCTTTTTGCACGCGCGACAGAATCTGCCCCGCATCGACCACTTGCTGTCTCGCCCCTGCCTGATAAGTCGGCCAATCGTAGCGGAACGATTCCACGGAACCATCGTTAGTGAAGGTGACGATGACCTTGGAACCATTGCCGACGACCGGGATTCCATGCAGAGTGCGGCCGAAGACGATGCGGTTGCCGGTCACGGCTTGGCTGATTTCGCCAGTGGCCATGTCCTTGCCGCCTTCAGTGCGATAGTCGGCGCGCAGCGCGACCAGTTCTTCGTCGGCTCCGAGCACGATCTGGGAAGCCAGTTTGGACGCGATGAAGCCGCGGCCTCTCTGCTCCAGTTCGGCAGCAGACATCTTGTCGGATACCGGCTTGCCGAGCGAGTGCGCCTTGGCTGCGACAGCCCGATCCTCGTAATCGGCTGCCGAGCCATCGGCGGCCACCTCCAGCGAAAACTGCGAACCCGCCAGATGCAGCTTGCCGGCAAGCGTGGAACTCTGGTGGCCGCTGCCCGGTTGCAGTTTCGCGATTAGAGCAGAGCCCACTTTGTTTTGGTCCACCGCGCCGGTGCGCTGCAACACTGCCAGTTCGGAGGAAGCGAATCCTTGCCGGACTGACTGCTGCTGGCGGGCTTTGGTTTGCGGAAGATCTTCCGCGCTTGCAGTGCCGGCGATCATCGTCATGACGCTTGCCGCTAACACCGCGCCTGCTACCAAACTCATATTCTTGTTTTTCATGACCATTCTCCTTGAGAGTTTTTATGAATTGCTGTGGCCAACCCTGGTTTGTTGTGAAGCCGGATCGCTAGTTCCAATTCGACCAGCAGTAGTATCCGATCGCGCCGTCACGCAGCACTTTTTCCGACATGAGGTTGCCGAGCGTGACGCCCTGACGATTCCAGCAGTCGCTGGAGTTGGCGCCGGTGTTGGCAATCGCGGGTTGGTTGCTGGTGTTGGCGTAATAAACGGCGTTCAGCCAGGAGTTGCCGATGGAACTGTTCTCCTGCATGTAGAGGGCGAAGTCGGTTCCTGCCTGAGTATCGTTATCGGTATAAAGCAGGTCGTGTCCGCCGACGCCGATCTTGAGTCCGCCGGCGAAAGCCTTTCCCCAACGCGTCGGCAGATTGCCGTCGGCGTTGTAGAAGGTGTCGCAGGAGAAAGTGGCCAGCGCTTTGGCTTGCTTGCCCGAACTTCCGATTCGCATATCGGGCGTCTGTGCAATGCAGCCCGGCCAACCCTGATCGCCGGGGCAACTCGCATCCCACATGGCGTAAACCGCCTGCGTCGAGTCGTCGCCGCCATGCGTTGACATGTAGAAGAAGTCCACGCTGTCAACCCCGCCGCAGGAGTCGCACGTTTCCGCCGCCTGGCCGTAGTAAAAGGCCGTCTGCGCACCGTGCAGGTTGAAATAGAAATCGACCGGCCCAGAAGCGCCGATCTGCGAGATGAAGTTGTCGCACTCGCCGTACACATCGATGGTGGGAGCCCAGCCATTCTGGAAGTCAGACTGGCAGCGCACGCCAAAGTGAATGGTCGTGGCCATAGCCGGGGAAGCGAAAATTGTGAGCATGGTAATTGCTGCCATGGCGATCAGTGCGTTGCGAACCGCACCGTTTGAAGACGAGAGAGATATTGCTTTCATAAAGCCTCCTTTTTTAGTGCTCCGTTTGGGAGCCTGATGTCGAATGCCGATTGGAGAAGTCACCGAATGAATTCGACGTTTGACGAGCCGCCGAATCTGTCCTCTCGAAAGCCCGTCACTTGATGTAGCGGGAACTGGGGCATCGAGGGGTCATGCGCGGAGAAAAAATTTCGATTGGGGAACCCGATCTGGATATCGTTGTCGCGGTTGGGGGCAATGTGATAATTTGCCCTCATCCTTTACCCCTAGCCCAACAAAGGCCAATTCCATGCAGGATTCTTCGGAAGCTTCTGCGAAAGTCGAGGTCACGCAGCTCCTGAAGGCCTGGGGCACCGGAGACGATAAGGCGCTGGAGCGCCTGACGCCGGTTGTGGAAAGGGAACTGCATCGGATGGCGCACTACTGCATGGCCCGGGAAAATCCCGGCCACACTCTGCAAACCACTGCCCTGGTCAACGAGGTTTACCTGCGCCTGGTGGATATTCAGGCGGTGGACTGGCAGGATCGCGCCCATTTTTTCGCCATTTCCGCGCGCATGATGCGGCGCATCCTGACGGATTTTGCGCGTTCTCGGAATTATCAAAAGCGAGGCGCCGGCGCGGTGCAAGTTTCGCTGGACGAAGGTCTGCTCGTCACTCCCGGGAAGGATGCGGATCTGATGGCGCTCGACGAAGCCTTGACGGAGTTTGCCAAGCTCTATCCGCGACAGAGTCAAGTCGTGGAACTGCGATTTTTTGGTGGACTGGAAGTCACCGAAGCAGCCGAGGCCCTAAAAATATCGCCCGAGACCGTCAAGCGCGATTGGAGATTTGCGAAATCCTGGCTGCTGCGCGCTCTGAGTGAGCAACCGACCGAGGCAACGAGCGGGGAAACAACCGGAGAAAAGGACGATGGACGCTGAGCGAGCCCGTCGTCTGGAGCAACTCTACCACTCCGCGCTGGAGCACAATGCAGCGGAGCGCGGCGCATTTCTGGAAGATGCCTGTGGCCCGGATCTTGACCTTCGCCGCGAGATTGAATCCCTCCTCGTCCACGATCAGGAAGCGGGAAGCTTTATCGAAGCGCCCGCGATGGAAGTGGCGGCGCGCATGGTAGCCCACCAGCAAAAGTACGCTGAGGATCGAACTGTCGCCATTGTCGGCCAGACCGTCTCCCACTACCGCATCATAGAGAAGCTGGGCGGAGGCGGCATGGGCGTCGTCTACAAGGCCCGCGATACCCGCCTCGGCCGTCTGGTCGCGCTCAAGTTCCTGCCGCAAACTTTCGCCGGCGATCCCACCGCCATCGTGCGATTCCAGCGCGAGGCGCGTGCCGCCAGCTCACTCAACCATCGCAACATTTGCACCATTTATGACATCGGCGAAGAGGCTGGCCACGCCTTCATCGCCATGGAATACCTGGAGGGGCAAACGCTTAAACACGTCATCGAGTCCCGGCCGACAAGCGATCGCCTCCTACAGATGGCCATTCAAATGGCCGAAGCGTTGGAAGCCGCTCACGCCCAGGGCATCGTTCATCGCGATGTGAAGCCCGCCAACATTTTCGTCACCCGACATGGCCAGGTAAAAGTCCTGGATTTCGGGCTGGCGAAGCTGGCTCCTACGCCCCAACGGGCCGAGACTGGGCTAGTGCGCTCCGCCATGGTGGATCGGATATTGGAGGAGCAGCTCACCTCTCCCGGCAGCGCGATCGGAACGGTTGCTTATATGTCGCCGGAACAGGCCCGGGGCGAAGAAGTCGATGTCCGCACGGACTTGTTTAGCCTGGGCGCCGTTTTCTACGAGATGGCAACCGGCCAGCGCGCTTTTGCGGGCAACACCTCCGCCGTAGTTTTTGACGCCATACTCAACCGCGAGCCGCCTCTAGCCTCAAGCCTGAATCCTCAACTCCCCGATGGACTGGAAGACATCATCGCCAAGGCGCTGGTGAAGGACCGCCAGCAGCGCTATCAGTCGGCCGCAGAGATTCGAACTGATCTGAAGGATGTGTTGGGAGAAGAAAAGGCTCCCAGTCGCATCGGCGCGCTTTTTAGACGAAGGGCCTTGCGGAGGGTATTGGCGGTGAGCGTGATGGCGATCGCAGTCGCGGCTCTGGCCGGGCTCCTCTTTTATTATGCCCGCACCCGCGGCCTGCGCTCCACCCAAGAGATAACTCCTTCTTCCGTGTTTCTGAACGCCAAGCCTCGCCGCTCGGTTGCCGTTCTCGGCTTTCGCAATCTTTCCGGAAGCCCCGACAAAGCATGGTTATCGACCGCGCTTTCCGAAATGGTAAGCACGGAACTGGCCGCGGGAGAGAAACTCCGGCTGATTCCGGGCGAGGACATTGCCCGCACCCGGCTCGATCTGGCGCTTGCCGACAACGGAACATTCTCCAAAGACACGCTCGTGCGCATGCGTAAACACATGGGCAGCGACCTGGTTGTGCTGGGCTCCTACACCGTGATTGGTGGGACGCCTAATGGAAGCATCCGGCTTGACTTGCGGGTGCAAAGCGCCGCGACGGGAGAAACGGTTGGCGAGGTGGCGGCCACGGGAACGGAAGACGATTTATTTGACCTGGTATCACAGGCGGGCGCGCGCCTGCGGGAGAAGCTTGGGATCGAAGCAGTTTCGCCGGGCGACGCGGTAAGTGTGCGCGCCTCGTTGCCGGAGAACCCGGAAGCCGCGCGCCTTTATTCTGAGGGTCTCGCCAAGTTACGAGCCCTCGATGACTTGACGGCGCGCGATCTTCTGCAAGCTGCGGTGGCGGCGGACCCGGAATATCCGTTGTCGCACGCGGCGCTGGCGGCTGCGTGGGGCTCTCTCGGCTACCATGCCAGGGAGAAAGCCGAAGCCACCAAAGCTTACCAGTTGTCCGGCAAGCTCCGATATGAGGACCGCCTGGCCGTGGAGGGACGCTATCGGTTAACCATTAACGACAACGCGAAAGCGATCGAAATCTATCGCACGCTGTCCACGTTGTTTCCTGACAACCTCGATTACGGCATCGGCTTGGCCGACGCTCAATATGCCGCGGGAAAGCCGGCCGACTCGGCCAGTACGTTGGGAACTCTGCAAAAGCTGCCCGCGCCATTGGGCACCGACCCGCGGATTGACCTGAAGATGGCCTCGGCGTTCTCAGACACCGATCATGCGAAGTCCATAGCCGCCGCCGATCAAGCCATCAAGAAGGGACTGGCCTCGGGTGCGAAATTACTGGTCGCCCGAGCACAGGGGATCCGCTGTAACAACCTCCTGGACCTGGGCAAGATGACTGATGCTATCGCGGCCTGCCAGGAGGCGGAGCGACTTTATGCGTCCGCTGGAGATCGCAATGGCGTGGGGAAAACTGTGAATGACCTTGGCGATGTTCAGTTTTACCAGGGCAACATGGCCGCGGCCAAGCGGCTCTGGGAAGAGGCGGCGCAAGACCTTCGCGAGGTGGGCAACGATTTTGGGGTCGCAACGATTCTGGGTAATCTGTCCGAGATCGTATTCGCCGAAGGGGACCTCGGCAAAGCGAACGAGCTGATACACGAAGCGCTTGTACGGTATCGGAAAGTGGAGGACCCTGGAGGCGAAGCTGTCTCGCTGACTAATCTGGCCGCGCTCTTAACCGAGGAGGCCGAGGTACGCCGGGCCGAGGACGCCGGTCGACAGTCGCTCGCCCTGGCGCAACAAATCGAGAACAAGCCTCTTCAGGGTTCTGTCCTGGCCGAACTTGGCGATTGCCTGCTGCGCGCAGGAGATGTGGCCGCATCCCGGAAAGCGTACGAGCAGTCGCTCGCGATTCGCACCGAACTCGGCGAGAAGGACACGACGGCGGAATCACGAATCTACCTCGCTGACGTAGCGACTGAAGAGGGCCGTCCCGCCGATGCCGAAAAGACGGTCCGGGAGACCATCAACGAGTTTCGCAGCGCAGGGCGAGCCGACGATGAGCTGACCGCGGCCGCAGTGCTGATCTCGGCGTTGCTGGCGCAGGGCAAAAGTACCGAGGCCAAGGCAGCCGCGGATGCCGAGGCCGACGTCGCCGCGAAGGAGCAGAATCTTCCGGTGAAGCTTCAGTTTGCCACTGCTGCGGGGCGCGCCCAGGCCGCCGCGGGCAACCTGGCCGCGGCAAAATCAAGCTTGGAAACGCTCCTGAAAACCGAAATCAAGCAGGGCTTTATCTCCGATGGATTCGATACGCGCCTCGCGCTTGCCGAGATCGACTTCCACTCCGGCCGCTCCGCTTCCGCCCAATCCCAACTCACAGCTCTAAAACGCGAAGCCGAGGCCCGGGGCTTGGGCCTGGTCGCAAAAAAAGCCGCCGAAATGCAAACCCGTTCCGCGTCCAAGGCATAGCCGCGCTCCGGCGGCGCATTCAATGTTGATTGACGCCGGAAGGGTCCTACTCCGGAGAGGGTTGGACCCTGAGGGGATTTACTTCTGGAAGTATTAAACTCCGCAAGGAGCCAACCGGAAACCAAATCTACTCGCCGCCGACCGTAAGCCCGTCAATCCGAATCGTTGGCGACGCCACGCTCCCCCGGAATTCCAGGTCGCTCGCTATCTCTGAGATATTCTTGAACATGTCTTTCAGGTTGCCCGCCACCGTGATTTCTTCCACCGGATAGGCGAGTTCACCGTTCACAATCCACATCCCGGATGCGCCGCGCGAGTAGTCGCCGGTCACGAGGTTTGCGCCGTGACCGAGGAATTCGGTCACGTATAGGCCATCCTTGATCTCTCCAATCATGTGCTGCGGAGTTTTCTTCCCCGGCTGCAAAAAGTAATTCCCGGGAGAAATTCCCGGAGTGCCCGCGAGGCCGCGCGAGGCGTTCGCCGTAGTTTCCAGATTCAGCTTTTTGGCCGTGTAGGTGTTCAGCAGGTAGGACTTGAGCACACCGTTCTCGATCACCACCGTGCGCCGCGTCGGAATGCCTTCGCCGTCAAACGGAGCCGTGCCAAATCCCCCCGCAATGGTGCCGTCATCGATCACGGTCACATTCGAGCCCGCGATTGCTTCGCCAAGTTTCCCTGCCAGGAAAGACGCTCCGCGATAGACCGAGTCGCCGTTCACGCCCTCAAAAATATGTTCCAAGATCGAGCGCGCCACCATCGGATCCAAAACCACTGGCACATGCGCCGTTTTAACCTTGCGCGCGCCGAGCCGCCGGAGCGTCCGCCGCGCTGCCTCTTTCCCCACCGCTTCGGCGGAGTCGAGCTTCGCCAGGCTGCGCGAGACCGAGTACCAGTAGTCGCGCTGCATGTTGCCATGCTCGTCCTGCGCAATCGGAACCGCCGCCACCGAACAGTACGACCGCCGATATTCGCCGATAAACCCGTGCGAGTTGGCGAGAACCTTGCGCCCGGTTGCGGCGTCAAACGAACCGCCTTCGGAATTCTTGAGCCGCGGATCGCTATCGAGCGCGGCCTTTTCGGCCCGCCTCGCATAATCGATGCGCTCGGCTCCCGGCAGCGAGTACACGTCTTCGTGATAAAGATCGAGCGGTCCGGACAGCGATCCCAGCTTCGACGCCTCCGGAATGCCGGCGAACGGATCTTCGGAGGTGATCTTCGCCAGTTCCAGCGCGGATTTCAGCATGCGGTCAATCCCCGCCGCCGAGAAGTCGCTCGAATAAGTCGAGGCCGCGCGCTGTCCAAAAAAAACACGCACGCCAATCGAGCGCGAGCCGGACTCCTTCAGCGTTTCCGTCTGCCCCAGCCGCACGACGGTCGAAAACTCGTCGCCTTCGCGCACCACGCATTCGGCCGCCGATACGCCGGAACGCATGGCGCGGCCAACCACCTCCGCCGCCAATGATTTAAGGTCGATTTCGAGTTTCGGGGAACGTGTTTCGAGATCGGGTAAGGGCATAAAGACTTTTCACAACGGAATCACAGAGATAAGCAAAACTATCTTTTCCGGGCTTTTGATCTGTGCGGTACGCTTAGACGTCTATTATCCAACAAACGCAGGAAATTCACATGGCCGGCCGTCGAATAAAACAGGGCAAAGTGCTTGATCGGAGCAAGGTGGGAAATTCACGAGGGTCCGCGCCACAGCGGCCCGGAACTATTCGTGCGTTCTTTGGCATACTTGCGGGCAAGACAAAGAAGGTCGCCACCATCGAAGAAATGAATGAGGCGGCAGCCGCCGGTTGGGCGGGGTTATCCGGCACGGATGGTAGTAAACGGCGCGATGGAAAAAGAAAATCGCCCTGGTGAGCGACGCCGAAGTCGCGTTCGGACGCAAGATTGCGTTATCCTGATCTTTCTTCCCATGCGGAGGCCCGCGATGCGACGCAAACCGCCACAAACCGACGGGAGCAAACACGTGCAGTTCAGCTTTGAAGTTGATCGTGAAGTCGATGGCCGTTGGATCGCCGAGATTCCTGAAGTTCCCGGAGCGCTCGCGTACGGAACTTCCGCTGAAGAGGCGAAAGCAAAAGCGTATGCATTGGCGCTATACGCGATTGCGGACGACGTCGAGCGGCAAGACAAGGAAATTCCGGATACCATCAGCGTGCCCAGAGTCTCGGCTTGAGCCAGTGGTCAAGCGCCAAGGCAAGAGTTGTATTACCCGCTCTCCTCAGAAAAGGTTGGACCGTAGTATCCCAGCGTGGCTCCCACATTAAGCTGAACCATCCCGAGCGCGGCAATTACATGTTCGGCTTCCACGAGAACGAGGAAATCGGTCCGAAGATGCTGGCCAGGGTCGCAAAGCACACGGGCTTGGAGCCGGAGGACTTGTAACGGCGCACGGCGTGGGACACGTTGGTTTCGTTCGACCGAAAGGCGGTCGAGATGCTCAAGGCGCAAGGGCAGGCGGCGAGGCTGTTGTAGCACATCGCAGCGTGGGCGATGAGCGGGACACCTGCCGCAGTATCACTTAATCGCATCAGGGTGAAGAGACCGCGATCCCTCAAAGCAGAACCCCAAAGAGCATCCCGCATGCTTCGCACGATGTTCTGCGTGGGCTGCCGGAACACCATTCGGTCCAGCTTTATGCAGCCTCACTGCGCCATGGCATTCCGGACATCTCGTCTCGGGCCGCTCTCCCATTTGCATCGCGCGGAGCACAGGCATCTTAACCCAGACTAGCCCGCGCTTTCCGGTCGCTTGGTCGCTTTGGAAAATCCGTGCTTCACACTCATAAAGTTGATCAGCCATGTGTATAACGTAACCTACAACCTCTACTGCATAAACCCGCCCGGATCTTTCCTCGCCGTCCCGCCGACTGTCAGCCGATCGATCTTGATCGTCGGAATCCCAACGCCCACCGGCACAGCCTGTCCATCTTTCCCGCACGTCCCGACGCCTTCATCCAGTTTCAAATCGTTCCCCACCATCGAGACTCGCGTCAGCACATCCGGCCCATTGCCAATCAGCGTCGCTCCCTTGATCGGCGCAGTGACCTGCCCATCCTCAATCAGGTACGCCTCCGACGCCGAGAACACAAACTTGCCGTTTGTAATATCGACCTGCCCGCCGCCAAAGTTCACCGCATACACGCCGTTTTTCACCGAGCGAATAATGTCCTGCGGATCGTCCTGCCCGGCCAGCATATACGTATTCGTCATGCGCGGCATCGGAATATGCTCATAACTCTCCCGCCGCCCATTGCCCGTGTCGGCAAGTCCCATCAGCTTCGCGGAAAGCTTGTCGCTCAAATAGCCCTTCAAAATCCCGTTTTCAATCAGCACCGTTTCCTGCGTCGGTTGCCCTTCGTCGTCCACGTTCAGTGATCCGCGCCGCCACGGCATCGTGCCGTTATCCACCACCGTGCATTTCTCGCTGGCCACGCGTTTGCCAATCAGCCCGGCAAACGCCGATGTCTTCTTGCGATTGAAGTCCGCCTCCAGCCCATGCCCAACGGCCTCATGCAGCAAAACTCCCGGCCACCCCGGCCCCAGCACGACTTCCATATCTCCCGCTGGCGCCTCGCGCGCATCCAGTTGCAAAATCGCCTGCCGCGCCGCTTCCTTCGCAAAAAACTCCGGCGTCTTCTCTCCGAAGAAAAAATCGAGCGCCACGCGCCCGCCGCCGCCCGAACTGCCCCGGCCCGACGCCGTCTCCGTCTTCGCAATGCACGACACACTCAGCCGCGCCAGCGGTTGCGAATCCTCGGCAAACGTTCCGTCCGACCCAACCACCAGAATGTTCCGCAACTCGTCGCCATAACCCGCGCGCACCTCTTTAATCCTCGGATCGTACGCGCGCGCCGTCTGGTCCCCGCGCATCAGCAACTCGACCTTCGCCGTAATCTCCGCATCCACCGATGGCAGCGCCACCGGATACAAGCTCCGCGCCGGCTTCTGCTGGAATCCCGTAATCGTCGTCTTCGCGGGCGCGCTCGCAATCAGCGCGGCCGTTCGCGCCGCATGCAGAATCCGCGCCGGCGAAAGATCGTCCGTGTATGCGTACCCCGTCCGCTCCCCCGAAACCACCCGCACCCCGCACCCCGCCGAAATTCCCTGCGACGCCGACTTCACCATCGATTCGTCCACCATCAAAGACGTCGACGTCAAATACTCGAAATAAAGATCCGCGTAGTCCCCACCCGCAGATAGCGCCGCCGCCAGGTACTTTTCCAGATCTTGATGATTGACCCCGTAATACTCGGAGAAAAAACGCTCTTGCTGCGTATTCACAATGTGGCTGCTCACGATGTTTTGGATGCCTTCTCTCAGGAAACGACTCGGGGAATCCCCGTTATTATCCCACGCCAACTTCTTACGCGCGACCTAATCGCCCGGGTGACCAGAGTAACTGTCCTCCACTCCTTCCACCCGAACCATTTTCCCGCAGTCGACCTTATGTCCGCGCCGCCCGCACTTACTCCACTCTCGCCGTCTGCTCCCGCCGCCGCGCCTGAATCTCGATATACACATTGATCAGCGAGACCGCCGCCGGCGTCACTCCCGGAATGCGCGACGCCTGCCCCAGCGTCTCCGGCCCCACCTTCCCCAGCTTTTCCTGCATCTCCCGCGACAGCCCGCTCACCGACTGATAATCGAACCACCCCGGAATCCGCTGCTGCTCGGCCTTTTTCAGCCGATCAATCGCCCGCTGCTGCTGATCCAGGTACCCCGCGTACTTGATCTCGGTTTCAATCGCCTTCAACTCGTTGCGCACCTCGGCTGACAATCGCTCGCTCGACTTCGATTGCGGCTCGCCCCGCTCAAAAAATTTCGGCGCGATCTCGCGCAGCGCCGGTACCAGTTGTTCAACCGTAATCTCCGGTCGCTTCAGTAACTGCGCCATCGCCTGCCCCACCGCCGATTCGTACGAGATGCCTTCCCCTGGCGCTTTTTCAATCTCCGGCAGCATCGTGCTCGTAACTCTCGTTTGCTCCAACAACCTCTTCATCTCCTCCAGGCGCGCCTGCTTCGCCTCAAAGTCCGCCCACGCACCATCTCCTATCAATCCCACTCGGCGCCCATGCGGCGTCAGCCGCCGGTCCGCATTGTCAATCCGCAGATGAAGCCGAAACTCCGCCCGCGACGTAAACATCCGGTACGGCTCGTTCGTCCCCTTCGAAATCAAATCGTCAATCAGAATCGCCGTGTACGCCTCGGTGCGGTTCAGCACCAGCGGCGCCTCGCCCTTCACCTTCAGCGCCGCGTTGATTCCCGCCATAATTCCCTGGCATGCCGCTTCTTCATACCCCGACGTCCCGTTGATTTGCCCCGCCAGGAACAGTCCCGCAATCTTCTTCGTTTCCAGCGTGCGATTCAGTTCCGTCGGGTCAATCGAGTCGTACTCAATCGCATAGCCCGGCCTCATCATCTCCGCTTGATCGAGTCCCGGGATCGACTTCAAAATCGCCATCTGCACATCAATCGGCAGCGACGTGCTCATCCCATTCACATAAATCTCGTGCGTGTTCAGCCCTTCCGGCTCCAGAAAAAGCTGGTGCGTCAGCTTGTCGGGAAACTTCACGATCTTGTCTTCAATCGACGGGCAATAGCGCGGCCCAATCGAGTGGATCTGCCCGCTGTACATCGGCGAGCGATGCACGTTCTCGCGGATAATCCGGTGCGTCTCCTCCGTTGTGAACGCGATGTAACACGGCACCTGGTTGTCGTGATGCGCCACACGCCGCGTGCGAAAACTGAAGGGCGTAGGATCGGCGTCCCCCGGCTGCACTTCAAACTTCGCCCAGTCAATCGTGCGCCCATCCAGCCGAGGCGGTGTTCCCGTCTTCAGCCTGCATCCCCGCAGCCCAAGCCGCTTAAGCGCCTCGCCCAGCAGCACCGCCGCCGGCTCCCCCGACCGCCCCGCCGGATACTGCTGCTCCCCGCAATGAATCAGCCCATTCAAAAAAGTTCCGGTCGTGATGATCACAGCCCCAGCCGCAACCCGCCGCCCATCCCGCAACAGAATGCCAGTAACGCGGTCGTTAGTCGTTACTCGTTGGTCGTTCGGAAAATGGCCGCGATCGGCAGTCGCCTGTCGATGGTCGTCGGCAAGCGAGCCGCGACCCTCATCAGAAACCCCGGACGGCTGACGTCCAAGGACCGACGCCTCCCCAGAGAGCTGAGAGCTGAGAGCTGACGGCTGACGGCTGCTCACTGCAACCTGCTCCACCACAAGCTCCGCCACCTCCGCCTGCTTGATCTTCAAATTCGCCTGCGACTCCAGCACCTCGCGCATCTTCAGCCGGTAAGCCTGCTTGTCGCACTGCGCCCGCGGCGACCAAACTGCCGGGCCGCGCGACGTATTGAGCAGCCGAAACTGAATTCCAACCGCATCGGTAACCTCGCCCATGATCCCGCCGAGCGCATCCACCTCGCGCACCAGATGTCCCTTGGCAATCCCCCCAATTGCCGGATTACACGACATCTGCGCGATGAGATCGACGTTCAGCGTGTAGAGCGCGGTCTTCAGCCCCATGCGCGCCGCCGCCATCGCGGCCTCGCACCCGGCATGCCCAGCGCCTACCACGACCACATCGAAATGTTCATT
Source organism: Acidobacteriaceae bacterium (assembly GCA_003139095.1). Taxonomy (GTDB): domain Bacteria; phylum Acidobacteriota; class Terriglobia; order Terriglobales; family Acidobacteriaceae; genus Acidiflorens. The sequence continues at coordinate 77,977 of PLHW01000071.1, forward strand.
GAACGTCTGCATTGTGCGATCGCTCGCGAACCCACATCCAAGGCGGGAGAACTTCTCCTCCAATTGTAACAAGGTAGCTGTACCCTCCCCCTTCGTTGTCTTGTCAACCTTTTCTCCACTCCGTATAGTGAGAGTTCCGAGGTGATCTATGGAAAGCAACACCTTCCTGTCCGAACTAGACCGCCGCATCGCCCGCTACGATCTGCTCTGCCATCCTTTCTATAAAGCCTGGTCCGCCGGCAAGCTCACCCGCGAGGACCTGTGCGAATACGGCGAAGGGTACTACCCGCACGTCGAGGCGTTTCCCTCGTACCTCGCCCAACTCGGCATTCGCCTGGAAGATGGAGATCTGCGCCGCGCCGTGCTCGCGAACATGACGGACGAGAAGGGTGGCGAAGATTCCTATGGCGAGCCGGAACGCTCTCACGCCGACCTGTGGCTCGATTTTGTCCAAGGCATGGGCGGACGGCGCATTTCCGCGCGCCCCGCCGTCAAAGAAGTCGCCGATCTCATCTCCTGGTTTCAGCGCGTCGCCAGTGAAGGCGCGCCGGAAGAGGCGCTCGCCGCTTTTTATGCCTATGAGTCGCAGGTGCCGCGCGTGGCCGCGGAAAAAGATCGCGGCTTGCGCGACTTGTATCACGCCGATGCGAAGACGCGTGGCTACTTCACTCTGCACACCACCGCCGATGTTTACCATTCCCAGGTGTGGCGCAACCTGCTCGAAAAACGTATTCAGGCAAATCCCAAAGCGGCGGAACCTGCGCTCGCCACAGCCGAGACGGCAGCTAAAGCTCTCTGGACCGCCCTGGACGGCATCGAATCGCGCCGTCTGGACCGAGTCGCCGCCTAACAAAATGCAACAGAGATCAGCTCCTTGTTTCTTTGCCATTCCGAGCCGCCCGGAGCCGCGCTTGCCCCCTTATTGCTTGTCATTCCGAGCCGCCCGGAGCCGCGTCAAAGCGCGGCGAGGACGAGCGAGGCATCTGCTCTTGCCGGCATCCCTCACGGGCCCTGCCTGACCGAATTGCGTTCTACAATCGAACCATGACCCGACCAGTACCAATCGGCGTGTGTGGCGACGCGGAAGAAGTTGTCGATCGCCAGCACACCCTCGCCGCCCACCATCCCGAACTCCCCCCCGTCTACTCGACTCCCGACATGATCCGCCTGATGGAGACAGCATCCTTTCGCGCCCTCCAACCGTTCTGCGATGAGGGAGAGATCACCGTCGGAATTTCCATTCACGTTGAGCACCGCGCTGCCACCGGAATCGGCATGCGCGTGCATGCCCGCGCCGAGTTGGAGTCCTTTGACGGACGCTTCTACACCATGCGCGTCACCGCCGACGATGGCTCCCAGGAAATTGGCCGCGGCACCGTCGGTCGCGCCGTCGTTCATGTCCCCACATTTCTCGCCCGCATGAGGGCCAAGGCCGCCGACCAGGAGGCGTCTCACAAGGAATGACGATGCCGACTCAGATTGAAAAAGCCGTAGACTTCCGGTTGCGCCATCGCGGCATCGGCGTGCTGCTCTTGCCCAATGCTTGGGACGTAGTCAGTGCCCGCATCTTCGAAGAGGCGGGATTCACCGCGATTGCCACGACCTCCGCCGGGATCGCCTTCTCGCTGGGCTATCCCGATGGCCAGCGCATCTCCCGCGAAGAGATGATCGCGCGCATCGCCCGAATCGTGCGCGCTGTCAAGCTTCCCGTGACCGCCGACCTCGAGTGGGGCTTCGGCTCCACGCCGGAGGAGGTTGCGCGAACGACGCGGGAAGTCATTGAGGCCGGAGCCGTCGGCATGAATCTCGAAGATGCGTCGGGCCGCGCCGATCAGCCGCTGCTGCCGTTGGAACAGGCGGTCGAGAAGATCAAGGCCGTGCGCGAGACCGCGGCGCAGATGCGCGTGCCCATGGTGGTCAACGCCCGTACCGACGTCAACCTCCTCGAAGGCGGCAACCCCGATGCCGACTACCGCGAAACCGTGCGCCGCCTCAACGCCTTTCGCGACGCCGGCGCCGATTGTGTCTTCGCCCCTGGGATCAAAGACGCCGAGACTATCGGCCGCCTGGTCAGGGAGGTGGCCTGCCCGCTGAATGTTCTCGCCATGCCCGGCACGCCCCCAATTTCGGAACTGGAAAAGCTGGGCGTCGCCCGGGTCAGCGTAGGGTCAGGGTTCATCCGCGCCACCCTTTCCTCCCTCCGCGCCATGGCCGAGGAACTAAAGACCTCCGGCACCTATTCGGCCCTCGAACAAGCCATCCCCTACAAAGATATAAACTCAATGCTTGGTATTACATAGCGGCGGCTCCACGTGAAACATTGTGTTCCACGTGGAACATACCCTAGGCGTTCACCAGGCCATCATGTGCTCGGAGTAGCGCTCTGTTGCGGGGCACTTTTTCGTGCTCCGGCGCAAAAAGTCGACGATCTTGCGATCCTCGGCGGAGGCTCTTGCATCAGTCGTTAGGGGATCTCTATGACGCAGATTGCCAAGTGGTATGAGCGGAAGTTTGAGTTTTCGTTTCCAGTGGAGCTGTATCCGGATCTGTGTGTGCGGTTGCGGGGCACTCCGGCGCGGCTGGAAGAAATGGTGCGCGGGCGCGCGGCAGAGCGCATGGTTCGGGCAATGGTTCGGGCAACGCCGCGGGCGGTTGAGGGCAGTTGGTCAGCGCAGGAGCACGCGGGACATTTGGTTGAGCTTGAGCCATTGTGGAGGGCGCGGATTGAAGATTACGTTGGCGGGCGAAATGAGTTATCGGTAGCTGATTTGAGCAATCGCGGGACGTTTGAGGCCAGGTACAACGAACGCGCGCTGCCGGAAATCCTCGCGGCGTTTCGACGAGCGCGGCTGGCGATGGTGGATCGATTAGAGGAAGTGGATACAGGGTTCTTTGGGCGGACGCTTTTGCATCCACGGCTGAAGACGCCGATGCGGCTGGTGGATCATTTATTTTTTGTGGCGGAACATGACGATCATCATCTGGCGATTATTTGGGAGATGATTCGGGGGTGATGCCAGCCCTTCCTCTGCGTTAGATGTTGTGGCGGCGAGCCGCCACCATGACAGCCAGCGAGGACTGCCGGCGCTACGGTTACAGGCCGATCTAACGGACGAAAATTAGCGGCTTCGTCACGGCAACGACTTCGCCAATTTCTAGGGCTGGGACTTGGGCGGATTGGAGGGCTTCGGTGAGTTGGGCGGCGGCGGTTTTGGCGACTGAAATGAGTAGACCGCCGGCGGTTTGCGGGTCGAAGAGGAGAGTGCGGATTTCTTCGGGGACTTCGGCGGCATAGCCGACGAGGCATTCGGCGAAATCGCGGTTGGCTTTGAGGCCTCCCGGGATGTAGCCGGCGCGAATGCAGTCGAGGGCGCCATCGAGGATGGGGATTTTCTTTGAGTCGAGGATCAGGCTTACGTTGGAGGCCAGGGCCATCTCGCGGGCGTGGCCGATGAGGCCGAAGCCGGTGACGTCGGTGAGGGCGTGGACGGGAAAGGCGTCGCTGGTCGCTGGTCGTTGGTCGTTGGGAAAAACGTCGTTCGTCGTTCGTCCTTCGTCGTTCGCTTTCGTGATTACTTCTGCGGCTACTTTATTTAGGGTGGTCATTGACTTTACTGCGGCGTCGATCCAACTTTGTTTTGCAGTGCCTTTTTTAATCGCTGTCGATATCACGCCCGTGCCTAGAGCTTTCGTGAAGATCAGGCGGTCGCCTGGCTGCGCGCCTTGATTTGCGAGAACTCGCTTTGGATGGACCACTCCCGTTACCGCATATCCAAATTTTGTTTCTTCATCGCGAATGCTGTGGCCGCCTACTACCGTGCAGCCGGCTTCGATCATTTTCGACAGACCACCGGCGAGAATCTGCTCGAGGATTGTGATCTCGGCTTTATCGGGGAAACAGACCAAAGCGAGCGCTGTGAGCGGCTTTCCGCCCATGGCGTAGACATCGCTGAGGGCGTTGGTGGCGGCGATCTGACCGAAGGTGTAGGGGTCGTCGACGATGGGCGTGAAAAAGTCGACGGTTTGAACGAGCGCGGTGTCGGGCGTGAGTTGATACACTCCGGCGTCGTCGGCGTGATCGAAGCCGACCAGAACGTTGGGGTCGTATTGCCGGGCTAATTTCCCAAGCACCGTGTCCAGCACCGCCGGACTCAGCTTGGACGCTCAACCGGCGGCTTTGACGGACTCCGTGAGGCGGAATGGCTTTGTTTCGGGCACGAGGAGATTGTAGCGCTGAAGTCAGAAGTGGGAAGTCAGAAGGAAGAAGTGAAATCAGTTCTGACTTCTGACTTCCCACTTCTTACTTCGTTGCGACCTGCGTAACCTTGAGATCGGGATAGGCGTGGTTCCACTGGGCGGAGATGCTTTCGAAGGTGAGGCGGAAGGGCTTGCTCTGGCCGGGGAGGAGCGGAGAGACGTTGAGGTCTACGGCTTCGTCGTAAGGGCCGCCGGTGCGGAGGACGTGAATGGGCAGCTCTTCACGCTGGGCGGTCTGGCCCATGTCGTCCTTGAAGGTGACCTGGACGAGGGCATGAATGATGGTCTGATTTCCGGAGTTGGTGACGGTGCCATCGAGATAGCTGACCGTGGCGCCGGCGAAATTTTGCGCGGCACTGGCCTTGAGCTCGGAGAATTTCAGATCGGCGGCATAGGGCGAAGGCTCGGCGGGCTTTTTTTGCTCGGAGCGGAGGATAAGCGCGATCGCGCCGAGGATGACGCCGACGATCACGATGCCGATGAGGATGGGACGCAGGCTGGACTCGGCGGGTTCGGTGGTCGGATTGAGACTTGGCTCGAGCAGGCCGCCCATGGCGCGATTGTACTACTGGGAATCGCCCAGGATGGCAACCTTCGGCGCGGCAAAGACCAACTGCATTATCGGTCGTAGTGGAGCAGGGAAAAGACTTCGTAGTTTGAGAGCTTCTCTCTTCCCTTCAGAAAATCCAATTCAACCACGAAGGTGAAGCCGGCGATGTGCGCGCCGAGCTGATTGGCGAGTTCGGCGGTGGCGAGCGCGGTGCCGCCGGTGGCGAGCAGATCATCGACGATTAAAACGCGTTGGCCTTTGGCGATGGCGTCGCGGTGAATTTCGAGCGAGTTGCTGCCGTACTCGAGGTCGTAACTGATTTTCGCGGTTGCGGCGGGAAGTTTGCCGGGCTTGCGCACGGGCACGAAGCCGGCGTTGAGGCGATAGGCGAGAGCGGGGCCGAAGATGAAGCCGCGGGCTTCCATGCCGAGGATGAGGTCGATTTCCTTGCCGATGTAGTGCGCGGAGAGCGCATCGATGAGGCGCGCGAAGCCGAGCTTGTCTTTGAGCAGCGTGGTGATGTCATAGAAGAGAATGCCGGGCTTGGGGAAGTCGGGCACTTCGCGAATGAGTTTTTTGAGCGCGTCACAATCCACTGTTGAGTCTGGCGAAATCATTGTTTCCTTTCTTTCATCGGCACCAACGCGTCGGGCATCGGCAACACCGCCGCAGGGTGTCGGCGGCGGACGGGAACTGGAAATGATAAATGCTTGTTCCTGCGGCGAGTAGTGATTTCGGGAGGGCGTGTGTTGTAATGCTGAACGCATGCGCGCCGCGGCCATTCTGGGATTGGGAACTTCGGAGAGCGATCTGCGGGCGTTCGGGTCGGGCGCCGCGACGACGTGGGCCGAGGGACTGCCGTCTTCGGCGGAGGAGGCGGACGCGGTTGTAATTTTTGGAGGCGATGGAACGGTGCACCGGCACCTGGCGGCGCTGGTGCGGCTGCAGCTTCCCGTGCTGGTTGTGCCTTCGGGCAGTGGAAACGATTTTGCGCGGGCGCTGAATTTGCGGTCGGTGGGAGACTCGCTGAAAGCGTGGCGCGGATTTGAGGCGGGGAAGGTTCGGCCGCGGGCGATGGATCTCGGTGTGATTCGGCCGGATGCCTCGCCCGGTGTTGCGCGCTATTTTTGTTGCGTTGCGGGATGCGGATTGGATGCGGCGACAGCGCGGCGAGCGAACCAGATGCCGCGCTGGCTGCGGGGACACGGCGGATATGTGCTGGCGTTGCTGCCGGCGCTGGTCAGGCTCCCGGCATACGCGATACGGATTAGGCGGTGTAACGGCCCGGGCGAACATCGCACCGGCGAAGATTGTTCCGGCGAACGTCGAACGGGGGAACATCACTTCGACGGGCCTCACTTCGACGAACATCGCGAGGAGGCGCGGCCTACGCTGCTGGCGGCATTCGCGAACACGCAGTTTTTTGGCGATGGGATGCGGATCGCTCCACAGGCCGATGCGAGCGACGGCCAGCTCGACATCTGCCGCATCGGGAAGATGAACGCGATTGAGTTGGCGGGCATGTTTCCGACGGTTTATTTTGGGCGGCATCTCGGCTCGCCGAGAGTTGAATATTGGAAGGACAAGCGGGTGCGAGTGGAGTCGGACGTGCCATTGGAGATCTATGCGGACGGAGAATTCGTGTGCGAGACGCCGGCGGAAATTTCGGTTGCGCCGGGGGCGTTGCGGGTGATTGCCGGCTGACTAATTCGCTTTTCTGCCTGACTTATTTTTCCATTACCTTATCTTCCCGACACGCTTATTTTGCGGGAGTGAGTGGAAAACGCTCGTCCAGCTCCAGGTTCAGCTCAAGAACGTTGACTCGGGGCTCGCCGAGAAATCCCCACTGACGGTTTTGCGTGTGCTCCTGAACTAACTTTTCAATCTCCGCTTCCGACACCTTGCGGGCGGCGGCGACGCGGCGGATTTGAAATGCGGCGGCGGCGGGAGTGATGTGGGGATCGATGCCCGAAGCGGAGGTGGTGACAAGATCGATGGGAACGGGGGCACCCGGATTATCGGCTTGTGCGGCGGCTACGTCGGCCTTGACGCGATCGACGAGCTTTTGATTCGTGGGGCCAAGCTGCGAACCGTTGGAATTGGCCGCGTCGTAGCCATTGCCCGCGGCGGAGGGCCGCGAGTGAAAATATGCCGGAGACGTGAAGCCCTGGCCGATGAGACTGGAGCCGACGAGCTTTCCGTGCTGCTCGAGGAGTTCTCCGTTGGCCTGGCGAGGAAAGAGCAGTTGGGCGAGGCCGGTCACGACGAGCGGATAAATGATTCCGAGAAGAATGGTGGTGGCGATCGTCATGAGAACGGCGGTGATGAGATTTTTTTTCATAAAAGCTCCTACGCGAGGCCAATGGTGGTGATGAGCATGTCGATGAGCTTGATTCCGATGAAGGGGACAATGATGCCGCCGGCGCCGTAGACCCAGAGATTGTTGCGCAGCAGGGCGGCGGCGGCCATGGGACGATATTTGACGCCGCGCAGAGCGAGGGGGATGAGCGCGACGATGATCAGGGCGTTGAAGATAACGGCTGAGAGGATGGCGGACTCGGGCGTTTTGAGATGCATGATGTTCAGCGTATTGAGCACGGGGAATGTGCCTGCGAACATGGCGGGGATGATGGCGAAATACTTGGCGACGTCGTTGGCGATAGAGAAAGTGGTGAGAGCGCCGCGCGTCATCAGCAGCTGTTTACCGATTTCGACAATCTCAATGAGCTTGGTGGGATTGGAGTCGAGATCGACCATGTTGCCGGCTTCNNCCGTCGCCGGTCATGGCGACGAGTTTTCCTTCGGCCTGCTCGCGGCGGATCAAATCCATTTTGTCTTTGGGAGTGGCCTCGGCGAGGAAGTCATCGACGCCAGCCTCGCGCGCGATGGCGGCGGCGGTAAGCGGATTATCGCCGGTGATCATGACGGTCTTAATACCCATGGCGCGGAGTTGCTTGAAGCGGTCGCTCATTCCGCCCTTGACGATGTCCTTGAGGTAGATGACGCCGAGGGCGCGCTGATTTTCTGCGACGACGAGGGGAGTGCCGCCGGAGCGCGAGATTTGCTCGACGGTGGATTGAATTTCGCGGGGCAAGGAAGTGCCGAACTGGTTCAGATATTTCGAGATGGAGTCAACTGCGCCTTTGCGAATCTCGCGGCCATCGAGATTGACGCCGGACATGCGGGTTTGCGCCGTGAAGGGCACGAAGACGGCTTCATGGGAGGCGAGCTCGCGGCCGCGCAATGCATAGCGCTCTTTCGCGAGGACGACGATGGAACGGCCCTCGGGCGTTTCGTCGGCGAGCGAGGAGAGCTGCGCGGCGTCGGCCATCTCGGATTGCGTGATGCCGGGGGCGGGGATGAATTCGGCGGCCTGTCGGTTGCCGAGCGTGATGGTGCCGGTTTTGTCGAGGAGGAGGGTGTTGACGTCGCCGGCGGCTTCGACGGCGCGACCGGACATGGCGAGGACGTTGTGCTGGACGAGACGATCCATGCCGGCGATGCCGATGGCGGAAAGCAGGCCGCCGATGGTGGTGGGGATAAGGCAGACGAGAAGGGAGACGAGAACGAAGACGGTTTGCGGCGAACCGGAGTAAATGGCGAAGGGCTGCAAGGTGACGACGGCGAGAAGAAAGATGATGGTCAGGCCGGCGAGGAGAATGTTGAGCGCGATTTCGTTGGGCGTTTTCTGGCGCGATGCGCCTTCGACCAAAGCGATCATGCGGTCGAGGAAAGTTTCGCCGGGATTGGAAGTAATGCGGACCTTGATGTTGTCGGAGAGAACGCGAGTGCCACCGGTGACGGCGGAGCGGTCGCCACCGGCTTCGCGGATGACGGGGGCGGATTCGCCGGTGATAGCGGACTCGTCGACGGAGGCGACGCCTGCGACAATTTCGCCGTCGGAGGGAACGAACTCTCCGGCGGAGACGGAGACAAGGTCACCGACGCGGAGTTTGGAACTGGGTACTTGCTCGGTGGGAGCGCCGTCGCAGGCGATGAGGTTGGCGATGGTTTCCGAGCGCGCTTTGCGCAAAGTATCGGCCTGCGCTTTGCCGCGACCTTCGGCCATGGCTTCGGCGAAGTTGGCGAAAAGCACGGTGAACCAAAGCCAAAGCGTGATCTGGAGGTTGAATTTGAACGCCGGACCGCCTTTGAACAGAAGGGCGGTGGTGATGACGCTACCGACCTCGACCACGAACATGACGGGATTGGCCATCATGGTTCGAGGGTTCAGCTTGACAACGGAGTCGAGGAGGGCGCCGCGGAGAATTTTCCAATCCCAAATTGCCTTTTTGCGGGAGCGTTTCGCCGGGGGCGGCCCGACCTGGACCTTGATCGGCTCCACGACATTCTTAGTTTCGGTTGTCATCGCCATCGTGATTTCCTTTAGAAGGTCTTACCCGCGGCCATGAGCAGGTGCTCAAGGATGGGGCCCAAACTTAAGGCCGGAAAGAAAGTGAGCGCACCGACGATCACAATCACCGACACCAGCAGAACGGTAAACAGGGGCGTAGTCACCGGGAACGTACCTGCCGTAGCGGGCACGGCCTTCTTCTTCGCCAGATTGCCGGCAATCGCCAGCATGGGAATGATCATGAAGAAGCGTCCCACCAGCATCGTGAACCCGCCCGCGGTGTTATACCAAGGCGTGTTGCCGTTTATCCCGCCGAACGCGGAACCATTGTTCCCTGCCGACGACGTAAACAAGTAGAGGATTTGGGTGAGGCCGTGCGGACCCGGATTGCTTATGCTCGATGTGCCGAATCCCTCCACCGATGAAATGGCCGTGAGCACGAGAATGATCAGCGGGAAAACCAGCGTGACCAGCATCGCCATTTTCACGTCGTAGGCTTCTATCTTCTTGCCCAAATACTCTGGCGTTCGCCCGACCATGAGCCCGGCAATGAACACCGCCAGCACCACATAGATCAGGATGCCGTAGAGGCCCGCGCCCACTCCGCCAAAAACGGTCTCGCTGAGCATAATGTTGGCCAGCGGCACCATTCCGCCCAGCGGAGTAAAGGAATCGTGCCAGCCGTTGATGGCGCCACAACTCGCGTCGGTGGTGACGGTGGCGAACAGAGCGGAGTTGGCGATGCCAAAGCGGACTTCTTTGCCTTCCATGTTGCCGCCCGGCTGCATCGCGGTAGCGTGTTGGTCAACTCCGTGCAGCAGGGGATTGCCTCGGGACTCGGCCCAGTAAGCCGTCGCAACCCCGCAAAGGAACAGAACTGCCATCGCCGCCCAGACCGCCCAGCCGTGACGGGGAGACCCCGTCATCCGGCCCAGCGTGTAAGTAAGACCTGCCGGGATCGCGAAGATGGAGAGCATCTGCAACAAGTTGCTAAGTGGTGTCGGATTCTCAAAGGGATGGGCGCTGTTGGCATTGAAGAATCCGCCGCCGTTGGTGCCCAGCATCTTGATCGCCTCTTGCGAAGCGACGGGCCCTTGTGCGATGGTCTGATCGGTCACGGTGTCCATGGCTGGCTTGCCATCCGGCCCCACCATCGGCTTGCCGTCCGTTCCAGTCTTCTGGACCTGTTGCGGCTCGACCAGTTTCGCCGTGTCGTACGGCTTGAGATTTTGCACGGCTCCCTGCGAAACCAGGAGCAAGGCATAGACGATGCAGCCCGGCAGCAGCACCCACAGGGCGGAGCGGGTCATATCTACCCAGAAGTTGCCGATGGTCTCTTTTTCCTTGCGCGCGATGCCGCGAACAAAAGCGACCGCCAGCGCGATCCCCACCGCCGCCGACGCAAAGTTGTGGTAGGCCAGGCCAGCCATCTGCGTGAGATAGCTCATGGTGGACTCGCCCGAATAGTTCTGCCAATTGGTATTGGTGGTGAAAGACGCAGCCGTGTTAAAAGCAAGTGCCTGGGCAACTGCCCCGAACTTCTGCGGATTCAACGGCAGGAACTGCTGCACTCGCTCGATCAGATAAAGCAGCAGCATGGAAGCGCCGCTGAACAGGAGCATGGCGAAAGCGTATTCCGTCCAGCGCATCTCGTGCTTGTCATCGACCCCGGTCACGCGATAGAGCAGGCGTTCGATGGGCCGCAGCACGGGGTCGAGAAACGTGCGCTCACGACTGAACACTTTTGCCATGAACACGCCGAGCGGCTTGGTGATGGCCAGGATGATGGCGAGGAACAGGAAGATCTGAAACCAACCGTTCGCTGTCATTAGAACCTCTCCGGCCTGAGCAGGGCATACAGCAGGTAGACCATTAAACCGGCGCTCACGATGAGCATGATGATCGATTCAGTATTCATAAAATACCCTTCAGTGAATCAGTGAATGCGGTCGCAGAAATGCACGTAAGCCAGCGACAGCGCGAAAAACGCGATGGTAATCGCGACATAGATCAGGTCTTGCACAGCGGCCTCCAGGTACGAGCTAGATTCTTCTCATGATCGGCACTTTCGCTAAAACTTGACCATGACGTCGATGTCGACGAGCGACTCGTCGCGGCGAAGGTCGGGGAACCATACGCTGCTGCCCATCGCTCCGCAGGCGGATTGCGCGCCGCTCAGAGACAGCGACAGCGACGAATTTCCGTTGTTGCAGGCATAGTATTCCGGATACCCGTTATTGGTGTAAGGCACGCCACCGGGACCTGGCGGCGTTATGCCTCCGTGACCTGTCCAGTAAGGCACGTTTGCATGGCGGTAGTCATACTCCCAGCGAAAGGTGATCCACTGTTTGGGCATGTAGTCGTAGGTAATCGACATATCCCAAGCTTTGAAAGGATCCGAGGGATTGCCGGGAAAGTAGGGTGAGTTTATAGCCGCGGTCGGAGCCGTTTCCCCGTTGATCGGGGGAATCAAAACGAGATAGCGGCCGGGGTTGTTGATCATGCCGCCACCGATCGTGACCGCATACTTGTCTTTGTTGAACCACGTGCGGTCGTAGAGCATGAAGCCGATAAAGCTCTGCTTGGGATTGACGCCCGCCGCGAAGTGATCGCCGCCGACCGATTTCGGATCCCTCTTGTCACCGTGGCAGCCCACGCCTTGTAAGTAAGTGCCCGCCGCAGTCACTGTGCTGGGAGCAAACTCGCAGCCCATATCGCCGGTGAAAGTGAAGGCCATCTTGTCGATAGTTTGGCCGGGCTTGTCGAAATACTTGATTTCGATGCTGTCGTCGGTATGAACGCGGCCGCGGTTTGGAATATAAAGGTCGTCGTGCCCGAGACCGTAGTTGTTGGAGATGATATTTACCCAGGGACGCGGAGTCCACTTGATTTGTCCGCCCATGCCCTTCCTGGTATTGGCGGAGCCATAGGACTGCCAGCCATTGATGAACCAGGGCTCAATCTTCAAATGGGGTGTCGGAAAAATCTGCACCCGCAGGCCCTCAAAGAACCAGGGCGTGTTGGAGGAGACGTATGAGGGCTGGTAGGCCCAGTTATCGTAGTTGTAATAGCTGAACAGGCCAACGTAGGACATGAAAATTCCAGCGTCGATGTTGATGCCGTTCAGCGCGTTAATGTGGTAGCCGCCGTAGGCCTCGGCCAGATAGCGATCGGCGGTGTCGAGATTCCACTGGCCCTTAGCCGGGCTGGGGTCGTTGCGGGGCGTGGTCGCGGAGTACATGCCGAACTGCGTCATCAGCCGCGCTCGGACATTGTCATAGTGGAAGTCTCCTCCCACCCCGAGTTGTTCAATCTGAAGCTCGTTGGCGCGGAATATTTCGCTCGATCCGCCCATGGAATCGTCGACAGGCCGGTTGAAATCGTAGTTGTAAGTAATGTCGGCGCGGATTTCCGGGGTGAAGAACTTCGAGTCGAACACCGTGTCCTTGTTGCGCGGATTGCCGTTCAGCCAGGTCCAATCCCAATCGGAAAAAGGCGCGATCTTCTCTGGCTTTGTGGGTTGCGCGGCCGGCGACTGGTCCTGCACCGCAATTGCAACAGGCGCGACCAGCATCTGGACCGGCGCCGTCGCTTTTGCGGATTGCACAACCGTGGTGGGCTGCCCCGCTGCCTCATGCTGCTCGAGTTGTTTTTCCAGCTGTTCCACTCGCTTGGTCAGCGCTTCGATCTGCTTTGTTACCTCGGGAGGAATCGCGGCTGTGGCACCGGCAGTCGCGGGAGCCACGCCGCTTTGTTCCTGCGCGCAAACCGAATGCACGCCAGCGAATGCAAGAGTCACCAAACCAATCAGCACGAGGGCTGCGGTCTTCGTGCCGGATGATTGCTCACGCTTCGACTTTTTGTTGCTCGATAGTAAATTCATAGAAAAAAGTTCATCACTTTCTGCTGCCGATCTCGCTGCTGCCGATCTCGAACGGCGACGCTTTGTTCCGCGTTCCCGAGACGCGTTTCGGGCCTCCTCTACCAGGGCGATAAGGAACCGGACGAGGAAGGCCTCGCAAAAAGCGCACAATACCAGGAACGAGTACATCATCACGATCGCTAAAGGAGTTCGCGGTTCCGGAGGTGATTAAACAGGGATGTCCGTAAAGGGGCGATAAGGAATCTCTAAAGAATTCATAAAGAAGGAATCGTCGGTACCGCCCCATGTATGCCGCTCAGCAATGAAGGTCAGCAACCCCACTCGGCTTCGCCGGGTTTTGCAAAGTATCGCCTGGACTCGCGTTCGCTGGGAATAACCTCGACCTCGAGCAGTGCAAGCCTGGTGGCCGCGATCATTCTGTTTTTTTCTGAGGGTGGTACATTCGCCCACGCATCGCAGGTGCGCAGGTGCGCCGCATTTCCAGAGTCATTGCCGAGCGCCTGATGGTAATGATGAAACAATTGGGCAAATCGTTCTGCAGATACTTCCTCAATAGACATTCGCTTGTTCCCCTTCTGCCGACCACATCCACCGGCAGCAAGAACATTTGAATGGACAGTGCGTAAAGTGTGCGTAAATTGAAAATAAAAAAATCGTAAGGGGCGTAGGCAGAACGCCCAGATGGCCATTCCAACCGCGGGGGAATCCCGACCCAGCCCGGGACTACCGAAGGTGTAGTCTACGCTCCCGGCTCGAAACGATAACCCACCCACGGGTCCGTGACAATGTAGCGCGGCGAATCGGGTGACGGTTCAAGTTTCTTTCGCAGTTGGCCGACAAAGACGCGCAGATACTCTACCTGCTCAGTGCTCTGCCCACCCCAAACGGCGCCGAGCAGCGCGCGGTGGGTGATCACCTTGCCGGGATGACGAGCGAGGTAGACGAGTAAGTCGAATTCTTTCGGCGTGAGATGGACGGCGCGCTCGCGGACGGTGACCTTGCGCGCTCCGGGGTCAATGAGGAAATCGCCGAGGTGAATGGGAGTCGTCCCGGCATCGTCGTTGGTGGGTCGGCGGCGCAAATTGGCGCGGACGCGCGCGAGGAGCTCTTCCATCCCGAAAGGCTTGGTCACGTAGTCGTCGGCGCCGGCGTCAAGGGCCTTGACCTTGGTTCGCTCCTCGCCGCGAACCGAGAGCACGATGATGGGAACCTGGGTGCGGGCGCGCAATTGCCGACACAGTTCCAGGCCGTCCATGTTAGGCATGGCGAGGTCGGTGATGACGAGGTCAGGGGTCCAATCCTTCATGATCTCGAGAGCGGTTTCGCCGTCGTTGGCGGCGCGGATGTCGTAGCCATGGCTCGACAGCGAAGTGCGCAACACGCGCGTGATCTGCGATTCGTCGTCTACGACGAGGATGTGCTTGTGTTCCATGGCAGACTTAGCCTGGCTCCTGCGTGACGATGTGAACGTCAACGGCGGGAGCGTCGCGCAAAAATTGGTGGATGACGTTGAGGTAAAGATATCTTCTCCAGCCGCGAGTGGCGGAGCGGCCGAACACGACTTGAGTAATGTGTTTCTCATTGACGAACTCCGCCACGGCATGGGCCACGGTCTTGCCTTGCAATCGGGCTAGCGTTGCGCCTACGTTTTGGGCGAAGCGGATGTTGGCGTTCAAAGTCCGCTGGTTTTCTTCGCTGGCATCCTGCCCCAGGTCGATGTAGACAACGAACAGCTCGGCGTTCATGGCCTGGGCCATGCGCGCGCCGCGGGCGATAAGATACTGCGCGGCGGGATTGGAGCTGATGCAAACGGCGATGCGCTCGCGAATGGCGACGGCGCCGCGGTCGCGCTGCTCGAGGACGTCGCGGCGCTGCTCGAGGCTTTGATCGACCGCCTGCGCGACCTGACGCAAGGCGAGCTCGCGAAGAGCGATGAGGTTGGTCTCGCGAAAAAAGTTTTCCAGCGCGCGCCCGACGCGATCCTGAGGATAGACATCGCCGCGGCGCATGCGGTTCTGGAGCGCTTCCGGCGTCAAATCGATCATCACCACCTCGGTGACGCGCTGAAGCACCCAGTCGGGAACGGTCTCGCGCACTTGAATTCCGGTCACGCTCTGGACAGTGGGCGTGACGCTTTCAAGGTGCTGGATGTTCATGGTGGAGAGGACGTCGATGCCGGCATCGAGTAACTCGAATACATCCTGATAGCGCTTGCGATGCTTGCTGCCCTCGATGTTGGTGTGGGCGAGTTCATCGATGAGAGCGACGCCCGGCTTGCGTACCAGGATCGCGTCCACGTCCATCTCTTCGAACTCCGCGCCTTTGTACTCAATGGTCTTTCGCGGGACGATCTCGAGTTGGGTGACGAGCTCGGCGACCGCTTTGCGGCCGTGGGTTTCAATAACGCCGATGACAACGTCTTCGCCGCGACTGTGGCGGCGGATGGCCTCGGTGAGCATGGTGTGCGTCTTGCCGACACCGGGAGCGTATCCGAGGAAGAGCTTGAAGACGCCACCCTTGCGAATGGGAGGGGCGGTTTCTTCGAGCCATTGTTCGGGCGTCTTCGTCATCGCAATGCGAGTATTGTCGTCGAGAGTCCGAGCTTTGTCGATGGATGGTCGCACCTGTAGTCGCGTAGTGGAAACAAGGGTGTGCGCCGGTTGGGTTTTGGCGTGGTTGCTGTCAGCGGCCCGGCGTACCTAAACTTGCGCCTTGTTAGGCGTCTGCTGTGGGCTACAATCTCCTCGTGAATTCCGCTGTCAGATCGGCCATTGGCTACGCGATTGCTGTATTGTCCGTAATCGCTATGACGCTGGTTGGTTATCGCTGGCTTCATTTGAATGCGACGACGATCGCACTCACATTTCTCTTAGGCGTGCTGGGGATGTCCGCTTTCTACGGATTGCGGCACGCGGTTTTTATGTCGCTGATCGCGACGGTCGCATTCAATTATTTTTTTCTTCCACCGATTGGCACGCTCACCATTTCCGACCCGCAGAACTGGGTGGCGCTTTTCGCGTTCCTGGTGACGGCGGTTTCGGCGAGCGAACTCTCGGCGCGCGCGCGGCGCGAGGGACGGACCGCCGTGGAGAGGCGGCAGGAACTGGAACGACTTTACGGCTTCAGCCAGTTATTGCTGTCGAGCGATAACGCGGCGGAACTGCTGAATGCGATCCCGCGCTATATCGTGGAAACGTTTGGCGTGCGGTCAGCGGCGCTGGCGCTGACGAGCCGCGCGGACGTCTACCGCTCGGGCGCAGAGATTGACGGGCTGGAGACGCACCTGCTGCAACTGGCTTCGCTGCGGGGCGAACCGCGCATGGATGCCGCAAGCCAGATCAGCTTTATGCCGCTGCGCATCGGAATGCGGGTGGTGGGCAGCATGGGGGTTTCGGGTTCGCGGCTGTCGCGGCAAACTCTGGAAGCGATCGGCAGCCTGGTTGCGATTGCCATCGAGCGAGCGAGCGCGTTTGAAAAACTGAGCCGCGCGGAGGCTTCGCGCGAAAGCGAGCAGTTGCGGTCGGTCCTGCTCGATTCGGTAACGCACGAATTTCGCTCGCCGCTCACGGCCATCAAAGCGTCGGTGACCTCACTACTCGGGAATACCGCGCATGCGCCGCACGAAGAAAAAGAGTTGCTTACGATCATTAACGAGGAGAGCGACCGACTGAACCGGCTGATCGGCGAGGCGGCGGAGATGGCGCAACTGGATGCCAACAAAGTGGAGTTTCGGATGGAGGCCGCCCCGATCCGGCCGACGGTTGATGAGGCACTCGACGAACTGAAGCAGCTTTTGGCGCAGCACCCGGTCGATATTCGAATTCCGAGCGATCTGCGGGTCGCGCGGATGGACCCTGCGCACATCAAAGAGGTCGTGGTTCACCTGCTGGAAAATGCGGCGAAGTATTCGCCCGCAGGGGCGCCGATTCGCATTACGGCCGAGGCGCGGGATGCCAGCACGAATCAAGTCGGCATGTTGACGGTGAGCATCGCCGACCGCGGTCCGGGCATTGACGACTTCGAGCAGTCGCTGGTATTCGAGAAGTTTTATCGCGGGCGCAACCAGCGAGTGAGAGTGCATGGAACAGGCATGGGGCTGGCGATTTGCAAGGCCATTGTGGAAGCACATGGCGGGCGGCTCGGCCTGACCAGCCAGTTAGGGCACGGATCGGTTTTTTATTTCACTTTGCCGGTGGGATAAGAAGTCGATTCCGCGCGCGGGATGGTTTTGCGCTAGAATCATGGAGCGCGATTTCGTTTCGGAGCCCAAGTCCCGAAGCCCTGAAGGGTTTCGCAGATATCGAGGTGCTTTATGAAGCGATCTCTCCCCGCACGAATCGGCATTTTTTTCCTCGTCATTTCCATCGTTGCGATTTGTGGCGCGCTGGTCGCGCGTTACGAAACCGTCGCCAACGCCGCGCCTGCGTTTAAGGGCGTGCTCACCTGGCATAACGACAATCTGCGAACGGGCAGAAACCCGAGCGAGAATACGCTCACGCACAAGAACGTCAACTCGAATTCGTTTGGCAAGCTGTTCCTGCTTTCCACGGACGGACTGGTGGACGCGCAACCTTTGTATGTGCCAAACCTCAACGTAGGAGGCAGCACGCACAATGCGGTGTTCGTGGTCAGCGAACACGATACGGTTTACGCCTACGACGCCGACACGGGTGCTGCCCTTTGGCAGGTCTCGGCGCTCGGAGCGGGAGAGAGTCCTTCCGACAATCGCGGCTGCGGACAAGTGAGCCCGGAGATCGGCATCACCTCAACTCCGGTGATCGACCCGAGCTCCGGACCCCACGGAACCATGTATCTGGTAGCCATGAGCAAGGACACGAGCGGCAACTATTATCAGCGGCTGCACGCGCTTGACATCACCACGGGTGGGGAGCAATTCGGAGGACCAATCGTAGTCGCAGGCAAATATCCGGGCAGTGGGGACAATAGCCAGAATGGATATGTGATTTTCGATCCGAAGCAGTACAAGGAACGCTCGGCGCTGCTGCTGCTGAATCATGTGGTGTATACGTCGTGGGCGTCGCACTGCGACGATCGTCCTTACACGGGCTGGATCATGAGCTATGACGAGAATACGCTGGCGCAGAAGTCGGTATTGAATGTGACGCCGAACGGGAACGAGGGGGCGATTTGGGCCGCGGGTGCGGGACTGGCGGCCGACACGAGCGGGAACATCTATTTTCTGGATGCAAACGGGACCTTCGATACCACGCTGACTCAAAGCGGATTTCCGGTCAATGGCGATTATGGGAATGCGATCCTGAAGCTGTCGACCAAGAAAGGGCAACTTGCGGTCGCCGATTACTTCAATATGTACAACACGGTTGCCGAGTCGGATGCGGATGAGGACTTAGGCTCGGGCGGCGCCATGGTAATTCCCAACGTGAAAGATTCGAGCGGGACGGTGCACCAGTTGGTTGTCGGCGCGGGTAAGGACTCGAACATTTATCTGGCGGATCGCACGAACATGGGCAAATTCAATCCCAACAACAACAATCAGATTTACCAGGAACTGTCGGGCGGCCTTGGGGGCGGGGTCTACTCGGCGCCCGCGTTTGCGGACAATCGAATTTATTACGGGGCGGTCGGGGATAACATCAAAGCTTTCGCGTTCAACTCGAGCGCGATGCTGAATTCGACGCCGCAGTCGCGCACCGGCAATTCGTTTGGCTATCCGGGCGCGACGCCCAGCATTTCGGGCAGTACGAAAGGCAATCTTATTTTATGGGCGGCGGAAAACGCGTCGCCGGCGGTTCTGCACGCTTACGATGCCAACAACCTTGGGGATGAGTTGTATAACTCGAACCAGGCGGCAGGCGGACGCGATCATTTTGGAAATGGGAACAAATTCATCACACCGATGATTGCGAACGGCAAGGTTTACGTGGGAACGCAGACTGGCGTGGGCGTGTTCGGGCTGTTGCCGTAAGTCCCGAAATAGAGATAGCATTCCGTCAGCCAGAGCTTGTCGAAAAACTGCACTCGCCTTACCATCGAACAGCGCTGACGGCAGGAAGCGCCTTTGGGGAAAATCATGAAATGTAGGATTCTCAACTTTTTGTCGGTCGCGGTCTTGTGCGCGGGCTTTGCGAACGCGCAGAGTGCAACTCCGAATGCGGGTGCGCCGCCGGCGACTCGCCGCGACGATGTACAGGAAACGTTTCACGGAGTCACGATCTCCGATCCTTACCGCTGGCTGGAGGATCAGAACTCGCCGGAGACGCGCGCGTGGATCACGCAGCAAAACGAGTACACGCACAAATTGCTGGACAGTTGGCCGGGACGCGGGCGGCTGCAGCAGCGGCTGACGGAGTTGCGCAAGGTGGAGCGGATCAATACGCCGATCGAGCGCGGCGGCCGGCTGTTTTATCGCAAGCGGGGCGCGGATCAGGAGCAATTTGTGATCTACACGCGGCAGGGCGAGGCGGGACGGGAAGAAGTGCTGATCGATCCGAACCCGATGAGCGCCGATCACTCGACGAACGTCGAAATCATGGACGCCTCCAGAGATGGGAAACTGCTGGTGTATGGCATCCGCTCCGGCGGGAAGGATGAAACCGCGCTGCACGTGATGGACGTGGACACAAAGCGTGATCTGGCGGACGTGCTGGCGGCGCGAGTTTATTTCGATGTTTCGCTTTTGCGGGATGGGAGCGGCTTTTACTACTCGACCATGCTTGACGATGGCCCGCGCGTGTTTTTCCACAAAATGCAAACGAAGGCGGAGGACGACAAAGAAATTTTCGGCAAGGGCTATGCGAAGGAGGCGATCATCATCGGGCAGCCGTCGGAGGATGGGCGGCATTTGATCCTTCACGTGCTGCACGGCTCGGCGGCGGATAAGGTGGAGATCTGGGCGCAGGATCTCAAGACGATGGGCGCGATTCAGCCGGTGATCAAGGACATCGATGCGCGCTTCTTTGGCTTTCCCGTGGGCGATCACCTATTCCTGGAGACGAATTACAAAGCGCCGAAGAGCAAGATCATGATGCTGGACCTCGCGAATCCCGCGCCCGAGAAGTGGCGGGAGGTGGTGCCGGAAGCGGACACGGCGATCGACAATGTGGCGCTTGCCGGGGGCAAGATTCTGGTGACCTACGTGAAGAATGCGACATCGGTAGTGAAAGCATTTGAGCCGGATGGAAAGCTGGCATTTGAAGTGAAGTTGCCGGCGCTGGGGTCGGCGCTGGATGTGCAGGCAAAGTGGGAAAACGAGGCAGCCTATTTCACGTATATGTCGTTTGCGATTCCGACCACTATCTTTCGCTGCGACATGAAGAGCGGCAAAGAGTCGGTGTGGGCGCGGGTGAAGGTTCCGGTCGATGCGTCGAAGTTCGAAGTCGAGCAGGTTTGGTACGCGTCGAAGGATGGAACCAAGGTGCCGATGTTCGTGATGCATGCGCCGGGGATCAAGCTGGATGGATCGCATCCGGCGCTGCTGGAGGGATACGGCGGATTCGCCGTCAACAACACGCCGAATTTCGACTCGAATGCGATCCTCTGGGTGGAGCGCGGCGGGGTTTACGCGCTGGCGAATATTCGGGGCGGAGGCGAATTGGGCGAGGCTTGGCATCGGGCCGGGATGCTGGA
Source organism: Acidobacteriaceae bacterium (assembly GCA_003139095.1). GTDB lineage: Bacteria > Acidobacteriota > Terriglobia > Terriglobales > Acidobacteriaceae > Acidiflorens. Next base: position 98,629 of record PLHW01000071.1, read on the forward strand.
GAAAAAGCAGAATGTTTTCGACGACTTTATCGCCGCGACGGAATGGCTGATTGCGAACAAATACACCAGTCCTGCGAAGATGTCGATTGTCGGCGGCAGCAACGGCGGCTTGCTGGTGGGTGCGGCCTTAACGCAGCGGCCGGAGTTGTATCAGGCAGTCGTGTGCTGGCATCCGTTGCTCGATATGCTGCGCTATGACCAGTTCATGGAGGCGCAGTTCTGGGTGTCGGAATACGGGACGGCGAAGGATGCGGAGCAATTCAAGTGGCTGCACGCGTACTCGCCGTATCAGCACGTACAAAAAGGAGTGAAGTATCCGGCGGTGCTGTTTATGACGGGGGACGGCGATACGCGAGTTGCGCCGCTGCACGCGCGCAAGATGGCGGCGCTGTTGCAAGCGGATACGGGATCCGATCGTCCGATTCTTCTGCGCTATGAGTTAGCGGCGGGGCACTCGCGCGGGCGCTCGCTAACGCAGGAGATTGGCGATGCGGTGGATGAGTTGAGCTTTTTGTTCTGGCAGGTTGGGGTGGCGCCGTAGAGAGTTGGAAGGGTGTGAGTCGCAGGTCTGTGGTGGGCCCGCCTGGATTTGAACCAGGAACCAACAGATTATGAGTCTGCTGCTCTAACCGTTGAGCTACGGGCCCGCTCTCCAGATATCTTACACATTGCGAACTTGTCAGAAAGGCTGCGCGCACACGTGAGTAAGCCAATTCTCGGGAAAACGATTTCCTGAGCGGAACGGCCGGAGTTTAATTCGCCGGGGGTGCGGGTGCTACGGGAACGCCCGCCGCTTCGCTATTGATCAGATCCTTCAATTCCTTGCTTGGCTTGAAGAACGGGATCTTTTTCGCGGGCACTTCCACGCGGTCGCCGGTCTTGGGGTTGCGTCCGATGCGCGGCTTCCGCTGACGCGTGCGGAAACTGCCAAAGCCGCGGATCTCGATCTTGTCACCGACGCGCAGGGACCGCACGACGCTATCAAAGATCGTCTCCACAATTACTTCGCTATCCTTGCGGGTCAATTCCGCCAGTTTGGAAACTTCTTCGATCAGATCCGCCTTTGTCATATGCCTCATCTCTCCCATTCGACTGTCCGGCTCGTAGCGCCCAACGTAGCTAGGGACTCTATTCCTTATAACCTTCTCAAATTTCAAGGGTTCTGCGCAAGTAGGGAAGAATGTACCTTGGGCATAGCACCCGGATGCTGACCCCGGGCCAGGGTTCTTGCCGAATACCATCGAAGGCGATTCGGGCCTTGATGAAGTTTCGATCTACGCGAAATTCGACATTGCATCTTGCGAGCAACTCGGGCGCATTGCGCGGCTCGCTCGGCACAGTTATACTGTGGTTGCTGTCAAGTTCGCGTCGCCCGGCGCGGCCGAGCCGCATTCCGGGCGCGGGAGGCCGTCTTCAGCAGTACTGGCTTTCGAATACGGGCTGCCCAGCCCACAGCCGCGACCGCTCCGGTCGCTCGCTGGGCAGAGCGCGCTGCTGCCAGCCTCTTCTTTACGCTTTTTCCCGCCGATTGTCGTATCTGTGGTTCCCCGCTGATTGAGGTTTCCCGGTTACCGGTGTGCAAGGACTGCGTTTATGAGCCGGCCCTGGTAAGTTCCGGGGTGTGCGGCATTTGCGGGGAGGCGTGCGATTTCCCGCCGAGCCTTGCTCCGGCCGATGCGTTGTGCCGTTACTGCCGAAAAGCGCGCCCGCCCTTCCAGCGAGCAGTCGCGTGTGGCAATTATGAAGGCGGGCTGCGCGAACTCATCCATCTTCTGAAATTCGATCACGTGCGCCCCGTGGCATCGGTGCTGGGAGGAAAACTGGCGGAGGCAATCTCTGCTTTGGAGCCTTCATTGCCGAGCGGTACGATTACCGTCGTCCCTGTGCCTCTGCATGCGAAAAAGCTGGCGCAGCGGGGGTTCAACCAGGCGGAAGTCACTGCCCGGGCCGCTTTGAAGGAACTTGCCGGCCGGGAGGCGGCGCACGGCGGATCACGATCTGCGCGACGGTGGAGACGAATCGTTGGGGTAAAGCTTTTGTCGGCGGGTTTTGCGCCAGCATCGACGAAGCGTTTCGAACTTTGCCTGGGTGTGTTGGGGCGCGCGCGCGACACGGGGAGCCAGATCGGCCTGACTCGTCATCAACGGCGTGAGAACCTGCGTGGCGCGTTCGTCATTCACGATCCAACGCCGATTAAGAAGCGCAACATCTTACTTATTGATGACGTGTATACGACGGGCGCGACGGCGTGGGAATGCAGCCGCGTGTTACTGAAGGCCGGCGCGACCGAGGTGTGGGTGGCGACAGTGGCGCGCACACAGCGAATTAACGCCGCTTTAATAAACGAGCATGCACCGCAGGAGGAAAATCAAAACGAGGCCGAACGTGGCCTGGTAGCAAGCTAGGCAATCATGTCGTTACGCATGCACAATTTCGGAACGAGTTATCGGCCGCATCTGCCGATGGGGATGCTCGCGGCCGGTGTGCATCAGGAAAACGATGGTTACGCGCTGCACCAGCCGGTGCTGGTGCTGAACGCCTCCTATGAGCCGATTAATGTGTGCGCGGCGCGCCGGGCGATTGTGCTCGTGCTCAAGGGCATTGCGATGACCGAAGAGGAGAATGGGCATTTTCTGCACGCGGCACGAGTTGCCATGCGCGTGCCGTCGGTGATTCGCCTGCTGGAGTATCGCCGGATTCCGCACCAGTCGCGCGCTTTGTCGCGCAAGAACATTCTGCTGCGCGACCGCAATACGTGCCAGTACTGCAGCACTACGCTGCCGTCGGGAGAACTCACGCTCGACCACGTGATCCCGCGCTCGCGCGGCGGCCTCTCGACTTGGGAGAACCTGGTGGCCTGCTGCCATCCGTGCAATCGGCGCAAAGGGAACCAGTTGCCCCACGAAGCCAACATGCGGCCGCTGCGCGAGCCGCGCTCGTTTAATTTGCACACGTCACGGCACATCATGCGGCTGATGGGACGGTCGGACGATAAGTGGAGGAAGTATTTGTTTTATTAAGGTTTCAAAGTGGCAAGGTTTCAAAGTTTCAAGGTCGAAAGGTCCCACAAATTCTCAAAGTTTCAAGGCGCCAAAGAAGTCCCCAGAATGGCCGAGGCTTTCTTCGGCGAAACCTCGAAACTTTGAGACCTTGAAACCTTCGGACCTTGAAAGTCTGAAACCTGGCCTCTACTGCGGCTTTTGCGGCTCTGGCGCTTTCTGGTCGGGAGCTGGCTGTTCCGTTCCCTTTTTTACTTCCTGCCCTTCGTACGTGATTCTCGACTTCGAGCCGAAGCGCTTGTAGTTTGTGTACTTGATGACCTCGCGAATCTTAATATCACCCATGCTGAATGCGAGTGTGTCTTCGGCGCGGGTGTAAGTCGGAAACCAGTATTGCCCGTCGATCTGCTCACGCCAGGTCGTGAACTTCGGAAATAAATTTTCCTGACCTTTTTTCTTCTTGATGTCGGGCACGGTTTTGCCAAACGTTTCCACAATCTGGAAGTCGTGATCGTCCACCCAGATGCGTCCCTGGAAATAACGCTTCTTCCCTTCGATCTGCTTGGGCGCCACGTCAAAAACGTACGTGTTCAGCTCGTCCTGTTTCTGCTGGCCAACGTACAGAATGTCGTACGCGCCGATCTCATCCGAGGTCAGCACAAAGGGCAGGCGGTTTTCGATGTCGTCGAGATCCTCTTCCGTCATCATGATGCGCTCGAGCGTGTTCTGCGGGGCGAAGACCACATTTTTGATCCGGTGTCCTTTGTCGTCGAAGGTCACGTCGAAAACCTGCTGGTACATGCCGTCCGGCGTATTGCCATCGAGCGTCATCACCTTCACGTCCTGGCGATAGGTGTATTGATCGCGCGCCTCCTTGAACTCCTTCTCCTTCGCCGCGAAGTGCCTGATGATCTCTTCTACTGTGGTTCCCTTGGGCAGTGACTTGTCGAGCGGACCTTCCTGAGCTCGAGCCTGGGGTAACGCACCGCAGAGGAACAACAGAAAACACGCAAACAGCGCAGCGCTAAAAACGAGAGGAGACGGCTGGGAAGCGCGAGAGGGAAGTCTCATTGTGGTATTTTAGCGAAAATCGACTCGAGAGAAGTTTAACGGCAGCTCCCACCCCCCGAGCCGCCGTGCGTCAGCTCATATCAAACGGGGGTGGAAGTCTGCAGTTCTGCCTTCATGTTTCGATGCCCGGGTGCGCGAAAAGGTAGCCGGATTTACGTTTCTTTACGAAGGGAGCGACCGGTGGTGCGCTCGCGGGGCGATCCCCGTAAAGACGGCGGCAGAATCGCGTCTCCACAAATCTAGACTTGCCCGCTCGTCATATTTTTTCGGAGCATCTTTTCCCGCACGACTGAGGACTTTGAAGCTAACTCTTTGGCGGCGAATCCCCGTTACAATTAAGTGGACATGATGCCCGATCAAGATCGACGCGTCCTCGCGGACCGCCGCCATGTTCATGCCGTGCGCAAAGCCGTGTTTCCCGCTGCCGGCCTCGGAACGCGTTTTCTTCCCGCCACCAAGGCGCAGCCGAAAGAGATGCTGCCGCTCGTCGATAAGCCCATCATCCAGTACGGAGTGGAGGAGGCGGTCGCCGCTGGCTGCGACCAGATCATCCTAGTCACCGGCCGCGGCAAGAGCGCCATCGAAGACCACTTCGACGTCAGCTACGAACTGGAGACGATGCTGGAGCAGAAGGGCAAGCTCGATTTGTTGAAAATCGTGCGGCAGATCTCCGACATGATTTATGTCTCGTACGTGCGCCAGAAGGAGGCGCTCGGTCTGGGACATGCCGTGCTTACGGCCCGCGAGCTGGTGGGCAACGAACCCTTCGCCGTCTTGCTGGCCGATGACGTCATTGACGCGAAGGTGCCGGTGCTCAAGCAGTTGATGGAGGTGTTCAACGAGCGCCAGTGCTCGGTGATTGCGACCATGGCGATCGATGGGCCGGCGATCTCGTCGTACGGCGTCATCAAGGGGAAGGAAGTTGAGGGGTCGGGTGGAAGACTGTTTGAAATTCTTGATCTGGTCGAGAAGCCGAAGGTCGAGGACGCGCCTTCGAACCTGGCCGTGATTGGGCGTTACATTTTGACGCCCGCGATATTTGAGATGCTCTCAAACGTCAAGCCCGGCGCGGGCGGAGAGTTGCAACTGACCGATGGACTGCGCGCGCTGCTGAAGCGCGAGAAGATATACGCATACGTGTATGAAGGACGGAGGCACGACACGGGCGACAAGCTGGGATTCTTGAAGGCGACGGTGGAGTTTGCGCTAAAGCGCGAGGATTTGGGCGGGGCGTTTCGGGAGTATTTGAAGGGGCTGAAACTGTACAGTACTATTTCTCGCCAGCTCCCCATTATGACTGACCACGAACAAGCACGAATCCGGGAAATTATTACGACGATCAAGCCGCTTGCAGCCGAGTACTATCGCCTTACAAAAAAACCGTTGGGTATAACAGGGGAAGTGGCGGAACATGTTGCGGAAACTATCTTAGGTGTATCCCTAGTGGATGCCCGAAACGCGGGATACGACGCGCTACGCGGTAAAGAGAGGATACAGATTAAGGGTCGCGCGTATGGAGTAGATGCGAAGCCTGGACAACGCATGTCAACCATAAAGCTGCAAGCAGACTGTGATACGGTTCTGCTTGTTCTTCTCGACCCCACAACCTTTGAGCCCCGTGAGATGTGGGAGGCGCCATACTCGGAGTGCTGCCATTATCTCAGGGCAACGGAGGCCAAAGGGAGGAAGCGCGGCGCTATGCCCGTATCCGCGTTCAAACATCTCCCCTCTGTGAAAAGAGTATTTCCTGCCTAAGAGCTCCCTTTTAGCTTCCTGGACTTTTCCTCGACACCCTTGGCCAACTTTTCTTTGTGGGTGTCGAGTTTTTTTGCGACCGCCGCATCGGCTACGCCTAAGATCTGGGCGGCGAGGATTCCGGCGTTGGTTGCGCCGGGCCGGCCGATGGCTACAGTGGCCACGGGAATTCCCGCGGGCATTTGCACGGTGGCCAGCAGCGAGTCCATGCCTTGAAGCGAAGTCGATGGAATCGGAACGCCGATGACCGGGAGCGTGGTGTGCGCGGCGATAACTCCGGCGAGGTGGGCGGCTCCGCCGGCGCCGGCGATGATCACGCGAATGCCGCGACTGGCGGCTTTTCTGGCGTAGTCGGCCGTGCGATCGGGAGAGCGATGCGCGGAGGTCACGTCGATTTCATAGGCGATGCCGAATTCTTCTAGCGCCTTGGCGGCCTCACGCATGATCTCCAGGTCGGAGTCGCTGCCCATTACGATGGAAACTTGTGGGTTCGTCATAATTCCTTTCTCGCGTTTGTAGTTTTCGCTCCCGCTCCGGTTGTGGAACTATGCCGGAGAAAAGCCTTCAACCAAAGCGTACACGGATGCGCACGGGAGAATCGAGAGGCGGAAACATTCGGCAGCTAAGTTTTCTTCAGCGCCCTTGCCGCGATATCTTTGCGATAGTGCGCGCCGTCAAAGCTAATTTTCGCGCATGCTTCGTACGCGCGATCGACCGCCAATTGCAGATCCGGTGCTCGTGCGGTTACCCCTAGCACGCGGCCTCCCGCGGTGTAAAAATCTCCATCGTGATGACTGGTGCCCGCCTGAAAGACTTTCACACCGTCTAATTTTAATGCGTCTTCCAGACCGGTGATTTTTTTCCCCGACTGGTAGGCGCCGGGATAGCCGCCCGATGCCATCACCACACAGACGGCCGCGTCGTCGGACCATTTGAAGTCGCCGTCGCTGGTGCGGCCGTCAATCGAAGCTTCCATGGCCTCGACCAGATCGCTTTCCAGGCGCATGAGAGTGGGCTGCGTTTCCGGATCGCCGAAGCGGCAGTTGAATTCGAGGACCATGGGACCGCGGGCGGTCATCATCAGCCCGCAATAGAGGACGCCTTTGTACTTGGCGCCCTCGGCCTTCATTCCGGCGACGACCGGGCGCGCGATGTGCGTGACGAGCCAGTCGCGCATCTGTTCATCGATGATGGTCTTCGTTGTGTATGCGCCCATGCCACCGGTATTGGGACCGGTGTCGCCGTCGCCGACGCGCTTGTGATCCTGCGCGGCGACCAGGGGAGCCACGCGCTCGCCGTCGCTGACGACGAGGAAGGAAAGCTCATCACCCTCGAGGAATTCTTCGAGCACAACGCGCGAGCCGGCGTCGCCGAGCATGCGGCCGCTGAGCATGTCGCTGGCGGCGGTTGTGGCTGCGTCTTTGGTCGGCGCAATGACCACGCCTTTGCCGGCGGCAAGGCCATCAGCTTTCACGACAATTGGAGTATGAAAGTGCGGGAGGGCATCCCCGACTTCATCCATCGAATTGCAGATGGCATAGTGCGCCGTGGGAATGCGATGGCGCTGCAGGAATTCCTTGGCAAAGCTCTTGCTGGTTTCAAGTTGCGCGGCGGCTTTCGTGGGGCCGAAGGTGCGCCAGCCTCGACGCGTGAACTCGTCGACTACGCCGAGCATGAGCGGGAGTTCGGGGCCAATGACGGTGAGGTCGGGCTGAAGGCGGTTGGCGAGCGCGACCATCGAATCGAGGTTTTTGAAGTCGACGGGGAGGCATTCGGCTTCTTCGGCGATGCCGCCGTTGCCGGGCGCGCAGTAGATTGTGCCGGCGCGAGGCGATTGGCGAAGCTTCCAGACGAGGGCGTGTTCGCGGCCTCCGCCTCCGAGAACCAGGATTTTCATGGAGCCGGACATTTGGTGGACTTTCAAGGTTATGGGGGAGTGTGAAGGATGTCAATGCGGAGGAGAAGTGTGTGTCATACCACAATAGAAATG
>PLHW01000024.1 GCA_003139095.1 Acidobacteriaceae bacterium
CGATAGTGTGAACAGACCCTAGTTCTCAAGGCGCTGGGGCGAGTAATAGAAGTAGAATGAAGTTGTCAAATGACGCGAGCACAGCAGATCATTCTCGTCATCTCCAGCCTTGCCGTGCTGTACTGCTGTGTGTGGCTTCCAATAACCGACATGCTGCATCTATTCTTGCGGCTTGGGGGCATCATCGTTCTGACCGGACTCGCCTTCATATTAGTCGGGAGACCTTAATGATCATAGCGTGAAGAGAGTCACCCGAGAACGCCTAGTCGAGTCGTTTGCCATTCTTGGCATCGTGATTTTAGTGGCGCTGGGTCTTCTGGGTGTCTCTGAGGGCGAGATGAGGAAGTCATGAGCCTGTGGAAATCTTATTGACCCACTACCGCTGCCGCATAGACTGCGGCGAGTCGGAGTGCACTGTTGTAGACTGGAAAGTTGTGTCGTGGAAAGTTCGCGTCGCCAGCGTAACAACGAGAGATAACATGACCACGCTGACGAACCCCCAATGCCACCGGGGCGCCGAACGAGCCGAAACGTCTCTTGTTCCCGCTTTCCCCACACCAACCTCAGCACGATTATACAGACCAAGCAATTGAAAGCAATGTTACCCGTATCGATCCAATTCCTGGATCGCCAACGCAGCAATGCTACCGTAGTCCCCTATGACAGATGCGCAGTAAAACAGCCGGTTGTCTTCATCTCCTCCGCCCGAGGTTTTCCAGAAACAGCCATGCGTGCGAATCTCCTTTGTTCCGGTCGGATGACGCTAGGGCAAACCGGCAGTTATCGGCACAAGCGGTTCGGCGTGTGACTCATCGGCTGTTGAACAGCGACCCACACCGGAAGCTGGCTCCGGAAGTTGTCCCGAATCCAGTTCTGGGAAGTTGGTGCCATAACTCAGACATCTTACCGAAACTGGCTTTGGTTCACTCCTTCTTCTCGTCCTGTGGCGGATTGCGTTTCTTGCGCATGGACTTGCCGCGCATTTCGATGCGGTGGGCGTTGTGAACCAGACGGTCGAGGATGCCATCGGGAAACGGCTCATCCACGGCTGATAGAAGCTCCGCAAGACGGCACACTAAAAATCAACCGTGCGATGCAATTCTGCAAGTTGCCCAGAGCCGAGCAGCTAGAACGGTTCATCCGTTACAGCGAGGAACGCGCAGCCAACAAGGTGATTCGTCGGTCGATACCGCAGCCGAAGGAGCAAAAGACCAGCCCCGATGTTGCTGCAGTACTCGATGCTTTACAGCTCCAAGAAGCGCGACAGCCGGGATCGGTGGGGATGAGGGTCAGTCGGCACAAACGCACGGTTGTTTTGGTCGGCCAAGACCTAATGGCCGTTCTACCTTCACAGAAAGAGTTGCAGTTGACATGAAATACCGCGAGCCGCTCAAGAAGATTCTGTGTCAGACGCGTCCCTACTGGGACCGGGACGAGATGAGCCCTATAGTTCGCAGGGTTTTCGCCAAGGCGATGCAATGTCGCACTGCCCAACTGGGTGCCGAGGTTTACGCTTCTGAAAACCAAGAACTCATCCTCTACCACACCTGCAAATCGCGAGCTTGTCCAAGTTGCGGCTACCGCGCCAACGTACAGTGGCTGCGTGAGCGGTGGGCCGCACTGCCAGACGCGCTTTACAAAGGGATTACCTTCACTATGCCGAAACAACTTTGGCCCCTCTTCCGGGACAACACGCCTTTGACGAAGGCTCTTTCAGCTCTAGCCGCAGAGGTCATAAAGGCGCGCGTAAGCGCGAAGTATGGTTTTGCGCGTTGGCGTCATTGCTATTCTCCACACCTTCGACGGGAAGTTGGAATACAACTCCCACGTGCACACTATGGTCACCGGAGGAGGGTTGCGCGGGTCCCCAGACATGTGGGTTGCTCAGATCTACTATGATCGCGACGCACTGATGGAAGCTTGGCGGAGGGCTGTGATCGCCCTTCTCCGTGCAGCCCTACGAGCGGGACAGCCCCGGACGGAAATGACCGTTGACCAGACCGAAAAGATGCTCAGCGAGCAGGAAAAACGCTGGTGGAGTGTCAAGATTCAATCATTCCCGGACAAATGGCATTTCCTGCAATATGCTGGACGCTACATCAGGCGCCCACCCATCGCCCAGCGTCGTATTACGTGGATCGCGGAGAGAATCGTCAGGTATTGGTACAAAGACAAAAAGCTGCGCCGCAGGGTTTACTTAACGTGCTCACTGGAAGAGTTCATCGACCGCTGGGCTCAACACATCCTAGAGCGGTGCCAGCATGCTGTTCGGAGTTTTGGGTTGTTTGCTCCGCGCGCGCTCCGGCAGACCTCGGCAGCCATCTTCGTCATTCTGAGACAGGCGCAAAGGCCACGCCCCAAACCCCGCCCTTCGGCGGCTTCGATAGAGCGAGACTTCGGACATAATCCGCTACTCGACGACGCCGGCAAAAAGATGAAATGGGCGCGACGCCTAGCGCCGAAGACAGCTTGATAATCCTGCAAGGTCGACCCGCGCGAAATGATCTGCGTGGTTATTCCAACCGACGATGCTCTGCGACCTAAGCACAACGCCTTGATTAGCCTCGCGCACGAAATTTTGATTTTCCTATACGTCAAGCCGGACCGCGAGGGGAAAAGATGACCGCCCGTTTCTAACCACCGACGGATGCGGCACGAGCAATGCGGTTGCTGGCTAAAAGCCTCAACATAGCCTGGTCGTCAGCGGGTCGGGAGAAAAAGTATCCCTGTGCCATCTCGCAATTGAGTTGCTTGAGCAAATTTATGTGTTCTTGCGTTTCAGTCCCTTCGGCGACGACCTTCAAGCCGAGATTGTGGGCAAGCATAATGATGATCCGCACGATCTCGCGGCTTTCCGGGTCGCTGTTTATGCTCGAAATAAAAGCACGGTCGATTTTCAAGGTGTCTACTGGAATCCGGCGCAAGCGACTGAGTGAGGAATACCCGGTGCCAAAATCATCGATGCTCAAGCGAACGCCGAGTGCTTTCAATCGCGAAAGCACGTGACCAGATTTTTCCGCATCCCCCATGGCTATCCTTTCGACGATTTCCAGTTGCACGCAGCCTGGATCAACGCCGGTCTCCTCAAGGGCTTTACCGATCTCGCTGGCTAGATCGGGCTGGGCGAACTCCCTGGAGGTAATGTTTACGCTCATTGTCAGGGGCGGGCATGAAGGAAATTCTGACTGCCAGGATCGAAGATGTTGGCAGGCTTCACGTAGCAGTTGCCGATTCATGGGGATGATGAGCCCAATCTCCTCTGCCACCGCGATGAACTCAATCGGTGCAAGGATGCCCTCCGGACGTTGCCAGCGCGTCAGCGCCTCGAAGCCCGCGATCATGCCGGTGTGTAACGACACAATGGGCTGATAGTGAACTCGGAATTCGCCCAGTTCCAGTGCTCGGCGCAAGTCAGTTTCGAGGCGCAATCTCTTGACGGCCAGGGTGTGCATTGCGTTATCAAAGACCTGACAGCGTGCTTTTCCTTCCCGCTTGGCTCTGTACATTGCTATCTCGGCATCTCGCACCAAATCCTCTGAATTGGCGTATGACGCTGCGCAAAACGCGATCCCTATACTTGCGGTCGTCACAATATTTTGCCCTTCCACAACAAAAGGAATGCTCAACCGCTCCTGAATGCGCTCCGCTACCCGAATGGCATCGCCGCAATCCCTGATGTCCTCCAAAAGTATGGTGAATTCATCGCCGCCCAGTCTGGCTAAACTCTCTTCGCTCGCAAAAGTGTTTGTACCTTGCATCGGACCCGAACGCGCAATCGTATCAACACCCCGGATGGAAATAGTCAATCGGCGAGAAATTTGTACGAGAAGGACGTCTCCTGCCGCATGTCCCAAGCTGTCATTAAAGACCTTGAATTCATCGAGATCAATGAACAATACAGCGAACTTATAGCCCGTGTGCCTCTGGGAAAGCGCAAGCGCATGCCGCACGCGATCCAGAAACAGGGTGCGATTCGGCAGATTGGTTAACGCGTCATGCAAAGCATTGTGCGCGAGCGACTCTTCCGCCCGCTTGCGTTCTGTGATATCACGATTGACGATAACCAGTCTCTCGGTCGGACCCTCTTCATTTTGAATAGCGGTGGCGACCGATTCCAGAACCCGCCATGTCCCATCCTTGTGGCGCATGCGGTATTCAAGCCGCTCGCCTCGCCCGGTGATTCTTGCTTTGTCCGCCGCTTCCAGAACGCGCTGCTGATCCTCGGGATGGATTTGCTCCACTGACGAACTCAACTTCAATTCCTCCGGCGAATATCCGAGAACCTTCAGGTACGCGGAGCTGTTATAAAGCCGATTCCCAGAGCTATCTATGACCGCGATCATGTCGGCAGCATTCTCGGTGATAATTTCAAAAAGCTGATTGCGCTCGGTGAGTTCGCGACGAATGCGCTGGAGTTGGAGGTGCTGGTAAACCGTGTAAATGTCGAAAAGGAGGACAAGGCATGCCAGCCCCCGTACCCATTCCTTGAGATCAAGCCACTCGGAGTTTTGTAAGAGATGATTGCCGGGGAAAGTCAGTGACACAATGCCCGCCGTCAACCCTAGCGTGACTGTGACCGCAAATCCCCACAGCCACCACTCACGTATCTCAACTTGTTGCATCGGTCTTGTGCGGCGTTGCTGCTGTGGTGCGTTATCCAAGGCCAACCTCACATGATCAGAACATTAGAAGCTTAGTGTGAGAATAATGCTCGGAGAGCGAAAGTTACGAAAGGCACAGACGACAGTTCCGTTCTGATCTCGTCACACAACAGCTATGTAGTGCGCATGCGTCAGCTTCTGGAGTCTTTGAGCAAAGTATGTCTTTTGAAGATTTCTTATCGGCGCGTCGGGCAGCGCTTGAGGAGCGGAACACAATGCGACCTTTAGTAACGCCGAGTGTGATCAGGATCACACTCGTATGTATTAGCGACGTCCATAATGCACGTAGTCCTTCCTCAGTTGATGAACTACGGTCCCTGCCTTAGGTCATGCTTATGAAGCACATCACCTTTCACGCTTTCAAGTTTCCCCTGGTGTCGAGCAGTTAGATGTCTAGGCGCTCCCAAGTCCTGAGGGCTTTGCGGGTTGGACTCGTGGCGTCGTGCGTGACGGCGGTCTACGAGACCGCAAAGCTGATATTTGTCCCTCGAATGTCCCTTGTGACATCTCCTATCATCACTATCTTCTTCGCAGGGTGCGTTGGGTTCTGCATCAGCTTCATAATTCATCAGCGGGAGAAGGCTGCGCACCAAGAGCTGTTGCGGCTCGCTGCCATCGTAGAGCACTCAGAAAATGCCATCGTTAGCACAACGCTGGATGGCACGGTCACTAGCTGGAACCGTGGAGCGGAAAGAATTTACGGCTATCCTGCCGCCGAAGCATTAGGTCGCCACATTTCATTTTGCTATCCGCCAGAGAAGCGCACTAAAATTCCCGCTTTCTTGCAAAGGATTGCTCACGGTGAAGCCCTAGGGCAATTTGACGCGCAACGCGTCACAAAGAATGGCAGGATCATCGACGTGTCTTTGTCGGTTTCTGCAATTAAGGACGGGGCTGGGAAAATCACCGGGGCTTCAGGAATTGCACGAGATATTACCGAGCGCCAACACGCAGAAAAACAATTACACCTGCAATTAGCCGCGCTAGAAGCGGCCGCAAACGGGATCGTGATCACAGACCGAGAAGGAACAATCGTCTGGGTAAACCATGCGGTTACAACCATGACTGGCTACAGCAAGGAAGAGTTATTGGGCAAGAACCCTCGTGTGCTGAAATCTGGGGATCAGCCTGAAAGCTATTATGCCGATCTCTGGGCCACCATCTCGTCAGGCAGAGTCTGGCAAGGTCAGATTGTTAACAGGCAGAAAGACGGAACAACCTACACCGAAGAGATGACGATCACGCCAGTGACCCGAGAATTCGACGGTGCGACCGATACTCACTTCATCGCGATCAAGCGAGATATCACCAAGCGCAAGCAGGCGGAAGCGGCATTGCAACAAAGCGAAGACAAATTCAAGGCCCTGTTTGAAGGGGCAAACGACGCCGTTCTGATTATGCACGGAGAAAACTTCTCGGACTGCAACCGTCGAGCCGAGACTCTGTTCGGCTGCCGTAGGGAAGATATCGTTGGCCACTCTCCTGTCGAATTCTCACCGTCAACACAACCCGATGGACGGCCTTCGTCCGAAAAGGCGGCAGAGAACATACAAGGTGCGCAGAGCACACCACAGTTCTTTGAATGGCAACATCTTCGCCATGACGGAACCCCCTTCGACGCGGAAGTGAGCTTGAGTCAGGTAGTTACCCCTGAGGCTGTGTATGTGCAAGCAATCGTTCGAGATATCACCAAACGCAAGCAAGGTGAGCAAGCCCTTCGGCAAGCGGAAGAAAAATACAGGACTATCTTTGAAGATGCGGTTGTTGGAATTTATCAGACCACCCCGGACGGAAGATGCGTGACCGTGAACACCGAGTTTGCCCGGCTCTATGGCTATGACTCCCCGGCGGAGTTGATGGCTGACTGGACCGACATTGCCCACAAGGCATACGCAGATCCGAGCGAGCGCGAGCTGTTCAAGCGCGAACTGGGAGAGAAAGGGAGCATATCCAACTTCGAGTTCCAAGCCCATCGCAAGGACGGCAGCAAGATGTGGTTGCTTGAGAATACGCGCGTGGTCCGCGACTCCAGCGGCGCTGCTCTGTATTACGAAGGCACAGTTGCGGACATCACGGACCGCAAAGCCGCCGAGGAACGGGTTCAATTCCTGGCCTACTACGATGCTCTTACGGGACTACCCAATCGGACTCTTCTGCGGGATCGACTGTCAAAGGCACTCGCCAGTGCTCGTCGGCAAAAGTGCAAAGTTGCGCTTCTGTACTTCGATCTCGACGGGTTCAAAATCATTAACGACTCGCTCGGGCACTCGGTCGGCGACCTTGTTCTGCAGCAGGTCGCAGAACGCCTGAAGAAATGGGTGCGTGAACAGGACACCGTAGCCCGAGTCGGCGGAGACGAATTTCTTATCGTGTTGACTGCGGTAAAGGAGGCAGCCGACGCAGCCGTTGCCGCTGAGCGGCTCCTGAATACAATGACTGCTGAATTCGTCGTTCAAGGTCACTCCCTTGGCATTGGTTGCAGCGTCGGGATCAGCATTTTCCCGGAACACGGTGCGGACAGCGAAACCATGATCAAGAATGCCGATGCAGCCATGTATTGCGCCAAAGAGAGCGGACGTAACAACTTTCGGTTCTTTACAGAGGACATGAACGCTCAGGCTGTGGAGCGATTGACTCTGGAGAACAGCTTGCGACTGGCACTCGACAAAAAAGAACTCTTTCTGATGTATCAACCGGAGATAGAAATTGCCACTGGACGGATCATCGGGCTGGAAGCACTCCTCCGCTGGCAACACCCGGAATTGGGTCTCGTGCCACCTGATAAGTTCATACGAATCGCTGAGAACAGCGGCCTGATCAGGCCAATCGGGGAATGGGTGCTCAGGACTGCCTGCTCTCAGGCCCGGAAATGGCAAGACGAAGGGCTTCCCGCAGTATCGGTGGCTGTAAATGTATCAGCCGTGCAGTTTCGTCAAGCGGAATTCTGCGAACTCATCCGGAGGGTACTCCACGAGACCGGCCTTGCCCCCCAATACCTCGAACTGGAGCTCACGGAAAGCCTCTTGCTATCGAATGCAGATGTGATGTTCTCAGTTCTTCAAGAATTAAGGGCCATGGGGTTGAAGCTGGCGATTGACGACTTCGGGACGGGCTATTCCAGCCTCAGCTACTTGAAACAGTTCCCGGTCGGCAGGCTCAAAATCGACCGGTCGTTTGTCCGCGATATCGCCGTGAATCCCGATGACGCGGCGATCACAACCGCAATTATCGGAATGGCAAAAAGCCTAGATCTTAAGGTGATTGCCGAAGGCGTCGAAGACGAAGCGCAAATGTCATTCCTTCGGGCACATCAGTGTGACGAAATCCAAGGCTACTACTTTAGCAAGCCTTTAGCAGTTGACAAAGTTGCCGACAAGCTTCGAGGCGACAGTCCTGAACCGCACGTCCGAGCACAGGCGAGTGGAGGACAATCATGACAGACGGCCTTACTAAGGAGTGATTTTATTATGGCAATCGGATTTGCGCTTTTGGTATCCGCTGATCCTGTGACAATTCAACAGTTCAGTCACGCCTTGCAAGAATTGTCTATTTCGCCTGATGTTTGTCAGGAAGTACCGGCAGCAGTCGGCCTATTGAACCGCCGAAAGTTCGATGCCGTTATCGTTGATCTCCAACTAGGAGACCAATCCGGGCTGATTCTGGACGAGGTGCGTCTATCCTCATCTAATAGGACAGCGGTGACCTTTGCCATCAGCGGCAGTGATGCGGGGTGCACAGCGGTCCGAAAGAGGTCGGAGTTTGTCTTTGAGAGGCCCCTTTCTGCGCAGTCGATCCGCAACACACTCAAGCCTGCGTACGGGCTCATCCTGAGAGAACGGAGACGCTATTTTCGTTTCCCGGTCTCCATCCCCGTCATCATCCAGAGGGAAAGTATGCAAGAACTTCGCTGTAACAGCGTAAATATCAGCGAAGGAGGCATGGCTGTGAGTACATTCGTTCCGCTCATCGCCGGAGAAGACGTACAGGTTCAGTTCACCTTACCGGGCCACGAAATCCCATTTTCAGCAGAATCGACGGTCTGCTGGTGGAGGACCGGGCATCTCGGAGTTCGCTTTATGTCTCTTTCCCAAGAGCAAAAATCTGACCTACAGAGTTGGCTATCACGAAAGCTGGAAGAGATTCTTCCGGAATCTGTTGCTGGGAAATTCCAGAAGGCGGGAAGCTCCTCCATAATGGCCTTGGCCGATAGAAAGCAGGATACAGGATAGAGGGACGGCTAACCCGTCATCCTAGTCTGGATTACTAACGAAGTGTCTAGAGCGTATTTCATAAACCGTGTCTCAATGTAATCCGAGAAGCAAGCAAGATAGAAGAAGGCACGATAGGTGGAGAGCAGATGCTCATGGCGCACCAGCAATCGGCGGAACTGGCCCAGCCAGGAGTTGGTTCGTTCGACGATCCCACGCCGCTTGTAGCGCCGCAGTTTTCGGCCATCCTCAAACCGCCGTTCCTGGCGATTCTCCTGGTAGGGCGCGATCAACTCGATGCCGCGTTTCTGCAAGCGTTCGCGCAGCGGATCGGAATCGTAGGGTGTCGGCAATGACCCTTTTCGGCTTTTGTGCGGCGTCCCTCGACGCGCGAGGGCATGTTTCAGGATAACAAACCAAACCTTCCCGTTGGGGTTTGCGTTCTGGAGCTAGCGAAGCGGCCGGGAGTCAAATCCGGCCCGCACCCCCTGGTGCGAGACTCCCTACGCGAAATTGGCGGATGTAAACCTGGAGGCAGAGTGCGGGCTCGCCAGAACCGGGTACGCGCGATTAATTCTACGAGTCTGCATTTGCTTAGGTTGGAAATGGGCCCCGGTTCTACCGGAGCCCATTTCCAATAGACCAGCGACAACATCCCAGCTCCCAACAACTTCGCCAGTTTGCGCGCATCGATTGCATTGCTCTTACTCCCCGACTTCAACAGCGCATTCTTCCGCGGATTGCACACCACCAATCTCGCCACCCGCCGCGCCAGCAGATCGTACAACCACGCCGAATGCGTTCCTTCCTCCAGGGTGACGTGTAGCGTACCCTACACCATGCAGAAAATCCAGAATCGCTGCCGCCCGTGTCTGAAGCACCGACTCCATCACCACCCGCCCTTGCTCGTCCTGCACCGCCACCGAAATCGCGTCCCAAAGTAATTGACGAGAGCACAGCCAGTTCGAGCACGAGTACCGCAATGAAAATGAACACGTGACCCATGTAACTTGAAACCGACCAATTCGGGAAGTATCCTGCATTGGAAAAAATAAGGAGCACGCTGTGAGTGCGTCGGCAAGCCCTGCTGTTTCAACTCCTGTTTCGCCCACCGGGACCGCTGTCTCCGGCACTCCTATGCCCGCACCGACGTTGCTCCTGGCGATGCTTCACGTCTCCAATCGGGTCAGTGACCTGATTATCTCGCCGGGAAGCTTTCCCCACGTCGAGGTCAGCGGCGAGTTGGTTCCCGTCAAAAGCCCGGTGATACGGTCGTTAACTGCGGACGACACTCGCCGCATCTCGGAAGAACTCATTGGCAGCAATAAGCAAGCTCTGGCGGCGCTGCGGGACCAAGGCTCGTGCGATATCTCCTACAGCCTTCCCGGTCAAAGTCGCTTTCGCGTCAACATCTTCATGCAGCGGGGGAGCTATGCCATCGTGATGCGCGTCATCCCTCGCAGCATTCCAAGTTTCGCCGATCTTAAGTTGCCTCCGCAGTTGGCCGAAATTGCCACTCTCAAAAACGGTGTGGTGCTGGTTACGGGTCCTACCGGCTCCGGCAAGTCCTCTACCATGGCCGCGATTCTCGACATAATCAACGAGACTCAGGCATATCACATCATCACCATCGAGGACCCCATCGAATTCTTGCATCGCCAGAAGCGGTCGATCATTCACCAAAGAGAGCTCCACAGTGACACGCCCAGTTTTGCCCTCGCCCTGCGTGCGGCCCTGCGCCAGGCTCCCAAAGTGATCCTGGTGGGAGAGATGCGCGATCGGGACACCATCGAAATCGCCATGGAAGCCGCCGAGACAGGACACCTCGTCCTTTCCACGCTGCACACCATCGATGCCTCTAAGACGGTCGAGCGTATCGTCGGAGTTTTTCCCCTGACGGAGCAGCAAATAATTCGTAGCCGCTTGGCAAAAAGCTTTCGCTACATTGTTTCGCAGCGTCTTATTCCTCGGAAAGACGGCCCTGGCCGTATCGCCGGCTTGGAAATTCTCAAATCGACTCTTCGTACTCGGGAATACGTGGAGCGGGGAGAGGGGGATGGGAAGACTCTTCTGGACGCCATGATAGCTGGCGATACGGAGGGCATGCAGCATTTCGATGGAGAGATTGAGAAACTGATCCGAGCCGGAGCCGTCGACATTGAGGTAGGACTGGCCTATGCCACGAACCCCGGAAATCTAAGATTGCAATTGACTCAATGCGGAGAGCAAACGCCATCCCAACCGGCAGGAACGGCGGACGCGACGAAAGCTAAGCGCGAGACTGAACTCGAACTGGAAATCGGGTAGTGTCCTAAACTTGCAAGTTTAGGACACTACCGGAAATCGGGAATTAGAGTGATCCCGGCCCTGCTCGATTAGAATGGGAATTCGAGGACGGCTCGCCGAAATAGTGTTTGCGGAACTTCCTCCGCCGTCCGACCCAACAACTCCCACCATGCCGGGTTCTATGAAAGGGGATGTCAAGAGAAAACACTTTTCCCTTCGCTGGCGAGGAAAAAGGTTCCTGACATCCAGCCCCCGTGTGCGGCTGCGACACGGCGTGCCGGAGCGTGCTTCGCGTTCCCACGTCCATCGGAAGAGGCCGAGCCATAAAAAACGCTCGCGATAGCGCGAGGCTAATTTCGTGTTGCTAGTTGTAAGGGCCCTGTGGTCCGCAGAAATTCCATCCCGCGGATTGAAAATCACTGAAAAATAGGGCACTTGAGCGCATCAGGATGCCGCATGGAACCTCAGTGGTTTCGGTGCTCTTGTGGTCGATTTTTCGGCGGGCAATCCAACCCTGATGGCCTGTACAATCCGGGTGGCCATGCCTCGACCTCGCTCTTCCCCATTCATGGGACTCGCCACAACTCTCTTGGACCTATCTGCTGAGTTGCTCAGATTCCTCAAAACGGCCGTACGCCGCAGACGTACCGACCCTCTCCATCGACGAACCACACTTGACGGGCACGGGAATGGCGGTGGGAACGATCTCCTACATGTCACCCGAACAGTTGCGCGCCAAAGAACTGGACACGCGGACGGATCTTTTTTCGTTTGGCATCGTGCTCTACGAAATGGCCACCGCGACCTTGCCCTTCCGCGGTGAAAGCTCGGCGCTCATCACCGACGCAATCCTGCATCGCGTTCCTGTGCCGGCGCTGCGCCTCAATCCCGACTTACCGCCTGATCTCGAACGAATCATCAGCAAGGCTTTGGAGAAGGATCGCGATCTGCGCTATCAACATGCCACGGACATGCCGACAGATTTGCAACGGCTCAAGCGAGATAGGGATTCTGGTTTCTTCCGGGTGCCGTCCACGCCAGCAGATGAGGAAACCAGTACGGGTGCAATCCCGGCCGAAGCCCAACCCGCTCGCGGCAGTTCGGGCTCGAAGCAAATTTCCGAGGAGTTGCCGGAGAAAGTCCGCCCGCCCGAGACAACGACTGCGGCCGAGACGTCTTCATCCACACGGAAGAAGCTGGCAATCGGCGTCGTGCTAGTGGCGGTTCTAGCGGCACTTGCGTTGGGTGGGTTGACCTACTACGGACACTGGCAGCGGGCATCGAAGCTCACAGATCGAGACACCATCGTTCTCGCCGATCTTGCCAACGACACGGGCGATGCGGAATTTGACGACTCCCAGAAAACTGCGCTTGGTATTTCTTTGCGGCAATCGCCCTTCCTGAATGTGCCCCCGACGACAAGGTCGCGTGGACATTGCAGCAGATGGCCCGCCCAGCGGGCACAAAACTCACGCCGGAGGTGACGAGCGAGGTTTGTCTGCGCGCGGGCGGCAAGGTGTACGTCGCCAGTTCGATTGCGACTCTGGGCAACGAATATGTGTTGCATCTACGGGCCGTGAATTGTCAGACTGGCGAGGCTCTGGCTGAAGAGCGGGTGACGGCGACATCCAAAGGAAAGGTGCTCACGGTGCTGGGCGACGCGGCCTCGAAGCTTCGTGGCGAACTGGGCGAATCGCTGGTATCGGTGCAGAAGTTTGATGTTCCGCTCGCAGTGGCCACAACGTCCTCGCTCGACGCTCTGAAAGCCTACAGCCTGGGTAAAAAGACCGAGCAGCAGCAAGGACCATCCCTGACTTACTATCAACATGCGATCGAACTCGATCCGAAGTTTGCCATGGCATACAGTGCATTGGGCAATGCGTACACAGGTCTCGGGGAGATAGCGCGGGGCAATTCGTACTACACGAAAGCATTTGAGTTGCGGGAACATGCCAGCGAGCGGGAAAGGCTTGAGATTACCAGCCTCTACTATTGGCTCGTTGTTGGGGCGCTGGACAAAGCAGCCTTGGCCTTTCAGGAGGAGACCGAGAAGTTCCCGCGCGACAGTTCGGCATTCAGCAATTTAGGGACGGTTTATGGCCAACGTGGGCAGTATGAGAAGGCGCTGGAGAACGATCAACGAGCGATTGCCCTCCAGTCGGGTAATGTGGGTTTGTACGTAAGTGAAGTCACCTACGACCTTGCGCTGCAGCGCTTCCCCGAAGCGCGGAAGATCATTCAGGCGGTGCAGGCGCGAAAGGTGGATGATCCCATGCTGCACGCCGCTCTTTATGAGCTTGCGTTCGTCGCCAACGACTACGCCGCGATGGAGGATCAGCAGCATTGGTTTGCGAGTAGGCCCGAATATGAGAATACCGGGCTGGCGCTCGCATCCGACACTGAAGCCTATACGGGTCAGATCGAGAAGGCGCAGGAGCTGACCAAACGGGCGGTGGACTCGGCCATCCAGGCAGACAGCAAAGAAGCTGGGGCTATTTTCCCGGCCAATGCAGCTATACGGCAAGCCGCTTTCGGGAATCCTTCGGAGGCGCGGCGAGCGACGGCAGAAGCATTGAAACTTGCTCCTGCGAGTCCAAGCGTAGAGAGTGAGGCGGCCCGCGCATTTGCGATGGCGGGCGATCCCGTGCGGGCTGACTCGCTGGCCGAGGACTTGCGGAAACGCTTTCCACAGAACATGCAGTTGCAGTCTCTTTGGTTGTCCGCCATTCACGCACAATTGGCACTGGATCGCAAGAACCCGGCTGCCGCACTGACTGCGCTGCAAACGACCGAAGCCATCGAGTTGGGGCAAATTGAATCCGTCATCAATATTTCCTGCCTTTATCCCACGTATATTCGTGGCGAGGCATACCTGAAAGCAGGTCAGGGCATGCAGGCTGCCGCCGAGTTCCGGAAGATTCTCGACCACAGCGGCATTGTCTGGAACTGCTGGACGGGAGCGTTGGCGCATCTGGGCGTGGCTCGTGCGAACGCACTGGAAGCGAAGACCTCGCAAGGAGCCGATGCCGATGCCGCCCGCGTCCGGGCGCGCGCGGCCTACAAGGATTTCCTCGCGCTCTGGAAGGATGCCGACTCCGAGATCCCCATTTACAAACAAGCCAAAGCCGAGTACGCGAAAATGCAATAATTTCCAGCAAGCGGGACAATGTGGCACTCCAGAGCATCCCACCGCAGGACTGGCTGGTCGCGAGCTCGATCGAAAGAGCATACAATCCCACCTGCCGCTCATAGCGTTCAAGCTCTTTCTCAAGTTCCCGGGACTCGCCCCAGCCGCTACCGGTTCAACCTCCGAAAATCGGCCCCGTTGTAGCGGTGCGTCAAGTCGGTGGGCTGCATCACCGCTACGAACGCCCAGGCTTGTTCCGAGCGTACACATAGAAATTCACTCCGCAACGACGGGCAATCCGGAAGTAATGACTCCCAGTGAAGTCAAGTCGCCTCCGTCAATTGATCGCTTTCTCGTCGTGTTTCATTCGCCGACCGGGATGGC
>PLHW01000022.1 GCA_003139095.1 Acidobacteriaceae bacterium
GTTCTGTACCTCGGTTGTACAACACGGAGCGGCCGCACTTGGCACTGGGCTACAGGCCGCCGGCACCATTAGCCATCATTCCAAAACTGGGGCATGGAAATGTGGAAAACAAAACCCGTTTCCCACACCTCCACCGCCCGACGACGACTACGGACAATTGTCCAACGAGGTGTTACACTTTTCAGACCCGCCTCACGACGACGCCCTTTGCGCTTCTCTAGCCTTTCACCTCCACCAGGTTGGGCAGGGGACTTGCACCCCCAAGCTGTTGAAAATGTTCGGCACACAATGGAAAAGGGCGGCCCGAGTGGGCCGTCCGATGGATAGTGCGGTTAAGTGCGAATGTAAGAGATCAGATGCAACCACCAGAAGTTCTGCGGAGGTCGTGAATCACGCGGGTAAAGGAGCGAGTACCACTGCGGTTGTAAGGTGCAACCTGACGCGGCCTGCGTGCCTGAGAGCCGAGTCGAGGAGGCCCTACTCGCAAGATCCTTGACGGCGTAACTCCGCTTCGGCAGGAATACGGCCCAGGTATACGAATAGCGGTGTCTTCCCTACGACACCGCTCATAGATCCGCCATCCGGCGAGGTGTCCGTCCGAGGTATCCGATGAGCAACCAGGTTCAGCGCGCCTTGCCCTAACGTGACAGGTCCGCCTAAGTATTTCTCCGATTGGGCGGCCGTTACGATACAACGCGGGAGGGGTTTCTAAACTCCACTGGTGCTTCTCTGGGCCAGACGGGTTACTTTTCCCGCCCTTCCCCGCGAGGTACTTTCAGTCGGCCTTATGCGCTGAGGGTTACCTGTTGCTACCAAATTGACGGTACTGATCTAATTAGATCAGCGCCAAATTGACAATTTCGCGAGGTTTATCCGATGAAGGTTCAGGCGAGGTCGAGCCGAACAAAAAGCGAATATGGTAGCAAATTGGTAGCAAATATGCCTAAAATCGACTCAAACTGCCTGCTCGGAACGTTTGGAAGTCGCTGAAACCATTGATTTGGTTGAGTTAACGTTCCATCAGTAGGTTGAAGATTCCTCAGCTGCAGGACCGAGATTGCAGTTAAGCGCGGAGCCATCATAGGCGTGATGCAAAGAAAAGCCGTCGAGAGATCGGGCGTGTGTAGTTTTTCGGAGTGAGGAACGAAATCCCAGTTCCAAGCGCCCAAGCACCTGGCATGGCATCGCCACAACCCGTATCGTGCCAGCTGAGGAACTGATAGGCCGTCAGGATCCTGGAGTCATCGGAAGCTGCTGATCAGAATTACATCGCTGCTTTGGCTGCCTTTGGTGAGTAGTAGCCGCTTGCCATCGCGCGACCAGGCAAAATCGAATATGCGCCCCGAGGTGAAGCTGGTGATCTGTCGCGGTGCTTCGCCCGTCAAGGGCTGTTCCCAGATGTTGGTCGAGCCGTTTCGCGTAAGGAGGTAGTTCAAAGCCTTCCCGGAAGGCGCCCAGCGCAATCCGGCGAAGCCGAAAGGCAATGCACTCGTAAACTGAAGGGGACCGCCGGTTGCCGATACTGCCGCGACTTTCGTCGTCAGAATCGGGCTGCCTTCCTGAAATACAAAAGCGATCTGCTCGCCATTCGGGGAAATCCTGACCAGCCAAGCGTCGGCCGCTCCCGGCACGACTAACAACTCGACCGGCACGCCACCTTCTGCGGGCATGCGGTAAAGTTTTTCCTTGACGAGATAATAAATCCACTTCCCATCGGGAGAGCAGTCGGAATAGCCCACTACATCGAGCATTCTGGTTCCATTGGAGCCGTCACCGTCGGTGCGCCACAACTCGACCTTCCCGTCATGGTACGAATCGAACACTAAATAGCGTTCGCCGCACGACGTAACCGAGAATAAGTTGTGCGTCTGCGCAACGACGAGAGATGGTTCGCTGCCATCCGGATTCATCAACCACAAATCGCCGTTATTGCCGGTTCCTAGCAGCTTTCCCGAGGGCCCCGGCACAACCAATCCGTACGCCGTTCCACCCGACGTGACCTGACGTGCATGAATAACATCGGCAGCCGGTGCCGTCCAGATCTCCGAAATGCGGGTGCGTTGGATGGCGGCCAGTGTCTTTCTGTCGCGCGTAGTGTCCAGAACCGGCGTGTATTCCGACAGGTCATTCGTAAAACGATGCATCGCGCCACTGGGATAATCAATGATCTGCAACTGTCCCCTGCCGAGCGGTGTCTCGCTGACGGCGGCGACCAGCGCATTGCCATCGGCCGTCCAAACGGGGCGCCCCACGCTTCTACCGCCGGTTGAAACCAGTTGTCGTACCCTCCCATCTGCCACATTGATGATATTCACCGCCCAATTGACTTCTTTACCGGTTCCAAGCGCGGGCACGGCAACGGTCTTACCGTCCGGGGACCAAGTCGGACCATACTGAAACACCGTATTCGCCGGCAAAGTCGCCAGAGTCCTTTCGCTGGAGCCGTCGGATTGCGCGATGTGAACTTCAACCACGTCGTGCGCCGGAATCCCGCGCTGGAAGACGAACTGGTTGCCGTCGGGTGAAAAGTCGATGGGCGTATCGAGATCGCGAATCACTTGGTGTGGAGATCCACCGAGCACAGGTATCTCGTACAGGTAGCGAAACTGGGAGGTGCTTTTGTCGGAACGTGCAAAATAAATGTGGTTGCCGTCGGGCGAGAATGTCACACCGCAGAACTCGACCACATCGGGCGGGAGCACCTCAACGTCGCTGCGGGTGGCCACGTTGAGCACGCGCAAGCTTTGCTTTTCGCCGTCCCGCAACACGTAGACCACGTACCGCCCGTCCGGTGAGATGGCGACCCCAGCCGCCTTACCATTCTCGGTGAGCCTGGTGATCTGGATGTTCTGGAGATTGAACTCATGAGGAGGTGCGAGCAGCCGATACGCGCCCCACATCAGCAGAAGGAGCAGTGCGATGGTCCCGGCTGCGATTCCGGCCTTCGGCAAGCTACGTTTCCACGGAGCAACTTCGAGCGCTGTGGACCTTGACGAAGTAAATGCAATCCCGTGCGAACTCGCGACCGCCGCTACGGGCCCCCTGGCCGCAGGCATACGCACGGAACTGCTATCGCGCTTAAAGCGCTTCAGATCCGCGCGCAGTTCCGCCGCGCTCTGGTAGCGCAGGTCACGGTCCTTCTCGAGCGCAGTGCGGATGATCTCTTCGAGTTTGGGTGGCACGCCAGGATTTAACTGCGTGGGTGAGATGGGATCGTGATTCAGGATGCCATCAAAAATCACAGCCGATGTCTCGCCCTCAAAGGGAACCCGACCTGTGACCATCTGATAAAGCACGGCACCGAGACTGAATATGTCCGTACGCCCGTCCAATTGCTTACCGCGTGCCTGTTCCGGCGACATATAGCTCACCGTGCCCAAGGCAGTGCCCGGACTGGTCAGAAGGACATCGGCCGCCGTCTGGACCACGGTGTCGGCAGCCGCAGCCCTCGGCTCCAGCACCAGCTTTGCCAGGCCAAAATCGAGTACCTTCGCCTGACCGCGCTTGGTCACGAAGATGTTGCCAGGCTTGATGTCGCGGTGAATGATTCCCTTGGCATGCGCCGCATCCAGCGCATCGGCGATTTCCGCGGCCAGGTCAAGCACTGTGTTCAGTTCGAGGGGCCGACCGGCAATGTATCGGTCAAGCGGCACTCCTTCCACCAGTTCCATCACAATGAAGGCGCGGCCTTCATGATCGCCGAAATCGTGAATGGTGCAGATGTTGGGATGGTTGAGCGCCGACGCCGCCCGGGCTTCCAGGCGGAAACGCTCCATGCTTAGCGGATCGCGGGCAACGTCCTCAGGCAGGAACTTGAGCGCGACCAAGCGCCCAAGGTTCGTGTCCTCCGCCCTGTAAACCTGGCCCATGCCTCCGCCGCCGATCTTCTCGACGATGCGGTAGTGACCGAGCGTCTGACCGCGGAGAGAATCATGGCTGGTCCGGTGGCTCGTCAACGGGAAAGATCCTCTCTCCCTCCACACCCACAGGTAAAATCGTAGGCCCGACTGGAAACCGAGTCAATGCGGATCTACCATGAAACCATGCGGAGACAAACGCTGATCTCCATTCCCGGCAATGTGAATCAACCTGGTTTGCTCGCATGCTGATCATAGCGGCCGATAGCCCCACCGGAACGCTACGACCGCCGATGGTCGCCGACAATTGGTACACAGGAAAAGACACGCTTAATTTCGTTCTGTAATAAATGCCAATCGCTGACTGTCACGGCAGAGGCAGGGTTAATTGACAGTCGAAAATCCCGGCTGGCCCCAAGCCTTCTTCCAGGAAAGGGAACACGGACGAAAATCTCCGTGCCGTTTCCGTGCCGTTAACCATCCACTAGGTCGTACTAGCCGCGATAGATGCCATCTGCCGCAAGCTAACTACATGAAACTACGTTCGAAAGCGGATTCGAATCCCACTCTCTCCGCCAACTTATTGAATACAAACAACTTGCCTGGACTCCTTCACCCACTCTCAGGGGCCTGCTTCATCTTTGGAATGAGTGACATACAGTTTTGCAGGGCCCAGGTGCGTGCCGTTAAGGCTAAAACCGACTGCTTGGGAATCAGTCTTTAGATCGGCGAAGGAGGAATTTTGCAGCCCCAGGTCGGTGCGTCCGCTGCTGGAGCGCCGAACAAAAAGCCACACCGAGCGTCGCGCCGATTGCGGCTCTTGGCTTGCAGGTTCGCTGCTCAGTTCTTAGGGCTCGAGGTAGCGGTCGACAAGCGCCACTCCCGCGCCCGAGCCCGGGTTCAGCTCACCGCGCCATCACACGAGATGAACGTTGCTACAGCCGGAGGAATACTTACATCCGTTAGCGCTTGATGGAAGGTGCCGACATCTACCATAATCGCGAAGAACTGCCGCACCAGCGTCGAGATGATCGAGAAGTGCCACGCGTCACACATCAAAACTTCGCTCGACTCCGTTCCAATCAACGTCATGCGACCGAACAAGAGAAAATCAGAAGGAGTCAGCTTAACGGACGTTGCGTAAACGCGTTCCACCCGAGCCGGTTTGGGAGCCTGTCGGCCCGAGTGGAGACTTCACCCGTGGGTGCACTCGCATTTACCCCAGCGTACAATCCTAACGATGGATAGAAGCAATCGTGTTTTCGGTGGTCCTGCTCGTTTCGATGAGATGTATCCTGATTTGCAAGATGCAGTAGTCGATTACAAGCAGTACATGCATGGCTCTCTGGCCGAGCAAGGGACTGATTTTCCTGAACACCACAGTATTCGCACTGAAGGCGGTGTCATTCAATGTACAAACAAGGCATGTACTGGCGGCGGCTTCGAAGTCGATGCAATCATCGTTGACGCTCGCAGGTCGCCCGGTGGAGTGAAGGACGGCAAGTTGCTCTGCGCAGGGCGGGAAAAAATGGGCGGGGGACAAACACGCCTCTGCGGCTCTCGCATGCGCCATAGGATTCGGACGATTCAAAAGGAGACTGGCATGTTTTCCGTTTACAACATCGAAATCAAACCGGACGATGAAGAGCCCACATTGTTCGTGATGTCTGCAACCCCAATCACCGGCGGCGATCCGCTTGTTACAAAACCGCGACGGTGGGAGCAGCACCGGACTGCACTGAAGGGGCACGCCTGCGTGGAGGAAACAGTCCTGAGCGAAGTGGACGTTGAGCTTGAGCGTCGGGGAACCGCGACGGTCAATAACCTGCCTTTATCGTCTGACACGATGGAAAAGATGTCTTTCGGATCGTGAACGCCCATTGCACCTCGGCGCGGGTTGTCGAGCTTCTTCTTCCACCACGAGCTTAGGGACTGTCTAACTCACTTCTTCGCAGACGATTGCATCTGCCCCTATGAGACGCGCTCCCTCGAAGAAATTTGCGAGTTCCAAGAGGATCTCATCTTGAGTTGGATCGAGCACCAGCTTGGAAGGAGGCTGGTTTGCGTCGGCCGCCCCCAACGAAGGGTTGGTAAGCAGCGAACATTCTTCTAGCGTCATTGAGCGCGCCGGGAAGGGGATCAAGCTTTTGGTCCTGAAAAGTTCCGCAGCCTATAGCGCAGATAACACGAGGCATTTGTGTCAGTCGATGAGAAATCTGCAGCAAATTTAACTTAAACAATCTAAATGAACAAGTGACGTTTTCTCTGGTAGCCGAGCGCAACCTGAACCTGCGTGAGAGCTGCTTTGGCCTCACTCAATAATTTGTCAAGCGTTCCCACGGCGTTCTGTACCACTGAGGTATCCACAAGTGTCGTCTCCAGTGAACAAGGATAGATTCTCGTGCCCTAGATTTCCGTGATAGCGGTCGAGATCCAACTGCAGTATCACTCGCAAACGCTTGCTGCAGACGGCTACTCTCGTGCCCCGGCGGCGTGTGCAGGCGACGAGGTGCAAGCAGGACAAGAACACTTCGTTGATTTCCGTTTAGTGGGCGCAAGAGTCTGTCTAGGGATGCTGGTTTTCGTGCCTCGACATTGGTTACTTCTGGACTCAGCGCCGGCTGGTTCACGGTGAACGTCTTTACTGGGCTCACAAAGGCATAATGGCGGCTTGTTAGAAGCTGCCTCTTTCGGCGACTCGCCATCGGGTTCGTGCGCAGGATGTTCAGTATGCCGAGAGGGCTTCCGAAAGCTCGGCTTATTTAGGTCCGGATTAGGGAGCGTGGATTTTGGGGAATTCAATGGTCTGTCAGAGCTTGGATCGTTACTGCCGGGTCCCGTTGGTTGGAGCATCGCTTCGGATGGTGCCCTATCCAGCTTATGATTCTCGCCGGGGTCTCTAAAAGTGAGGCTGCACAACGTGTGACCAACCACCAAATAAAGTCGATAGCGCACAGGGTTAGGGTCATCTCTTTGTTCGTACACTTCCTTGCCGGTTAGTGCCAGCCCGGTGACGGGCTCGTCAAACGTAACTCGTCCCAACAAAGTGCCTCGGATGTCAAAGACATAAAGACCACCGGGACCCGCCGCGAATACCATCTTGCGCGAATCGTCGCTGCAACCATTGCATGGATCGAACAAAGCCACTCCGAGAAATGTTGGCACCGTGCCGTTAGAAATCGGCACGGTGCCGAGCGATCCTGTCTGAACCCAATCCTTTCCCGGCTTGGCGAAGATTGGCCAACGAATTTCCTCCTGGCCCCATTCGGCTACAAAGATCGGGCCGTTGATGTTGGCCGCTGCAACGCCCGAGGGATGGCCTAACGTTCCAGCTATCGACGTGCAGGCGTTCGCATCGCAAACATAGATTGCCCCGGATTGTCCGGCAGTTACTGTTGGCATCAACGCTGCCGGTTTCGGAGAGGCTTGCGAAGGTTGCGTCGCTGGAGGACCGGGCCATGACGGGTCGTCAGTGACAAACAGGTCTCCATCTACCGCCGCTACCCCTACCGGATGGCTGACGCTGTGCGTGTCTGCAGCCAGCGGAGAAGAGTACAGTAGACGAGAGTTCACATCCTTTATTCCAGGATTGGGGCCGATGTTTCGAACCGTAACCCGCTGCCGCCCGTGTTCCGCGCTGTAGAGACGAACCGTAATCCCTTCCCGACCATCCTCTGCGCTGTAAAAATGATCTTCCAGGATTGCAAGGCCGCCTTGACCCGCGTAGCTACAGCGTTCCTCTGGGCACATGTAATCCTTGTCCGGATACCGCAATCTGAAAAAATCGGCTTTACTTTTCTCGTCGGCCTCCCAGTCGCCGACCAGTAGCGAGCGATCGCCCTCCGAAAGGAACAGCCTCTTGTCGGCAGTGTCGTAAGCGAGTCCGCGAACATTTTGCAGTCCGTAATCGAGGACCTCAGCTTGTTGACCGGTAAATGGGAAGCGATCCGAGCAACTTACTGCATGGCCCATGTGATCGCGAGCAAGTTTGGTGTCGTACATCTCCAGCATGAACGCGACCCACAAGACAGCTCCCAGCCCCGCAAATATTTTGGCGGCTAAGGCTCCGCCTATCCCGCGCCTATACATCCACACAACGAACGCAGTCCATACAGGAGCGCTTAGCGCCGCTATTATTTTGAGGGTCATGACTTCGACCCGCCCTCTGCATCGTCATTTTTTGCTTTGCCGGCGTCAGTCACCGACTCCCTTTCTTCAGTGGCCTGCCTCTCCTTCGACGCCTTCAGCTTTTTTTCCCAATCTGACTCGATCTGTTTGAACATATCCTCCAGGTGATGACAAGCTGTATCGTTTCCCTCCAATGGCAGTTTTTCCATGTCCATACAGAACACTTCCGAAGCGATGTGGTGCCCGAGTGCGCGGTAGCTCTCGAAATGCGATTCGTCGAAAAATTGGTCGACGGTGGAGGTGTGCGGAAACTCCGAGTGCCGTTTTCTGAACTCAATGACATCCACGGGCTCATCTCCTGTCACCGAGGATTTGATATAGAGAAGCTTGCCGCATTGCGTTTCTCCGGGATAAATGATTGTTCCCAGGGAGTGATGGAGTCGGCTTACAGCAGGATCTCCAATCGGCTCAAGCGCCTCAATGTTTAAGTCGATCACCACTCCGAAGTCATCGCGGCATTTGCGGATGGCTCCGCCAATGCCTTCCAGCTTGAACTTGGGATCCTCTTCAGCATCGCTGAGGACGATGAAGCGGCATCGTCGCCGGATCAGCTCATACAGCGCCATATTTTCAAAGTGTCCTCCGTCACTCAGAAGCACGAAAGACGAGCCGGTGCTGGTGTCCGCCGTTAATTCCCGAATCAAATATAAGAGACCCAATCCCGGCGATGCCTGTCGCCACTTAGCGCCGCGGGGATTGCCAGCCCACCACCCCAATCGCGCACCGAACACCGTCAACAAGAACGCCAATGCCGGGGAAGTATGAAACCCAGCATTGGAGTTGAAGGCCGCTCCCGAAATCGCCATTGCTGTGCCAAGCCGTACCCCGTCATTTTCCGGTTCAGCGAACTGATCGGTTCTTTGGAAGGCATACTCACACAGCGTGGTGTGCTTCACGGCGATCTGGCGACGCGAAAAGTCAAACCCTGACCACAAGGGAGTGAAGATGAAAGATTCCGCTTTGCGCTCTTGTATTCCAAGATCTGCGCCGCGTGTGATGTTTACCGCGGTATTGATAATTGGATACGGCCCAACGTACGATTCCTTGCAATCCATCGCCATATCCCGCACCTGCGTTTGATCACTCAGTCTGAAACGCCATAACCGGATGTCATCTTCCAGATCGAATCCGGTAAACGCATTCGGGTAGCGATGCGAGCGGGCGCGTGACGCTCCCAGGTAGGCTCGCACAAGCCGATTCTTATAGAAGTGATGCATCGAGAATTCATTGATATCGACTCGCCACGCCACCAAAAGGCAGACGCCCAAAAGGCCCAACATCAGGAAAATAGGCGCAAGCGATCCCGGGTACATCAGAGGCCAATAATTTGCTTTCATGCTTTCAAACGAGATTGGAAGGTTTGTACAGCAAAGCTGGTGATCTAGATTGCGACCGGCGAACCATGCGGGTTTCCAACTGACTAAAGACTCGATACCCCAAAACAGCGCGAATGAAACCCCCGAGAGAACCCCCAGTACGAACACCGGAGGCGCTAGCTTGAGCAACAAAGTGTAAAACCAGTTCTGAGAAGACTCTTCGGCTCCGTCCCGACCGGACTTGGCGCTGAAAGCAAGTTTTACACCCGCCGAGGTAATGGCAGCCCACCCTATTCCCGCCGCCGCTACCTTAAGGCCTAACATCGCAATCCACAATGGCATGAAGAAGCAGACGGCACTAACAACCAGCCACACTACAATGGTCTGAGCAAACCAGGCTCCCAGCCGGCTCCACCATTCCCGTTGCTCATCCGATAACGCCGTTCCTGCCAACCCGATGAAAACGCCCACTACGCAAACGATCGCCAACAGCATCAGGGCGATGCCCACGCTGCTTGCGATCCAAAGCCCTCGTTCTGTGTTTTCGCCGAATTTGTTCAGGACATCGGAGAGCCAGTAGATCAGTGCCCACGCAACCAAAACACTCCCGCCGATTGCAATTGCCCGCGCAGCTCTTCCCCACGGAATTCTTTGGCCGGGCCAATTCTGGAGACGAAGGCCCAAAATTATGAGGCCAACGAGGACAAGTAGTGTAAAAGCACACGCCGCTACCCGAGGCAAATCCTGGTTAGCCCCAAGCATGTGCCACAGCATTGCAACCTGAAGGAAGGTGCCCAATAGAATCCAAGGCACAATGATCCAGATCACCTGCGAGTCGTTGTAACCACGCGATTCCTTATCTTTCTGCCACTGATAGGGACCAAAGGTTTTCAGATTCTTTGCCCTGATTAATCGGCATCCGATCAGAATCGGAATACCAGCCAAGGCACTGTAGACGATTACCTGAAGTGGGCCTGCGTGCGCGATGGCAAACATCCGCAGGTGCAGAAACATGAAAATGAGAACCCGCGGAAGCAATAACGCCGCTCCGAAAAAAAGCAGCAGAACAATCAGGTTGAGCACCGTGTTCCGCAGCCAGGTGGTTGCAATCGTCCAAGTGTCCGCCGAAAAAGCGCCAGCCTGTGGGGCAAGGTATCGGGAATATTCTCGTAGTAAACGAATTGGACGAACGTGATCGGCATGAGGATCAGCGTTGTGAGTGACCGTGCCGAGCGGATTTGTGGCCTCAACGCCTGGTTTCGGTGGGACGCCACTGGGACAATCGGAGCCGAGGCGCAAATCTGAGGCCGATCCCCGCATGGACTCTTGAACTGATCCCACACTGCCTCTTCGCTTGATCCAGGAAATGAGCCATGACCCGATATAGCCCCCGCCGGAGACCGTCGAAATCAGGTCGATGTATGGGAGAATGTTGCGATCCGCCATGCCCTGCAACACGCCTAGGGCGAATGTCGCGCTTCGGATTCCCCCACCGGAGAGAGCTAGGCCAAATAAGCACGAGCGGAATGCTCGTTGTTGCGCCAGTCGCGCTCCGCAATCGACTCCGGGAGGGGCGGGTACCTTTTGTGTTTCGGTACTTGGATTCCCCGAATTTTCAGCGGCTGGCGCTGCCGCGTCCGGCTTTTCGGAGTCTGGTTTTGTGTCGTAGAGCCTGCGAATCCGAGACTTTTCGATTTCGTCCAACTCGTCTGCCAAAACCAGTGAGAATGGCACTGGCACCTGCAAGGTGTAGCACCGTGCGCGCAATCGGCGAGGATTGAGCAGCGTGAACAGTTGCCTGGTCGCAGGCATTCTAAGCCACTCTTCAGCACATTTCTTTCGAGGATCGCCGTCCCGTTTTGCGATAGATTCAGCTTGTGCTGTGATTTCCCCGTACATCAAGAATTGTTTGGCTCTTCTTTTGGCCAGCTCCTGCTCGGTTGCAGATTCATCAGCTGGTGTCAGCGCGGTTCCCGCCCCACTCTTGCCGCGCGTCAAAGTTTGTCCTGTGTCTTCGGATCCTACAAACCCAATTGCAATCGCCCGCGTTTTTGCAGGGGGAGTGTCCAGCAACCACTTCGCAGTTTTCTCGAATAGTTCTTCACGCGTCAGGAAGCGCGGACTAAAGTTAATAGTCGTGGAAGACGCGTTCTGAGGAAACCCACAAGGAAGAAAAAACTCTGTCGGTAGGTTGTCTTGAGCCAAAAGCACAGCGACACGCTCGTAAAGGATCTTCAGCGCCAGTTGGGCTGCCTTACGTCGAACCTTCTCGGGCCCATCCCCCTCACTCCTACGCTTCAGATTTCTGGACGGTATGCTCAAAATACGCCATAATTCACGGGGAGCTTCCCGCAATTGGATAGAATCTTTCCATGATTCAAGTACAGCTTTCCATGCAAGAGACCCCTCTTCTTCCTCGTCAAGTCGGAATTGCTGCAGGGGATCACTCGGGTCCCAATCCGAGGGTTTAGTAAGGTCCGTGAGATCGAGAAGCTCCTGCACTCGCGAATAGTCGCGAGCGGCTCGCTCTTCTAGCACCTGCCGCCAGTCCAAGCTCAAAACTTCCCTGACATCCGCCTTATCTGGATACAACTCGTGGAACAGCCAGAGGTGGGAAGTGATTTGTGTCGCAAGTTCGAGAATCGGCTCCATAGATCTTCTATCTTGTCTCTTTCGGGCTCGCGCTCCGAAGGGTAGGAATCTTCAAATGCACGATTCTCGGCTAGCACCTGATTCTGCCGGGAAACGTAAGTTCGGTTCGGCGAGTCCCTTCGCCTATTCCACTGAAACTGTGGTGTTATCAAGGGCTGGAAGCTGCTGGCTCAAAACATTTCCGTTTCCATCCACGCGCTCAGAATTAATCGCGCGAATTGTGCGGTTGTGATACTCGCGAATGAGTCCCATCACACCCGAGCCTTCAGACCCATCCTGAGAACCGAGCTGGGCCGTGCTCGTTGCTCTTCTTAAAGCCCGCAACCCCCCTGTTCGCCCTATTTCCACCAGATCTTCTCCGCCTAAAGCGCCATTTGCCAGATCGGCCGAAGTGGGCACTAGCAGCGCATTAATAAAAATAAAACTTCGATGATAAGTAATCGCTGGCTTCCTAGGAATCCGCACCAACTCCCCTAACACTGGAATTTCCAGCCAGGGATCGATGGGCTTCCACGGAGTCTTACCCCTCGCTAAGACTGATTCCATGGTGGACAGATCAAACAGGTTCAAAGAATCAACTCGAACGCGAGTTGACACCTTATGGTCGGAGACGCGAGATGCGTAATCGTCATTCTGCGCAACCTGGGATGACAAGTTGCTTGAGGTTGCCGCGGTTGCGAGCTCTGCACCGTTTTCGTTACTCTCAGCCGCAATATCCATCTCAGCACCGGAGGCGCCCGAAAGGCTGTACGCAGTAGCAGTCAATGTAAGACCCTTGCCAATCCTCGCGCTGACAGGAGTCCGAGTCAGAGCTTGTATTGCGGCCAGAGCACCCACAGCTTCGTTTGTTGTCATGTTGCTGGTGAGAAAGCCGGGCAAATTCGGCGCCACTGGTGTTCCGCTAGAAGTCGTCGTGCCTGTTCCGATCGACTTGATGGCCGCGACAATGTCCCCAAGCCTCACGGGGGGAGTGGCGTCGAAATAATTTTGAGTAGTGGTCTGAACGTTAGCTTCATTGCCGGCTACTACCTTGACGGATACGATTCCGCTGGCCGCATAGCTAACCTTCTTGCTCTCGAAAACAATCTTATCGCTCTCGATTTCCTCTTTTATTCGCCTTTCGAAGACTTGCAGATCGGTAGTAAAAGCCTCTGCTATTGGATTTAACTGATTATCGAGGTTTGCAGCCGCCTGCGAAAGGACAAATGGCTGAAACTCATCCGGATATTGAACTAGCATTTTGTATTGGAAGAGAAAATCCGCTATAGTTGCACGGAAAGGGCCGATAGCGCTAGTTGACGCAGCAAACAGACCTTCACTTAAGGCATCCCGAGCACACTCTAATTGCAGTGTTGCACGTCGCTTATTATCAGCCAATGCTTTATAACCGTCGTAATCCCTTTCCTGGCAGAGTCCATCACTGCGACGTGGTATGCCGCCTACTGTTGCCTTGCCTTGTGGAGCAACCATTTGCAGCGTTGCCTGAGCTTCATTACCCGTTTCCATTATGTTAATGAGCTTGTCCGTGGCATCTCGGGGGTTCTTGCTCGCAGCCAGAGCGATGAGCCAATAAGCCAGGTTCCTCGGCAATGGGTTAAAAAGTGACGTGTAGCCGAGAGCGTAGCCATTCTTCCCCTTCGCATATTGATCCGTGGCTGCGCTTTCCAGGCAGCATTGACCGGTAGAATAGGTCTGGTGCGTAAGATAGTCGCCAAAAGAGTCGTCGAGTCCGTGGGCGCCTGGCAGCAGGTTGTCGGCTAAGTGCTGCCAACCCATCCCCGTGGAGTTTGCGATGACATCGTTGTACTGCTTCGCGATTCTCTCAATCTCCGGACCAATCCTTTCCATGTCTCGCTCTGTTGACGTACTCACCTGAATACTCCAGGTCGCTAACGAGAGCTGCGGCTTTGGCTGGTCAATTCTTGCGATGAGTCTCCTGGCGTCCCCCAGCGGATCTCGCTTCCCAGGCTGGTTTACTGGGATGGTTTCCGACAAAACGAGCGTGTCTGGAACAATCGCTGAGGCGCTCACTTCGGGAAAGGCGGCATGAATAATAGCCGCGGCCGTAGTTGGATCGTGGTCGTAAAAAAGGCGCTGCGTATAGGTTTCCGTATTTGGGGCGGGAACGGTGTTCGGCTCCGCCAAGACATTCACATATTCGCCGATACGATTCCTCAAATTCGCCGAGTCGAGCCTAGGGTCGATTACAAAAGCCAAACGTGTGCTCCCGATAGTTAGAATGTTTAGAACTCCCGGAATCTGCTTGGCCAGAGCGTTCGCTATGTCGCAGTTCTTTCCAGTTCCCACCGGGAATGGCAGCATGTAGAAGTTCGGCGCGGCTACGGCAAGTCCATCGACGATGTTGTCGATTTCGTTTCTCAGATCTCTAATGTCACGTGGTTTGCTCGGGAATCGTGGATCCGGTGTCTCGTCGAGCAAAAACAGAAGCCCTGCGCTTCCAATTGGGATGACATTGGTGACTCCCGGAATAACACCGGAGAGTTTTGACGCAACATCTGTCGCATTCCCCGCGCCAGCAGGTAGTTGCTTATATTTATAATCGACCGCCAAAGCTATCTTGTTTTCCTCGAGATCGTGCACGGCTTTTGTGACTAAGTTTTCGATCGGGGTTGGATCTTGAGGTTTGTCACCGTCCTTGACCGGACTAATATCCAGTACAAAGAGGAGCTTTGTGTCACTGACGGCGGTGACGCTCGCCACCTGTGGGATATTGCCGTTGAGCGCGGCCGATATGTCTGAAGCATTATTGTTCCCTTTCTTGAGTGGAACAGTAAAGATGTACACATTGCTAGGTCCTTTTGTTTTCGCGGGCGGAGGAGTGACGGTCGTAGTGGGCGGAGTTCCAGCCACAGAAATCGCTACCAGAGGTCCCGGTGTTGCTCCAGCCGAGGTCCCATTAGGAGTGGGAGCACCAGCTGACGACGACGGTCCGGACTGGCCAGCTGTCCCCGACTGTGGCCCGGCGGACGCGGGACTCGAGGGAGTCGCCGCAGGAACTTGAGGATTCGATGAAACCGGGGGACACGGGGAAGACGCTGATTGTGCTGCGGCTGGCGGTGACGTTGGGGAGGATGGGGGCGTGGTTTGGGCCGAGGGCGAAGAGGTACTGCTGAAAGGGGTGGTCTGCGCAGAAGCTTCCGTCAGCGCTATAAGAAACACAACGACACAAGATAGCCAACATTTCAAGCGCATGCCTAGGGTCTCCGGCTGCGCGGATCATCGGCATCATTGTCGTCGATGGCCGGATGGGGGAAGGACCCAACGCGCCCAACGTCGTTAAGAAACAGGGGATCAGCATAACGATGATTCGAAGTTTGTCAACTAGATACTTCGATCGTTCGGAATTCGTAACAAGTCATTTCGGTCATAACTTAGCGTAAGTCCTTGCATGGCAATGTTGTTGAATAGGGATGCCGGATCAGACAACTTAAGCGGTAAAGGAAGGTGTTGCTAAGATGTTCGGAGAATGTAACGAAAAACTAAATTTAGGTCCTGAAGACCCAATACACCAACTTTGCCTTATTTCTTCTAAGTAGACCGGCTCTTTTCTCGGGCGAAAGGCTCTCCTGAATGACAAAACATTATCGCTCATTACCCGATCGGTTGTACCCACAATAAGAATGGGCGATGAAATCGTATCTAGTTTTGAGGCATCCACTGGATACACCAGAAGAGTGGCGAGTCGCTAGACTCGCTGAAGAGTCCGGTTTCTCGCTTCAGTCGAGCGGGAGATCGGCGCGGTTTGCAAATTCAATGCGCGCTTGTCCTACAAGGTGTTTCTTTGCTTTATGGCGAAGGATACTCCCATCAATTCGTACGGTATCGACGACGTTCTGATGGCTGCTGATAGCCTCTCGCACACGAGTTGCCAGATGTCCTTTAGGAAAGGTTAGTTTGATGAAGTCGGTGCTCCCATCCTCATTCAAGTCTACGTATTCAACCGTGGGTGCGCCCTCACTCACAATTGCCCCACTCGCATGAATACTTGAAACATCTATCTCATTGAGGTAGGAACTCACCGGAATTAGTCCACAAGTGAACCCTGAATAGCCTGGTTCTTCCTCTGCAACTGTGATCATCTCTGACGGAACGGCGAGAATCACGGGGAAGAATTCGTCTTTGAAAGGAGTCACTCTCTCCGATGCAGTTCCCTTTAGCGCGTTCCCGACGAAGTCCCTGCTTGATTTCAGCGGGACAGTCTGAAGATTTCTGACATTCTCCACGCAGGTGCTGCAACCCATGAGGTGGGAAGCATCTTCCCCATGCACTCCTCGATTAAGGACTTGCACGAGCTTCTCGGCAGACAGACACCTGTCATCAATACCTAAAGAAGCGTCAAAGACTGAAACCTCATCGGGAGCAATGGACTCGGCGATTTTCAGAACTCGATTGACATCGATTTCTGGGCTTACGGCTGCCTTCATCATGACTTTCTCCTTGTATATAAGACGAATGGGGATGGGTCTTCATAACAGGCTGCAGTCTATTTCTTTTCAAGGTGACCTTTGAGAGCGTCACGGCACCTCGATAATAGCACTGGAATCGATTGAGCCTGTATTTTCAGTCGCTTAGCCAGCTCTTGCTGGGACATCCCGTTTACGTAGAAGCTCTCGATCAAGAACTGACAACGCCGATCTAAGCGGGAAAGTGCCTGAAAAAATGCGATTCCGGCCTCCTGCTCGCCGAGCTCGGATGATCGAGTGGGAGTCGGCAGTTCCAAGATTTCGTCCAAAGGAACTTGCTTCGATTGCTTTCTCAGTTCATCGATCACCGAATGCTTGGCAATCGCTACAAAGTAAGCGTCGTAGACGACACCCTTCTTCTTCCCCTCTCTGAAAATCTCGATGTATTTGATAAACGCTGACTGGTAACCGTCTTCCACGAAGGAAGTATCTTTGCGAAAAAGAGAAACCAGAATCGCCATCACCAGTGGACGAAATAGTTCATCGAATGCCCGCAAGTGAGACTCGTTCTCCGGATCAAGAAAACAAAGCTCGATAGCCGCCCTCACCGCCGCTGATTTCTCGCTCACAACCACTCCCCCGTAATTCTCTCGGCGTACACGTGAAGCATCTGATCCAACGAAAGGCAACGCATCGGTCGCCGTGGGCAATCGATCAAGAAATCCAGAATCAACGTGGCAGTTTTTGTTTCAAGTCCTCCGAGAGGCAGATCAGTACGATTCAGTTTGATAATCTGAGCCACTGTCTTGCTATTCCGAGCGATAAACTGTTTCAAGTGTTCTTGTCTTGGTTCAGCCTGAAATG
>PLHW01000043.1 GCA_003139095.1 Acidobacteriaceae bacterium
CGTCTCTTCCGGAGCGTTGTCGATCGAATCGAACGACCGGAACACGATCTTCGGGTTGTGCTTCTGCAATACCTTCGTGATCGCCGCCGTCAACGTCGTCTTGCCGTGATCGATGTGACCATTCGTCCCAACGTTGCAGTGCGGCTTATTGCGATCAAATTTTTCCTTTGCCATTTCCGTTTTTCCTTTGTAGCGCCGGCCAAGCCGGCTGGTCTCTTTCGTTGTTACGTCGGCGTCTCGCCGGCAACCCAAATCAACTATGAATACTGGTAAACCTTGTGAAACTTTAGCCGTAGCGCCGGCTCAACCTCTTCCACCTTCGACAAGTAAAACTCCCGCACCTGCGCCTGATCCGAAACCGGCAGCGACTGATACAACGACCGCGCCGTTCCCGCCTTGCTTCCAGCCACCGCGTCAATCAAGTTCGCGGCCAAGATCGCGTCTACATCGCGCGCCCGGATTCCGCGTCCCGCCAGCGCCTTCAAATACTTCGCCACCCGGTCCGCCGCAAAAACCTGCTCGATCGAGCGCTTCAAGTTGTCAAACTCGCGCTCGCTTACAACCTTGATCGTTGCCTGCTCAAAACCCATGCGTCAATCTCTGGAGCGGGAGACGGGAATCGAACCCGCGACCAACAGCTTGGAAGGCTGTGACTCTACCACTGAGTTACTCCCGCCCAAACCCAGCTGTCAGCTTTCGGCTGTCAGCTCAACTTCAGCGGCTGAATGTAATCTTCAGCCGCGCCTTCTTTAAACACGCCCCTCTGGCCTTCCTGCCCCAAACCTCTTGCCAGAGTTACGAGGCCATATAGGTAAATAACGCTCGCCGCCACAAAACAAGCTCGGCTGACTAAAACATTCTCAAAGATGTCAGGCACGGTCATGCCAACAAAATTTCCCACAACCACCGGCAAAATCGGCCCCGGCCGCAGCTGAGACAGCCTGCCACGAAATCGCAGAAATACAACGACAATTAGTACCAGATAGGCGATGGTAACCGTAAACCCAATCCACTTCACGATGAACCAAGAGCCGTTCATTGCACCTGTCATGACAGCCACTCGCAACTCGCAGCTAACAACTCGCAACTCATGGAGCCGATGACCAGGATTGAACTGGTGACCTCTCCCTTACCAAGGGAGTGCTCTACCAACTGAGCTACATCGGCTCGTTACACCCTCAGCCATCAATCCGCTGACTTCGATCCCGCCTGCTCTTCAATCCGCGTGCGCCAGTAAAACAGCGCCGACTTGAAAACCAGCAATCCCAGGATCAACAGCGTTCCAGTTCGCAGCTTGAGATTCCAGCCCGCAATCGGAATCGCCTCATCCGATAGCGTCGTCCAGGCCAAAACGCCCAACACCGCATACGCGACTAAAGCCAGCGCGAACTTCTTTTGCATCGTCACACAAATTCCACGTTTCAAAGTTTCAAGGAACCCAGGGTGCGCGAAGACCTTCCTTGAGAGCTTGAAACTTTGAAACCTTCTTCATCTGGTGCACAGGGGAGGATTCGAACCTCCGTACCTCCTGAGAGGGACAGATTTACAGTCTGTTGGCTTTAACCGCTCACCCACCTGTGCAAATCCGAAAACCGCGCCGCCGTACCGCGCCAAGAACACACCTACGTCTCAGCTATCTCTCGCACGGCACGTTCACAGCTCGGGAAACGAAATGCGGGAACTTCTCGCCTGACAGCTACACTCGCCGGATAATTATCTGATGGAGTGCCTTATTACCGTTTGCGCCGCTCGCGCGCGTTTCCGCGCAGACCGCCATTGTTTCCGGAAATTATTTCTGGAGCTGGCGAAGGGATTTGAACCCCCGACCCTCTGATTACAAATCAGATGCTCTACCGACTGAGCTACGCCAGCAGGGGAAGCAACTCCTTTCAAACACAATACTTCCCTAATCCCTTCCGCTTTGGCCGGGACAATTATTTAAGGTACCACAAGGGATATGGAGGCGCAACCGCAGGTTCGGTATACTCTCGCTCAAACGGTCTCCCCCTGATTTCCTAGCCTAGCTCCCCGCGCTATTTTTCCCAATCGCCGCGGCCGCTATCTGCGCCACATCCAGCAACTCCGGAGGATTCGCCGACGCCGCAGCCAAGCCGTCCCTCAGCATCGAGTTGCAGAATGGGCACGCCGCTGCCACAACGCTTGCGCCCGTCGCCACCAATTCCTCCGCGCGCTCACGATTTACACGCTTGCCCGACTCTTCTCCCAAAAACATCAGCCCGCCGCCACCGCCGCAGCAGAAGCCGCGTTCCCGGGCCCGAGGCGGTTCCACCACCTGTCCAAACCGCGCGATCACGTCTCGAGGCTGATCGTACACGCCCCGATAGCGCCCCAGATAACACGCATCATGAAACACCACGCTCTGCTTTTCGCCGCCGTCGGATGGCAGCCGGTCCCGGAAGCGCGCCAGCAATTCGCTATGGTGTTCAATATCCACCGTGCCGCCGTGTTCTTTCCAATCCACGCCCATCGTGCGCACGCAATGCGGACAGATCGACACCATCTTCTTCACGCCCGCCTCGCGAATCTGCTCCAGGTTCCCCTGCGCTAACTCGCCAAACAGATAATCGTTCCCCAACCGCCGCACCGGATCGCCGTTGCATTTCTCCTGCCGCAAAACACCGAAACTGATCTTCAAATAGCGCAGCACATCCGCCAGTGCCAGTAGAATCTTTCGCCCATTCGGATCGTACGATCCGAGGCATCCCATCCACAGGCAGTAGTCCTGGGTGCCGTCGAAGTATGGCAAGCCATTTTTCTCGATAAACTTCTCGCGCTCCGACGCCGGAAATCCCAGCGAATTCCCGTGCCGCTCCAGCGTCACAAATAGCTCGCCGCCATAACTGTTCTCCCACTTCCCCGTGTTCACCGCGCCCCGTCGCAAGCCCACAA
Organism: Acidobacteriaceae bacterium; assembly: GCA_003139095.1. GTDB lineage: Bacteria > Acidobacteriota > Terriglobia > Terriglobales > Acidobacteriaceae > Acidiflorens. The sequence goes on from PLHW01000043.1 coordinate 2,911, forward strand.
TAATCGGCAAATGCTGGATTCCCACTGGACACTGGAACTCGCACGACCCGCATGTCGTGCACTGAAACGCCGCTTCCATCGACAGATGTTTCCCCAAGAGCGGCTCTTCACTCTTCGGCCCGAACTCCTGAAGGTAATGGCGCGCGCCGAGGATGATCTCCTTGGGGTTAAGAATCTTGCCCGTGGCATTCGCCGGACAATGCTCGGTGCAGCGCCCGCATTCCACGCAGGTGAATGCCTGCAAGCTTGTGATCCGCGTCAGGTCTTTGCCCGTGTCGAGCCCGAAATCTTCATCTCCGACCAGCGGCGGAATCTGGCTGAACCCCGGCCGCTCCAAAAACACGGTGATCGGGCTCAGCACCAGGTGCATGTGCTTGGTGCCCGGAATCAGCGGCAGAAAAAATAACAGCACCAGCGTGTGCGCCCACCACAACCCCCACGCAGCTCTGGTTCCCTCCACCACCCAAAACCGGCCCAGGTACGTCGCCATCAGCGCGAAGATCAGGAAAGCGATCAGCCCGGATTCCGGCGAGAGCGGCTCGAGCCATTTCGGACGGATCACAAACCTGCGAAACGCCAGGCCACTTATCGCAATGGCCACCACCAAAGCGAACACCGCGGCCGTCAAAAAATAAAAGCGCGAGAATCCGCCGTCCGACAGAAAACCTACGCCAAATCCCTCGGCAAAGTGATTCGCCGTCACCAGCGCAAATACGCAAAAGCCCCAGAACACTAGCGCATGCGCCAAACCCGGCAAGGGCCGCTGCCAGATCACCAACCCTTGTCCTACGACCTCCCACAGCACCTTGCGGATGCGCGGCCCAATCGGCGAAAGTCGAAAGTCTGCGTCCGGCTTGGCCGCCAGAATGATCCGTAGAGCCGCCACAAACTTCCGCAGAAACAGGCCCGCAGAAGCGATGATGAGAATCAGCAGAACAATACGCCCCGGCCAGTTCATAGAACAGTGTCTCCCAGCAACCGGACAGTCTAAATGAGCCAGGCCTTCTGCGGGGAAAGCCGTTCAAAATCCACTATCCCGCGCCCACCTCGCCGCCCGCGCCTTGGCCGGGCCGAGCGCCCCAAAGGCGGCCCAATGAGCGCGCGAATTCCGGAGAATTCCCCCTGATCTGCTTTCTCCAGCTCAAAACACCAAAAAACCCGCCATACGTTCCAGGCCTTTCGTGGCAAATCATGGCACTGGCCCGCCCTTTCAAGCCGGTATATACTGCCTGCGTACTGCTTGCAGACGCCCAGTTCTCACTGGGCCCGGAGCATTTCATTCTTAATACCGCTCCGGAATAGAACGCTGGCGCAGGGCATTTATCTCATTCGGCCCTGGAGACTGGCGCGGGTGCAAGGCATACATTGCTTTGCCTTCCCCCGATGGAGGTATCGCTGTGGATGTAGTTCTCATACGCCTTCTTTTTGTCATTGTCGTCGGAATCATTTGCTTCCTGATCCGTCCATTTGGTCTGCCTTCTAACTTTGACGCCGCCGTCGGCCTGGTCATCGGCGGCGCAATAGTCTTGTTCGAGTGGAGACTGCGAATCATGAGCCTGAAGCGGCTCATCGGCGCCGCCATCGGAAGCGTCCTTGGCATCATCGGCGCTTACCTGTTCGCCCTGGTCATTCGCAATAGCATTCCACCCAGTGCAACCCAGAGCTTTCTCCAGATCATGGTCATGTTGATCATGGCGTACGTCGGTTTGGCGGTCGGCGCCAACAAAGGCGACTTGCTCAACCTGGCCGCTCTCGGCGGCATCTTCGGCGGCGAAAAGCAGGGCAAGAGAAGCTACAAGATCCTCGATACCAGCGTCATCATCGATGGCCGCATCGCCGATATCGCCGAAACCGGCTTCCTCGACGGCATCATGGTGATCCCTCAGTTCGTACTGCGCGAACTACAACTCGTCGCCGATTCCGCCGACTCGCTTAAGCGCAATCGCGGCCGCCGCGGCCTCGATGTGTTGCAGCGCCTGCAAAAGACGGCCTCGCCTCAGATCCAGATCGTGGAGGACGATTTTCCCGCCGTCCGCGAAGTCGATCTCAAGCTCATCGAACTGGCTAAGGTGTACGAGGGCAAGATCATCACTAATGACTTCAACCTTAACAAGGTGGCCCAGTTGCAGGGCGTGGCCGTGCTCAACATCAACGAACTCGCCAATTCCCTCAAGCCCATCGTTCTGCCCGGCGAAATCATGCGCGTCTTCATCCTCAAGGAAGGCAAGGAATATAACCAGGGCGTCGCTTATCTCGATGACGGAACCATGGTCGTGGTCGACAATGCGCGCAAGATGATTGGCAAGACCATTGACGTCTCGGTTACATCTGTCCTGCAAACTACCGCGGGAAAGATGATCTTCGGCAAATGGGACGAGCGCAGTGCTGGACGGCATGAGTCGAAGGGCTCTTCTTCACCGCCCCCGGTCGCGGTCACTCCGGCCGTTGCATCCGGAGGATTGCCCACTGAGATTCCGAAGAAGTCTTCTTCTCCATTACCGATCGACCGCGCAGCCGATTAATCCCGTCCTGACCCAGGGTGTTTTCCTGCCTGCGCGCTTGTTGACATCTGTAGTCGTCGATCAGGAGGAGGAGAGCAGTTTCCCCGCACTCCCGGGGATGTACTATACTGATCGCCCCCAATGAAGGTATTTGTCATTATCCCCGCAGCGGGACTCGGCACGCGCATGTCGCCGCCGTCGCCCGCGAAAACTCCTACCAAGCAGTTCAAGCATCTCGGCGGCGTTCCCATCCTCGTTCATACCTTGCGCGTCTTTGCCGCCAGTCCGTCGGTTTCCGAGATCATCCTCGCTCTGCGCAAGGACGAGATTGCAGGTTTTCGCGCTCAGCTTGAGCAGCAATACCCGGAAATCCTCGGCAAGCCATTGCAGATCGTCGAAGGCGGCGAACATCGCCAGGACTCGGTAGCCAGCGCGCTCCGCAACCTCAAGGCCGATCCCGATGACATCGTGCTCATCCACGATGCGGTTCGGCCATTCATCACGCAGGAAATTGTCGCCCACGTAATCGAGGCCGCGCAAAAACATCATGCCGCAATCGCCGGCTGGCCCGCGGTTGATACTGTGAAACAGGTGGAGCGAACTTCCGATGGAGCCATCGTCAAATCTACGATTCCGCGCGCCAGCATTGTGATGGCGCAAACTCCTCAGGGATTTCGCTATGACATTCTGAAGAAGGCCTTCGATGACGCAAACGCGGACGGCTTTCTCGGAACCGACGAAGCCTCGCTGATCGAGCGCGCAGGTCTTCCGGTCGAAGTCGTAATGGGCTCGCCGCGAAACATTAAGATCACAACGCCCGCGGACATGGAATTAGCCGAGTTTTATTTGAGCAGCAGTCGTTAGTCGTTAGTCGTTAGTCGTTTGTCGCCGGTCGTTAGTCATTGGATTTCCTGCACACGAGATGAATGCAGGCTCACGAGATCATTCTTTGAAACCCCAATTCCGCATCGGCCATGGTTACGACTCGCACGAGTTCAAGCCCGGAATTCCGCTCATCATCGGCGGCGTCCAACTCGCCCACGATCGAGGTCTCGGCGGACATTCCGACGGAGATGTCCTGCTGCACGCCATCACCGACGCCCTGCTCGGCGCCATCGCTGGGCCCGACATCGGGTCGCTCTTTCCTCCGTCCGATCCGCAGTGGAAAGGCGCGGACTCATCAGTGTTTCTCCGCGAGGCGCTGAAGCGAGTCGAGGCCGCTGGCTACTCATTAGTCAATCTCGATTCCACGCTGATTCTCGCCGCCCCAAAAATCGGCCCGCATGCCGCAGCCATTCGCGAGCGAGTGGCCAATCTCTGCCAAATCCCCGCCGATTGCGTCGGCCTCAAAGCCAAGACGCCCGAAGGCACATACACCGAAAACGCCGCGATCGCGCACGTCACCGTGCTGCTGCAAAAAACGAGCACGGCGTAACGCTTCGCCCCATCGGCAGCCTTGCGTAATCTCAGCGTTCTCGGCGGCAGCGTTCTCGGCTGCCCCAGCGTTTAAAGGTTCGTTTTCGGCTGCAATATTTTCGCCTGATGCGACGGCGTCGCTCGCCGCTCCCGCGCCGCCTCGATGAACGCCCGAAAGATTTTCTCCGCCGACTCCGCTACCTCTCTCCCATCGTGCACCGAGCGCTCCGGATGCCACTGCACCGCCAGCACAAAATGATCGGGCGCGGTGCCTTCGAGCGCCTCGATGATTCCGTCGTCGGGCGAGTGCGCAACCACGCGCAGGCCCTCGCCAGCAATCAGCGCCGCTTGATGATGCGAAGAATTCACCGCGATGGGCCCGCCATTCGTCGCGCCTACAATTTCCGCCAGGTGCGAATCGGCATCGACCTCGACCGTGTGCGCATTCGATACCGCGCGGCCCGCGCTGTGATTGATCTCCGATTCGATGTGCTGCACCAGCGATCCCGACCGAAACACATTCAGCGACTGCAATCCATAGCAAATTCCAAGCACCGGCTTGCGCGCGCGGTACGCGTCTTCGAGCAACAGACGATCGACCTCATCGCGCGCCGCATCGGCTGCCGCAGTTTTTTCGTGCCGCAGTTCATTGTATTTCTGCGGATCAACGTCGGCTCGACTTCCCGGCAGCAGCACGGCATCGCAATTCGCGATCTGTTTTTTCACATCGGTTGCCGACTGGCTCAACTCGATGCGCACCGGCTCCCCGCCCGCTTGCCGCACCGCAGTTTCGTATTGCGTTACGGCGCGCTCGGCGTAGTCGCGATCCACCGAATGCGGCATGGGGATGGCGATTCGCGGCACCGAGCTCCGATCATTGCTGGGCTGGGTCATTGTCAATCGGGTCACCATCCCATCGGATCGTCGGGCGATCGGGTCATCGCGTGATCGGACAGCCAGGTCATCTTGGGACCGACTAACTCGCGACTCACTATTTAGTTACTCATTGCGCTGCGCTCGATTCCGGCTAGAATCCGGCGCTGGCGATAATTTCGAATTTCGATGGCCAGCGTAACAATCATCACGACCGCTCCAATGGCCAGCGCAATCGGAAAGGCGATGTGCCGGTAAGCGAACGCAAGATTGGGAGCGACGTGCTCAACCGCCGCATAAATGACCGTTCCCAGAATGCTCAAGAGCAGCGCCACCGCAAATGACATCAGCGTCAGCAGAAAAGTGAAGGCAAAAACACGCGCCGAAATTCCGGCCCAGGGATGCCGACGCTCTTGAGTTCGCCCCATTCTCTCTCAGGGTACACCCGAGCGGGCATTTTGGCATTTTCTCCGAGCCAATCCCACAAAACCGGGTGGTCGTTTCCACGAAGAAGAACTCGCACCAGCGAACCTATAAGAGAAAGTGCAATAGATTGCACAGCCATGAGTGTTACATGAGCTTATTTATTGACTAAGATGCTTGACTTAATCCCTTAACAGGCGTAGAAATCGCGTGGTCAGTCCGAAGCGTTTTAGGGGATAAGCACCTCCGATCGAATCGGAACTCGTTTCAAGGGAACCCCGTTTCAAGAAATCGTTTTTCCGGGCCACGATAATCAAAAACTAAACAATCGAGAAACTGGAGGATACACGTGTCTAAGAACTGCATTCGCCCCTTTCTGTTCGTAGGGCTTGTCCTGGCTGTATGTTTTGCCGGGCAAGCGGCTCAAGCGTCCGCCGTCTACGTCGGGACCTGCCACTCGGGTGGCGTTCAGTATTCGACGATACAATCTGCGGTCAATGCTGTCCCACCAGGGTCAACGGTCTACGTCTGCCCGGGCAATTACCCTGAGCAGGTAACCATCAACAAGAACCTCAGCCTGAAAGGGTTTGCCTCAGGAAGTTCGGGCGCCTCGATTATCACATCTCCGAGTGGTGGTTTGGTACAAAACGCGACAGGTTTGGGAGGTTCTCCAATTGAGGCACAGATATATGTGCAAGCGGGCGCAACTGTCACCATCTTGGGTATGACGACGGACGCCGCCAATAGCCAACTCGACAGCCTGGGCTGCACGGCCGATCCGGTCGGAATCTATTATCAACGCGCCTCCGGGACAATCAAGTACGACTCCGTTCTGAATGACATCCTCTCTCCCGATCTTACCGGGTGCCAGGGTGGCTTGGGCATCCTGGTGGAGAGCGACCAGCCGGGGAACTCTGTGAGCATCACGAACAACAACGTGGAAAATTATCAGAAGAATGGAATCACAGTCACAGGATTGGAGACCGGCTCCGGCCCATCCGCAACCATCTCCAGCAACACCGTGATCGGACAGGGACCATGGAACGGCGCCGGGCAGAATTCGATCCAGCTCTCTTTCGATGCCACCGGTACCATCTCCTCTAATACCGTTGGATCGGATGTGTGGGCTCCCGATCAATACGGGGACACCGGCGATGCGGCTGCCGGCATACTCGTCTATGCGTCGCAAAACGTGGCCATCTCGAAAAACAACGTCAGCGATACGCAGTACGGCATCGCCATCGTGAGCGATACCTCTTCCCAGTTCGGGTCCGGCAATGGAGCGCAAATCAGCAGCAACACGATCTCGACGACTCACCTCTATGATGGAATCGACCTGTGCAGCAATCACAACTCCGCCACCAGCAATATAATCAACGGCTCCGATGAGTCCGCCATACACCTGGATGACACGTGCGGCTCAACAGGCAACAACAATACCGTACAATCCAATACGATCAACTCCGCCTGTGCCGGCGTGCTGCTTGGTACCGGAACGACCGGCAATAGCCCTTCCAACACTTATTACAATACGGTCAACCAGACGTTGGCAGGCGACACGTGCCAGCCACCGCCGGCGCGCAACAGCCAGAAGACGGCGGCAAAGTCGCACGGGAAGTTCACTCCCGTAAGGCCGTAGACGACAGCAATCGGCCATTGCATGGTTGCTTCTTGACTGAGTGATTGGGCCGCGGGTGTTGGTGAAATTGACCTGCACCTGCGGCCTTTTTTCCTCACGAGCAGCGGCCTGCGCCGGAACTACGATGATTGGAGGCCTCGCCGCGCCTTCCTGAATTCGGCCTTGGCACCTTCGCATACGCTACAATACACGCATGTCGCAAGCTGCTTCGGCGATCACCCGCAGCCCCGCGGAGGTCGTCCAATCCAGTCCGGTGTCGCAGGCCGCCAACGGAATTTGCTATGCCCGCGCGGGCGAAGTCAATCTCGCCGAGAGCGACTTGGATCGCATGGTGGCCGCCGTTCCCGTGCCGATTGCGGCCGCCCTGGCGCGCAAGGCTTATTACTTCGTGCCACTGACCGTCAACCAGGGCGATGACACGGTGATTGCCGACCGCTACGACGTTGCGCTCAGCGACAACGCCATTTGCCATCGCAACCTGAATATTGGTGACGCGCAGTGCGTTTTCATTTCGACGCGGCTGATGGACGACAAGTTTTCCATCGCGTTCGAGTTCTACATCAACGTAGGGCACGCGCTGGTAGAGCGCGCGGGAGTCTCCCAGACCTTCGCCGACCTGGCGTGGCAGCAGGTGGAGGCGGGCGCGCGCGGCGAAACCTCGCTCGACGCATGGGAGGCGCGCAAGCTGGCGACCGCGAATGGGCCGGACGCGGAAAAATACAAGAACGAATACCTGGCGGCCAGTTTCGCCGACGCCATCTCGATCTATTTGCTCTCGATCTACCTCGACGTGGATTACCACGATTTGCGGGAGCGGGATTATCCGCTGCTGGCGCCGCCCGCGATGGCGGAGCGCCTGCGCAAGGTCGCCGAAATCTTTCCGCCGAATCCGGGCTTCGAGTTCAATATTTATTACCGTCGCAGAGGGTAGAGCCTGCCGGTGCTGCCAACCCGCGGACCAGCGTATCCGCGCCACACTCCATAAAAACAATACAGGGGCCGGGTGTGGGACCGGCCCCTGTTTGTTTCACGAGCGCAACTTGCGCTTACGGCTGCGTAAGTCCCGTGTAGTCCCCCACGACCTTCGAGTCGTAAGGCGCGTTGAGCTCGTTGAACCCGTTGCCCGCGACGCCGATTTGTCCATGGCTCAAGACGATGTTGTAATAATCGCCCGCAAGCGCTGCGCCCGCCATGCCGAGCACGAAACCGAGCACGGCGGCTGAGAAAAGAACTCTGCCTGGAAGTTTGGTGGACGGCGTCATGGAAGCTCTTTTCATGGATTCCCCGGCCCGGCTTCCGGCGACAACGATGCGTGATCGCGAGAAGCTTTCGGACACTTGAAAACTCTAGGCCGCGCGGCCAGTCGAGTTGTCAAGAAACTGTCACATTCATGTCAAATTGTTGGAAGCGGTGAGCGGAAAAACAACCCTTCACAAATTGTGCAAGCACAAAATTGTCAGGCAAATCGGGCACGGGGCGCGCATCCGGTTATGACTCCCCAATCAGCAAGTCACCGAATCCGCGACTGCGCCCGGTTGCGCAACCGCGTAGCACTTCTCGAGAATCTCCGACACTTCCGCCAGCGCGCGGTTCGAGTAGACGCCGGTTTTGCGGCGGAACTCAGCAAACGTCGCCGGATCGATCATCCGCTTCACCGCCGGAGCAATCTCGCGGAAGCTGGGGACCACAATTCCGAAGCCTTTTTCTTTGACCCACTCGGCGTTGTACCGCTCCTGCGGCAGCGTCTTGCTATTGCACTCGACGATCACGGGCAGGTGGAATTGCATGGCTTCGCTGATCGAGCCGGGCCCCGGCTTGCCAATGAAGAAATCGGCCAGCGCCATGTAGTGCTCGACGTTTGTCGTGAATCCCAGAACCAGCTTGGGTTTTCGCGTCGGCAGAGCTCTCAGGTCGGCCTCGAGCTTTTGGTTGTGCCCGCAGATCAAAACGAGCTGTACGTCGGCGCCGCTCTGGTCGAGCCGCTTCACGATGTCTACCATCACGCTCGAGCCGTGACCGCCGAAGAGCACAATGCCGGTCGGGCAGTCGCGCTCCAGGCCCAGCCGCTCACGCTCGGCAACGCGCTCGACGCCGGTCAGCGCGAATGATTTTTCGTCGTAGAACTTAGGCTTCAGCACCATTCCGGAAGTTAAGAAGACATGATCCGCGGGATGCCCCATGGCGAGCGCCTGCTGCCGCGCTTTCTCCGTGCCCGCGATGATGTACTCCGATTCGCGCTCAATCCAGAAGCGCGGCGGGTAATCTGCCAGGTCCGTAATCAGAGTAACGAAAGGCGGTTTGCACATCGCAGGCACGCGCGAATTTCCCGAACCGTTTCTGTTCGACCCGCCGGCGCCCCGCCCGGCGATACTCTCGGCTAACTCCCGATTGAAGTGTGGAATCACGGAGACAACGAGGTCGGTGGGATGTTCGGCCCAGTAGCCGGCGAGCAAGTTTACGATCGGCCGGTGGTAGACAAAAATCGTTGCCTGGAGAATGCGCAGCAGTTGGGGCGTGAATCGGGTCCAGCCGCGGCGGAGGATCTGGTTGTACGTTTCCTGAATTCGGATGCCGGTCAAACGGCGCAACAGATCGAGGGAGTCGAGTAATACCTGAAAATCGAGAAGCGTGACGTCCCAGGGATGCTCCTGGGCTGTGAGCGTGCTTCCCACTGCTTCGGCGGCATTGCGGTGGCCGCCGCCCGCGTTATGAAAGACGATTGTCAGTTTGCGCAAGCGTCACCGGGCCGGCTGCGGCGCGTACTCGCCGTCAGCGGCCAACATTTTCGTATTCGCCATCCTCGACGAAGTCTGCAAAATCGGAATCGCCCTCGTGTTCGCCGACTTCAGAATGCACCGGATCGTACTCCTCGGCCGCATTTCGCTCGTCGGCACCGTAGATCGACTCGCCTCCGCGCGATGCCGTAAGCGCACCCGCGTGCTGGTCGATCTCACGATCGTGATCCGGGAACTCAAACGGCCCGTCATATTCATGTATCTGCACGCCGTCTTCGCCCACAGTGAGGTAGGTCAACCGCTCGTCGATCCACGCGCCGGAATTGTAATAGTCGGCTCCGTCGCTGTGCTTGTGCTGCGCGACGTGAGTATGCCCGCAAAATATGCGCGCCGCCCCATAATGCCGCGCGTGCGCGAGCGCGCCATCCGCAACCTTCTCGGAGAGCCGCTGCCAGCGCGTGCCCAGCCGGTCTAGAAATCGCGTGAGCGCCTTGCTCTTCGTGTCCCACTTCTGCAACTGGAGATATAAGAGCGTTCCAAACCAATAATTGAAGCGCACATTCTTGACCACGAAACTATCGAACTGGTGCCCGTGCACGGCAATATGCCGCATGCCCAGATAATTCCATTGATACTTCTGGTACACGCGCACGCCTACCAGGTGCGACATGATTTCGGCGAGACCAAGGTCGTGGTTGCCCTCCACCCACACCACCTCGACATGACGTTTGGGATTCGACAGCTTGCGAATGAAGCCGAGAAATTTCCAGTGCTCTTTTTTCAGGCGGCCAAAATTCAGATCCGCAAAAATATCGCCCAGCAAAATGAGGCGGCGGTAGTGCGTGTTCTGCAAAACCTGCAACGCTTCGCGTGCGCGGCTCATGTCGGCGCCCAGGTGCAGGTCCGAGAGAATCAGCGTGTCGTATTGTGGTTCAACGACAGGCGCAGCCATGCGTCGATTGTCTCGAAAAAGTGTTACGGGGTGATGAATTGGGTACTACGAAGTTGGAGGAGGTAACCGCAGAGTAATGGGACTCGATGCCCCGCGCGCGGGAACGCCACCGGCGCGCGCGCCCCAAACTGCCCATCTGGCGCGGCATTTGCCGCCAGCGCCCGGCGCGCGTCACTCGCCGAAATTAATGCGCGGGCGGAACGTACTCCTTCGGCGTCTCCCCTCCCTCGCCGAAAAAGTATTGCTCCATCTGATGCACGATGACTTCCTGGTCCTGCTTGCGCGCCGGGTTCAGGCGGTACTCGTTGAGCAGCATTTTGCAGTGCTCGCCCCATTGTTGCCAGGCCTGCTGCGAGACGTGTTCATAAATGCGTTGGCCGAGTTCGCTGTCGAAAGGAGGCTCGGCGAGACCGGGCAATTGTTGTTGCAACTTGGCGCAAAAAACCATGCGTTCTGACATAAATTTTCTTCTGAAATTATCGCACACGCGCAGCCGGTTCCATCGAGGCTGCACGGCGACTCTCATCGCCTGACGCGACAAGCTGCCCAAGGAACTGAACTGGGGCGCTTCCGAAATCGAACGGAGAGTTCTCGCAAAAGTTACACCACGATGAAATTTTCATTGACAAATCACAAAGCAATGGCAATATCTAGTAGCAGGACAGCTACTCATACCACAAGTTGGGTAGCAATGGGCGTCAAGGAGCCCTGTCGAACCTTGGGAGACAAAATCGTTCCAACGGAGGGAAACTTAATGGCAACGAAGAAGAAAGCCGCCAAGAAAAAGAAACACTAAGCGGACACGGTCGTCCGGAATTCCCTAATAGCCTCTCGAGAGAAGCACCTCTTGAGAGGCTTCACCGTCTGCGGCGCCCAACGAATGCCGCGCGCAATGGTCAATTCAAGTGGTTGAGGGAATCGTCAGACCAGAAAGGGCGCGCGCTCACCTAGCTGTACACGCGCGGCACGCGCTGTGAAATCCCGCATAAAATTTCATACGGAACGCTTTCGCACCAGGCCGCCAGATCGACCGCATCCACACTCTTTGTGCCGCTCGCGCCAATCAGGATGACTTCATCTCCTACGGCAGCGCCCGCAATATGGCCCACGTCCACCATCGTCAAATCCATGGAGACGCGCCCGACCACCGGCGCATATTCGCCGCGCACAATCACGCGCGCGCGGTTCGAGAGCAGGCGCGGATATCCATCCGCATATCCCACCGGCACCACGGCGATCCGGCTGCGCTCCTGCGTAATGTACGTGCCCATGTAGCCGACCGCTTCGCCCGCCGCCACATCTTTCACCGTGAGAATCCGCGTCTTCCAGGAGAGCACGGGCCGCAGCGGCAGCGAAGACTCCGCGGTCACTTGTCCGTCGCGCACCGTCGGCAGCGCATATCCATAGAGCAGAATTCCCGGGCGCACCATCGTCTTCCAGGTCTCCGGCCGCGCGCTCACCGCTGCCGAGTTGCCCATGTGCACTAGCGGAGGATGCAGGCCCTGCGCGGCAAGTATGGCGAGCGCCTTCTCGAACCGCGCCGTCTGCCGCGAGGTCTCGTCCGAGTCCATCACTTCCGCCGCGGCGAAATGCGTGCTCACGCCTTCCACCCGCAGATGCTCGCAGGCCGCAAGTTTCTCGCACAACTCGGGAAGCGCCTGTACCGTCGTACCCAGGCGATTCATGCCGGTATCGACCTTCAAATGCACGGGCAGAACGACCTGCTGTTTGCGCGCCGCCTTCTCCAGGCGATCGATGTGCCAGTTCTCCCAGACCGTGGGCGTCAGATTGTGCGCAACAATGCTGTCTTCCTCGCCGCGCCAGATTCCGGTCATGAGCAGGATGCGCGTCCAAATGCCGGCACTGCGAAGCGTACGGCCTTCGGCGGCGTCGGTTACGCCGAGCCATGGTGCGCCCTCCGCTTCAAGCGCGAGCGCGCACTCGGTCGCCCCGTGGCCGTAGCCGTCGGCCTTTACCACCGCGCAGATTGCAACCTGCGGGCCAACATGCTCGCGCACCACGCGAAAATTTTCGCGCAGCGTGGCCAGCGAAACCTCGGCCCAGGTGCGGCCATCGAGGGCGAGCGAGCGGAGATCGGGCAGGACTAGATGATCAAGGCGAGGCGCATTCACTCAAACGATTATAGCGAGCGTATCGCGCGGAGTGCGCGGGAACTAGCTCCAGCAGGCACTCTCGTAATCCGTCGGCAAATTTTCGCCACGGAGAGACGGAGACACGGAGGAGTGAGCGAATGCCAATTCGACCAAACAATGAGGATGCAAACCGATGTGTAAATAATGATCTAAGAATTTGCTTTTCTCCGTGGCTCCGTGTCTCCGCGTGAAACGTACTATCCCGCTGTAAGCGACCTCTACCCGGCCGCCAGCACAAAATTCACGGTGATCTCCGTCTCCACCTCGATCGGCTCGCCATTCAGCATGTACGGACGATAGCGCCACTGCCGCACGGCCTCGACCGCGGCGGGGATCAGCATGGCGTGGCCAGTCAGTACCGACAGATTTTCAATGGTTCCACTCTTGCTGATGATGGCCCGCAGCTTGACCGCCCCCTGAATGCGCGCCTGTTGCGCGATCAGCGGGTACGCGGGTTGTACGCGGTGGACGAGGTTGCCTTCCGCCCATTCGGAAACGCGCAACGGGCGCGTGGCAACCGGCCGCGGGGGCGGCACAACGGACATCGCCATTTGATCCATGATCGAGCGCGCAATTCCTGGTCCGCCTCGCCCGGTTCCGCCAGTGACTGCGATATCGCCGATGTCGGGCGCCGCGGGTGCGTCCACATCGTTCAGCGGCGCGATGTTTCGCGGAATGCTTCGGGGTTCAAACAAGTGAGTGCCCACCGTTTCTGACGCCCGCATCGCGCGCTGCGCATTTGCCGCAACCGGCGGGGCGGGCGCAGGAGGTGGCGCAAAAAACGCCGCGTTGATCCACTCCAGCCGTGGCGGTCCCTCCACGGTCACAAGCGGAATGGCAAGTAGCAGGCTCAGCCCGGCGGCTTGCGCGGTAAAGGATGCGGCCGCCGTCCATCCTCGGCGCGCAGAACTTTCCCAAGTACTTTCCAGTGCGTTGAACATTTTGTCCTCCAGAGCGGGCCCCGCTTGCAGGTACAGACACCTGGCGTCCACGATTTGATCCGAAAGACTGCGTGCCAAAAACTGTCACGCACAGAGACGAAAGGACTAAAGAGAAGAGACAAAGCAAAAAAAAGGACCGCAGTAAAGCGGTCCTTTGTTCAGCCGTGATTCAAAAGCGGGAACCCTCGGAGTTCCCGCGGTGTCGCTACTGTTTCGGCGGAGTCTTGGTCTCAGGCTTGGCCGCCGGCTTGGTGCCGGTGCCGGTCGTGCTCGCCGGTTTCGCCGGCTTGGTGCCAGCCGCTGGTGCCGCCACGCCCGAATCCTTGTTATATTGCTCAACCACCGGCTGCGTAATGTCGACAGCCGGCCCGTACCAGATCACCGGACCGCGCGGCCACTGCTGCGACGTGTCCAGAATCATGCCGTAGCCGTTTTCGCCGGCGTACTTCACGATGAGCGGCGCCATCTTGGTCAGGATCCTATTTCCAATCTCGCCCTGCTGGTTCTGGAAATCTTCCTGCGCGTCCTGCGACGAGCGGTCAAAGCTCTTCTGCTTGCTCTCAATCTGCTTGACCAGTTTGTCGCGCGCCTCGTCATTCAGCTTGTCCTGCTGCGCGTTGAGCTGTTTCTTCAGGCTGTCGATCTCATCAGCCTTGCCCTTCAGCTCGTTCTGCTTCGGCTCAAACTTCTTGCTCAGTTCCTGAAAGTCGCGCTGCCCTTCATTGGAGGCGAAAATCGCCTGTTCGATGTTGATGGTGCCGACCTTCGTGCCCATCGGCTTGACGGCATTGGCAGCGGCCGCCGACGGCGCGTTGGGCGTGGCGTCGGCTGCCGGTGCTCCGGCCGCGTGAGTGGCGGGCTGTTCCGCCTGTGCGAAAGCGAGGAATGAGAGGCCGAACACGACGGCCGCAATGCGCGCAAACTTGCTGATCATTGGATCTTTGAACTCCTTCGAGATTGATCGGGAATGTCGATGCTTCCAGCTCGCCAGGTTCTACGAATGATCGCGTCGCGATCAGACCTGCACACCGAGCGCGCAGGCGCGTACCACGCCCGGCTCTTCACGCTCTACCAATGCGTGATCACCCACAGTCCTTGATTGGGTGTGAACGCCCAAATTATACGGAGCGCAAGGGAACAGCGTCAAACGGCGTGACCTCGATTCCTTCACTTTTGTTTGATCGCCGCCCGCATGCTTTCCATCAATTCGGTCCTCGTCCAATTCGTGCCCCAGTAGTTCGCCACCGTGCCGTCGGGTGCAATGAGCACGATCACCATTGAGTGCGTGATCTGGTTTTCATCGCCCCCGTACTCAAGACCGAATGCGTCCGCCAGCCGGCGCATGTCGTCCGCTTTCGCGGATGCAAAGTCCCAGTGCGAGAATCCGCTCGCGTCGCCATCCAGATAACCCAGGCCGTATCTGCGCAGCACCGCGGGCGTATCGTACTTCGGGTCGAAGCTGATGGTCAGCAGATGCGTCTTTTCGTAGTCCTCCGGACTTTTCTTAAGTTCATCCTGAATCCGCGCGAATTCCCCGCTCAGGCGAGGACAGAAGTCCGGCATCGGACAGCGCGTGTAGATAAAGGTGACCAGCGTCGCCTTGCCCGCAAAATCCGCCAGGCGGATCTTTTGCCCGTCCTGATTGATGAGCGTCGCGTCCGGCGCCGTCATTCCCGGCATCAGCATCTTCGAGCCCGGCGGCAGCTTGATTTGTCCGCGCCCCGATTCGTCGGTGATGCGCACGTTTTCCAGCCAGTAGTCGCTGCGATCGCTGCCCACCACGACCTCGGCGGCGATTTTGTCGCCGGGCCGGATTTGCTGAATCGACGCCCGGTCTTTGACGCGATAGGGCATCGCCATCGCCTCCATGAAGCCGGGAATGTCTCCATGGTTCACCGTGATCTCGCCGGCCGCCTCGTTCGTCGCGACTACCTCGCCTTGCATCGGATATCTGTGCGTGCGGTTGCAGGCGGCGAAAAAGGTCAGCAGTAGCAGCGCCCACGTGACGAGGTATCGAGATTTCACAATATGGCTCCGTCTCCTCCGTTGATCGCTGAGTTTCGGCTCAATACTTGAAGCGATAGCGAACCTGCACATAAATTTGCCTCGGATCGTTCCAGTGAAACCCGCCAAACGTCAGGCTGTTATCCAGTTGCACCCGGCGGTTCGCCACATTCACTCCGGTCAGCGAAATGGTGTACTTCTCGGCGAAGCTTTTTCCCAGAGCAAGATCGAACGTGGTGTGGCCCGGCAGATAGTCCCCAGGATATTGCACGCCGGGCAACCCGTTGGTGAAGCCGGAGCCGTAGTAGATATTTGTCGAGGCGTAGGTTTGCCAGGGCAAAGTTGTGTTGTAGCCAAAATTCAGAGTGTTTCTCTGATCGTGATCCACCGGCGCAAGTCCGGGCGGAACCTGGAAGATCAAGCCTCCCGTGATGGGCGAGGTTGCTTGCGCGATTTGATTGGCATAGGCAAGGTGAAACTGCCCGCGGTGCCACAGGTTCGGCGAGCGCAGTGTCAGTTCCCACCCTTGAATCAGCGCATAATCCCAAGTGATGGGCCAAAAGATGAGCGATTCTCCAATGTTGTTATGGTCCAGCCAATTGTGTGCGAAGGTTTGATAGGTATCGGCGTCCAGCGTCCAGCCGCGATACGGCATCATGACTCCGTATTGCCATTCCCGGTCGCGCTCGCCGTAGAGAGGCTCAAAACCAAAACCCTGCTGCTTGCCCCCCTGTATCAATTGCTCGGTAGCGGTTGAGAGCGGCGGAGCCTGATAGTAGTAGCCATAAAATCCGCGGAAAACCCAGTTCAGCCGTGGAACTCTTATGGCAACTCCAAAGCGAGGTTCGGCTGTGTTCTCCGAGACCGACTTGTCTTCGAATTCGGTTGCCCGCAGCCCGGCGATCAAAGTCAGCCATGGCGTCACTTTGAGTTTGTCGTTGATGAATTCGGCGGCAAGTCCTCCGTTTACGCCGATGGAAGAGGGCGAAAAATTTGGCGTGCCGTCCGTGTAATCGTTAAAGAAATAATTGTACTGATGCTGAAAAAACCCGTACACGCCGGCCTGGAGATCGTTTTTCCAGAAGTTCGCGCTTACGGCCGCCTGCATCCCGGCATAGTTGGCGGTCTGTGTGACCGTCGAGATGACGGGAAAATCGTTCGGCCCGCCATGATAGTCGGCTCCGTTGTAGTGATAGAACGGAGAAACCGTGATCAGCGTGCTCGGATTGAATGTGTGTACCCATGAGAACGTCACGTAACCGTCCGGCTCCGTCTCGCTATCGTGCAGCCCATAACTGGGGTAGTTCTGATTTCCAATCGAGTTAGGATCCGGATCGATGGGAATCTGGTAGTAGTCCCTGCGCAACGAACCGACCACGCGAAACTGATTCTTGGCATCGGGATTAAAAATGAATGTAGCGAATCCTCCATAGCCGTTCGCCGCGTCGTTGACCACCTGTCCGATCGGGGTCTGCAGCCCGTATTGACTTCGACCTCCGTTCAGGCTGGCGTAGTAGGCAAAGCGCTGCGTGTGCCCTCCGCAACTGATCTGGTTGTCGGTTTGATAGAAATTTCCCGCGCTCAAGACAAGATCGCATTCCCGGTAACGTTCAAAGCCGGTTCGCGGCACCACGTTGAAAACTCCGTAGGTGCGATCTCCGTAATCGGCGTCATAGCTGCCGCGCTGCACTTCCAGATAATCGATGTCCTTCGGGTTAATCTGCGGTCCCAGATTGTTGGCAATGTTTGTATTCGGAATAGGCACGCCGTCAATCAGCCACTCCACCTGGTGCCCGCCCCGCATGTGCAGCATGTCATGCGTTACGTATGCCGCCGGCACGTAATCGGTGATCATCTCCATGCCGTTGGTGCGGTCCGCTCCGGGAGTTTGCTGGATATCGATACGGTTCAGCATCGTCGTCGGCGTCACACTGTCCGTCGTCGCCTCCACGGGCGCTTCCGAGACGACGATGCTCTCCTTCGCGCCAGTAATCGCCAGTTCAAGATGCAACACCGGGTTCGTATCCGACCGGACAATTACATCCTGTTGCATTTGCTGGAAGCCCTTCGCCAGGACTGTCACCGTGTAATTCCCGATGGGCGCCGAACCGAATTCAAAGCCTCCGCTATTCGTCGAGTCCTGGGACTCGCTCCAATCCGAGTTTTGCGCCTTCAGCGTAACGTGCGCGCCCTGTATGGGACGGTGCTGGGGATCGTGAATCACGCCGCGAACGGAGCCGAAAATCGTGGCCCATGCGAGCGCGGGAATGAGCAGAATGGCGGATATCGGGATGAGCATGAAACGCGTCATTTTTCTCCTCGTCAATTTTGTTGTCATCGCTCACGCGCATGACGTTGGTGCGCAACCGGACCTAACCGCGTCGCGCGGGCACTCCTGTCCCCGAACGGCTGCGTGTAGCGCGGACACTTTGTCCGCGAACGGCCCTGCTTGGAAATTTCGCCAGGGAAGATCCGCGATGTACGAGTCAGTTGGGAATCTAGCTGCGAGGAGGAGCGCGGGCCGATCCCGCGTCGATCAAGGGAGCAGACACGCGAGCGGCCACAAACCCGCCGGGCGCGGGCTCTATCAAGAGACTGCCAAGAGAAGGATGACTTGTAGCGGGCCGCGCCCACTCGGAGATTTTCGAATTTCGGCAGCAATCGCAGTGTGGGCAGCAGCAATCGAGCGATCGGAAGGAAACTTCGTTCGCAGCGCTCTGGGCTTGCGGCGCAGCTGCGGCCGCATCGTGGTGGCAGTGCATCGCCGGCTCGGCTGCCACGGCCGGCGCCGTCGCCAGCGGACGCCGCATGCAATGCATGCCCTGCTGCGGTGCGACGGTCGCCAGCGCCATCGGCCCGAAGACCGGCACGAGCATGACCAGCAGCACGAATCTGGCTGTCCAGCGAACCATATTTAGCGAACCATATTTGCGGATTCTTACGCCGTTACGTTTTCCCCGCCCACATCAAAGTACGAGCCGAGCCCCACACAACGGATTGGCCGGAATCATAACACCGACAAACGCCGAATGGCGAACACGAATCCGAAGTTACCGAGAACTGGCAACTGAGAACTGAGAACCGCTTCCTGTACCATTCTCTCGATGCACGATCTCGCCCAACGGCTGATTAGAAAAATTCGCGAACATGAATTCCTGCGGCCGGGCGACCGCGTGGCCGTCGCGGTTTCCGGCGGTGCCGACTCCGTTGCGCTGTTTTTTTTGCTCGAAGAATTGCGGGCCGAACTGGGGATCGTTCTATCTATCGCGCACGTGAACCACAAACTCCGTGCCGCCGAGTCGGACGAGGACGAGCGCTTCGTCGCCCAACTTGCCGCCTCCCACGATCTTGAATTTCACTCCGCCGACGCGCCCATCCCCGGCCGCGCCGCAATTATTGCTGCGAACCTCGGCGCGGAATGTGGCGCGAATGCTGGCACGGCCTTCGGCCCGGGCTCCGGCATCGAGGCCGCGGCTCGCGCGCTTCGCTACGAATTTTTTCGCGATCTCATCCGCCGCGGCTGCGTCAACAGAATCGCGACCGCCCATACCCTCGACGACCAGGCCGAAACCGTTCTTCTCCGCATGTTCCGCGGCACCGGCATTCGCGGGCTCGCAGGAATCCACCCCAAGTTGGCCAGCGAAGTCGTTCGCCCGCTTCTCACCTTCCGACGCGCCGAACTGCGCGATTACCTGCGCGCCCGCAAACAAACCTGGCGCGACGATTCCTCCAACAACGATCCAGCGTTCCTGCGCAATCGCGTTCGCCAACGCCTCCTCCCGATGATTACCGACGAATTCGGCGACGCCGCCATCCAGCACATCGCCGAACTAGCCGAGATCGCCCGCGCAGAAGAGGAGTACTGGGCCGAAAAAATCTCCGAGTGGAAAGTCGGCAGCAGAGCCGTCGAAGTCACTCCGACCCTCGAAACAAAGCCTCTCCTCGCTCAGCCGCTGGCCGCCCAACGCAGGCAAGTGCGGGCTTGGCTCCAGGCCCACGCCCCGGAAGCGAGCATTTCGTTCGCGCTCATCGAAGAAATTCTGGAGTTAGCCCGCGGCCCCGTCGGGAAAAAAATCGCTTTGCCCGGAAGCGGTATGCCTGCAAGAGCCAAGCGCAGCAAGGATTCCCTCCCCGCAGTCGGCACCCGCAATATCCGCCGCACCCGCACCGCACTTGAACTCCAGCGCGCGCCCGCACCCGGCGCCGATCAATCTGCTCACTATGAATACACGCTGCCCGTGCCCGGAATAATTACCGTCCCCGAACTTAACGCGCGCATTGAAGCCCGCATCGTCGATCTCGCCGCAACCGTCGAGCACGAGCGCAATCACCTCCTCGATCCCGCCCGCATTGGAGGAACTCTCACGCTCCGCAACTGGCGCCCAGGCGACCGCTACTGGCCCGCCCACACCGCCTCCGAAAAAAAAGTTAAGGAACTGCTCGCCGATCGCCACGCCACCGGCGCGAAAAAAAAGTTATGGCCCGTCGCCGTCGACGCCAACGGCACTCTCGTCTGGATGCGCGGCTTTCACGCGCCCGCCTCGCTCCGCCCTCGCTCGTCGCAAGCAATTTCAATTCGAGAGATCGCCGGCTTGATGTAACATTCCTGTGACCGCGCTTGCGGTCCATTGGGAGGCGCCACCTCAACCATGTCCACTTCGCCGGCCGCCACTTTGCGCCAGGTCATCTCCGCCGACCAGATTCAAAAACGAGTCCGCGAACTCGGCCGGCAAATCTCCGACGACTATCGCGGGCAGACCCTCGTCGCGCTCGCCATCCTCGAAAACAGTTTCATGTTCATGGCCGACCTCGCCCGCGCCGTCGACGTCCCCATGATCTGCACCTTCATCAAGCCTCGCTACAAGCAGGTGGAGCAGGGCGAGGCCCCCATGCTTGAGATTTACTTCAGCCACGAGCTCGATATCGCCGGGAAGCACGTGCTGCTCATCGAAGGCCTCGTCCACTCCGGCGTCACCAGCGACTTCCTGATGAGCGACCTGCGCGCCCGCCGCGCCGCATCGGTCAAGCTCGCAACTCTGCTCGACCGCCAGTCCGCGCGCCGCGTTCCCTTGCAGCCCGACTACTTCGGATTTCTCGTCGATGACGCCTACCTCTGCGGCTACGGCTTAGGCAGTCCCGAGCAGACCTCGCGCAATCTGCCGTATCTGGCCGCAGCGAGTTGAGATACGAGCTTCGAGTCATGAGCCACACCCCAAGCGCGCCGACGACCCGGGCGGCCAGCTCTAGCGTTGGCAGCGCCCTACTGCTTACGCTTGCCCGTAGCTCGTAGCTCAAGGCTCGCAGCTGTTTCCTGTGACTTCTGTCACCCCTGCTGGTTTTCCCGTTTTCCCCGAAAAGGTCTAGAATGATGAGACGGCTTTTACCAAATCCATTTCCCGCCGTCCGCATCTAATTGGTTGGTGTACTGCGGCTTTGCTACGGATGGAAAGAGCTGCACTTCGAGGAGTTCCAGGTGAATTCGACCATTAAAACTGTTCTTTTCTGGGCCGTGATCGTCGTCTCCGCCGTCCTGCTTTGGCAGGTCGTGCGTACCGGCACGACGGGCCCGAAAGACAAGGAAATTGGCTTTTCCGAGTTTCTCTCGGAAGTGGATTCCGGCAATATTCACGACGTGATGTTCGTCGGCCAGGAAGCGCGTGGCAAGCTCAAGAACGACACCCCATTCCACACCATCGCGCCGGCCAACTATCCGGATATGTACAAGAAGTTGGCCGACAAAGGCGTGCCCTACAGCGTCAAGGACATCTCCAGTGGCTCCTGGCCAAGCTGGCTCCTCAATCTCGCCCCGCTCGTCCTGCTCGGCGCTTTGTGGTTCTTCATGATTCGCCAGATGCAGACCGGCGGCAATAAAGCGCTTTCGTTCGGCAAGAGCCGCGCCCGCCTGCTCTCCATGCAGCAGAAGAAAATCACCTTTAAGGATGTCGCCGGCGTTGACGAAGCCAAAGAAGAGCTGCGCGAGATCATCGAATTCCTGCGCGAGGCACAAAAATTCCAGAAGCTCGGCGGACGCATCCCCAAAGGCGTGCTGCTCGTTGGACCTCCGGGCACCGGCAAAACGCTGCTCGCCCGCGCCGTTGCCGGCGAAGCCAACGTTCCGTTCTTCTCGATCTCCGGCTCCGACTTCGTAGAAATGTTTGTCGGCGTCGGCGCCAGCCGCGTGCGCGACCTGTTCGAGCAGGGCAAGAAGAACGCTCCCTGCATCATCTTTATTGACGAAATCGACGCCGTCGGACGCCATCGCGGTGCTGGCCTCGGTGGTGGACACGACGAACGTGAGCAGACCCTCAACCAGTTGCTGGTTGAGATGGATGGTTTCGAATCGAACGATGGCGTCATCCTGATGGCCGCCACCAACCGTCCCGACGTGCTCGATCCCGCGCTCCTGCGCCCCGGCCGTTTTGACCGCCGCGTAGTGGTTAATCGTCCCGATGTTCGTGGCCGCGAAGAAATTCTCCGCGTTCACACCCGCAAAATTCCGCTCGCCGACGACGTCGATCTCTCCGTCCTCGCGCGCGGCACGCCGGGCTTTTCCGGCGCTGACCTCGCCAACATGGTGAATGAGGCCGCTCTCGCCGCCGCTCGCCAGAACCGCAAAGCCGTTCTGCAATACGATTTCGAGGTCGCTAAAGACAAGGTCCTGATGGGCGTCGAGCGCAAGTCGCTCCTGCTCACCGACGAAGAGAAGCGCAACACTGCTTACCACGAAGCCGGACACGCGCTCGTCGCGGCCAAGTTGCCTTACGCCGATCCCGTTCACAAGGTCACGATCATTCCGCGCGGCATGGCGCTCGGCCTCACCATGCAGCTTCCGGTCGATGATCGCCACAACTACTACAAAAATTATCTCGATACGCAAATCGCCATCCTCATGGGCGGGCGTATTGCCGAAGAGATTTTCCTGAACCAGATGTCCACCGGCGCCGGCAACGACATCGAGCGTGCCACCGAACTCGCCCGCAAAATGGTCTGCGAGTGGGGCATGAGCGATCTTGGCCCTCTGACCTTCGGCAAGAAGGAAGAACAGATCTTCCTCGGCCGCGAAATCGCGCAGCATCGCGACTACTCCGAGGCGACCGCCATCCAGATCGACGAAGAAGTCAAAAAGATGGTGAGCGCCGGCTACAGTACGGCGAAGGAAATTCTGTCAGGCAATCGCGAGACGCTGGAGAAAATCGCCAAGGGCCTCATCGAGCGCGAAGTGCTCGACGCGACCGAAATCAAGATGCTGGTCGACGGCCAGGAATTGCCGCCGCTCAAGCCGCTCCCGCCAAAAACCCCCGACGAGAGCGTGCAGCAAGTCCTGAAGCCAGAACGCACGCCAGCAAAAGGCGGCGAGCGACCAGCGACCGCGTAGGAGCATTGAACAGGAGTAATTCTCGTTTGTCGCGTCAATTTATTGACAACATCTGGCTGAGTGCTAAGATAGGTCTCCTGAAGGCCGAATAAAAAGAGAAAGAGCAGGACACCATGGCGGATCGAAAGCAATTCCTTGGAAACATTAAGGCCAATCCTGACCTGCAAAAGGCTCTGGAAAGATCCCGCGCAGTACAAGTAACAGAGGAAGAATTACGGGAACAGAGAATCAGTTTCGCGTTCGGGAACGCTCCCGCCAATGCCGAAAACATCACGAAAGAAAGTGTAAGGCAAACGTCCAAGAAGCTCCGGCTGTTAGCCTAGGAAACGGTCGCGGCCCGCCAGTCGCCGCCCACCCATGTCCGTTCGCGAAAAGGACAATCCCGATCTGTTTCGAAGGATTCAAGAGCAAAATCTATTGCGTCAGTACGACTTGCTTTCGAACTGTATCGAAATCGGACTGGGGAAAGGGATCGAAGCGTTTGATAAGTACACGCTTTGGGCCTTAAATTACGCGGCCGTCTCGAATATTGCGCAGTTCGGCGGGAGATTCCGCGAAGAGCCCATCTACGTGGGCAATCATGTTCCTCCTCACTTCGAGAAGGTTCCTCATTTGATGGACTTGTTTTTTTCTTTCATTCATGAGAACTGGACGGTTGATGAACTCGGGGACCACCCGACTGCGCTTGCAGCGTACGCGCTTTGGAGGCTGAACTGGATCCACCCGTTTGTTGAAGGGAATGGAAGAACCGCCAGAGCCGCCTGCTACTACCTGATCTGCCTCAAGCAAGGCAAACTGCTCCCCGGAACCAGAATAGTCCCCGAGCGCATTCGCGAAAACCGCCAACCTTACTATGAAGCGTTGAAAGCTGCGGATCGAGCTTGGGATGCGGGGCATATCGATGTGTCGGAGATGGCAAACTATCTCGAAACACTTCTTTTGGGCCAATTGACCGAAGAGTAGATATACAAGAAGGGTTGTGCCAATGGGTGAGCGTTAGCCGACCATGAACCTCTCTCTCGATTCCAAAGTGGCTCTCATCACCGGCGGTTCGCGCGGAATTGGCGCGGCCACAGTCCGCCTCTTCGTCGAAGCCGGAGCGAAGGTCGTCTTCAACTACCAATCGGCGAAAGCCAAGGCCGATGAGCTCGTGCGCGACTGCGGAGGCGCGAATTGCCGCGCCGTGCAATGCGAGCTCTCCACGCCTGCCGCCGCTGAGCGCCTTATCGCCGAAACCGTATCCGCCTTCGGCCGTCTCGACATCCTCGTCGCCAATCACGGCATCTGGCCGCCCGAAGACACGCCCGTCGACCTGATGACCGACGAGCATTGGCTGCGCACGATGGCCGTGAACCTCAACAGCGTCTTCGGTCTGATCAAGCACGCTGTCGCGCAGATGAAAAAGCAGCGGAGCCCGGCGCGAGTCGCCAACTCGTCTGCTAATGCCGGTGTCGAGAAAACTTCGCTCGCCGATAACCCTCCCGCTTCCGCCGGCCACATCGTTCTTGTCAGTTCTACCGCCGGCCAGCGCGGAGAAGCCTTCCACTGCGATTACGCCGCCAGCAAAGGCGCTCTCATCAGCATGGTCAAAGGCCTTTCCACCGAGCTCGCCCGCGACAACATCCGCGTCAATTGCGTCGCTCCCGGATGGGTCGCCACCGACATGTCCGCCGACGCCCTCAGCGATCCGCCGACTCGCGCCAAGGTTTTCGCGACTATCCCGCTCGGCCGCGTAGGCACGCCCGAAGAAATCGCCGGGCCGATTTTGTTTCTCTGTACGCTCCACGCCGGCTTCATCACCGGCGAAATCTTCAACGTAAACGGCGGCGCCGTGCTTGTAGGGTAGGAGCCCTTCACACCCCAAACTGCCGCAGATGATGATCCAGATGCTTGTACGAGCCGCGGGCCCACTGCTGCGGCGTGAGCGGCCCAAAAAATGGATGCGGATGCCGCGTGCACTTCGCCTCGCCGCCCTCATGAAATTCGCGCACCTTCGCCTTTAACTTTTCCTGCTCCCGCGCAAAATCCCGCGCGTCCGCCACTACCAGTTGCTTGTCGGTCGGCCCGTTTTTCGAAAACGGTTTTTCATTCGTATAAATGGGTTTGAAGATCCGCCCAATCAGCCTCCCGATAAAAATTCGCGGCAAGTTCAGCCGCCCCGAAGCCATGTCCATCGTCGCCGAGCAGTGCGCCATCATCTGCGCCACATCCATCTTTCCCCACTGCCGCGCCGAGCCCGGCTGCAAAGTACCAATCCGCGCCACGATCTCCTCCGCGCCCTCCTGCTCAAATAGCGTTTTCATCCCGTGTCTCCCAAACGCGCCGTTTTTAATCCCCAAGCCGCAACCACTCGCCAGACAGCTAAAATACTCCTGTAGGCTTCTAACCTAAATAGAATTCAACATAGGCAGAGTCCCACCAACCCAACCCATGAATCGTCTCGCGTCAATCTTGTTCCCGCTGCTTCTCTCCGGCCTCGCCTATGCCCAAGTCGGCACCGAGCCGCCGCCTCGCGCCGCCCTTCCCCCAGCGCCCAAAACACCTGTCAACCTCAACGACTCCGAGAGCGCGCACAAGGCCCGCGCCCTGCTCGACCAGACCATTCAGGCCCTCGGCGGCCAGCCTTATCTCACGTTCGAAAGCCGCAGCGAAACCGGACGCTACTATCCGCTCTATCACGGGCGCACCAATTCCACCGGCCTGCCTTACAACTACTTCCTCAAATATCCCGACAAGGATCGTTTTGAAGTCATCGCGCTCAAGGACATCCACGTGTTGCCCGGCAGCATCGACATCGGCGGCGTCAAGTCCAGCCACAAAGTCGATCTCGCGCTCATCCACAACGGCAACCAGGGCTACGAGATCAGCTACAAAGGCACTGCGGCCCAGGACAAACTCGACCTCGAAAATTTTCTTCGCCGCCGCGCGCACTCCGTCGAATGGGTCTTCCGCAAGTGGCTCACCGATCCCACCGTCGCGCTCTTCTACGATGGCCTCGACGTCGTCGACAGCAAGCCCACCGAGGGCGTAACCCTCCTCAACAGCCACAACGACTCCGTCACCGTCTGGATTGACCAGATCACGCACTATCCCATCAAGATCAGCTATTCCTGGCGCGACCTGAAAGACAAGCAGATGGATAAAGAGGAAGAGGTCTACGACAATTACAAGCCCGAAGACGGCATCCTGACGCCGCACTCCATCACGCGCTACTTCAACGGAGAAATGTCACAGCAGCGCTTCATCACGAAGGCAAAATACAACCTCGATCTACCCGAGTCGATGTTCGAAGCCAGCGTAACCTACGACCCCAAAGCGCCGATCAAAAAGCACTGAACGCCAATCCGGGAGAACCACGTTAGTCCCGACCAGGTTTTTTTCCCGATCATTCGTGAAATCCGCGGAAAAAGAAGTTGATCCAAGCCCGTCCGCCACGACGACATCCCTAGAGAAAAGCCCCAAAATGCCCGCTGAACCCAGAAAAACACCCGCTTTCCCGGCCCCAAGCCATCCCCAAATGTCCAATTGCCATAGTGACTTAGCCATTCCGTCTTTGGGAATGGCCACGAACTGTGGCAATTTTGCCACAGACAACATTCCGCATCTTTCTGTAGTCTACCGACTTACGCCACACCATCCCATCCATTTGACGCGCGAGCAAACAATTCGCTCGGCCGTGACTTGCACCGGCGTCGGACTGCACAGCGGCGCTCCCGTCAACCTTCGCCTTCTTCCCGCTCCCGCTGGCACTGGCATCGTTTTCCACCGCACCGACCTTGACAGCTTTGCCGTCGAGGCCAGCGGCCGCAACGTTGCGCGCGTCAGCTACGCCACCAGCCTGATGAAGAAGGGCGTCCTCATCTCCACCACCGAGCACCTGCTCTCCGCCCTCATCGGCGTCGGCATCGACAACGTCATCGTTGAGCTCGACAACCTCGAGCTCCCCATCCTCGACGGCAGCGCGCTCCCCTTCGTCGAGATGATCCAGCGCGCCGGCATTCGCCCGCAGCGCAAAGCCCGCACCTACCTGCGCATCATCCGCGAGATTGAGCTGCGCGAAGGCGACAAATTTATCGCCGTCTATCCCGCCGACACTTATTCCGTTTCCTACTCCATCAATTTTCCTCATCCGCTCATCGGCAAACAAAGTTTTTGCGTGCGCCTGACCAATGGCAGCTATCTCGACCAGATTGCCGCCGCCCGCACTTTCGGCTTTTTGCACGAAGCCGACGCCATGCGCCAGCAGGGCCTCATCCGCGGCGCCTCCACCTCCAACGCCATCGTCATGAATCGCGAAGAGGTTCTCAATCCTCCGCTGCGTTTTCCCGACGAGTTCGTGCGCCACAAAGTCCTCGACTTGATCGGCGACCTCGCCCTCATCGGCAAGCGCATTCTCGGCGCCGTCGTCGCCGACCGCGCTGGCCACGCCATGCACACCGCTCTCGTTTCCCGCATCCTCCGCGACCGCTCCTACTGGCAGGAAACCACCATGGAAGTTCCCGGCCGCGTTCCCGCACCTGCGCAAGAATCCGTCCTCAGCCTCTGATCTCCAATCAATAAAGTTTCCCGTCAATCGCTGTTCTGTTGATGCGCAAAAGTTTGTCTTTAGCGCGCCTCCTATTTTTACCTTCCGTTGACAACTCCCCGCGGGTTACACTGCTACTCTGTCTCACAGGCCGAATGCGCTGACTTGCCGCGTCCATCGCGCCAACCGGGGGATCAAAATGAATCAATCGACGCCACACTCGAAATCTATCTTTGTCTTGCTCGCCGCCTCACTCGCCATCCTCGCATGCGCTCTCCTCGCGCCAGCGCCCGCCGCGGCCCAAACCGGCGCCTGGCTCACGCATTCCCATGACGAGCAGCACACCGCTCTCTCCACCGTCCAGTCGCAGCCCCTCTCCTCCATTCACTGGCATCTCCCCGTCGACCTTCAACCCCCGCAAGGAGAGATCTTCATCCACTACGGTTCGCCGCTCGTCACCGCGGCCAATACCGTCATCGTCCCCGTCAAGACCTTCGGCAACAGTTTCCGCGTCGAGGCTCACAACGGAGCTACCGGCCAGCGCATCTGGAAGCACAACACCGGTTGGGTCCCTCCTGGCGCCGACTTCATTCCCGGCCTCGGTCCCACCATTTCCGGCACTGAGCTTTTCATTCCCGACGTTGCCGGCCGCGTCCTCGCCCGCTCCAATCCCGATTCGGCCAAGGGCACCTTCAAGCACCTCTACTTCTACGGCCTGAAGAATTACCGCAAGGATCCGACCGCCTATAACCAAAACGTCCAGATCGACACGCCGCTCTCCACCGACGCCAACGGCAATCTCTTCTTCGGCTTTCTGGTCCTCGGCTCCACGCCCCTCAATCTGCAAAGCGGACTCGCCCGCATCGGCGCCAATGGCACTGGCACTTACGTTTCCGCCGCCGCGCTCAGCGGCGATCCCTCCATCATCGAAGTCTCCATCAGCTGCGCGCCCGCTCTCTCGCCCGACGGCACCATCCTCTACGTTGCCGTCGATAACGGCACGACCGGATATCTTCTCGCCGTCAACAGCACCACGCTCGCTCTCATCAACCGCGTGCAGCTCACCGATCCCTCCTCCGGATGGCCCGCCTGGATCTTCAACGCCAGCTCCTCTACACCCACCGTCGGCCCCGACGGCGACGTTTACTTCGGCGTCATCGAAAATCCGTTCCCCAACCACAACGACCGCGGCTGGATGCTCCACTACAACGCCGACCTCACGCAAACCAAAATTCCCGGCAGCTTCGGCTGGGACGACACGGCTTCCATCCTTCCCGCCTCCATGGTTCCCAGCTATAAGGGCACATCGCAGTACTTACTCATGACTAAGTACAACAACTATTGCGGCATCGGCACCGGAGACGGCCAGAACAAGATCGCCATTCTCGATCCCAACGCCACCGAACACGACCCCGTCCTGCCCAATACGTTGGTGATGAACGAAGTGCTCACGCACTTAGGAGTAACTCCCGATCCCGAGTGCCCCGGCGGCCTGAAAGAGTGGTGCATCAACACCGCCGCCATCGATCCCTTCACCAAGTCCGTAATTGCCAACAGCGAAGACGGCAACTTATATCGCTGGGACATGACGACCAACACCTTTACACAAGTAATAACTCTGTCGAGCGGAATCGGCGAAGCCTACACGCCAACCGTAATAGGCGCCGACGGCACAGTCTACGGCATCAACCAGGCCATATTAGACGCGGTGGGAAAGTAAGGGGTCAGGTCCGAGGTATCAGGTCTCAGCTCTTTGAATTATCGATAGTGGGGACGCGAGTTCCGCAATCAACACTCAGAGTCGGCTCCTCCACTCAGTGCTGGTGCGCGTCGGGCGGTTCGTCGGACGCGCGCTGGGATTGCTCCGTCTGCGTTTCTGCAGCCTCGTTGTCTTTCTCGTTGCCCTTATTGGGGAGATCGACGGGCGCGCGGAATGGAGCGGTCATGACCTGGTCAGAAGGCGGGGCGAAGTTTGTATGGCGGAGATTGCCGGACGCGGTTTGCAGAGCGTAAAGCAGAAGGCTGGCGGTTTTGTACGGAATGGCCTGGGCGAGAAGCAGTCGCATAATCTTCATGAGAGCCACTTGAACGGAGTTGGCGTCCTCGAGAATGGGCATGAGGTCGGCCGCGTTCTCGCATTGCTCGCGGATGAAGTTATTTTGTAATAATTCCTCCTGTTGTTCCTTGTCCCTTTGCGAAGGCGGTATAAGTCTGTCACGCACGAAATCTCGCGGGTGTTTGTCCCGGTAGTCATCGACGTAGCGGGCGAAGCTGTCGGGAGTTGAGGAGGTGGAGAGATGCCAGTTGAAATGGAAATGGCAGAGGAGCCGGCCACGGAGGGCTGGGCAGCCGCACTGAGTACCGTCGACCTTGATGTGACGGCAGCGGACGGGTTGAGCTGGATTGGAAGCGGCGGGTAAATGAGAAGTCATGTCGGACATGGATCACTCCCCCTCCCCCCTCCCCTGATCTTGTAAATCCATAAGATCATTAGGATTTAATCGGGGGCGGGATTAAAATCTATGATCCAAAAGGAGTTAGCGGCAAAACCATGATATGAAGGCAGTTAGTAACTTAGTTACGAATTATGATTGCCGATTACTCGTTCTGGACCTGTAGTTAGTTTGGGGATAGTGCAGTTCTTAAGTCAAGGGAAAATTGTTTGGGATGGAGTGGAGGGAGTGCCGGAATGGGAAATCGTCAGCCATCAGCCGTCAGGTAAATTCCTTCGGCGGCTTTAGCGGCACGACCGAGGCCGTGCCCTACCCATTTGCTCTATGCTACGGACGGAGCGATCGATGACTGAACTACGCACCGGCACCGTTCCGGACATCTCCGATTCGTGGCCGGCAATTCGGCTGGCTGACTGGAAGGATACCTATGCCACTCTGCATATGTGGATGCAGATTGTGGGAAAGATACGCCTGGCATTGACTCCTAGAGTCAATCACTGGTGGAACGTGCCGCTGTATGTAAGTTCGCGGGGGCTTACGACCTCGATTATGCCGTATGGGGATCGCGGCTTCGAAATGGAGTTTGACTTTCTCGAACATAAACTCGCGATACGCACCACGGATTCGAAGACGGCGTCGGTGGCGCTGGCTCCGCGATCGGTGGCCGACTTTTACCGGGAGCTTATGAGTGCGCTCGGTTCGCTCGGGATCGAGGTACGCATCTGGAAGATGCCGGTGGAGGTGGCCGATCCGATTCCGTTCGATCAGGATCGGGTTCACGCTGCTTACGATGGCGAGCACGCGCGGCGGCTGTGGCGGATTCTGCTGTCGGCGGATGAGGTATTCAAAGTCTTCCGGGCGCGTTTCATTGGGAAATCCAGTCCGGTACATTTTTTCTGGGGCAGCTTTGACCTGGCGGTGACGCGTTTTTCGGGCCGACGGGCGCCGGAGCGCCACCATGCCGATCCGGTGCTTCGCAAGATCATGCGGGAAGCGTATTCGCATGAGGTGATCAGCGCGGGATGGTGGCCGGGTGGCGGAGAAGTCAAGGAGGCTGCGTTCTATTGCTACGCGGCGCCGGCGGCGGCCGGATTTGAGAAGCAGGCGGTGCGTCCCGCAGAAGCCTTTTATGACGCCGGCCTGGGCGAGTACCTCTTTATGTACGACGCCGTGAGGCTGGCGAAGTCGCCGAGTGAGGCGTTGCTGGAGTTCCTCCAGAGCAGCTACGAGGCGGGCGCAATCACGGGAAAGTGGGACCGCAAAGCACTCGAGCGGCCTGCGGACGCGGACGCCATGTGAGTCCGGCAGCGTCGCTCGGTGATCCAAACTCGGTGATCCAAAAGAGAACAGCCCGCAAGCCTTGCAGCCTGCGGGCCGTCCGGTGGACTGTTTGGGATTGACTGAGGTGGTCACTCTTCGTGGCCCCTCGCCCAACCACCCCGTCACGCAAAAAGCGCGTGCCGGGGACCCCGGTCGTTCCGGTTCCCGATGCCACATGCAGCGGGAGGATCAGCCCAAATTCACGGATTGTTTGCGAGAAATTGTCCCTGCTTTCCCCGACCAAGGGTCTACAGGAACTCCTCTTAGAGCAACCGCTCTAAGTCTCAGCCACCTCACCTGGTCTTGTATTGCTACAACAATCACTTTCAGAAATTGTCATCCGACCACCTCCTTTCCGGTGTAATCGCAGATTAGCCCAAGTCGGCCCAGCGGGTCAACAGTACCCAAGGAGATTCCTCCCCTATGACGACGATCACTTGCCGCGGGCCAAGTGCAGATTGTGCGGCTCCGCGACCATCGATCCGCGCCTCGCGCGTAACTTGTTTTGCGGCAAGGCAGTCGCTAGTCTCACGCTAGGAACTACATGCCGGATGTCGACCAAAGCCGTCCCGCGCGCGTCCGCGAAATTTCCGCGCAAGGCGAGCGCGAAGCGAAAAGCGCAGCGCAAAAGCCCGGCTCGAAAGGATGCGACCAGGAGGAAGCCGCCCCAAGCCTGCTCTTTCGCCCCGGCGTGATGGAAACGATAGCCTGTGCTGCCGCCGCGCTTGCCTATATCGCAACACTCGGCTTCGGATTCGTCTACGACGACGTCCCGCAAATTCTGAAGAATCCCGCAATCCAATCCTGGCGATTCGTCCCGCAATATTTCACTTCGCACGTCTGGGCCGCAATCTATCCGAACTCTGCCGGAAGTTATTACCGCCCAATCTTCCTGCTCTGGCTGCGCCTGAATTACGCCCTCTTCGGAACCGACGCGGCAGGTTGGCATGCGACGAGCGTTGCCTGCCACGTGGTTGCCACCTGGCTCGTGTTCCGTATCGCGAAAGGACTTTCGCGCGATCGCATCACCGCTTTGCTCGCTGCGCTGATTTTCGCCGTGCATCCCGCTCACGTCGAAAACGTAGCCTGGATTTCCGCCGTCACCGATCCGCTGATGACATGCTTTTTGCTGGGAAGCTTCTACGCGTTTCTGACTTTTCGCAATTCCCGAAAACGCGCGACGGCGGCTCTCTCGATCGGCCTCTTCGCGCTTGCGCTGCTCTCGAAGGAAACTGCGGTCGTATTGCCACTGCTGATTTTCGTCTACGTCCTGATTCTTGGCGGAAACGAAGAGGAAGGCGTGCGAGAAGAGGCACGCGAGAGAGAAGAGAGTGAAAGAGAAGTACAGGATGGAAGAGAAGGAAAGAGGGAAAGAGAACAAGAGAGCGGAACAAAAGAAGTCGTTGCCGGCAAAGCCCACGTGGCCGAAGGCGTAAGCCATCGCCTCTGGTCCGCGTCCAGCGCGGCATTTCCGTATCTGGCGCTGGTTTTGGCTTATGCCATCGTTCGCTTCCGCGCCTTGCAAGGGTGGTCGCATGCAACCATCCCCATCGGCTGGAAATCGGTCTTCCTCACCTGGCCTTCAGTTCTCTGGTTCTACACGAAGCACGCCGCGCTCCCGCTGAAATCGAGCGAGTTCTATTCCCTCGATTACGTCTCGCACTTCAGTGCAAGCAGCGTGCTGCTTCCAGCAACAGCGCTCGCCGCCACCGCATTCGCGCTTTTCCTCCTGCTCCACTGGTTCGCCCGCGAAGACTCCCAGAAGCGCCTCGCGCGCTTTGCGCTCGCACTTATCCTGCTTCCACTTTTGCCCGTTCTCGATCTGCGCGCCCTCACCGTTGGCGATGTCGTACACGACCGCTATCTCTATCTTCCCTCCATCGGATTTGCACTGCTGATTGCGCTTCTCGTCCGGGGAATGATCCGCCAGATTGAGCGCCGCAGCCCAACCGCTCCAGCGAAGCTTCTCGCTCTCGCTTTTGTCTCCCCGATCTTAATCGCGTACTCTGCGCTCACCATCTCCCAGCAAATGCAGTGGGCGAACGACATTCTCCTCTACACTCGCGGGCTCGAATCCGCGCCTGCGAACCTGACCGTGCGCGACAATCTTGCTAACTCTCTGCTCGCCGCCAACCAGCCCGACCGCGCCATTCCGCTCTACCTGGAAGTCCTCCATCGAAACCCCGATTTCTGGCGCTCCAACTACAATCTCGGATTCGCTTACTACAAGACAGCCAATTTCCAGAGCGCCGAAGATTACCTTCACCGCGCCATTCGCGTCGACCCCTCGGATTCGGATCAATACATCTATCTCGCGCTCGCCGAGCTTCAGTTGCAACACCTTCCCGAAGCAGCCGACAACGCGCGCCAAGCCATCGCGCGCAGTCCGCACGCTCGCGGATATCACTCCGTTCTTGCCCTGATTTACGAGACTTCCGGCGATCGCGCTAGCGCCGCAGCGGAGCTCAAATCGGAGATCTCCGAGCATCCCGACAACGCCGCAGCAGTCGGCGCGCTCCAGAAACTGGAAGAAGCCGC
This sequence comes from Acidobacteriaceae bacterium, assembly GCA_003139095.1. Lineage (GTDB taxonomy): Bacteria > Acidobacteriota > Terriglobia > Terriglobales > Acidobacteriaceae > Acidiflorens. The sequence goes on from PLHW01000043.1 coordinate 36,759, forward strand.
GCCCAGACTGTCGTCCGTGCCATGAACTAAAGTGTGCGCCACCTCGCGGTACATGCCCGCCAGATATCTACCTTCGTTACTGCCCCGTCCATAGACTGAAAATACGCCGCGCAAGCGGAAGGACTCTCCCCAAAGTCAGCGCCCTGGGTGCGAAAAACTCGGAACTGGTAATCGGAACTGGAAACCGGCAACTCGGAGATGAGACGTCAGCCCTTCCATCGATACGCATTCGGCTGCGGCAATCCGACATGCGCGAGCACGCGGTTGGCAAACTCCTGCGCCATCTCATCGGCGCTGGACGGATGGTTATAGAAGGTGGGAATCAGTGGAAAGATCGTAGCGCCCGCGTCGGCGGCGAGCGACATGTTGCGAATATGGACCTTGTTCAGCGGTGTTTCGCGCACGCAAAGAACCAGCGGCCGACGCTCTTTCAGCGACACGTCCGCGGCGCGCTCGATCAAGTGCGAGGCGATGCCATTGGCAATGCGGCCCAGCGTCCCCACGCTGCAAGGAATGATGACCATCGCATCGGATGGATATGACCCGCTGGCGATATTCGCTCCGATGTCGGCGTTCGATTGCGGCTGAATTTTCGTCGATGCCGCGCCGATGAGCTGAGATAGAAGCCCGGAGCGGCCTTCGATTCCGAGTTCCTCGGCCATAACGCGCAAGCCGCTGTCGGAAACGATGAAGTTCACCGTCTTAACGCGCGCATCGCGTTCAACGGTCAAAAGGAATTGCTTGAGGAAAATGGATCCGCTGGCGCCCGTCGTAGCGATCGTCAGATTTTCCGGAGGCAATACAGTCAAAGTTGGTGCTCCCTAAGCGAGAATGCGCGCGTTGTCTGGAAACGCTTTGAGGATAGGGAGGCATCCAACCGAAGTCAAGCAGTACGACGGCCACCGAGCGAATTGCGCACTGCGCTCTTCGTCAACATTGCGAACGACTGGCGTCGAAGAACTGAACACGAACGACGAAGTATGGCAACCACCGGCATCTTACGATCGCGGCGCAGCGTCGCTCAGTGGCACGCCCTGGCCGGCGTCGAGCGCGAGATTCGCGCTAACGATTCCTCGGGCGCCAGCAAGTATGTTCGCGATTTTCGCGATGCCTATCGTTCGTATCAAAAAGTTCTCACCGCGGCCGCACTCCGCAGCCAAATCGCCGCCGCGGAAGTGGTTCTCGTCGGCGACTATCACGCGCTCCCGAATTCGCAGCGTTTTCTCGCCTCGCTTCTTCGCGATCCCGCCCTCGACCAGCGTCCGCTCGCGCTCGGAGTCGAAACCATCTTTGCCCGTGATCAGCACATCCTAGACGAATGGCAGCGCCGCGAAATTGATGAAGGCGAACTTCGCCAACGCATTCGCTTCGATTCCGATTGGGGATACGATTGGGCCCCCTTCTACGAACTTCTCTCCTCCGCACGCGACCGGCAGGCCGCGATTTACGGGCTGGACTGCATGCCGCGCGAAGATCTGCGGAAGATCGCCGCCCGCGACCGCCATGCAGCCGACAAGATTGTCGAGATTCGCCGCTCTCGTCCGGATACGCTTCTCCTCGTGCTTTTCGGCGAATCGCATCTCGCTCCCCAGCATCTGCCGGCTTGCCTCGCGCAGCGTCTCAACGAACAACCCGCCGGAACAAACTCTTCGCGCCGATCTCTGCTGACCGTTTTGCAGAATGTCGACGCTCTTTACTGGCGCGCTGCCGGTGAGGCCTGTGAGCGCATCGAGGCCGTCGAAGTCCGCGATCGCGTCCTCTGCGCGTTCAACGCCACTCCGCTTGAAAAATATGAGAACTACCGCCTCTATCTCGAACGCTGGCGGCGCGACGACGATTGCGGCGCCGATCTGCGCCCCACGTTCTATAACCTCATCGAGGGTCTGGTTCGTTTCCTTGGCATCGATCAGTATTCTCCTCACAACTCGACGCAGCCGAAGCTTCTGGTCGATTCGATGCCCGAAGTCTACGCGCGCAGTTCCGACAGACTCCTCCGCCGCTTGCTCTCCCGCAGCGGATTTACGGCCTCGGCGCGCCGCGCGCTGCTCCAACGCGTCCGCGAGCGGGGCAGCATTTACCTCGCGCCCCTCAACGCGGTTTACGTGCGTGAATTCCGCATGACCTCGGCCGCCGAATGCGCCGCCCGTTTCCTCCATCACGCGTGCCGCGGTTTGCCCTGGAGAGGTCTGCCCCACCGCGGGCTGTCGCCTCGTTGCGTCACCACCCGCAAAGGGCACAAGCCGCTCCGGTCGCCGCTTTCGCCGGAGGATTTGTTTTACATGGCGGCCTTCGAGCATGCCCTCGCCTTCTTCGGATCGCGCGTGCTCCATCCCGCGCGTCCCGCCTTCCGCGATCCCGATCTTGCGGAAATGTACGATCTGACGCGCGAAGACCTCGAACAACAAACCGGCCTCTCCTTCGCGGACGCGGTTGAAGTTCTCGATCTCGTGACTGCTCTTCGCGCCTTTGATCGCGCGCGTGGCCCCGCTCAGCGCCGCGATTCCGCAAGACGCAATGCCACAACAAAAGACGCGGTCGCCTCCTCTGGCCTTGCGCGATCCCTCGCCCTCACCGGGCGCAAGTACGAGTGCCTCGCCGAGCAACTCGGAAGTCTCGCCGGCAACGACCTGTACGACGCCTACGTTCAGGGGCGTCTCACCCCCGCTGCGTTGCGAAAACTGTTCCTCGCGCACATCGACGAGTCCGGCGCCGCCCGCGAACAGTATCGTCAATTGACCACCCGCCTCCGCTAACTCCTCGCACTCTGAAACCTTGAAACCTCGCAACCCTGAAACCTGGCACCTTTGCAACCCGGCCACGCTGCGTTATTCTCACCTTTCTCATGCTTGAAGACTTTCTACCCGAACAGCAGACGCCGGACGCGCTCATGCTCTTTGGCTTCTGGTATCGCGCGCTTCCGTGCGACGCCGTCAAGCCCGGCGAAATACGTCCGGCCATGCTCCTCGAACAGGCGCTGGTAGTTGGCCGCGATCAGGAAAGCCGCGCCTTCGCGCTCCGCGACGCATGCCCGCATCGCGGCATGCCGCTCTCCTGCGGGCGTCTTGACGCCGGGCAAATCGAATGTTCGTACCATGGCTGGAGATTCGACGCCCGCTCCGGCCAATGCACCCTGATTCCCTCGCTCGTCGCCGATCAGAAACTCAAGGTCGATCGCATCTACGCCGGCAGTTATCCCTGCGAAGAGCGTGACGACTTTATCTGGGTTTTCATCCCCGATCCCGGCCCCGCCGGCGCCGGGTTCACCAAAGCCGCGCCCGCTCCCACGCCGGCGCCGGAAGTTCCAAAATTCAGCGACCGCTACAAGCTTGCCTACCTCACCGCCGATCTCCCGTGCTCGGTCGATCACGGCGTCATCGGCCTCATGGATCCTGCGCACGGCCCGTTCGTCCATCAATCGTGGTGGTGGCGCACCCGCCATTCCATCCACGAGAAGCGGAAAAACTTCGAGCCCATTCCGTTCGGCTTCCGCATGAGCGCGCACACGCCCAGCTCAAACAGCGCGCCCTACAAGCTGTTGCGCCTGTATGCCAAGGCCGATTCGATTACGACGACGATTGATTTCGTTCTGCCGAATCTGCGCTCCGAGGTGATTCGCGCCGGCAAGTACTGGTTCTCCAGCCTCACCACCGTCACGCCCATCACGCGAAGCCGTTGCCGCATCGACGTCGTCGCCGCGTGGAATCTTTTCCGCTGGATGCCCTTCGCCGCCGATCTGCTCAAATTTGTCTTCGCAAAATTTGTCGAGCAGGATCGCCGCACCATGGAATTGCAGTCCGAGGGCCTGAAGTACAATCCTCACCTCATGCTGATCGACGACGCCGATCGCCCCGCGAAATGGTATTTCGGCCTGAAGAGCGCGTATCTTGATATGAAGAAGACCGGCGGCGAATTCCGCCATCCCATGAGCGGGCCGGTAACGCTGCGCTGGAGAAGCTAGCACTCAGTTGTCAGGTCCCGGTTGTTAGTGCAAACCCAGTGCAGAAATCCTGCCTACCAGATGACCTTGGTTCCCTGATACAACTCGAATTTCTGATCGGGCGTGACAATCGCAATATCCTCGCACAGCGCCTGGGCAATGAGCTGGCGATCGAATGGATCGCGGTGATGCATGGGAAGCTCGAACATTTTGAAAGCATGCTCCGCACTGAAGGGCAACACGCGAAGGTCCATGTCGGCGATCGCCTGATGCACGGTTGCAGCGGAAAAGCCGAGCTTGCCGAGCGACGCCTTGACGGCGATCTCGGTAAGGGAAACGCAACTCAATTCGCGGATGTTGTCCGGGTTTTTGAGAACGTTGGTGGCGCGCTTGCTTAGCCGATCCGGGGCCTCGACGGCAAAAATCAATACTGCCGTATCCAGCAGAACGCGCACTTCACTCGCCCCCGCCGAACAAATCTTCCACTTCCTTGTCAGTCATGGGTTTCCACCAGTCGGGGTCATAGATCTGAATCTTGCCTTTCAGCGTGCCGAACCTGGGCTTCTTGCGTGTAGCACGCCGCGTGCGTACAAGATCGGCCACCGGCACACCGCGACGGCAGATTGTGACGGTCTCGCCAGCTTCAACCGCCTTGATCAGTTCGGGCAGCTTGTTCTTGGCATCGGCGACGCTGAATTCCATTTCTCAATGATAGCTATTTTAGATAGCTATGTCAAGAAAGAGCAGTGTTTTCAGAGCGCAGGAAAGGATCGAGCTAGGTTTCCACCAGCCACTCCAGCGCCTCTTCCCGCGTCTTGAACGTCACGATTTCGCGCTGCGAAAAAGTGTGGAAGTTTTCCATGAACGCATGTGGAATGTGCTCCGCCCCCACCCATGCCGCCTTTTTCACAAACGGCCGGTCCAGCGTGAGCACTTCTTTAATCTTCATCGCGACCGCATGGTCCACTTCCGCGCCCTCGTAGTCGGCGAGAATAATGACCGACTCCCGCCCCTGCTTGCCAACCGTGGCGCGCACGTACTCCAGCAAAAGCTGCATCTGCGGAGCCGTCGCTTGCGAAAAATCAAGCAGCAGAATCCGCGTGCCTTTGTGCTCGATGAAACGAATGCGATCGTCCATGGAGGCCTCACCCCGCAACACGCCAATCAGGACTCAATACCGCGAATGCAACGCCATCCCGTGCGTTCTTCGCGACCCATGGTTCATGGTCTCGATGAACCACGCGGTTCTCAGCGTATCACGGAAGAATCTTACCCCAGCAGCGATTCGACCACCCCATACACATCCGCCAGCGCCGAATCCAGCGCCCCCGCATCTTTGCCGCCCGCTTCGGCAAGGTCCGCGCGCCCCCCGCCTTTGCCGCCAACTTTTTCCGCCACCTTGCCCACAATCTTGCCCGCCTGCACGCGCGCCGTCAGGTCTTTCGTCACTCCCGCAATCAGCGCCACGTTGCCATCCGTCGCCGAGCCCACAACCACCACGCCCGACCCAAGTTTGTCGCGCAACTGGTCGACCAGCGTGCGCAACTGCGGCCGTTCCAGGTTGTCCACGCGATGCGCCAGCACTTTGATGCCGCGCACCTCTTTGATTTTGTCTCCCAGATTCGCCGCGCCCGATGACGCCGATTTCATCCGCGCCTGGTCCAGTTCCCGCGTCAGCCGCTTGATCTCGGCGTCGCGCCGCTCGATCTCCGTACGCAAAGCTTCCGCCGGTGACTCGGCCTCTTTGCTGGTCAGCGATGCCACCACGCCTTCCAGTTGATGATCCTTGCGAAAATGCCGCAGCGACCCCTCGCCCGTGATGGCATCGATCCGCCGCACGCCCGACGATACGCTGCCCTCTTTCAAAATCTTGATTAGCCCGATCTCGCCCGTCGCCAGCGTGTGCGTGCCGCCGCAAAGTTCGGTCGAAAAATCTCCAATCTTAATCACGCGTACCTTGTCGCCGTACTTTTCGCCGAACAGCGCCATCGCGTGATACTCAGTGACGGCCACGTCAATCGGCACGTTCTCGATGATCTGGACCTTCTCGTTGCGCAGGACTTCTTTGTTGATGATGTCTTCAATATCCTGCAACTCTTCGTCCTCAACTCCGGTGAAGTGCGAAAAGTCAAAGCGCAAATGGCTCGGCGAAACCAGCGACCCGGCCTGCTTCACATGCTTGCCCAAAACCTCGCGCAGCCCCGCATGAAGGAGATGCGTAGCCGTATGATTGCGCATAGTGGCTTCGCGAATCTCTGTATTGACAACCGCATCGACCTTGTCGCCAACGTGAATCGGTTGTTTAGCGATGACTTGATGCGCGCGGACGCCTTGGATCGGGTAGTAGGTGCCGGTTACCTCGGCCACGATCGTGTTGTGATCGTCCGAGTAGAGCAAACCGCGATCGCCCACCTGCCCTCCGGATTCGGCGTAGAAGGGCGTGTGGTCAAGAATGATCTCGCCCGACTCGCCGGCTTTGAGTTCCTGCGCGCCTTGCCCGCCCTTGATGATTGCGAGCACCTCGCAATTGTCCGACCGCGTCTGCCGATATCCTTCAAACTCCGATTTCGGCAGTTGCTGGTATGCGGGATTCGCAGTCTGCTTGACCGCGCCTTTCCAGGAGGCACGAGCGCGGGCTCTCTGCTCGCCCATCGCCTGATCGAAACCTGCTTGATCGAGAACCACGCCGGAGTCCCGACAGGTGTCCGATATGAAATCAACAGGTAAGCCAAAGGTGTCGTAAAGCTTAAATGCCTTTTCCCCCGGGTAGACGATGCTCAGCCCACGGTCTTTTAACGTCGACACAAACATATTTCTTGCAACAGTCTGAGGCACATCGGGTCCCGGGAACGATCCGCGTTCGCGCATAGCATGGTCAAACAGTGAATCAATATCTTCTTCGAGCTTTGTAAGGCCTAGCTCAAGGGTATGGGCAAAACGCTGTTCTTCCGATTTGACGACCTCAGCGACCCTTTCCCTGGACTCCCGCAGTTCTGGGTAAGCGTCCTGCATTAGGTCTGTAACGCCCAAGACCATTTCCCAGAGAAACGGTCGAGATGCACCTTGCAAATGGCCGTGCCTAATTGCTCTTCGTATGATCTTTCGGAGTACATATCCTCTGCCATCATTCGAAGGCAAAACACCATCAGATATCAGAAACGTCGCAGCCCGCGCATGATCTGCAATAACCCGCAATGAAGCAGCAACGAACGGCTGATTCGGAGCGACTATTTTCCCTTTTGGGTTCTGCCTAAAGATCAACTCGGCAGCCCGACTAATGAGAGGCTCGAACAAATCCGTGTCGTAGTTCGAAGTCTTACCTTGAAGCACCGCTGTCACGCGCTCAAGTCCCATCCCGGTATCGATCGACGGCTTGGGGAGCAGTCGGAACGAAAACAACGAAATCCCATCGACCACCCCTACCTGCCGGTCGTACTGCATGAATACTAGGTTCCAGATTTCGACGTAGCGTCCGCAATCGCATGGGAACCTACAATCGGTATGGCCCTGCTCGGACGCGCTCACACCCATGTCATAGTGAATCTCACTGCACGGACCACACGGTCCGGTATCGCCCATCTGCCAGAAGTTGTCTTTCATCCCCATGGCAAAGATGCGCCCTTTCGGGACACCCACTTCAAGCCAGAAATGCTCGGCTTCATCGTCGCGGGGAATGTCAGCGTGCGGCGTATTTGCGCCCTCAAAAATCGTGACGTACAGCTTTTCCTTCGCAATTCCAAACCACTCCGGCGACGTGATCAGCTCCCACGCATACGCGACTGCATCTTTCTTGAAGTAATCGCCGAAAGAAAAATTTCCCAGCATCTCAAAAAATGTGTGATGGCGATTGGTGAAGCCGACATTTTCCAGGTCGTTGTGCTTCCCGCCCGCGCGCACGCACTTCTGCGACGTCGTAGCGCGCGCGTAATCGCGCTTCTCCAGCCCAAGGAAGACGTCCTTGAACTGGTTCATGCCCGCATTGGTGAAGAGCAACGTCGGGTCGTTGGCCGGCACCAGCGACGACGAGTGCACTTCGCGGTGTCCCTTTTGAATAAAGAAGTCGAGAAATTTGCGGCGGATTTCGGAGCCAGTAAGCATGGAAGCTTAAATTCTAAATCAGTTCTCAGTTGTCAGTTGGCAGTTCTCGGTAAGAACGCGGCCTCGGAAACCTGAGTGAGAGCGCTGCCAAAAAAGCAAAGAGCGACTCCCACGCGGGAAGACGGAACGCAAAAGGGAACCGCGGCCTCAGACGAGAATCCGGCGGGAGCCGAAGTTCACTCGCCTTGGAGGCCAAATCGGGGGGTGAACGGGCGGGCGCCCGTCCCCACATCTGCATCAGTTATCTGGTCTTGCGCGCCAGGCGGGAGCTTACTTCACCGCGTCGCCGGTCTTTTCCGCGCCTTTCTTCACGCCGTGGCCAACGGCCTTCGTGCCCTTCTTGATGCCGTGCCCAGTGTCTTTGGCTGCGGTCTTGGTGGCGTCGCCAGTTTTGTCGGCGGCTTTCTCGGTTGCTTTACCAGTATCCTTCGCGCCCGTCTTAGTGGCTTTCCCCGTATCTTTGGCTGCGGTTTCGGTCGCGTCACCCGTCTTCACGGCGGCTTTCTTGGTCGCGTGCGCCGTCTTCTTGGCCGCCGTATCGGTCGCTTTCCCGGTATCGTCGGCGGCATTCTTCATTTCGGTGCCGGCTTGTCCATACGCAAATGTAGCTACACCCAGAACACACGCCATCATCAAGAACTTCACTCTCATGTTTCCTCCAGAAAAAAACTGATCGAATCGATGGTTTGATTTTTATCAGAGCAAGCGGGGTGTTCGCAACTGCGGAATGCAGAGCGCGCTCGGGCGCCATGCGATTGCGGCGGGAATCACTACCACGGATCGGAACAGCTCAAATAGAAGCCGCACTTCCGGCACACCGCCTTGCAACGATGCCCCCGCAACTCGGTCGAGCAGTTCGGGCAAAACATCGACGCATCCACCGCCCGCCTGACGACACCGGCCTTCGCGCCTGCGATAGAACAACTTAAGGCATCCGCGCCGTCGCGAATCGCGTCCGGCACGCGAGAAGAACCAGCGTTCCGATCCTCAATGCCCATTTGTCAACCCTGCTCCGCACTCACAGTCCGCAATTTGTAGCACAGATCGAACCCGCGGAATAGATACATACTGCATACCGGACAAGCCTCCGCCCGCTCGAAGCCCGCATCCAAAGCCCGCGCCTCCCGTGCTATTCTCCCTTTCTCGTGCCCACGCGTTACAACCTGATCGCCGGCCAGAACCTTGAGCGGCTCGCCGCGCTGAGCGATGGCATCTTCGCCGTCGCCATGACGCTTCTTGTGCTCGATCTCCGCGTCCCCGCGCGTGAACTCATTCACAGCCCCGCCGAACTCCGCAGCGCCCTCGCGGGTCTCGCTCCCCAGTTCGTCGCCTACCTGATGAGCTTCATCACGCTCGGCATCTTCTGGATCGGCCAGCAAACGCAGCTCAATCACCTCATCCGTTCCAGTCGCGGCCTCTCCTGGCTTCACCTCGCGTTTCTCTTCGCCGTCTCGGTCATGCCCTTCTCCACGCACCTGCTCGCCGAGTTCATCTCTTATCGCACCGCGCTCCTCGCGTACTGGCTCAACATTTTTCTTCTCGGTGCCACGCTCTATCTAACTTGGAATTGCGCGCTCGCAAGCGGCCTCGTCAAAGACGACATCTCCCCGGAAGTCACCACCGCGATCAAACGGCGCATCCTGATCGCGCAGTCGTTATACGCCCTCGGCGCGGCGCTGTCCTTCATCAGCACCTACTGGAGCATCGGATTCATCGTCCTCGTGCAACTAAACTACGCCTTCGCGCCCCGCCTGCCCGGCCGTCGCCAATAATGGGAGCCTCAAAGGCGCTTATTCCGCGTTCCGCCCGAATCGCGCATAATATTCATTCGGAGATTTACTTCACTTCCAAGGAGCGGGTGTCTTCCATGAGATGGATCCTGGTTTTGCTGGCGCTGTTCGGTATCGTCGTTTCCGCTCTCGCCTTGCGCGAGCATTACCGCACCGACGCCTCGCCCTGCAGCATCAACGAACGCTGGGATTGCGGCATCGTCAATCACAGCCCGTATGCCATGTTTCACGGCGTGCCCGTGGCCGTGATTGGCATGATGGGATATTTCCTGCTCGGCATTCTCGCGGCCCGCCGAGCCTACGCCTGGATGCTCCCCTTTGTCACCGTCGCCTTCACCTTCGCCGTCCACCTCGCCGACGTCGAGTCCATGGTCCTGGGCGTCTGGTGCATCTACTGCGTCATCTCGCTCGGCATCATCTCGCTGATGACGCTGCTCGTCATCGGCACGGTCATTGCCGAATCGACGAGCCGCTCGCGACAAAGTTACTCGTAGCGCAGGCTCTCGATCGGGTCGAGTTGCGCCGCGCGAATCGCGGGCACCACGGCAGCTTTCGCCGCGGCCACATCTGACATCCTGCCATGCATGCCTGAAGACTACTCCGACTTCACCCCGCCCGCCGCCGGCCCGCCCAACTTCCACTGAATCTGACGCAGCATTCCCAGCCACAGTTCCGCGTCCGCCGCGCTCAGTTCTATCCGCCGCACCATCCGCCGCAACTTCTCCTCCGTCGCCCGTGCCACCCGCGGCTTCACGTATCCACTCGCGTTCAGAACATCAAACAGCAACCGCGTCAGCCGCTCCGTTTCTCCAACCGAGGCCGCGCTCTGTTTCACGCGCCGCCCCGCGTCGTCTGTCGCCGCCGTTTTTTCGCGCGTGCCCGCTCCCCGCACCAGTTCGTACAAGCACACCGCCACCGCCTGCCCCAGATTCATCGACCCCTGTTCTTCCCGCGTCGGAATCCGCATCACCCAGTGGCAGTGACTCATGTCCTCATTCGACAGTCCCACCTTCTCCGAGCCAAACAGCAGCGCCACCGGGCCTGCCTTCAGCCGCTTTCGAATCGTTGCCGCCCCAGCATCCAGCCGCCGCAACTCCAGCTGCAACTTCCGCCGCCCCGCGGCCGTCGTCCCCACCACCAGGCCGCAGTCCGCCACCGCCTCAGCCACGCTCCCATACTCCGTCGCCTTAGCCAGCAAATCCGCCGCGCCCACCGCCGACCGCGCCTCGCGAAACGCCAACTCATAAGGATTCACCACGCGCAGATGCCGCGCTCCGAAATTGCTCATCGCCCGCGCCGCCGCGCCCATGTTCAGCGGATTCCGCGTCCCCACCAGCACGACCCGCAGATTTTCCAGATTGCTTTTCATCTCGATCCGTTTTTCATCCGCTCTTCGGGTGACATTTCGCGCCGCACATCGCCGCCGCCCCTGCGTCCTTCCCGCCTCCCCAGCATCCAATACTCAGTGCTAGGATAGAAGGTTCGCCCCAACGGGACCAGCGTCCCGGGGGCAACTCGCTGCTCACAATTTTCTTAAAAATCTGGAGGATGAATGGCAAGCAACGCCATCGTCGAAGTCACTGACGCAAATTTTGATTCGGATGTATTGAAATCCGATAAGCCCGTGCTCGTGGATTTCTGGGCCGCCTGGTGTGGCCCCTGCCGCGCTATCGCTCCCATCGTCGAAGAGCTCGCCGGCGAATATCAGGGCAAAGTCACCGTCGGCAAAATGGATGTCGACCGCAACGGCGCCACCCCCATGCGCTACAAGGTCACCGGCATTCCCACTCTGCTGGTTTTCAAAAATGGCCAGGTCGTTGAGCAGCTAGTAGGCTACCGCTCCAAAGACGACATCCAGAAAGCGCTGGACCGCCACATCGGGTAAATCAGGTCAGATTGCAGAAGTCAGATTGCAGAAGTGAAGACCCAAGAGTTCGGCGATGCAGTCGGCCCCTAAGGGTTTTAACTTCTGCCTTCTGACCTCTGACTTCAGTACTTCCGCAGCACTCCAATCACTCGCCCCTGCACCTCGACCGCCGCCGCCGGAAAAATCATCGGCTTCATCGCGGCATTCGATGGCTGCAGCCGAATGTTTTCACCCTCGCGGAAAAATCTCTTCAACGTCGCGTCCGACCCATCCACCAACGCCACCACAATATCCCCATTGTGCGCGGTCTTGGATTTCTCCACCAGCACGTAGTCGCCGTCCAGAATCGCCTCGTCCTGCATCGACTCGCCGCGCACCTCGAGCACAAACACTTCCTTTGAGCGCACAAAATCCGCCAGCGAAATCGTCTCCGGCGTCTCCACCGCCTCAATCGGGCGTCCCGCCGCAATCCGCCCCACCAGCGGCAGCACCACCGCCGTATTCACCGCCATCGACTGCTTCAGCTTGCCCTTCGGAGGCAGCAGATCGATCGACCGGCTGCGATTGTAGTCCCGCGTCAGCAGCCCTTTTTTCTCCAGGTTCGTAACATGCTTGTGTACGGTCGCAAGCGAATTAAGTCCCATCGCCTCGCGAATTTCCTCAAACGAAGGGGAGTATCCCTTCTCCGAAACAAACCGCGAGAGGAAGTCATACAGCTCATGTTGCCGCCGAGTGATCGCCATGCGCGCAGCATAGGCGAATAAGAAGCGAATGTCAAGCGGGAGCTTGCGGAGATGTCTAGCTAAGTGGAATCCCGACCCATGGCTCACGCCATGGGCTGCACTCTGACGCCGCTTCGCGGCTAACGCAGTGAATCAGGCTTTCGCCGGACCTGGCGACCGACCTAAGGCGATTCTCCATCAACACGATGCCGCAGGCGGTGACGATGCTCACGCTAAATTTGGTCGCTTTCACAGGTCGGCGCTCCTGACGCGCATGATCGAACGTGCCATCTGCCCTGAGTCCCTCGCGCCGGATGAGATCGTCTGCTTCCCGTCATTGCGCTTTTACCATCGGGCGATTATTTTCTAATGTTCCGCGAGCAACGCCCCTGGCCCATGCACAAGCTTCCAGAAGTCGAAGACGCGAAAGCATTGATGGAAGACGCGATCGACTGGTCCGTATTTACGTGGCTGTGGGAGAAGAAGAAAGTCCGCCAGGCCGCCGACGTAGCCAATCATGTTCTCGACCAACTGAACAGGAAAATCAAAGCCTCCTGGAGCGATGAGACAAAAGCCGCCTACCGCGAGTTAGTGGAGGAATCCCGCCGCAAGGGAAAAAAGCAGAACCAGGCCAAGGCGAGGCCGGAAATAAGTTCGCAGGTCGCCAGCGAACGCGCGGATTCCGACCTCATCTCCCTGTTGAAAAAAGTAAAGGACGCCGACGACGAAGCCCACGACGCCCGCATGGATGCCGAGGCAACGTTCGACGAAGCCGACAGGCAGATGAACCTCAGCCTCGCAAGAGAAGGATGCGGCAAGGCCATTCTTTCCTGGGAACTGCACGAGAAGGCCATTCGCAGGGCAGAGGCGGTTGCCAAGTTAGGCAAAAGTTAAAAGGCCGATCCCCATGATCGTCGAAATGCGCACCTACAAGCTCAAGCCCGGCAAGCGCGCCGAGTTCCTCGAGATCTTCCGCACCCGCTCCGTTCCTGCCCACGACGAGATTGGAATGAAAATCCTCGGCCCGTTCCTCTCCATCGAAGATCCCGACACTTTCTTCTTTATGCGAGGTTTCCCCGACCTCGCCTCCCGCGAGCCCATGAAAGCCAAGTTCTACGAAGGCGAACTCTGGAAGCGCGAACTCGAAAATCTCCTCATGCCGATGATCGAGAAATACGACGTCGTCCTGGTCGACGATCCCGAGGAGAAAATTCGCTGGTAGCTTCGCCGCAATATCGCCGGTCACCCCGCCGCGAGTTTTAGAATGACCTGTGCCCGCATCCCCCACCCGCGCTGACATCGACCACGCAGCCAGACTCCTCCGCGCGGGCCGCCTCGTCGCCTTCCCCACCGAAACCGTCTACGGCCTCGGCGCCAACGCGCTCAACCCCGCCGCCGTTGCCCGCATCTACGCCGTCAAAGGCCGCCCGCCGACCAGCCCGCTGATCGTCCACGTCGCTTCCATCCGGATGGCGCAGTCCCTCGTCACGTCATGGCCCGACTCCGCCGAGCGCCTCGCCCGCCGGTTCTGGCCCGGCCCGCTCACTCTGGTCCTCCCGAAGCAGGCCGCCATCCCCGCCATCGTCACGGCAAATCTCCCCACCGTCGGCCTCCGCTTGCCCGCGCATCCCGTCGCAAATGCGCTCATACGCGCCGCCGGCATTCCTCTCGCCGCGCCCAGCGCCAATCGTTTCACCGAACTCTCACCCACCACCGCCGAGCACGTGCGCAAAAGTCTCGGCAACGACGTGGATTTCATTCTCGACGGCGGTCCCTGCCAGGTCGGAATTGAGTCCACCGTTCTCTCGCTCGCAGGCCCACAGCCCGTGCTGCTTCGCCCCGGCGGCATCTCTCGCCGCGATCTCGAGTCCATCGTAGGCCCTGTCGAGACCGCAGAAAGCCCGGCCGACGGCGCTCATTCCGCTCCCGGAATGCATCCGCGCCATTACAGCCCGCGCACTAAATTGTTATTGATCTCCGACGGAATTTTGCCCGAGCAGGGCCAGGGAATTTATCTGCAGCACACGAGACCGCCGCACCAACACGTGTCCGAGGTGCGGCAGATGCCCAATTTCGCCGACGAGTACGCTGCCGCGCTATACCGCCAGCTTCACGAAGCCGATGCCGGCAACTACGACTGGATCGCGGTCGACCTTCCTCCCGCCGCGCCGGAGTGGGAAGCGGTCCTCGACCGCCTGCGCCGCGCTGCCTTCAAATCTCCATAACTCGCCCAACTCGCGGCCCCGGGCGGTCGCAAAAATCACTGCAACAATCCATACGCCACCACACTGTTGTTGCTGTCCACGTAAACCTTCCCATTGGCGACCACGAAGTTCGCAAAATGAGGCAGCGGCGGAAGCACATCCTGCCCGTTGTGCGCTTTCGAGCTTTCGTAGAGTCGAACCAGGCTCGTAGCGTTGTAGGCCGCCAGGCTCCCGCCATTGAGCTGCCAAAGCACGCCGCCCGAGGTGCCGTTCGACGAAATCTCCGGCGAGTGGCCGCCCGCCGCTTTTCTTGACTCCGCGATTGGCGTTTGTCCAATCACCCCATTTGTAACCGCCAGCGCCGTGATCGGAGCCCCATTCCCCGACGTATAAATCGCATTGTTCCAGTACAGCAGCGCGCCCGTATTGCGGGCGAACGCCGGAATCTCCTCCACGATCTGCGTGTCGCTATCCTGGCACGACCCGCAGAATTGCCCCATATTGTCGCGGTTCAAAAGGTAGATTGTTCCTTCCTTGCCAATCGCCGCCGCCAGATGCGGATACGGCCCCGTTTGATCGGGCAACACCAGCACCGGTTCGCTGAGGTCCAGGTCATGCTCATCCAGGTATTCCTCGTTATAAGGAGTAAACCAGTCCGCGAGTTGCAGCGCGCCATCTCCCTGCGCCAACTTGAATACCGATTGCCCGAGATCGACGCCGTCGGTAAACGGGCCATCGCCAGTCGCTCCATAGATGTAGCCCTCAGCGTCGGCGGAAAGCCCGCCGCCCCTCTGCCAGATCGCCGCCGCCGATCCCGAAGGCTCAACGTCGAATGCTCCCGCCGGTTGCAGCGTTTCGGCATTGTAGGCAATCACCCATCCTTCTTCTTTGCCGCTCCGGCATCCATTCGATCCGAAAGCGATATAGATCGTGCCGTTATTCAGCAGCAGTCCGGGGCGGTTGACCTGCATCGCATCCACAAAAATGTCATTTTGCCCGTCATATTCGTAGCTCGCCGCGATTACGACCGGGCTGCCCGTCTCCTCCAACCCCGTCGCCACATTGAGTGCGTGCAGCCGATGCACGAACAATGACGACTTCTCATAGGTTTTTGCCACCACGTACAGGATCCCCGCCACCGGATCGATCACCGGCGTTGACACAATTCCCACCTGCTTCCATCCTGTCGTTCCCGCGCACCCCTGCACGGAGGCGGGCACGGGCGTCACTCCCTTCGACAGAAAACTTGTGTGCCAAAGCGGATTGGCATTCGCGCCCTGGTTGCTGTCGGCGTCAAATGCATACACGCTGTCGTTCATGGTAGCGACGTACACCACGTTATGCACTCCGGCGCCCGCAATCGTCACGTTGGGCAAATAGAGCGCCTGCCCGATGACCGCTCCATCCACCGTTTGCGTGAAAAGCTTGCCGAATGAATTGATATTTACGGTTTTCGGAGTCAGTATCGTCTCGCTCGAGTTCACCCCTGAGCGCAGATTGTCGTAATGCCACGTGGTGACCGGCGCCTGCCCATAGATCGCTTGCGCCCCGGCCATCAGCAACATGACACATGAAATAACGCGCGCCTGCGCGCTCAGAGACTTGGAACCTCTCATCGGTATCTCCTCAAAGCCAGTAACGATTCAAAAGTGGCGGCGGGGGCTTGATTTGGCCCGAATAACTCTCATTGCGAGCCCGTGTGTATCGAGAAACAATAGCCCACGATCGTTCCCTCGTCAAACCCGCTTGAACGGGGTTTCAGTCCACTTTTGTGAGCCCGCGCTCGCACCACGCCAGGCACTGCCCACCTGCGCACTCCTGAATTGATTCGCCGCGAAGGAGAACACGAACGATTATTGGCACCCCAATATCGGTGTAGTAGACTGCGCTCGAACTCTTCAAAAAAATAGGGGGATGAGCCGATCTATCGGCGCGGCCAAGCATGACCGAGAACGAAACTTCTGGCGAGAATCCGTCACCGCTCCCCGAAACCGCGGAGCCCAAAAGGGGGGCCTACGAGAAACCCGCTTTCCGTCATGAGCGGGTCTTCGAGACCGCCGCTCTCTCCTGCGGCAAAATTGCGGGCACGTCCTGGCTATGCAACTCCTCGCGAAAGGTCTCGTGACTCTGCAGCTTCCGCCAAAAGATTCCTCCGTGGACTGGAACGCGGAGCAAGTGGCAATCGCGGCAGCAAGCCTGCGCGCCAGCGGCCGTCTCCGTCTTCGAGTGCGCGGCGAGAGCATGTTGCCCGCTCTTTGGCCGGGCGATGAGGTCGAGATCGCGCGCTGTTCCGTCGACGAAGTGCGCGACGGAGAGATCGTCCTCGCGCTGCGCGAAGGCCGGTTCTTTCTCCATCGCTTCCTCGCTCGCTCCGGCGATGCCGGCTTTCTGCTCCGCGGCGACTCCATGCCCGCCCCCGATCCCGCATTCGAAAATGCGGCCTTACTCGGACGCCTGGTGAGTCGCAACAGCCGTGCCGCGCCTGCGCACAGGCCTCACCATCGGCAAGGCAGAAATGCTGTTCAAAATCCGTCAACAACTCGCCCGTTCCTGCCGCCGAGCCTTTGCTCCCGCGCGCTGGGGCGAGTGTTCTGCCATTGCGGACCGGCGCGCCGCCTCGCCCTTCATCTGTACGCCAATCGCCCTTTCGCGCGGCGTGCGCGCAACCGCGGCATCAACCTGCCTTCGCGCGCGCAATTCCAACCGGAGCGTCGCGATGTCCTCTGAACATACCGCGTGCGTCGAAATCGGCGGCGTCCCCATCGCTCTCTCCACTACCAGCTACCACTTTTTCGCGCTCTTGTTGCGGCGCTATGAAAATTTTCTCAGCGCCTCGGTTCCCGAGTTCGCGCTCGACTTCGAGATCGTCGATGCCCGCCCCGCGACCGATGAAGATACTTGCGTGCGCCGCGATGGCGAGGAGTGGCTGATCGAGCGCGGCGACTTCTCCGCGCGCTGGAATGCGCGCGAGGGAACCGGCCTCGTCCGCCAAAATGCCAACCCTTATTCCCTCGATGCCGTGCTGCGCATTCTGCACAGCCTGATTCTTGCCGGGCGCGGAGGCTTCCTGCTGCACGCGGCCAGCGCCATCTGCGAGGGTCAAGCGTACTTGTTCTCCGGAATTTCGGGTGCCGGAAAAACAACCATGACGCGCCTCGCGCCCTCCGACGTCACTTTGCTCACCGACGAAATTTCTTATGTCCGCCCCGAAGTCCGCGACGAAGTCCGCGACGAAGTCCGCCACGACGCGGCCCGTGCCAGCGCCGCCTACCGCGCCTTCGGCACGCCCTTCGCCGGCGAATTGGCCAAGCCGGGCGAGAACACGAGCGCTCCCATCGGCGCGCTGTTTTTCCTCGAGAAAGGTCCCCAAAATCGCATCGAGCCGATGCCCGCTAGCGAAGCGGTCCGCCGCCTGATGCGCAACATCCTCTTCTTCGCCGAAGATCCGGCGCTGGTCGAAAAACTTTTCGCCTCCGCCTGCGAACTCGTTGCGTCACTTCCCATCCGCCGTCTCACGTTTTATCCTGACCCCAGGGTGTGGGAGGAAGTACGCCGCTTCGGCCGGGACCACCCGCGCGGGCGGAGTTTGCACGACGGGGTGAAACAGGAAAAGCTTGCGCATGCCTGACATTTACATCGCGCGCAGTTCCGCAATCGCCGCCCGCATCCTGGCGGGCGAGATGATGATCATGAACTCGGCCGACTCCACCTTCTTCACGCTCAACGAAGTTGCCACCGCCATCTGGCAGGCCGCCGACGGCCGCACTCCGCTAAGCCAAATCGTGCGCGAGCATATCTGCGGGCAATACGACGTCGAGGCCGGGCAAGCCCAGGCCGACGCCGAGCAATTTGTCGCCGATCTCTCCCATCACGGCATCCTGCTCGTCTCCGATCGCCCCTTCGCGCCCCAGGCTTCCGCATGAGCCTGATGATCGAAGCCGGTCAGAAAGCCTTCGACCTTGGCGTCCCCATCGCCGTTCATCTCGATGTCACCTATCGCTGCAACGAACGCTGCGTGCACTGCTATCTTGACCACGACGACCACGGCGAGATGACCACGGCCGAGATCAAGTCTGTGCTCGATCAGCTTGCCGATGCCGGCGTATTTTTTCTCACCCTGAGCGGCGGCGAAGTTTTCATGCGCCGTGACTTCTTCGAGATCCTGGAGCACGCCCGCCGCCTGCTGTTTGTCGTCAAAATCAAAACCAATGGCGTCATGATCGGCGCGGCCGAAGCCGAGCGCCTGCGCGCCCTGAATGTCGACACCATCCAGATCAGCCTCTACTCGCACCGCCCCGAGGTTCACGATGCCATCACCAAACTGCCGCATTCGTTCGAACGCACCGTCAAGGCCATCCGCTTCCTCCGTGACCACGGCTTGCGTGTGACCATCGCCAACGTGCTCATGACCGCAAATCTGGCCGATCAATCGGGCGCGCAAAAACTCGCGGCGGATTTAGGCGTCCACTACACCCTCGACCCCACCATTACGCCGATGATGGATGGCGACCTCTCGGTGCTCGCGCTCCGCATCCCCGGAGAAGAATTGGAAGATGTGTTCCGCAATCCCGCGCTCGTTCCCAACCAGGAAGAATTTTGCGCGCCCCCGAAACCGCCGTCCGACGCGGATTTAGAAGGCTACTCGTGCAGCGCCGGCCACTCGTTTTGCTACATCTCGCCCTACGGCGATGTTTTCCCCTGCGTACAATTTCCCCTGCCCACCGGCAATGTGCGGCGGCAGAACTTTCTCGATATCTGGAACGGCTCGCCGCAGATGCGCGAGGTGCGCTCCATCCAGGCGCGCGACCTGACCACCTGCTCCTCGTGTTCCCACGTCTCCACTTGCACGCGTTGCCCGGGCCTGGCTTATATGGAAGGCAATATGCGCGGTCCCTCGACCGCCGACTGCGAGAAATCTTTCTACCGCACCGGCGTGCCTACCGCCAATATGCTGCAACAGGGTTTATCCCGGCCACGCACCACCGCGCCCCTCGTCCAGATTCGGCTGGCCGCGGCCTCCGCATGAAGTGTCCAGTCTGAGATTTTGAAACGTTGGAGTTTGAAGCGTTGATGAACGACCGGGGTTGTCGTTTGGCCCTATCCGCGGGCCACCGCACCGTCGGCGCGTTGCCGATCGAAGTTCGCCTCCGCCGCCGACAACTGCTCTACAATCCGTTGCAGCGCAACATGTATCTCGCGATTCGCTACATTGAATTTGATGGCCGCTCCAATTCCCATGTCCATCCGTATCACTTCGCTTTGCACCTCGACCCCGGTCTGCGCCAGCGAAAACTTCATGTTCACACTCAAACCGGGCATCAGCAGCGCGCCGCTTTCGACGTAGCAGCCTCCAATGCTCAAATTGGTGACGATGCCCAGCACCGGGAGTTCCTGACCCGCAATCGCCATTTCCGCCGTCATCCGTCCGTTCACCCGCGGATAAAGCCGCCGGTTGCCCCGCGTCGGCTGGCTCTGCTTTTGCAGATACATCCGCTTGTCCGCCTCGGATAGAAGTTTCTCCGCATCCAGCCCATCTTCCGGATAGAACGCCTTGCCCACGCTCAGCGAGAGAATTTCCTCGTTGCAGATTTCCTTTCCCGCCATCTGCGCCAATTCCCGCATCTGTTCCGCCTTGCGCGCCGCCGCTTCCAGCGTCAGCCCCGGAGCGATGACCACAAACTCGTCTCCACCCATGCGCGCCACGTAATCGTACTCGCGACAGGTTTCCTTGAGCGATCGCGCGAACAACTGGAGCACGCGATTGCCCTCCAGGTGGCCGAACCGGTCATTGATCTGCTTGAATCCATCCATATCGCTGACCATCACCGTCAAAGACGTTTGCTCGCGCTTGCATCGGGCCACTTCACGATCCAGTTGCATAAATAAAGACCGCGCGTTGGGAAGGCCAGTCAGATAATCGGTAAC
Source organism: Acidobacteriaceae bacterium (assembly GCA_003139095.1). Classification (GTDB taxonomy): domain Bacteria; phylum Acidobacteriota; class Terriglobia; order Terriglobales; family Acidobacteriaceae; genus Acidiflorens. The sequence goes on from PLHW01000043.1 coordinate 57,302, forward strand.
CGCCGAATTCTCCGCCTGCTCATATTTCATCGCGTTTTCGATGGCCATCGCCATCTTCGAACTCACCGCTTGCAAAATACGCAGGTGATCGGCACTAAAGAAATCTTTTTCGGCGTGATAAAGAGCGACCACGCCTACCACCCCCTTCAAGCCCTCGAGCGGAACCGCCAGCGCCGAGGTTAGCGTGCTGTACTTGGAATCGTCGTTCAGATAACCGGGCTCCACCGACGGGTTCCCGTTCAGGATCGGCTTCCGGTTCAGCGCTACCCAGCCCGATAGTCCTTGCCCCATCGGAATTCGCAACGACGCGAACAGCCGGAAGTTGTCACCGTTGACGTATTCCGGAATCAGTTCGTCGCCATGCTTCACATAAATCGCGATCGCGTCATACGGCATCGCCCGGCGCAACTTCACCGAGAATACCGAGAGCGTTTCACCCAGACTCAGCGAGGCGCCCAGGTCCTGACTCAGTTCAAAGAGGGTTTGCGCTTCCTGCCGCGCCGCCGCAATCGAGCTCAGAAAATTCGTGTCGTGCGAGGGCGCCTTGCTCTGCGCCGCGAAGCCCGCCGCCGGCTCAATGGCCGCCTGTGCCTTGGTGGGCTTGCCTTTTTCGACTTCTGCCACTGGTAATTTTTGCTTGTCCGCTTGCGTGCGCTCGTGCACCAGCCGCTCCAGTTGCACATATCGCCGCTCCAGCACGCGCACCACTTGTGGATCGAATGACTTCCCCGATTCCTTCGAGAGCTGCGCCATCGCCTCGTCCAGAGGCAGCGCCCGACGGTATTGCCGGTCCGAGGCCATCGCATCCAAAAAATCGACCGCCGCCAGAATCCGCGCCCCAATCGGAATCTGTTCTCCTTCCAGTCCCAGCGGATACCCGGTCCCGTTAAATTTTTCGTGGTGCGCCCGCACGATCGGCACAACCGGATAAGGGAACTGCACCCGTTCCAGAATGTCCGCTCCCACCGAGGGATGAATCTTCATCTTCTCGAATTCTTCCGGCGTCAGCCTTCCCGGTTTCGAAACAATGTGCTCTGGGATCGCCAGCTTCCCAATGTCATGCAGCAAAGCCGCCGCTTGCAGCGCTTCCATCTCCTTCGGCGGCACGTCGAGTTCTTTCGCCACTTCAACGGCGTATACCCGCACCCGTTGCAGGTGGTCGTGCGTGGTCTGGTCCTTTGCTTCAATCGCCAGCGCCAGCGCCTCGATGGTGCGCATGTGCAGATCCGCCATCTCCTCCACGTGGCGCTTTTCGTCCTCCAGTTTGCCGAGATACAGCCGATAAGAGCGGTAAATCAGGTAGACCACCGGCAGCATCAGCAGCGGAGTCTGCCAGTCCGTGAAGCTGTGCAGCCAATGCATCATGCCGACAATTCCGGCTCCCACCAGGTAGTACGGGAAGCTCCAGAAGTAGCACTCCGACCAGATTTTGCGCAGCAGGCGCCGCTCCGTCAGCGAAATCACGATCGCCACCGGAAGCGTGTTCGCGATGAAATAAATGCAGGCCGCCAGGAACAGCAGCGTCGACGGATTCCCGGCCTTGCTGTGCATCAGCGAATAACGATAAAGAAAAAAAGTAGCCGCAATCGCCAGCGCCGTGGAGCACACATTGAAAGCCACCTGGATCGGCACCGGCCGCTCGCGCCCCAGGCATTGCACCACTACCGCCGCGCACCCCAACGCCATCGTCTCGGCAAAGCTCAGTTCCAGCACGGCCAGAAGCAGAAACAGAAAATTCACGGACATCGTGCCGCTGATTCCGGGCAGGTTCACTTTCAGCCGCGATGCGGCCAGCGCGATCACCAGGTAGCAGAAGAATTTGACCGGATTTTGGCTCCGGCCCTGCAACAACGCATACATCAAAACGATGGAGCCGAACACTAACACGACGGCGATAAAGCCGCGCGCGCGACCGTTAATGTCCTTCCACGTTAAAGGGCGTTGTGCCATTTTCTGCGCCACGAAACTCTGCTCGTTGGGACCGAGCCTTTCGTAGGACACCAAACGTACAATTTATTCTTACAGGTGGGGAACTCTCAGGAAAGCTCAAGGTGGCAGGCCCTAAAACTTCCGTAACTATAGGGCTAATTGGCATAACGTCTAACACTTGCAGATCTCTAAGTCGGCCGATTGTTCTGAAAAACTTGAATTTAAGTTCTTTCGCATTGACTTGGCGGCCGGCTAACTGGCGGGCTATCGTTTTGAATTCGTAGTCCCTCGTCCGAACACCCGCCTTTTCGAAACGCGATTTCGTAAACTCGCATTGACCTCTAGCCCCCAATTGCCATTCGCAAGTCACAAACATCGGCGCCCTCTGATACCCTTCTTCTTCGGTTCTGCATGAAGGCTCTTCTGCCCCAACTCGCCGCCGTGGCCGCCCTTTGCGCCCTGCTCTCCAGTTGCGCCCAGATCGGCGCACCGCTGCCGCCCTCGCTCGAACTGCCCCGCCCGCCCTCCGACTTAAGAGCCGTTCGCAAGGGCAGCCGTGTCACCTTGACCTGGAGCGAGCCCACCTTGACCACCGATCGCCAGAGCGTGCGCTACCTCGGGCCCACTCTGGTTTGCCAAAGCGCGGGGCCTGACATGGTCAACTGCGGAGCGCCGGTCGCAACTCTGTCCCCGCCCGCCGCCGCTCAATCAACCAAGTCTTCCAGAGAGTCAAAAAAGAAATCGCAATCCAGTCAGCCCCCACCGCTCCAGAGTTTCACCGCCGAACTGCCCGCGAGCGCCCTCGGCGACAACCCCGATGCCGAACTCATCTATGCGCTTGAGGTCCAGAACCGCAACGACCGCAGCGCCGGGCTCTCCAATCGCGTCCACGTCTCCGCCATTCGAACCCTCCCCGCCCCCGCCGATCTCGCCGCGAAATTGACGGGCGACGGCGCTCTCCTGACCTGGACCAGCATCGGCCTACCCTCCCCCAGGCCTGGCGTCCGCCATGTGTATCGCATCTATCGCCGCAATGAAACCGATGCCCTCGAGAGTTCGGGCCAGGGCGGAGCAGTCGCCGGGGATACGCGATTTCAGACTGCGAACAATAAGAACAATAAAAAAGATGTCGTCGCCGGCGAAGTGCCGGTCGGCACCCCTGGCCCGGCCCAGTTCCTCGACAGCATCGAGTGGGAGAAAACTTATTCGTACTGGGTCACGGCGGTCACCATCGTCACCCGCCCTGAAAGCGAGGTGCAGGTCGAGGGCGACGACAGCCCCATCGTGCGCGTGGTCGCCCATGACATCTTCCCCCCGGCTGTCCCCGCGGGCCTTCAGGCCGTCTATTCCGGCGAGGGGCAAAAACCCTTCATCGATCTCATCTGGGCTCCCGTCGCCAGCGCCGACCTCGCCGGCTACAACATCTATCGCAGCGAGCCGAGCGGCGCGCCCATCAAGCTGAATTCCGATCTCATTAAAACACCGTCCTATCGCGACCCCGCCGTCCAACCGGGCCGGACCTATACCTACACGGTTTCCGCCGTCGACGTGCGCGCAAACGAAAGCGCCAAGTCCGAGCCCGCCAGCGAAACCGTCCCCGCGCAATAGCCCTCACAGATACTTCGTTGGCAAAAGGTCTTTGCGGAAAAAGATTGGGATTATGACTGAGTAGACCGGCGACCGATTTCTATGCTCCGGCCTCTATGCCCCGGGATGAATCAACCGCACGAGCCAGAACGCAATAGCCGCCACCAGCGCCGCCGCCGGAATGGTCACAACCCAGGCCCACACGATGCGCGCCGCCACTCCCCAGCGCACCGCCGAAAGCCGATTCACCGCTCCCACGCCGACGATCGCGCCCGTAATCGTATGCGTGGTGCTCACCGGAATTCCGGCCAGCGCCGTCGAGAACAGCGTGATCGCGCCCGCCGCCTCCGCGCAGAACCCTCCCACCGGTTTGAGCTTGGTGATGCGCGATCCCATGGTGTGAACAATCCGCCAGCCCCCAAAATATGTTCCCAGCGCTATCGACAAATGCGCGGCCAGAATGATGGGCCAGTGAAATTTTCCCCAGTTGCCCGCCAATTCTTTGGAACTCAAATAATGCGCCCCATACAATGCCGAGGCCACGATTCCCATGGTTTTCTGCGCATCGTTGCCCCCATGCCCCAGGCTGTAGGCCGCCGCTGAGAGAAGTTGCAGCTTGCGAAACCACGCGTCGATTCGCCGTGGCGCTTTATTTTGCAGAAGCCAGTAGACCGCCACCATGAACGTGAACCCCAAGACCAGTCCCATGATGGGCGCCACCACAATGAAGATCAGGGTCTTGTACCAGCCCTCGGCAATAATCACGTGCCATCCGGAGTGCATCACCGCCGCCCCCGCATACCCGCCGATCAGGGCGTGCGACGACGAAGTCGGCAGCCCCCACCACCACGTCAGCAAATCCCACACGATGGCGCCGAACAGTCCCGTGATTACCACATACTGAGTCACGCTTTCGACGTGAATCATTCCTCCACCGATCATCTTCGCCACCGCCGTCCCCAGAAGAAATGCCGCCACGAAATTGAAGAACGCCGCCCACAACACCGCCAGCTTGGGTGACAGCACGCGCGTCGATACCACCGTGGCAATGCTGTTGGCGGCATCGTGAAATCCATTCAGGAAATCGAAGATCAGTGCGACCAGGATGGTGACGATCAGCAGAAGGAGATCGGGCTTCACTAATTTTCCTATTCGGCAAATATTGCAGCTTTATGTGTTTTTCAACACAACCGTTTCCAGCACGTTGGCAACGTCTTCTGCCTTGTCGGTCGCCCGCTCCAGAAATTCCAGCAGTTCCTTGATTTTGATCAGGTTGATCGGATCCTTCTCGTGTTCAAACAGCGTGGCAATCGCCTGCTGCGCCACTACGTCCGCCTCGTTTTCCAGTCGGTTGATCTCCACGCAATGGGCCAGGATGTTGCCGTTCTTTTGCATCAGAGACACCGCCTTCTGCAATTCCTGGCATTGCATCAGGATAATCGTGGCCAATTCTCCGGCGGCCGGCGGCGGCGCCGTAATGCGATACATCGCGATCCTCGCGCCCGACGCATTGATGAAATCCAGCACATCGTCCAGTTTCGAGGCCAGTTGATGAATGTCTTCGCGGTCAAACGGGGTGATGAAGGTCTGGTTCAGTTTGGTCAGAATCGCATGCGTCAGTTCATCGCCCTCGCGTTCGATGCGGTGAATCTCGTCGATTTTCTTCCCCACATCCGAATAGTCTGAGAACAGACCGACCAGCGTGCGAGCCCCGGCGATAAGATTGTCCGACATCGCAGAAAACATCGCAAAGAAGCTGTTATCCCTGGGAATCAGACGGATCATTTTGGGAGCGGCAGACCTGAGAGCGTCTACATCTCATTGCAGTGATTGGAGCAGGCAAATATCTCACGTGACGCCGAATTCCGTCAAATGAGTTGCATCGTATCCGCGAGCGCGGAGTGACGCCTGCGGGAAAGTTCAGTCAGGCGATCGCGGTTAGTCGGATTTTCGCCGAATGACGATTGCGGAACGGCGTGGCATTCCCAGCCGCACCACCACTAGCAGCACAAGTACCACTCCCGCTCCCCACGCGATCCGCTGAAGAAAGTCGAGAAAGAGATCCATTCCCATTAACGCAATTGTGCAGCGATCGAGCAGCCCATACGAGATAACGATGGTAATGGGCCGCCACTAGACCTTCGCTTTTTCTCCCCGCCCTCTGCTGGTTTTTCTCCGCGCCCCCGGCGGTCAAAAGCTCCCCTTCATGGCCTTGCAACCACGCCCCGGGAATTTTCCTTTACCTCGCCCCTCGCACCGGCGTAATCTGCGGATTCCAACTCTCATGCGATATTGCCGCTTTCAGTTCAATCAATCCGCCCACTACGGTCTCGTCGAATCCGTTTCCGGGGTCGACCACATCACGCGCATCTTTCTCCAGTCTCCGCATCTCAGCGATGGCGATCTCGAGGGCCTTCCCAGCCGCCGCATCGATCGCATCCCCTTCGCCGACGCCTCATTGCTCGCTCCCGTCGAGCCCTCAAAGATCGTCTGCGTCGGGCGCAATTATCGTGAGCACGCCGCCGAACTCGGCCACGAAGTCCCCGCCGAACCACTCATTTTCATGAAGCCGCCCAGCGCCCTGCTCTCGCCCGGCGGCACCATCCTGCGCCCAAAAATTTCGGAGCGCACCGACTACGAGGGCGAGCTCGGCGTCCTCATCTCCCGCCGCTGCCGCCATCTGCGCGATGACGAGGACGTTCATCCCTACATCCTCGGCTACACCTGTGTCAACGATTTCACCGCCCGCGATCTCCAGAACAAAGACGGTCAGTGGACCCGCGCCAAGGGTTTCGATACTTTCTGTCCCGTCGGCCCCCTCGTCGCCGACGGTCTCGATCCCTGGGCCGGCATTCCCGTCGAAACCCGCGTCAATGGCGATGTCCGTCAGTCCGGCAACACACGCGATTTCATCTTCGCGTTAGACGTCGTCCTCCGCTACATCTCGCGCGTCATGACCCTCAACCCCGGCGACCTCATCGCCACCGGCACGCCAAAAGGCGTCGGCCCCGTCGTTGCCGGAGACGTCGTCGAAATCTCCATCCCCGGCATCGGCCAGTTGCCGAATCCTGTCGCCGACGAAAGCTAGAAACGTTCAGTTCGCGCGTATGACCCGTTCGCGCACTACGCGTTCAATAATCTCCGCCGCCCCCTGCAGAGCGGTCAGTTCACCCGGGCCCAGCACCGCCAAAGCCTCAGCCAGCGCCCGAATCCTTCTCTGCCGCGCCTCCTGCAGCACGCGTTCACCCTTTGCGGTCGCGCTGATCTGAATTCGCCGCGCATCCTTCCCGTCCTTTTGAATCCTGGCCAGCCCCGCCCGTTTCAGGCCCGCCGCAATGCGGCTCATCGTAGGAGCCTTCACCCGTTCCGCCGCGGCCAGTTCGCCCAGTGTCTTCGGCCCTCCAAACACCAGCACCGACAGCGCCGACAGCCGCGCCGGCCCCTGTCCCGATTGCGCATCCGGCTTGGCCGCGTGCCGCAACAAATGAATTGCCGCCGAATGGAGTTTGTCGGCCACCTCAAAGCGATCCAGTTCCGCAGGGCATGTCATGCCAGAAAGTTTAGCATTGCTAACAATTAGCTTGACAAACGAATTTCGCATCGGATATGTTAGCCATGCTAACGATTAGCTATGCTAACGAACAGCGGCGTCTGACGCTATAATTCAGCGCCCCCGTGAACAGGGGGAAGGGCAAAGGAAAAAGGATGCAACCGATGGACAATTCCCCGCGCTGTTTTGAACTCCTCCAGGCTGGCGACCTTGCCGCCCTCCGCCGTCTCATCGAAGAGGATCCCGCCGCCGCCGAAGCCCGCGACCCCTCCGGCGTAAGCCTCCTGATGCACTGCCTCTACCGCGGCCAACGCGAACTCGCGGACCGAATCGCCGAAAAAAAGATCGCCGAAAAAAAGACCTCCGAAAAGAAAAATGCGCTCGACATTTTCGAAGCCGCCTCCCTCGGCCGCCTCGACCGCCTCCGCGAACTGGCAACCGCTCCGGCCGAGGGCCACAACTCCGCCGTCAATTCGCGATCCGCAGACGGCTTTACCGCCCTCCATTTCGCCTGCTTCTTCGGCCAGCCCGAATCAGTCCGCGTCCTCATCGAGGCCGGAGCCCCCGCGGATGCCATCGCCGCCAATCCCATGCGGGTCATGCCCCTGCACTCCGCCGCCTCCGCGCGCAACCTCGAAGCCGCGCGCCTCCTGCTCGCTCACGGCGCCCCGCCCAACGCCCGCCAGCACGGAGGCTGGGTTCCCATTCACGCCGCCGCGCAAAACGGCGACCGCGCCATGGTCGAACTGCTTCTCCAGCACGGCGCCAACCCCAAACTCGCCAACGATGAAGGCCAAACTCCAGCTATGGTCGCTCGCGAAAAAGGCTACACCGAAATCGCCGCCCTGCTCGCGCAACCTTGAAGCCCTGAAACCTTGAAACCTGAAACCTGAAACCTTGAAACTTTGAAACCTGGCCCCCGCCAGATTACCCTCGATTTTCGCCGTGTGCCTTAATCCCCGGTTCCCGCATCAAACCATCTATAATAGTTAGAATTTCCTCGAACCCGCCCTGTCGGTGCCGTGGAAATCGGGCTCCAGAAAAGACGGCGCGACGAAGCGGCCCAGACAAAAATCTCAAACGCACCAAACTCCGCAGCAACGGAGTTAGTACTGGAAGATCACATCATGTCGAAGAAGTTGAAACTCACCGTCCTGGCCAGTTCGCTGGCCATTCTCGCGTTCACGTTGGTTGGCAGTTTCGTTCATGTTCGCGCCTCCTCGAGTGACGGCGCCTACCGCCAGCTCTCGGTCTACAGCGAAGTCCTCTCCCGCATTCGCGGCGATTATGTCGAAGAGCCCAACATCTCCGGCGTCACCGAGGGCGCGCTGCACGGCTTGCTCGAGTCCCTCGACGCCAACTCCAGTTATCTTTCGCCCTCCGAATACAAGCACTACAAGTCGATGAAGCCCGAGGGCAAAGCCGAGATCGGCGCCACCGTCTCCAAGCGCTTCGGATACGCCGATGTGGTCGCCGTCATTCCCGGCGGTCCCGCCGACAAAGCCGGCCTCGAGAGCTCCGACATTCTCGAGTCCATCGAAGGCAAGAGCACGCACGATATGTCGCTCGCCGAAATTCGCACCACTCTCCTCGGCGACCCCGGTTCCACTGTCACCGTCGCGGTCGTGCGTCCCCGCCGCGCCGAGCCGCAAAAAATGGTTATCACGCGCGACGTGGTCACCATTCCGCCCGTCTCCGATCGCATGCTCGCCGATAACGTCGGCTACATCAAGGTCGACGCGTTCCCGGAAGGTAAGTCGAGCGAGATCGCCGCCAAGATTCGCGACCTGCAAAAACAGGGCGCCAAAAAGCTTATCCTCGACCTGCGCAACTCCGCCAGCGGCGAGGAATCCGAGGGCATCGCCACCGCCAATCTCTTCCTTGACCACGGCACCATCACTTATTTGCAGGGCCAGAAGTATCCACGCCAGGCTTTTAACGCCGACCCCGCCAAGGACATCACGAAACTTCCGGTCGCCGTCCTCGTCAATCGCGGCACCGCCGGCCCAGCGGAGATCGTAGCCGCCGCCATTCTTGAAAACGCTCGCGGCGACGTCGTCGGCGACAAGACCTTCGGCGATGGCTCCATCCAAAAAGTTATCGAGATGCGCGACAACGAAGGCGCGCTCATCCTCTCCGTCGCAAAATATTATTCCCCCAGCGGCAAGGCAATTCAGGACGCGGCCGTCACTCCCAATGTGATGGTTGCCGATAACCTCGAAGACGCCGGCTTGCCCGACGAAGACCAGCCTCCAACAGCCGCGACCGACAAAGAAGTAAAACCCAAGAACCAGCCCGACGACCAACTCAACAAAGCTCTCGAAGTCCTGAAAAACCGCGAGTCGAAAGGCTAGGCTTTCGAGGTTTCAGAGTAAACCCCGGCTTTTCATAGAAAGCCCGCCTCTCCACGCAGATTGACCGTGCTCGGGGGCGCCCCATTCTTGCGCGGCCCTCGCGCACGAGCGGGAACCACGAATCGCCGCGTCTCAATCCCTCCGCGCCCGCGTCTCGGGCAATGATCGTAATCGCTGATTTCGCCAGTTACTCTCCCTCCTTTCGCATAATGCAAAAGAAAAGCCGCCCGACGCCGAGCGGCAATTCTCAGGAAGTGCTGGCGGTCACCGCTCTACCACCTGGATCACTCCATTCGACTTGCTACCCTCGAAGGCCAGGTCACCGCCGTAGATCGCCTTGATATGTGGCGTGCCCACCTGCAACGTCGAGGTCGTGAACGTCGCCGTACCGCCAATCGTTGATCCCGTTCCCAGTACCTTCCGGAAATCCATAAAAGTCACTGTATCTCCATCCGGTGGCGCAGGAGTGATTACTGCCGTAAAGGTCACTGCTTCTCCGAAAGTCGATGGATTCGGCGAAGATGTGAGCACAGTCGTTGTCACCCGAGCCGATGGATTCAGTTCGAACGCAACGCCGCAACCACCGGCGCCCGGACAGTAGCTGGACGTTCCACCGCCGTACGTCGTTCCGTAAAGATTGCCGCCATCCAGAATCAAGGTGTCCATCGGGTTACCGCCGTCTATGAGATTGAAAGACCATAGAAACGTCCATTCATACCCGGATCCGCTGGCCGCCAGCTCGAAGACAGTGCCGCATCCGTCGTAGCACGGTGATTTGAGAATGCCGAATCCGGTCGTGCCGTAAATGTTCCCGGATGAATCGAACACGACCGCCGCCTTCGGATTGGCGCCATCCGGCCAACTGAAGGAATGGAGAACCTCCTCCGTATACTCTCCATCTGGGCCCGGAGTCAGCTTCCAAACCGTTCCCATGCCTTTTTTCGCGCCGCCACTCACCGTCGTGCCATAAACATTCCCGGCGCTGTCGACGACAGGAGTCCCTTCCGGAGCCGACCCGTCGGTCTGGCCGGCCTTGAAGGCGTGAAGCATGGCTGCACTCCAACCCCCGCTTCCGTTTGGTGACAGCTTAAAAACATGGCCATTATCCACGTCGTCGGCGCCGTACAGGTTGCCGGAGCCGTCTATTGCTATCCCGCCATAGCCGCCGCTGTCGTAGATCACCTGCTCACTCCACCCGCCTTCGCCGTTCGGGGACAACTCGTAAACCGTCCCCATTCCGCTGCCCCCGCCATAGGTTGTGCCATAGATGTTACCGTACGCGTCCCAGGTGGGCCCGGAGAACGGGAAGGCACCGTCGGGGGTTGACGTGAAACTGTACAGGACGGTCTCGCACCAGCCATTCCCGCTGTTGCTGCCGCTTGGGCAACCACCGCCCGGCTCGGGGCTCAGCTCGAACACGAGGCCATATCCGGAATAAGCCCCCGATGCGAAAAGCCCGCCGTAGTATGTTGTCCCGTAGAGATTCCCGCGCCCGTCGGAGATGACAGGGGAGTAGGGGTACGACCCGTCGGTGCAGTTCGACAGGGAACAAAAGCTGTACAAGACAGTCTCGGTGTACCCGCCGGCCCCGTTTGGAGAAAGCTCAAAGACGGTGCCAGCCATATTATTGCCGCCCAGTTGCGTGGTCCCGAAGAAATTGCCTGCGCCGTCGGGCAGGAGGCTGGACGCCGGGTTCGCCCCGTCTACACAGTTCGGCTGAGAACAGAAGTTGTAGAGCACCTTTTCCGGTTGTGCGTGCGCGGGTGGAAGAGCCACCAGCAGCAGCGTGGAAAGTACAGCTAATGTCAGAACGCCTCGCATATCCCTCTCCTAATCTCCGATTGGAGATGCCTAGTCTCCTCGTGATCTTTCGGCATCGCACATCGCCACCAGTTAGAAAAAACGTGGCGCATTTTCGTAACCTTGCGTACCTACGGAGTGAACTCGAACGCGATCCCGCAACCGCCGGGATTCGGGCAAAAGCCGCCCAGGCCACCGTTGTAGGTCGTTCCGTAGAAATTGCCGCCGTCCAGAATCAGGCTGCTCACGGGATGAGCGCCATCGCCCGACGTGAAAATCCAAAGAAGCTCCGTTTCATAGTCGGTCCTTTTGGGGCGCCTGGCGAGTTCGAACAGCGCGCCACAGCCTTGTAGATCGCCCTTCGCCTCTTTTTCTGTGCAGTACGAGGAGCTGCCGCCGTATTCTGTCATGCCGTAGATGTCTCCGGATGAATCGAGCACGACTCCGGCCCAGGGAAGGTCGGGCGCTCGAAGCGAGAAGCAGCATCCGTGGACCCCGGGACCCGACATAAAGGAATGAAGAACCGCCCCCGTATACTCACCATCTGAAGGAGTCAGCTTCCAAACTGTGCCGCACCCCAAGTCAGTGTGGTCAGGGCTGCACCTCCCTATACCGCCATAAACGGTCGTGCCATAGAGATTTCCGGCGCTATCGAGCATCGGCGTGCCCGAAGGGTAGCTGCCGTCCGTCGGGTGGCCTGCGAAGGCATGAATGATGCTCGGATTCCACCCCCCACCTCCGTTTGGCGACAGCTTGAAAACGTGGCCATTTCCCAGATCGTCGGCACCGTACAGGTTGCCGGAGCCGTCGATCGTCAATCCGCCATAGCCGCCGCTGTCGTAGATAATCTGCTCACTCCACCCGCCTTCGCCGTTCGGGGACAACTCGTAAACCGTCCCCATTCCGCTGCCTCCGCCATAAGTTGTGCCATAGAGGTTACCGGACGGGTCCCAGGTGAGCCCGGAGAACGGGGACGCGCCGTCGGGGGTTGACATGAAGCTGTAAAGGACGGTCTCGCACCAGCCATTACCGCTGTTGCTGCCGCCTGGGCAACCACCGCCCGGCTCCGGGCTCAGTTCGTACACCACCCCATATCCGTTAGAACCATCGCCGCATGCTGAGGCGACGCCTTGTCCGTTAGCGCCACCGGAGCAGGCTGTCCCATAGAGATTTCCGGCGCCGTCGAAAATCACATTAGAAGTTGGGCCACTCCCATCTGTGCAGTACGGCAGGGAACAGAAGCTGTACAAGACAGTTTCGTCGTAGCCGCCGAACCCGTTTGGAGAAAGCTCAAACACAGTGCCATCCATATTCGCGCCGCCCAGTTGGGTGGTCCCGTAGAAGTTGCCTGCGCCGTCGGGCGCGAGGCTAGCCGCCGGGTCCTTACCGTCTACGCAGTTCGGCTGAGAACAGAAGTTGTAAAGCACGATTTCGGTTTGAGCGTGCGCTGGACGAGCGGCAATAAGCAGCAGCGCAGAAAACACAACTAGGGCCAGGGCGCTACGGATAGCACTCATAAGCACGAACCTTTTTGGGGGAGTTTCGCCTCAGCAGGTGTTGCGTCTCAACGAGCGGAACCTGCTTTAGTCAGGCCTATCCATTATAAGAATGACCGGCTCCCAGTCAAGACCTAACATCACAATCTGGATGTGCGGTTGCTGCCACTAGCAAGGCAAAGCCGTCGCTAGGCCCTACCCGACGCGCCTCGATTGGCGAGAAATCCGCATAGCCTCAAGTCCGCGGCGGTCACCACTTTGATCGCACAGATTTGATGGCAAAGACTTGATCGGAAAAGACTTGATCGGAAAAAAGAGGTCGTGAAACAGCGTCTGGAATTGTTGTTGGTGGAGCAGCCTGTCCACGGGCCGCACTCTATTTCTCTGTATGTCCCGTCTCATGAATTCCCATGAGAGCTACAATAACTTGTGCGAAAAATCCTCATTACCGTGATTGCGATTGCAGTAATTGCGTCGATTGCGATTCTATTGGCGCGATCGGCAGCGCCCGTGGTTGACCTGCCGTCCCCTGTCACCACCTTAGGCCAGGCCACTCCCATAATTGTCCATGTGCGCGACCCCCATGGCATTCGCAGCCTCGAAGCCTTTGTCGAGCAAAGTGGCATCCAGTATCGCGTCTGGGGGATCGCCCAACCTTCGCCCGTGACGGATGGTATCTGGAGCTTTACCGCCGGCGTCAACACCACGCCCCAGCTCAAAGACGGCAGCGCAAAATTGATCTTTATAGCTACCTCCAACGGTTTGCTGCGCAAGACAGCACGCTGGGAGGGCCAGGTCACGGTGGTAACCCGGCCGCCCGTCGTCACTGTTGATTCAGACCAGCACTACCTGTACTTGGGCATGGCTGATCTCGCGACCTTCAATATCTCCGGGACCTGGACGGAAGCGGGCGTGCAAGTCGGCGATCAGACATTCCGGGCCTGGCCCATGCCCGGCGGCAAGCCGGGCTTCTTTTCGCTCTTCGCCTTCGCCTGGAACATGCCGCCCGCGACGGTCCCAGTGGTTTTCGCCTCGAATGGCGCGGGAAACGTCGTGACCAGCCCGATTGTGTTCCAGTTTCCCAAGAAGGAGCAGCCGAAATACACGGTACATGATTTGCAGGTGAGCGACCAGTTCATGCAGAAAGTTATCGGCGAGCTTGATCCGCACGGCTCGGGAGATCCGGTGCAGCGTTTCGTCAAAATCAATAGCGAAATGCGGCGGGCCAATAACAAGGTGCTTTCCGATCTGCGCCTCAAAACCGCAGACCACTTCCTCTGGTCGCAGCCTTTCCTGCGTCAGTCTCATTCCCAGGCGGAATCCAGCTTTGCGGATACGCGAAATTACATCTACAAAGGAATAAAGATCGATCAGCAGGTGCACCTCGGATACGATCTCGCGGCCACGCAGCATGTCGGCGTCGAGGCGTCCAATGATGGCCGTGTCGTCTATGCGGCTCCGCTTGGCATCTACGGCAATTGCATTGTGGTGGACCATGGATACGGACTTCAGACGATTTACGGCCACCTCAGTCAGATCAATGTGCACGAAGGCGACATGGTGAAGCGCGGACAAGTCATCGGCACCAGTGGCCAGACCGGAATGGCGGGAGGTGACCACATTCACTTCGCCATGCAGCTCGATGGCGTACAGATCGACCCCAAGGAATGGTGGGACAGCCACTGGATCAAGGATCACATTGCAAAGCGCGTGGACTTGCCGGGGTTCCGCGACTGAGCCCCGAATTCTGCACCGCGGCAAATCCCCGCAATCCGCGGATGCCTCTAACCCGCGACCTTGTACGGCCGCATCATTTCAAGCAAACGCCGAAGCCGCTGTATTGTTTGTCATTGGATGGATGGCCGCAGGATGGATGGCCGCAGCCATCCGTCGCCCGCTTCTCGATCAATGAGCGCAAACGGTTCTCGACAGCTATGCGGCTAACCGACGATGAGCCCGGCTTTAACCGTGATCACATTGAGCACTTGAGCAGCCCAGGCGGGCTCCCTCGGTCCAGACGCCGTGGAGACGCATACCAACTGGTGCTCTTCCAAGTTGCTCCTAGCGCGCTCCATCTCGACGTTCTTGTAGGCCGCAAGCTCCGTGCTGACTGCATAATACGCAGCGCAACGGGCCCCGATGTACTCGCTACTCCTAGCGTCAAGGGTTCGTTCCAGCTCCTTGCAGATTAAGCAATCCATAGCTATCCCTTCCAACCCTTCCAGCAGATGCATGGGTGGCGATGGATGTGGTCCTTTTACTTCGCCAGTCCGAGGATCTCCCGCTCGGCGCAAAACCAGTCCTGTTCCTCCTGACCAGGTTCACGACCACGGCCTTCATACAGCGCATAGGCCCGCTCTCTAATCATGTCTTGTGATGAGCCCGTGTCTGGCACCATGACCACCAGGCCGGGAGAGCTTTTCGGGCCGACGACGATCTTTGGCTGCGGTTGTCTTTGAGTTTTCGAACTGATCATTGGGGGAACCTTCCGGGTGCTGGTGGAACTAAGGGGGGCTTACTTCAGATGGGCTGACTTAGTTCAGGGGACCTGAAAGAGGAGAGGAACTGCTCGCTCAATCTCAACCCTACGCTGAATCCTCGGGCGTGTCCAATCTTGGGTGAAGCGCTTGCCGCCCCCAATCCCATTTGGCGAAACATCCCCAGTCGTCAGCCTCCAGCGGGATCCATCTAAATTACAAGTTGTCCCTCCCCTATATCCCACTTGGGAGCGGCTTCCGCCTTTCGCCAAGTTCCGCACTGCCCCATTTTTTTCATCACACTGTATCCCCACTTTTCAACCTCCTCCTACGCTATCCTGATCTCATCCTCCGATGACAGTCGTCGACCAAGCCTCTGCTGCCGCCGAAGCCTCCGGTTTTAAGCTCGTCGGCTGGGTGCTATTCGCGCTGCTCGCAGTTCTCGCCGCCGCCGTCGGCGCGGCCAGCGGCCTCTTGCTCGTCTACTCCACCGATCTGCCGCAGGTCGAGCAGCTCGAGCGCTATCGCCCCAGCTCCGTCACCGAACTCTACGACACGCAAAATCGCGTCATCGGCACCTTCGCTCTCCAGCGCCGCGTCATCGCCACCTATGACGACTACCCGCAGGTTCTCCGCGACGCGCTCGTCTCCATCGAAGACAAGGATTTCTACACTCACTCCGGCATCAACTTCTGGCGCATCGTCGGCGCCGCCTACCGCGACGTCGAGTCTGGCGGAAAAGTTCAGGGCGCCTCCACGCTCACCATGCAGCTCGCCCGCAATCTATTCCTTTCGCCCGACCGCTCCTTCTATCGCAAAGTGCAGGAGTCGCTCCTCGCCATCCAGATGGAGCGCCGCTTCACCAAGCCGCAAATCTTCACGCTCTACGCCAACCAGATTTTCCTCGGCCATGGCGCTTACGGTTTCGAAGCCGCCTCCGAGTATTACTTCAGCAAGCCCGCCAAACAGCTTACCCTCGAAGAAGCCTCGCTCCTCGCCGGATTGCCCAAGGCGCCGCAGTATTACTCGCCCATTAATCATCCCGACCGCGCGCTCAAGCGCCGCAATCTGGTGCTCAACGGCATGCTCGAAGATGGCAAGATTACCGCCGCGCAAGCCGCCGACGCTAAGGCCAAACCCATCGCGCTTAACCTGCAAAAAGATCCCAACTCGCTCGCTCCGCATTATGTCGAAGAGATTCGCCGCTATCTCGAGGCCAAATACGGCAGCGACCAGGTCCACGAAGGCGGTCTCCGCGTCTATACCTCGCTCGACATGGACCTGCAGAAGTCCGCGCGCCAGGCCCTCCTCGACGGCCTCGCCGCCTACGAGCGCCGCCACGGATGGCGCGGTCACTTGATCAATGTCATCGCCGAAGGCCAGTCGCTCGAAAAATATGTCGATCCGGACTGGGACGAAGCGCCCGAAGTCAACGGCTACACGCACGCCCTCGTGACCGCAGTCTCGCCCTCCGAAGTACAAATTCGCTTTGGCCAGCAAACCGCCACCATCGTCCCATCCGACGCCGCCGGCTGGATCCCCAAGCCCACCAAATCTTCCAAGCCCCACCTCGATGACCTCCTCGTTCCCGGCGACATCGTGTACGTCAAAATCCTCGCCCTCGACGCCGCCGGCAAAGCTCACGTCAGCCTCGAGCAGGATTCCGGCGTGCAAGGCGCTCTCGTCGCCATCGACAACGCCACCGGCGAAATCAAGGCCATGATCGGTGGCCGCGATTTCAATCTCTCCAAATTCAATCGCGCCACGCAAGCCCTGCGCCAGGTCGGCTCCTCCTTCAAACCCTACGTCTACACCGCCGCCATCGACCAGGGCGCAAGCCCCAACGACACCATCCTCGACGCGCCCATAACGTTTCAAACCGCTTCCGGCCCTTACTCGCCCCACAATTACGATCAGAAATTTGAGGGCACGATTACGCTGCGCCGCGCCCTCGCCCAGTCGCGCAACATTCCCGCGCTCAAACTCGCCGATCGTATCGGCATAAAAACCGTCATCGAATACGCGCACCGCCTCGGCGTCACCGAAAATATTCCCGCTTATCTTCCCGTCGCGCTCGGGTCGGCTGAAGTCACGCCCCTCGAGCAGACCAGCGCCTTCAGCGTCTTTCCCAACGACGGCCTGCGCGTCGCGCCCCGCTACATCACCAAGGTGACCGACTACGAAGGCCGCGTCCTGGAAGAAGATTATTCCGACGCCAAGGACGCCATCAGCTCGCGCACCGCGCGCATCATGACCAGCATGCTACGCGAGGTCGTGCTCCACGGAACCGCCGTCGCCGCCGCCAAAATGCCCTTCCCGCTCGCCGGCAAAACCGGTACCACCAACGACTTCACCGACGCCTGGTTTGTCGGCTTCTCTCCCAATCTCACCTGCGGGGTCTGGATCGGCTACGACGAAAAAAAATCCCTCGGCGAAAAAGAAACTGGAGCCCGCGCCGCTCTGCCCATCTGGATGCAGTTCATGAACGCCGCCCTCGCCGGCAAAGACGCGGGAGAATTTCCGCTTCCGCCCGACCAACCGAACACGCCCATCGCCCACAAAGTCGACACGCCTGACGTGGCTCCCGGCGATGGCGAGACGCACTAGAATTTCTCCACTGTCATTGTTCAGTTTCTCTGTTACGAAAACCGAACGTTGATTGCCCTACCGAATTTGCCGTCGTCATCTTACCGGCGCTATACTGTCGCGAATTTGTGTCCCTGAGAGGATGGCACAACTTACAAAAGGAGATCGTATGTCTTCCAGAAAACTAGCAACCTTGTTACTTCTAGCGGCCCTCCCAGCCGTCGCGCAGCAAGCCACGAGGCCTGCCGCATCTCCGACCACCGCAGCACTCGCTCCGCGTCAGCACGCTCCCATGCGTCTTCATGGCAATGGATTAACTCCGACCGGATCGGTCGAGAGCGAAAACTGGAGCGGCTATGCGGTCACCGGTTCCGCCTTCACCGTCGCCAGCGGCTCCTGGACCGTTCCCACCGTCAATTGCAGCAAAACGCCCAGCACCTACTCTTCATTCTGGGTGGGCATCGATGGCTACTCCTCCAGCACCGTCGAGCAGACCGGAACCGATTCCGATTGCAGCGGCTCGACTGCCCGGTATTACGCCTGGTATGAGTTCTATCCCGCCGGCTCCGTGGTCATCTCCAGCGTGCCCGTCTCTCCCGGCAATAAGATGTCCGCCTCGGTGACTTACAGCGGCTCCGAGTTCACCATTACCATCAAGAACGTAACTACGGGCAAGTCGTATAGCAAGAGCTCGCGGGTCTCCGGAGCGCAGCGCACCTCGGCCGAATGGATCGCCGAAGCCCCCTGCTGCACCCGCAGCGGCGGCATTCTCCCGCTCTCCGATTTCGGCACTGTCTATCTCGGCGACGATTACACCAGTGTGAGCGGCACCAACGATGCAACTGACGGCGCTATCTCCGGCCCCATCAGCAGCTATGGCAGCAGCGTCTACTCCATCACCATGGTCAGCAGCGGAGGCGCTACCGAAGCCGTGCCGTCGTCTCTAACCGGCGACGGCACCAGCTTCGACGTAGTCTGGAAGTCAGAGTGATTAAGGGTTCACCGCGAAAGACAGGTCGAAGAGTAAGTACGAGAAGATAAATACAGAAAGTACAGTACACAAATGCCCCGTCCGAGCTAAGATTTTGGGCGGGGTTTTTCTGTGAGCCCAGATACTCCAGTTAAGCCTTGATAGGAAAGACCGTCACGCGCTAACAAAAGCCGATAGAAAAGGCTGCCATCGCCAAACGCTGGGAGCTGGGAGCTGGGAGCTGGGAGCTGGGAGTTGGGAGTTGGGAGCTGGGAGTTGGGAGTTGGGAGTTGGGAGTTGGGAGTTGGGAGTTGGGAGCTGGGAGCTGGGCAATAGAAAAGACCGCGACATTGGTTACGCTCTAGCCGCCAACTCTTGCGAGGGAGTTGACAACGTGGATGCGTGCACCATCGCGGTCCTTGATGTAATGACTGCTTTCGCAGTTCCAAACCCCGGCGGCTCCTCGCAGAGTTCGTCGGTTTTTTCGGGTCTGGCCGTCTCGGCGGGTCACCCCGCCTTCCGCATCACTCAGCCTACTTCGGACTGGCTACGATTTATTGAAGCCAACCCTTTCAGCCGTCGACGGGACTAAGATTAGCGGATTTCAAATATAAGTCAACGCCCGAAATTGGTGCACCCTGTGACTATTCTGAGGATATTAAAATCATCCAAACTCCGCGCCAGTCAGGCCGTCTAGCCGATTTTGCCGGGCGCTGTGCAAAACCGCCTTTGCCCCATTGTGGAAATGTTTTCACCGGAAGAACATACTATGCTCTTGACGGTCCGGTATTCTTAACGCATGGTTCAGAAAGACGCGCAGAAGGAAGTGCAGGTAGTCGTGCATCAAGCCAGGCGAAAACAACCGCGCAGCTCACTGATAGGCCCCATGAGGAATCTCAGCATCGCATGACCAGTAACGGCTCGCAGCTGATCGCCTACGTCGACGGCAGCTCCCACGGCAGCCCGGGGCCTTCTGGAATCGGCGTGGTCGTCGAAGACACCGCCGGCCGCCGCACTCGCATCGCTAAGTGGATCGGCTGGCAAGACAACAATGTCGCCGAATATGCCGCCCTGCTCGAAGCCCTGCAATGCGCCCTCACCCGCAAAGCCCGCACCCTCCTCGTCTACTCCGACTCCGACGTCGTCGTCCGCCAGATGAGCGGCGAATACGCCTGCCGCAGCCCGCGCCTCTATTCCCTGCACTGGATTTGCCGCAAGCTCTCCCGCACCCTCGAGTTCGCCATCGAGCGCATCCCCCGCGAGCGCAACACCGAAGCCAATCATCTCGCCAACAGCGCCGCCCGCGAGTGCCGCAGCTTCACCGATTAAAGCCCCCGAATATTCTCCAGATCGATTCGTGCCCGCCGCTTCACAATGACACTCGCTCAGAATGACACTCGCTCAGAATGTTGCGTGACACGCGATCCTCGCCCTTGTAAACTCAATCGTTCGCCGTGGTAACGTGCGCCGTCTCTGCTACTCTATTTCACAATGAAATCTTCCCGAGTCACGAGGTCCTCATGAGCGCTCCCGCCGCACCCTTGGAAGCCCCACGCAAACATCGTCCCTACGTGCCCGAGACGATGGAGATGAAAGAGTTCACCTTTCGAGCCGTCCTGATCGGCCTGGTCCTGACCGGCATTCTCGGCTCCGCCAACGCCTATCTCGGCCTCAAAGCCGGCATGACCATCGCCGCCACTTATCCCGCCGCCGTCATCGGCATGGCCCTGCTTCGCTTGATGAAAGGTTCGCTGCTCGAAGAAAACATCGCCCGCACCGTCGGCTCCATCGGGGAATCCGTTGCCGCCGGCGCCATCTTCACCATCCCCGCCTTCGTCATGGCCGACCTCTGGCCCGCTTTATCGCCGGACTGGCGCACCCCCGAATACTGGAAATCCGTCGCCCTAATGATGATTGGCGGCACCCTCGGCATCCTCTTCGTCACCCTCCTCCGCCGCGTGATGGTCGAAGATCCCGATCTCCCCTACCCTGAGTCCGTCGCCGCCTCTGAAATTCACAAGGCCGGCCAGCAAGGCTCCACCGCCGCAAAAATTCTTTTCGCCAACATGGGCTTCGGCGGCTTCATGTACCTGCTTGGCGCCGTCAACATATTCAGCCCCAACAACACCTTCAACGTCACCATCGGCAATCTTGGCAAGCGCCTGCTTCTGCGAACTAGCACCAACCCGAATGTCGCCACCACCATCACTGGCGGTGCAACTCTTTTCACCGCGCCCGACGTCAGCCCCGCCTATCTCGGCGTCGGCTACATCATCGGCCCGCGCCTCGCCGCTCTCAACTTCGCCGGTGGCGTGCTCGCCTGGGGACTCCTCGTTCCACTTCTAACCTTCACCATCGGCCCTTACATTCAGGCCGGCCTCCCCGCCGGCGAATCCATCGCCTGGCCGCTTCTAGCGCAATCTATTTACTTTTCCATCGTGCGCCCCATCGCCGTTGGAGGCATGCTCGTCGGCGCATCCTACACGCTTTTTAAAATGCGCAAGCAACTCGCTCTCGGCATGGGCCGCGCCGTCACCGACCTCAAAAAATCCGCCACCGCTCACGCCGCCACCAATCGTACCGAGCGCGATCTTCCCGCCAAGGCCGTCTTCGCCGGTATCGTCGTCGTCTTCGTTGCCATGATTCTGCTCTACCACTACTTCATCGCCGGCGCTGGCACGCTCTCCTCCTCACGCGTGCTTGCGGGTTCGCTGGTCGCCGCCGCCGTCATGATCGTTGTCGGCTTCTTCTTTGCCGCCGTCTCCGGCAATCTCGTCGGCATGATCGGCTCCTCCAACAATCCCGTCTCCGGCCTCACCCTTTGCACGCTCGTGATTGCCGCCCTCCTCATGGTCGCTCTCGGCGTCTCCGGCACCGGCGGCGTGGCGGCCGTCCTCGGAGTCGCCGCCGTCGTCTGCGTCTCCTCCGCTGTCGCCGGCGAAATGTTGCAGGACCTCAAAGTCGGCCACATTCTCGGTGGCACGCCCTCCAAAATGCAAATCGGCGATCTCCTCGGCATCGTCGTCGCCTCGCTCGTTCTCTTCTTCCCCATCGCCATTCTCGCTAAGGCCTATCACTTCGGCAGCGCTGCGCTGCCCGCACCACAAGCCGGCCTCATGGCCATGCTCTCCAAAGGCATCGTTGGCGGCGACATGGCTTGGCCTCTCGTCATTGTCGGCATCCTCCTCGGCCTCGGCATGATCATGATCGAAGTCAAGAGCGTCATGCTCTTCGCCGTCGGCATGTATCTCCCGCTCGGCACCACCTTCGCCATCTTCGTCGGCGGTATCATCCGGTGGATCACCGACAAACTGCGCGACCGCCGCGGCTATAACGATGCCCAAAAAGCGCGCGTGGAAAATGCCGGCGTCCTCACCGCCTCCGGCATGATTGCCGGAGAAGCCCTCTGCGGCTTGGTCATCGCCGCTCTCGTCGGCTCCGGCCATGACGTCACGCTAGTCAAGTGGACGCCCCCATTCATAGTCGCGTTAATCGCCCTCGCGATCCTTGCGGCGGTCATGATCCGCGTCCCGCTAGCCAACGCCGGCAGGCCAGAAGACCCGGCGCCGCCAACCGCAATCATGTAGAGGGCAAAGGTTTCAAAAGGCAAAGGTCAGAAGTTAGAATTGAAAAGTCAGAAGTGAAACGAATTTGACGTTGGTTTCACTTCTGCCTTCTGACCTCTGAATTCTGACTTCTTTATTGTGTCCATCGCGGAAAATGTTGCGTACATTCGTGAGCGAGTAACCAACGCCGCCCGCCGCGCTGGTCGCGATCCATCCGCCATCGCCCTCATGGCCGTCAGCAAAACTTTCCCGCCAGAATCCATCCGCGAAGCCCACGCCGCCGGCCTCCGCCTTTTCGGCGAAAATCGCGTGCAGGAGTTCGACGCGAAACTAAATTCACTGCACGATCTCCCCGGCGCCGACTGGCACCTCATCGGCCATCTGCAATCGAACAAAGCCGCGAGGGCCGCCGAGCTCTTCACCGCCGTCGATTCGCTCGACTCGCCGAAGCTCGCAGAAAAACTCAACGCCGCCGCCGAACAAGCCGCCAAGACCCTGCCCGTACTAATCGAAATCAACGTCGGCGGCGAACAAGCCAAGACCGGCCTCGCTCCCAACTCCGAAGAATTCGAGATGATTCTCTCCGCCGCGCCCCAATGGAAAAACCTCCACATCCAAGGCCTGATGACCGTTCCCCCCTTCGCCGACGATCCCGAACAAGCCCGCCCCTACTTTCGCAAGCTGCGCGAAATTCGCGATCGCATCGCGGCCCGCCTTCTGCCCGCAGTCGCCATGAATGTCCTCTCCATGGGCATGTCCCACGACTTCGAAGTCGCCATCGAAGAAGGTTCCACCTGCGTCCGCATCGGTACAGCAATTTTTGGAGAAAGAGCGTGAGTCCATCACAGAGACACCGAGACGTCGGGAAAGCCAACCGCTCCAGAGGATTCCGACTGCCCGTCAGACAGCGTTTTGGGCCTTAAGATTTCTCCGTGCCTCGGTGTCTCCGTGGTGAAGAATTTATGATCCCAATTCGCGACGATGCATCGGGCGTCACCTTCGCGGTCAAGCTCCACCCGCGCGCCAAAAAAAATGCCATCACCGGCGAAGTCGGCGAAGCCCTCAAACTCGCGCTCACCGCTCCTCCCGTCGATGGCAAGGCCAACGCCGCCTGCATCGAATTCTTCGCGAAACTTTTGAACCTCCCGCGTTCTTCCGTTACTATTGCGTCCGGACTGACGAGCCGCAACAAAGTCATCCGTGTTGCCGGCCTCACCAGCCAGCAACTCCGCGATCGGCTTGTCATCTAGCAACGCCAATCAGCGCGCCGTTACAGGAGTTCCTTTGACCTTCGCCGAACGATTCCAGGAAATTCGCACCGGCTTCGAGCGCCCCTTCTGGATCGCCAACCTTACCGAAATTTTCGAGCGCCTCTCCTACTACGGAGCCTTCGCCTCGCTCGCCCTCTACCTGCAAGAGCGCCTCAATTTCTCCACCGAGCAAACCGGCACTCTGACCGGCATTTTCGGCGGCATGGTCTGGTTCCTCGCCATCTTCGGCGGAGCCTTCGCAGACCGCATCGGCTTCCGGCGCGCTCTCTCCACCGCCTACCTCATCCTCGCCCTCGCTTATTTTCTTATCGGATCCATCGCCGCGCCCTGGCTCGCGCCCGTCCGCAACGTCGTTCCCCTCGCTCTCTTTGTCGGCGTCATTCTCGCTCTCCCCGCGCTCGGCATCGCCATGGTCAAGCCCTGCGTCGTGGGTACCACCGCCCGCGCCTCCAAGGAAAATGTCCGCTCCATCGGCTACTCCATCTACTACACGATGGTCAACATCGGCGGCGCCGCCGGCCCGTACTTCGCCTCCTGGGCGCATCGCCATCTCGGCCTTGAGGGCGTCTATCGCGTCGCCGCCCTCAGCGTCTTCCTCATGTTCTTCGTCGTCGTGCTCTTCTTCCGCGAGCCGCGCAAAGCCGGAGACGCTCCTCCACCCTCCATTGCCACCGTCGCCCGCAATTTTTGCGTCGTAGTTGGCAAGGCCTGGCTGGTCCTGCCCGTGCTCGCCGTCGCGCTCCTGCTTCGCATCGCCGAGTTCGTTTCCCCCGCGCTCACCATTCCCTGGTGGATTTGGGTCGCTCTGCTCGCCCTCGTGCTCGCCGGCATCAGTCGCTTCATGTGGTTCCTCGTCCTCTTCACCGGATACTGGGTCGTCTTCTGGCAGCAATACATCAGCCTTCCCGGCTACATCCACAACTACATCAATTCCTCGGCCGACGTAGAAATGATCCTCGTCACCGACGGACTCACCGTCATCTGCCTCACCCTGGCCATCAATTACCTCACCCGCAAAATCCCCGCATTCCAGGCAGTCATCCTCGGCACGGTCATCACCTCGGCCTCATGGCTCATCCTTGCCTTCTGGCCCACCGTCCCGGGCGCAATCCTCTCGCTTTTCGTCCTCGCCCTCGGCGAAATCATCATGTCCCCGCGCTACTACGAATACATCTCCCGCCTCGCCCCTCCCGGCCAGCAGGGAACCTACATGGGCTTCGCGTTTCTGCCCATCGGCATCGGCTCGCTAATCGGCGGCTGGTTCGGCGGCACTCTAGTCCACCGCTTCGGAGAGGTAGCCCATCAGCCCGCCCGCATCTGGTACACCGTAACCGCCGTCGGCCTCGTGACCGCGGCCCTCCTGTGGATTTACGATAAGACGGTTCGAACGCAGGAAACCGCTGGCACTACTAATGACTGAACGCGAAATTACGCCCGCCTACATCGCCGATCACATCCGCCGCGTGCTCAAAGACGGCGGCTCGGCCCCGCACGCCAAAGAAGTCCAGTGGTTTTTTAAGGAAGAAATTAAATCTCGCGGATGGCGCACCGCCGAACTCCGCAAAGTCGCCGTCCGCTTCCGCCGCAGCATCGCCGCCGAGCGTGGCCTGCCCTTTGTTGTCCAGGTCGCCGACCAGCTTTTTTCCGGACGCGTCCTCGAAGAAAGAGTTTTCGCCGTCTTCCTCCTCGAAGGCCAAACCGGAAAACTCACCCGCCAAGACTTCGCGCTTTTCGCCTCATGGATCGACCGCATCACCAGTTGGGCCGACCACGATGCCCTCGCGCATTACGTCCTCTCGCCCATGGTGAGCGCGCAGCCCGGGTGGGCGTCCCAGGTTTTCCGCTGGGCAAAGTCCAAAAATCGCTGGCGCCGTCGCGCCGCTTGTGTCGCCCTGATTCGTGGCGCCCGCCAAAAACAACTTTTCCCGGAGATCACGCGCCTCACCGAGATGCTCCTGGCCGACGAAGACGACATGGTCCAAAAAGGCCTCGGCTGGCTCCTCCGCGAAGCCGCGAAGTACGACCCAAAACGCACCGTCCCCTACCTCATGAAAATCCGCGCCCGCGCCCCGCGCTTGGTCCTCCGCACAGCCTGCGAAACCCTCCCCGCAGCGACAAAGACAAAAATCCTCGCCCGCAGCTAAGCTATGATCATGCGCCCGACACACAAACAGACTTGATGTGGCCGTACCCGTTCCTATCGGACAGATAAAGCGGATCGCTTTGATTACAGGAATGTAGTACGAAGTGCGGAGGTCGGATGTCAGATGTGGCCCAAATAAATGTGCCCGCCAGCCTAGCCCTCTCGGGCACGCGCACCATACGGTGACAGTTCGGCTATGCGGGCGATTCCGATATTTATGATGCTCTCAAGACTACGGAGTTTCAAGAGAAAAGATGACTGCCCCGTTCTTTCGCTCCTAGAATAGTCGTTCACAGCGGACATTCTTGAAGGAAAAGCGGATTGACGCCTAACCTATTGAAGAATAAATATCTTAAGTATCGAGACACTCCCGTATTTACTATATGGTAAACATGTGGGCCGAAAATCGCACCTAACTCATTGATTCCACATATACTTACTAGTAAGTCCTTATTCCTCAAAGATCTAGCGGTAATTTCTGGTACTGTCCTAAGAGTATGTTAGGACGGTACCTAATTTCTGGTACTGTCCTAATACTGCGTTGCCGGGAGGTAGGCGGTGAATAGCCTCCGCCCTCCAGATTCGCTTTACCCCTGCCACCTAGAAGCATACCCTTTCCAGTTCAGGAATTCCCTAATTGTGGGGAGGTGTGTGCAATGCCGATCAGGGAAACATGGCATTACTGGCAAGGGATATTTAGTCGAGCTTTTTGGGACTCATTGCTGTTCTTTTTCGAGACACGAGAGGGTGCTTGGAAAGGCATTGGCATCATTCTGTCCTGCCTCAGCTGGAAATGG
>PLHW01000036.1 GCA_003139095.1 Acidobacteriaceae bacterium
ACGACCGGGAAGAGAAACAGGGCAACCGAATTCAGCACAAACACAGTTCCGAGCGAGACGGCCATCTCCTCTTCTCCTGCGTTCACGACGGGTCCAACGGCGGCAATCGCACTTCCGCCGCAGATTGCAGTACCCGCGCTGATCAGAAGCGAAGGTATCCGTTGCACCTTGAACAAGTGTCCAATTCCGAGACCGAGGAGCATGGCAAAGCTTATGCTGAGCGCGGTGTATAGGAATCCGGTCCGGCCTGCCCGTACGACCTCGTGCAGATTCATTCCAAACCCGAGTCCAACGATAGATGCCTGCAGGAGAAACGCGGACAGTTTCTTGGCGTCCAAGTGATAGGGGTGGGGGAACGACATACCGTAGATCAGCCCGGCCAGCAGAGCCAACGGGGTCGAAATGAGGCCACTGGCAGCTACAACAAGGCCAACAAAGAAGACATTCTTGGTGTTCTTCAAGCACCTAGTCTCGCTGCGCTGACACCTGCCTGTCCAAGCAGTAATTCTTATTGCTCATGCGCGCGGCTTATCGCCTTACGATGCCGTGGCGGGCTCACGAGCCCCTGGCGAATTGTCGTGGGCGGGAGGAGATTAGACATCTAACGATCGGGCGAGGGGTCGGGCCTTTGACCGCGTTGGGTTTATCACTTCGTGGCGAGATCGCAGGAAATGGAGGAATGCCAGTGTAGTCCCTTGCGGTTCTTGACCGGGCGGATACGCCACGCTGAGTGGCCGCATGATCCGGACTCCGTGGATGGGCACGACTCGAAGAGAGCCAACCTGGAGCTCTTTGCTTATAGACCAGAGCGATGCAAATCCGATTCCAAGGCCAGCTTCAACGGCGGTTATGATGCCTTCGGTCGAGTCGAACTCCATCGCAAGGTTCAGGTCCTTGGGCTTGACGCCGCGCTTCTGTAGAGCCATCTCGACGACGCGGCGCGTCCCGGAGCCGCGCTCCCGCATAAGCAACCGCTCTTGCTTCAATTCCTCAGGCTCAACGAAGCCACGTTCGCTCCATTCGTGGGCTGGCGGCACCATCAGGACAATCTCATCTTCGAGGAAAACCTCGGTTCGCACATCTCGACGCAGGGAGGGGCCTTCGATGAAACCAAGGGACACTTCGTGCGCCACCAACGCTTCCAGCACTTGCTCCGTATTGCATGTGGTGACGTGAGGCCGGACTTGAGGGTGCTGCTGCTGGAACGTTCCTAAGAGGTGAGGCAAGATGTACTGCGCAATCGTCAACGATGCACCGATCCGCAACTCGCCCCGTTGCCCGTCGGCAAACTGTGATAAAGCTGCCATCGCCGCTGTTTCCAACTTGTCGATTTTGCCGGCATATTTCAGGAGCATGGTGCCAGCAGGGGTAAGTGCGATGCGAACACCACTGCGATCAAATAGCTGCACTCCAAGGTGCTGTTCCAGAGCTTTGATCTGGAGGGTAACGGCAGGCTGCGTGAGGCAGAGTTCCTCCGCTGCCCTCCGGAAGTTCAAGTGTTTGGCCACCGCTCGAAAGGCTTTAAGTCGGAAATTTTCCATGCCGGTATTTTTACCTGAGTTGTAGGGGCATTGCCTTTCTCCCCAGTTGGGTTAAGTAGAGATTGACTCGGCTGAGTGTGGCGGACGGGCGCTGATGAAGTAGCTGTAGAGCCCAATGTTGACCGGCGGCGCTGTCGTCCAGTCGTGCTTGGCCAAAAATTGCACGACATCATTCGCCGGCAGGCGATGGTCTGAGGGCGGCCCCGGAGGAGAGTTCTTATCCGGACGCCAGTCGAGCAACCCCAGAGTTCCACTTGGCACCAGGATGCGTGCAGCCTCCCGCAATGCGGCTTCATGATCGTCTAATTCATGCCAAACGTTCGCCATCAATACAGCGTCGGCGCATTTCGGTCCGAGAGTTGTTCTGCTCGCCTCGCCTTGTGCCAAATCGATGTTGCGGGTAGCGTCGAGTTGCTTGATCTTTTCCCGTAGAAGGCTGAGCATCTCGGGTTGCAAGTCGATCGCATATACCTTCCCGTTAGGGCCGACGGCCTGGGCCATGGGAATAGCGAAGTAACCGGTTCCAGCACCGACATCAGCAACGTGCATTCCAGGCCGAATCGCTATCGCTCGAATGACGTCGGCAACCGGCAGCCAGACCTGTCGCTCGGGATCATCGAGTTTGTGTGCATTGTGTGGTTTAAAAAGGCGGTCGCCCATGGTGGTCTTTAATCTCTACCTTTGTTGCCTGACTTTTCACTCCGTCGAGACTCGACAGAACAGGAGTTGGTGCGTCAAGTTGGCACACCAAGCTTGGGCAGCAGCCATTGGGTCAACACCAGGTAAGCGAAGATAAAAACGATCATCCATGCCCATTGCGGCATTCAGTTCACCCCCTGTAACGAACCAACCTTTGATCGAAGATGGCTTTTTTGTGTCTGGATTCCACTCCTTCGCCCTGTGCCGGCAGCGTATTGTTGCAAGTGAGCGGCATGCCGCGCCGTGCTGCGGCACACTAAGTCGCAAAGTTTGAACACGACAGGATCGGCGACACTATAAAAGACACTGTTGCGGGAACGCGCGCGGCCGACGAGCCCAGCATCGAAGAGGATTTGAAGGTGTTTCGATATGTTGGGCTGATTCCCTTCCAACTCACTGACAATCTGGTTAACGGTCATTGCACCGCCCTGAAGTGTTTGCAGGATGCGGAGGCGGCAAGGCTCCCCTAGTATCTGGAATCGGCGCGCGACCAGTTCGACCATCTTCTCGTGGATCATCGTCTGCCTTCCGGACGGACAAAGAGTGCCTTATTCACTATATAATTATACATGCATATAGCTAGGGTATAGACCTACGGAGTTGCTCGAATGCATTCTGACATCGACGAAGCCATCGTTTTGCTGAAGCGCGGCGGCGACGGCGCGCTTGAGAGAGCAGTAGCGCTGCTCCAAGGGGCTGTGTTTGCTTTCAGTATGAGGGTGTGCGGACAACAGCAGGATGCCGAAGACACGATGCAGGAAGTCCTGGTAAAGTCGTTGCCCTACCTGTCAAAGTTTGACAACCCCAGAGCTCTGGCGACGTGGTTG
>PLHW01000046.1 GCA_003139095.1 Acidobacteriaceae bacterium
CGCGACCTCTGCCGTGACAGGGCAGCGTTCTAACCAACTGAACTACGTCCCCACTCGCCAAATCAACGAGATACGCAATCGCCGCTATCCATGCGGCCTTGCGCGATTTGCATTGATTGCTCGAATTCTCCGATGCTCCGGAGTCTCCGTGGAAGGCTTGCTTCTCAAATCAAACCGGGCAGATCGATCGTCGATCCGACAACCAGGCTGATCTTTCAACGCACCTCTATCCTACCAGCTTCTTCATAAACCTGAAAAGGCCCGGGTGCCACCGATCCCGCCACTGATCCCGGGTGCCACTGGCTCGTGTTCCGCTCGTCCGATTGCATGCTGTCTTGGGCGCGTTACCGCAGACACTTCACTTTCGCGCCGCTTTCGCGAACAATAGAATCCGCGTGGCGGAGCTCTCCATAAAATCCGGCCCCATTCGCCCCGGCCGCATCACCATGGCCAGGGCCATCGAGCGCTATTTTAATGTTGCGCTCTTTCTCCTTGTGCTCACCGGGTTCGGAATGCTCGCCTCCACCGGCAACCTCGATCTTCCTGCCGTATTTCTGGTCGGCCTGGCGCTGCTCGTTCGCGGCTATCAGCTTGCCACGCGCCGCGAGTTCGTCATCCGCGAAAGCTGGACAACTTATCTCACCCTGATTTACGTCGTGGTGTACTTCGCCGACTATTTTTTCGTCTCCGGCAGTTTTCTCACCGCAACCATCCACCTGGTTTTGTTTCTGATCGTCGCCCGCCTCTTCTCCTTGCAGCGCCCGCGCGATCATTACCTGCTCGCGGTTCTTTCCTTCCTCATGGTGTTGGCCTCCGCCGTCCTTACTGTGGGCAGCACCTTCCTCTTCGCCTTCGCCGGTTTTCTGATGGTCGCCGTCGTCACCTTCGTGCTCATGGAAATGCGCCACGCGGTCGCCGAGACGCCCGCCATCGCGCACGACGCCCGCACGCCCGCGCCGCACCGCCAAATGGCGTACGGCTTGCTCGCCATCGCTCCCGCGCTCATGCTGCTCATCCTCGCCGGCAGCTTTCTGATCTTCTTTTTTCTGCCGCGCGTTTCCTCCCGCTATTTGACCGCCTATGCCCCCAGCAGCGATGTTTCCACCGGCTTCAGTGATCGTCTGCAACTGGGAAGGATCGGCCAGATCCAGCAGTCCAGCGCTGTCGTCATGCATATTGAGGTCGATCACGATACGCAGGGTCTTTACGATCTTAAGTGGAGAGGAGTCGCGCTCAACGCCTTCGACGGGCGCGTCTGGTCCAATACGTTCGCTTCGCGGCCGCTTCCGGCGTCCGCCAGTGGCACTTATCGCCTTGGCCCGCCCGCTTCAATAGCGGCTCCGGGGCGCTCCATCCACTACCGCGTTCTGATGGAGCCGCTCGGAACAAATGTTTTTTTTCTCGCCGAAAAGCCGCATAGCCTCACGGGAAATTACCGGGCAATCGCCACCGACGCCGCCGGCGCCGTCTACAATCTCGATCTCGATCATCCGATCAACCGCTACGAAGCCGAATCCATTCTGCCCGACGTCGACGCCAGCGCGCTCCGCCTCGCTCCCAATGCCGAGCCGGAAGGCGCCGCACCCTATCTCAAGCTGCCCCCGCTCGACCTGCGCGTCTCGCAACTGGCCGAGCGCATTACCGTCTCATTGCCCAGCAACTATGACAAAGCGCTTGCCCTTGAGCAATACCTGCGCACCCATTTCGGCTACACGCTGGAGCTTCCGCGCGCGCGGCCGCAAGACCCGCTGGCTAATTTTCTGTTCGAAAGAAAGCAGGGCCACTGCGAGTATTTCGCCAGCTCGATGGCCGTTATGCTGCGCACCCTCGGCATTCCCTCGCGAATCGTGAACGGTTTCCGCACCGGCGAATTCAACGATCTCACCGGGCAATATGTCATTCGCGCGAACAACGCGCACTCCTGGGTTGAGGCCTACTTTCCCGATGTCGGCTGGATCAGCTTCGATCCCACTCCCGCCGCCAGTGCGCCGCCGCACACCAGTTGGTCTCGCTTCCAGCTCTATCTCGATGCCGCCGCCTCATTCTGGCGCGAGTGGATCATCAACTACGATGCCGGCCACCAGCGGTCGCTCGGCAAAGATGCGGCCACCAACACGCGCCGTTTTGTCGACGACGCCCGGCTATGGATCGAACGGCAGCACCGCATGCTGTTGCGATACGCGCGTCGCACTCACAATCACATCGCTAGTTTTCCCGCCGAGTGGCTGGGCGGCGGCGGCGCGCTTGCGGCTGTCCTCTTAATTCTGCTGAATTTCCGCCCGCTGCTGCACGCGATTCGCGCCCGCAGGCTCCGTGCCCATCCCGGCGACGCGCCCCGCGAATCCGCCACGCTCTGGTATGAGCGCATGGTGGTGCGCCTGGCACGGCGCGGATGGCGCAAGTCTCCCGCGCAAACGCCGGCGGATTTTGTCGCCGCGATTCAGGAGCCCGTCCTGAAGACCAAAGTCGCGCGCTTCACCCGTTACTATGAATCCGCGCGCTTCGGCAGGTCCGTCGAAGCCGCCGAGACTTTGCCCCAACTTTTCGAAGAGATCGCCGCCGGTGAGAGGCACGGCTCGAATCGCAAGCCGAGTCCCGCGGACGATTAAAATCACGCGCTTAAAACCGGTGCACTACGCCCGCACCCACGTAGTAGTTGTGCATCCGGCTGCGATTGGTGTCCACATTCACCGCCGGCTCGCCCGAATAAAAGTCGCGCGCCTCCCCGCGAAATCCCCAGTGCTTCCATACCCAGATGTCGAGCCCCGCGCCGAACTGCACCACCCCGGTATTGGTGCCCGTCGGACCGGGATTCGTCCCATAGAATTCTTCGTTTGACGATTCCCAGAACCTGCCATACCCTCCGCCAACGCTCACCCACGGACTGACGCCCTCATCCTGAAAAATGTTCACTCGAACCGAGGGCGTAAGAAAAACTGCTCCAATATCGTTCGGGATTCCGTGCGCGGCCAGGTTCAGACCCATGTTCCGGTAAAATGCCACCGGCAATTCCGCGCGAAAGCCGAAGACGCCCTTGGATTTCAGCAGCCGGCTGTAATTGAACGCGAAGCTCCAGGGCGTGCCGAAATGAAGCTGCGGATTAAAAGAAAGCCCGGTGTTGTAAACCGTCTGCGTGCTGACGAACGTCGCCCCCACGGTCACCGAATCATCGTTCACTGTGTACGTGCCAAACTGCGCCTTTGCGCTGGATACAAGCAACAAAATCGGCACAATCTTACCCAATAGGCCCTTGGCCGACATCGCTCCTCCGAATATGGCGGATGACTCCTGTTCACGCCAGACTAGCACGCGCCGCACAAAGCTCAGCCCTTCGTAAGTTACCGTCGTGATACCCACCCCCGGCGTCATCCCCGCCCCGAATACGGACCGGTGACAGAAAGATGACCGCCCGATCGCAGGCAGATGAGCGGCAAAGACAATGCTAAAATTGACTCAGATCCAAGCGGCTTCGCCGGCCCCAACCAGTGCCTATCAGGAAAACTCTATCTTCGTCTCCAACCGCGTCCGTTGCGGCGCCTGCCAAGGTAGGCTTCGTCAGCCTCGGCTGCCCCAAAAACCTCGTCGACAGTGAGGTCATGATGGGCCTGCTCACTCAGGCTGGAGCCGAACTCACCCCGGACGCCGAGGACGCCGACGTCATCGTCGTCAATACCTGCTCCTTTATCGGCAGCGCCCAGCAGGAATCCGTCGATGCCATCCTCGAAATGGCTCGCCACAAAACCGGCGGCAAAGCCAAACGCCTCGTGGTTGCCGGATGCCTGGTGGAGCGCTTTCGCGACCAGATTGCAAAAAATATTCCCGAGGTTGACGCCGTAGTCGGCACCGGCGAATTGGATAAGATTCTCGCCGCTGCCGGCCTCGAATCTGCGCCCTCCGCTCCCGGCCCCTTCAACATCCTCACCTCGCGCCCCGAAGGCGATCATCGCCGCTCCCATGGCCGCTTCGCCCGCGACGCCTGGGCTGGCGCCGTCTCCGATCTTCCCAACTATCTTTACGACGACCGCACGCCCCGCGTCCTCGCCACGCCCGGCTACACCGCTTACATCAAGATCGCGGAGGGCTGCGATCATCCCTGCACCTTCTGCATCATTCCTCAGCTGCGCGGCCAGTTCCGCTCCCGCCGCTTCGAGTCCGTCATCGCCGAGGCTGAGCGCCTCGCGCAGTCCGGCGTGCGCGAAATCACCCTCATCGGCCAGGACACGACCTGCTACGGCGAGGACCTCGGCCTGAAAGATGGGTTGGCGCTGCTGCTCGAAAAACTAGCTGCCGTCGACGGTCTCCGCTGGATCCGCTTCCTCTACGCCTATCCCAACAAAATCACCGGCCGCCTGCTGGAAACTATCGCCGCCCACGAAAACATCTGCTCCTACATCGACGTGCCCTTGCAGCACGCCTCGGCCAGCGTTCTAAAGCGCATGAAGCGCGGCGGCGGCGCCGACGTGTTCCTGCGCTCGATCGAAAAAATGCGCCGCATGATTCCCGGCGTAACCCTGCGGACCTCGTTCATCGTCGGCTTTCCCGGCGAAACCGAAAAAGAATTTGAAGAGCTGCAAGGTTTCGTAAAGGAAGCCGCCTTCGACTGGATGGGCGCGTTTGGCTATTCCGACCAGGAAGGCGCCTCTGCGTTCAACGACGGCAAGAAACTTTCCGCGCGCGAAATTGAAAGCCGCCGCAAGGCGCTCATGTCCGCGCAGAAGAAAATCAGCCGCGCAAAAAAGAAGGCGCTGGTCGGCCGCGAATTCGATCTGCTCCTCATGGGCCCGTCGGAAGAGACAGACCTTCTGCTCGAAGGACGCACCACCATGCACGCTCCCGAAATCGACGGCAAAGTCTTCGTCAACGACTACCCCGCCGGCAAATTTCCCGAGGGCGCGCCGCCGCAAAAAGGCGAGTTTTATCGTTGTCGCATCACCGCCGCCCACGACTATGATCTAGTAGCCGAAATTATTTGAAGCCAGCAGGAGGAAGTGAGAAGTCAGAAGTAAGAAGTCAGAAGTAAGAAGTCAAAAAGAAGAAGTGAGAAAGAAAAAGTCAGAAGGAAGAAGTGAGAAGTCAGAAGTGAGAAGGAAGAAATCAGAAGTAAGAAAAGCAAGAGAAGAAATCAAATTGAAGAAGTAAAGCTCCAGGCACTCTCGCTCTTACTTCTGCCTTCTGACTTCTTAATTCTGACTTCTGACTTTCCCCCATGCCCCGCGTCCTCAAACTTCGCTGCCCCATCTGCAAAAAGACGGTGAAATCCGCCGAGCCCGACTTTCCTTTCTGCAGCGACCGCTGCCGCCAGATTGACCTCGGCAAGTGGGCCACCGGCCAGTACGTCATTCCGTCAGAGGCCACCGACACCGAAGACACGGTTCGCCAGGACACCGTCGAAGACGAGGACGAATCTTAATGTCCGCGCCGACCAACCTTTCCAGCGCCGCCCCGCCGCCTTCGGTCTCTGCATCCCGGGCCCCGCTCTGGGCCACTCTCGTCGCCACCTTCTTCGGCATCGGCCGCGTCAAGCCCGGTCCCGGCACATGGGCCTCCGTCGCCACCGTAATCCTCTGGGCCGCAGCCATCTCCCGCATTCCCCTCCACAGTCAGCCTTGGGCCACCACCGTCGCCGCGGCCATCGTCACTCTCATCGGCATCCCGGCCGCCACCCGCGTCGCCCGCGCCGCCCGCCTCAAAGATCCCCAATTCGTCGTCATCGACGAAGTCGCCGGCCAACTCGTCGCCCTCATCGCCGTCCCGCTTGCCTGGAAAACGTTTCTCGCCGGCCTTATACTCTTTCGTGTCTTCGACATTTTGAAGCCATTTCCAATCCGCCGATTGGAGCGGCTTCCCGAAGGCACCGGCATTGTGGTGGATGACCTCGGCGCGGGCCTCTACGCGCTCATTATCATGCATCTCTTGCTGCACTTTGGCCTTCTAACAACGTAGCTTGATCCACAAACGACTATGAGCATCTCCGAGCGCCTGCTGGGAAAAAAAACCGCCAACGGCAAGCCCCACATCGAGGCCGTCTCTCCCTGCCTGGCCTTGCCCGGCGGCGAGGTTCGCATCATCGGCAAAGGTCTGCGCCCGCAAGAACTCCGCCGCCCCAGCGTCCGCTTCGGCGAAATTGAAGCCTCGGTCCTTATCAGCTCCGACGAGTTCGTGATCGCTCGCGTTCCCGACGAAGCCGCCTCCGGCCCCGTCGTCGTCGGCACTAACGGCCACGTCAGCAACCCGCATGCCGTCCGCGTGGCGACCCCCATCGCCGACGATGTTAATCCCGTCGCCAATCCTGCCTTCGACCCCGCCGGCAATCTCTTCGTCACTTTCTCCGGGCCGCGCGGTCAAAAAGTACCGGTTTCCATCTTCAAGATCGACACCGATCTCAAAGTCACACCCTTTCTCGACGGCATGATGAACGCCACCGCCATTGCCTTCGATCGCGACGGCCAGATGTATGTTTCCTCGCGCCACGAGGAGGCCGTCTACAAAGTCACTCCCAGCGCCAAAGTTTCCACCTACGCCGAAGGCATGGGCGTCGCCACCGGCATCGCCTTCGATCGCGACGAGAACCTCTTCGTCGGCGACCGCAGCGGGACCATTTTCAAAATTGCCCGCGACCGCCAGATTTTCGTCTACGCTACCCTCGAGCCCAGCGTCTCCGCCTATCACCTCGCCATCGGTCCCCACGGAGATCTTTTTGTCACCGGCCCCACTACCTCCAGTTTCGACTCGATTTACAAAGTCGATCCGCACGGCAGCGTTTCGATTTTTTATCGCGGCCTCGGCCGCCCGCAAGGCATGGCGTTCGATATCGAGGGCAATCTCTACGTCGCGGCGTCGCTGGCCGGCAAACGCGGCATCGTAAAAATCACGCCGCAAGGCCAGGCCAGCCTCGAAGTCGCTGGCCAAAACCTCGTCGGATTAGCCTTCGGCGCGGGCAAGAACGCCGTTCTCGCCACTCACGACGCCGTCTACAGCATCCCCTGGAATACAGCCGGCCTGCCCTTGCCTCCGGTTTAATCGCGTCCGCCGAGCCCGCCGGGAGATCGGCCCGAGTCAGATCGCTCGCATTAAAATAACGGCGTGTACTCCGCCGAACTCCTCGACCACTTTGAGCATCCCCGCAACAGCGGCGAAGTCGAGCGCCCCGATTCCATCGAGCGCGTCGAAAATCCAGCCTGCGGCGACATTCTGGAACTCAGCGTGAAATTAGATGGCAATCGCATCGCCGAGATCCGCTTCCGCGCCAAAGGCTGCGTGCCGTCGATAGCCTGCGGCTCCGCAATTACAGAGTTGGTAAAAGGAAAAAGCGTGGAGCAAGCCCGCGTACTCAGCAGGGAAGAGCTGCTAAGGAAGGTTGGAGGTCTGCCAGACGCCTCCAGCCATGCTGCCGCGCTGGCTATGGATGCGCTGAAGGCCATTTTGCGGAGAATTTAACGCGAAAAACTCTCAGCGCTCGCGATGATTGAGATCAGGCTGATACACCGGCCAGCCCTTTTCCACCGCAATCTCCAGCAAATTCGGAAATGGGTTAATCACGAACGGGTACTTGGCGAGCGCAAGCATCTCCCGATCCCAGATTGCGTTGCCGAATGCGCAATCCGGTTTTGCAGGAATCGCGGCCTCAATCGCCTCCACCTTGCCAGGCCCGCTCGGCACGCGGATCAGGCGGTTCGTAATCACGCCATCGTCGACTGCGCACTCGGCTGCCAGAATCCGATTCCGCGGAATGCCGAAGGTTTGCATGGCCGAGCGGATGATCCACACGTTCGACGACGAAACCGCCCACACGTCACAACCGGTTTCCGCGAGGCGCCGCACCAACTCGCGCATCTCCGGAAAGACGTTCGCTTCCACTCCCGCCGCAAAGTACTCATCGCACGCCCGCTGCACCTCGTCCTCGCGCAAGCCCGCGTGCATCGTGACCATCTCTCCGCACATTAGGTCTTCCGCGACCAGCCCGGCTTTGTAGTCGGCATAGCGCGCCCGCCCCCACCGCGCGATTTCCGGCCGCACCAGTCCCCGCTCCAACTCCCACCAGAAAAATCCCTCGCCCGCGTCACCCGACCACAGCGTCCCGTCGCAGTCAAAAGTCGCAATGCGCGGCCCCAGTCGCACTACACTCGCGATGAATTCGGTTTGCTTTGCTTCGAGATTCGCCATGAAGGATGAATGTGAGGAAAATCAGCTTGCAGGCGCAGTCGGCAGCTCCGCGTATTGCTCCGGCGTGTCAACATTGCTGACCACGAGTGGATCGTTCACCGCAACGTACACGATCTTTTCGCGGTTCGCCTGCTCAATCTCCCGCGCATTCGACGTAAAGGGCGCTTTCAGGAACGCTTCCATCATCTCGCGTCCCACCAGAATCGGATGCCCGTGCTGCCCCTTATATTCCGGCGCAACCGTCCACTTCGCTTGTCCAAGCGCTTCTTCAAACGCGTCTTCCAGCGTCTGAATCGTCGCTGGCTGTACCGGCGGCCGGTCCACCAGCGTAATCAAGGCTGCATCTCGCCCCCGATTCAGCACTTCCCGCAAGCCGGCTTGCAGCGAGCTGAATTGTCCGCGCTCCGGATGCGGATTCACCACCAGCGACGCCCCGTTCGCATAAATCACCGGCGCAAGTTCATTCTGATTTTTCCCCGCGACCACCAGCACCACGTCGACGAAAGGATCGAAAAGCTGAATCCCCGCGGAAAGAAACGTCCCCGCCGCAAACGATCCCGTCGCCAGCGGAGGCCACGGCAGCAGCGCCTTGTCCCGGCCCATGCGCGAAGAGTCCCCCGCCGCCAGGATCACGCCGCACAAGCTCCACGTCCGTCCCATGTGGCAAAGATAACAGTCTGACCTCGCCCTGCCAAGGCCGAACCTCACCCGTCTGGTCGTAGCGTCAGTATCCTCGCCGGCTGTCGCGAGGGCGTCGCGCCCTCGCATGCCGTTCGCAATTCCGCTCCAGAACGTTCAGCTGAACATCGGCAGCTTCACCACATCGTCGTGCGGCACCGGTTCCACCGCATGCCCGGCCCTGCGCCACGCGCGCAACCCGCCCGCGATTACAAATACTTTGAATCCGTCTCGCTGCAAGATTTGCGCCACCCGGGCGCTTGTGCCTTCGCGCACTCAAGTACAGTAAAGGTAGATCTCTTTTTCGTTCGAAAGCGCCTTGATCTCCTCCGCCAGGTGATTGGGCTCGAGGCGAACCGATCCCGCAATGCGCTCCGAGTCGGCGTCGTAATAGCCGTGGCTGCGCACATCGGCGATCACAATGCTTCCCGGCGGCGCCGTCGCCAGGCGTTCCGCCAACTCTTCGGCTGACACGCGCGGCGCCGTATCCATTAGCCGGTATTTTCGGTAGATGAGGACGCGATACACAATGTATGCGGCCAGCCCGATCCCCAACACGGCTTCCGCCGCCGATCCCGCTGACCGCAGTCCGTTCGTGATCGCTCGCAGCGCATCGCTGAACACGTAGCCTGCCGCCGCGTACGCCCCAATGTAGAGCGCCGCGCCCATGGTATCGAACGCCAGAAATTGCTCCGGCCGCATCCGCATGCTTCCCGCCAGCGGCGGAGACATCGTATTGATCCCGGGAATAAATTTGGCAAACAGCAACGTCAGCTTGCCGCGCCGGTAAAAATATTCCGCCGAGCGTAATATGCACGTCTCCGGATTCGCCGACAACCGGCACAGAAAGCCAAGCAGCGCCCAGCCACTCGCTCTGCCCGCGTAATACAAAAGAATGTCGCCGCAGAGCATCGCCAACATCCCGGTGAGAAATACCACATAAAAATGCATCTGCCCAAAAGCGGCAATCGCGCCCGCCGTCAAAATCGCAAGCGCCGCCGGCAGCGGCAGCCCAATCGCTTCCGCAAAACAAATCGCCGCCAGCAGCGCGTACCCATGGCGCGACACAAGTGTCAGCAGATCGTTCATAGCAGACCATTCACCGCAGAATAATTTGTGTAGTATAGCAACCGAAGCGCGGCCGCTAGTAGAGAGCAACACGGGGAAGGGAAGTGCACTCCGTCAAAAGGAAACTTCGCTCATAGCTCGAAGCTCGTAACTCGAGGCTCGCGGCTCAAAACTCGCGGCTACTTCTCCCGCGCCACCACAAACTCCGGAGCCCACAGCAACGCCCTCTTGATCTCCGAGTCCGGAAACACGCAAATCGCCTGCCGCGCCGATTCCGCATACCGCGCTGCCTCGCCCGTCGCATACTCGAGCGAGCCATAACGGCTGAGAATCGTCAGAATGTCCGCATGCGTCACGCCATTAAACGCGCGGTCGCGCAGCACGGCTTCGATCTGTACGCGCTCTGTCCCCGTACACCGTTCCAGCGCGTGAATCACCGCCATCGTCGCCTTGCCTTCGCGCAAATCGCTCGCCACCGGCTTGCCCAGCACGCTCTCTGACGCGGTCAGGTCCAGCACATCGTCCACAATCTGGAACGCCATTCCCAGGTCGCGTCCATACTGCCCCAGCCGCTCTTCCTGCTGCACCGTCGCGCCCCCCAGAATCCCGCCCACCCGCATGCACACCGAAAACAGGCACGCCGTCTTGCGGTAAATCAGGTCCAGGTATTCCGCCACTGAGATCGGCCTTCCCAGCTTTTCCATTTGCAGCAGTTCGCCCTCAACCATCTGCTGCGTCAGTTCCGTCAGCACGTCCAGAATGCGGAAATTCCGCTCCTGCACCGCGATCTTGAACGCCTGCATGTACAGCCAGTCGCCCGCCAGCACGCATTTCGAATTTCCCCACTGCGTGTTGGCCGCCGGCCGCCCGCGCCGGATCTCCGCCTCATCGATAATGTCGTCGTGCACCAGCGTCGCCGTATGAATGATCTCCACCACCGACGCCAGCTTCACCGCGCCCGCGCCTTTATAGCCGAGCAGCTTTGCCGAAAGCAGCAGCAGCGCCGGCCGAATGCGCTTGCCCCCGCCCGCCCGCAAATACTCGCCAATCTCCGTTATGGCCGCTACGTTTGAGACCGTGTCCTGCCCGAACTGCTCCTCGATCGCGACAATGTCGTCGCGCAGCAGGTCGAAAATCTCTTTCCCGTTAATGGCGGTTGTGCTCAAGTTTTATTTCCGCTTGCCAATAATCATGAACCGCAGAGATCGCTGAGGTCGCAGAGACTTCTGACTTCTCA
Organism: Acidobacteriaceae bacterium; assembly: GCA_003139095.1. GTDB lineage: Bacteria > Acidobacteriota > Terriglobia > Terriglobales > Acidobacteriaceae > Acidiflorens. The sequence continues at coordinate 11,147 of PLHW01000046.1, forward strand.
CTTCAATTCGTCCGGTAATTCACAAACTGCATATCGATCCCAAAATCCTTCTGCTTCAGCAGCGCAATAATCTCCTGCAGCGTATCCCGATCCTTGCCGCTGATCCGCACGAGGTCGCCCTGAATCGACGCCTGTATCTTCTTCTTCGAATCCTTCACGGTTTTGACGATCTCTCTCGCCTTCTCGATCGGGATGCCTTGCTGCATGGTGATCTTTTGCTTCGCCGTGCTCCCCGCCGCCGGCTCGATCGTGCCGTAAATCAGACCCTTCAGCGGCACTCCGCGCTTCACCAGCTTTTGCTGAAAAATATCGTTGATCGCCTTCAACTTGTATTCGTCCGCCGAATGCAGCACGATCGCGTCCTTGCCCTCCATCGCGATCTGCGACTTCGAGTCTTTCAGGTCAAAGCGGGTGGTGATTTCCTTCATCGCCTGCTGGATCGCGTTCGAAACTTCTTGCAGGTCAATCTTGCTCACAATGTCAAAACTGTTATCGGGCATAGTTCTGTTCGCTCTCGGCTCGCGGCTCAAACGTCAAATTGCCCGCGCCGGTGCTGCACACTTGAGGTTATCAGAAGAAGCAAACTCTGGGGCGCGGAAACCGTTTGTCAACCGAGCGGCTTTTCGGCGGATCTCACTCCAGCGGCGCGGTCTTTGACGCGCTCCGCGATCTTGAAAAATGCGCGAAAATTCTTCCCCGTCCGCTCCCCGATTTCCTCCGCCGTCACTCCGCGCAGTTCCCCAATCTGCCGCGCAACTTCCACTACAAAGCCGGGCTCGTTCCGTTTCCCCCGATGCGGAATCGGCGCCAGATACGGCGAATCCGTCTCGATCAGCATCCGGTCGAGCGGCACAAACTGCGCCGCCTCGCGAATATTCTGCGCCTTCGGAAACGTCACATTGCCGGCAAACGAAATCATGAAGCCCATCTCCAGCGCCCGCCGCGCATGTTCCACATTCCCGGTGAAGCAATGCAAAACGCCGCCCAACGCGCTCGAACTCAAATGCGGCGCCGCCCAATTCTCGCCGATTATTCCCAGGCAATCGTCCCACGCGTCCTCGCTGTTGTCCGAAGGCCGGCAATGAATAATGATCGGCAGCTTCGCCGTCTGCGCCAGTTCCATCTGCCGCCGGAAAACCGCTTTCTGCTGCTCGCGCGGTGAGTGATCGTAAAAATAATCCAGCCCGATCTCTCCCCACCCAATCACCCTTGGATGCCGCGCCCACTCCAGCAATCGCGCATAAGCCGCATCGTTCGCCAAACTCGCCTCGTGCGGATGCACGCCCACGCTCGCCCAAATTTCCGGATACTGCGCCTGCCCGCCAAACTCCTCCGCCAGCCGAATCCCGCAATCCGCCGTCTCCGGCCCGTCCCCGTTTCCGATCGCAAGATACGTCTCAACTCCCGCCGCCTTCGCCCGTGCCAAAACCTCGGCGCGATCCGCGTCGTACCGCTTGCCCTCAAGATGCGCGTGCGAATCAATAAACATCTGTCCTGACAATTCCTTCCGCTATGTGCGCTCGGCAGTTTTTCTCGGCGCGCTCCGCGGTCTTCTCCGCGAACTCTGCGGTTAAGGGCTTTCTTCTGCGGAACGAGAACTGACTTGATCCCTTGTGCGAGCGGGTCAGCCGCCGGTCCTACAGAAAGCCCACCCAGCCGCGCCCCTACTTCAGCCGCGCCCCCACCGGCACGTCCTCCAAAAAGCTCGCCAGCACCGGCTTTCCGCCCTCAATCGACGCCGCCACAATCATCCCATTCGACTCCAGCCCGCGTAATTTTCGCGGCGCCAGGTTCGCCACAATCACCACCTTGCGCCCAATCAGCGTTTCCGGCGCATACGCCTCCGCAATCCCCGCTACCAGTTGCCGCACTTCGTTCCCCAGGTCCACTTCCAGCCGCAGCAATTTATCCGCACCCTTCACGCGCTCTGCCACCTTCACCTGCGCCACCCGCAACTCAATCTTGGCAAAATCGTCGATGCTGATTTTCCCCTCCGCAACCGCGCCCGCCTTGCCTGCCTCAGTTTTAACCGGCGCAGCCGAACTTCCCGGCGCAACCGGAGTCGCCGCCGTCTGCGTGCTCCCGCCCACTACACTCGCTCCAGCCGCCGCGCTCGCCCCACCATCTTTCGCCTCTTCCATCTTCTGCATCCTCTCAATCGCCGATTTGTCCGCCCGCGGAAACACCGCCTGCACCTCGCCCAGCTTCGTTCCTAGTTGCAACTGTCCCCAGCGCAGTTGCGTCAAGTCGAATTTTCCAATTTCTCCCAGCCCCAGCTGCGCCCAGATCTTCGCCGTTGCTTCCGGCATCACCGGATGCGCCAGCGCCGCCACAATCCGCAACGCCTCCGCGCTCGTATACAGCACGGTCGCCAGCCGCGACCGGCTGTCCTCATCCTGCTTCTCGCCGAGCGCCCACGGCTCGTTTTCTACGATGTACTTATCCACCGCAGAAACCAGTCCCCATGCCGCTTCCAGCGCTTTTGAAAACTGGCATTGATCGAAGAGCGCGCCGAAATCCGCAATCGTTTTCGCCGCCGCCTCCGCAATCGCGGCGTCCTGCGGTGACCGCGCCGCATTCGATGGATACGGCACCTCGCCCTTAAAATACCGAGTAATCATCGTCAGCGTCCGGCTCGCCAGATTTCCCAGCCCGTTCGCCAGGTCTGAGTTATAGCGCTGCACCAGCGCATCGAAGCTGAACGATCCGTCCTGCCCAAACACGATTTCCCGCAGCAAAAAATACCGCAGCGCGTCCGCGCCCAGCACATCCAGAATTGTCTCAGCCCGCACAATATTCCCGCGCGACTTCGACATTTTATTTTCTTCAAACAGCAGCCAGCCGTGCGCCGTAATCCCCTTTGGCAGCGGCAAGCCCGCCGCCATCAGAAACGCCGGCCAGTACACACAGTGAAACCGCACAATCTCTTTTCCGATCATGTGTACGTCCGCCGGCCAGTAGCGTTCAAACTTTGTTGTGTCCTCCGACCCGTACCCGAGCGCCGTCACATAATTCGCCAGCGCATCCAGCCACACATAAATCACGTGCCTCGGATCGTCCGGAACCGGGATGCCCCATCCAAACGTGCTGCGGCTGATCGAAAGATCGCGCAGCCCGCCGCTCACAAACGACAGCACCTCGTTCCGCCGCGTCTCCGGGCGAATAAAATCCGGCTGCTTCGTGTACAGCTCAATCAGCCGCTCCTGAAATGCCGACAGCTTGAAAAAATAATTCTCTTCCTGCACCGTCTCCGTCGGCCGCCCGCACTCCGGGCACGGCGCTCCCGCCCCCACCGCATCCACATACAGTTCGTCATACACGCAATATTGGCCAGTGTAATGGCTCTTGTAGATGTAGCCCGCGTCCGCAATCCGCTTCCACAGCGCCTGCACGCCGCGCTTGTGCCGCTCCGAAGTCGTGCGGATAAAGTCGTCGTACGTGAGCCCCATGCGGTCCCACAGCGCGCGAAATTTTCCCGACACTTCGTCGGTAAACTGCTGCGGAGTCGTGCCCGCCGCCTGCGCCGCCCGCTCAATCTTCTGTCCATGCTCGTCGGTTCCCGTCAGGAACCACGTGTCGTCGCCGAGCATCCGATGCCGCCGCGCAATCGTGTCGCAGGCTATCGTGGTGTACGCATGCCCGATGTGCGGCCGCGCATTGACGTAATAAATAGGAGTCGTGATGTAAAACGTTTTGCTCATGATTTTGTAGTCACTTGCTTGCAGGCAAATATGTAGGCCCTACGGCTCTGGTATTCAACCTCTGGAGGATACGGCTCGCGCTCGATCAGTTCGTCGACTGAAAAACCGGCCGCGCGCAAGCACTCTGTCACTTGCCCAGTACGAAAAAAATAAAAATCCAGCGCTGTAGCGCAGCCCCACAAATTGTCCACATGCACGATCTCTCCGCCCACATGGAAGCTGAGCAGCAGCCACCCTCCCGGCTTCAGCGCCCTGCACATCTCGCGCATCGCGAGCGCGTGATCGTCGGGCGGAAGATTGACAATCGCGTAAAAGGCCGCAATTCCCGCCCAATTCTCGTCCGCTACCGGCAGCGCCAACATGTCGCCCTCACTGAATTCAATTCCGGGGCTCAACCGCCGTGCCTGTTCAACCATTTTCGGCGACAAATCCATGCCGCAGACCGCAACTCCCCGATCCCGCAGATAATGCGCAACCTGTCCCGGCCCGCAGCCCAAGTCGCACACCAATCCCGCGCCCTTCACTCGCGCCGCAAAACGATCGAGCAGTTCGCAATCGAGTGGCTTCTGTCGCAATTCATCAAAAAGATGGCTCGCATATTCTTCGGCGACGAAGTCGTATCCAACCCGCACTTCGCCAGTTTTCTGTTCCGTAGTCGCCATCGTCCCCTGCATTGCGCTACGCGGAGCCTCGGCCGCTGGCGGGATACGCACGCAGCGCCTCTTCCATCACTCGCTTCAGCGGCACTCGATTTTCTTCGGCAATCTTCCGGCAGTCTTCAAACTCCGGCGCATAATTCGACACCGTTCCATTCATATTCGCAATCTTAATCCGCACCGGTCCCCACGAGGTCTCCACCATCTCCCACCGCCGCTCCAGCACGCGCCGCTGCTCATCGCGCCGCCGCACGCCCAGCGTCGTAGTCTCCGCAAAAATTAGTTTCGTCAGCCGCTCCGCATCCTCGGGCTTCGCCAACACCGTCAACAGCGCCCCCGGACGGTTCTTCTTCATCTGCACCGGAACGCTGAACACATCCAGCGCGCCCTCGCTGAGCAACCGCTCCATCGCATACGCCAGCACCTGCGGGCTCAGATCGTCAAGGTTCGCCTCCAGCACCGTAATCCTTTCCTCCGCGATTCCACCGGGCAATGCACCCGCCTTCGCCGAAGTAATCGCTTCGGACTTTGAGTCCGCCTCCCCAATCGTCAGCCGCAACAAATTCGGATGCTCCGCGAACTCGCGGCTCCCCGCGCCATATCCCGACTTCTCCATTCTCATCGCAGGCAGCGCTCCAAACCTCCCCACCAGCGTCTTCACAATGGCCGCGCCCGTCGGCGTCACCAGCTCCACCTGCGGTCCCAGCGAAAATACCGGCACGCCCTCCAGCAATTTCACCGTTGCCGGAGCCGGCACCGGCAGCGTCCCATGCGCGCATTTCACCGTTCCGCCGCCCACGTTCAGCGCCGAGCACACCCACTCATCCACGCCCAGCGCTTCCGCTCCCACCGCGGCACACACAATATCGACCATCGCATCCACCGCGCCCACTTCGTGGAAGTGCACTCGCTCAATCGAGGTATTGTGAACCGCGGCCTCCGCCGCCCCCAGCGCCTCAAACATGCGGATCGCCGTCGCCTTCGCCCCCGGCGCAATCGCCGCCTTCTCAATAATCCCGCGAATCTCCGTCAGCCCCCGTGCATGACTATGACTATGCCCATGCCAATCCTTCTCCCCTCCGGCACGCACATCCACTTTAGTGGCCGCGATCCCTCCGCGCATCACCCGCGAGATCTCCAGCCGCGCCCCCAAGTCCAGCGCCGCCACCGCTGCCTCCAGCAATTTCGGCCGAACTCCCGCATCCACCAGCGCGCCCAGAAACATGTCGCCGCTGATCCCGGAAAAGCAGTCAAGGTAAGCAATGCGCATAAAACCTGGTCCCTGGTCGTTCGTCGACGGTCGTTAGCAAGCAAATCTGTGCGGAGACCCCGAACGACCCCCGATGAGTGGCAAACGGTAGCGCCGGCGTTCTAGCCGCGCCTCGGCTTTACCGTAGCGCCGGCGTCTCGCCCTCGCCCCCGGATGACGATTACAAGCGACGAATTTTCATCATAGGTTTCGCTCATCTCCCCGTCAAACCGCCCGCAAATATTCGGCCGCACAATTGAATATGTCAGCGCGTGGTTTCTCGTTAGAATTCCGAAACCGCTTGACACGATATAGTGATGTTACTATATTGAAGTGGTCATGTCCGGCCAACCGTCGCTAAAGCCGGTAACTTGGATCGGGACTAGCCTCAAAGACTTGCGCAGCTTCCCCGAGCCTGTGCAGGACCTTATCGGCTATGCGTTATACGTTGCCCAGCGCGGGGGCAAGCATCAGGATGCCAAGGTGCTGAGCGGCTTTGGCGGAGCAGGCGTCTTAGAACTCATTAAGGACCATCGCGGTGACACATTCCGCGCCGTCTATACCTTGAGATATGCGGGCAGCGTCTATGTTCTTCACGCCTTCCAGAAGAAATCCAAGACCGGCCGGCAAACACCGCTTCATGACATTGCACTAATCAAGCAGCGACTGCGCGAGGCCGAACGGACTGCTCGGGAGAGATCGCTATGAGCCAGAAAAAGGGATACAAAATCGGAAGCCGCAATGTGTTCAAGGATATCGGTGTGCCGAACTCCGAGGAGCATTTCGTCAAGGCGCAGCTTGTCTTTAAGATCCACACGCTCCTGAAAGCGCGAGGCCTTAAACAGGTCGAGGCCGCCGCCTTGTTCGGAGTCCGCCAGCCCGATATTTCCAACATGCTGCGCGGTGAGTTCCGCCAGTTTTCCGTGGAGCGCCTCCTCCGCTTCCTGGTAGCTCTCGACCAGAATGTGCAGATTGTCGTCAAGCCCCACCGTAACCCTAACCACCCCCCAGCCCTTCAGGTTCTCTGAAGAGAGATGCTTGCTGCCTATGTGTGGTGAAGACTTTTACCTCCTCAGGCGAACATTTTACGAAACCACAGTTTTCTCGTAAAATACCTCCAATGTCTGCCGTCCCCTCCTCTCTTGCCTGGGCTCATCCTCTCGTTCAGGAGTGGTTCGTCTCCCGCTTCGGCACCCCCACTGAGCCGCAAGAGCAGGGCTGGCCCCACATCCTCGCCGGTGACACCACGCTCATCGCCGCTCCCACCGGCTCCGGCAAAACCCTCGCCGCCTTTCTCGCCTGCATCGACCGCCTCGTGCGCAAGGCCCTCGCCGGCCATCTCAGCGACCGCACCGAGGTGCTCTACGTCTCGCCCCTCAAGGCCCTCGGCAACGACATTCAGAAAAATCTCGAAATCCCCCTCGGCGAAATCCTGCAAATGGCCGCCGAGCGCGGCTTCCTCATGCCCGCCATCCGCACCGCCGTCCGCACCGGCGACACGCTCGCCAAAGATCGCCAGCTGATGCTGAAGCGTCCGCCGCACATTCTCGTCACCACCCCCGAGTCACTCTACATTCTCCTCACCGCCGAAAAGAGCCGCGCCGTCCTGCGCACCGTCGAAACCGTAATCGTCGACGAAATTCACGCCGTCGCCGACGACAAACGTGGCGTCCACCTCGCGCTCTCCCTCGAGCGCCTCGAAGCCCTCACCGACAAGCCGCCCGTCCGCATCGGCCTCTCCGCCACGCAGAAGCCCATCGAAGAGGTCGCTCGCTTCCTCGCCGGAAATTCCGACGAGCAAAATCCCCGCCCCCAGCCCGTCATCGTCGATGTCGGCCACAAGCGCCCCATGAATCTCGGCGTCGAGGTCCCCGCCTCCGAACTCGGCCCCGTCGCCTCCAACGAAATGTGGGACGAGATTTATAACCGCATCGTCGAACTCGTTAACTCACATCGCTCCACCCTCGTCTTCGTCAATACTCGCCGCCTCGCCGAGCGCATCTCTCATCAACTTGGCGAGCGCCTCGGCGAAGAAAATGTTGCCGCCCATCACGGCAGCCTCTCCCGCAAGCTCCGCCTCGAAGCCGAGCGCAAACTCAAAGAAGGCCAGGTCAAAGTCCTCATCGCCACCGCCTCGCTCGAACTTGGCATCGACGTCGGCTTCGTCGATCTCGTCTGCCACATCAGTTCGCCGCGCTCCATCGCCGTCGCCCTCCAGCGCGTCGGCCGCAGCGGTCACTGGCGCGGTGCCATTCCCAAAGGCCGTTTCTTCGTCACCACGCGCGACGATCTCGCCGAGTGCGCCGCCCTCGTCCGCGCCATTCGCCAGGGCGAACTCGACCGCCTCATCTTTCCCGAAGCCTCGCTCGACGTTCTCGCCCAGCAAATCGTCGCCAGTTGCGCGGCCATCAACACCGCCGCCGGCGACTCCGCGGAAACGACCACCGGCTGGGATGAAGACGAGCTCTTTGCCCTCGCCAAGCGCGCCTATCCCTATCGCAACCTCACGCGCAAAACTTTCGACGAGGTCATCGCCATGTTGTCCGAGGGCATCGCCTCCCAGCGCGGACGCTACGGCGCTTACCTGCATCACGACCGCGTCAATCGCAAGCTGCGCGCCCGCCGCGGCGCTCGCCTCGCCGCCATTACCAGCGGCGGCGCTATCCCTGACAACGCTCTCTTCACCGTCGTCGCCGAACCCGATGGCGCCGTCGTCGGCACCGTCGACGAAGATTTCGCCGTCGAAAGCATGGCCGGCGAGGTCATGCTCCTCGGCAACACTTCCTGGCGCATTCGCCGAATTGAGGGCAAATCGTCGCGCATTCTCGTCGAAGACGCTCACGGCCAGCCCCCGGGAATCCCGTTCTGGCGCGGCGAAGCGCCCGCTCGCACCGAAGAGCTCTCGCACCAGCTGGGCCAGTTGCGCCTCGAAATCAGCAATCGCCTCGCCGGAGTTTTGCCCGTCGAAGGCTGGCGCAATCTCCCCGTCGTCGCCGAAGTCGTCACCTGGCTCGGCGTCGAGTGCGGCCTCGACCACTCCGGCGCCGAGCAATTAATTCAATATGTGATCGAAGGCCGCGCCGTCCTCGGCGACGTCCCCACCCAGTCCACCATCATCGCCGAGCGCTTCTTCGACGAAGGCGGCGGCATGCAGCTCATCATCCACGCGCCCTTCGGCGGCCGCATCAACAAGGCCTGGGGACTCGCTCTCCGCAAGCGTTTCTGCCGCGGCTTCAACTTCGAACTCCAGGCCGCCGCGACCGACAACGGTCTCAACATCGCGCTCGCCGAGCAGCACAGTTTCCCGCTCGCCGATGTCTTTCACTTCCTGCACTCCGAAACCATGGCTCCCATCCTCGAGCAGGCCGCCCTCGCCTCGCCCATCTTTCAAACTCGCTGGCGCTGGGATGCCACTCGCGCCCTCGCCCTCTTGCGCTTCCAGGGGGGCAAAAAGGTTCCGCCGCAAATTCAGCGCATCCGCTCCGACGATTTGCTCGCCTCCGTCTTTCCCGACGTCGCCGCCTGCTTCGAAAATATCGAGGGCGACATCAAAGTCCCCGATCATCCCCTCGTCCACGAGGTCATGAAGGATGTCCTCACCGAGGCCCTCGACACCGACGGTCTCGCCGCCGTTCTGCGCGGCATCGAGCAGGGAAGCATTCGCTGCCTCGCCGTCGATACGCCCGTGCCCTCGCAGTTCTCGCACGAAATCCTCAACGCCAACCCCTACGCCTATCTTGATGACGCGCCCCTCGAAGAGCGCCGCGCCCGTGCTGTCGAAATGCGCCGCGTCCTGCCCGCGTCGGTCCTCGAAGAAGTGGGCGCGCTTGATCCCGCCGCCATCGCCCAAGTCCAGTCCGAAGCATGGCCCGATGTCCGCGACCCCGACGAACTCCACGACGTCCTCCACACGCTGATAGCCGTCCCCGAGTTCGACGCGCGTCTAGAAACCAGCGCGGAACCCGAAACCAGCGCAGAACGCGAAAGTACCGCCGCATCGATGCCGATGTTCGCCTCGAACGACGCCTCCACTGCGGCAAGCCCAGAAAAGCTCGCAACTCGAGACTCGCAACTCGCGGCTCGCACGCAACTCGCAGCTCCCTGGCACCCTTTCTTCCACCGTCTGCTCTCTGAGCATCGCACGGTCGCAGCCGAAGCCGCCGGTCGCCGCTATTGGATCGCCACCGAGCGCATGCCGTGGTGGCGCGCTCTTCATCCCAACTCGCAAATCGAAGCCTCATCCGGAACATTGCGCGCCCTCGAGACGACGAACCCCACCTTCGACGACGCCATCCTGACCGCTGTTCAAGGATGGATAGCCCATCTCGGTCCAACCACCGCCCCCGAAATCGGCGCACTGCTCGGCCTCCCGCCCGCCGAAATTGAAAAAGCTCTCCTCCGCGTCGAAACCAGCGGCGCCATCCTCCGCGGCAAGTTCCGCCCGCAAGGCTTCCAACCGCAACCCGCCGCGGATCTCGCCGCCCCAACCGCGCTTTCAGAAGCCCCCGTCATCGAGTGGTGTGACCGCCGTCTCCTCGCCCGCATCCATCGCCTCACCGTCGCCACTCTCCGCAAGCAGATTGAGCCCGTAACCGCCGCTCAATTCATGAACTGGCTACTCCGCTGGCAGCACGTCGCGCCCGGTACTCAAGTGCGCGCCGAGCACGGCACCCTCGAAGTCATTCGTCAATTGCAGGGCTTCGAAGCTCCCGCCAATACCTGGGAGCGCTTCCTCCTCGCCCGCCGCATCGCCGACTACGAGCCCGCATATCTCGACCAGCTTTGTCTCGCAGGCGCAGTGGGCTGGGGACGTCTCTCCCCGCATCCCGCGGCCATTCCCGTAGAAATCATCAAGCCCGCGCCGCGCGCCAGCGCCAGCCAGTCGGCAATCGATGGATTGCATGCGCCTGCCTCTCACGCACACGGATCAAATGGCAACGGTCCCCACGAACACACCTCATCGCCAGAGCCCCGCCAGCGCCGCGTCATCCCCACGCGCGTCGCTCCCATCGCATTCTTCGTTCGCGAGGAAGCCGACTGGATGACGCCGCACCACTCTCACACCGACGATTCGCCCATGTCGTTCCTCAGCCCCGTCGCCCGCGAATTGCTCGACCTCATGAAGCAGCGCGGCGCGCTCTTTTTCCCCGACATGGTGCGCGCCACCGGCCGCCTCAAGGCCGAGGTCGAAACCGGCCTCTGGGAACTCGTTGCCGTCGGTCTCGTCACCGCCGATGGCTTCGAAAATCTTCGCGCTCTCGTCGCCCTCAAATCCTCCGGCTCATCCGCGCCCGCCGGCTCCAAAATCTATAGCGCCGGTTTAGCGAACGCCCAGTCCCACGGCCTCCGTCTCGCCAAAACCCGCCGCCCGCGCCACGCCGCCGGCCGCTGGTCGCTGCTCTACACGGCTTTTTTCGACAAGCCAAAAACCGGCTCCGAGCGCGACCGCAGCGTCGAATCCTGTTGCTGGATGCTCCTCCGCCGTTATGGCGTTGTCTTCCGCGACCTGCTCGCCCGCGAAACCAACCTGCCCCGCTGGCGCGAATTGCAAATCGGTTTCCGCCGCCTCGAGGATCGCGGCGAAATTCGCGGCGGCCGCTTCATCGACGGTTTCCTCGGCGAGCAATTCGCTCTCCCCGTCGCGGTCGAATCGCTGCGCGCCCATCGCAAACTCCCCATGACCGGCGGGCGCGTCGTCCTCGCCGCCGCCGATCCCCTCAACCTCGTCGGCATCGTCATCCCCGGCGACCGCATCCCCGCCATCTCCGGCCGCAGCGTCACCCTCCGCAACGGCCAGTGGGAGCCCGATCCCGACACCCTGACCGCAGCTCTCCCCGCCGCCCTCTAATTGTGAGTTTGTTTTTTCCGTGAAGAAGTTTTCGCAGAATCTCCCGCGTCCGGCAAACGCAGCCCCAGCAGCACCTGCGGATTTAAATATTCCCCCTGCCACCGCACCGCCAGATGCAGATGCGGTCCCGTTGCCCGTCCCGTCCCGCCGCTCAGCCCGATCCGCTGCCCCTTCCGAACCTCGTCGCCTTCCGCCACCAGAAATTTCGACAAGTGCAGATACAGCGTCATCAGCCCCTGCCCATGGTCAATCACCACGCAATTTCCTTCGAAAAATAAAGCTCGCGCCAGAATCACCCTCCCGCGATTCACCGCCGCCACCGCCGTCCCCGTCGGCACGCGAAAATCCAGCCCCTGGTGCGTCGCTCCGACCGTGCCATTAAAAATCCGCTGCACTCCAAACACTTCAGAAATCTTCGCCGCAACCGGCGTAGCAAAATTCCCGCGCCATTCCCGCCCCGCGCTCACCGTCTTAAAGGCCTCATCTTTGATCTTCTTATCCTGCTCGATCTCCCGCTGCTCCTCGGCGCTCGGCGCGGTATAGCGCTCCGGAACTTTCAGCGTCACGCGCGGATACCGCCGCCAGCGAACCGGAATTTCCTTCTCCCATGAAATCGCCTGCCCATCCGGCGTTTCCGCGTCCAGCTCGATCGCATACGATCCCGCCTTCGTCTCCAGCCCCGCCCCCGCCAGCGCCGTCCACACCTTCGCCCGCTCATCGAAGTCGAACCGAAACTCATGCCCCAGCCAAACGCCCGTCAGCGAGCGCACGAATCGCGGAATGGTTACGCGAATTACCACCGGCGATCCATTCACGATCTGCGCCGGCGCATAAGTCAGCGTCCATCCCGCCGCCGCAGCCGCAGGCAGATGAACGCAAAGCAATAAAAGGGAGCCCGCAACAAGAAAGAAAAATCGCATCCCGCTCAGGCTAGCATTTTGGAAAACACTTCGGCACCGGTCGACTCAACTGCATTAACGCCCTTCGGTGCGGAATCATCGTCGACGCAAAGCGACCGTTACTCGAACCACCCACTCCGGTAAGCCACCCACCACGAAAACACCCCAATCGGAATCGTCGAAGCCAGCGCCCACCAGAGCGGCAGCACAAAATCCGCCACCAGCCCCACCACCGTAAACGTCAGCCAGAAAATCCTCTTCTCCATCCTAGAATTCTAGCCCCTTGCGCTCCCCGGCATCGCGCCAACATTAGCACCACAGTTCATTGTCTGTTTGCGTGGCGAGTGGCCCAACCGCCGCACGCACTACCAGCACGCGGAAGGGAAGTAAGAAGAAAAAAGAATTCTCCGTGCCTCTGTGTCTCCGTGGTGAGCGCACCTCAAGCCGCCTCTCACCTTTTCTTCCGCAGCTCTTCCATCACGCTCTGGATCAGCTCTTTCGCGTCCGTCAAATTCTTCATAATGAGCTGCACATCCATCGCCGGCTTCCCCGGCCAGCGCTGGCTCTGGCAATACACCCCGTGCTGCCCCACCAGCGCCATCGCATCCGTCATCAGATCCATCGTCACGGCGAGCCGCCCGCGCGGTACCCCCATCCGTGTCTCAAAGTTGTCCAGCTCTTCCCGCTTTTCCTCAAATATTGCCATCCTCAAATTGTAACGGCAGCCTCACTCCTCCAGTGATTGTCGGTGAAAAGATTGTCGGTGAAAAGACTGTCGCTGCAATGATTGTCTCTGGGAAGATTGTCGCTGCGACGATTGCAGAGCCGGAAGCTATCGCGTCGAAATGCGTATAATTCCTGAGAGCAGGGCAATATGGGTCAGCGCCGTTGTTAGCCGTCCAATGTTATCCGTCAAGCCCGGGCAACTCTCGCAGCTACAAATTTCAGGAGGACGAACGTCATGAAAAAGCTCGTAATCATCCCAATGGCTCTCTTCGCCATTGCCACTCTCGCGTCCGCGCAAATGAACATGTCGCACGACAAGTCCACGCGCCCCAGTCCGCCCGCTTCCGCCGAGTGCAAGTTCTCCGACGGCAAGACCGTCAAAATCGATTACTCCAGCCCCCGCGCCAAGGGCCGCAAAATTTTCGGCGACGCTGGCGACAAAGCTCTCGTCCCCTTCGGCGAAGTCTGGCGCACCGGCGCTAATGAGGCCACCACCTTCGTCTCCACAGCCAACATCAAACTCGGCGGCAATATCTTTCCCGGCGGCAGCTACACCCTCTTCACCATCCCCAAAGCCGACGCCTGGACTCTCATCATCAGCAAGAAAACCGGCGAGTGGGGCACCGATTATCCCGGCGAGAAAGAAGATCTCGCTCGCCTCCCCATGTCCGTCTCCAAAACGTCGGCCCCAGTCGAAAACTTCACCATCGCCTTCGATCAGGGCGGCAGCAAATGCACCCTCCGCATCGAATGGGAAAACACCACCGCCAAAATCGATATCGCCGAAAAGTAGCGCTAGCTGCCGCGGGGGCGTCCTCGCCCCCGCCCCGCATCCATCCACCCGTCCGTGAAAATCCGCGCAAATCCACGGGAAAGAAGTTCTCCCAAAAACTAGAACGACTTATGTGTTCTGATGCCCGTCCTTTATCACTGCCCTCGCCGTCCTATACCACCCTCCCCCGTGACCCTCATCACTGCCCTGCGCCCGCCCAAAGCCCATCCTTAATATGAATGGTTGCGCCTTCCATGCTGGTCGTGCTAGCCGTCTTCATCGTCGGCCTTGCTGTCTGGCACATCTATCAGGTCGGCAAATTAAGCCGCCAGATTGACGAGACACGCCGCCTCGCCGACGAGAGCGATCGCCAGCGCAACCAGGTTCAGGAAGAGCTCTTCCGCCGCCTCTACGAGCAGCGCGAACTCGATCGCCAGAAGCTTCAGTTCCAGGCCCAGCTCTCCGAATACGAAAAATACGCCGCCCTCGCCCAACTCGCCCTCGGCGCCGCCCACGAAATCAACAATCCTCTACTCGGCATCCTCTCTCATCTCGAACTCGAGCTCCGCACCACCGAAGACCCCGCCGACCGCTCCGAAATCGAGCAATGCATCGCCGGCGCCAAGCGCATTTCCTCCACCCTTCGCGGCCTCGTCAACTATGCCCGCCCGTCCCCGCCCGTGCTCAGCCGCATCAGCCTCGCTCGTCTCGTCGCCGATACCGTCGCCTTCCTCGAAAACCAGCCCATGCTGCGCGGAAAAATTCTCCAGATCGACGTCCCCTCCGACCTTTCCCTCATCCGCGTTGACGCCAATCAGCTCTCGCAAGTCCTCATGAATCTTCTGCTCAACGCCGCCGAGGCCACGCCCGAGAACGGCCGCATCGTCGTCTCCGCCTACAAACTCGCCTATGTCGAGAGCCTCGAAGTCCGCGTCAGCGACACCGGCTGCGGCATGCCGCCCGAAGTTCTCGCCCACGTCTTCGAGCCCTTTTACACTACCAAGCGCGGTCGCGGCACCGGCCTCGGTCTCAGCATCAGCTATGCTTACATCCGCAGCCACGGCGGCGATATGCGCGTCGATAGCGTCGTCGACCGCGGCACCACCGTTACCTTTACCCTCCCTCTGCGCGCCGACGAGCAGACGGACGAAGAGAAAGAAAAGTCGTTGATCGTCGGTTAGTGTTGAGTCGGTACCGAAATATATGTACGGAAATGGAACGTCAGAAATGAACGTATATAAATACACATATGAAACTATCCGTATAAATCTGTCCCGCTCGAATTGTAAGAGGTGATTCGCCATGCCATACAGCGTCCTGGTCGTCGATGACGAGGAGCTAACCCTCCGCACCATCTCCCGCGGTCTCCGCGCCGAGGGTTACGAGGTCTTTACCGCCGCCTCCGGCGAAGACGCCCTGCGCATTTTCGAGGAGCAGGATCCCGAACTCATTCTCCTCGACATCATTCTCCCCGGCATCGACGGCGTCGAAGTTCTCCGCCGCATGAAGTCCGCCAACCCCGCTGCCATCGTCCTCATGATGAGCGCCTATCACATGGTCGATCGCGCCGTCGAAGCCATGAAGGCTGGCGCCTACGATTACCTCGTCAAGCCCTTCCATCTCGCCGACCTCATGAGCACGCTCGAGCGCGCCGGCGAAATGCTTGCCCTGCGCGTCCGCGTTCGCGACAACGTCGAGCGCGCCAAGGGCCAGTACGATTTCGGCCGCGTCGTTACCCACAACCCGGCCATGCGCGCCATGCTCGAGATGGCCAAAAAAGCCGCCGAGTCCGATCACACCACCATCCTCATCCTCGGCGAAAGCGGCACCGGCAAAGGCGTTCTCGCCCGCGCCATCCACTACGCCAGCCCGCGCGCCAATATGCCCCTGCTCGAACTAAACTGTGCCGCGCTTCCGGAAAATCTCCTCGAAAGCGAACTCTTCGGCTTTGAGCCCGGCGCCTTTACCGACGCGCGCCGCCGCAAAGAAGGCCTCCTCGAGCGTGCCCACCGCGGCACTCTTTTCCTCGACGAGATCGGCAACATGGCCGCCGCCGTGCAAGCCAAGCTTCTTCGCGTTCTCGAAGAGGGAACGTTCATGCGCCTCGGCGGCACGCGCAACATCACCATCAGCGTCCGCCTCGTCGCCGCCACCAACACCGAACTAAAGGAAGCCGTCGCCAAGGGCCAGTTTCGCGAAGATCTCTACTACCGCCTCAACGTCGTTCCCCTCCTCATTCCGCCCCTCCGCGACCGCAAGGAAGACATTCTCCCCCTCGCCCTCGAAATGGTGCGCCACTTCAATGAAGAGCTCCACAAATCCTTCACGGGATTCTCCCCCGCCGCCGCCGAACTCCTCCAGAGTTATCCCTGGCAGGGCAATATCCGCGAATTGAAGAACGTAATCGAGCGCACCATGATCCTCGCCCCCGACGGCGAAATCGATGCCACCTTTCTGCCCGAAGAAATTCGCGAATACCGCCCGCCGGAGGGCGACGCGAAGCGTCCGGCCGAAAGTGACAATGGGTCGGCCTTCGACGCCGTCGCCAACGGCGACAATTTCATTACCCTCCGTGAATTCGAAGACGAGTACATCCAGCGCGTCCTCACCGCCACGGCCAACAACAAAACCCACGCCGCCAGAGTCTTAGGCATCCACCCAACCTCATTACTACGCCGCCTGAAAAAACTCTCCCCAGAATAAAAACTCGACCAAAAAGTAGAGTCAGATTTAGTCTTCCTGAGACCTGAGATCTGAGACCTGGCATCCGCGCTATACTTACCAAAATGCTGCCGATGCTCCGCTTCCTCTGGAACTCAACTCGCGGACACCGCATCGCCCCCTGGCGCAGCCCCTATCTTCTCTGGCGCATTGAAACCTATACCGGCGTAAAGATGACGCAAATCGGCTTCCTCGAATTCTGGGAATTTCTCTGGACCGAGCGCTCCAACCTATGGCGCTTCCTCAAGTGGACCGCCGAAATGGACCACTACGTCCACCCCAAAGCCAAAAAAACCTGAGTTTTCAAGAGGAAATAGTTGAGAAGAGGAAGGAAACCCAAACCACTCTGCGATCTCCGCGATCTCCGCGTTCAAAAACTTCAGCCTGATTGTAATCGCTGAGAACTGAGAGCTGAGAGCTACTACAGCACCACATTCACCTCGCTGCCTTTTCCCGCCCCCAGCGCCTGATACGCCGACCCGCGATTCGTTGCAATCTCCAGAAACCCCATGCTGCCTATAATCCCAAACGCCTCGCCCGGCGCGCCTTCCGCGTAGTTCGTGCAGATCCGCGTCACCTGTCCCTTGCCGATCGCAATCTTGAACGCCGCCGGCGTCGCCTCGAACATCTTCGGCACATCCCCCGGCAAAATGTTCGTAATCAGATTGCCAAACCGGTCCACCTTCAGCACGATGCCCCGCAACGTGTGCTCGTCCACCGGCTTCGGCCGCGGCGCCGCGAACCGCACATAATCCGTAATCTCTTCCCCAAACCGGTTCGGCTCCACTCCCTTCGCCAGAAACGCCGCCACCGGCGAAAAAATGTCCCGCCCATGAAACGTATTGCTCCGCGGCTGCAAAAAATAATGTTCCGCCGTCACGTGCCTCACCGACAGCCGCTGCTCCCGGTCGTACACCATCGACAGCACGCCATTATCCGGCGCCACAAAAAAGTGCCGGTCGCCGGTCAGCACAATCGGCCGCCGCGCCGTTCCCACCCCCGGGTCCACCACCACCATGTGCACGGTCCCCGACGGAAAATACGAGTACGCCTGCGAAATCGTCAGCGCCCCGTCCAGTATGTCGAACGGCTGCACCGCATGGCTGATGTCCACGATGTTGGCCTCGGGTGCCGCTTCCAGAATCACACCCTTCATGGCCCCAACAAAGTGATCGTTAACTCCAAAGTCCGTAGTAAGCGTAATGATGGCGTGCGGCAATCTTTACCTCGTGCGAAAAGAATGAAACGCAAATCGCAGTATCACGTCTCATGCGACCGAACGTCAAGGCGTGAGAGTAGAGGACCAAAAGTTACTATTACCTTGCCAGAAGGGAAGTGCGCCCGCCCAGCGCCCCGCGCTCCATCCCGCGAATTACGCCGTCTCCCGCCGCCGTGGCTTGCGCATCTTGGCCGCCGTCGATCCCGGTGTCTCCGGCTCCGCCAGCGACTCCCAGAACTTGTTCCCGCGCACGTCCTGCCTGCCTTTGTAGCTGAACCCGTTCCTCGAAATCAGCTTCATCACGCTTTCAATTCCCGTCGCCGTATACAAAAAAGGTTGCACCGGCCACTTGGGATCGATCAATCCCTTCAAGCGCGAAATCAAATTGCGGAACACCGCCTTCCGTATCTCCTCCCGCTCCAGTTCGTGCGCAATGTTCATCCCCAGAATGTAAATCGCCAGCCCGCCCTCCCCGCTCGCCGGTATCGTTCCGTCTTTATATTTTGCGAGCGTCGCCGCGGTCTGCGCCGAGTCCAGAAAAAACGCGTCATCCTGATCGAATAAATTGCACTCCGCGAATAAGTGCCTTTGATACGACGCAATTGGCAGCGGCACCACCGCTGTATATCCCACGCACTTCACCGTCGAAGAGTTCTGGTAATACATCAGCGTCACCGAAATTCCTTCCGGATACTTTCTCGCCAGCGTCCGAAAAAATCTCCGCCTTCCGTCCAGCGTCGCATTGAACGTCCACCGGTTGTAAGCCAGAATCGCCATCGACTCCGCGCAATCGTCCTGCTTGTCCGACGGCAAATCCGTAAAGTTGCAGATGCAGTAACACGTCGGCGCATCGCCGTGAAACCGCCCCACCAGTTGCGACTCCAGCCGCGACAGCAGCGTCGTCCGCAGAATCGTCAACCCCAGCCACGTAGCGAATATCAGCAGCGCCACCACGTCCGCCACTTCGTGAAACCTGTGCTTTGCGCTCTCCGCTGCGAACGGAACAAAAATCCGCAGCCCCAGCGTCACCGCCACGATCATCCCCAGCACCCGCGCAAACCACTCCTCGCTCAGCTCCAGCCAGTCCCCAATCCGCTTGATCGGCCACCCCAGCCGCACCACCGCCAGGATTCGCGGAAATTTAAAACGGGTATCCGCCCTCTTCAGCCTCTCCACCAGGCTGAACGCGCATTCTCTAATCATCTTTCAATCCCAATCCCAACCCCCCGGGTTCCAATGCCGGATGGATGTCGCACCGGAATCTAAAGATCCCGCGCAAGCAATCCCGCATCGCTCTCTGGAATAATCCTGCATTGCCGCTCTGGAATTCAGCGCAGACAGTGTAAACCGCTCCGCCCGCCGAGCGCACACAATGTCTCAAGTTGTAAGGATGGATTGTCTTTGCTGTTGCTGTTGCCGAGGTAGGAACGGGGGCGTGCTTTTGCTGTTGCTCTAGGTTGGCTCTTGCCTCAGCCTTTGCTGAGAGCTGAGAGCTGAGAGCTGAGAGCTGAGAGCTGAGAGCTGAGAGCTGAGAGCTGAGAACTGTCCTACTCCACGTCCACGTCCCCCGACCCCGTGTGCACCGAAATCGTCGGCCCGCCGCCGCGCACCTTCCCCATCACGCTCTTGTGCGACTCCACCTTCCCCTGCACCGTCGTCGTCACCGGATGCCCCATCGTCACCGATCCCGAACTCGACGAAATATCCACGTCAAAGGCCGCATCCGGCGGCACTTTCAGCCGCACGTTCCCCGATCCCGTCCGGATGCTCCACAAATTCTTCGGCGCGCCCTCCCCATGAATGTCGCCGCTCCCCGCCTCCGCGTGGAACCCGCCATTGATGCCCTTCACGGTAATGTCGCCCGAGCCGGTGCGAATGTCCACATCGCCCTGTCCCGTCTCTTCAATGTTGATGTCGCCGCTTCCCGCCTTCACCCGAGCCGGTCCCGCCAGCTCGCGCCCGTGCACGTTTCCCGAGCCCGTCTGAAAACGCATGTCGCCCGTCAGCTTCGCCAGCGTCAAGTCGCCCGATCCGCTCTCCAGATCGATTCGCCCCTTCAACCCTTCCACCGTCTGATCGCCGCTGCCCGTGTGCGCCCGCACCGCCGTGTCATACGGCACCGTGATTTCGTAGTCGATCGATATGTTGTTGTAGTTGATGTAATCGATCCGCACGCTGTTCCCGTTCTGCCGCACCGGAGGATTCTTCTCGATCTCCTGCACCTCCGACTTATGATCGCTCCCAAACCACGAGTTACCCACCTGAATCTTGGCGTGAATCGAGACCGTGCCCGCCGCCCCGTTGCGCACCGTAATGTCCCCCGACTTACTCAACACCTCTAGGTCCACCGGCCCGCTCACCTGAAACGACCGGTCAAACGTCCCCGCCACCGATGCGAACCCAGGCGCCGCCAGGGTCAGTACAATCGCCAATCCAAGAGCATAAAAGCGAAATTGAATTCTTTTGTCCATAGCCGTGTGAACCCCGTGTCACTCAACGCCGTGTTATTTAACTCAGTGTTACTCGACTCCGTGTCGTAACTTCTGCGGTTCAAGTCAAAGGTTAGAGTTTCAAGCCTTCACCGCAACGATCTAATCTTGAGCTGAGAGCTGAGAGCGCATACTCGTAGCTCGTAGCTCGCGGCTCGAAGCTCACTGCAACACCACCTGATCCCCCTCTTTCAATCCCTTCAGCAATTCCGTCTTCGCGCCATTTGAAATCCCAATATTCACCGCCACTTTCCGCTTCCCGTCTTTCGCCTTCGGGTCCGGCACTTCCACCGACGCGTTCTTATCCTTGTCGTAAATAATCGATCCCTCCGGAATCTGCAGCACGCCCTTGTGCTCATCCAGAATGATCTCGGCATTCGCCGTCATCATCGCTTTCAGCACGCCCTCCGGATTATTGATCGACACTCGCACCTCAAACGTAGTCACATTATCTTTCTCGACGCCCATCGGCGAAATCTTCGTCACCTTCCCCGTAAACGTCTTATCCTTGAACGACTCCACCTTGATCCGCGCCGGCTGCCCCAGATACACCTTTCCGATATCGCTCTCGTCCACCTTGCCCTTTACGTACACTTCGCTCGTGTCGCCCAGGGTCATTACCAGCGTCGCCGTCGACCCCAGCACCAGAATCGAGCTCACCGCATCGCCAATCTCCACATCGCGCGACAGCACGATCCCGTCCAGCGGCGATTCAATCGTCGTGTATGACAACTGCTCTTCCAGTTGCTTCAAATTTGCGCGGTCCTGCGACAACTGCCCCTGCGCCTGCCCGATCTTCGCCTGCAAAACCTGCAACTGCGCCTTCGCCACGTTCTGCTTGTTCAGCGCCAGCTCGTAATTCTTCTCCGCGTCGTCCAGCGCCGACGCCGACACCACGCCCTCTTTCGCCATTCCCTGCGCCCGTTCATATGCCCGCTTCAGCAGCGGCACATCCGGCCCCTCCGCATCCACACGAGCCCGCACCAGGTCCGCCTTCGTACCATTCAAACTCGCTTCTGAGGCTTCCACCTGCGCCCGCGCCTGGTCCACTCGCGCCTGAATTTCTTCCCGGTCCAGTTCCGCCAGCACCTCGCCCTTCGTCACCTTGTCTCCATAATCCACGTACAGCTTCTTCACAATCCCGCTGGCCTTGGACTTCACTTCCACCTTCGTGATCGGCTCGATCTTCCCCGTCGCCACCACGCTCTTCGCCAGGTCGCCTTTTTCCACCTTCGCCAGTTTCGACGGATCGATCTTCGTCCCGCTCGACGACGCAATCACCACGCCGGTCACCACCAGAACCAGCAACACCACCCCGACCGAACTCCAGATGATGATTCGCTTCCGGCGCCTCTTCGCTTTGCCGTTGCCATTACCGTTCACGAACGCCTCCTGCCGAGATTGAAACCAATGCCGCGATTGAGATTCCTGTCCAGATTGACCGCCCTGCCCAGATTGATCTTCGCGTCGAGTTTGAAACCGTAGAACTGCCATTCACTTCTTATTACGCTATGAACGCCAAAATAGTTCCGCCGCAAATTTCGCAGCGCCGGCATCCTGCCGCTGTCCTGAGGGCATCTCGCCCCCGGCCCGCCGCTAGCGCCCGCTCTGCTGGTTAGACCGCTAACCCAAGAAAAGGAAAGCGATCCCATAGATTCAAATGTCGGCTGTTCGATTTAATTGTACCTCGGCAGGAAACCAAGTCAGCGTTGGTTATGTGGTGTTTCTTATGTGGTGACGAGGCGGGTGTAGTGACGAGGCGGGTGCACACATCGCGTTCTGTGCGATGTGTGGGCTTTCACCCCTGACCGCGAACCTCTAACCTCGAACCCCCTCAGCTATTCCCCAGCACCGCCCACCCTTCCTTCCCAAACTCCCGCATCTTCTCCGCCCCATGTGCCGCGTACCAGTTCCGCCACGCCGCCGGATCGTTCCCCAGATTCACGTTCGTGATCTCCCGCAGCGCCTGGTACACCCAATTCCGCGTCGTCCCGTCCAGCGACGCGTCCCCCGCCAGCTCAATCAATCCCGGCACCGCTTTCATCCGCTGCTCCCGCGTCAGCATCCCCGACTTCGCCAGGCTGCAGCCCGCCCGCTCCCGCACCTCCAGCGACGGGTCGTTCCGCAGCACATCCAGAAAGTTCTTAATCGTCTCATCTGTCCCGATGTGTGCCAGCCCCTCCACGGACCAGAACCGCGTCTGCTGATTCGGATCGTGAATCCACTCCGCCAGCAACTCATGAATCCTCTCTGTCCGCACCCCGCGATTCGCCAGCATCCCCAACTCCCACGCGAAATAAGGCCGGCTCCCCGAAAGCTTATGCGCCGTCTCCATCAGCCGATCGGCGTTCTCGTCGGTCTTCGCAATACTCCTCACCGCGAGATTAATCTCAATCGCCGCCGCCCGCACCCGCAGGTCATTCGAGTACAGCGCCGTGTCCTGCAACGTCTCCCACCGCGGCGTCGCCTTCAATTTTCCGCGCCACCCCTCCACCATCCCCGCAATCAAATTCGTCGCGCCGATGTCATGGTTTACCGCCGCCCCCAGCAAATATTCCATCTGCGCCTGCGCCGGCTGCGTCTCCAGCCACTCCAAATTGTGCTCTGAGACCTTTCCATGATCCGCCGCCACCGCATGCCCCGGCACCGCCAAATTCTCCCCCGATTGCACCTGATTCCCCGAGGGCGTCATGTTCTGCGCCCCCGCGGCTAAGCTGAAAACAGCCGCCGACAGCAGCGCAACAACTAAAGGAGAGCACTCGCTGAGAAGGGAAGACCTGATAAACGAAGCCCGCTCGCTCGCAAAGAAGACCCGCATACGCCAACTCGTCCGATTCCACATAAAACTAAGTCTAGAGCTCGCTCCAAACCGGGCAAGTTACCAACGTTCAAATCCACGGCTGCCAGACGAACGCCCGGCGCGCTCGACCCCGCGACTGGCAGCCTTTTTCTTGCTCACCCCTCCCTGTGACCACCCTCACTGACAGCGCCTGCCTGCTTTCCTATCATGGGCGGTTTTTCAGGCGCAGTTTCCCCGCTGGCCGCCTTTGGCCGTTCGCTACTACCATCTCAAGGAGAATCACTATGCCTCGCCTTCTTCTTCTGCCCGCCTTATTCTCCCTTCTTGTCGCCATCGCCAGCGCGGCCTCTCCCGAATTTCCCCAAGCCCCCTCCCTCAATTTCGCGAACGTCGTCGCCTATCCCTCCGGCGGCTACGCACAATCGGTGGCTGTGGCCGATGTAAATCGCGACGGCAAGCCCGACTTACTCGTCGCCAACGGCTGTCTTAACATCAGCAGCGGTTGCCGGCCCAACGGCTCGGTAAGTGTGCTGCTCGGCAATGGCGACGGCACTTTCCAGTCGCCCGTCACTTACTCCTCCGGCGGCGTTCTCGCCACCGCCGTGGTCGTCGCTGACCTCAACCACGACGGCAAACTCGACCTTCTCGTCTCCAACCTATGTGCAACTACGCAAGGGTCGTGCAGCGTAGGAGCCATTGGCGTGCTCCTCGGCAACGGCGACGGCACCTTTCAGCCCGCGGCTTCTTACTCATCGGTTGGCTTCGGCGCCATTTCCCTCGCGGTCGCCGATTTTAATCGCGACGGCAACCTGGACGTGGTCGCCACCAACATGCAAGGCCCCAGCGTGGCCGTGCTTCTCGGCAACGGCGACGGCACCTTCCAAACCGCGCTCACCTACGACTCCGCCGGCGACTCCCCGGTTTTTGTCGCTGCCGCCGACCTCAACGGTGACGGTAAAGTCGATATCCTGGTCTCCAACGAATGTGGCACCGGCAGCGGCGGCTGCGGCGTTGTCGATGGCACCGTCGCCATCCTCCTCGGCAATGGCGACGGCACTTTCCAGCCCGCTGTCACCTATGACTCCGGCGGTTACTTCGCCGGTTCTATCGCCCTCGCCGACGTCAACCAGGATGGCAAGCTCGACTTACTCGTCACCAACGGCTGTCACCTCTACAATTGTGGTTTCACTTCCGGCTCCGTCGGAGTCCTCTTAGCCAGTGGCAATGGAACTTTTCAGCCTCCCGTCGCCTACAGTTCCGGTGGCGTGAATGCTCAATCCCTCGCGGTCCAGGATATCGACGGGGATGGCAAACTCGACATCGTCGTCAATAACCAGTGCCCCAGCGATTCCCTCTGCCCCGACGGCGGCAACGTGGCCGTCTTACTCGGCAAAGGCAACGGTAACTTTCAGTCGCCCGTCACCTTCAGTTCGGGCGGTTTCGACGCCTTCGGCCTCGCCGTCGCCGACTTCAATGCCGACGGCAAGCCCGACATCGCCGTCGCCAACGCCTGCAACGTCCTCGAACTGAACCAGGTCTGCGACAGCAGCAATAGCGCGGTCGGCGTCCTCCTAGACGTACTCCCCGGAACGAAGACCAGCACCACCACGGTGGCATCCAATCTCAACCCCTGGGCGTTCGGCCAGCCGCCCGTAACTTTCTCGGCCACGGTTACTCCGCCCTCAGGTGGCCAAGCCACCGGCACTATCACCTTCTACGATGGCTGGATCGAAATCGGCTCCGCCAGCCTCGTCAACAACGTCGCCACTCTAGGTGGAGTTACTCCCGCCTACGGCTACCACATGATTACGGCCAGATACGGAGGCGATAGTAATACCCCACCCAGTAATTCCGCCCAACTGATAGAAACGTCTGACCTCGCGGCCACCACAACCTCACTCGTGTCTAGTGTCAATCCTTCTTACCCCAACCAAAGCGTCTCCTTTACCGCAACCGTCGCCGGACAGTTCGGTGGCCCGGTCACGGGTACAGTCGTATTCGCCCAGGGCAAGAAAATCCTAGCCACCATCACCCTAGCCAATGGACAGGCGGTTTACACCACAACCTTCTCCGCATCGGGCACGCACAAGATTTACGCCGTCTATTACGGCGATGCCAACAATCTCGGGAGCTCTTCTCCTGTTGTTAAACAGGCAGTGAAGCCGTTGCCCGCCGCGACCAGCACCACCGTTACAACTTCCGGGTCGCCCTCCAAGATTGGCCAGCCAGTGACCTTTACGGCTGTCGTCAGCTCAAACTTACCCGTTCCCGATGGCGAGACCGTTGCCTTCTACAACGGCAAGATCGAGATTGGCACAGGCACATTGGCCAATGGCACCGCGAGCGCGACCACGTCCTTCTCCAAGGCAGGTAAGTTCACCATCAAAGCTATTTATCCCGGAGACACTTCCCACAAGACAAGCTCAGGAACGGTGAATCAGATAGTAAATCCCTGATTCCGTCTGTCGTGACGGTGGTCCCCCGACCAGGCATTCCCGGCAGGGCGGGGATTTTGACCTCCTATCCCAACAGGGCTCCATCCGCTTCCGCGACTCAATCCCCTCCACTGTCCATCCGCCGCGCCCGCCAAACCACCCCACAAAAGCCGCCAGCCCTCGTGCGATTGAGTGGGCGACTTCGATCCCTCCCCGCACCTCGACACTCCGGTAGGGACGCCAACGCCAAGAGCTTTCAAGCAAGGCCCTGACGGTCGAAACAACCATCCTCGCAAGAGGCACAAGCGTCGACTACCCAGCTACTCGCCTTAACTAGCTGTATAGTGATGTAAATACCGGAGGGACGATGCCTCACCGAATTCTGCATCTGATGTCCGTCTTAGTTCTTATGACCGCCGCCTATGCGCAGCCAAGCCACTGGGCCACTCCTGACGACAAGACCGCCAAGTTCATGATCGACATGGAGCGCAAATGGGCCGAAGGCGTTTGCACGAATAATGGAGTTGTCTCTGAGTTGTTAGCCGACGATTTCCAGGGCACCAGCACTCGCGGCGAGCGCTACAACAAAGAGGATGAGCTACGCGATGAAAAAGGCCCCCGCTCGGCGCACGGCTGCGCCCTCGACGATGCCAGGGTGCGCTTCTTCGGCGAAAACGTGGCCATCATTTACGGCAGCGAGCACGCCGTCGGCAAAGACAAGACCCATCCCGACACCAAGCAGTGCCAGGTCTGGACCGATACCTGGTTCAAGCGCGACGGTAAGTGGCAGATCGCTGCCGCGCAGGACAACAAAGTAGATTGCAAGTAACCAGAGGAATGTTCCACGTAGAACATTCGAAAATCTCACCGTCCCCTCCCCGCTTGCAGCACTGCCTCCCGCAGCTGCGCATGCCGCTGCGTAAGGTGCAGGTAAAGCATCTCATCCGCCCCAGCTTTCGCCCGAATGATTCGCACCAACCTTGACTTATCCTCCTCCGGCCAGCCTTGAACGTCCCTCGCTCCGAGCGCGAGGGCGAAGTTATCAAACGCCTTTCTCTCCATCTCCGACCACGAACGACCGCTGTTGCCCCCGCCCTCAATCCTCGCTCCCAAGCCTCGCTCCAGCTCCCGCCGCACGTGCGCGCGCATTGTCTCCGCATCGCCTCCGAACTCGCGCGCCATTCGCCGATTCACGTGCAACCCAATATTTCGCGTCGAGAACTTATCCCACGCGCCCACCTCAGCTCCCGGCAATTCGTAGAACACATGCCCCGCAGCCAGCCTCCGCAAAGTCCGCGCCGAAGTCCGATACCTCCGATCCGCCGCAATCTTCTTCTCCTCACTCTCCACCAGCTTCAGCAAATCCGCTCGACCCGGACGAAATCCCAGCTTGCGATAAAACCAGAACGCCCCCGACTCGATCGCCTCCTCATTGTCATGTCCGAGTTGATACGGATACACCGACACCACCGTCGTCCCCATCCACGAGCACAAGCAGCGGAGCACTTGGGCGTAAATCCATCCTGCCTCGCCGCCGCGAAACGTATAAAAGGTGTTGAACCCAACCTCCATCCACTCGCAGATCCCAATGGCCTCGATGTAGTTGATCGGCACCCCGTTCTTCAGCGTGAAGCCCGCCACATACGCGCGCAACGGCAAACGCCGCTCTCGGGGCAGGTTCCACAGGTAGATCGCAACTCCGCGTCCCACATCTGCGCGCACCACCGACCGCGGATCCGCCAGCGTAGTGCCATACAGTTCGCGATACCGCACCAGCATCACCTCGCGAATGAAGTCGGCGATCCGTTCTCCCTCGCGCAGCGAGAGCCGCTCAAACGTCGGCGGCCGCTTCGCCAGTTCCTCCCCGAGCGACACCTCACTCCGGCTCATCAGCGGACCTTCGTGATAGAAGACCTTCCTTGCCGCACTCCAGTTCCGAGTCCGCGACAGCCGCGCGTTCCCCAGCTTCCATCGCAGCGGGATGCGCAGCGATTCATAGAGCTCAGCCTTCTCCCGCTCCGGCAACGCCAGGCGCTCGAACCGCCCAATCAGCCAATCCGCAGTGGCAGCCCGATCCCGCGAGTGTTTCCCATCCGCGCCGGCGGCGGCCTCCAGCCACTGTCGCCAAGGTGTGTCCGCCTCGACAAACGCATCATCCTCAAGCAGCGGCATCAAGCGAGGGCCGGTGGTCCCCAACTCGCGCCCCGGCTCGTAGTTCTCCCACGCAATCTCGACCGCGCCCGGCATGCGACGCACCAGCCACCGCGCCACATCGAAGCTCAACGTGTCCTCCATCGTTGTGCCGGCAATGCCGCCGACCTCGAACGTGTCGAATGCGTCCATGTCAGCGCCCGCCTCGACCAGCGCTTCCACCTTCGTATGAAAGTTATTGAGAATGCGCTCCGCCGCACGGAGCACAGCCGCACTCTGTGGAAACGCCCGCACAAACATCAGCGCCTCATGGAATCGAATCAGCGAAGCGGAGTCGGTGAAGCGGGCGGCATCGAGCGCGGTCAGGAGTTTGAGGACGTGGACGTGGATGTCGTCGCCGCGGCCAAAGCGGTAGCGGGCGGCTTCGAGTTCGGAGAGTTGGCGGTCGAGGGTTCTTGTGGCCATGTCGGAACTGAGGAGCTTGCGGAACTAATTAGCCTACAGCAAGGACACGCGATTAGCGGAGCAGCTTCATCCCGGCAGCGCTCGCCGCATTCTGGTCGAAGGTTACGGTGTGTTGACATCCCGCCGCATGGCCGCAGCGCTCAATCAGGCAGTCGACAAAATCGGCGCGACTGTCGCTGAACTTTCGCAATGCCTGCGCGACGACTTCCGCTTGCTCAATCACCAGTTCCTTACTTCGCAGTAATGTCTCTAGCACATGCTCAATTTCGCTCTTTTTGAAGCGGTAAGAAACCTCCAACACCCAAACCAGTTCCGCGATGACAATGAGGGAAAGGAATCCGGGCGAATTCTGGGAAAGTGAGTCCATGACTCTCACGGCCGCGGCCGCTTGGGCAGCATCGTCGTGGGTGAGATAGCGGACGACAATATTCGTGTCGAGGCCGATCATCTCAGTTCGATCCGAAGACCATCATCGGGACCCTGATGCACGCCTCGCAATGGCGGCGTTCATCTCTTCAATCGATACCGGCTTGTTTCGCCTGCCCTGGAACATCCCTTTCAGTTCCCGTACCGAGCGGGTGGCGGCGACGATCGCGAATTGACCGTTCCCCTGCTCGACGAATTCCACGCGATCTCCCGCTTCCAGCCCCAGCACATTGCGCACCCGGGCAGGTATCGTGATTTGGCCTTTCGAAGTCAGGGTAGCGATCGCCATCGCCGCTCGATTCTCCTTACATAATAGTAAGGAGCAAAATAAAGCGCAAGGACCGATAATGTCTAAAAGAAACGCCGTCGGACCCCGCATCTTCAACTCGACCTTTGGGCGGCGCGGCGCGGCCAAAACCGCTCCCTCCAAGACCTCTTGGGGCGAGCTCTACCGAGCCGATTCGAAAAATACTACCCTCCTGCGCCCCATGCTATAATCGACGTTCGCCGGGGCTTTGCAGTCGAGGCTGTCGTTTATCCGATGATTTCCTCCGTAGGCGAATCCGCGCACAGCGCAATTTAAGTTCTTTCGATCCGAGGTATTCCCATGTCCGGCCATTCAAAATGGGCAACAATTAAACATAAGAAGGGCGCGCTCGACGCTAAGCGCGGCAAGATTTTTACCCGCCTCATCAAGGAAATCGCCATGGCCGCCAAGAGCGGCGGCGACCCCGACATGAACCCGCGCCTCCGCACCGCCATCCTGGCAGCGAAGTCCGAGAACATGCCCGCCGACAACATCAAGCGCGCCATCCAGCGCGGCACCGGCGAACTCCCCGGCCTCACCTACGAAGAGTTCGTGCTCGAAGGCTACGGCCCCGGGGGCGTCGCTCTGCTCGCCGAAATTTCCACCGACAATCGCAACCGCACCGTCAGCGAGATTCGCCACGTCTTTGGCAAGAACAACGGCAACATGGCCGCTGCCGGCGCCGTCGCCTACATGTTCCACAAGAAGGGCGACATCATTATTCCGAAGTCCGCCGCCAAAGAAGACGATTTGATGAATATTATCCTTGAAGCCGGCGGCGAGGATTTGAAGGACGATGGCGAGAATTGGGAAATTCTCACCGACACCTCCGCTTACGAAACCGTGCTGGAGGCTGTAAAAAAGGCGGGCATCACTCCCGCGTCGTCGAGCATCGCGATGGTGCCCGATACTTATATCAAGCTGGAAGGGCAGCAGGCAGCGCAGATGATCCGCTTGCTCGAAGCGCTGGAAGACAACGAAGACGTGCAAAACGTCCACGCCAACTTCGATATCGATCAGAAAGTGCTGGAAGAGGTCGCCGGATAATTCCGCTCTTGCGTTTTCCAGCTAAAATCGTTTCCCAGCTAGAATCTAGCCGCCCGGATCGGGGCGGCTTTTTTGTGACATGGTGAACGTCGATCTGGTGGGAATTGCCTCCCGGCTGGCGATCGTGCTGAAGGTTTTCAACAGTATTGAGGAAAAGTTTGTGTAAAAGTGGGAAATTATCTTTGTAACCTTCTGTTAACCAATCATTTTCTGCAGTCTGCACTGTAGTAAGGGCTAGGCATAAGTAGAACGAGCGCCAAACTCGGGTTCATCGCTCGGGTTGGGAGTTGGCTGTGCCCCGGCCATTGCGCAACAGCCCATGAGGCCACTTTGAAAACGCGTCTCGACAAATTGCTTCTGGAGAAAGGCCTCACACCGTCGCGCGAGCGCGCCCAGGCCCTCATCCTTGCCGGCAAGGTCCTCGTCAACGAGCAGAAGATCGACAAAGCCGGCGCTTTGATCGACCCGGCCGCCGCGCTCCGTCTGCTCGGCGACGATCTCCGCTACGTCAGCCGCGGCGGCCTTAAACTTGAAAAGGCTCTCGCTCACTGGCGGATCGACTTGCACGAAAAGCTCTGCCTCGACGTCGGCGCGTCCACCGGCGGCTTCAGCGACTGCATGCTTCAGCACGGCGCCGCACGCGTGATTGCCATCGATACCGGCTACGGTCAGATGGATTTCGCCCTGCGCAAGGATCCGCGCATCGTGCTGATGGAAAAAACCAACGCCCGCTATCTGACGCGTGCCGATCTTGTTGAGCACACAAATGACGGTGACATCGCCTTCATCGCCATGGACGTCTCCTTCATTTCCGCGACGCAAGTGCTGCCCGCCGTCATCGAGGCCGCGGGATGGCGCTCATCTTCGACTTCCACTGACCGCCGCATTGTCGTCCTCGTCAAGCCACAATTCGAGGTCGGCAGGGAACTGGTCGGCAAAGGCGGCATCGTTCGCGACGAGGCCGCCCAGCACTCCGCCGTAATAAAGGTGCAGTCGGCCCTCGCCGAACTAGGCGCCCAGAATCTCGAATCCATCGACTCGCCTATCCTCGGCGGAGAAGGGAACCGCGAATTCCTCCTCCGCGGTATTTTCAACTCTGCCCGCTGACCTCAAACCTCCGTCCTCCCTGCACCCTCGCACTTCTGTACAATCAAAAGTTCAATCTCGCCCATGCCCGACTCCGCCAACTCCGGCCAGCCAAAAATGAAATCGGTCGCCATCCTCTCCAAGCCCGACCGGCCCGAGTTGGTCCAGGTTCTCCCCGCTCTTGAAAGTTGGTTGCGCGCCCGCAGCTATGAAGTCGTCATGGACGAGGAGAGCGCGAATTATTATTCCGCCCCCAAAATCGTTCCCCGCAGCGAACTCGCCCATTTCGCGCCCAGTCTCGCGCTTGTGCTCGGCGGAGACGGCACGCTGCTTTCCGCCGCCCGCGCCGTTTCCAGTTGCGGCACGCTGATTCTCGGCGTCAATCTGGGCACGCTCGGATTCTTGACCGAAGTGCCGCTCACCGGCCTCTATACCGCGCTCGAATCCATCGCGCGCGGCGCCTTCGTCATCGACAGCCGCTCCATGCTCTCCTGCTCGCTCATCCGCAACCGCGAAACCCTCGCCACCCATTGCGCGCTGAACGATCTCGTCGTCAGCAAAAGCGCCATCTCCCGCCTCAACCATTTTGAGCTTTATGTCGACGGAGAGTTTGTTTCCAGCTACAAGGCCGATGGCTTGATCATTGCCTCGCCCACCGGTTCGACCGCCTATTCGCTGGGCGCGGGCGGCCCCATCCTCAAGCCCGACGTTCAGGCCTTCGTCGTCACTCCGGTCTCGCCCCACGGATTGACGCATCGCCCCGTGGTCGTGCGCGACACGGTGCTGATTGAAATCCAGGTGATGACTGGACAGGAAGAGGCCTACCTCAGCCTCGACGGCCAGGTCGGAATGCCGCTTCAGGATGGCGATCGCGTGCGTTGCGTCAAATCCGAATATCCCGCCAAACTCGTCCGCTTCCAAAAAACTTTCTTCGAGGTCCTCTCCACCAAGCTCAAGTGGGGCGACCGGTAGCTGGGCTGTCGTACTCATTCACCTCGGTGCCGCACTGATTCAGCTTTCCCGATTTTTTTGTGCCTCGGTGGTGAAGTAGACACAATTAGCCGCCGCCCTCCACTCATCGCGCTCGGTGCGATGAGTGGGTTTCTGCGCAATGTGAACCTACCGCGTCCGCCCGTCCCCGGCGTCGAAATCGCGTCATTCTTCCTTTCTCATCGGACGAGACCCTGGGGCCAAGCGCAATCTCCCTGCTAAGCCAAGCCATAAGCAAGAACTTTCATCTTGACCCCGGTCAGAACGGGAGGACAATCGCCGGAACTTTCGACTGCCGCGCAAATCCCTACCCTCGCACGGCAGCCAAGCCTGCCGGGGGCAGGGGCAGCTATAAAGAGAAGGTTCTCTGGTTTTTCGACGGCACGGACGGAGCCAATCCGGACGGCAGCCTGATTCTGGACGGCGCAGGCAATCTCTATGGCACGACCGGCGGGGGTGGATCGAACGATAGCGGCGTTGTGTTCGACCTGACCCCGTAGGACGCCAAATGCCCCATTCATCGCGCACTTTGCGATGAGTGGGGCTCCCTCCGCATCAGCCTACGACCTATGCGCCCTCTTACCTCCGTAACTGGAGCCGCTCCCGCCTCCATGCCAACATCAGGAATCTCTACCGGGAGCGATCTCATGCGAAAAGCCGCCGCCATCTTCTTCTCTCTCATCTTGTCCGCCGCCGCACTCTCGGCCCAAACGACAGCCGCTCACTCCACGCAAACCGCACGCCAGGCCTTGTACGAAATGTTCTTCGGCAAACAGTCTGGAACCTTTCTCAAGCACCTGCCCGCCATCACGCGCGCTACCCTCGAAAAATCCGGCGCGCTCGCCGGGCTTCAGCAATATTCGCTGCTCGCCAGCCAGTTCCACACACAAGGTTCGACCTTGCAGACCTTCGAGACCGGCCCCGTGCTGCTCACCACCACCGATGCCAAAACCGGCCAGAAATCCGAGTTCGTCGTCGACAGCGACTCCCTCGTCGGCGACCTCGACCAAATCCAACTCTCCATCCACACCTACAAAGACGGCCAGCCGCAACGCACTCCCTTCATGCCGGTGTTTCTCGTGACCATGAAGTTGGAATCCGGCGTCTGGACGCTCAATGAGATCGGCATCTCCGTCAAGCTCTCGCTCGCCGATCCCGACCTTCTCAAATCCATCTCCGACGGCATGAAGCGCGCCACCGCCCCGCCGCAAATCGCCATGCAAGGCGCGCAATCGCAATCGCATATCCAATGGCAGCCCCAGAAAACGCCCACCCAGCCCGCGGTCCAGATGCAATGGCAGACCCAAAATCAAATGCCCGGCATGCCATCCGAGTCGCCGGTTCAGTCCGCGCGCACCTTTGCCCCGGACACGACCGCCCTCGCCGACCTCCGCAAAATTCTCGCCGCCGAAACCACTTACGCCGCCACTTATCCCAACGTCGGTTTCACCTGCGCGCTCTCCGATCTCGACGGCTTCGGTGCCGCCGAATCGAGCGAACATCAGGCCATGCTTATTAGTAGTGGCCTCGCCGGCGGCAAGCAACACGGGTATGCCTTCTCGCTCTCGCAGTGCGCGGGCGCGCCCGCAAAAGCATTCCACCTCACCGCCACTCCCATTGGAGAAGCCTTCGGCCGCCGCGCCTTTTGCGCCGACCAATCCGGCGCCGTCCATTCCTCCGCCGACGGCAACCCCGCCACCTGCCAAACCAGCGGCACGCCAGTCCCGTAATCCAGGACTCTTTCAGCTCCAAGCTCGAAACTCCAAGTCCGATGTAAACTGATTTTGCTGAGCGCTTGGGGTTGAGAGCTTGGAGCTTTCGCTTTTCACCTCGCCAGTTTGATCTCTGACCTCTGCAATCGGACCTCTAACCTCTCTCGTGTCCCGCGCCCCCAATCCCGAGACCTTTGACGAAATCGTTGAGTGGGCCTACTCCACGCTCCCGCAGAAAGTCCGCGACCAGCCCGACTTTCCCGGGATTGAAGTTGCCGAAGAACCGCCCGCCGAAATCTTGAAGAAAAAAAACTGGCCTCCCGGAACTGAAATGCTCGGCTGCTACAGCGGCATCATCCGCACCAAACGCTCACTCAACCAAATTCCGCTCGCCCCCGACATGATTTTTGTTTTTCGCGGTCCCATGCTGCGCTGCTCCAAGGGAAATTTGCGCGCCGAAGTCAAGCGCGTGGTCTGGCACGAGGTCGCCCACTGGCTCGGCTACGAAACCGAAGAGCAAGTCCAGGCCCTCGGCCTATAACCGACCACCACCAACCAACTACTAACAACCAACCCGCCATTAACCAGACTAGCCGATCCTTCGGCCGTTGGACTTCTCCCGCTCCGTGCCCGTCCCCTGCAAGCGCCGCACATCGGCATGTGACTCTCTTCACAGACATCCCTCTTCTCCGGGTGTTAACTGACCTGTCATGAGCAAAGCAGGAAAGTCGCGCTTTGCTGTCGTCTTCCTGATGCTCTTCGGTTTAGGAATGTCTCTGGGTCTGGCGGCAGAGGACGTCCTCGAGGTCGTGTACGACGAATGCGAGGTTCTGCCCTTCGAGACGATTCCGCAATTCTCCGTCGCGCTGCGGCCAACGGTTGCCCAGGCATCTCCAGCGCCCCTGAGTCCTTTCCTCCTCCATCCTGATGTTCCGTCCTCATCTCCCCCTGTAAGCCGGCGCGACGAGACGGTTCCCCATCGGTCCCCCGACGCGCGAGCCTCCCTGGCGCTCCTCTGCACTCTCCTTTGTTAACCCCTGAAATCGTCTTGGCCAGCTGAAAGACCGTTCCGCCTTTCCCAGCTCAATTTCTTGAGGCGAACGGCCCGACTCGCTGGAACAACACATTCGAACCCAAAAACAAATAGAAAATCATGCAGAAGACTGCGGTGCATTTCTTCCCCCCAGTAGCAGGGCTCGTACTGGAGAAGAGCCCCGCGACCTTCTTCCATTCACGCCGACCTTGAACGGTCGGTTCCGAAGCATCAAAGCGCGACCGCTTCATCGTTTCGCGCGAGCTTCGCAAGGCGTTGCTAACTGAAGTCATTTCGGCGGGAGTCCGGAGGCCCACGCCCGCCGCTCATTGTTCGACGGGGCCCGATTTCATCCCTAAAGGAGACCGTTCTATGATTGGCTTTCTTCGCAGCTTCTACGCTCTGGCGCTCATCGTAATTTTGAGCGTGACTGTTCTATCCCTTGCAACCGCACAAGCTCAGCAGGACCCACTGTTTCTGCCGGGCGTAATCTACGATACCGGTGGTGCGAACCCGAATGCGGTGGTCATCGCCGACGTCAACGGCGACGGCAAGCCCGACCTGATCATCGCCAATGGCCCCCCTAACCTCGATCACGGAACGGTGGGCGTGTTGCTGGCCAACGGCGATGGAACCTTTCAGCCTGCCGTCATCTACGACGCATGGAACCAGGAAGATTACTCCGCCAGCCCGCAAACCATCGCGGTCGCTGACATCAACGGTGACCACAAGCCCGATATTGTCATTGGCAGCCAACCGTCGATCTACAGGTTTAGCGTGCTCTTTGGCAACGGAGACGGCACGTTCCAACCTCTCGTCGGCGTTGGCCTGAACTCCGGCGCCTTCCCCGTATCTCTTGTTCTCGCCGACGTTAACGGAGATGGCTTCCTCGATGTCGTGGCAGGCAGCGTTTGCTACAGCCAGGACGATTGCTCGACCGGTGCCATTAGCGTCACCCTCGGGAACGGCGACGGAACTTTTCAGCCCACCGTCAGCTATCGCGTCGCGAGCAGTGGTGGTTCGATCGCGGTCGCCGTCGCGGATCTGAACGGCGACGGCAAGCCCGATGTGGCCGCCTCCGTTTGTGTCAACGGCAACTGTCTCGATCGCGGAACGGGCGCGGTAGACGTGCTGCTCGGCCGCGGCGACGGCACCTTCAATCCGTCGGTCACCTACAACTCGGTCGGCAACGCAGGTTGGTCAATCGCCATCTCCGATGTCAATCGTGATGGCAAGCCCGACCTCGTGCTCGCCGGTGGCGATAACCCCGGCGGAAGCGGCGGCGTACTCGGCTTGCTCTTGGGCAATGGCGATGGCACCTTCCAACCCGCCATCTCCCTCAATCCTGGCACCGGCAGAACCAGAGCCGTTGCCGCCCAGGACATCGATGCCGACGGCGCACCTGACCTTCTCGTCGTGCCTTACTATGTGTTTCAAGACCCCATCACGGTCCTTGTTGGCCATGGCGACGGCACTTTTACTCCCACCGCTTTAAACGAGTTGTATCCGCTCGAAACTGCCACCTCCATTATCGCGGGAGACTTAAACGGCGACGGCCGGCCCGACATTGTCGTCACGGCCCATCCCGTCTACGGTGGCGGATTGGCTGTGCTCCTCAACAATACCGGACCCCACACTCCTTCCACCACCACGTTGGTCTCCGACGTGAATCCCATCGCTCCCCGGCAACCCGTCACCTACTCGGCTGCTGTTTCCGGCGTGACAGGCGGCGAGTTGGCTGGAACCATTACATTCATGGATGGCAGTTCTACTTTGGCCGAGGTGAAGTTGGTCAACGATCAGGCCGCTTATACCATGACCTACAAATGGAACGAGCCTCCCCGCGCTCATTTCATCACAGCTAAGTACTCGGGTGATCTTTACAACGCCAGCAGCATTTCGCCCACGCTCACAGAGTACGTGGGCTATTTTCCGGTGGGATCCAAGACCGCCGTCACTACCTCTGGTTCGCCCTCGCGCGTGGGCCAGCCCGTCACCTTCACAGCGAACGTCAAACCGGCGAACGCGAAGTATGGCGCCATTCCAGATGGCGAACTGGTCTGGTTCTACGACGGAGCTTCGGTATTGGGTTCGGCGGCCCTGGTCAGCGGCAGGGCAGAGTACACCACCTCCACTCTTTCTGCCAAGTCGCACGCCATCAAAGCCACCTACCCCGGCAATGCCATCTTCAAGCCGAGCTCTGCCACCGTCACGCAGGTCGTCAACAAGTACGCAACCACCGCCGCCTTGACCTCCAGCCTCAATCCATCGCATCATGGCCAGGCTGTAACCTTCACGGCGACGGTGACATCGTCCGGACCGGCGCCGACTGGCACCGTGCAATTCTTGGATGGAACCAAAACGCTACGAAAGGTCGCGTTGAGCGGAGGCGTCGCTACGCTCACCACCTCCACTCTCGCCGTCGGCACGCACCCCATCACGGCCCAGTACCTTGGGGATGCCGCCAACGACAAAAGCCAGTCGCCCGTCCTGAACCAGGTCGTGCAATAGCCGTCGTGCAATCGCTTCGTCAAACGACCTACAGCCGTTGTCGACTCCTCACAGACGAGCCGCCCGAACCTGGGCGGCTCATCTTTCATATCTCACAACTGTCATATCCCCACAACGCGAGGACAAAACTCAAACTCCGCTCACAGTTTGTTCAGCCCGTCCAACGCCGCTACCTTGTACGCTTCCGCCAGCGTCGGATAATTGAATACCGTGTCGCGAAAATATTCGATCGTCGCTCCCATCGCCAGCACCGCTTGCCCGATGTGTACGATCTCCGCCGCTCGATCCCCAATAATATGCACGCCCAGCAGCTTCAGCGTATCCGGGTCGAACAGGATCTTCAGCAATCCCTGATCGTCGCCCAGCATCTGCCCCTTCGCCAGTTCCGAGTAGCGCGCCAGCCCACTCTCATACGGCCTCTTCTGGCGCGTCAGCTCTTCCTCCGTCGCGCCCACCATCGAAATCTCTGGAATGGTGTAAATACCATAGGGAATTAAATTCGGCAGCATCACGCTCGGCTTGCCGAACATGTGGCAGCCCGCCAGCCGCCCCTGCTCCATCGATGTGCCGGCGAGCGCCGGAAATCCAATCACATCTCCTGCCGCGTAAATATGCGGCACCGCCGTCTGAAAATTTTCGTTGACCTCCAGCTTCCCGCGTCCGTCCGCCGTCAGACCAACCGTCTCGATCCTCAAATGATCGCTGTTCGCCTGCCTTCCAATCGTGTAGAGCAGCGCCTGCCCCCGCACTTTTTTTCCGCTTTCCAGAGTCGCCGACACTTTGTCCCGCTCGTCGTCGAAACCCACCGATACCACTTTCTCCCCAACACGAAACACCGTTCCCAGTTGCCGCAACTGAAAACACAAACTCTCCACTATCTCCCGATCTACAAAATCCAGCAGCGTCGGCCGCTGGTCCAGCACCGTTACCTTCACCCCTAGCGCCGTAAACATCGACGCATATTCCAGCCCAATGATCCCCGCTCCCACCACGATCAACTCGCGCGGAATCTCTTCCAGGCAATGCACCTGGTCGGAATCGAAGATGCGCTTCCCGTCCACCGGGATTCCCTCGATGTGCGAAGGCCGCGTCCCGCAAGCGATCAGAATTTTCTCTCCGCATACCCGCTGCACTCCCCCTTCGTTCACGATCTCGATCGTGTGCGGATCGCTGAAGTGTGCGTCGCCCTCCAGCGCCGTCACGTAATTGCGCCGCAGTTGCGCCTTGATCACGTCCACTTCCCGCGTCATCACCGCCGTCGCGCGCAGCACCAGGTCCGACATTACGATCCGGTCCTTCACCACGTATCCCCGCCCGTAAAACGACCGTTGCCGCAACCCGCTCAGGTACAGCACCGCCTCCCGCATCACTTTGCTCGGGATCGTTCCCGTATGAACGCAAACTCCTCCCATCGTCAGCCGCCGGTCGACGATCGCCACTTTCTTGCGCATCTTCGCCGCGCAAATTGCCCCCTTCTGTCCCGCCGGTCCGCTCCCAATGACCACCAGATCGTATTCATTCGTCTGCATAAAGTTTTCTTGGCCGATGCAAGAAACTAACATTTTCCAACGGCCCGCGATAGATGTCTTCGGTCCCAAGGGCAAAACTTAAGAGTCCTCTAATAATCGCCGGCGTATGTTCAGTTTGGATTGTCCCCAAAAAGGAAAACTGGCGTCGCCCTTTCGCGCGACGCCAGTTTGGCTGGTATGGATCAGCTCTATCGGAAGTTGATCCACAGGAACGTCACCTCTGTGCTGCCGGTGCCGCCCCAGATTGCTTCTGACAACAGGTCCTTACCGTTATACATCGAGATGTTACGGTTGGCTGCGGTGCCGCAGGGAACCCACTTTGTCCCGCTGACCTGCAGCGCCGTTGCATCCACCATGCTGGTGATGAGGTAGGCGGCGAGTTCGGGAAGCGAGCCGTTCACCTGGGGCCGCTCCATAATCCACTCCGCCTCGGTGCCGTTGTAGTACGTGCCCGCGAGCGGCACGTAGAACTGGGCTTGCTCGTTCTGCGTGACGTCGACGACGCGGAAGGCGCCGTATCCGCCATTCGGGTTGGGCGCGCCCGAGCCGGTGCTAATCCAGACCTCGACGCTGATTTCGTCGCCGGCATTCACGGAAAACAATTCCTGCTCCGTCGGTTCATTGGGCAGCAGCTCGGACCAGGCGTAGTAGCCGGTGAACAGAATGCCGAATGCTTCGATCGCGTTCTGCTCCGTTCCGGCCTGCACCAGATCGCTGGTGCCGTCGCCGTCAAGACCGATCCAATAGGCGGAAAAGTCCTCGGCGCCGTCGGAGGAAGCCTCAACGATGGTGGGCACATCCCAGACTCCGCTCACCGCACTATAGGTGCGCTTGTTGGAGCTGTGCGCTTCCAGTCCACTCCAGTTCGACGCGGTGTAGCTTCCGGGTCCGGCGGTAATATCGGAGCGCCTGACGAAGTGCGTAGGAAGCATGGTCATCGGCCGGGAAACGCGGTCCAGCCACTTGGCGTACTGGTCGGGCGAACTCAAAACGTTGGGCCGCTCCGGATAGCCGAGGGTCCTCAGTTCGTCATCGGTAAACGACTGCGCTTGCGCCTCGCTCAGCCCGGGGCGAACCGTCGAGCCCTTCGGCGTCGGTATCTTGCTCTGCGGAGCTGGCATCTCGCTGGTTGGCGATGAGCTGGCAATCAGGTGCAGCGGATAGCTGATGGATTTGCCGTTGGATGAGCAATCCAGTTGGACGCGAGCTTCCATCCCCTCGCGGGCGGTGGCGTTGATTTTCACGTAGCCGTCGCCGTTGGCGTAGGAACGCATCGTGCGCGTGTCGCTGGTGCCGACGCCGTGCAGATCACAAGCCGCGTCGGGCAGAGTCTTGAGAACGATCCCAGTCTCAGCGTCGGGTGTAATGGTGAAACCCTTCTCCGCGGCAACCTTCGGGCTCTGGGCCGAGGCGGCGAGGCCACACAGCAGAACCGCGGCCAGAGTGAGCAGACCGCTCGTGTGCTTCCGTGGGGCGGTGGTGAAAGCGCTGTGGTTGATGGTGCTGATTTCGCTGATGTTTTTCATGATCCCTCTCTTTTTAAGTGCTCCTTTTCGGAGCCTGATTTAATTTCCTTGTTGCAAAGAACTATTTGCGGGCTTGTCGAGGGCTAGCGTTCCCATCTGCCCTGAAAGCCCGTCACTGGATGTAGCGGGAAGTGTGCGATCGAGGGGTCATGCTCGGGAAAAAAATTGGGATTGGATATTTCTTCGGGAATGTTCAGTCCCAAGCTTGTTGGGAAGGAGGGTTCTACCGTGCGGGATTACGGAAGGTTCGTCGGTGATTCCAGGACTTGGCGCCAGGGGATGATGGCGGTATTACTCTTACGAAGTGCCGATATCTAGTGCCGACGATACTGCCAGCGCGAAAAACCACTCCCTCCGCACTGCGCGGAGTCCGTCCACCCATCCCAACTCGCTAAATTCAGAGTTCCCGACGTCGCGCAAGAAACCGTCGGCCCATCCTACCGTCTTCCGTGGTCATCTCGATCCAGGCAAGGACCCCAACCGCGGCTCGACTCGCAGCCCCACCTAGCTTGGACCGAAGACCACCATGCGGGGTCAATGGATCCATCGGCAAAATAATCTTGACTTAACAGTCCCAACCGGACTCACATAGAACTAGGACGGCGGGCGCCTATTCTCTCGCTTTGCTCCTTGCTTCGAAAATGCCTCTCACGAGGCGAGGGTTGGGGACCGGCACCCGTAAATACATGGATCCAAATGACATAAAGTAAAGCATTTATTGTGAATACTTTGGCTCAAATAGATTTCCCCCGGATGGGGTTCAACTTCTAACTTCTGACTTCCAACTTCATCTGGTCCTCGGGCGTCTCGCGCTTTCTTATCAATCGCGCGTTCGTCCCGTCAACCAGCACTTCGCTCGCTCGCCCGCGCGTGTTGTAGTTGGAACTCAGCGACGCCCCGTAAGCTCCGGCATCGAGAATTGCGAGCAGATCGCCTTCTCGCACGATGGGGAGTTCGCGATCACGGGCAAAAAAATCTCCCGTCTCGCAAATCGGCCCGACCACATCGACCTTCTCCGTCTCGCGCGACCGAGCATCGGTAGAAGACGAAGAGGGAGAGAAAGAAGAAGAGGAAATCGAGGACGGCAAACCAAGCTGCACCGGCACGATCTCGTGATACGCGCCATACAGCGACGGCCGCAGAAGATCGTTCATCGCCGCGTCGACGATCAGGAAGCGTTTCTCGTGATTCGTCTTTCGGTAAATCACGCGCGTCACCAGAACGCCGGCTGGTCCCACGATCGAGCGCCCCGGTTCAAGCAAAAGATGAATATCGAGGCCGCGCAGCGGCTCCATCACGGCCTTCGCATAAGCGGCCAGTTGTTTCGTGAACGGCTCGGCGTCTTCGCGGTAAGGAATTCCGAGTCCTCCGCCCGCGTCGACGTATCGGATGTCTTGTCCCGAGCTGCGCAGCTCGCGCACCAGTTCGGCAACACGCCGCAGCGCGTCGGTAAAAGATGTAAGGTCGGTAATCTGTGAGCCGATGTGTACGCTGACTCCCGCCACGCGCAGATGCGCATGTCGGGTGGCTTCGGCGTAAAGTTTGCGCGCCTCCGCAATCGGCACGCCGAACTTGTGCTCGCGCAGGCCGGTAGAAATATAGGGGTGCGTCTTCGCCGAAACGTCCGGATTGACGCGCAGCGCAATCGCCGCTTTTTTGTTGAGCCGAGCCGCGGCAGCGCCCAGCGCGGTCAACTCCGAAGCGCTCTCGACGTTAAAAAGCAGTATTCCCGACTGGAGCGCAAGCTCAATCTCCGGAACCGTTTTTCCGACGCCCGAAAACACGACGCGAGCCGCGCTTTGCGGCGCCGCTCGCAGCACGCGCTCCAGTTCGCCGCCGGAAACAACATCGAAGCCCGCTCCATCGCGCGCAATGAGCCGCAGAATCGCGAGCGTGGAATTGGCTTTTACGGAGTAGCAAACAGTATGTGGAATCGAACGGAATGCTTTACCGAAAGCCAGCAGCCGGGCGCGAATCGTCTGGGCAGAGTAAACGTAAAGCGGCGTTCCGAACCGCGCTGCCAGCCATGCCAGATCGGCCTGTTCGCAAAACAAAGCGCGCAACGCGCCGCGTCCTTCACGGCGGTAAACAAACGCCGGCGGTCGCACAACATCAATGCGGCGGTCGCGACTCACTTCCGCTTGCCCGCGCCGCTTTTCACTTTGATCGCGACCACGGTCTGATCGTCGAAGGCCTCGACTCCAGCAGCGTGTTCGCTCACGGCCTCAAAAATCTCGCGCACCA
This sequence comes from Acidobacteriaceae bacterium, assembly GCA_003139095.1. Classification (GTDB taxonomy): domain Bacteria; phylum Acidobacteriota; class Terriglobia; order Terriglobales; family Acidobacteriaceae; genus Acidiflorens. The sequence continues at coordinate 53,689 of PLHW01000046.1, forward strand.
CGCAATCCGCCGTTTTGTCCGCGCAACCGGCAACAATCTCTTCTACGCGCTCGGAGCCAAATGCTTGCCCATGACGATTGCGCGCATCCATAATTCCGTCGCTGAAGAACACGAACATATCGCCCGGTTTCGCCTTAAAGTGAACCTCGTCGTACTCGGCATCGTCGAACAGCCCCAGCGGCAAACCTGTCGCATCGATGGTCTGGATCTTCCCTTCATGCACGTAAAGCGGTCGCGGCAAGCCGGAATTCGCCACCAGCAAGGTTCGCCGCTCGTCGTCCCACACCGCATAAATAATGGAGACAAACTGTGCCGCAATGCGCCGCTCCGCCAGCGACAGATTGATCGCCGAGAGCATTTCCGCGGGACCCGGTTCAATCGGCGCATGCGAACGCAGGATTCCGCTCACCAGCGCCGCGTAAATCGCCGCCGGCGCGCCTTTCCCGCTCACATCCCCAATCGCAATTCCCAGCCGCGAAAGCGAGTAGGGAACAAAGTCGTAGAGATCGCCTCCAATCGCGCGCGCCGGCACAAACTTTGCCTGCACTTCCAGATGCCGGCTTTGGGGAAGGGAATCGGGCAGCAGACGGAATTGCAGTTCGCGCGCCAGCGCCAATTCCCGCTCCAGGCGCGACTCCTGCCGCGCAATATGCTCATACAGCCGCGCATTCTCGATGGCAATCGCCAGTTGCGCTGCCAGCGTAGTCAGGACGCGCTTGTGATCCTCCGTGAAATATCCGCGCCGCGTGTGCTCCAGATCGAGCACGCCAATCACTTTCTCCTGGTAGATCAGCGGAACAGCCAATTCCGAGCGCGTCTCCGGATTCACTGCGATATAACGCGTGCTCTTCGCCACGTCCGGAACCAGCACCGCCTCTTTCGCCTGCGCCGCATATCCCACAACTCCGCGGCCCATAGGAATGTCGTGCTTCAAGTGCAGTCGCTCCTCGAAGCGTTGCGAGAACCGGTGCTGCAGTTTCTCGCCGCTCGGATCAAGCAGAAGTATGCTGAACATCTGGTAGTCGATCAGGCGCTTCAACAGCTCCGCGACGCGCTTCAGCAGTTCGTCGAGGTTCAGGATCGAGGTCAGTTCGCGCGCGATCTCGTTGAGCAGCAGCAGCGTTCGCGCCTGTCGCGTGATTCGTGTATGCAGCCGCGCGTTCTCGATGCCAACTGCCATGCGCGACGCGATCAGCGTCAGCAACCGCTTGTGCTCTTCCGTGAAGTAGCCCTTCTCCCGCGCCTCAATATCGATCACGCCAATCAGCCGGTTCTTCACGATCAGCGGAATCGCCAGTTCCGAATGCACATTCGGCACCGCCTCGATGTAGAGATCCTCCCGCGTCGCGTCCGCTACCAGTTGCGCCTGTCGCGTCTCCGCCGCGCGTCCTGTAATTCCTTGGCCCACTTTCACTCGTATGCGCTCGGCAACATCGGGCGGATAACCGACCTGAAAGCGTACGTACAACTCCTGCCGCGGCTCGTTGAGCAGAAGGATGGCGAAGATTTCGTAGTCGATCACTTTGCGCACAAGCTCGGCTACCCGCCGCAAAGTGGTCTCAAGGTCGAGCGTAGTGTTAACGACATCCGCTACTTCGAGCAGAAGCGGCTCCGCCTCAGATGGACGGATCGTCGGGCTGGCAGGGGTGACGCTGGCAGTCGTCGTTTTCACAGGCATCATCATATCAGCCAGTGAATTGATAGATTTGCAATTTGCGATTGGTAATTTGTAATTGTGCCCGAATGCGCAAAAGAGGCTGTTCCCTCGAGCAATTGCAAATTACAAATCAAAAATTGCGCATTGTATTACGGGTTTTCAATCACGCAAATGTCCGGAAGATTACGGTACTTCTCCGCGTAATCGAGACCGTATCCGACCACATACGCATCCGGAATCGTGAACCCGATGTATTGTGCATGAATCGGCTGCTTCCGCCGCGATGGCTTATCGAGCAACGCCGCAATGCGCAAGGTTCGCGGCTGGTGGGCCTCGATCAGCTTCGAAATGTAGTTGAGCGTCAGGCCCGTATCTAAAATGTCCTCCACCAGAATCACGTTCCGGTCCGCCAGCGACTGGTCCATGTCCTTTGTCAGCCGCACTTCGCCCAGCGAATCCCACGCCGCGTGCCCCGCTGGATCTTCCTTTGCCGTCGGACGATTGCCATAACTGGAGACGCCGATGAAGTCGAATGTGGCGTCCAGCGGAACGTGCCGCGCAAGGTCGCTCAGGAAAATCGCTGCGCCCTTCAACACGCCCACAAAAATCACGGATTGTCCCCGGAAGTCGCGCGCAATCTCCTCCCCCAGTTCGGCAACCCGTTTGGCAATCTGCTCCCGCGATAGCAATACTTTGAGGTCGGTCATCGAGAGCAATGTTATACACGACTTTGGCCCGGAGCGAAATGGCCGTCATTGCATGACGGTCCTCGCGTTGCGCTGCCTTCCCGCACATCTCTAGAATGTTAGTTCGCATCGAAGTTCGATTCGGCGAGTGAACGTTGCCGAGCCAATGGCGCGCCGAGCTTTGCACGCCGATGCGATGAGCGGAGGCCGGAGAACCTATGGATCTGAAGGGAATCAAACTCACCTGGCTGGGCCATGCCACGTTTCGCATCGAAACGCCCGAAGGCAGCATGTTCTACGTCGATCCCTGGGTCGGCGGCAACCCGATGTGCCCGGAGAATGAGAAAAATGTAAAGAAGGCCGACGTGCTCGTCTGCACGCATGGCCACGGCGATCACATTGCCGATGCCGTCGAGATCGGCACAAAGCACAACGCCACCGCGGTCGGCATTTTCGAGCTTTGCACCTGGCTGCAAAAAAAAGGCGTCAAGCAAATTGCTCCCATGAATAAAGGAGGCACGCAGACCGTGGCCGGCGTGAAAATCACCATGGTCCATGCCGTACACTCCTGCGGAATCCAGGATGGCGACGAGATCGTCTACGGCGGCGAGGCCTGCGGCTACGTGCTCGAGTTCTCCAACGGTGTGAAGATGTATCACGCCGGCGACACGAATGTCTTCAGCGACATGGCAATTATTCGCGATCTCTATGCGCCGAAGATCGCCATGCTGCCTATCGGCGACCACTTTACGATGTCGCCGCGCGAAGCTGCCTACGCCTGCAAACTGCTTCAGCCCGAGATTGTCATCCCCATGCACTTTGGCACCTTTCCCATGCTCACCGGTAGGCCAAGCGAACTGCAGCAACTCGCGCCCCAGGTGAAGGTGTTTGAGATGAAACCCGGCCAGACGATGGCGTCGCTTTAAAATTGTGTCACCGCGGGATGATTTCGCTATAAATTGATCGCGGACGATTTGTGAAAGGCGAACATGGCAGACAAGAAAACAGCGCCCGATTGGCGCATGGGCGGAATCACCGTTCCGGAGGTGGAAGACTATCTCTATGAAATGCTCCCTCCGCGCGACGGGGTCTTAACCGAAATGGAGGGCGACGCCGCCCAGAACGATGTGGCAATCGTTGGCCCGGCCGTGGCCCGCATCTTGTACCAACTCGCCGTCATCGCCAAGGCAAAAACGGTTTTCGAGATGGGTTCTGCCATCGGCTACTCCACAATCTGGTGGGCGCGCGCCGTCGGCGAGGACGGAAAGGTCGTCTATACCGACGGCGATAAAAAGCGCGCCGAGAAGGCTCGCCGTTATTTCGAGCGCGCCGGAGTGGCCGGCCGCATCGACGTTCGCGTCGGCGACGCGCTCGAATTTCTCTCGGAAGAAAAGCAGACCTACGACATCATCTTCAACGATGTCGATAAGGTCGACTACCCGCGCGTCTTTCGCCTCGCCCTGCCCAGGCTCAAGAGCGGCGGCCTGTTCATCACCGACAATGTGCTCTGGAGCGGCAAACTGCGTCAGCCGAATCCAGACGACGAAACCCGAGCCATCCTCGAATTCAACCGCCTGATCTCGGACTCGAAGGACCTATTCACCACGATTCTTCCCATCCGCGATGGCGTCGCAGTGTGCATCAAGAAATAATTCGCACGTTTGCGCGCAACCCCGAAAACGTGGCAGTTCGCGCGGTGTTAAAATAACCGGTTTCCACTTCGCGCGCCAAAGGTTCCTATTCTCTTGCCCGCCAATCGAATTCCCGAAATCCAGCTTCCCGCGCCCCGGCTCTCCGAGACCCACGAACCGACTCCCGAAACCCTGACCCGCTCCCAGGCCCACGCGCGCCCGGAGTCGTTTCCTGACGTGGTGGTCGTCGGCGCCGGGCCCACCGGCCTGGCTTGCGCCATCGAGGCCGAGAAGGCCGGCTTTAAATCCCTGATCATCGATAAGGGATGCCTCGTCAATTCCATCTACCACTATCCGACGAATATGGTTTTTTTCACCACGCCGGAACTGCTGGAGGTTGGCGACATTCCTTTTACCACCGCCCTCGCCAAGCCCACGCGCCTCGAGGCGCTGGAATATTACCGCCGCGTTGCCGACCATTTCCAATTACATATTCGTCAATACGAATGGGTAAAGACAATTACCGGCGAAGACGGCAAGTTCTGCGTCACCACAACCGATCGGCACAGCGCCATTCGTGACTACCGCACCCGGAAGATCGTGGTCGCCACGGGTTATTACGATCTCGCCAACAAGTTGAATATTCCCGGCGAAGAGCTGGAAAAGGTCTTCCACTATTACAAGGAGCCGCATCCTTATTACGACACCGATGTCCTGGTGATTGGCGGCAAGAACTCCGCCGCCGAGGCGGCCCTCGATCTTTGGCGGCATGGCGCGCGCGTGACCCTTGTGCATCGCGCCGCCCAGATGCATCCTCACGTCAAGTACTGGGTGCGGCCGGACATCGAGAATCGCATCAAGGCGGGAGAGATCGAAGCGCACTTCAACAGCACCGTGCAGGAAATTGGCCCTGACTCCGTCGTGGTCAAAACGCCGGGCGGCACCGTTCGCCTCAAAAATGATTTCGTCTTCGCGCTCACCGGTTACCATCCCGACTACGATTTTCTGCGGAGTGTCGGCATCGAACTTTCTCCCGAGCAACTGCGCCCGGTGTGCGACCCCGAAACGCTGGAGTCGAATGTGCCGGGAATTTATGTGGCGGGCGTGATTGTCGCAGGCTCGCGCACGAACGAGATTTTTATTGAGAACGGCCGTTTTCACGGCAAACTCATCGCCAACCATCTCAGCGAGCGCCTCGGCCGAGGCAACCCGAACTTTCCCCTCGATGCGACCTGATCGCGGCCCTTAACCCGGATCGCAACCTGCGGAACTTTTTTCCAAATACCCTTGACATTGAAAATATGTAACCGTATAGTTACGAATAAATGCGGAACCGTTCGGTTACATATTCGTCGGAAGCCACCTTCCAGGCCCTCTCCGATCCGACTCGTCGCGCTGTCCTCGATCTCCTCTGTCGAGGCGCCCAGCCGGCCGGCAAGATCGCCGCGTCGTTCCCTGTGAGCCGCCCGGCCATTTCCAGGCATTTGCGTCAGCTTCGCAAGGCCCGCCTGGTCGTCGAGCACCGCAGCGGCCGCCACCGTCTTTACCAGCTCAATCCCGCGCCGCTCAAAGCGGTCGACTCGTGGCTCCAGCACTATCGACGCTTCTGGGAGATCAATCTTACGAACCTTAAGAACTTTGTGGAAAGCGAGTATGCGCGTGAAAGCGACTTGAAGAAATAGTTTCGTGTGGGGTCCAGAGTCAGCAAAGGCCTGTGAATCGCCTCCCGCGAGCGCAGGTTTGAATTCGGTAGTGGAGAACAAAAATAAACTGAGGAGAAAATCTATGAAGCACGTTCGCACATTGGTCACGGTATGCGCGGTTCTCGTCGTCTTTTCCGCCACCTTTGCGCTGGCTGAAAGCGACGCTCAGAAGTCCTTCCACCAACTGGCGGCGATGGAAGGGAAGTGGGTGGGCAAGAATTCCCAGGGCCAGCCCATCGAAGTCACGTTCCGCATGACGGCGGGCGGCTCGGCGCTCATGAGCGAAATTCACGGCCACGGCCCAGAGAACATGATCACCATGTTTCACTTGGACGGCGACCGCCTGATCATGACGCACTACTGCGGAGCAGGGAATCAGCCGCGCATGAAAGTGGTCTCGTCCGACCCGAAATCAATCAGCTTCGAGTTTTTCGACGGCACCAACATCGGGCCCGGTGACGGCCATATGCAACATGTGACCTTCACTCAGCCCGACGCGAATCATCACACCGAAGAGTGGGTCTTTCTGGATCATGGAAAAGAAATGAAGGAGTTGTTCACTCTGGAGCGTGCAAAAGACTAGCGGGCACACTACCGCGGTGTTCCGTACAAATGTCGGTGGGAGCGAGATGTGGGTTGGGCTATGCCCGTCTCTACTCCCGCCGGTTATAAAACCAAGCGGCATTTTGCCCGCAGGTGCTCAAGAATTTTATTGAAGGCCGCCGGCCTGAACCGGGTAGCATGAAGCGATGAAGCCACAAACCACCGTTACCGCCGATCGGGATGCGCTCATCACTGAGATCGAAGTGGCCGCGCCGCCCAGCCGGGTCTTTGAGGCGCTGTCCACTTCCTCTCAGCTCATGCAATGGTTCACGGACCCGAGCTGTCCCGTGAAGTTCTGGAACATGGATGCGCGCAAAGGCGGCGCTTACACCTACGCCACCGAGAAAGGCAACTTCGAGATTAATGGCGTGAGCGAGTTCGAGTGCCACGGCGAAATTGTCGAATTCGATCCGCCAACTTTGCTGGCCTACACGTGGATCGGCAACTGGCACGCGGACGATAAGCGAAAGACTGTCGTGCGCTGGGAACTCACTCCCACCGCGACTGGCACGCACGTAAAGGTCACGCACAGCGGCCTCGCCCACGAGCCCGCGGCCCGCCGGGATTACAGCGGCGGCTGGCCGGGCGTTTTGGAAAAACTGAAGGAATTTTCCGAGCGCCTTTCAAAATAACAACGCTGCAAAGTATCGAGAGACGCCGAGTTGATTGGAGCAGTCGAATTCACCAACGCAGTCGAATTCACAAAGGGAATCCATCGCCATGGCCACTGTAGCTGTTACTCCTGAGCAGGATGCGGTTCTTGGAGAAGTTTTCATCGCGGCCCCGCCCGCCCGCGTTTTCGCGGCCATCACCGATCCCGCTCAGGTTCCGCGATGGTGGGGTCAGCAGGGAATCTACCGCATCACGGAATGGAAAGGCGACGTGCGCCCGGGAGGGAAGTGGTCGAGCGTCGGTGTGAGCGCGGACGGCAGTTCGTTTACAGTGGACGGCGAGTACGTCGAAGTCGATCCCCCGCGCCTGCTCGTGCACACCTGGATCGCCAGTTGGAGCGGCAAGCTGGAAACGCTGGTGCGCTGGGAGCTAGAGCCAGCCGATGTCCATGGCCTGCATCCGAGCGGCCCGAAGCGAGCCGGCACGGGCACGCTGCTACGCATCCGCCACACCGGTTTTGCCGGCGCCCCCGAAGCCGCCAAAGGCCACGCGGACGGCTGGACTCGCGTTCTGGGCTGGATGCAGGCTTTTGTGGAAGTGGGCAAGACGATCGAGACAAGGTAGCTTCAAACACTTATGATGCCTCGCTCAACCAGGTTGCCCGACTGTCGAGCGTCGCACTAAATCGATGTTGCTGCGCGCCCCGCGGCATTTCCGATAGGGGCGCGCAGGTTGAGCCCTGATCGCGTGTCAGAACGGGCGCGGGGGCCACGCACTCAGCTGAGACCCCAGGACATTGCCGAAGTCAAAATACGGCGACCCAGTCGGCTCGTTGGTGCACCCCGTGCCGAGCTGCACCCTCAACAAACCAACCGCGTCTGATGCGGGAATCACGTCGAACTCTCCCACATACACGCGCAATGGATTAGGCGCCAATGTGATGGACGTCTGCATCCCGTTGGGATAAAACGGAATGCCGGGGACCGGCGGCCTCAAGGTTGTGGGGTTGGTGAAGACCGAGAGGCATGGGGGATTTGGAGGCGCGCCAGCCAGAGTCATGGTCGCCGCCGCCGGATATAAACTTTCGTTGAATTTTATGGTCGTGACCTGCTCAGAGCCATTGTTGCTGACGAACAAGTTATGCTCTTCCGGACCGAGCCATACATTCGTCGAGTTAATGGCCGTGCCCAGGTAAAAGGGACCAACGTTGGAGTGGAGAGGCCCGCCCCAGTCGGTCGTGGTCGAACTGCAAGCGATCGGCAACTTGACCATTTCCACCTCCGTGATATTGGGACCGGAGCCTCCCGCGGGTTGGTCGCCGAAAATCGCATACTTGCTGTCAGCGGTCACATCCACGCCAGATGGCCAGCTCCCTTGAGAGACAAAGCCAGTCGAATTGACCGGGCAACCCGGCGAGATCGTAAAGCCCGGCACGGTTGGAAAGGACTCAATCGAGCCGTCCGCGTATGCCGCGACCAGGGTGGTGTCGTCCTGCGATTCGGCCATCCCATCAATCGCGCCCCCGTTTAGCGGGCTAGCGACCGCCTGTTGTTGGAACGTTAGAGCGCAGGTGTTCTGATTTATGCGCCATACCGTGACGTAGTTCGTTCCAGGAAAAGGAGCCGAGTAGCCGGCGAACAGCGCCGGCAGCTTGTGCCCCGGAGACAGCGCGATCCCATTGAACGGCGGAGTGATCCCGGCGGGGGTGGGATAGCTGGCCACATACGTCAACGCTCCTGTGCCGGTGTTGATTGTGAACGCGGCAATGTCGCCATTGGGATAGCTGCCGGACGAGAGTTCGCCAACATACAAACAGGGCGGCAGATGCGGTGCATCTGTATTGGCATACAGGGCTTGGTCCTTCAGGGCATCGAAATAGACCGCACTGCTGCTGGTGGGGCTTGTAGACCACGGCGTGCCAAAAATGGGAGTCAGTGTGTTCGGGGGGCCTAATTCAAATCCCCCGACCGCATTCGGGCTGGTGAGGTTGAGGTTGGAGTACACAAACGGGGGTGCTGCCTGCAATGTGGCCGAAAGGAGCGCGACCGTTGCGGCGAGCAGCGACAGGCGGGAACATACTCTGAGAAAACGACTTATTGGGACTATTTCGTGCTTTCCCGTTCTTTGCGACAAGTTGTTAAAGCCTTTCATAACATCCTCCTGGAGTTAGTTTCCGGCTGGATTTGAAAAGCCGGGCTTCAGCCGGTCGACTTACGGACGACCATCTGGCCGGCGGCGAGGAGCATGTTACGCCGACGCGCCAGATAGCCATTCCTGCCCTTCACTGGTAAACGCGACGTTCTAAAGATTTCGGGGTCATTACTTACATCGATAGGCGATCTTGTGATATTGCCCCCGGTCGCTGGGGCGGAAATGGCAATGAATCCCTCTCGGCGAGGCGGATCGCTCAGACACGACCGCATAATTAGCGGCTGGCGCGTGCTGCGCTGGGGTTCGGATCCTATAGCCGCTGTGGTGGAGAGGATTTTCCCTCACCGGTCCCGGCCCACGTCGCCGCCCTCCCCTCGAAACTCCCCATCACGACTTGCTTTATACTGAAACGATGTCGGGGACCGCTGACAAGACGTTTTACCTGGAGACCTTCGGCTGCCAGATGAATGTGCACGACTCCGAAAAGGTGATCGGCACGCTCTTGCAGCAGGGCTATCGCCAGGTGCAAACCGTCGACGAGGCCGGCCTCATCCTTTACAACACCTGCTCCATTCGCGACAAAGCCGAGCAAAAGGTCTTCAACCGGCTGAACGACTACAAAAAGCTGCGCAAGCAAGGCAAAAAGTTCGGCGTCCTCGGCTGCGTCGCCCAGCAGGAAGGCGACCGCATTTTTGAAAAAGCCCCGCACGTCGATCTGGTTTGCGGCTCCGCCTCCTACCGCAATCTGCCGCAGATGCTGGTGCAACTGGAAACCGTGCAGACCGGGGCAGGGAATCGCCTCACCGGACTCGACGATCGCCAGACCGACCTCTGTTTCGAGACCGAATACACCGCCCGCACCAATCCCCATCGCGGCTACATCACCATCATCGAAGGCTGCGACAAATTTTGCGCCTATTGCGTCGTGCCCTTTACCCGGGGCAAGGAGCGCAGCCGTACGTCAGGCTCGGTTCTAGCCGAAGCCCGCCAGCTCGCCGACCTCGGCTATACGGAAATTCAACTCCTCGGGCAAAACGTGAACTCCTACCGCGATCCCGATGAAAAAATGACCTTTGCCGAACTCCTCGCTGCCGTCGCAGAGGTCCGCGGCATGCACCGTGTTCGCTTCACTACCTCGCATCCGCGGGACTTCGGTCGTGACATCGTCGATGTCATCGATGCCATCCCCGCCCTCTGCGATCACGTTCATCTGCCCGTGCAAAGCGGCTCCACGCGCGTCCTCGATGCCATGCAGCGCCTCTACACCCGCGATGAATATCTCGAGCGCATCGCCTGGATTCACTCCGCCAAGCGCGACATCTCCATCACGACCGATCTGATCGTCGGCTTTCCCGGCGAGACCGAGCGCGAATTCGAACAGACCCTCTCACTTCTCGACGAAGTCGGCTACGACAGCGCCTTCACGTTCAAGTACTCGCCCCGCCCCAACACGCCGGCTCTCAAACTCGATGACGCCATCCCCGACGAGGAGAAGGCCCGCCGCCTCGCCCTTCTCAACGAGAGGCAGCGACAGATTTCCGCGCGTCGGAATCGGCGTCACCTTGGCGAAATAGTCGAGGCGATGGTGGAAGGGAAGAACGAAGCCCGCGGTCAGTGGATCGGCCGCACTTCGCAAATTAAGGTTCTGAACTTCACCGCGCCCGAAGGAATGCAGCTTAAGGCGGCAAGCTACGTGCAGGTCCAGGTAACAAACAGCTTCCCCAATAGCCTGGGAGGAGAGCTGAAGAGTACAAACATCGAATCGTCCGAGCAGCGAGTCATCCAGTCATCGAACCAATCCTTCAATGACTAGATGATTCAATGATTAAGTTGTTGAGGGTAGCCATGGAAGTCGAAATGAAAATTCGCGGCCTGATGATGGACCCGGTTTCCAACATGCCCATCGTCCTGCTCAAAGATGTCGGCAGTGACATCGTGCTTCCCATCTGGGTGGGAGTCTACGAGGCCAACGCCATCGCGCTTGAGATCGAAAAGGTCAACACGCCGCGCCCCATGACTCACGACCTCATCAAGAACGTGCTCACCGGACTCGACACGCTCGTTCACAAAGTGGTGGTCACCGAACTCAAGGACGACACGTTTTATGCCGTCATCTGGCTCGAAAGGGAAGGCCGCGTCGTCAGCGTCGATTCCCGTCCCTCCGATGCCCTCGCGCTCGCCCTCCGCATGGATTGCCCAATCTTCGTGGAAGAAGAGGTCCTCAAAAGCTCGAAACAGACCGCCAATCCCGCCGACCGCGTCTCCAGCGAAGAACTCCGCAAGTGGCTCGAAGGCCTCGGCGACGACGATCTAGGCAAATACAAAATGTAAAGAATTGCGGAATAGGGAAATTGAGTGATTGGGGAACTGGTTACGCCTAGCCGCTCTTTCAATTACTCGATTACGAAATTACCAATTACAAATTACGAAATTACAAATTGACTTTGGATTCTGCCGAACAACTCCAGCGCCTCTACGTAGCCGGCTTCGAACTGCAAACCTTCGACCGCTATCCCAAATGCATTGGCGTAATCCGCGACAACTGCATCGCCCTCCTCGTGCCCGGCGTAGACGGCCTCCAAATCCTCGGCACCGCCGGCTGGCGCATCGGCGAGGTCATGGGCGTCCTCACCGAAAAAGACGGCCGCCCAGTCTTCCAGGCCAAAACCGAAATCGTCGACGCCACTCCGGACCGCCTCGAAACCCTCCGCCGATTTCGCGAGGACCTGGCCTCATTCCTCCGCGCCTAAAGTCGGCATCACAGGCTCTAGACCGGCATCACGGTATTAAGCGTGATGACGTAGTGAGGCCATTGACATCACTGCGGATAATCGTGCATCATTGCGGTATGCGCACCACAGTCAATCTCGATGATGACGTTTTTGACGCGGTCAAACAGTACGCCCAGTCGCGCTCCCTTGCTCTGGGTCAGGCAATTTCAGAACTTGTCCGTCGCGGGATCCACGCGCCGGTAAAAACTCGTCGCGTAAATGGTCTAGCTGTCTTTGACTTACCTGCAGACGCCGAAACTATCACTTCAGAGCACGTGAAGAGGCTTGAGACCGAAACGTGGTGACAAATCTCCTCGACGTAAACCTGCTGATCGCGCTCTTGTGGCCGCCCCACGAGGCGCATTCCAAGGCCCAGCGATGGTTTGCGCGGAACTCCCACCACCCTTGGGCGACCTGCGCAATCACTCAGGCTGGCTTTGTCCGGATCGTTTCCAATCCGTCTTTCGCCCGGCACGCCGTCTCGCCCCAGGACGCCTTAGTGGTCCTTCGGGCCGGCCTTGAACACCCATCGCATCAATTCTGGCCTGATGACATCGATCTTCCCAGCGCGCTCTCATTCCTCACTCGCCCCTTACGCGGCCGCCAACAGGTGACCGACGCCTACTTGCTCGGCCTTGCAATCCAGAAAAAGGGAAGATTGGTGACATTGGATTCGGGCATTCTGTCCGTGGCAGAGCATGACAAGGGAGTCCGCAGCCACTTGGAAGTGATCTGAATACCGGACGGCCCGAGGTAGGTGCCGAGAGCACCCCCTGGATCGGAATGTACATAATACCTGTTATCGGACATTACGACTCAACCTTTACCAATCTCTGCCGAACCGCCGAGTGGAGTCCCTCGCCTCCTCGACCTCGCGATTCCCCAAAACCATCCCCGCATGAAACAGCGTTCCCGCGATCCGCGTCGCAATCGCCACCAACTCCCGCTGTCCGTAAAAAACTTTCACCAGCGGCGCCCGCGACATCTCCGGGAGGTTCACCGCCCGCCCAGCCCGAATGAACGCTACCGCCTCGTCGTTCGCCGTCACGCTCGCCATCTCCGGCAACAGCTTTCGCGGATGCACAAAAAGATCCTCCGCCGTTCCCTGCCGCACCGCCAAGTCCACCGCCTCAAGCCCGTGCGCTTCCGCCAGCCCGAACTCCGCTACCGCCGTTCGCCCTAATCTCGCCAGATGCGCTCCGCACCCTATCTTCTGTCCCATATCATGCGCAATTGAACGCATGTACGTCCCCGATCCCACCCGCGCCCGAAACGTGACCCAATCCCCCTCCACCTCAAGAATCGTGAATTCCTTGATTTCTACCGGCACTGCCTTGAGCGCCACCTCACGCTGTTTTCGGGCCAGCTTGTAGGCGGGAACGCCTCCTATTTTCTTCGCCGAAAATGGCGGCGGCATCTGCTCCACGGTGCCGAGAAAGCTCTCCGCCAGCGCCTCGATCTGCCCTCGTTCCAGCCTCACTTCCTGTGCCGCCGTTGTCGCCTCGCCGTCCGCATCGTATGTATCCGTCGCAAAGCCAAAGCGAATCTCCCCCTCGTATCCCTTTTCGCAATGCGTGTAAAACTTTGCCAGCCGCGTGAAGCTCCCCACCACCAGCGGCAGCACTCCCGTCGCCGACGGATCCAGTGTTCCCAGATGCCCGACCGAGCGCTGCCCCAGCATCCTCCGCACGCGGTTCACTACGTCGTGCGAAGTCATCCCCGCCGGTTTGTCCACCACCAATACGCCATTCATGAATATTTGCAATCTGATAATTTGTAATTGGTAATTTCGAAGGCAGCAAAACTAAGCGCAATCCCGCGCCGCGGCTCTTAAATTACCAATTACAAATCGCCAATTGCCAATTAAATGATTCCCCTTCGCGACGATCAGCCCAGCTTCTCCACTCCCTTCATCAGCTATTTTCTGATCGCCCTCAATGTCCTCGTCTTCGCCTGGGAAGTTTCCGTCGGCCTCAACACGCGCGCTTTTCAAGCCTTTGCATTTCAGTTCGGCCTCGTTCCCCGCCACGCCCTCGCCGTCCTTACCGGCCATTCCCACGACCCGATCGCCACCGCCATTCTGCCCGTCTTCACTTCCATGTTCCTGCACGCTTCCTACTGGCACGTCGGTAGCAACATGCTTTTCCTCTGGATCTTCGGCGACAACGTCGAAGACTACCTTGGCCACTTCCGCTATCTCGTCTTCTACCTCCTCAGCGGACTGGCCGCGGCCATCACGCACGTTCTGCTGAATGCAGATTCCCGTGTCCCCATCATCGGCGCCAGCGGCGCCATCGCCGGAGTCATGGGCGCCTACTTCATTCTCTACCCGCGCGCCCGCGTCCTCACCTGGTTTCCGCCTATTTTTTTCTTTCACGTTCCCGCCTGGCTCATGCTCGGCTACTGGTTCTTCATTAACTTCCTGAGCGGCACCGTCACCTCGGCCGAGGCCACCGCCGCCTCCAGCGGCATCGCCTTCTGGGCTCACGTAGGCGGCTTCGTAGCCGGCATCCTCATGGTAAAAATATTTGCCGAACGTCCCCACCGCTATCGCTACGGCACGTGGTAAAGCTAGCCGTCAGCTATCAGCCTTGCCTTCGCCGGAATCACAGGCCCTCCCCAAAAACGCCGCCCAAGAAGTCCTTGACTTAGCGCACCACATCGCCAAGAATTTCATCAGGGTGTGACACCAACCCTCGACCCCGCCTAGGCGGAGTCAGCATGTAAGTTCTTTGAAAATGAGACTTTGCGGAGAAGGTGGTTTTGGTGCAAGGGGTCACGCCCAAAACCTTCCAGTAAGTCCTTATTCCTCAAAGACCTGGCGGGAACTTCACACGAATGGATTCGCAAGTCTTTGATTTATAAATACTTTACTCGCAAATCCTTATTCCTCAAAGACCTGGCGGGAGTGGGTGGCTAAGTCTTTGATTCTAAGAGACCGGGTCTAAGGGGGGTAGGGGGGGTAGGGGGCCACTCGGAGAAATAGCACTAAGACGATTTGGGCGTTGACAGCCAATCATTTTTTTTTGAACAAGGCGAAGTGAAGAGGATGTTTAACTGACGGCTGATAGCTGAAAGCCGCCTATCTCCGGGGTTCCGGCGCCGGCCCCGGCGGCAGAATCTCCACTTCGCCCTCGCGTACCTGCCCGCGCGTAACAAACCATACCGCGGCCGTCCACGTCGGCAGCAAGTCCGCGCCCGGAATCAACTCCGCCGCCAGCGACGGCAAAAACGCCCAGTGCCATCCCAGCAACCGCGTCAGCAGAATCGCCACCAGAATATCCAGCACCGTATCCGCCGGCGAAATCCCTCCCTCCGCAAACAGCGGAAAAGCCATAATCTGCAGAGCATCCGCGCCCACCGCAATGATCCACGCCAGCCGCGTCTCCGGCTTCATCGATTTGAAATATTCCAGCAGCGACATACCACAATTCCTCCTCTACAGCGGCCCGCCGGATGGCATGATCACCAACTTCTCCACCGTACTGTTCTCCGGCAGCAGCAGCGCATTCACCACCGCCTGGGCCACCGTTGCCGCCGACATCATTTTCCGCCGCGGCGCCTTCGGCCATATCGTGTTCCATATCCCCGTATCCGTCGCGCCCGGCATCAGCCCAATCACCCGAATGCCTTTCCCCCTCAACTCATCGCGCAGAGTATCGGTGAAGCCCAGCGCTCCATGTTTCGACGCGTTGTACGCCGCCGATCCCGGCCACACCCGCTCCGCCGCCACCGACAAATTATTTACAATCGCACTTCCCCGCTTCATCACCACCAGCCCCGCCTGCGTCATCAAAAACATCCCCGTAAGGTTCGTATCGATCACCTCTTGCCACATCGGATACGGCAAGTCGCCCACGCTTCGGTTCGGCTGTCCAACGCCCGCATTATTTATAAGAAAATCCAGCGGCCGCCGCAGCCCGCGCACCAGCGCAAACAAATAATCCACCGACGCCGGATCGCGCACATCCGAACTCTGCGCCAGCACTCGCGCGCCCAGTTTCTCGATCTTGCCCGCCGCCCGCGCCAGCGCCGAACCATCGCGCGCCGTCATTACCAGATCGCAACCTTGGCCAGCCAACGCCCCGGCAATCTCAAACCCAATTCCCCGGCTCGCTCCCGTAACGAGGGCGAGCCTGCCTCCCATTGCCAATTCCCGCTTCTTTTTCACGATGGACCAAGACTAACCCACCTGAATGAGCACGCGCCAGCGCCGTCCCCGTTTCCTCCCTGCCCTCCGTGGAGCAAGCTTTTTCTCGACCGCAAATCTGCTCTCGCCCAAAAAGAAAAAGCCGAACGCAAAGGCCCGGCCGAATCCCAATCTCAATCCAACTCAAGCCCCGTTCGTCCGCTGCCGTATGAGCGACAAAAATTCCGTGCGCGTCTCCTCTTCGTGCCGGAAGCATCCCAGCATCGACGACGTCACCGCCGACGAATGCTGCTTCTCAATTCCGCGCATCATCATGCACAAGTGCCGTGCCTCCACCACCACGCCCACTCCCTGCGGCTCGACCGCCTTCTGAATCGTCTCCGCAATCTGCGTCGTCAGCCGCTCCTGAATCTGCAGCCGCCGCGAAAACACTTCAATCAGCCGCGGAATCTTGCTCAGCCCAATCACCTTCCCCTTGGGAATGTACGCCACGTGCACCTTCCCAAAAAATGGCAGCATGTGGTGCTCGCACAGGCTGAACATCTCAATGTCTTTCACGATCACCATCTCGTCGTAATCGACCGTGAACAGCGCCTCCCGCAGCATCGCCTCAGGGTCTTCCTTGTACCCCTTGACCAAAAACTGCATCGCCTTCGCCACTCGTTCCGGGGTCCGCATCAGCCCTTCCCGTTCCGGATCCTCCCCCAAACGCGCAATCATCTCCCGCACAAGTTCCTCAAAGCTGGAACTGGTAAGGCTGCTCGGTTCGGTAATGGTTTTCATAGGTACTGGTCGTTTGTCGATGAACGTTTGTCGTTGGCAAACTCTGTTCGCGAACGACAAACGACCAACGACTACCGATTGTTCTCTCCCGTATACTCGAACGAGTTCATCATCGTCTCCTCGATCCGTACCTTCTGTAGATGCGCGCCCCTAAATTCCCGCTTCACAATTTCGTAGATCGAGATGCACAGATTTTCCGTAGTCGGAACCTCCGCCGCGAATTCCTCCAGCACATTCAGGTTCTGATGATCGTACCGCTCCAGCACATGGCTCCGCACACACTCATCCAGTTCTACCAGATCGCACACCATTCCCGTCCGCTCATCCACCGCCCCGCCGACCGTAACTTCAATAATGTAATTATGCCCGTGTCCATACGGATTGTTGCACTTCCCATACGTCTCCCGGTTCTCCTCCTCCGTCAACCGCTCGCTGTGCAGCCGGTGCGAGGCCGAAAACATATACCGCCGCGTCAAATAAGCCTTCATGCTTCTCCAGGACCGTCTTCGCCGAACACGTCCACAAATAGGTCCGGCGTCTCATACACGCGCACCCGATGCAGTTGTGCTGACTTTAACTTTGGAGCCAGCCGCCTCCAGATCGCAATTGCGATGTTTTCCGTCGTCGGAATCTGAGTCAGAAACTCCGGCACTTCTTTGTTCAGAAATCGGTGATCCATCGCCTCGAGCACTTCCCTGCTCATAATGTCCTTCAAGTGCTTCAGGTCCACTACGAATCCCGTCGTCGGATCCACCGCGCCCTTCACGGTGACTTCCAGCGTGTAATTGTGCCCATGCCCATTCGGATTATTGCACTTGCCAAACACCCGCGCATTCTCCTCCGCCGTGAACGCCGGGTTATGGTAAAAGTGCGACGCCGAAAATTCAGCCTTGCGCGTGAGATAGACCATAGCCTCGCTTAAACGTTGCTTCGCTCAGATTTTGCTGTGCTTCACTCGCTTTTGGGTGACGTTTCTTTGGCTGCCGAGGCGGTTTACCGCTTAGATAACCGGACTACTCTCAGAGTCGGCTTCAGCCGCCGAGGTGAGATCGCCATTTCCGGGCACGCCGTCGTAATGTCGTCCCTTCCATGATACGTTGCCTTTCGAATGCGCCCCCCTCGATCGACACAGGAGATAAGCGAACATTGGGTATCCAGCCATCGTCCCAAGCACTTCCATATCCCAGGTAAAGTTTGCCCGCCTGAGCCGCTGCCCAATAAAGAGAATCGGACCAATTCCGATCGGCGTCCACCACCAGTGCCTCGAGACTCCTGCCAGCCTCAGCAAGAAACCATGCGCCCAGGAAAGCGACTCAACCCGGCCCGTCAGCCCCACGCCGACTTCCGTCACCATCGGCCACAATAAAGCAGACCACGCAAAGCCCCACAGAAGTATCGAGCTCGCGGCCAGCCTCCCCGGCCGCCGAAACAGCAGCGCCAAATTCTTAGTCCACCCCTCGCTCAACTGCCCAAAGTTCCGGTACATGCGCGTCCGCACTGCATCCGCCGCATACCGAAATCGAATCCGCCGTCCCGACTTTTTCACCGCCCGCGCCAGCGCCACATCCTCCAGCAGGCTATCTGCAATCGCCCGGTGCCCGCCCACCGCCTCATAAGCCTCGCGCCGAATCAAAATATATTGCCCATTCGCTGCCGCAATCGGCGAAGCCGGATCCGAAACTTTCTTTGGCGGATATTCCCGCGCCAACTCCGCAAACACCACCGGCAGCACGGCCATCTCCCAAAACGTCACCGCAATTTGCTCCGGCGAATACGACAGCATCTCCGCATCTTCCCTCCGCGCCTCCTCCACCGCCCGCCCCAGAGATCCCGCCACATGCACCGTGTCCGCATCCGTAAACAGCAGCCACTCCCCGCGCGCCGCAGTCGCTCCCGCTGCCGCCGCATTATTCTTTCCCGTCCAACCTGCCGGCAGCGGCGGCGCGGCCATCACCCGCACGCCCGCAAAACTCTCCGCGATCGCCCGCGTTCCATCCTTCGATCCGTCATCCACCACAATAATTTCGAGGCTCACTCCCGTCTGCCCCACCAGTGACCACAGGCAATCCCCAAGGCTCGCCTCTTCGTTCCGCGCCGGAACAATAATCGATACCACCGGCGTGCCACTCTCCAAACGTTCGCTCGGCGCTGAAACATCCATTGGTTTTTCGCTATTATAGCGATGTGAGACGAACGTCTATCGCCCTTCGCATTGCATCTCTGATCGCGCTACTCGGATTCCCGGCCTGCTACAGCGGCAATCATCCCGGCCGCATCGGTTCCGCCGCCCCCGACTTTACCGTCCAGGATTCCGACCACAAAATTACGCTCAGCCAGTTTCGCGGTCAGGTCGTCGTGCTCAATTTCTGGGCCACCTGGTGCCCGCCCTGCATCGAAGAAACTCCCGCCCTCGTCCGCATGACGGCACGCATGAAAGATAAAGGAGTGGTCGTCCTCGCCGTCAGCATCGACGCCGACGATGCCGCCTATCACAAATTCCTCAAAGACTACAGCGTCAACATGGTCACCGTGCGCGACGAATCCCGCAAAGCCAGCGACCTCTACGGCACCTTCGGCTGGCCGGAAACCTACATCATCGATCGCCAAGGCATAATCCGCCGCAAATTCATCGGCCCCGTAGACTGGACCAGCCCCGAAATCACCGACTACCTAACCAAACTGTAGCCGCTACGTGACCGGTCCGAGTCGGCAGATTGAAACCGCCCGATTGTAGATCCCTACGCGCCCGCCCACGCCAAACAATAATGTGGTATAGTCCGTCCACTACACAACAGTTCTGGGCCCCGACCGTCGCTACACCTCCCTGGAGGAGTCCATGTCTATCGTTCGCGGATCCGCACTTGCTCTTGCTACCCTCGCGTGCACAGCGGTCCTTATGCTCGGCACCGGGTGCTCGTCATGCTTCACCAAACCCCAGACCGACGAGAGAAAAGGGCCCGATCTGGTACTCAATCTTGTGGATAGTTCGAATTACCAGAACAATCTTTCGGACATTCCGGCCCAGAGGTTTAACGGATCCGTTCCAGCCTCGCATGTTCCCGGTGCTAAGCCCAACTACAACTTCGTATTTGGTATTACGACCACCGACCCTGGCGGCATCTCCAGCTTCTACTTCAGCCTGGCCTTCACTGGAGGAAACCCATGCAATCTGAACGCGGGTGGCTCGGTCACCAATAACATTTCGTCGATTCCAGCTCCCGGGACGATTCCGCCCAGGGCCGACGGAACGGTTCCCAACACATGGTTCGCGATCGGACTCGACTCGGCGGCGGCAGAGAGGACATTCTGGGAATGCTCCGGCCCCACCTTCGGGAACATTCTCGTACCGGGTCAATACACGATCAAAGCGCACGCTTCGAACCCTTCCGGTAACAAAAGTGACGCCACCTGGTTGATCGACATACCTTAGAGGCGGCACAGGTTGGATTCGCAATCGGAGCACATCAAGTAATCTCAGGCCCCTACCGCAAGGGTGGGGGTTGGGTGGGGGTTTTCCCAGATTCGCGTCCGCCCTGGGACCACTCGCCCGAATCTGAAGTCAAGTACGCGCGCGAAATTCGGCTGACTCTTATTGCGCCGCACCGCTACAACTTAGCGTTGCGCAGCCGCAGCGAATTCGTAATGACCGACACCGAACTGAAGCTCATCGCTGCCGCCGCCAGAATCGGACTCAGCAGCACTCCAAAAAATGGATACAGCACCCCCGCCGCAATCGGCACCCCAATCGAGTTATAGACAAACGCAAAAAATAAATTCTGCCGGATGTTGCGCATCGTCGCCTGGCTCAGCTTCCGGGCACGCAGAATTCCCTCAAGGTCCCCTTTAAGCAGCGTGATCCCGCCGCTCTCCATCGCAATATCCGTCCCCGTCCCCATCGCAATGCCAACATCCGCCTGCGCCAGCGCCGGCGCATCGTTAATCCCGTCCCCCGCCATCGCGACGACCCGACCCTGTTGCTGCAATTTGCGGATGATACTGGCTTTTTGCTCGGGCATCACTTCGGCCTGGAAATTGGAGATGCTGAGCTCGTTAGCAACTTCCGCGGCAGTAGCGCGGTTATCCCCGGAGAGCATGAAGAGCAGCATTCCCGAGTTCTTCAATTCCTTCAATGTCGCCATGGCAGAAGCCTTGATCGGATCAGCAACTGTAAAACCTCCTTCCAAGCGTCCATCGATGGCCAAAAAAAGTGCGGTATCACCTCGCTTTCTCATTGTTTCAGCGATTCCGGGCAGCGGCTTACCCACAGTAATTCCCTGCTCCTCTAGAAATCCTGCGTTTCCTACGACCACGCTCTTTCCATCGACTTTACCCATCACACCCTTGCCGGAGACTGAGCGGAAGTTTTCCGGCTCAGAAAGCAACAACCTGCGTGCGAGTGCTTCATCCACTACCGCACTGCCCAACGGGTGCTCACTCAATCGTTCCAAACTGGCGCCAAGGCGCAATAGCTCCGTTTCACCTTTCCCATAGAGCACTTCCACCTCCTTGACACGCGGCTTCCCTTCCGTCAGCGTCCCCGTCTTGTCGAACACAATCGTGTCCACCTTCTCCATCGTCTCCAGCGCCTCGGCATTCTTGATCAGCACGCCCGCCTGCGCACCCCGCCCCGTCCCCACCATGATCGCCATCGGCGTCGCGAGTCCCAGCGCGCATGGACACGCAATAATCAGCACCGCCACCGCATTCACAATGGCATGCGCAAATCGCGGCTCCGGCCCAAACACCGCCCATGCGATGAATGTCACCACCGCAACGCCGATCACCGCCGGCACAAACCATTCCGCCACGCGGTCCGCCAGTCGCTGAATCGGCGCCCGCGTCCGCTGCGCCTGGCTCACCATCTGCACGATCTGCGCCAGCATCGTCTCGCTGCCCACTCGCTCCGCCCGCATCACCAGCGCGCCCGTCCCATTCACCGTCGCCCCAATCACCCGCGCGCCGCTTCCCTTCTCCACCGGCATCGACTCGCCCGTAATCATCGACTCATCCACCGCGCTCGCACCGTCGAGTACCACGCCGTCGACCGGAATTTTTTCTCCCGGTCGCACCCGCAACTTCTCCCCAGCTTTCACATCCTCCAGCCGAATATCGCGTTCCGACCCATCGTCGGCGATCACGCGCGCCATCTTCGGACTCAAATCCAGCAGCGCCCGAATCGCGCTCGACGTCTGGCTTCGCGCCCGCAATTCCAAAACTTGTCCCAGCAACACCAGCGTCACAATCGCCGCCGCCGCCTCGAAATAAACATCAGGTCGATCACCCATCCCGCCCGAAGATATCGTCCGGAACGACATCGGAAAAATCTGCGGGAACAACGTTGCCACTACGCTATACAGGTATGCCACTCCCGTCCCCATCGCGATCAGCGTGAACATATTTGTGCTGCGATTGACGATCGACGCCCACCCGCGCTGGAAAAATGGCCAGCCGCACCACAGCACCACCGGCGTCGCTAGCATCAACTCCACCCACGGCAGAATCGATCGCGACGAAATTTCAATCGGTCGATTCCACAGCTCAATTCCGAAACTGAAACCCATTCGCAGGTTCGGCCAGATCATGCTCCCCATCGCGATCGCCAGCAACGGCGCCGTCAGCCCCACTCCAATCCAGAATCGCCGCGTCATGTCGCGCAGTTCAGGATTTTCTTCCTCCACCGTCCCGTCGCCCGCCTCCAACGCCATTCCGCAGATTGGGCAACTTCCCGGCTCCGCTCGCACAATTTCCGGATGCATCGGACAGGTGTACTCGGTTTTCTTCGCGGCCAGCCCCGGTGATTCCGGCTCCAATGCCATTCCACATTTCGGGCACGGCCCCGGCCCAATCTGCCGCACCCCCGCACACATCGGGCAAATGTAAACGCGCCCCTCGCTCGCTCCCGCTGAACCCGCACGGCCCGCGCGCTCCCCCTCCCCATGAGCCGCCGGCGTCGTACTCGGCGCCGCCGCCTTCCCCATCCCCTGCATTCCAATCGACACCAATCCAGCCCCGCCGCCCATCGGTTTCGGCGGCCCTGCCAGTACGCCCGCCGCATCAGCCTCAAACCTCTTCAAGCACGCGGCGCAGCAGAAAAAATACTCCTGCCCCGCGTGCTCGGTCTTAAACCGTGCCGTCGCCCGATCCACCTTCATCCCGCACACCGGATCGACCGCCATGGCCGCCCCCGCCCTTCCCTGTTCCATCATTTCGCCTACAAGTCCTTGGAGAAATCCCATCCTTATTAGATACTCAATTCGAGTTCGCTCACGGTACACTCAAACTGTCATTCTAGATTGATGAACTTGGGAGGGGAAATGACTTACCTCGAAGCGGCGTTCCGCTATCTGTCCATGCCCGGCGAAAACGAGTTGCGCGCCATCGACAGTGTCCGCGAGGTTTATGGCATCCAGCGCATTCAGTTCAACGAGAAAGACCGCACCGTCCGCGTCCTCTACGACGCCTCACGCCTCAAAGCCGACGCCGTCGCCAAACTTCTCCGCCAGGCCGGCATCGACGTCCAGGAACAATTAGTTCTCGCCTAGATTTTTTTAATCGGATTTGATTCAGGAAATAATCCTTGGGGCATGCGTGCGAATTCCGCGCAGATGAGTTTAGGAGGTGGGGGAGGGCCTATCTAAAGCCGAAATGCTCGCAACGCAAAATGCAATGGGGCATTCAGAAAGACCTCTGGCCGAAGTATTTTCCGGAATGCCCCGTTGCGCGCCACTTCGTCTACCGTGAACAGAAGCAGTTCAACTGCCATCTGTAAAGTATTGGCCCCGCTCAGCCTATGCACGTCCGATAGGTAGCTTTTTCGCGCACACCGGAAAACTTTACCCTGCCCTTTGCCACAAGAATTGCGTTCTCGTCCCCGCCTCGCCTACCACGCTCCTCCTAAAGACTTCCCGTATACCCCCTATCCCAAACGCGTTGCGCGGCGCCCGCTTCACCGCTCACTGTGGTTCGCGACTCCGGAGTTGTGACTACGAACCAACTCCGCCCACCTCGCCGCGTCTCGAATTCCCCTCCGCTCAACTCCGTCTCTCTTGATACAATAAAAAAACCGCGGGCCCGTAGCTCAGCTGGATAGAGCACTTCGCTACGAACGAAGGGGTCGGGAGTTCGAATCTCTCCGGGCCCGCCATTTCCCAATTTCTTCCTCGCCACTTATCCCACGCACACACCTTCGGGCCCCGTCGAAGAATACGGTCCCATCCACAACCATTTCCTCTACGCACTATCCCGCAAAAGCCCTCTCCTCTCCGCTCCGCGCCATCAAGACCAATTCGCCTCAAGCCCCACGCAAGCTCCTCCCCGAGTTGCTTTCCCGGCAGAAAACGTTAAGATACTGGTCTATCTCGCGCGCTCGCGATGTGGGTGCCAACCTACTTTCATTTACATCCCTCCCCGTTGGCGACGCTTACGCGCGAACCGGAGGTCTCTATGCGCCGTTCCATCGTCGGTCTCGCCACTCTCCTCCTGCTGCTCGTCTCCGCCAGCGTCTGCCGGGCCAGCACACCCACCGTGCTCTATAACTTTTGTTCTGTGGGGGAATGTCTCGACGGCTCCCATCCCGTTGGCGACCTCGTCTCCGACGAAAACGGAAATCTCTACGGCACCACCTCTGCCGGAGGCTCCAACAATCTCGGCACAGTCTTCGCCCTCTGCGCTCCCGGCGCCCTCGCGCCCCCGGTTTGCGCCGGCTCTTTAACGTATACCGAGATCGTCCTGCACAGTTTCACGGGCAGCCCCGCCGACGGCGCCACTCCTCTGGCCGGCCTCGTCTACGAGCAAATTTCCGGCAATCTCTACGGCACCACCTCCGCCGGAGGGTCCGGTTCTTGTAGCGGCGGTTGTGGCACCGTCTTCGCCATCAACTCCGATGGCGGCACTCTCACCGTGCTCCACAATTTTCTCGGCGGCACCGACGGCGCCACCCCCAAAGCTGAACTTTTGGAGGACAGCTTCGGAAATTTCTATGGCACCACCAGTCTCGGAGGTTCCGGCAGTTGTGGCCAAGGTTGCGGCACGGTCTTTACCCTGAATCCCGGCAGCAGCACTTACACCGTGATCTACTCGCTTCACGGGTCCCCTGATGGCGCCAACGCCGTCGCCGGCCTGGCCTTTGACTCCACCGGCAACCTCTGGGGCACGGCAAAGAACGGCGGAAAAGCGAACCTTGGTTCGATCTTCGAACTAACCACCGGCGGCACTCTTGTCTATACGCGCAGTTTTGCTGGCAAAACCGACGGCGCCAATCCCGCCGCCGCTCTCGCCTTTGACCCCGCCATCGGCGCGCTCGGCACCTTCTACGGCACCACCGAGGCCGGCGGCGCTCCTTTCTGCAGCGGCGGGTGCGGTACCGTTTTCGAATTGCAGCCGCACACCATGGGAAGTCCCGCCTACAACAACTTCTATCAATTCACCGGTGCCGGCCCCGCCCGCACTGGGTCCGCCCCCATCGCCCGTCTCACCGTCGACACCGGCATGGGCGATGAACTCCAGCACTATGTCTATGGCACCGCCAGCCTCGGAGGCAAAAATACCGGTGCCTGCCCATCCTCCGGCTGCGGCACGGCCTTCCTCATTTGTCCTCCCACGATTTCCTGCCCTGTCATCAAACGCGAGACCACTCTCTTCGCCTTCGACGGCACCCACGGCGCCAATCCCGCCTCCTCATTACTGATCGATCTTTCGCTTCTGCCACAGTCCCACGAAAACACCAGGTTCCCTCCGCCCGGGAGGCCCCAGTGCACTTCCAACTGTATTGGGACTGGACAAAATGACGGCGAGAATGGCGGAGGCGTTGTAGTCGCCCTAACCGACTAAACTTACCGTTGCCGCGCCGGAGAGGGTGTTGTGTGGTGAGCTAACTAACTCGTGAACTGACTTTGCTCGTTGAGGTGATGGGGCTATGCCTCGTCCGCCCCATCCCCAACAAACTTCCTTCCCCTACTCCAAGCTCTTCACCCGCGCATACTCCCTCTTCGCCTCCGAAACCATCGCAAAATTCGCATCCGCATCCTTCCAAATCCCGAGCAGCTTCTGGTATTCATTTCGAGCCTTCTCCGTCTCGCCCATCCCTGCATACGCCTTCGCCAGTTGGAATTCCGCCAACACTCCCAACGGAAAATTCCACACCAGTCCCCGGTGCTCGACAATCTTCTCGAACTCCTCCTCCGCTCTCTCCCACTGCCCCAATTGAACGTATGCCTCACCCCGCAGGTATACCGGATACATAGACGCGCCCACGGGCGAGTACGGTGGTACGCCGCCTCCCAGTTCGTACGGAATCGCTGCCTGCAAATCGTTCACCGCCACGGCCGGCCTGCGCTTTGACAATTCGATCGCTGCCCGAATACTAGGCAGCCAGTAACTCACCAACAGCGTGTCGCTCGGGAATCGTTTCTGAAGGCTGCCTGCGATCCTCTCCGCTCGTCGTACATCGCCCGCCCGCGCGAACGCCATAGCCGCGGCGATCTGAATATTTCGGCTCGAGACTAGCCCCAGCGCCGCCGTCGCATGTTTTCTCGCTTCTGCCCCATTGCCAAACTCCGCCTCCCGCATCGCCTCCGTCGCTTCTCCGGCCGCGCCCGTCTCCTTGTCGCCGCTGGATACCGCCACCCCCACTACCCGTCGTGACAGTTCCCGCGCCTTCTCCATTCGTCCGTAAAACGCTTCGCTGTCGGATTCGCTCGATAGAACGGTAGATTCGTTCTCCGAGTTCCCTTGTGCCGCCAATATGCAACGCTCCATTTCCCGATTATCGCTTTGCAAAAATGCCAGTTGATAGTAATTCTCCAGCAGCGGTCCATCCAGCTTCCGCGCCCGCGCCTCATCCAGAATCCCTCTGGCCTCGTCCAGACGGTTTAAGTTGACGTAATCGGATGACACTACGCCATAGACCAGAGAACTGTCCTTCTTAAGCGCGAATCCCTCGAGATCATTCCTCAAAGCCTCCTCCAGATGCCCCAGGTTGAGCGCGATTAACCCTAGGTCCACGTGAGGTGTCGGATCTCCCGGATATAACTGCTTCCATTGATAGAGCGTCTGCGCCGCTTTCTCCATTTCTCCTGTCACATTCGTGTAGTAACTCGCATCAATCGAAAACCGCTCTCGCTCCGTAACTTTGTCCCGAAGTTGATAGGCCCGCGTGATGTACTCTGCGCACAGCGCCGCTTCGTTTCGATTGCAATACAAGATCCCTAAATCCAAGCTCGCCCATGCGAAGTTCGGATCTAACTCCAGCGCCCGCTTGAACTGGGGAATTGCCGCCGCCCCCTGCGATCGAAATGTCTTTTCCGCCAGGCCATACGCCTGCAGCGCCTCCAGCGACGATGTCGTTGCCTGCTCCAGCGGCGTATTGTGCTCTTGAATCGACGCCAGCGACTCGCCCAGTTTGTTGCGCATGTTCTTCGCAACTTCGTGCAGCTTCCCCAGCACCCTTTCCCGCCGGTCCGCCTCCGCCTGCTCTACGTCCAGCGTCTCCCCGTTTTCGCAATTCTCCGCCTTCAGTGTGATCGCGTAACTGCTCCCAATATTCGCAATCGAGCCCAGCAACATCGCCTTGCTTCCTGCCCGCTGGCACACCTCGCGCGTAATCTCCGGCGTCAGCGCTGTCTCCGCCCCGCGCCCCATGTACCGCAGTTGCCGGTTGATCACATCGTCGGACAGCAAATTCAAAAATGGCGACTGGCTCAAATCCGCCGCCAGTCCTGCCTTCAGCGCATCCCCCAGAACCGGATCGCCCGCCGCGTTCCGAAAATCGCCCAGTACAATCGTATCTTTCTCCGTGAGCTTCGGCCGCCGCGACCGCCAAACCGCCGTCGCTCCAATCGCCAGCGCGATCACGATCGCGCACACCATCCCGATCAGCAGCCGCTGGTTCCGCGATCGCAATCGCCGCACATTATCCAGCAGCGGCTTCGCATGTTGTGCCGATTCCAGTTCCCGGTCCAGGTTCTCAATCGCGCCGCGTATCTCGGCCGCGCTTTGCCAGCGCTTCTCTCGATCCTTCTCCAGCGCCCTGCAAATAATCTGCTCGAACTCTGGCGGCAGATCCACCCTCGCCACGTGCGGGCTCTCCGCTTCGCGATTCAAAATTGCCTGGCACGCTTCATGCGCATTCTTCCCACGAAACGGCAGAACCCCAGTCGCCATCTCGTACAGCACGATCCCGAATGAAAACAAATCCGTGCGCGAATCCAGCGCCTCGCCCCGCACCTGCTCCGGAGACATATACGCCGCCGTCCCCACCAGCGCCCCAGCCGCCGTCAGTTGCTCGTTCAGCGCGTCGTTCCCCCCGTCCGCTGCCTCGTTCCGAGCTGTCGGCGTCGGCACCCCCTTCGCCAGCCCAAAGTCCAGAATCTTCGCGTGCCCCCGCGTCGTAACAAATATGTTGATGGATTTGATATCCCGATGAAAAACGCCCGCCCCGTGCGCCGCATCCAGCGCGTCCGCGATCTCCGTCGCCAGCCGCAGCAGCGTCTCCAGCTCCAGCTGCTTTCCCGAAATTTTCTTCTTCAGGGTCTCGCCCTCCAGATACTCCATGGCGATAAACCCCTGCCCCTGGTGTTCTCCGATTTCATACACCGTGCAAATGTTGGGATGATTCAACGCCGACGCCGCCTGCGCCTCGCGTCGCAATCGAGTCCGCGATTGCGGGTCAAGCGCCATTCGCGTGGGCAGGAACTTCAATGCCACGCTGCGTCGCAACTCATTGTCTTCCGCCTTGTACACCTCGCCCATTCCGCCCGCCGCCACGAAATGGGTAATCCTGAATCGCCCGCTGATCAGTTCCCCCGGCTCGAATCGCGCCGGCTCCGCCGACTCCTTCTTTCCAACCGATGCCAGCGCCGGTTCCGAAAGAAAACTATCCGCCTCGCGGAACTCCGCCAGCAATCTCTCCACTTCCTTGCGAATTTCCTGGTCAGGGGTTTCCTGTTGTAGAAACGCCGCTACGTCCTGAGGGGCTAACTCCTGAGCGGCCTCGAAAAGAACCTTAACGGTTTCCCATCTCTCCCGCGACAGCGTCATACGCCGGTTTCAGCTCTCCGTGCAGCCATGCCTTGGCCACACTCCAGTCGCGCTTCACCGTCTTCGGTGAAACGCCCAGCACCTCGGCCGCTTCCTCCACCGTCAGCCCCGCAAAAAATCGCAGCTCTACGATTCTCGCCTGCCGCGCATCCAGCGCCGCCAATTTTTCCAGCGCCCCATCCAGTTCCACTAACGCTGTTGCCTGCCCCGGAGCGAAGACCAGCGCTTCGTCGAGCGACACCATCTGCTGCCCGCCGCCCCGCTTCTCTCGCAAATGTCCGCGCGCGTGATCCAGCAGCACTCGCCGCATCAAGTGCGCCGCGATCCCAAAAAAATGCGCCCGGCTCTGCCAGTTCACCGAGCGCTGCTCCACCAGTTTCATATACGCTTCATGCACCAGCGCCGTCGTTTGCAGCGTGTGGTCTTCGCGTTCCCGCCGCATGTAGCGCCCGGCCAATCTGCGCAACTCGTCGTAAACCAGCGGCATCAACTGGTCTGCCGCTTCTTGCTTTCCGTGCGCCAGTTCTTCCAGCAGCAACGTCACTTCGCCTGACTCGTGGGATAACCCGCGTGGTGACGAAGCTCCGTCCTCTCCCGGTTCCTGTGCTACCGGCGCTTCGTCCCGGGGTATATTGGCTCCGCCCTCCATCTCCGGTTTTCTATCCTCACCATCCATCTCGCCTCACCCTCGATGGAATCATCGCGGTTGCTGCCGCCGCGCAAGTTCCTGGGTCGCTTGGAATCATTCGCGAATCCCCGCAACGTCCAGCACCTCGGCCAAGTTTGGTGACACATTCTATCCCACTCTCCACCCCTCCGCCTCAGCGTTTTTGGCCCACCACCCGCATGACCCCATTTTCCCCGCAACGTCGCGTTTACCTGTGAACGACGAAAAGAGGATCGCTCGGACATTCTGTGGCTCACTCCCACACTTCTCCCTCCCGCCCGATCCCCAATTCACAGCCGCTTGCGGCTCAAGGAGGAATGACCAATGAACTCGAATACGCAACAAACTCTCAATGGTGCCCTGAAGTCGCTCGCGGGCACTCACTCGGGCGCTCCCTCGGCCCGTCAACCCAGAAAACTTTTCCCGGCGATTCTGTCGGCGCTCTACCTCACCGTTGTCTTGGCAGGCGCTTCCACCAGCTTCGCTCAGGACTTAGCCAAATTCCCTGCATCCCTCGCGCGTCATTCGGCCTCCTGTTCGGCCACCGAATCCGAATCCGGCCAATGCCAGCACCAGGACGAAAAGGGCCGTCCTCTCGCCAATGCCAAAAACATCTTCACCAACTTTGGCAAGGGCGGCAACCTGTTCGACTCCACCGCGGGTTTGCCTATCTCCGGCCCCAGTTCGTCGTCCGGCACCCAGGCCGTCGGCTTTCCCTTTACTCCCAAGGCCGATGCCACCATGCAGGGACTCGAGCTTCCCCTCTGGTGGGGTGGCGGCAGCAATAGCGTCGACATCTGCCTTTACGCCGATGTGGATGGCCTTCCCGGCGTGATTATTGAGTGCGTCACTGCTTACAACCTCTATCCCTTCGGAGGCTTCATCTATCCCAATTGCTTCTGGCCTCTGATTCATCCCATCGATCCCTGGCCGTGCTTCTGCTGGAACGTGATTGGCTGGGATCCCTACCCCTTGCTCCGCGGCACCCGATACTGGATCGTCGTCTACCCCGACTTCTATGAGCCGGACTTCTACGGCGGCTGGTACCTTACTGCCTCGCACACCGTCGGCGAGTACGCCACCTTCGACGGCACCGCATGGACCGGGCAGAAAGGAGACGTCCCGGCGGTGGCCGTCGCCGGTACCAACTAACGGTCTCTTAGAGTAACCGCTCTAAGCTCGCGAAAAGCTGTCCGTCACCGGGGGAGCGCAGCCAACCTCTGCGCTCCCGCGAACCGGCCCCAACGCGCGGTGGATGCCAACTCACTTGACAACCACCCGCTTCGGGGTCATTATGGCGCGCATTCGGGTGAGGACTATACCTTCCCTTGGCTCGCCCGAACTCACCAGTCGTCACCGTTTCTCCGGGCCCCCGGACTGCGCTACCGCGCACTCCCATTTCGATTGCAGAGAGGACACACCATGAAATACCCAAATCAATCTCGTCGTCGATTCTTGACTACCCTGGGAGCCACTGCCGGCGTCACGCTCGCCGGTAAGTCGCTCTTCAACATCGATAAGGTTTTTGCCACCACACCCTACACCCGCCTCAATCTCGCCGGGCTCACCCTCAGCAGCCCAACCATTGTGTCCTACATCGCCGGCGTTACGGCCATGCAGGCCTTGCCCCTCACCGATCAGCGCAGTTGGGCATATCAGGCTGCCATTCATGGAACCACGATGAGTGGAATGATGCCCGACTGGAACACCTGCTCCCACAGCACCTTCGAACTCAACTTCTTCTGGGCCTGGCATCGCATGTATCTCTACTGGTTTGAGCGCATTGTCCGCAGCTTGTCCGGCGACCCTACCTTTGCCTTGCCCTACTGGGACTGGCAGGCCAATCCCTATTTGCCCCCCATGTTCCAGAACCCGCCTACTGGTAGTCCGATCCTTCACGTTGCCGCCCGTAATGCGTCGATCAACAACGGCACCAGCAACGTCGGCGTCTTGACTCCGGGCGTCAATAACGCTTTCGCCCAGCCTATTTTCGAATACACCTCGGTTGACGGCGCAGACCAACTCATCCAGTTGCCGCACAACCAGGTGCATGGCATGGTGGGCGGAATCATGGGCAGCACTCTAACTGCCGCCCAGGATCCTGTTTTCTTTGTCCATCACGCCAACGTCGATCGCCTGTGGGATCTCTGGCTCGCTAACAACTCGCTCAACGCCGATCCCACCTCCGATTCCATCTGGGGCGGGACCAGCTTCGGCTTCTTTGATGAGAACGCAAACGCAGTGAGTATGACTCCATGCGACGTTCTCCGTGCCGCCCAGCAACTCAACTACATTTATGACACTGAGCCCGCGCAGGTCGAGCAATACTGTGGCAACACTCAGCCTTGTTCCAGCAGCTACACTGTTTTGGTCGACAACTGTATCCAGAAGCCCCCCTTCTACCTCAACCAGGGAGGCTACTACGGCTACTACCAGTTCCCCATCAGTTATCAGCTGGGGCAGCAGATCTACGGCTACCTCCAGAACCCCTACAACACCGTCTACCTTTCGCATTACGGCATCACTTGCCCGACTCAACCCGGTGTTTATTGGGACGTCTACCTCGGCCTTCCCGTGGGCTCCAAGCCAAATCGTGAGAGTCCCTACTACGTCGGCAGCTACGCCATTTATGGCGCCGGCATTGCCGATCAACCACCCGATGGCGATGATCCCGCAGAATTCAGCGTTCCCGTCAACACCGCGATCCTCGCCGCCCTCAAGAAACTGCCCAAAGGCGGTAACATCCCGGTCTCGTTCTACACCTACGGTCCTCCACGTACCACCGCGCAGGGTCCCGCGCAAAAGGCGACCGTAACTATCCAGTCGGCCCAGCTAACGCTCCAGACCGTAACTCCAACCGGCCGCGCCGCCGGCCATAAAGATGAGAAGAAACAAGAAAAGAAGGTAATCGCCACGCTAACCTAAAAATCGCCAATGCTAAAGCGCCCGCGCAGGGGCAGCCACCCCCCGGCTGTCCCGCGCAGGCAAGAAGATAGCAGGCACAAAGATAACGTGTAGCGCGGGCGCCCCCGCTCGCGGCCATTGACTTTGAACCGGCAGGTAAATGCCAAGACTCGCCGTGCCGCCCTCAATCAAAAGCCAGGATTCCGCAGTCTACCCAGTGGTATAAGGCCCCATGTAACCCCGAAACCGCAGTCTCCCAATCACAAACTACCCAGTTACAAATTTACCCAATCTCTAAATTCCCCAAATCACAAATTACAAATTTCCCTGAGCTTCTCCCGGTTCCGCCCAAAGTCCCCCACTTCCCGAGCCGCCTCCTGCGCCGGCAAAAGCCGCGTCTCGCAACCGTTTTCCAGCCCGCCCATCATCTCCCGCACCAACTCCCGCAGCCGCACCGTATCGAAAATGGTCACGCACGAATTTGGATATAGTCGCAAATTCAGCGAGCTGTTATCGCTGAAAATCCCCGGCCTCCCCAGCGCCGCCGCCAAGAACGTAACCCGCCCTAGAATGCTCCCCGCCGTCAGGTTGATCACCCCGTCGCATTCCCCCAGAAGCCGCACGAATGCCCGGTACCCGCGCTTCCCCTCCAGCACAAACGGCAGTCCCTCTGCGAACCGCGTCGCTCCATACTTCTCCCGATCCGTATCGTTGTACACGAACGTATGGAACGTAATCCGCTCTCGCACCGAAGCTGGCAACTCCCCGAACACGTCCGCCAGCACTCCCTTCACCACAAACGGATGGTTTACAACTATGTCGCCAAAGCACATGGGCACCTGCACCAGTATCTTGTGCTGTCCCGGCAGGGCCGCACCCCCCAGTTTCCGCGTAGCCTCAAAGTCGTACGGCCACGGAATCACCACCGCCCGCTCCCGCCCAATCAACCCGTCGCAAAATGTCTTCAGCTCGGGGGCGTACGCCCACACATGTCGCGCCCCGCTCAAAATGCGCTTCACCCGCCCCAGCTTCTCGTCCGTCAAATCCCGCGACAGAATCGCCGGCGGCCCCGGAATCACCGCCACCGGAGGATCCCCCGCCTCCACCAGTGTCTCCAGATACCTCAACTGGCTGTCCGACCCCTGCAACTCCGCCAGCATCAGGTCATATTTCCCGCGCCCAACCCGCTCCTCCTCGCCCACGAAATCAAACTTGTCAGCGAGCATCAGCGCCAGGCAATACACGTCTGGATAAATGACGCCCTCGAGGCGCATCTTCACGTACTTCGCATTCAGTCGCTGTCTGCGCCACCAAGCGCGCTGGCCGGTGACGAAGCCTATGCGCAATCCGCTCACCGCGAACTCCCCGAATCAAATCCCACTCCGCACGCCCGCAACACTTCCGCCGCTCGCACATCATAGGTTTGCGCCGCCGCCAATCGCGCTCCATTCTTCCGCAGCCGCGCGCGCAACTCGCGATCCCGCAACAGCACATCGAGCTTCTCGTCGATCTCTTCTGGCGACCGATAGTACAGCGCAGCCTCGCCCTCCGGAAAAAATTCGTCCTGCGCCGCCGAATAGCGCCCCAGCATCACGCCTCCGCTTGCCGGAACCTCAAACGTCCGCATATTCGGCCCACCCAGGTTCTCGGCATTCAGCACGTTCAGCGACACATGCGCGCGCGTACAAATCTCGGCAAAGCCCTTTCCCCAGACCGGAGCATGCACGCGATGTTGTCCTCCCGCCTCTCGCCATTTTCGCGGCCAGTTGTTCCCCCAAATCGCGATTTTGTGCCGCCGTATCGCCGCCACTTCATCGCAGCGCGCCCGCGTATACGTCGCCACAAAGGCGACATCATGCACCGTATTGCAAAGTTCGCACGGCACTCCCTCGCCATCGTGCAACTCCCCAACCTCCTGCGGACGAAACAACTCCGGATCGACCGCGAACGGCAGATACTGCGCTTCAACGCCATCGTTCCGCAGGCGCGCTACCAGGCTCTTCTCCCACATCCACACGATGCTGTACTCGCGGAACACTTCGATCAGATCCCGCCGCTGCGCCGATGCCTCTCGCGGATCCCACCGGATCCCAATGTAAGGATGATCCGGATAGTGGTTCACGAATGCCACGCCTGTTGACTTCCGTATCCGCCGCACCGTCTCCGGATGAAAGAAGGTACACTTCACCGCAAAAATCAGCGCCGGCTGCACCTGCTCCGCGACCGCACTCGCCTCCCGGTTCACCGCATCCCACAAGAAAGATCGCAGCGCCCGCCGCAGAATTCGATTGCCCGTAAAGCGGCTTGCCTGCAACATGGCGCGCTCCGAGTCGAACCGCACCACGTCCATCCCCAGCCGCTCAAACGCCCGCGCATAGCTCTCGGCAAGCGCCCCTTCATTCACCGGTCCGATCACCAGCACCTTGCGGTTCGTCATTCGGAGAAACTACTCATCGGTAGAACATTGCTTTTCCGCAGAATGTTCCAGATCGTTTGGCGCATGAGCCAGCACACTCTGATTCCGCAATGCCGACTCCGCTTTCGCAATCGAGAAGTGCCGCAGGAAAGTGTCACGTGCCGCCTCGCCCAGCAACTTGCGGCGACCAGCATCGCCCAGCAATTCAACAATGGCAGCGGCAAAATCGTCAGGCTTGGACCGTACAATGATGTCCCGGCCATCCGCTACCGCCAAACCATCCACCAGTTCAGGCGAAGCCACCACGGCTTTCCCGTGCGCCATCGCCTCAATCAGTTTCAATGGCACTCCGCCGCGGATGAACACAGGCAGCGCCAGCACAGCGCAATCCTCCATAAATCGGCCCGCGTCCCCGACTCGCCCCAATATCTCCACGCCCGGCACTCTCCGCAGCTTAGCCGCAACATCATCCGGCATGTGCGCGCCCGCCAGACGCAACACGGCGTTTGGCCACGCCGCAAGCACGTGCGGAAACACTTCCTCCACCAAAAACTCCGCCGCCTGCAAATTGGGTGTGTATGAGTACGTGCCAATGAATCCAATCACCGCTTCCGAAGGCGGCGCAAAGGGCCGAATCGCTTTCTCATCGAGGCAGTTCGGTATAACCAGCACGCGCACGCCCGGTGCAATCCGCTGAAACTCGGTCGCCTCAGCCGCCGACGTGCACCACAATTCATCGCATCGCTTCAAGAAGATTCGTTCCTGCGCGCGGCATGCAAGGTAATTAGCAAACAGGCTGAGCTTGCCCCCGCGGCCAGAAAGGTTCTTAAGAAATGAAGCACTAAGGTTCGTCAGCACGTCCGCTGCGTCCACAACCACACCGAACCCTGCCTTCCGCAGCGCCGTCGTGTAATGCATGAGCATCGAGGGCAGAATTACGAAATCCGCGCCCAGCCTTCGCGCCCCCGCCAGGATAATTTTCTCCGCCCCAACCCGATCGTACGACATCGAAAACGGATACGAGTGCCCCGGCACGCGAAGCGCGCCGCGCACCAGGAAATCAAGCTTGTAGCCGATCAACGCCGCAGTCGAGAACTCTTGATGCGGAAACCGCCGCCCGCCATGCCTCACCTCATCGCACATCGCCGCCAGCGGAGCCGACTCGACCGGCGCGGTCTCGCGTTCCTCGGTCGAGAAATAAAGCAGCGCGCTGAAACACCCGAGCCGACGAACCAGATCCAGGTTGCTAACCATCCGCAGGTGCAATCCGGTCGTTGCCGGAAACGGAAAATCCGGCAGCACGGTTAGCACGCGGACCTGCCTCGCGCCAGGTCTGTTGAGGGCCGCGGTCGCTTCCGAGATGCACTCTTCCCTGCTATTCATCCGCTGATCGCAAAGACAATCTGCGCGTCCGGAACTTGCCGCGGGAGAACGCTTCCAGAGGATTCGTTCGGCAATTCGCAACGCTTCGCTCCATGATAACAGCCGCGCAAAATGCCGTATTTCTTGCCCTTGCGCCGGCAAGAGCCTGCCCAACATGGTTCCACCGCAGCGTTGAAGGATACCGTCAGTCGCCCAATCGCCTGTGCTAAACTACGAGGTTGCGCGGGCATTCTCCCCTGAATTCGGCAGGAGTGGAAGCACGTTCCTCTGACCTGAATCGATCCGCGGCAGGTTAAATCCCACTTCGATCACTAGAGAAAAACTTTGGCTAATCAGAAGCGTGCACTCATTACCGGCATTTCCGGCCAGGACGGAAGTTACCTCTCCGAACTTCTGCTCGAAAAAGGCTACGAGGTTCACGGCATTGTCCGTCGCGTTGCCATCGAAGATCCGCAGCACCGCTTGTCCCGCATCCATCACCTGCTCGGCAGAATTCATCTTCACGCCGCATCGCTTGAAAGTTATCCCAGCCTGATGAAGGTCGTCGCCGCCGTCCAGCCCGAGGAGGTCTACCATCTCGCGGCGCAAAGTTACGTCGGCTATTCCTTTGAAGACGAGTTCTCCACCTTCGAGACCAATGTCAACGGCACTCACTATCTGCTCTCAGCCTGCCGCGACGTCGTGCCGCACGCGCGTTTTTATTTCGCTGGATCGAGCGAAATGTTCGGCTCCGCGCCCGCTCCGCAAAACGAGCAGACCGCGTTTCGCCCGCGTTCGGCCTATGGCATCTCCAAAGTTGCGGGCTACCACCTGACGCGAAACTATCGTGAGGCGTATAAGCTTCACGCCTCCTGCGGCATGCTTTACAACCACGAATCGCCGCGCCGCGGCATGGAATTCGTCACCCGCAAAATCACCTCGCTCGCCGCGCAAATCAAGCTCGGGCTCGCAACCGAGATTCGCCTCGGCAATCCCGAGGCCAAGCGCGACTGGGGACACGCCCGCGAATACGTTGAGGCCATGTGGCGCATGCTTCAGCAGGAGACGCCCGACGATTATGTCATCGCCACCGGCGAAACTCATTCCGTGCGCGAGTTCTTGGAGTGCGCCTTCGGCCTGCTCGACCTCGATCCTTATAAGTATCTGGTGCTCGACGAGCGATTCATCCGCCCCGCCGAGGTTGACGTGTTATTGGGAGACACGAGCAAAGCGCGCCAGCATTTGGGCTGGTCTTCTCAAACCGCCTTTCGCGATCTGGTGCGCGACATGGTGGAGTCCGATCTCAAACTTTACTCCCATTGCGAAACCCGCGAGATCCAGGCCGCGACTGCCGTTCGCGAAACACTTCCCGGCCTGCAACCAGTCATCGCGAAGAGATGACTGGGAAGAGATGACGGCAAAGATCGCTCAGCCCGCGTCGCCGAAAGATCCTCCGGCAATGAACGACCCTCCGCTGCTTCCAGGCGATGACTTGCCCAAAGAAACGGGTGACATCGCCGATGCTTGCGCCGCCGTGCCCTCCTCCACCGGTTTTCGCGCGCTGCTGCAAACCCTATTTCGCGGAAAGATCACGGGTGCCGCCATCGCCCTCGTCATCCGGCAACTCGCCGTCATGGTGCTCAGCGTCGGCTCGAGCGTCGCCGTCTCGCGCTGGATCGGCCCCGAAGTCGTTGGCCGCTTCGCCATTTTGATCTTCGTCACGCAAGGCATTCTCGGCTACTTCGGCGACCTCGGCTTAAAAGCTGCACTGATCCGTAAGCGCGGCGATCTGGAGCCCGCCGAACTTGCCAGCGCCAACAAAATTGTCTTCGGGATCTCGTGTATCTTTGCCGTCGTCAT
The DNA here is from genome assembly GCA_003139095.1 of Acidobacteriaceae bacterium. Lineage (GTDB taxonomy): Bacteria > Acidobacteriota > Terriglobia > Terriglobales > Acidobacteriaceae > Acidiflorens. Next base: position 91,681 of record PLHW01000046.1, read on the forward strand.
CGGCGCGCTCCTGCCCGTCGCCCTTCGCCTGGTCAAACTCGGGCCGGAGAACTATCTGCCAGCGGCAATCTTTCTTCTGCTGCTCATCGTCCGCAATCAGCGCATCGTGCCTCTCGCGATCCTCGAGCGCGCCATGCGCTTCAAGGTAGTCAGCGCGGTCGAAGCCACCGAGAGCCTCATTTACACCGTGCTGCTCGCGACGCTGGCCTTTCTCCACAAAGGCATCTGGTGCTACGTCGTCGCGATGGGGTTTCGCGACCTTTTCGGAAGCATCGCCTTTAACCTCATCGCTCGCCCACCCTGGCGCCGCTTTTCATGGGCGTCGCTTCGCCCGCACGTTGGCTTCAGTCTCGTCTATCAAGGCGGATCGCTGCTCAACATGATCACGCTCGCCTTTCCGCCCATCATGATTGCGCGCCTGCTCGGCAAGAACGAGGTCGGATACGTCTCCTGGGCCTCCACGCTTTCGCTTTATCCGCTCGTCATCTGCAACGCCATGACGCGCATTTATCTCCCGGCCTTCAGCGACGCGGCCGCCGACTTCGCGCTGCTGCGCTCGCGCGTGGAAAAATCCCTTCGCATCAATGCTAGTATTGCCTGGCCTGCTTGCGCCGTGCTCGCCAGCCTCAGCACTCCCATCATCGCTTACATCTTCACGACGAAGTGGTTTCCCGCGCAACCCCTGCTCTATGCGTATTGCGTCAATGCGGTAATGACCGCAGTCGGCCTGCCTCTGACGGAACTTTTTTTCTCGCAGAACGACGCATGGTTCAACCTGCGCCTCTGCTTATGGTGGACAATTCCCACGTGGACCCTCGGCACATACGCGGTCTATCACAACGGACTCGTCGGCTTCGCAATTTTCCAAGCCGCGCTCCAAAGCACGTGGCTGCTCGCCTTCGTGCACGCCCGCAGGCTCGAAGGACTGAAACTTCTCGCGCCGCTGCGCGAGCCGCTGATTTTGAGCGCCGCCCTGGTCGCCGCCAATCTGCTCCTACTCCGTCTTCACGCGATTTCCTCGTTTTTCCAGTTGGCAGTGGCGCTCGCGGTGGAGGGCATTCTCTGTGGCATGTTTTTGCTGCGCATGCTTCTTAGCTGGCGATTGGCTGGCACGCCAATGCCGGCGGCTTCGGCCCCGGCGGAGATAGGCTAACCGGCTGACCGGACGCAGAGTACGGCGAACTGACAAGAACCTATGAGCCTCGCGACTCCAATCCGCATTGGCATTGACGGCCGCATCCTCATGCATTATGAAATGCGCGGTTTTGCCCGCTACACCGTCGAGATTTTCCGCGCCATGAAAGAGATTGCCGGCGATCGCATCGCACTCTACTCGTTTTCTCCCGGACCTCTCGCGGCGGAATTCCTCGCCGAGCTCGATTTGACGCCGCTGGTCTCCCCTGTCCGGCGAGAGATTTTGTGGGAACAGATCGAGCTTCCCAGACAGCTTCGCCAGCACGAAATCGACGTCTTCCACGCCACCGCGAATCGCGGCCTTCCCCTTGCGCGTACGTGCAAATATGTACTGACCTGCCACGACATCATCGATCGCCTGCCCGCCCACTGCCACGGCGAGCACTGGCGCGGGGCTCTGCGAAAGCGGTATGCCGATTTTATTTCCCGCCGTAGCGCCGACAAGTACATTACCGTCTCCAACTTCTCGAAGCAGGACTTATGCCGATTTCACGGCCTCGCCAGCGATCGCGTCGTGGTGATCTACAACGCGGCACATCCCCGCTTCTATGCAACGCTGCCGCCCGCCCAGTTGGCGCAAGTGCGCGGCAAATACCACCTTCCCGCTAATTATTTTTTGTTTCTGGGCGGTTTTGATGAGCGCAAAAATGTAACCACGCTCCTCGACGCCTTTGCCCAGTTACCCACCGACGTTCCTCCGCTCGTTTTGGCGGGCGAACACAAATGGGGTTTCAAGGAAATCGCTGCCAAGATTCACGCGCTCGGCCTCTCGCAGCGGGTATTCTGCCCTGACAATCTTGCCGACGACGATTTGCCAGCCGTTTATCAAAGTGCCGTTGCACTGGTCCATCCCTCGCTTTACGAAGGCTTCGGCTTGCAACTCGTCGAGGCGATGGCCTCCGGCATTCCCGTGCTGGCTTCCAATTCCACCAGCCTCCCCGAAGTGCTGGGTGGCTGCGGATTACTCTTCGATCCCGAGGATGCATCTTCGATCGCGCGGCAGATGGGGCGAGTCGCCCGCGACTCCGGTCTGCGCGGAACGAAGGCCCACGAGGGCTGCCAGCGGGCTACGCTTTTCTCTTGGCGCAAGGCCGCCGAGCAAACGCTGAATGTCTACCTTGGCCTGCTCGGACGGGGTGATTTCGCTTCCTTGGCAAACCGCTCCCTCTCGACCGTCTCGGAGGCGCGCCGATGAGAATCATCGTCGTCACCCCTGCCGTCCCCCATCCTTTCGGCGACACCGCCGCGCGCTGGTTCTACGTCTTGATCACCGAGTTGGCCGCCCGCGGGCACGAAGTGATTGCGCTCGCCGCGACGGAAGAGCCGGAGACTCGCGTCGCCGAAGCCCGCCAATGGCTGGCGAAACACGAGGGCCGGCTCACTCTCCGCATTCATCGCCTGCAAGTCGATCCGCGAATTATGCGTCGCAAATGGCAAAATCTGCTGCGCCCTCGCAGCGAGATGATTCAGGACCAGGAGTTTACCCAAATACTCCGCGACGAACTCGCCAAGGGCTACGACGTTCTCCACCTCGAGCAGATGGCAACGGGATGGCTCGGCGTCAACGTGCCGCGCGCGCTTCTCAACGTACACTTCTTCGATGTCATCGACTGGGCCGGCAAGAAAAATGAAACTCTCTCCGACCGCAAAGCGCTCTGGCAAGCGCAGCGCGCCACACGTTACTTGCTGCGCGCAATCCCCGACGTCCGCCTTCTAACGCCCCGCCTCCGGGAAGCGGCCACGGCCATCAATCCGCGAGGCCGTTACTGGGTCGTTCCCCTGGCGCTCGATATCTCTCTCTACCAGTTGCAGCCGCCCACAATCGAACCAATTGTCGGACTCATCGGCTCCATGCACTGGGAACCATCGCGATCCGCCGCCGAGCGCCTGATCACCCGCATCTGGCCCCTCGTAAAGCAGCGCGTTCCGAACGCCCGGCTTCTCATCGCCGGTTGGAACGCCCGCAAATACCTCGGCCAGTACGCTTCAACGCCGGATGTCACCTTGACGGGGAATCTATCTCACCCAACCGATTTTTTTTCGCAGGCCGCGGTCATGGTCTACGCTCCGTCGCACGGCAGCGGAATGAAAGTGAAGGTCATGGAGGCCATGGCCTACGGTGTCCCCGTCGTCACGACGAGCGAAGGCGTCGAAGGCATCGACTACGTGAACGGCCGACATTGCTGGGTTGCCGAAGCCGACGGGGCTCTCGCCGCCCACACCTGCCAGTTGCTCGAAAACCCTGCCGAGCGCCAAAGCATCCGCACAGCCGCTCGCGCCCTCATCGAAGAACGTTACTCGCCGCGTCCGGTGGTTGATAAAATGATCGCCGTCTACGGGCAACTGCAACCCGCGCCACGCGCGCACTCTCAGGCCTCTCTATGTATCTGAAAAGCGTCCGGCTGTTGGGGTCTCTTATGCTGCGCTTCCGCAATGGCTCCACGTTGATCCGCCAAATGCGCGCCGGCCAGCCTTGCGACGAATTGGTCCTCTGGGATGGCACGCGCATCGCGCACCCCGCCAGACGTCATGGCCTGCTCGAAGCCGTGCAGGAGATCTGGATCGAACAGACTTACACGGCCGGCTTCTATCGACCACGCGACGGAGATGTCATCGTTGACGCTGGCGCGAACATCGGCTTATTCGCGATTTACATCGCCCGTCAAAATCCAAAATGCACTGTGCACGCACTCGAGCCCTTCGCCGAAAATTTCAATGTCCTCGAAGCGAATATTCTCGCCGCTCGCGCCTCAAACATAACCTGCCATAAGGCCGCTCTAGGCGCGGATTTCGGCCGCGGCGAAATGAAGGCCGTGGGTGCCCGCTCGCTCGATCACGTGTTGCGCGGGGACGCTCGCGACCGATACAAGCCCGACGACAAACAAAGGAATGACGTGGGATCGAAACCCACCAACGCCGTGCCATCTCCAAACTCTATTTCCATCATTCCCCTCTCCGGCGTTTTCGATCTAACCCACACCAGCGACGTCGATTTCCTCAAGGTCGATATCGAAGGCTCCGAGCACGACGTCTTCGCCAACGCCGCGCCGGAAATTCTGCGCCGCTTCAAGCGAATAGCCTTGGAGTACCACGACCAACTCGTCCCCGGAACCCTCGCCATCTTGCGACGCGTCCTCGCTCCCACTCACGAACTCATAATCTACCCTTCAAAGCTAGAAGGCTGCGGCATCCTTCGCGCTCGCCTCCGCGATCTGCGGCCCTAATAGGCCCTAATAAATCCCTCGAAAAGCTCTTCGCCCCGTTGTACAATTAGCGGTTCGCATCGCGCGTCCCCCAGGGTGAGTCTGCTGTTCCCAGCCAGCCTATAACGCGAATTGCCAGCGTGAATGGAGCCGTCTATCTAAATGCAGTTCGACAATTCCGTAAAGACATTGGTGCCCCAAAACGCTGAGCTTCGCCCTTCATCGGGCAACCACGGCTCGTTCCCATCTCATGATCCGTCGGTCCGTGGAATTCCGAGCATCTGGGATTACTGGCCGATCCTGGTCCGCCACAAATGGACCATCTTGTCGGTCATGCTTGTCACCATCGTCGGCGGCGCCGTCCTTTCCTTCTCCGCAACCCCAATTTACGAGGCGAAAGGCCAGATCGCCATCAACCGCGAAGGCGCGGAAACCGCCGGCATGAAGAACTCGGACGGCAGCGGAAACGATTCCGCCGACGACTACATGGTCGCGATGGATACTCAGACGCATGTTCTCGAAAGCGACGTAATCGCCAAACTCGTCCTCCGCAAGCTCAATCTGGATTCCAATCCGGCCTTCGCCGGCAAGATCGCCTCGCCCGCCCCCAGTGCGGCCGATGCTTCCACTGTCGATTCTCGTGCCATCGAACCGCATCGCGAAGCAATGCTGGTCAATAAGTTCCACGCGTCTCTCCAGGTAAGTTCCATTCCCCGAACGCGTATCCTCGAACTACGCTTCGCCAGCTCTGATCCAAACGTCGCCGCCAAGGCCGTCAATAGTCTCATTGACACTTACATCGAGCAGAATTACAAAACCCGCCTCGATGCCACCACACGCACCGCCGACTGGCTCACTCAACAACTCTCGGAGCTTCAACTCAAGGTGGAAGAGTCGCAGGAAAAACTCGTTCGCTATCAAAAAGAACACGGGATCCTCGGCATCGACGAGAAAGAAAACATCATCACCTCCAAGCTCAATGAGCTGAACAAAGAGTTGACCGCCGCCGAAGCCGACCGCATGCAGAAGGAATCGATCTATCGCATGGCCGGTTCCGGCGATCCCGAACTGCTGTCGAGTCTCGACCCGTCCAGCCCGTTGATCAAGCTTCGGGCGCAAGAGGAAGATCTTCACCGCCAGATTGCGCAGGCCAGCGTTCACTTTACGCCGTCCTATCCCAAGCTACAGGAACTCAACGGTGAACTCGACGCGGTCCAGACTGACATCAAAACCGAAATCAGCCGCCTGTCTATCAAGTACAAAAAGGATTACCTCGCCGCGCTCGAACACGAAAAACTTCTGCGCGGCTCGCTCGAAAATCAGAAAACCGACGCCAATCAGCTCAACGAAAGCGCCATCGAATACAGCCTTCTCAAGCGCGATGTGGATAGCAACCGCCAGCTCTATGAAGGCCTGTTGCAGAAGTTGAAGGAAGCCGGCGTCATGACCGGTCTGCGCTCCAGCAATGTGCGCATCGTCGATCCCGCCTCCACTCCAACCTCGCCGTCCTCGCCTAACATTCCCCGCAATCTTCTGCTATCCGTGCTCATGGGTCTGGCGGGCGGTGTCGCGCTCGCCTTCGTTCTCGAGTCGCGCGACGACGCCGTGCATTCGCTCGAGCAGGCGGAGATGATCTCCGGTCTGCCGTCGCTCGCCATCGTTCCGCTGGAGACGCCTTCGAATCGTCTGCTTCCCGCCTCGCGGCGTCTGCCAAAAACTCCCGCAGCCCTGGCTACCGCGCTCCAGCCGAAATCCGAAATTGCCGAAGCCTACCGCGGCCTCCGCACCTCCATCCTCCTCTCCAGAATGGGCAAGTCCGCCAAAGTGCTAATGGTGACCAGTCCCCTGCCGCAGGAAGGCAAAACAACAACCAGCGTCAACCTGTCCATCGCGCTCTCGCAAAAAGGAGCGCGCGTTCTCCTCATCGAAGGCGACATGCGCCGCGCCAGCATCTCGCAAATTTTTGAACTCAAATCCAACGGCGGCCTCAGCACAGTCCTCGCCAACAGTCTCGACGTTCACACCGCTCTGCAATCGGTCCCCGGGCTTCCGAATCTCACCGTGTTGCCCGCCGGCCCCGTCGCTCTTTATCCATCGGAGATGCTTGCTTCCGCGCACATGCGCGACTTGCTCGCCAGCATGCGCCAGGAGTTCGACCACATCATCATTGACACGCCTCCCGTGCTCAGCGTTACCGATGCCGCCCTGCTCTCCGCCTACGCCGATTCGACTCTGCTCGTCATCCGTTCCGGCAGCACCAACAAAGCCGCTCTGCGCCGCGCTCGCGACGTGCTCGCTCAGGTCGATGCCCGCGTCCTCGGTGTAATCCTTAACGCCGCCGATTTCATGGATCCGGATCGTTACTACTATGGCGACCGATATGGCGGATACCACGAACGCGCCTCCGCCCATACCGCCAGCCTGGACTAATAGTGACGCGGCCCGATCGCACTCTTCAGGCGAATATTCTTTTAGTGCTCTTCTGCGCGTCATTCCTCTCTGTTTACTGCACGCGAGTGGTGCGCGTATATCTCGCGCAGCGTTCCGCAGAATCGATTGACATCGCGGGCCTCGAGCGCGCCATCCGCCTCGTTCCCGATAATGCGATGTTTCCTCACCTGCTCGGCCTCCAGTTTTCCGCGCGCGAACAGGATTCCACCACAGCAATCGCAAACCTGCGCCAGGCGGTCCGGCTGAATCCATATAGCGGCCGCTATTGGCTCGATCTTGCAGCCGCATATCAGCAGGCGGGCAACGCCGTAGCCCAGAACGACGCGGTGCAATCCGCCCTCGCTGCCGAACCCGGTAGCCCCGAGATCGCCGCCGAAGCCGCGCAATATTTTCTAGCGTCCGCTGATTGGGATCGAGCCTTGCCCCTCGTTCGTCAAGCACTGGAAAAAAATCCACAAGCTGCCCCGGGCCTTCTCCTTGAGTGCTGGCGCGCCACGCACGACGCAAGCCTCTTGTTGGCCCGCGCAATTCCCGCCGACCCGGAAATTCAATTGGCGTTTTTGCGGCTTTTGACCGGGCAAAAAGAAAAATCTTCAGCCGCTTTGGTGTGGCAGCATCTCGTCGCCTCCGGCATTTCCTTCCCGCCCCAACTCGCCACTTTTTATCTCGACGACCTCGTGCGCGAGCACGACGTACCGGCGTTCGCCCGCGCCTGGCGTGGTCTTGCGAGCCTCGCGCCCTTGCTTCAGCGCTATCTGCCAACTGACAATCTCATCGTCAATGGCAGCTTCGAGCAGCCCATCTTGAACTACGGCCTCGACTGGCGCCACGAGTCCTCCGAACACGTCGTGGCCGGAATTGACGAAGCCATAGCGCACTCTGGCCTCCATTCGCTCGCCCTGTCTTACGACGGCAATCCCGCGTACCTTGCCGGCTGGTCGCAGTTCGTGCCGGTGCAGGCAGACAGCACCTATGAGTTCAGCGCCTGGATCAAAAGCGAAAATCTGACCACTTCGAGCGGCCCCCGACTCGCGATTTCCGATGCCTACAGCGGCGCGAACCTCTTACTTATGGATGATGTTCTCGACACCCATCCCTGGCATCGGGTCGCCGGAACATTCCAAGTCCCCGCGGGTACGGAATTGGTCGTAACACAAATTACGCGCGCGCCCGCAAATACAAAGATCAAAGGCCGTCTCTGGGTCGACGACCTGCGCCTGGAGAGGAAATAACCGATCGGGAAATAGTTCTCAGGAATTCTGCGCTGACGAGATTACTCATGCACTCCGCACCCGCCATTGAAGGAGCATCCACAGCCGTAACCACCGTGAGTATCCGCGAGCGCTTCGAGCGCGCTCTCCATCGCGCCCTGTTCGCAGCCCTGGTTGCGACGTTAATCTTCGGCCCACTAGCCCTCGGCATCGTTCAAGATTGGTCCACTGCTGTCTTAGAATTGGCTGCCGCCGCTCTCTTGCCGCTCTGGCTGGCATGGCGCCTCGTGGCCACACCGGCAAGGCCAATTCGTTGGAGCCCGCTTTTCCCACCAATGCTCCTCATACTCTGCGTTGCGATAATCCAAATCCTGTTCCATCGCACCGCGTATCTTAATGACACGCTCTCCGAACTCTGGCTCTGTCTCGCCTACGGAATCCTCGCGTTCGTCGCCGCCCAACTCCTCCGCCACGCTTATCTGTTGCTCTTTGCGAAGTGTGCTGCGCTGTTCGCATCGCTCTATGCCGTATTCGCCGTCCTCCAGGGCCTTACGTCAAACGGCAGAATTTATTGGCTCATCAAGCCGCACGCCGGCAGCGTGTACGGCAGCTACGTCAATCACAACCACTACGCCGGATTCATGGAGCTGCTTCTCCCCACCGCGCTCGTCCTCGCCCTCGAACCCGCTCTGCGTCGCGAAAAGCGCTTCCTCCTCGCATTCTCCACCATCGTCATGGCCGCCTCCATCTTTCTCTCCCAATCGCGCGGCGGAATGATCGCGCTCATCGCGGAAATGCTCTTCCTCGGTCTCATTTGGATGATCCAATTCTCGCCCACCAAGTCCGCCATCATCTTCTTCGTATTTTGTCTCGCCACCGCCCTCGCTCTCGTCCGCATTGCACCGCAGCAAATCGCCAGCCGCATCGCCGACTTTTCCGACCCGGCGCGCCTGCAAATCCACCGCGACTCTTTTCGTATGTTCGCCGCTCACCCGTTTCTTGGCAGTGGCCTCGGCACCTTCCCCACCGTCTTTCCTCATTACCGCGTGTTCTACGACGGCTTCATCGTCAATCACGCCCACGACGACTACCTTGAACTCCTGCTCGACGCCGGTTCACTCGGCTTCGCCGCGGCCGTCTGGTTTCTCGTCGCACTCTACCGCAACGGCCTCCGCAACCTGCGTCTCGCAAAAGTCTCATCCAGTGCGCGCATCGCTGCCGCGGCGCTCGCCGGCTGTACCGGTTTGCTGGTTCACAGTTTTCTGGACTTCAATCTCCACATCCCCGCCAATGCCGCCTGGTTCTACGTGCTCTGCATTCTCGCCAGCTCCCCGCTGTCGCATAACAAAGCGTAGATTTTCACCAACGTCGTTCCCCGCGCAGTTCTCCCAATCCGACCACGACCTACGATTCCCGCTAGTTCTTAGGCGTTCGCAATAGCACTTCTCGCTCTATTTCTCGCTCTCAAACGGGTGTAAACTCTTTCCCGCAGTGGTTAGCCTTCTGGTATCGTCCCCCACCAGAAACACCTTCCACCTAACTGTGGTCTGAAAAGGAGAATTCATGATTCGAAGAGCAAGCACCTTCTTGCTTATTGCCGTCGCATTCGTGTCGGTCGTAAGCGTTGTCTCTCAGGCGCAATCGCAGGCGCTGTTAACCCGTCACACGCGCGACGCAGTGATCCATGGTGAAGCCCAATCCCTCGGCCGCCTTCCTGCCTCCGAAACCCTGCACCTCGACGTCATGTTGGCGCTCCGCCACCAGCCTGAACTCGAAAACTTTCTCCAGGAACTCTACGATCCTTCCAGTTCTTCGTATCGCCATTTCCTCACAGTTGAGGAATTCACCGCGCGGTTTGGACCGAGCCAGGAAGAATATGACCAGGTCATTCGGTTCGCGAAGCAAAACGGCTTCCAGATCGTTGGCGATGAAGCGCGCAATCGCATGGTCATTTCGATGAAGGGCACCGTGGCTAACATCGAGAAGGCCTTCCATGTACAACTCGGCGTCTATCAGCACCCCAGGGAAGACCGCACTTTCTACGCCCCGGATCGCGAACCCTCCGTCGATCTACCGTTCCAGCTCTGGCACGTTGACGGCCTCGATAATTTCTCGATCCCACGTCCCGCTTTCACGCGGACAAACGGGCAGGCGAAATCTAACGCGACGGTTGGCTCCGGCCCGGGTGCATCCTTTCTGGGTAGCGACATGCGAGCTGCCTACTACGGCACCGGATCCCTCAATGGCGCCGGCCAGACACTCGGCTTGTTCGAGCTGGAGGGTACCGATCTAGCTGACTTGAACACTTACTACGCCAACGTTCACCAAACCCTCAATGTCCCCATCACTCTGTTTTCTGTGGGCGGAGCCAAAACTAGCTGCACCGAACCAGGCTGCGACGACACTGAACAAACCCTCGACATGACCCAGGCTCTCGGCATGGCGCCGAATCTCGCCAGCCTGGTCATGTACATCGGAAACTCCGAGACTCCCATTTTCAACGCGATGGCAACCGCCAGCCCGCTGAATGCCCAACTCAGCTGTTCTTGGTACTGGAATCCCGCGGACCCCAAAACACTTGATCCAATCTTCCAGGAGTTCGCAGCTCAGGGCCAGAATTTGTTTGACGCGGCTGGCGACGATCATGACTGGCAGGAGAGCGGTTCGATCTGGCCCGCTGACGATGCCTATCTGGTTTCCGTTGGCGGAACAGATTTAGAGACGCAAAGCGCAGGCGGCCCGTGGAAGTCGGAAACCGCATGGTCAGACGGCGGCGGCGGTGTCTCACCGAACAACATTCCGATTCCTTCCTGGCAGGTCGCAACCGCGGCCGGTTGCGCGAAGTGTTCGCAAACTCTGCGCAATGGTCCCGACGTTTCGGCCAACTCGAACTTTACGTTCTACGTTTGTGCCGACCAGGCGCCCTGCACTGAGAATGAATACGGTGGAACCAGCTTCGCCGCTCCCATGTGGGCCGGCTATCTGGCTCTAGCCAACCAACAGGGTGAGGCCAGCGGCAATCCCCCGCTCGGCTTTGTCAACCCGGCAATCTACGCCATCGGCTTGAGCGGGAGCTACACCACTGACTTCCACGACATCACTAGTGGCAGCAATGGCTATCCCGCCACCACCGGCTACGACCTGGCTACGGGCTGGGGCAGCCCGAATGGGCCCAACCTCATCAACGCTCTCACCCAACCGGCTGGCCCGTCGTTCACGCTAACCGCCAATCCAAGCTCGCTAACCGTTCAGCAAGGCACTCAGGGAACCAGCACAATCACAGTCGTGCCGGCTGATGGCTTCAACGGCAGCGTCACCTTGTCGGCCTCCAACCTGCCCAACGGGGTCACCGCGGCCTTCAATCCGAATCCTACCAGCACCACCAGCACGCTCACCCTGACCGCCGCAGCCGGCGCTGCGACCGGTACTTCAACTATCGCGATTAACGGGGTATCCGGCAGTTTGACCGGCCAGACCAATATTCAGCTCACGGTCACCGCCAGCGGCCCGATCGTCTCCCTCAATCCCACTTCGCTGGCCTGGGGCAAGGTCGGGGTCGGCAAGACGGGCGGCGCAAAAACCGTCACCGTCACCAACACCGGCGGTTCCACGCTCAACATCACAAGCATCGCGACCTCTGGCGACTTTGCGCTGAAGGCATTCTCATCGAAGACCAAGTGCGGCAGCACGCTCGCTGTAAATGCTAGCTGCATCGTCAAGGTAAGCTTCACGCCAACGCAAACAGGTCTGCGCACCGGCAACCTGTCCTTCACGGACAATGCTCCCGGCAGTCCACAAAACGTGGCCTTGTCCGGGACTGGAAAATAGACCATAAGCAGAAACCGCGGCTCTCCGCGTTTAACCCTCATGGGCGGGACCTCAGGTCCCGCCCATTTGGCTTACCCCAAGATGATTTTTCAGGAATTCTCTCGACCCTCAGACCGGAATTTCGAAAACACCGCTGACGCCGGCTGTGCTCATGCCCACGCATCACGGATAAAGGTCCCTCCGATGGCGCAAGAATCTGCATACCAACGCCTCCACACAACGCCCGTCAGTCGATTGGTTCCTCCGGCACGATAATCGCGCCATAATCTCATTGACGGCCAACCCAAGCCCATCTATCATTAGCCGTTTACTTGAGCACTGGAGTGAATCATGTCTCGTAATGTCACGCGCAATTTCATTGTCTGCCTGGCAATCGTCGTTCTGCTGCCCGGCCTCGTTCTCGCCGCTGATGGCGCTATGGCTCATCCCTACGGTCCGGCGTGGCTCAACGGCACTACACTCGAGCATGCTTCCGCAATTTTCCCCGGCGACCTGGTGCAAACCAAGTTCGGCTCCGTCCTCAAAATTGACGCCTCCGGATCCAGTCTGAGCGTTCTTTCCAATTCTCTGCTCAAATTCAACGGTGACTCCGCCGCGCTCGACCACGGCAGCGCCCGTCTAAAAACTTCCACCGCGATGGCTGTGCGTGCCGGCAACGTCACCGTTGTCCCCGCCTCCAGCACACTCACGGAATTTGAAATCACCCGCTCTTCCGGTACCGTCCAGGTCGTCGCCCTGAAAGGCGATCTCAAGATCAGCAACGGCTCCGAGAACAAAACTCTCCTCCAGGGCCAGCAGGCCACGCAACCCGCTTCCGATAGCGCTCAAGCTTTATCGGGTGGCGATGGCGCGACCCTTGCCAGGGCGAAGAATCCGGCTTTCAACATCGAAGCCGCCAAGTCCCCCGTCTCAACCCCTCCTGTTAAGATTCACGAAGAGGCGGGAGCAAAAGGCAGCCCCATCAAACCGTAGTTGTTTGAAATTGCTGGCGGAGCAATTCCCCTACTCACCCGAATCTCGCTCCGCAGCAAAGATGTCTCGGGGAAAGCCCTGCAATCGCGCTAGCTCTTCCCCGCTCCCGGCTTGAAGATCATCCCTTCCCGCGCCTTCCCGTTCATCACCACCAGCAGCGAATCTTCAAACCGCAAATGTCGCACGCATCCCCGCTCTTCCACCGCCGCTTGCTCGCTCAGCCATTCCCAATCCACCGACCCTTCGCCCGCATCCGGATTCACCGTGAAATATCCCACCTGAAACGCCATCAGGTTCTGGAAAAAGTGGCTGCCCTGCGACGGGATCACGCGAAAGTCCCGGAACCCCGCCTCCACAATCACCCGCGCCCCCGAAATCTCGTCCCACTCCACCGGAATCCCCAGCCACGGATCGTTTGATCCCAGTCGCCCCACTCCGATCAGCATATACAGCCGGTTCTCCAGCGCCAGCTTCGTATTGAAGTGCGCCACCGACTCCGCCACTTCCTGGCTGCGCCCGCGTTCGAAGCGATGAAAATCTACCACCACCACATCGCGCAGATTTTGCACGCGCCCATTGCCCAGCACCATCGCACTGCGGCAGATCAGATCCTTCGCATCCACATCCCCCATCCGCAGTTCATCGCCCTCGCGCGAAAGCACCAGCGGCCGTATCTGCAAAAATCCAAACTCCGCCATCCCGCCCGCTTCTCCCGGCAGGCTCACCGCAAACTCAATCTCCACCGGTTGCCCCAGCGCCTCTTCCCCCACCTTCGCCAGTTGCTCCAGAATCGGAGCCAGCGGAAAATAATCGTGCTTCAGCACCGGAGCAAACGTCACAATGCGCGCCCCCGGCCGGCTCATCCCGTCATACACCGCATCGTTGTCGCGGCTGTAAGTCGAAGCCACCGCCTGCAGAGTCCCATCCTCCTCCGCCGCCCGCAACGGGTACCGCGCCTCCCGCAACTCGCTCAGCGCGCCATGCAGCATCGGATCTTCGCAAATCAAATCTTCCCCAGTCGAGTCATTTCCCTTCGTACTGTCCGCACTCGAGTTCAACTCGCCCGAATCCGCACTCGCCCCGCCCCGCGCATGATTCATCTCCAGCGCCCAAAACTCCGACTGCGAATTCGACAGTATGTCTTTCACCGACGAAAACTGCACCACGTTCTGCGGATACTTCGGACAAAACGTCATGCTCTTCCCGCCCTCCACCACTTCCCTGCCCATTCCCAGCGCGACCGCCGCAATTCCATCCTCCGGCGCCATCGGCGGCACCGGATAAAAATTCCGCGACCGTACCACTCCCGAAAAGTCCGGATAGAAACGCTCCCCGCGCGCCCTGCCCACCACCTGTTGCACAATCACCGCCATCTTTTCTTCTTCCGTGCGATATGGCGTCGCGCGCACGTACGCCTTCGCGTGCTGGCTGAAGGTCGAAGCATAGGTCCGCTGAATCGCCTCCGTCAGCCGCGCCAGCCGCACCTGCAAATCCGCCTGATGATTTCCCAGCATGAAGGTTTCATACACGCCCGTGAACGGCTGGTATTGCGAATCCTCCAGCAGGCTTGACGACCGCACCGCCAGCGGCCATTTCACTTCGTTGAGAAATGCGATCAGATCGTGCCGCAAGAATGCCGGCAGCGGCGCCCCCAGAAACCTTCGCTGAATCTCCGCGTCGTCCTTGCAGTGAATCGCAAAATCCAGCAGGTTGTTCTCCGCCAGAAAGCGGTCGAACACATCCGTGCTCAACACCAGCGCCGTCGGCACGCTCACCTTCACTCCCGGAAATCTCTTCGAAAATCGCCGCTTGTAAAGCAGGTGCCGCACAAACCCCAGCCCGCGCGCCTTCCCGCCCAGCGAGCCCGCCCCAACGCGCAGAAAAAATGCGTCCCCCGCTTTAAACGTGTTCGCATTGAAATCGCCGATCAGGAACTCGCTCTGCTCCCGCCGGTACTCGTTGATCGAGTGGATCAAGTCCTGCCGCAGCGCCTCCATACTCGGAAAGTCCGAGACTTTCCGCGGCCGCAGTTTTTGCGCCACTGCAAATTCCGTTCTCGCCGTCAGCCACCGCGAAAAATGATTTCTCTGACTGTGATAAACCAGGCTCTCCACCGGAACGGTGTGCAGTTGCGCCTCCAGCGCGTTCATGTCGCTCGCCCGTGCCACCTCCGTTCCATCCGGCATGCGAAAAATAAAATCCCCAAACGCGCACTGCTTCGTCAGCAATCGCCGGAAATCGCGCAGAAACGTCGGCGACCGCTTCTGGAGAAACGCAAATCCCTCCGCATGCGCCCGCGCCCGATATTCCGTGTGGCTCGAGTGCAGCACAATCGGCACATCCGGAACCGACTCGCGAATCAAGTGCGCCAGCTCAAATCCCGCGTTCTCATCCGGCGCTCCGCCCCGCGGAAACTGCACGTCCGAAACCACCGCCAGCAAATTCTCGCGAAACTCCATCGCCTGCCGCGCCGCATCCTCGTAGTCCGAGCACAGCAGGATCTTCGGCCTCGCCCTCTGCCGCACCAGCTTGTGCGCCACGTTGATCCCCTCGCGAATCACCCGCCGCGACTGGTTGATCAGCTCCGTATAAATCACCGGCAGAATCGACGAGTAATACCGGATGTTGTCTTCCACCACCAGCAGCACCGGCACGCCCAGCGTCTGCACATCGTTTCGTACGTTGCGCTTGTCCTCCACGTACTTCACGATCGCGATCAGAATGCGCGCATTCCCCTGCCACAAAAAAATCCGGTCGATCTCCGTCTCCGGGTTCCGCGCTATAAAACTCTTCACCTCGCGGTAGTCGTACGCCAGCACTACCACCGGAATATCGCGCCCCAGCTTTTTGACTTCCCGCGCCAGTTGCGCCGCATTCATGTCGCCGACCGCCAGGTTCGTCACAATCAGATTGAAACGTTCCTGCGAGCGCGCCAACTCCAGCGCCTGCGAACAACTCGCAACGTGAGTAATTCCCGGAATCTGTTGTAGGTTTAACTCGCGCGATTCACCAATCAGCAGTTCATTTAGCCGCCCGTCCTCGCGCAAAATGAAAGAGTCGTAAAGGTTGGTGACCAGCAGGACGTCCTGCACCCGAAACGGCATCAGCCGCTCGAACCCCTCAACCGGATCCTCGACATCAAACGCCAGTTCCGTCTCTTCGATCGCGCTCATAGTTCGCTCACGCTCAGATTTCTACCGCGCTGAAGATGGTGCCGATTGTAGCAAGCAGGCGAGTCCAAAGGTTGTGATTGCGATCGGGTTCTCAACTTCGCAACGGAAATGAAGAGCGACCCGCGGTGGGCAAAACATCCTCATGACCCAAACGCCTCGGCGATCGCCGCTGTTTGCATGCAGGCCGGTCCGTGCGCCGGCGAGCGCGTGTGGTTTGCAAAGATTCGCGCCGCCTATCCCTGCTTCAATTTCAGTTTGCTCTTATTTTCTTCTAGAAAGGCCCGCAGTTCGGTCGCCGCGTCCAGCAACCGCGTCCATTGCTCGTAATACAACGTTACCGGAAACCGCCCCAACCCATACACGCTCACGCCGCCTTTTTCGCTCACGCGAAACTCCATCACGCCGCTTCGCTTCTTGGTCTCGACCTGCTTCTCCAGTTCCTGCAACTTCGCTTTCAACTCGTCGTATGTCGGCTCTGCCATAATTGCTCCTCGCTATGACTTCTTCTCCATCATAGGTTTGCGACCCTGCCTTCGTCGAGGCGCGGCTCTCGCCAGTTGTCCGGAACGCGGCGCAACCGCCGCTCCGCCCAGACGTGAAAAACTCTTCACATCCGCAACCTCGCCACGAACCTATACGCCATCTCTATCCCTATCAGTGACTTGCATGAAGATTATCTTATTTGGAATGGCCCGGGAAATGCTAAAATAAAGCTCAGAACGTTCAGCTAACCATTCTCAAAGGGGATTTCCGTGAACAGTAAAAAGAAGTCGTTGCTAGAAAGCCTGCCGGTCCTGTTGCTGCTTGGCCTGTTAGCCGGTGCCATCGGCGGCCTCGGCATTGGCGCCCTCCAGCTCCACTCCTTGCAGACCGCATCCTCATCCTCGACGACTCCGGGCAAGTAGGAGCCGATCCCTGTTTCTGCCGGGGCACACCCCTCCCCGCGCTATATCCATTGTGTCGGCTCGCACTCTCAAACTTGCCGAAATAGACAAGCCTGTTCCCACGCGGTCAAACCGCGCCCGCCCATAAAATATCTGTGGATAAGATTGCCGAGCCTGAGATTCTGCCGAGATGGAGCGGGAGACCGGGATCGAACCGGCGACATCCAGCTTGGGAAGCTGGCGTTCTACCACTGAACTACTCCCGCTCAACTTCGCTAGACTATCACTCCACCCGCTTCAAAACAACGTGGCTCACACCCGCACACATCCCTAACGTTGACTCCCATACAGCGGCGTTGACAGCGACTCCGGCGCCACCCGTACTCCCGCCGGCCGAATCCCCTTCGCCTCCACAATCGACCATCGCCAATCTTCATCAGCCCCCGGCGTCACGCCCACATACTCGCGCAGGCTCGACCGTCCAAACGGCTTCGTCTCGGTTTTCAGGTGAAACATTAACGTCACATCCGAGTGCCGCTCAAGAGTCGCCGTTGCCCCGCTTGCCGCTGCCGGTACCACCCGCGCCCGCGCCGCCAATTCCGCATCCTCTCCCGGCCTGCGTTCCAGCGTCAGTGCAATCGTGATCTCCCGCAGCTCCCAATCCGTTCCGTTGAATACTTCCAGTTGTAGATTATCCTCACGAATCGATCCCGGCCCATCCACTTTCACCAGTTCTTCCAGCGGCAAGTCCTCCACCAGCACCGGCTTCACAATCAATGAGCTCGCATGGGCGTTGAATGACATGCTGCACATTACATCCGGCGACGACACGTTCAAGCGGTTGCCCGTCGCATCCAGCGAGAGCACCGTTTTGTCCTGCGCGACTGGCTTCAGCTTTGCCTTGTCCTCCATCACCTGCGAGAGATTGTCGTTGTCAATCAGCACCGTTCCTCGCGACCCCGCGGGCACAACTTGTGGTCCGTCCGGCACCTGCTGTTCCGCCTGCCGCTGCGCCTTCTCCTTCCGCAAATTGCGCGCCAAGTCCCCCAGCGACGGCTCTTCCTCCTGCGCCCGCCCCGCAACAGGGCACACCATCGCCAGCAGCCCGATCAAAACCAGAGATGTGATCTTGGATGAAATCATTTTTATAAAAAGGACGAACGAAAGCCGCATCGCGCCCACCATCACGGCGCACACTTAGCCCACTTCTAGTTTGCGGCGGAACGTAACAGGAAGGAAGTTACCAAAGCCAAACCAAAGTCCTACGACTTCCGGAAACGAAAGTCTAAAACTCCAATGAAAAAAGGGCAGGACGCGCTCAGATCGAAGCGACGCGCAACGGGGCGCGTTCCTGCCCTACGAAAAACTCAATCATCTACAGCAGGCCAGAACTGCGTAGACGGTGAACCGGGTCCGTCGCCGGGACGGCCTGACGTTTAAAAACCCAGCGCGCTACTGCGATTCCTAATGCGGCGTAGCAAAGATGCCAGATCTTCATAGTTCGCTCCCCACGCCGGACCCAGCTTGGGGAGTGATACGCGGGTCCCGCCGTGAACCAAACTTAACCTTGTTCCATCGCGAGGTCCAGTCCACGAATGTGCTATGACCCTGCCCAAAAGGTCATCGCGCAGGTAACTTCTGGCAGATAAGGAAGATTTTACGCGGGAAAAACCGCCGCGCCCCGCGTCGCAAGAGATCAAACAAAGAAAAGATTGCAGGAAGGGAAGATTGAATGAAGGAAAGAGAAGTCCGCAATCTGCCAAGGCCCGCGCGCCAAGCGAAAAGGAACTGCGGTTCTAGCTCAACACTCGGAACTCGCGACTCGAAGCTCACTCAATCCACCCGCCCCCCACCACCACGTCCCCATCGTAAAAAACCGCTGCCTGCCCCGGAGTCACCGCCCGCTGCGCCTCATCGAACGTCACCACAACTTCATCCGGCCCAGCGCTCTCAATCACCGCCGCCGCCGGCGCATGCTTATGCCGAATCTTCACCCCAACCCGCATCGGCCCATCAATCGCCGCAACAGAAATCAAATTCACCCGCCGCGCCCGCAGCGTCCGCGTATAAAGCTCCTCGTCCCGTCCCACCACCACCTGCCGCGTATCGTTGTTGATCTGGATCACATAAAGCGGCGACCCCGTCGCCACGCCCAGCCCCTTCCGCTGCCCAACCGTAAAGTTGTGCACGCCCGCATGCTCCCCAATCACCGCGCCGTCGGTGGTCACCATCTCGCCGCCCACATCCAGTCGCGCCTCCGCGCCCTGCTCCGCCAGATACGCATCCAGAAACTTCTTGTAATCGCCGCCCGGAACAAAACATATTTCCTGCGAGTCCGGCTTCTCTGCAATCACAAGATTGTACGTACGCGCCAGCTCCCGCACCTCCGGCTTCGTCATCCCGCCCAAGGGAAATAAAGTCCGCGCCAGCTGCTCCTGCGTCAGCCCAAACAAAAAATAAGTCTGATCCTTCGATCGATCGACCGGTCTCTTCAGTAGCCACCGCCCGCCAGCGTCGTCAAATGCGACCTGCGCATAATGCCCGGTAGCAATCCGCTCTGCCCCAATCTGCCGCGCCACAATGAGTAGCTGGTCAAACTTCAAGTGATTGTTGCAAAGACTGCAAGGAATCGGCGTGCGCCCCGCCAGATACTCCTCCACAAAAGGCCGCACCACCTCGCGCTCAAACCGCTCTTCATGATTGACGACGTAATACGGAATCCCAATCGTCTCCGCCACCCGCCGCGCATCATACACATCGTCCAGCGAACAGCACCGCCCCGTCGTCGGGGCCCCCAGCGAGCCCGCTTTTGGCTTGCTGGGGTGATTGACCGACTCCGGCATCCCCTCATGCCCAGCCAGCCGCCGCTGGTTCCAAAGCTGCATCGTGAGGCCGATAACGTTGTGCCCCTCCGCCCGCAGCATAGCCGCCACCGTAGAAGAGTCCACCCCTCCCGACATAGCCACGGCAATAGTTTCTGAAACCAAAGCTCCATCTCCCAAAAACCAAACCGTCATCCTGAGCGAAGCGAGCCCCGCGGAGTCGAAGGACCCCAGCACACTAAACCTCACACAGCCGCGTCAAGGTGTTCTCCCCGCGCGCTCGATTGCAAGCATACCGCGAGATAACTCTCGATTCGATACCACGACCTAGCTTGCTGCTCGCGGCTCGAGGCTCGCAGCTCCCCTCCACACCGGCGACAACTCTCGCAACCGCGCCACCGTCTCCGGCACCACCGCCAGCGCAAACTCCACATCCTCCGCCGAATTCATCTTTCCCAGACTAAACCGAATACTCCCCCGAGCCCGTTCAGCCGTCATCCCCATGGCCATCAGAACATGCGAAGGCTCAATCGCCCCCGAAGAACAAGCCGCCCCGGTAGACACCGCCAGCCCCTTCAAATCCAGAGCAATCACCAAAGCCTCGCCATCAATCCCCTCAAAATAAATATTCGAAGTATTCGGCACTCGCAACGGAAGCCCCGATCCCTTCAAATTCTCAAGCGAGCGATCATTCTTATCGGAACCATGAGGGCGCCCCACACATCGCGCCGTTTGAGATGTGTGGGTGCCGACACCATTCACCCCACAAGCCTCAATCGCAAGCAACTCCCCCTCCAGCCGATCCCGCAGCGCCGCCATCTTCAAATCGTCCCCGCGCTCCAGTCCCGCCCGCGCCAACTCCGCCGCTGCTCCCAATCCCACAATCCCCGGAACATTCTCCGTCCCCGCCCTCCGCGACCGCTCATGCCGCCCGCCATGCATCTGCGCCTCAAGCTCCGTCCCCTTCCGGACATAAAGCGCCCCCACTCCCTGCGGCCCATGCAGCTTATGCGCCGAAAGAGTCAGCAAATCGCATCCAACCTCATCCACTCGCACACGAATCTTCCCCGCCGCCTGCACCGCGTCCGTGTGAAAATAAACGTCGGCCTCGCGCGCAATCGACCCAATCTCCCCAACCGGCTGCACCATCCCGGTTTCATTATTCGCCATCATGATCGAGATCAACCGAGTCGAAGACCGCAACGCCCGCCGCACATCCTCCGGGTCGACCACCCCACTCGCATCCACCGGCACATAAGTTACCGCGCATCCCTGCGACTCCAGCCGCCGGCAAGCATTCAAAACCGCGTGGTGCTCAATCGTCGAAGTGATAATGTGATCGCCATTGCCAATCACCCCGGCCCGCGCATGCCCGGCCACACCAAACACGGCCAGGTTATCCGCTTCCGTCCCGCCGCTGGTAAACACTATCTCCGATGCCCGCGCCCCAATCAGCGCGGCCACGCTCTCCCGAGCCCGCTCCACCGCCCCCCGCGTCTGCTGTCCATGCGAATGAATCGACGAGGCATTCCCAAAGCGCTCCGCAAAATACGGCCGCATCGCCTCCAATACCTCCGGCAGCACCGGAGTAGTGGCGTTGTTGTCGAGATAAACTCGCCCCATCATGACCTCCATTGTACCGGTATGACGGGGTCGGAAACGTGCGGCGAGCACCCCTAGCGTGCGCCGAGAGCCCATAAATGGAAGGATCTGCTTTCGAGCCTCTAAATTCTGCAATCTGACCTCTTACCTCTAACCTACCCTACCTCTCCTCCATCCCCACCCACTTCTGCGGATACGCCGGCCCCACATACTCCGCCCGCGGCCGGATCAGCCGGTTATCGTCCAGTTGCTCGATCACGTGCGCCGTCCACCCGCTCACCCGCGACACCGCGAAAATCGGCGTGAACAAATCCACATCGATTCCCAGCGTGTGATACGTCGACGCCGAATAAAAATCCACGTTCGCATTCAGCTGCTTGTCGACGTTTATAAACTCTTCGATCTTCCGCGAATACTCAAACCACTTCGGATTTCCGCTCGACGTTCCCAGGTCCTGCGACATCTTTCTCAAGTGCGTCGCCCGCGGATCCTCCGTGTGATACACGCGATGTCCAAACCCCGGCACCTTCTTTTTCTGCCCCAGCATCCCCTTCACATACTCCACCGGGTCCGCGCCCACCGCATCGATCTCCATCAGAATCTTGAATACCGCCTCATTCGCTCCCCCATGCAGCGGCCCTTTCAGCGTCCCGATCGCCGACGTGACCGCCGAATGCATATCCGACAACGTCGCCGCCGTCACGCGCGCCGCAAAGGTCGACGCATTCAGCTCATGGTCCGCATGCAATATCAGCGCAATATCGAACGCCCGCTCCGCCGTATCCGTCGGCGCCGCGCCGTTCAGCATCAGCAAAAAATTCGCCGCATGCGACAGCGCCCGGTCCGGCTCCACCAGCGGCTTCCCCTTCCGTATCCGGTCGTAATTCGCCACCAGCATCGAGATCTGCGACGTCAGCCGGATCGCCTTGTTCACGTTCGCGTCATGATCGTTCTTCGCCGCCTCCGGATCGTAGTACGACAGCGTCGAGGTCAGCGTCCGCAGCATATCCATCGGCGAAACATGCCGCGGCACCAGTTGCAGCCGGTAGATGATCGACGAATCTAGCTTCCGCTCCTCCGCCATCCGCCACTTCAGTTGCCGCAACTCATCGGCCTTAGGCAGCCGCCCATACCACAGCAGGTAGCAGACCTCCTCAAACGTGGAGTTGTCCGCCAACTCATGTATATCGATCCCGCGATACGCCAGCACGCCCGCCTCGCCATCGATGTAGCAAATTCCCGAGGTGGTCGCAACCACCCCCTCCAACCCCTTCGATGCATGTTCAACGTTCGACATGATTCCTCACCCGCCACTTGAAGACTGAACGACCTTAAATTAAAAGACTGAAACTGGAAGACTGAAGCTGAAAGACTGAAGCTGAAAGCAACCTTCTTTTATACCCGAATGAAGTCTCCCTTGCCACGGAGAACGTACCACCGGCGCGATTCTCCCGCGCCTGACGTAGCAACAACGGATTCCCACGTGGATGGGGTAAGGGGTTTCCCGCGCCCTCATTCTCCCCAAAAATGTTTGAGGCTCCCAAACACGAATGGACCCGCGCCTTCACCGACCAAACAAGGTAGCCCGTGTTTCTCCACACTGCTGGAACGTTCGTATCCACGTTGAGGTCTTAGCTCGCGGGCTCGGAGCTCGAAGCTCACTGCTCCTTTTGTGTATACTCTTTTCCCACATGAGTCCCCGAAGCCTGTCCCTGCTGCTCCTTCTCCTTCTTCCCGCCGCTCACGCCCAAAATCCGCCAAAATCCGCGCACTCCGCAGCAAATGAAGTTGTCAGCCCGGAGCGATCCGCCCGCGTAGCCGCCGCCCTCGACTCCCTACCCACCCCTCGCAGAGTCGACCAGGCCGCCATCTCCCCCGACGGCACCGAAGTCGCCTGCATCATCAACGGTGAACTCTCCGTCATCACATTAGAAGACGGCGCCTCCCATCCCATAGCCGACGGCCAGCGCATGACCCGCGAAGTCACCTGGTCCCCCGACAGCCGCCACCTCGCCTGGCTCCTCGACCAGCCCGGCGACGTCCCCGCCGCGCAGCTTTGGACCGACTCCTCCGGCGGCGCCGCCCCCGTCAAGCTCGCCGATCTCAAAGGCTACGCTCAAACCCCGCGCTACTCGCCCGATGGCGCCAAGCTCTCCGTCCTCTTCATCGAAGGCATGCCCCGCATTGCCGGCCCGCTCCAGCCCATGACCCCGCTCGCGGGCGTTGTCGGCGAAAAAATCTTCGAGCAGCGCATCGCCGTCGTCGATCTCGCCACCGCGCACCTCACTCAGGCCACTCCGCCCGATGTCTACATCTACGAGTACGACTGGACTCCCGACTCCAAATCCTGGGCCGCTACCGCCGCTCACGGCTCCGGCGACAACAATTGGTGGATCGCCCGCCTCTACTCCATCGCCGCCGCCACCGGCCAGATGCGCGAACTCTACCAGCCCAAACTGCAAATCGCCGACCCGCACGTTTCCCCTGACGGCAAATTCGTCGCCTTCATCCAAGGCCTAATGAGCGACCAAGGCGGCACCGGCGGCGACGTCTACATCGTCCCTCTCACCGGCGGCGACGCGCGCAATCTCACGCCCGGCATCAAAGCCTCTCCCGCGTCCCTAGCCTGGACCGCTCCCGATCGCATCGCCATCT
This sequence comes from Acidobacteriaceae bacterium, assembly GCA_003139095.1. Classification (GTDB taxonomy): domain Bacteria; phylum Acidobacteriota; class Terriglobia; order Terriglobales; family Acidobacteriaceae; genus Acidiflorens. The sequence goes on from PLHW01000046.1 coordinate 115,676, forward strand.
TCGCCATTGTCGACGGAAATTCCGGCTACGCCTCCATCACCACTGCCGGACTTCCCGAAGCCTCTCCATGGCATGGCTGGACCGGCGAAGAGCTCATTGGCCCCACCGGCGACGGCTGGACCATCGGCGCTTCCTTCTCGCGCGACGGCTCCGTCACCGCCGTCGTCCGCCAATCCGCCAGCGAACCTCCTGAAATCTGGGCCGGTCCCATCGGCAAGTGGCAGCAACTCACGCACGTAAACGATGACATCCAACCCACCTGGGGCGAGAGTCGCAACCTTCACTGGCTCACCAACGGTCCCGGCGGAGACATGCACGTCGAAGGCTGGCTCATGCTCCCCGCCAACTACAACAAATCCAAAAAGTATCCGCTGCTCGTCAGCGTGCACGGCGGTCCGTCGTCGGCCTGCATGTCCAAATGGCCCGCCGGCCCCATGAACGGGGCGGCGGCCGCCTCGCTCCTCGGCTGGTTCGTTCTCTGCCCCAATCCGCGCGGCAGCTACGGACAAGGCGCGTCCTTCACCGAGGGCAATGTCAAAGATTTCGGCGGCGGCGACTACCGCGACATCATGGCTGGCGTCGATGCCGTCATCAAAGACTATCCAATCGACACCCGCCGCATCGGCCTCAAAGGCCACAGCTATGGCGGCTTCATGACCATGTGGATGGAGACCCAGACCTCGCGCTTCACCGCCGCCGTTGCCGGCGCCGGCATCTGCGACTGGCTCAGCTACTACGGCCTCAATGATATCGACGAGTGGATGCTCCCCTTCTTCGGCGCCTCCATCTACGACGATCCCGCCGTCTATCAGAAATCAGACCCGCTCCACTTCTTCAAGAACGTCAAAACGCCCACGCTCATTCTCGTCGGAGATCGCGACGGCGAAGTTCCCATGGAGCAGTCCGTCGAGTGGTATCACGCCCTCCAGACCCTGAAAGTTCCCACCCAACTCGTCGTCTATCCCAACGAAGGCCACATCTTCTTCCGCTCCGCCGACGCCAGCGACTACACCCTCCGCATGCTCCAATGGCTCGACCACTGGTTCCAGAAAGCCGCCCCATAGCCAGTCTCGATAGGGTCACTTCGCGCCAAAGATTTTACTTCTGCAATCCGACCTCATACCTCTGACCTCAAACCCCGGTTGACAAAATTCCCCCAACAGTCCAATCTGGTTGACACTTTTGCTCGGCGCTCCAGCCGCCGAGTCGTGTCTCAATATCTAACTCACCGGAAGGAACAACCGATGCCAAACGTCGCCAAGAGAACACTGTCGTTCACCCTCGCCGCCATCGTAATCGCCCTGCTCCCCACTCTCGCAGCCGCCCAAAAGCACATCACCGGCACCCTCCCCGACGGCGCCACCTACGTTATCGATACCCCGGCAACTTGGAATGGCACGCTCCTTCTTTACAGTCACGGGTACGTCGCCCCCGGCTCCTCCAATCCCGCCCTCGATGTCAGCGATCCCCTTACCGGCGCCTACCTGCTCGCCAACGGCTATGCTCTCGCCGGTTCCTCCTACGCCACCACCGGATGGGCCGTCCAGTACGCCATCCCCGACCAGTTTTCCACCCTTCAGGTCTTCATCAACGACGTTGGCACTCCCACCACTACCATCGCCTGGGGACATTCCCTCGGCGGCATGGTCACCGCCGGCCTCGTGCAAAACTATCCCACTACATTTAACGCCGCCCTTCCCATGTGCGGAGTCGTCGGCGGCGCCGTCGGCACCTGGGATCAGGGTCTGGACGGCGAGTTTGCCTTCAACACGCTGGTTGCAGGCGGCTCGCTTCAGGTCGTCGACATCACCAACCCCACCCTCAACCTCACCGCCGCCGAAACCTTTCTCGTCGAAGCTCAGTCCACTCCCCAGGGTCAAGCGCGCATCGCTCTCACCGCCGCCCTCGGCGATACTCCCGGCTGGTATGACCCCACATCTCCCGAGCCCGCCCCCACCGATTACACCACTCGCGAAGCCAATCAGTTTTCGTGGATGGAGAATGTGGACTTCCCCTTCGTCTTCGATTTCCGCGCCGATCTCGAATCCAAAGCCGGTGGCAATCCCTCCTTCAACAACGGCATCAACTATGCCAAGCAACTCAAAGCTTCCGTCGACTACGCCGAAGTCCAGGCTCTCTACACGGCCGCCGGACTCGACCTTGCCACCGATCTTGCAACCTTGGCCAATGCCTCCAGAATTACCGCCGATCCCGGCGCCTTGTCCTACCTCAAGCAGAACATCATCTACAACGGCCAACTCCCCATCCCCGTCCTCACCATGCACACTACCGGCGATGGCCTCGTCGCCGTGCAGGAGGAGCAAGCCTACGCATCCGTGGCCACCAAAGCCAAAGACCAGGCGAACCTGAAAGAAATTTTCGTCCACCGCGCCGGCCACTGCGAATTCAGCCCCGCCGAAATGCTGACCGCTCTCCAATCGCTCGAAACCCGCCTCAAAGGCGGCAAGTGGAAGGGCCTGAGCCCAACCACTCTCAACAACGAGGCAAATGCGTACGGGCCCGTCTACAACGTAATCGACGTGAACGGCCAAGTCGTTTCCGCCCCTCCGGCCTTCGAAACCTACAAGCCCGCAAAATTCCTCCGCCCCTACGACGCCTTCACCAAGTAGAGTAGTAGCAAGAAGTTTGTGGCTTGGGCTGTTGCTTTTTCTGTTGAATTTGCTATGGAGCGCGGGCGTCCTCGCCCGCGACTCTTGCAGCTGGTTTTGCTTATGCAGTTATCGTTGGTCTTGGTGTTGCTCTCGCAGCAGACAGTGCCGCAGTCGACTTGCAGCCCAGCTTCTCTCCGTGTCTCCGTGCCTCCGTGGTGAAAACGACATCACACCGGCACCGCCGTCTTCCTCTTCGGATTAAAAAATGGCAACCCCACCACCGTCGCGGTAGTCTTCCGCCGCTGCGCCTCGATCGTCAACTCCATCTGCAACTTCGTCCCCACCTTCGCGTACTCGCTCCCGACGCTAGCCAGCGCAATCAACTTCTTCAGCAGCGGAGAAAACGCCGTCGTCGTCGCCTTCCCCACCTGTCCATCGCCCGAATACACCGGCACCGCCACCCGCGAAGCCTGACTCGGCGCCGCCGGAGACAATCCAAACTTATCGAATTGCTCTTCCACCTCCACCCAATCCACTTCCAGTCCCACCAACTGCCGCGCCACGCCCCGCTTGTTGTCCTCGGCCAGCGCCCGCTTCCCAATAAAATTTTCTTTCTCCAAGTGCACCATCTTCCCGAACCCCAGCTCATACGGCGAAAACTTCTGCGCCGGAATCAGCGCCTTCTTCGAGCTTGTGTAGTCCACCTCAATTAGCAGCAGCCCAGCCTCCACGCGCGCCACATCGAGCGCCAGCATCCCCGCCGCGTGAATATCGAACTGTTTTCCCTTCTCCATCAGCGCGTCCCAAACCTTCACGGCATCGTTCCACGGAATCCAAATCTCGTACCCCAAATCCCCCGTATATCCCGTCCGCGAAATATCCACCGGCACGCCCGCAATCGTCCCGCTCGTCTTCCGAAAATATTTCAGATTCGCAATGTCCGCCTCCGCCACCGTTTTCAGCAGCCGAGCCGATGCCGGCCCTTGCAGCGCCAGCGCCGCCGTCTGCTCTGAAATATCTTCGATCTGCACGTCCATATTTACGCCGCACTGCCGGAACCACCGCAAACTCGGGTCGGCCGCCGTCCACCGGTATTTATTTTCTTCCAGCCGCGTGATCGTCCCATCGTCGATCACCTTGCCCTCTTCATCGCACCAGCACGCGTAAATCACCTGCCCCACCGCAACTTTATTGATGTCGCGCGTGATCACCCGATTGACCAGCTTCGTCGCATCCTTCCCCGTGATCAGATATTTGTACAGCGGCGAAATATCGATCAGCGCGCAAGCATTCCGAATCGCGTTGTACTCATGCTCATGGTGCACCTCATACACGCTGACCGTGTAATACCCCGACCACTCCCGGTAATTCAGGCTGTGGCAAAGCGCAAACGTTCTCTCATGAAACGCAGTTCCAATCGGCAAGTCAGTCTCCCCGCTATGTTCTGAAGGCTGGATTATATGTGCGCGCTTCCCCGGCGAGCAACATACCTATTCCCATTTTTCAAGCGACAACTTCGCGCCTCTCACATAGAATGATTGCCTGATGTCCCGCCTCATCCAATGGTCCGTCCTCCCCAGTGGCCTCTAAGCCGCCGCAGTGGTATCGTACGTCTGAACTTTCTTGTTGCTTGAAGTATTGATCCCGCTCCCCCGTTTTCGGCAGCCTGAATTAGATCGACGCCTAAGAGCCAAATGCCAGAGACTTGGAGCTGAGAGCTTGGAGCTTGGAGCTATTAGCTAGTGGCTACTAACTACGACATCATCGTGATCGGCGGCGGCCACAACGGCCTCACCAACGCCGCCTATCTCGCCAAGGCCGGCAAAAGAGTCCTCGTCCTCGAGCGTCGCCATGTCCTCGGCGGCGCGGCCTGCACCGAAGAAGTTTTCCCCGGCTTCAAATTTTCCGTCTGCTCCTACGTCGTCTCGCTCCTCCGCCCCGAAATCATTCGCGACCTCGATCTCCCCCGCCACGGCCTTGAAATCCTCCCGCTCGATGGCACCTTCACCCCCATGCCCAGCGGTGATTATCTCTGGCGCGTCAACGATCACGGCAAAACGCATCGCGAAATCGCCCGCCACTCGCGCGTCGACGCCGAGGCCTACGACGAATTCGGCAAAGCCATGCAGGCCATGTGCCGCTTCGTCAAGCCCATCCTCAGCATGATCCCGCCCGACCCCTCCACCCTCAACCCGCGCGAACTGATGAAGCTCCTCTTCATCGGCCGCCGCTTCCAGGGCATGTCGAGCGACGACAAATACAACCAGGTCCAGCTCATGACCATGAGTGCCGTCGACTTCCTCGACCAGTGGTTTGAGACCGACGTGCTCAAAGCCACCATGTCCGCCTCCGGCATCATCGGCACTTTCCTCGGCGTCCGCTCGCCCGGCACCGCCTATGTTCTCCTCCATCACTACATGGGCGAGATCGACGGCGCATTCCGCGCCTGGGGATTCGCCCGCGGCGGCACCGGCGCAATCTCAAACGCCATCGCCGGCGCGGCCCGCGAAGCCGGAGTCGAAATTCGCACCGAAGCCGCCATCGCGCAAATCCTCGTCAAAAATAACCGCGCCTACGGAGTCGTCCTCGCGAACGGCGACGAAATTCACGCCAGCGTGATCTCCTCCAGCGTCGACCCGCGCCTCACCTTCACCAAAATGATCGCCCCCGGCCATCTCCCCGACGAATTTCTCGAAGGCGTGAACCGTTACAAATTCCGCGGCTCCTCCGGCAAAGTCAACATGGCCCTCAGCGGCCTGCCCAATTTCAAATGTCTCCCCGGCATCGGCGCGCATCTCCGCGGCGCCATGTCCATCTCTCCCAGCGTCGACTACATGGAAAAGGCATACGACGAAGCCAAGTACGGCCACTGGTCCTCGCGCCCCTACATCGACATGGTCATCCCCACGCTCACTGACACGTCGCTCGCTCCGCCCGGCAAGCACATCCTCTCCTGCTTCGTGCAGTACGCGCCCTACAAGCTCGCGCCCGGCCTCGACTGGGACACCGAAAAAGAAAAATTTGGCGACAACGTCGTCAACACCATCTCCGAATACGCGCCCAACATTAGAGACATCATCCTGCATCGCCAGGTTGTCACTCCGCTCGATCTCGAGCGCGAATGGGGCCTAAGCGAGGGCAACATTTTTCAAGGCGAGCTTTCGCTCGAGCAATTATTTTTCCTGCGCCCCGTCGCCGGCTGGGCGCAATTCCGCTCGCCCATAAAAAATCTCTACATGTGCGGATCGGCCACACACCCGGGCGGCGGCATCATGGGCGGCCCCGGCCGTTTAGCCGCCCTTGAAATCCTGAAAGACGCAAAAGCCTCATGACCTCCAGATGATCTCCAAACAAACAACCCGACCGCGTCCTCCAGAGCGAAGTAAGGTGAGCCAGGGAAACAAGGAGACAACCCATCTCTGTCATCCTGAGCGAAGTAAGATGAGCCGGGGGTCAACTCATCTCTGTCATCCTGAGCGAAGTGAGGTGAGCAAGGGGACAAATCATCTCTGTCATCCTGAGCGAAGTGAGGTGAGCGCAGCGAGCCGAACGAAGTCGAAGGACCCCTACACCATTTCCGTCTTAGCGCCGCTGCAAGGCGTTCTCCCGATAATGCGGGCGTTTGATCTTGATTTTGATTTTGATTTTGATTTTGACGTTGCACTTCGGCAGTGAGGCACAAAAGAGCCAATGCCCAATTCGCGCGACATCCTGATCATCGGCGCCGGACACAACGGCCTGGTCGCCGCCTTCTATCTCGCCAAAGCCGGATTCAAGCCGCTAGTCCTCGAGCGCCGCGCCCAGGTCGGCGGCGCCGCCATCACCGAAGAATTTCACCCCGGCTTCCGCTGCTCCACGCTCGCGCACTCCGCCGGCCCGCTCCGCCCCGACATCGTCCGCGACATGCAACTCGCGCGCCACGGCCTGAAATTTGCGCCCTCCGAAATCAGCACTGTCTCCCTAACCCCCGACGGCCGCGCCCTCGTCCTCCACTCCGACTCAAACAAATCCGCGCAGGAAATAAGTCAGTGGTCCCCGAAAGACGCCGCCGCCTATGCCGATTTCGCCGCCGCCCTCGCAAAAATAAGTAAGGTCATCGCCGAAGCCCTCGCCCTCACGCCCCCCAACATCGACAATCCCTCCAGCGGTGATCTCTGGGGCATGCTCAAAACCGGGCGCTCCATCCGCAACCTCGGCAAAAAAGATCTTTACCGCGTCCTCCGCTGGGGCCCCATGGCCGTCGCCGACTTAGTCGCCGAATTTTTTGACACCGAGCCTCTCCGCGCCACCATCGCCGCCCGCGGCATCTTCGGCACTTTCCTCGGCCCCTGGTCCGCCGGCAGCGCGCTAGTGCTTCTCATCCGCGCCGCCGCCGATCCCACTCCCGCCGGCACTCCTCAATTCCCCATCGGCGGAGCCGGAGCCATCACTGCCGCCATGGCCGCCGCCGCCCAAGAAGCCGGTGCAGAAATCCGCACCAACGCTGCCGTCGAACAAGTCCTTATCAAAGACGGCGTCGCCACCGCCGTAGTCCTCGCTAACGGCGAAGAAATCCCCGCCCGCGCCATCGTCTCCAACGCCGATCCCCGCCGCACCTTCATGTGTCTCGTTGATCCCATTCATCTCCCGCCCGACTTCGTGCAAAAAATCAAGAACTTTCGCTGCGCCGGCACCGTCGCCAAAATCAATCTCGCCCTCTCCGCCCTCCCCGACTTCACCGCCCTAAAATCCCGCGCCGCCGAAACTCCCAACCTCCTCGCGTCCCGCCTCCAAGTCTCCCCCGAAATCGACTACCTAGAGCGCGCCTTCGACGAATCCAAATACGGCAGCTTCTCCCGCGCTCCATATCTCGAAATCGCCTTCCCCTCGCTCTCCGATCCTTCCCTCGCCCCCGCCGGCCAGCACGTCATGTCCATCTACGTGCAATACGCCCCGTTCAATCTCAAAGCCGCCGACGGAACCAAATCCCCCGCCAACTGGGAATCCCAGCGCAAGGCGCTCGGCGAAACCGTCGTAAAAACCATCGCCCACTACGCCCCCGACCTCCCGCAAAAAATCCTTCGCCATCAAATCATCACTCCGCAGGATCTCGAAGACACCTACGGCCTCACCGGCGGCCACATTTTCCACGGAGAACTCGCACTCGACCAATTCTTCACCATGCGCCCGCTCCTCGACTGGGCCCGTTACAAAACGCCGATCGACAGACTCTTCCTCTGCGGCAGCGGCACCCATCCCGGCACTGGCCTAACTGGAGCCTCCGGCGCCAACGCCGCCCGCGAAATCCTAAAGACACTCAAAAAATAAGATGTGATTATCGGCGGGGGCGAATAGACGGCGCAAGCTTGCGCAAACAGCCTGTTTGCTCCAACTGCCGTGCGAACCTCACGCGGCTCATCAGCCCAATCCCCGAATTCCACAGTGAGCAATTTTGAACAGATTTCCAAATTCGTGGGCTTGTAGTTTGATTACCACGGGCTGTGCGGCCCCCCGTGGCCGTTTGCCCCTACGAGCTGTGCGGCCCTCTCGTGGTCGTTTGCTCCAATCAGTGGCACAGCCTAGGTGATGGCTGTGCCATTTTTTCTGGCAGACGACCGATTTACACCGGATGACCAGCGAGACGACTCGCCGCAGCCAAGCGAGGACGTATGCCCCGCAAGTCGTTCTTTTCCGTCCTGAGAGCAACCAGCTGCTTCGGGCATAATAGGATATGTTGCGCGAACTCGTGTGGGTGGACCGACCGCTGTTTCGTGGTTGGGGATGCTCCCAGTGTGCGTGGGTATTCAATGCTGTCGGGCCGCCAGTAGGCGACACCTTAGATGCCATGAAGCAGAGCTTCGAAGCACTCCCCGATAAAGAGTTCGCCTCGCATGTTTGCTCCAAACACCCGCTAACACCAAAGTCGAAGAGCCTCACCCCGCGTAATCATCCACCTTAGTTCCTTCAAGAGTGAGCAATTTTGAACAGACCGCCCGTTAGCCAAACAGTGAAACTGCTTACCACCAACAATCCTAGATTGTTGACATGCAGGCCAGCGCATCGAATCTCTCTCCAAGCTCGCGCTGGCCTTTTTTGCTTGACGCCTCGCTACTGTCGCAAAATCGCGATTACACTCAAAATGGCCCCACTCGAAACCAGTCTGTGCCTGAGACGTTGCCTCTCACCCAGATTGCCTGCAAGATCGAGTCAAGCCGTTAAATCGCAGCATGCCAAAAAACGCTTGCCTGCGTGTCCTCTCTGGTAATCGAGTTTTAAGGTTTTGCCGTGAAAACTCCGCGCCCCTGTGGTAAGCCTTTCTTATAAACCCATGCACAACTCCGCCATCCTTCTCGTCTCCTGTCCCGACGCCAAAGGCATCGTCGCCTCCATCGCCGACTTCATCTTCAAAAACAACGGCAACATTCTCACCAATGACGAGCACGGCGACGAGGCCTCCCGCCTCTTCCTCACCCGCATCGAGTTCGACATCTCCAACTTCACATTCCCTCTCGCCGACTTCGCCTCCCACTTCTCCTCCGTCGCCCGCAACTTCCAAATGGATTGGCGTCTCGCCCTCTCCTCCGAGCGTCCGCGCCTCGCCATCTTCGTCTCCAAGTACGACCATTGCCTGCAAGACCTCCTTTACCGCCATCAAAGCGGCGAGCTCCGCTGCGACATCCCCCTCATCGTCTCCAATCATCCCGACAATCAGCGCATCGCCGACTTCTATCGCATCCCGTTCTTTTTCTTCCCCGTCACCAAAGACAACAAAGCCGAGTCCGAGCGCCGCCAACTCGCCCTCCTCCGCGAGCACAAATGTTCCGTCGCCGTCCTCGCCCGCTACATGCAAATTCTCTCCCCCGAATTCATCGCTGCTCTCGGCTCGCAAAACGTCATCAACATTCACCACTCCTTCCTTCCCGCCTTCATCGGCTCCAAGCCCTACCATCAAGCCTTCCAGCGCGGAGTCAAAATCATCGGCGCCACCGCTCACTACGTCACCCAAATCCTCGACGACGGCCCCATCATCGAGCAGGATGTCGTCCGCATCTATCACCGCGACTCCGTCGACGACCTTATCCAGAAAGGTCGCGACCTCGAAAAAATCGTTCTCTCCCGCGCCGTCCGCTGGCACGTAGAAAATCGCATCCTCCTCTACGGCACCAAAACCGTAGTCTTCCAATAATCCCCGCAGCCCGCGCCCAGACCGAACACTAGATCGACGAATGACTACAATCGCGCGCGCTTCAGCCCCCCGCCCCAGTTGTTGTTCTTGCTGATGCCGTTGTTGATTCCCCCGTCCAACCCCGCACCGCGCCGTGGAATCTTGAGCTGAGAGCTGAGAGCTCAAGAACTGACGTACAAGTTCCGTCACCTCCGTAACCCTCTAATTAATTGCGCCCGCCTTTACTTTCAGTTTTACTAGAGCTTGTCCCTCGCGCTGTCCGATCTCATAAGGAGCTGGTTTGATCGAGGACTTAAACTGGGAGCTTGCTTTACTGGCCACCGTCCAGGCCTTCTATCAGCGCCTCCTCGGCGACCAGCTTGGCGGAGAACTCCCCGCCCCCGCCGACCTCTCGCACCATGCCATCTCCCACGCCACCGACCTTCGCCTCACCCTCCGCAAAATGTCGCTCTGGGTGCAGCTTCTCGACATGGCCATCACTCCCGCCATGCTTCGCACCGGCCTCAAGCCCGACCTCGACGCCGAAGTTGCCGAGGCGCTCCTCCGCCACTTTGCCCGCCAGCGCGACGACTCCGCCTCCCATCGCGACAAGATCGATCTCATCGTCACCTTCCTCTATCGTCATCCGCGCGTCCCCGGACAGTGGCATCGCCGCGGCTACGGCCTCGACGGCTCCATCCCGCTCTCGCCTTTCGAAATCGCTCTCCTCGAAATTCTCTCCGAGTCCGATGTCCCCGATCTCCCCGAAGACCACGTCCAACTCCTCCGCGAGTTCGGCCCTCTGCTCGAGCAGTCCAACCGCTTTTTCGATTTCACCGCCCTCATGGATTCCGGCATCATCTCCCGCGTCCGCGAACTCAAAACGCAGCTCGGCGCATCCATCTACCATCCCGGAGTCCTCGCCACCCTGGCGCCCTACAACGCCTCATTCGGCGAGCGTTTTCATATCCTCTTCGCCGCCGCCACCGACGAACTAAAAGAATTCGCCCGCCAGCTTGAAGCACTAGGCGGCAGCATCCTCACCACCAGTGAAGGAATTGAAGTAACGGTCGAGCACGTCCAGGCGCTCAATGGCCCCGAGCTACTGCAGCTCGACTATGCAGTAGCGTTGGATAAATTCCGCCGCGTAGCCCGGGTAAAAAAAGAACTGGAACGCCGCCCCCCGATTTCCCGCCCAAAATCAACGTATGCGAACCACAACGCCGCAGCCGCCGCTCACGAGTTTGGCGCGAGCGCCGCAGTAGGTGCGTATTCCGTCGGCGCGCTTGTCGGCGCTGAAGACGAAGCCGCTGCTCACTACGTAGGAGGGAATGTAGTAGCCGTCGCTTACAAAGTCGGCAGCGGCGAAGCCGTTCCTCACTCCACCGGCGGAAATGGCGCAGGTCGCGCCGCTCACCACGTAGGCGCAGGCGGAGCCGCCGCCGCCCCCGCTCGCGAAAATAATTACGTACCGCCGACCATCACCGCCCAAATCCTCAACGCCGAAGAAACCAAACTAAGCCGAGTCGAAGAATCCATTCGCGTCTTCGTCCGCGTCGCCGACCCCAAGTACCGCCAAATCGTACCCATGCGTTACTTCAACCTCATGCTAAGCCCGCACGAGGTCGAAGCTTGCACCGCCGACTACCTCGACCAACCCACTCCACAGGCCGACGCCGCCCGCACCATCCTGAGAATGGTCGCCTTGACCGCCCGTCTCACCACCGAAACCGAAGAGCTAAAGCGCTCCCCAAAGAAAAGTTCCCTATGGAATCTCCACGCCGATTCCCTCTGGGTCCTACTGGAACTAGCCAAGCAAGCCCCAGAAAAACTATCCCGCCTGACCGCCGTCAGCCAATTCGTCGCAACCAGCCCAGCCACTGCTGCTCTCCCGTCCGCGGAATCCGGCCTCACCGCCGCAACCAACCCGACCACCGATCAAACAACGAACCCTCTAGCCGCCGATCAAGCCAAGCCCCCTCTAGCCGCCTCGCTGGAAAAACTTCAATCCCGCGCCCACCAAGCCGAAAAACTCCTGAACATTTAGCGCAAGCGGGGGCTGGCCCGCGCTTTCCTTCCACCACTACCTCACTGAGGCTGCCCCACCTTGCGTTCTTTGCAAGGGTGGGCATTCTGCGCCGGCCATCATCCCACCGGCGCACCCCTCCATTTCAATCGGACCGGCTGTTGTTCGTTGACGAGCACCAGCTGGTGGCCCATTCAAGCCTTCTTTTGGCTTGACTGGGGACGGAACCAAGACCGCCGACACCCTAGGCTTTGGAGAAGGCAGAGCACCTGTCCCTAACTCCGAGCCAGCGGGTGGCCCAGGTCATCTTCCGCGGGCGTTACTCCACCGGTGGTTCCCCACGTCTCGCGCTTTTCGAGACGCGGGTTCTACCATCGTCGGCATCGAGGCCGTCCGGCAAACCCTAACTCATACTTCGTGGACCGGGCTCGCACACGGTATCCCGCAAATGGATGTCTGGCCAGGCTGCCGCTTTGGCCCCGCACAACGATCGCTGGCCGTTCGCTAATTTAACCGCTCTACCCCCGCTTCGAGAGCCCACTCCTCCAAGCGCCAGGAGACCTCCGTCTCCTCTTGACTTTTACTTATCATGGCTGTCCCCGGTTTATTGTCCCCGGTTTATTTCGAATTTCGAGAGTCCTGGTCGAGTCGAAGGCCCACTCATTCGCACAGAACGCGAATGAGTAGGGCACCCGGCTGCAAACCAGAGGATGGTAGGGAAGCAGAATGCCTAGGAACAGATTGTGTCTCGACGCTGCGTCGACTTTCTTAAGGCTGGCGCAATACGATTCCAAGATGGGTTTTGATATCCGGATACCTGATCGCAGGGATCGCCAGACCTACTGCCTCTCTTAATGGTGCCGCGCCGGCTCCTCTGAGTTCATTTCGAAAATGGACCAGAAGAAGCAAGTTTAGATTTAGGAGCACCGCGATCGCACGAGTCTGCCATTGCCCGAAGCTCGCCAGTGACGGGGACCACAAAAGTGTTCCCTTAACGTCCTTGGTCATCCGAAAGTTTTTCGCTGAAGCATGGACGGCTTTAGACAAGGTCGCATACTCGGTTTGAAGGTGAGGTATGGGATCGACCGACGGCTCCTTAATCCGTCGGGGATGCCTTTCAAGGTAAGACATGTAATCCGAGATCGGCGGTTTGTGCTGCCCCATTTCCCACAGCGTGAATTCGACGGAGTGGTCCTTGTAATAGAGGCAGAACATTACATTTTCGATTCCGCTTCTAAGTGCTTTGAGAGCCGAGCGCCAAGAACCGAGATTCGCGAAGACGTGCGACGTCAATGCATCGTTCTGCGCTTCAAGAAAGAAAGACAGGCTAGCATCGGAGATTCGAGCTTCCAAAAAAGATCGCCAAGCCTGCAAGGATACTATCCGGCGGTAGCTTTCTAGGAATTTAGGCTCCTGCTTCGCTAGCTCCGCGGACACGTCCGCCATGTGCTTGCGCCATTCACTATTAAAGGAAATAAAGTTCGCTTCAGTCTCCTTGAGAAGAAGGCTCATTGGCCGGACTTTTCCTTGTGTTCAATAGTAGGATCATTTTTTGGAATATCCTTCATCAGCGTAGAAAGAGCGCGCATCAACTCAGGTGAAGATTGATTTGTCGAGCGCGTGGCGCTAGCCTTCAGTTGCTCTTGCGCCAGCGGGTTAGCCTCTAGATAGGCACACAGCTTCCCGAAGATATCGCGGGACCCGTCCCGCGGGCGAACCTCAATCGGGAACTTGTGCTCCCGTATTAAGTCCAGCCACCTCGACTTATCCACGCTTGACAGGCTCACGAGCGTCGAAAGGTTAAGGGCCAGTTCCTGGGAGCTGCTCGGCCCTCCAAAAATATCCTTGAGTCCTAATTGCGCAGTATCGACATTAGGTCCCGACTTCAGCAGCCGGGCCAAAGTCGTGAGCGATTGCGCGAGATCATGGGATTTCATTGCAGTTCCCCTCTATGAAATACGTCCTATTAACTCCTGCGACATGGCCGCGAACTCCTGCGCTGCAGAACCATTTCCGTCAAAGGCGTAAATGGAGAGGTTCTTTTCGACAGCCTCGCTGACCGCGACACGTTCGTGGATCTCGGCGTCGAAAACATCGGGTCCAAACTGCTGTCGCAGGGAGTTGGCGGTTCTTGAACGGTGAAGCGCCGGCCGCCCGATTCTAGAGAGAATCATACCGGCTAACGTCGGGCTCACCGTCATGTCGTCGCAAAACTTGTTAACCTGCCCCAAGAGGAGACCTACCCCCAAAGCGGAAAGGAAGTCTGGGGAAATCGGGACCACGTAATGTGTGCAAACCGCAAGCGCGTTCTGAGTTGGTATCGTCAGATTTGGAGGGCAGTCACACACGATCATATCGTAATCGCCCATGACCGGTGCTAACGCCTTTCGTAGCTTGGTCTCCCGCGCCGTTGCGCCGGCTAACTCCAGATCAATCGTGAAGAGCTCGACATTTGACGGGATGAGGTCCATCCCCTCCCACACGTTCTTGCGAATTATAGTGCTGAGATCCCGCTGTTTCCCCTCCGCAGACGTATGGGTCCGCGCGCCGAAGAGGTCCGCAACGGTGCCGTTTTTCGAAGCATGCTCTTCCCACTCGTCCACGGAAATGCAAGAGAATGTTGCATTCGTCTGCGGGTCAAGATCAACGAGCAGCGTCTTTTGGCCACTTCGCCCGCAGTACGCCGCAAAATTGACAGCGATTGCAGTTTTTCCAACACCGCCCTTGAGATTTAGACATGCGACCACTTTAGCCATTTAGGGCTCCTTAAAACTATCCCAGGGAAGGAACTATCTTACGCGATGAGGTCGTTTAGGGAAACACGGTGACGGAAGCATGGGGACAGACGCGGAAAAAGGGACAAAACCCGGGAGACGAAACCCGAGGACATCCATGATAAGCAAAAGTCCCGAGGAGACGGAGGTCTCCTTTCACTTGGAAGAGACAACTCTCGAAACGCGGATACAGCGGCCAAGTTAGACGACAACCCGCAATCATTGCGCGCGGCCAAAGCGGCAGCTTGGCCAGACATCCATTTGCGGGAACCGTGCGCCAGCCCGGTCCACGGAGTATGAGTTAGGGTTGTCCGGCCAGCCTCGATGCAGAGAGGACGCCACCCCAAAACCGCCCAAACTAGCCCGAAAATAAGAATGGCTTATATATCACAAAATGACCCCCTCAGGTGCTATTTAAATGGTAAAAAATGAAGCACCCCAAAGTTAACCGCATAGTTAACGAGAACGCTAACTAAAAAGGCGCGGCCGAAGCCGCGCCCAGCGAACCCAACTCCCGAATTCTAGTGAATGTCGAACTGCTCTTGGTGCAGTGCCGGGTCCGACTTCACAATAATAGTCTTCTTCGTCAGCTCCTCCAACTCATTGAGCAGCTTGGCGTTACCGGCCTTCAAAGCCTTCGCCACCTCCGGATTCACCCGCAACATCACGTCGCTGTGCTCCAGATGATGCGAAAGCTTCCGCATCTCCACATAAATCTCGTCGCAAACCGTATTCACCGCCTTCACAAAACCAGTCGCCTGGCAGTACGGACAAGGCGATCCAATCGTCCGTTCCAGCGATTGTTTCACCCGTTTGCGGGTAATCGCCACCAGCCCGAAGTCATTGAATTGAAGCACCTTAGATGGTGCCCGATCGGCCCGCAACGCCTCCTCCAGCGCCTGCATCACCTTCTGCCGGTTGCGCCGCTCATCCATGTCGATGAAGTCGATGATGATGATCCCGCCCAGATCGCGCAGCCGTATCTGCCGCACAATCTCGCGAATCGCATCCACGTTCGTTTTCACGATCGTGTCTTCCAGTCGCGCCGTCTTACCCACGTATTTTCCTGTGTTTACGTCGATTGCCACCAGCGCCTCGGTCTGGTTGATTACGATGTATCCGCCACTCTTCAGCCACACCTTCGACTTCAGTGCTTTGTTGATCTCTTCGTTCAGCCCAAACTGTTCAAACAAAGGGGTTTCTTTGGTATAAAGCTTCACGCGCTTCACCAGCCCCGGCTGGAATCGGTTCGCAAACCGCAGAATGCGCTCGTACTCGGTCTCCGTGTCCACCCAGATGACCGAGAAATCCGCGCTCACCTGATCCCGCAGCACCCGCTCTACCACGTTCAAATCATGGTAGATAAGGGCCGGCGACTTGCTCTCGTCCGAACGCGATTTAATCTCATTCCAAAGGTTCTTCAAAAAGCGGATATCGGCGCGCAGTTCATCGTCCGAAGCCCCCGCCGCCGCCGTCCGAACAATAAAGCCCCCGCCCCCGTTTTCCCTCTCGCTCTGAATGATCTGTTTCAGCCGCTGCCGCTCATCTTCCGAAGCAATCTTCCTTGACACACCTGTATGGTTCACCGTCGGCATAAACACCAGGAAACGCCCCGGCAGCGCGATGTGGCTCGTGATGCGTGCGCCTTTCTTTCCGATCGGTTCCTTCGCGATCTGCACCAGAATCTCTTGTCCTTCTTTCAGCAATTCGCTGATCTGCGGCACCACCTGATTTTCGCGCCGCCGGAATCGCCGCCGCTGGCCGCGCCGTCCCCCTCGCTGCTGTCGGTCTGCTCCCCGATCAAAGCCGCGCCGGGCGGTTCGTTGAGCCAGTCTCGCGTCGATCGCCGGACCACGCACCACGGCGCTCGCATCGATCGTGCCCTCGCCAATTGCCTCGGCCTCAAGCAGGGCCTCAGCCTCAGCCTGCGCCTCCTCCAGTTCCAGTTCTTCCGCCTCGCGTTCCTCGGCTTCCAGAACCGCCTCCGGAAGCTCCCCGTTCTCCCCCGCCTCAGCCGACCCAACCGCCGCGGCTTCTCCCAATCCAGCGGGCACGATCTCGCCGCCCGCAGCCTGTGTCTCTTCTTCTATTTCCTCGATGCCATAATCGTCGCCCGGCTCTTCTCCATATCCCGCCAGTTCCGCCTCTTCTTCCTCGATCTCCTGCTCTTCCACATGGCCGTGCCCGGCCTGGCGATGCTCTGCTTCGTATTTGATTTCGTCTGCCGGTGTGTCGGCGTCCGCTCTTCCCAAAGCCGCCGCGAAATCGGCTTCGTGCGCGAATTCAGCCTGCGGCACAACAGCCGCAGATCCCGTCTCTCTCTCGGGCTCCACCTCCTTGCGCAATTCCTCAACGTCCGGCGTAGCCCGCATGGCAGCGGATTCGCGAGTGCTGAATTCCACCGGCGACGATTCCACGCTCGACGATTCAAACCGCGACGTCTCTACCGGTGAAGCCTCCACATGCGATTGCTCCTCGATCGCCTGCGGCACCGACTCATGTTGCTCATGCAACGGCTCCGACTCTCCCGTCGCGAAAATGGGCTCGTCCTCTGGAAAAGTCGACACGATCGCACTCGGAGGCGCCGCCTCCGGTGCGGGAGTCGTCGCCGCAGCCGCAGCCTGCGCTTGCCGCTGATATTTTGAAATTGATTCACCCGGCAGAATAATCGGTTGATAACCGGGAGGCGGACCGTAATCATAGTCGCGTCCTGGCCGCCCGCCAGAGTACGAACGTTGAAATCCCCGCGGCTCGATTCGTTCTCCCGATTGTCCGCGGTCACTCCGCGTATCGTTCCGCATCTCACTGCGAGAGTCCGTTCGAGATTCACTTCGCGTGTCGTTTCGAGCATCGCTTCGATTGTCCGTGCGCGAATCACTTCGCGTGTCGCGCGATTCGACCCGTCCGCCATTCCCGCCGCGTCCATGATCGCGCTCGCCATTCTCCGGCCGCCGACCGCGCCGCCGCCGTCTTCCCCTGAAGTCGCGGCTATCTCGCAATGTGTCCGCGCTGTTCCCCGGTTCCGTCGCCGCCGCCGCGAACCCGTTTCCTTCAGCGCTCTCCACCTCGTCAAATTGCGCCTCGTCCGTCGCTGCTTCCATCGGACGCCGCGGCTGCGCCTCGATCACCGGCCGGTTCGCTGGGATGGCTTCATCCAGATCCTCATCCTGCTGTTCCAAATCCATGAAATCGGAGACGTACAGGAAGGCGTCCCGCTCCAGTCCAATATCCACAAAGGCCGACTGCATGCCCGGCAGCACGCGCGTCACTCGACCCTTATAAATTGATCCCGCTAATGTATATTCGTTTTCCCGCTCGAGGTAGATTTCCGCTAATTGATCGTCTTCGGTGACGCCAACCTTGGTCTCATGCGGGGTGGCTGATACAAACAGTTCCTTGTTCATCGATGCTCCGGGTGTTGCTTACCGGACGTGGAGCGGCGGAAGGATCGGTGGCGTTCAGCGTCGTTCCTGGGCGGAACGGGCAGGTTCCCAAACTATTCCGGGACCTGCGTTGCAGGGTTTTTTCTTGCGTATCTGCACTGATCGCATTTGAGCCGTACCGTCAGGCCTGTGGCCACACACTCGAACCTTCGAGGGGGCCGTTCCCCGCCTGACCGGCTTCAATCCTGTCCGGCTTCCACTGCGCCGGCAATCTGCCCTACTTTTCGCGAGGGCCGACGTAATCTTGCTTCCTTGAAACTTGTTTCGCGCTCCTTGAGCGCCCAACTTCTGTTTCTCCGTCTCAATTCACGAAGCGGCGCATCCTGACGTTCATCACGATGCCCAGCGCCAGAAACATGAACAGCACGGAAGACCCGCCGTAACTCATCAGCGGCAGGGGTATTCCGGTGACCGGCATAAAGCCAACCACCATGCCAACGTTGACCAGGATATGAAAGCTAAGCACAGCCACCACACCCATCACCAGAAACGCGCCGGCGCGGTCGGGCGCCGTTTGCGCATTCTGCGTCAAACGCATCAGCACAATAAAGTATAACAGCAGAACCCCCAAGGCTCCTACAAACCCGTGGGCTTCCGCGAATGCGGCAAAAATAAAGTCCGTCTGCGGCACCGGCAAAAACGCTAGATGCGTCTGCGATCCCTGCCGGCTACCCCAAATCCCTCCCGAACCCACCGCGATCAACGACTGATTCACTTGATAACCGGAGCCCTGACGGTCCGCATCCGGATCTCGAAAACTGGTTAGCCGCTCTTTCTGATAAGGCTTCAGCACCTTCACCCATGCGATCGGCAACAGCAAGCCCAGGATCAGCGCCACCACCAACGCCTGCTTCCAGTGCAACCCTCCCAGAAACAAACCCATAATTGCCACCGGCAGATAGGTAAGCGCGGTGCCCAAGTCCGGCTGCGCCAGCACCAGAAGCATGGGAAAGCCCACAATCGCCCCCGCCTTCAAAAAATCCGGCCAGGACAAATCCCGCTGCTGCAAATCGGCAAAATACTTCGCCACCGCCAAAATCAAAATCAGCTTCACCCACTCCGACGGCTGGAAGTGCGCTCCCCCCGGCATCTTGATCCAGCGCCGCGCCCCCAGATACTTCTGCCCAAACAGCAGCACCGCGAATAACGAGGCCAGTGAAACAATGTACATCCAGTGGATTTGTTCAAGAATCGCGTGATAGTTAGCCAGGCTGACCACGAACATCGCCGCCAACCCGCCCAGAATCCAATAGATTTGCTTGATGTGCGAGCCGGCAAACTTGGTGTGCTCCGTCGCGCTGTAAATCTCCCCTACGCCCACTGCACAGATCGCCAGTACAAATCCCAGCAGCACCCAATCGAAATCCCGGTAGGAAATATAGCGCGACATGGACTCAATCGCTCGCTTTCATACTCATCGGCAGGAACTTCATCGGCAACAACTCATTAACACGGCTCTCATTCACACAGGTCGATTGAGACGATTCTTGACACGAGTTTATTGGCAAGGATCCGTGCGGCAAGCCGGACTGGCTGGCGGACTATGCTGCAACAGCACCCAGGTGATTCCTCCCCCAGCTCCCGCCAGACCCCCATAAAGAACCCACGGCGAACTCATGATGCTGCCTGTTCCTCCGTAGGCCCCACCCTTCTTTTTCTTCTTCTTTTTCTCCGGTCCGGTCGTTTCGTCGCGCGTCGTCTGCCCGCCCTGGGCAACCGTGGTCGTCCCCTGGGGATCTTGAACCGTCACATCTCCCTTGCTGGCGATTATCTGTACCACGCCGTCGGCCTCTACAACCTGAAACTCCGTCCACGAACTTGCCTTCGGCGTAATCGTCACATCGCCGGCGTGGGCCGCCAGCGACTGCGAGGTCGTCACCCGCACTCCGCCGTGCTCAATCTCAATCGCCGGACCCTCAAATTTCACCAGCGAATCCGCCATCACCATCACGCTCGATCCGTTAGCCTGAATACTAGCGCTTGAATCGGACCTCGTCTGCAGCATGTCCCCTACAAAAATTGCGGCCGACTTCGGCACTTCACTCCCATTCACCCACGCCGATCCGGTGGTGTACAGCATCGCCGACGTCGGCTCGTCCGCCAACATCTGGGCGGGAATCCAGCATGCCAGCAGCAAACAGGTGGCACATCGCATCGCAGGCCATGACATAAGCAGAGGCGCTTTCAGCATCTGGTATGTTCTGATCGTAAGCGGCCAAAACATTCCAGGTCAATGCGTTTGTCGCCCCGGGGAACTTCAAAGTAACTACCGCCTCGGGCGGCTTTCGGTCATCGACAGATCGCTTCCCGGTGCGAAAATTGTGCCGGGTCTCCGCTCGCAATCTCGCCGAGCGTTTCACCCACCCTCGTTTCGCCAATCCCAGTCTCGCCAATTAGCGCCTCGCCGATTAGCGCTTCGCGCTCAACTCCCGCGACCCGCAGTTCCATCCAGCGATTCGCCGTCATGCGCCCGGCAATCCTCACCTTCAAATAGTTTTCCGTGAGCGCCTCGGTGAAGTCGGGTCCGCCCGTCTGCAACGTGATCGCCTCCACCGTTGTCCCAACCAGCGACCGCATGAACGTTGCCTTCTTCGCCGCTGCCATCTCGCGCAGCACGGCGTTTCTCTCTCGCGCAATCGCCACCGGAACCTGCCCCGTGTGCTTCGCCGCCGGCGTGCCCGGCCTCGCCGAATAGGTGAACACGTGAAGGTAAGTGAAGGGCAGTTCCTCGATCATGCGCCGCGTCTCGCCGAACTCCGCCTCGC
This sequence comes from Acidobacteriaceae bacterium, assembly GCA_003139095.1. Taxonomy (GTDB): domain Bacteria; phylum Acidobacteriota; class Terriglobia; order Terriglobales; family Acidobacteriaceae; genus Acidiflorens. The sequence goes on from PLHW01000046.1 coordinate 136,440, forward strand.
TCTCGCCCGGAAATCCCACCATCACATCCGCTCCGATCGCCGCCCATGGCATCGCCGCCCGGATCTTCAAAATCTTCTCCCGGTAGTGCCATGGCCGATACTTGCGGTGCATGCGCCGCAACACCGCATCGCTTCCCGACTGCATCGGCACATGCGCGTGCTTGGCAATACGTGGCGAAGTAGCGACCAGCTCAATCAGTTCGTCGCTCCAATCCATCGGCTCCACCGAACTGATGCGCAATTTCTCCAGAGAAGTCCCCGCCAGAATGGCCCTGATCAAATATTCCAGTCGCCGGCCGCTGGTAGCCGGCTTCAACTGAGAACTGAGAACCGAGAACTGAGAACTGTTTTCCAGATCCCTTCCCCACCGGCCCAAGTTGATCCCTGAAATCACCACTTCCCGATATCCGCCCGCCACCAGCGTTCGCACCTCGGAGAGCACTCGCTCCTCCGGAAGCGAACGGCTGTGGCCGCGCACAAACGGGATCACGCAAAATGAACAGCGATTGTCGCATCCATCCTGCACCTTCAAATTCGGTCGCGTGCGCTCGTTCGCCGCCTCAAACACCGGAGCCGCCATCAACTCCGTATGCGCAAAAATATCTCCCACCACGATTTCAGGCTGCCCCCAAGAATCCTGAGCGTGCCCCACGCAATCGCGTGCTGTGTGCGGGTCCTCGGCACTCTCCGCTGAGAGGGCCGCGAGCGGAACAAATCCCGCCGACCCAATCGCAATATCCGCCGCCCGATGCTTGTGCGAATTCCCCACCACCCAGGTGACGCCCGGCAGCGCGGCCAGTTCCTCCGGCGCCCTCTGCGCGTAACAACCCGTCACCAGAATTCGGCACCCGGGATTCACTCGTTGCAACCGGCGTATCGAGGCGCGCGCATCTTTATCCGCTCCCTCCGTCACCGTGCACGTGTTGAGCACGACGATTTCCGCCTCGCGCGATGCCGGCGCTCGTTCCAGTCCTCGCGCCAGAAATTGCCGCTCCAGCGCTGCCCCATCCGCCTGCGTCGCCCGGCAACCGAAATTTTCGATGTAGAAGCGCGTCACATTCCTATACTACCCGAGCCCGCTTCTGTTGCAGCACTCGGCGCGCCTTTCCTTCCATCGACTCGATTTCATGCATTTGGAAAACGGAAGCACGAACGGCTTCCTAATGGGCTCACTGACGAGGAACCTCGCGAATTCCAGAGAAAGACTCCGCGCCCGTACCGAAGATATTCCTCGTCCGCGCCCGTCTCATAGAAATGGACGCGACGCGACTCCGATTCCTTCTCCGCAACAGGGTCGCGCCGCGGGCTAGCACCCGCGGCAGACATCGATCATCCCCCGAAGTTCCTCAAGCCGTTGCCACGCGCCGCCCCTGCTGGAAGCACTCCCGGCAAAGCACGGGACGTCCCTGCGTCGGCCGGAACGGCACGGTCGTCTCTTTGCCGCACTGCGAGCAGTTCGTCCGCGTTTCGAACTTCGAGTTCGAATGTCCTCCCTGCGAACTCAGCCCCGAAGCCGCGATCCGTTTGGTTTTGCAGTTCTTGCATCGCTTCGGCTCGTTCTTGAATTGTTTGTCGTGGAAAAACAGCTGTTCGCCGGCTGTGAAGACGAAGTCTGTACCACAATCCACACACTTCAAAATCTTGTCCTGGAATTCCATTGGAAGAGGCACTCCCATTCCCCGACCCTGCGCAACACGCAAGACCCGAATAGGGAAGGATCCGGCTCACAACGTGGGCAGGAGATTTTTAGTCCCCCGTGCATTTCACCTGTGGGTTCGGCCCGCCACGCGGTTGTGCACCGCCTGGATCACTGCTTAACTGCCCGCCAGAAAACCAATGGCACTTCCAAATGGATGAGGTGGGCCGTCTCCGTTGCGGACACGGCCCTTCCCTTTTTCAGTCCTGCTCTTTTCGAGCTTTTTTTCGGCTGCGCTTACGCGCCAGCGCTTCTTTCACGCGCTTCTTTTCTCCAGGCTTCAGGTAGAACGAGTGACGTTTTACTTCCTTGATTATGTCCTCGGTTTGTACCTTCCGCTTGAAGCGGCGCAGAGCATTTTCGAGGGACTCACCTTCTTGAAGTCGAACTTCCGCCAATTAGCTACACCCCCCAACTCGTCCTGACGGGACCATTTAGTTATGGCAAGCCTCGCCTACTAAGTCAAGAGGAATATGTAGAATTTTTTTTCCATTCACCCCACCGCCCGGTCTTTCCCTCATCGCGCAAACTTGCCAATGCCTTTTTTCCACAGCGCAAATTACGCACCCAAACGGTCGGTTGAAAGCGAATATCCCGACTGCAATCGACTAAATAGTGGCAATCAAAGGAGCCTGGGTAACTGGAGGAATATTGTCTTGCCCCGACGGATCGAAATCCCCTGCCGATTCCGCGCTGTTACGCTCACTTACGATGCCTTGTGCGCATGAGCCCAGTTCTGCGCGTCGCGAATCGCAGTCGTTTTTCACTGCCACCTGCGCTCATCTCTTGCTGGCGATCTCGATGATCCCCGCGAATTTAGCCGTAAAATGTCGGCTTTACTGTCGCTCGCCTTTATTCCCTGCGGCAACATTCCCCTTTCCCAATATGAAACACCCGGCGTTACTCGCGAGGTTCCAGATGGGCAAAGCTCACCTTTGCGCTGCATTTTGGGTCTCCAGCGCTTCACCGTTGCGGCAACCGCTTTGCGCAGCATGCCGCTTCAGTCGCTGCCGTAACGACCCTCGCGAGATGAGTTGTACCGCAGCCTCGTTCTCCCACTTTCCGCATCTAGAAATTCAGCCGCATCGATAATTGCAGCTGCCGGGGAGCATAGGCGCTGTTCACTTTCATGAAATTCGTCGGTTTCTGGTAGTAACCAGGATAGTAAGTTCCCCCGGCATACTGCGTGTACTTAATAAATTCTCCCGCCGAATTATAAAAGCCCGTATCCGCGATCGTGTAAGTCTGGTTGTCGCGGTTGAAAAGATTGAATGACTCCGCATTCAGGACCAAATGGTAGTGCCCCCCGAAGGTCATTTTTCTTCCCACTCGCAAATCCATCGTCGCGTAATCCGGACCCAGAAATGCATTGCGCCCATAGCCCGCCAGCCGGTCGTTGCTCGTGTTCCCGTCCTGGTTCGGATCTCCCGAAACCTCCGCATTGGCCGGCCTCCCCGACCCATACGTCATCACGCCAGAAATTCGCCAGTGGTTCAGCATCGAGCTCAGCACCTTCTGCCCGTGGTCAAACAAATGCGGCTCCTCCACCGCCGCAATCGTCAGCCGCTGCCGCTGATCGGTTACACTAGGCCCGCGTTCGCTGTTCGCCGCATACGAGTTTTGCACCGTCGCCGGCTGCCCCGCCACCAGCGCATCCTGCCCGTCGTCAATCGCGTGCGCCCACGTGTAGGCCAGCCGGAACGACAATCCTCGCGACATCCGCTTGTTCAATGAAAGCGTCATCCCGTGATAAACGCTTGACGCCGCGCTCTCGAACTGATCGATCGCTCCCAGCTGCGGAATCGGCCGTTGCAGCACGTTAAAGCACGGAGGAAATGGGCAGCTGATGCTGTACGTCGTCTGCCACGTCGAAAACGACTCTACGTTATAGAACGTGTTCTGAAAGTTCGTCCCCGTCGGATCGTAGATCGGATAGCTGTAAAACGTCGGCGGCGGCAGATTCACGTCCCGCGCCCGGATCATGTCCACGCCATGCACAAAAAGGTACGAGATCTCACCCGTGAATCCATCCGAAAACTCGCGCTCCAACCGCAGACTCGCCTGCTGCACCCGCGGCGTCCTAAATCCCGGTCCAAACGCCGACACCTCGTTCGTCGCATATTGCTGCCACGCCGCCGGCAGCGTGCAAGTCACCGGTCCCCGCGGGCAATTCACCGCCACATTCGGATACTGCGGAAAAACTTTGTTCTCGTAGTAGTCGGTGTTATCCAGCGACAGAAACTGGTCGTTCACCCCATTATCGTTAATCACCGCCGACTGATAAATCTGCGGAATCCGCGTATAGAAAATCCCAAATCCCGCCCGCACCATCACCGGCCGCCGCTCCCCAATCGCGTATGCCAGCCCAACTCGCGGCGCAAAGTTCTTCGTCGGTTCCGGCATCTGCCCCGCCAACGGCCATAGCGGATTGCTCACCCTCCCCGCCTTCGAAAAAGTCTGCAAGTCGTAGCGCACGCCCAGGCTCGCCGATAACCGATGCGTCAGCCGCACCGTATCCTGCACAAACGCCGCGTAATCATTGCTGTCAGGATGCGAAACCGGATTCCCGAAATTCTGCACATAATACCGCGCCACGTTCGCCGGCGGCCCGCTCCAACTCGCCGCATCGAAATCCCAGCTCGGCATCACCGTATGCGCCCAAGCCCGCAGCGGCGTCAGTTCCAGCCCCCCATGCATCGGAGTGAACGTCCACGGATTCACCACGATGTAATCGAAGATGTACTCCCCCCCAAACAGCGACGGAAAATAGTTGTAATCCCACGTCCGCATCATGTCGCCGCCAAACTTCCATTCGTGCCTTCCCCGGCTCACGCTCATCGTCTCCGCCAGGTGCAGCCGGTGCTCGCGCGTCTGTCGCGGCAATATCGACGACTCTCCCATGTCATCGATCCAGTTATAAATCTCCGCTTTGGGCGCCGTAGAGTTGGGCAACGATTGCTGCAGGTCCCGCGAAAACTGTGCCCTGAAATGGCTCGTCCACCGCGGCGTCAGGCTGCTCGTCAGCGTCACCGCCGCGCTCTCCGTCCTCACTTCTTCCTGCCCATTCCCGCTCACCGCGTCGTTCGTTACCGGGCTCGACGGGTCCAGAAAAACATTATTCGTCCCGTAATACCGCGACGTGCTCACCCGCAACGACAGCAACTCCCGCGCCCCCAGCACGCGGTCCAGCTTCAAAAATCCCGTGTCGCCCAGCATGTCGGCCCGGAACGTCCCTCCCTGCGCCGAAAGCTGCGCCGCCGCCGTCGCCACATTCGCCGGAATGCACGGCGGCTGCCCTGCCTCCGCCGGCGGGCACCCCGCCACAATTGCCCGGTCGCACGCCGACCCGCCAATCCTCGGATCGCACTTCTCGAAATCCCCAATCAGCGGATACGTCCACTGCGGCACCACCGTCATCGCCCCATTGTCAAATTCCACCACCGTCGGCAGGTGAAAAATATGCTGATCGTATCCCGCAAAAAAGAACATTTTATTGCGCTCGATCGGCCCCCCCACCGTCCCCCCAAACTGGTGCTGCACTCCGCTCGGATTGAATCCCACAAACGCCGGCGCCGCCCCGCCAATCCCGCTGTCCCGCAAGTAATAAAACGCGCCCCCATGCCATGTGTTCGAGCCCGACTTGGTCACCACATTCACCACCGCCCCGCCCGACCGCCCTGACTCCGCTCCATAGCTGTTCGACGACACCCGAAACTCCGCCACCACCTCATTCGAAAACTGATACGGCGCCCGATACCGACCCCGCGCCTGCGCAAAAAATCCGTTGTTGTCGTCCGTCCCATCCACCAGGTAGCTCGTGTTGTACCCGCGGATCCCGCCATACGACAGGTCCCCATTCGTCCCCGACGTCAGCCCCCGCGGGTCCTGCGTCACGCCCGGCGTCAGCAGCAGCAAATCCNNCACCGTCGGCGGCGCCGCTGACACCGTCACCGTCTCCTTCGGTCCCGCCACCGTCAGCTTAAACGTCAACTCCTGCCGCGCCCCCACGTCCACGCGAATCACCGGCGAAACCTGCGGCGACATCCCCTCCGCCTCCGCCCGCGCCGAGTANNCCGCCGCGCCCGCCGCGTCCACCACCGCCCCGCGCAGCGCCCCGGTAGACGCGTCCTGCGCCCACGCCAATCCAGCCGCCATCACCAAGACGAAGGCCATCGCCGCCGCCGCCAGCACCATCAAACCGCCCAATGACCTTAAAACGATGCGGAAAAATGAAAAGCAGGAAATCTTGCAGGCAGAAAAGTGCAGTAAATCACGGCGGCGCATAAATCCCCTTCGTCCTCAAGACTCGGAATCGGAGGGGATTCCAGAAACCCTTATCGTCTATATATCAAAACCACCACAACAAAAATGTGACCCCACGCACCCCAAAATTGTTCGGTTTCCAAACCGGGTCTGCCGCCGCATTGTTCGGTTCCCAAAGCCGGGTCCGCCACCGCGGACCGCCGCAGGGCCACCCGTCCGAACTCTCCAGTCGTGTCATTCCGAACGAAGTAAAGAATGAATTCACTCAATCTTGTCATTCCGAACGAAGTGAGGAATCCGCTCTCTTGTCCCTCTTCAAGCCGTGTCATCCTGAGCGGAACGGCGTCTTCGCGCAAAGCGCGAGGACGCCGCGCAGTCGAAGGACCCCTACACTACCAGTTCCGCCGAGATCGTTTCAGGGAGTTCTCCCCTCAGTGCCAGACGCCTGTGAGCGTCCGGAAGATTGGGAGTGGAGCAGCTTTCGTCAATACGCAATAGGATGCGAAGGACAAGTGGAGATCGAGTGCGAGTGGACGGCAAGAAAGCGCGAGCGAGCGACAGGGACACTCTGCCCAGCTGTCGAACGCCCCACTCAAGCCAAAGTCGGGCTTGAGGGCCGAACCGACGAACGACCAGCGACCCGCGACAGATGGCTCGCAGCGAGCGACAAAAATGCCTCGCCCCGGCTTCCCTCCGATGCTATTATGCTAGCAACCTGCGCCTCGCAGGTCATTCTGGATTGGGGTGAAAACTATGGTTTGGACTGCTCCTGTTTTCGAAGAAGTCTGCCTCGGCTGCGAAATCAATTCGTACGCCAGCGCACAGCTGTAATCTCAATTGACCCAAGTGGAAATCCTCGGCCCCGCTGCTGGGAACAACGCCGGACTCGAGGCTCGTAGCTCGCGGCTCGCAGCTAGATCCTCTTGAACGCGCGCTGAATTTCCGTCATCGTGTAGCGCAGCACCACCGGCCTCCCATGCGGACACGACATCGGATGCTCCGTCTTCGCCAGTTCCGCCAAGAGCCATTCCATTTTTTTCTGTTCCAGCGGCATGTTGACTTTAATCGCCGCATGACACGCGATTGAAGCCGCAATTCGCGTTCGCACCGCCTCCAAATTGATCGCCTGATCTTCGCGCGTAAGCTGCTCCAGAATTTCGTTCAGCATGTGTTCAATCTGCGACGCTTCGATTCCCGCGGGCGCAACTTTCACCGCGATGCTGCGCGAGCCAAACGGTTCCGCTTCAAATCCGTTGTGCGCAAGTTCGGTCGCAATCTCGCTGAACACCGCTTGCTGCGCGGGAGTCAGCTCGATCAAGAGCGGCATCAGCATTCTCTGGCTCTCCGCTTGCTGCGCCGCGCGTTGCCGCAACACGCGCTCAAACAGCACGCGCTCATGCGCCACATGCTGATCGATGATCCAGAGTCCATCTTCATTCACCGCCAAGATAAACGAGTTCCGAATCTGTCCGAGAGCCTTCAAAGTGCGCAGCGATTCAAGCGTAGGAGCAGATTGCGATGCCGCATCGATTGGAGGAGCACATCCATGATCCGGAACCGAAACTTCGGGCGCGCGCGCCAGCGAAACCGCCGCATTCGCTTCCACCGCGATTCCGCCCTCGAATGCAAAGCGTCCACTGATCGGAGGAACGGTCGGAGCGTGCAACGCAAATCCGTCTCCACCATTCGGCGCAATTCCCTGCTCGCCAATCGGCCCAAAGCCGCTCCGAGCGCCAGTTCCAGCCAGCGGTTCGTAGAGATTCCTCCAAGGCGCGCGTTCTCCTTCGCTCGCTCGCGCTCCCGGAGTCAGTCCTGGACTCGCACTTGGTTGCGCTCTGATCTCGGTCAGGAATTGCGGTACAGGACGCGCTTTCATCAGCGCCTCGCGCACGGCATCGCGCACAAAGTCGTGCATCACCGTCTGCTGCCGAAAGCGCACTTCGGTCTTCGACGGATGCACATTCACGTCAACTTCCGCGGCAGGCATCTCGATGAACAGCAGCACGACGGGATAAACAGTTGGCGGAAGAATATTGCGGTAAGCCTCAATCAGCGCATGCTGAATCAGCCGATCGCGAATCAGCCGTCCATTCACGAACACATAGATGGAATTGCGGTTGAGCTTCTGGATCTCTGGCTTGGAAACAAACCCATGCAACCGCATCTCGCCGAAGTCCGCGGCGTCGTGCGAAGCGGACTCGTCTGCCTTCTCCGCGTCTCGCCGCCAAGGCGGAGGTTGCGGAAGGCCGATGCGCTCCAACGGTTGCACCGCAGCCAGAGGAATGAGTTGATCGAGCGTCTCCTTGCCAAACACCTGGTAGACGCGCTCGCGATGCCCGTTGACAGGAGGCGCGACGAGTAGTGCGTTCGTTGCCGAGTGCAGTTCGAAGTGCTTTTCCGGATGAGCCAGCGCGTAATGAGTAACCAGCGACGCAATGTGCGAGAGTTCGGTCGATTCCGACTTCAGGAATTTCTTCCGCGCCGGCGTATTAAAGAACAGGTCACGAACCGTGATCGATGTGCCGACGGGAAAGCCGCCTTCTTCCACGCGGATGATCTTTCCGCCATTGATCTCGACCAGAGTTCCCGCTGCTTCCTCCGCCGCGCAGGTCTCGAGGTGCAGCCGCGCCACCGAGGCGATCGAAGGCAACGCCTCGCCGCGAAAACCGAGGGTTGCGATGCTGAGTAGATCGTCCGTCTCCTTGATCTTCGACGTGGCATGACGCTCGAAGGCGAGCATGGCATCGTCGCGCACCATTCCGCAGCCATTGTCCGCGATCTGGATCAGCTTCTTCCCGCCAGCTTCAACGCCGATGCGAATCCGCGTCGCGCCCGCATCCAGCGCGTTCTCCAGCAACTCCTTCACCACCGATGCAGGGCGCTCGACCACTTCGCCCGCGGCGATCTGGTTGGCAACGCGCTCCGCCAGTACGTGGATCTTCCCCATGAGTTCCGCTCAACAGCAGCGGTCAGTGTGACAGATGATGCTGTGCAGGGTAAAGAGCAAGGTTCAGCGGTTGGAGATGATGCTGGGACAACTGGGCCGCCGAGGGAATGCGCTTCTCGCGCGGAGTCGATGAGGAGATCACCCGCGGGAGCGAGTTGTTCCGGTTGCAGCTTTGCGGGCGCGTGCGCTGGCGCCGCCTTCGATCATCTCCAGGTTGGGCAAGCCTTCCCACTCGCAGCTGTTGCCGATTCCCGATCGCACGACAACATAAAGACGGCACTTGGAATCGCGTCGAGCCTGATTCCAGACTCTGCGCCGATACACAGCTTTCGGATTACGCCAGATGATTGCGGGCACTCTTACTGCCATAGAAACTCCTCTTTTTTCCGTAAGACGCGTTCAGCGAAATTGCTGCTGGAGTGAGTATTGACCGAGATTGATTTGCGGGAGGTAGGCGGAATCACGCCGCAAAGTGATGGCAATCACAGGGGGAATGTGGGGAAGAACGTGAAGGCAAGAAGTTCGGAGGCGAAGTGACTTGGAGAATCTTCGGAGGCTCGATCTTCGGCGGAGTTTACTGGTTAGTAACATATACCCCCCTCCTGTGATCTTTGAAAACAAAAGAGTTACGAGCGCGTCTTCTCTAAATCTTTGAGGAATAAGGACTTACTGGATAGACACCTTGTAAGATATTGTTAAATAAGGAGTTAGCGAAGAGGCGGCTGGGATTTGCGCCGTCGGGGTTTCGGTTGGCCTACGTAGAATCAATCACTTAGGGCGGGCGTGGCCGTGGGCTGGTGATCGGACGACGCCGGTAAGTTATTGACGGAGAAATATCTTACGTCGCTATCCGGGGAACCCAAGCAGAAATGGAGCATTTTCTCGGGCATGAGATTAGAGCCGAGCCTTCCAATACCCAGGCTTTCGCTTGGCGTGGGCCACAGCTACGATGCTCACCACGTCGGGGTCGTCGAGGTAAACAAAAGAGAACGGGAAGCGCCGAAGCACGAGGCGGCGGGTTCCGTGCAAGTATCTCGGATGGCGCTGCGGTGCATTCGCAATGTTGCGGATCGCTTTGGATGCGATTCCACGAAACTCTGCCGCGACACTTGGGCTCCGGTTGCGATACCAGAGGATTGCCTCCCTGAGATCCTGCCTCGCCTCAGGGTGAAACTGGAACTGCTTACCGCTCATCAGGGAACTCTTCGGCGAGTTCCCGGAGCACCTGCTCGCCTGGGATCATCTTGGCCTTGCCGGAGCGAATCTCATCCACCCGGCGTTTGATCTCTTCGTCCCAGGCCTCTTCAACCCCGTCTTCCGCGGGCCATTCGTCGAGGCTCTCGATCAGGTGATCGATTAACAGACCGCGGTCTTGGGTGGAAAGCGCGAGCGCTTTCTCCAGCACTTCCGAGACTTGCGGCGTCATCTGGGCCATGGACACCTCACGGAGTCCATTTTAGCGCAGCGGGCCAGAAGCGGGCCGTTCCGCCGCGACTATCACGAAACTGGCGGGTGGCTTCACCGTAGGGTGAGCCCATACATCGCAGAGAGCTTAATGTGAGCGGCACAGTGCTTCACATTACGAATGTCGTCAACTCGAGCACGGTCGAAAGAGGCGGTGTAGCCAACGGGTTAGCTGTGTTGAACTCGAGATCTCAGAACCGCTACAGCGTCTAAGTCATGCTTGCTCAGCAATTGCCGGACTGACTCGGCTTCTCGGTCGTGCTGACAGGAACTCAATCGAACTGCCTTGACCGGAAGAGCGGGCTCGCTTTGCAGAAGGCCGAAAATCGCGCCGGGGACCAAAGTCGATCGCGGCTCGACGGGTGCTAGCTCCACGTGCCTCTTAGGCGGTCCTTGCTTAATGAAGTACTCACAGTTCCGGTCCGCCTCCGTGGGATCGGATGAGAATCGGAGTCGACATGGCCTAACGACCAATCGCCACTCTCTCTCGTGTCTAAATCCCGGCCCCTTCATGCGTGTTATGGACGTAAGGGCCAAGTCTGAGACTGTGAAGGCAACGAACTTCGCCATCGCACGCGCCCATCCACCGTGATCGATACCGACTATGAGCGATCGGTCCTCCAAGGTCTGAAGAAGAGGATTGAGCACGGAGAGCAGGGCCGCCTTCTGGTCTTTCTGATCATAAATAGCCGGTACTAGCTCAGTCAGAAACCCCTGTCCCGCCGCTAGCCCGTGCGGAGCTGTCACTCCAACACTCCCTCGGTTGTCGAGTGGGAACTGCAGGCAATACCCACCGAAATTCCTGTGCATTTCCTCATCGCCATCTAACGTGCAGAATGACGTAAGAAAGATGTTCTGGACCCTACCTACGATCAGCGGTTTCAGTTCGTGCAATATTGCCACGGTGAACGGAGAAATTTCGGTCGTTAGCTGATCGTCGATCAACTTCTTAAACAGCTCGCAGCCATAGTGGATTTCCTTTTGGTCATTCTTAGGCGATTCGGCTGCTGAGGTCGCCCACAAGCGGTTTTGTGAAATGATGCCCTCAAGCCCGCTCATACTCGTGTAGTGATATAGACAGGGTGGCAATTTTCGCTTGCGAAACTTGACCCGCGAGAATACTCGCGTTTCGAGCGCTTCAGAGAGGCGGTCAAAGTGAATTGTTCCCATCAAGGCTATTTCTTTGTGACGATCCCAATCCCCAAGTCGCGGAGCTGCGCATCCGCTACGGGCGTGGGGGCTTCCATCATCAAATCTTTGGCGGCGGCGGTTTTTGGGAACGGGATTACTTCTCGCAAACTCTCTGCGCCGGCCAGGATCATTACTATTCTGTCCAGGCCCAGGGCTATGCCTCCGTGTGGGGGAGTGCCGTACTCTAACGCTTCCAGGAAAAAGCCGAAGCGCGACTTGCTTTCCTCGTCGGTCATGCCCAGGGCGTGGAAGATTCGGCTTTGAATATCTTGCCTATGAATACGAATGGAGCCGGAGCCTAGCTCGGTACCGTTTAACACCACGTCGTAGGCTAGCGCGCGCACCATGGCGGGATCGGTTTCGAGCTTGTCCATGTCTTCTTCGTGGGGCGAGGTGAAGGGATGGTGGGCGGCCATCCAGCGCTTGTCGGCCTCATCGTATTCGAACATGGGGAAATTTGTAACCCAGAGGAAACGGTAGTCCTGGGCGGGGTTTCCCGTTTTTTTGAAGATGCCGTGACGGTCGGCGTATTTTTGCGCGAGGGCTACGCGCAGCAGGCCGGCGGAGGCGTAGATGGCCATTTCTGCGGGCGTTACTTTGCGCTTGCTGGCGGGATGGGCGTCTTTGTCGGCGCTGGATTGGGCAGAGCCTACTACCAGGACGATCAGGTCGTCTTGATCGCCTGCTGTTTTCTGGTGGATCTCGAAGGTGGCATTGGCGCGAACTTTCTCCCGGATTTTTGCGGCGGCTTCGGGATGCTTGTTCTCGATGCGCTTGAAGTCTTCGAAGACGCGGGCTCCGCCTTTGGAGACGAACAGGGGCTTGATGTCGTCGCGCTCTTTGCGCGAGAGCTCGCCGACTTTGGGGGTGCGGATGGCGAGCACCGGCAGGTCTTGATTGATCGCCAGCGTTTGCAGTTCTTCGGAGGTGAAGCAGTCGCGCACATCGGTGAGGGCGGGCAGGCGGAGGTCGGGCTTGTCGATGCCGTACTGGCGCATGGCGTCGTCGTAATCCATGCGGGGGAAGTTGATTTTGATTTCGTGGCCGGCGGCCTTGAAGGCGGCGGCGAGAAAGCCTTCCACCGTTTCCCAGACGCGCTCGGGCTGCGGATAGGACATCTCTAAGTCGATCTGGGTGAACTCGGGCTGGCGGTCGGCGCGGAGGTCTTCGTCGCGGAAGCAGCGGACGATCTGAAAATATTTGTCGAAGCCGGAGATCATCAAAATTTGCTTGAAGAGTTGCGGCGATTGGGGCAGCGCGTAGAAAGAGCCGGGCTGGACGCGGCTGGGGACAAGGTAATCGCGCGCGCCTTCGGGCGTGGAGCGGGTCATGAAGGGGGTTTCGATTTCGAAGAAGCCTTGCGAGGAGAGATAGTCGCGGATGGCGATGGCGACTTTGTGGCGGAGGGCGATATTGAACTGCATGGCGTCGCGGCGCAGGTCGATGTAGCGGTATTTGAGGCGCATCTCCTCGTTGGCGAGCATGGTGTCGGAGGGGAGAAAAGGCGGTTGCTTGGAGACGTTGAGGATGCGGAGCTCGTCGACGACGAGCTCGACCTCGCCGGTGGGGATGTTGGGATTGATGGTGTCGGCGTCGCGCTTCTTAACGGTGCCGAGGGCGGCGATGACGAATTCGTTGCGCAGCTGCTCGGCCTTTTCGTGGACGGTGGCGCTGAGTTCGGCGCTGAAGACGACCTGCGCGACGCCGGTGCGGTCGCGGAGATCGACGAAAATGATCTGGCCGAGGTCGCGGCGGCGGTTGACCCATCCCATGAGGACGGCTTTTTTGCCAGCGTCGGCGAGGCGAAGCGCCCCGCACATGTGAGTTCGTCGTAAATCGCCTAGAAAATCGAGCACGTTTTTGCCTTATCTCGCTGGACTCGCCAGCGGAATGCGTGTGGTGAATGACTGAAAATTATAAATGGGCCGCTGGTGGATTCCATTCGTGAACTGCAAGATTGACTTTCTCGCGGAATGCCTCTAACATCCCGCCCGAAGTGCCGTGGGCGATCCAGAAGGACGAAAAAGGAGGAGTGGGCATGCGATATACGTGTGCGGTGTTGCTAGTGTGCATTTTGGTAGCGGGCGCGGCGTTCGCGCAAATGGACAAGATGAAGCCGGCGCCGGAACTGAAGAAACTCGACTATTTTGTGGGGAATTGGACTTCGGTGGGCGACGTGAAGGCGGGACCGATGGGTCCAGGCGGAAAGACGACCTTGCATGAGCATACGGCGTGGATGGAGGGCAAGTTCTTTCTGGTAACCCACGCCAACTACACGAGCCCGATGGGTAGCGGCACTGAGATCGCGTTCCTGGGCTACGATGCCGAGGATAAGGTCTACACCTACGACGAATTCGACAGCCAGGGCGAAGCGGTCCATGCCAAAGGAACGGTGGATGGCGATACGTGGACCTGGACAAACGAGATGAAGATGGGCGGGCAGACGATGAAGACCCGCTACACGGAGAAGGTGCTGTCGCCGACCGCGTACAGTTATAAGTTCGAAATGTCGCCCGATGGCACGAACTGGAATCTGGTCATGGACGGAAAGGATACGAAGGCTGCCGCGAAGGCCCTGGCCAAGCCGTAGCGGCCGAGATTCTCCGGCATCGCAGTCCGGTTCGCAGGCGGATCGGACTGCTTTTTTCTTTGGGGAAAAGGCTGTTTTCCGGACAAAAGGCCGTCAGTGTCTGGCAATGCGGGCGGCGAGTTCGGCGCGCGGAACACTTACTTGCTCGCCGCTCGCCAAATGCTTTAGCGCGAAGGCATCGGCTTTGACTTCGTTTTCGCCGACGATGAGGATGTAGCGGGATTTTAGTTTGTCGGCTGCTTCGAAAGATTTTTTGAGGCGGAAGGATTCGTCGCCGAGTTCGACGACAAGATCTTTATTGCTGCGGCGGAGTTCGCGGGCGAGGCGGGCGGCTTCGCGATTCATGCCGGGGCCGAGCGGGGCGATGTAGACGTCGGGGGTGCGGAGGACGGAGTCGGCGGTGGCGGCGAGCGAGAGAACGAGGCGATCTTCGCCAATTGCAAAACCGATGCCGGGCGCGGCGGGGCCGCCGAGGGCTTCGGAGAGGCCGTCGTAGCGACCGCCGCCGAGAATCGCATTTTGCGCGCCGAGCGCGCCGTGGGTAAATTCGAAGGCGGTGCGCGTGTAATAGTCGAGGCCGCGGACGAGGCGGCCGTTGAGCGTGAACGGGACGCCGACGGCAGTCAGGATTTCTTTGACCTGTTCGAAGTGGGTGCGGCAACCTTCGTCGAGAAATTGGGAGATGCGCGGAAGCGTTTCAATGACGGACTGGTCTTCGGGGACCTTGCAGTCGAAGACGCGCAGCGGGTTGGTGACGGCGCGGCGCTGGCAGTCGGCGCACATTTTGGCGACAACGGGTTCGAGGGCGGCGCGAAGAGCCTCGTTGAAGCGGGCGCGGTCGGCGGGGCAGCCGACGGAGTTGAGTTCGAGCGTCCAGCCGGTAATGCCAACGCGGTCAAGGAGCGTGGCCAGGAGTTCGAGGATTTCGGCGTCGCGGGCGGGGGATTCGCTGCCGGAGGCGGCAGGGCCGATGACTTCGGCGCCGATTTGGTAGAACTGGCGGTAGCGGCCTTTTTGCGGACGCTCGCGGCGGAATTGGGGGCCGATGTAGAAGAGCTTGTTGAGGCCGCGATCCCAGAGTTTGTGCTCGATGTAGGCGCGGACGACGCCGGCCGTGTTTTCGGGGCGGAGAGTGAGGGATTGACCGCGGTCGCTTTCGGCGCGGCCGCGATCTTCCCAAGTGAACATTTCCTTGGCGACGATGTCGGTCTCTTCGCCTACACCGCGGGCGAAGAGTTCTGTGCTCTCGAAGATGGGCGTGCGGATTTCGTGGAAGTTATAGGCGCGGAAGACGTCGCGGACAGTGGCTTCGACGAAGTTCCAGAGAGCGGTGTCGGGCGGGAGAAGGTCGCGGGTGCCTCGGGGAGATTTGATCATTTTTTAGCTACGAGCTATGAGCCGCGAGCTTGAACCCTAAGCGGGACGCCAATTGCCTGCCCAACGAACTACGGATTTCTCGCTTTGCTCGGAATGACAATTGTAAACGGTTGAAAGCTCGCCGTTGGCCGCGCGTCTTTGGCCGCGCGTCGCTAGCCGCCTTTTCTCTCCTGTAAGTATTGCTTTTTGTAGCCGAGGTAGTTTTCGCAGTAGCGGAGGATCATGTCTTCGTCGGCTTTTTCCAGCTTGCGGCGGAATTTTCCGGGCGACCCCAGCCACAACGAATTCGGCTCGACTACCGTCTTTTCGGGGATCAGCGTGCCAGCAGCAATGATGGAGCCAGAGCCGATGACGGCGCCGTTGAGAATGATGGAGCCCATACCAATCAGGCAGCGGGACTCGATCTTACATCCGTGCAGGATGACGTTGTGGCCGACGGTAACGTAGTCGCCAACATAGACGCCGTACTGTTCTTTCATGCCGTGCAGCGTGGAACCATCCTGAATATTCGAGTAGTGGCCGACGCGGATTTCGTGAACGTCGCCGCGGAGGACGGCGTTCATCCAGACGCTGGAGTGTTCGCCGCAGATTACGTCGCCGATGAGCTGGGCGGATTCGTCGATGTAGGCAGTGTCGGGAACTTGCGGGGAGATGCCTTTGTGAGAACGGAGCATGGGAGCAAAATAACATGAAAGCGAGGTTGGAGGTGTGAGGTCAGAGGTCAGATTGCAGAGGTTAAGAGTTAGGGTGCAACTCGGGGATGAGAGGGGGAGTCAAAACGTTCGAGGACTGGAGTTACGTACGGGAAATCTTTGGCGCTATACTTGGTTTCACTGGAGGGAACAGCTATGAGGTACGCATTCTTCTTATTGCTTTTAGGGGCATTGTTAACGGGGATGTCGAGCGCGCAGAATCCGGCGGCGACTGCGCCGACGCCGGCAGCCGCGGCCGCGCAGGCGCCGATGGCGATGACATTTACGCCGGGGACCTTGCTGCGCGTGTCGCTGGATAAGACCGTGGACGCGAAGAAGGCGCAGGTGGGAGATCAGATAGTGGCGAAGACGATGGACGACTTGAAGTCGGTACCGCCGGGCCTCGCGACCAAGGGCTGCCAGATCGTTGGGCATGTGGTTGAGGTGACGCAGCACCAGGGCGATGCGCCTTCGACAATGCGGATTGTGTTCGACAAGATGGTGTTGAAGAATGGGACGTCGATGCCGCTGCCGGCGTTCATCCAGGCGGTTGGCTACGCCGATCAATTCAATCCTGCGACCAATATTGAGGCCATTAACCGGATGGGTGGCACGTCCGCGGGTGCGGGACAGCCACAGCCAGCAGGCATCGGAAGCGCTTCCACAGTACCCAGCGACATCGGTGCAGGTGGAGGCAATCCTGCCATGTATGGCGGAGGACGGATGCCAGTGCCAGGGGCGACGTCGAATCCGGATGCGAAGCTGCCTATGAACGCGGTGGGACCGATTGGAATGTCGGGAGTCGAACTTAAACAGGGGACGTCGCAGGATTCCATTATCAGCGCGAAGAAGAAGAACGTGAAACTCGAGGGCGGAATGCAGATGATTTTGAAGACGAATTAGCATTCAAGTAAGCTCGCCGTCCATCAACGGGCCTCCACCGCCGGTATACAATTCCCGGCTGGAGGCCCGAATTATGAAACTCCGAATTGTCCTGCTGCTCGCCCTGACGGCAGGGTTGCTGATCTCTTCGTTGGCGGCGCAGAGAGCGCCGTCCGTCTCCGCGCAAGGCTCGGCAGTACAAGGCTCGCCGTCGACGCAGGCCGGCTCGCCGGAACTGGCAAGATTTTTTGCGGACTACTTTGAGGAGCGGCTGCGCGACTCGCCCGAGTTTGCGACCAACATTGGCCGGCATGAGTATGACGATCGCTGGACGGATTTCTCCAAAGAAGGAGTGGGGCGGCGGCGGGCGCATCTGGAGCGGGTTTTGGCTACGGACGAGAAATTTTATGCGGGTCGCACTTCCCTTTCCGAGCAGGATCAGCTGAGCGTGGAGTTGCTGCGCTACGACTTGCGCACGCAGCTTGATGCGTTTGACCTGGACACGTATCTGCTGCGCGTGGGGCAGATGTTTGGGTTCCACAACAACGTGTACACGGTGATCGACCGCATGCCCGTGTTTACGGTGAAGGATTGCGAGAACATCGTTGCGCGCATTCGGGCGGTGCCGTCGTATGTGGACGAGAACCTGGGGATTCTGGACGAGGCGATTGGGCGCGGCTGGACGCAGCCGAAGATTGTTTCGGACCTGGTGATCGGACAGTTGAAGGTGCAGGCGGAGCAGGACGCGACGACGACTCCGCTGCTCGTTTTTTTGAAGAAGATGCCGGGGAGTATTCCGGAGACGGAGCGCGAGCGCTTGCGGAAAGAGGCGATGGCGGCGTACGAGAACGATTTTCGTCCGGCGTGGCGAAAGGCGCTCGACTACATGCAAACGAAGTATGCGCCGCACGTGCGGGCGGGGATTGGGATTTCGACGATGCCGGGCGGGGCGGAGGCGTACCGGGTGCTGATCCGCCGGCTGACGACGACGGATGCGACGCCGGAGGAGATCCACAAGATTGGGCTCGCAGAGGTGGACCGGATTGAGGCGGAGATGCTGGCGATTGCGCGGCAGACGGGCTTTCAGGGGTCGGTCAGCGAGTTGCAGGTGAAGCTGGAGAACGATCCGGCGCAGAGGTTTCACTCGAAGGACGAGATGCTGGCGTATTGCCGGAATGCGGCGATGATCATTGAGCCTGAACTGCCAAACCAGTTCAAGCATATTCCGATGCTGCTGTTTGGGGTTCGGGCGATTCCGGAAGACCGGGAGCAGGCAACGGCGTCGAACGCGCAGCCGCCGTCGCCGGATGGCAGCACGCCGGGATGGTTCAACCTGCGGGCGTATCAGCCGGAGAAGCAGGTGAAGTACGACAAGGAGGCGCTGGTGCTGCATGAGGCGATTCCGGGACATATTTTTCAGGGATCGCTGGCGCACTCGCAGAAGGGCTTGCCGGAGTTTCGGAAATTTTATTGGAACAGCGCGTATGGCGAAGGATGGGCGCTTTATGCGGAGTCGCTGGGATCGCAGCTGGGATTGTATGTAGACCCGTACAACAAATTTGGACAACTGGCGAGCGAGCGGTTCCGGGCGGCGCGGCTGGTGATCGATACGGGCGTGCACGCGATGGGCTGGACGCGCGAGCAGGCGCAGGATTATTTGCGGGCGCACGCTCCGACCCAGGCGATTGAGGAAGTGGACCGATATATTTCGTGGCCGTCGCAGGCGCTGTCCTACAAGATGGGGCAGTTGAAGATTGTGGAGATGAGGAAGCAGGCGGAGGCGAAGCTGGGGGCGAAGTTCGATGTGAGGGACTTTCACGATGCGGTGCTGAGGGATGGAGCGCTGCCGCTGGAATTGCTGGAGGAGGAAGTGGGGCGGTACATTGCGGGAGGTCAGAGGTAAGAGGTAGGATTGCAGAAGTAAAACGTTTCAAGCTCTTAGAACCTCTAACAAGACCCTCATCTTCTCCAACTTTCCTTATAAGTATTGTAGTTTCAAGGAGTCCACATGGCAAAGCCCCCGATTGGAACAATTCAAAAACGAGACAACTACATATGCCAGTATTGCGGAAAGGACGGACTTGAATCGCTGGTCAATTGGCATGACAGCACGGTCGATCACTTTAGGCCCCGAAAGTATGGCGGCACAGATGATTCGGAAAACTTAGTGACGAGTTGCGGTCACTGCAATTCCATCAAGGGTGATCTGCTATTCGGATCACTAGAGGAGTGCAAGGTATACATCCTCAAACGACGTGCCGAACTCCAGATAACCTTTGAAGCAGTCAAGAAAGCCGTACGCGGGTGATCCGCCATTTTCCAGCCTCAAGGGTTTTGTTAGAGCCTCTTATGTCCGACTGTGATGGAAAAATCGAATTGGGACGCTTAGATCATGTGTTCTAATCTTAGCGAATGACGGAACAGGAGCTACTGGACGCGCGGGCGGTGAAGTGGCGGCTGGACGGGCAACCGGTGCGCACGCTGGAAGACGCGCGGGCGTTTATCGAGTCGGTGGGATTTTGTCTGATGTATCCAACGCGACCGAGCGTGCTGGCGCCGACGTTTATCGGGGCGTGGGTGGGCGAAGACGACCGGCTGCCGATGCAGCAACATGCGTATTCCGACTTGCGGGCGAAAGAAGCGAACGAGTTGATGGTGCGGGTGCTGCGGGCGAAGGCGGCGTACGAAGCTCCGCTGATCGACGAGAATAATCCGTTCCTGGTGTCGCCGGCGGCGTTTCCGTTTTTTTATGCGCTGGTGGGGGAGCGGAACCCGAAGGTCGCGCCCAAGGCGGGGCCGCGCTCGGCGTACTCGCCGCTGGCCTGCGATGCGTTTCAAATCATCCGGCGGATGGGACCGATCTCAAAAAGAAAACTGCTGGAATTGCTGGGCGGGGGACTCTCGACAGCGGGTTCGGACCGAGCGCTTGCGGAATTGTTTGCCAAGCTGCGAATTACGCGGGTGGATTACACGGAGGAAGAAGGTTCGGTGTGGGACGAGTTGACGCGATGGGCGCCTGACAAGGTGTGGGAGGGCGTGAGCGCGTCGATGGGGCAGGCGCTCTCGGCGCTGCTGTCGAAATACATGGATTGCGTGGTGGCGGCGGAACAGGAAGAGGTGGAGAATTTCTTTTCCGTATTTGTTCCGCGGTCGAAGGCGCGGGAGGGGATTAAGGCGCTGCTGGCGGCGCGCGAGCTGGGCTATGTACACATGGGGAGCAGGACGCTGCTGCAAGTGGCGCCGCGACGGGAGCCGTTTGTGTTGCGGCCACGGGTGGAGCGGGTGCGGTAGGCGAGAGCGGATTCCTCCCTGCGGTCGGAATGACAAGGCAATAGGGCCGAAATTACAAGGCATATGCAGCAGATGGTTTTCCGCGCGGGCAGCATGTAGAATCGGCCTTCGCGTCATGGTCGATTTCAACTCAAAAAAACTTATTATTGCGATAGACGGGCCGGCGGGCGCGGGCAAGAGTACCGTGGCGGCGCGGGTGGCGCGGAAGCTCGGGTATGTAAACCTGGACAGCGGCGCGATGTACAGGGCTTTGGCGCTGAAGGCGATTGAGGGCGACGCCGCATTTGAGGACGAGGACGCGCTGGTGAAGATGGCGCACGGGTCGCGCATCCGGCTGGAGCCGACGGTGAGCGGCAACCGCGTACTGCTTGATGGGCGCGACGTTTCGGGGCGCATCCGCGAGCGCGATGTGACGGAGGCGGCGTCAAAGGTATCGGTGCATCCGGCGGTGCGCGCGTGGATGGTG
The DNA here is from genome assembly GCA_003139095.1 of Acidobacteriaceae bacterium. GTDB lineage: Bacteria > Acidobacteriota > Terriglobia > Terriglobales > Acidobacteriaceae > Acidiflorens. The sequence continues at coordinate 157,299 of PLHW01000046.1, forward strand.
GCCCGGCAGCGTGAGATGGGATTGGGCGGCGGCGTAGTGATGGAAGGCCGCGATATTGGGACGAAGGTTTTTCCGGACGCCGATCTGAAGATTTTTCTGGATGCCGATCCGGTGATCCGCGAGCAGAGGCGGCTGGATCAGCAGCGAATTAAGGGCGCGCCGGCGGAATCGATGGCGGCGGAGTTGCGGGAGCGCGATCTGCGGGACCGAACGCGCGCGGCGTCACCGCTGGTGGCGGCGGAGGATGCGATGCTGCTGGATTCCACGCACTTGAGCGAGGACGCAGTGGTGGAGCAGATCGAACGGCTGGCGCGGGAAAAACTGGCGGCTAAGGGATAGGCTTCTCTTGGCGCAGACTGAAAGCGCTGCGCGATCATCCGCGCGTTTTGCCTCGGAAATAAAATTCAGCGCTCCCTGAAATCATCCAGCCTGCTACACTCTCTCGATCTATGAGAACCCTGAAGGTGTTGCTTGAGTCCTACGTCTTCACAGCCGTGGTCTTTTTAGTCGCCGGCGTGAGCTTCGCGCAAACGCCATCTCCGTCAGCCGCGCCTCCTGCTGCCGCGACCGAACTGCGCACGCCGGAAGAAAAGCATCTGCGCAATGTGCGGCAGTTGACGTTTGGAGGGTCGAATGCGGAGGCGTACTTTTCGGCGGACGGCAAGAAACTTATTTTTCAGTCGACGCGCAACGGCCTGGGATGCGACCAGATCTTCACAATGAACTTGGATGGAAGCGACCAGAAGATGGTCTCGACCGGCAAGGGACGGACAACGTGCAGCTATATTTTTCCATCGAATGACAAGATTCTTTATTCGTCGACGCACTTGGGTGATGCGGCATGCCCGCCGAGGCCGGATTACTCGAAGGGGTACGTTTGGGCGGTCTATCCGTCGTATGACATTTTTACGGCGAAGATGGACGGCTCGGATCTGAAGCAACTCACGACCACGCCCGGATATGACGCGGAGGCAACGATCTCCGAGGATGGAAAGAAGATTGTCTTCACTTCCCTGCGCAATGGCGATCTCGACATTTATTCGATGGATGCGGATGGGAGCCATGTGGAGCAACTGACGCACGAATTGGGCTACGATGGCGGCCCGTTTTATTCGAAAGACCGGCAATGGATTGTGTATCGCGCGTATCATCCGAAGACCGACGCCGAGATTGCCGAGTACAAAGAGCTGCTGAAGCAGAACCTGATTCGCCCGACGACGCTGGAGATTTGGCTGATGAAGGCCGATGGTAGCGGCAAACGGCAGTTGACGAACCTGAATGCGGCGAGTTTTGCGCCGTCGTTTTTTCCGGATGGGAAGCGGAGTATTTTTGCGACCAACGTGGGCTCGACGGGTGGGATGGGGAATTTTGAGTTGTACACGATCCGCGTAGACGGAACGGGGCTGGAGCGAATTACGTTCAGCGATGGATTTGACGGGTTCCCCATGTTCAGTCCGGACGGAAAGCAGTTGGTGTGGATTTCGCATCGCAACGGGAAAGAGACACACGAGACGAATGTGTTTATTGCGGACTGGGTGGAGTGAGGGAGGGCAGGAAGTCGGAAGTCAGAAGTGAGAAGTGAGAATGCAGAAGTAAAAACCTATCCTTCCCTATTTTTCCAGTCTAAGAGCACAGTGTTTTGCTTAAAAACTTCTTCCACACATTGACTCCGATCGGCTGCGTGAAGTTTACGCACCCATAAGATTCGCCTGATCGGTGAAGCTACTCGGCCATCGCGCGGCCTGCGGCGCGGGCTCGGGCGAGTGCGCCCATTGCTGGTTCGACGAAATCATCGAGAAGCGCGATGCCGGGGAAATTTTTCTCAAGCCGATTGTGGAAAACGCGACGCACCTCCGCCGACTGCCGAAAGACGCTGCCCGTGGTGGCCACCGGGACGTAAGGGGGGGCCGGAGAGACGCGGCGGAGCACGATGCTAGCGAGGTCGGCCAACTCGGCGCCGGCATGGGCCAGGAGTTCGAGTGAAAGCGGGTCGCCGTGCTCGGCGGCGCGCGCCACAATTCGAGAGAGGCGCGGGAACTCGGGAGGCGGGGTTGAATTGGCGCGCTGGATGAGTTCGTCGATGTCGGCGAGTTTCCAGGCTTCGAGAATGAGCGCGGTGAGCGCGGTTTCGCGGCCCTCGTCGCGCGCGCGCAGGAGCGCGGAAACGGCGTGGCGACCGATCCATTGACCGGAGCCTTCATCGGAGATCGCAAATCCCCAACCGCCGGCGCGCGAGGTGAGCCCGGCGGAGTCGCGTCCGTAGACGATCGAGCCCGTGCCGGCGATTGCGATTACACCGGGACGGGAGCCGAAAGCGGCCTCGAGCGCGATGACCGCGTCCGTGACAACTTCGATGCGGTCCGCGAACTGAGCCTCGAGTTCGGTGAGCAAACGACGCAGTGTGGCGGCGATGGCGGGCCGGGCCGCGCCGGCAGCGCCAATGCAGAGTGCGCGAATCTGGCGGGAGGAGATTTTTGCGGCGACGCACGCCTGCCGCACGACCGCGTGCAGCGATTCGCGCGCTTGCGCTTCGCCGAGGCGAACGATGTTGCAGCCGCCGGCTACCGCGGTGCCCAGCACCATCGTTTCATCGCCGACTACGCAACGCGTCTTGGTGCCACCGCCGTCAATGCCGAGGTAGAAGCTCATGTCATCGGGTCATCTGGCGATCGGTCCTCGGGTCATCTGAACATCCGACGGCTCGGGAACACGATCTCGCGATGCCGGTAGTAGTTCTAACACAGGTTCGGGCGGAGTTTCTGCGTGGAACATGCTTGTACAATGCTCGACAATTCAGGTAGCGGACTGCGGAGTTGAATTGGGATTGAATCGGACCGACCTGCTGATTATCGGGTTGTACCTGGCGGGGATCACGCTGTTTGGACTGCGATTTCGCAAGCGCCAGCGCACGATGCGCGATTATTTTCTGGCCGATCGCGAAATTCCGTGGTGGGCCATCTCGCTCTCGATTGTCGCGGCGGAGACGAGCACGCTGACCATCATCAGTATTCCCGGGCTGGCCTACGATTCGAATTTTACTTTTCTGCAATGGGTGATGGGTTATCTGGTGGGGCGCGTCATTATCAGCTTTGTGCTGCTCCCGCAGTATTTTCGCGGCGACCTCTACACGGCTTACCAGTTGATTGAGCGGCGCTTTGGGCAGACGCTGCGGAGCGTGACGGCCGGACTGTTTCTGCTGACGCGCGCGGCGGCGGAGGGCGTGCGCGTGTATGCGGTGTCGATTGTGGTGGCGATTGCGATCGGCACAGGCGAGGTTGCTTCGATTGCAATCATCACGCTGCTGACTTTGATTTACACGTTCGAGGGCGGATTGGCTGCGGTGATTTGGACGGACGTGGTGCAGACGTTCATTTATATCGGCGGCACGCTAGTGGGATTGTTCACGATTCTGCATCTGATTCCGGGAGGATGGAGCGCAGCGCAGGCGACGGCCGCAGGGTTGCACAAATTCCAGGTGTTCGATTTTTCGCTTACCAACGGCGCGACCTCGGCGCATTGGCCTTCTTTACTTCTTGCGAAGCCATACACAATTTGGGCGGGAATTATCGGCGGCGCGTTCTTCACCACGGCGAGCCATGGGACCGATCAGCTGATCGTGCAGCGGCTGCTGGCGGCGCGCAATCAGCGGCAGTCGGCGTTGGCACTCGTCTCGAGCGGAGTCGCCATCCTGTTTCAGTTCGCGTTATTTCTTTTTGTTGGCGTGATGCTGTTTGCTTACTATCGCGCGCCGTCGGCGGCGTTTGGGCGGGCCGACAGAATCTATCTGACGTTTATTGTGAGCCGGATGCCGCACGGGATCTCGGGGCTGCTGATTGCGGCGATCCTGGCGGCGGCAATGTCGAACCTGAGCGCAGCGTTGAACTCGCTGTCGTCGAGTTCGATGATGGATTTTTGCTTTCGATTCTGGCCGGAGGGAAGCGAGGCGCGGCGTTTGCGGATGGCGCGGCTGGGAACGGTGGTCTGGGCGCTCGTTTTGTTTGGACTGGCAGTGGTGGCGTTGCATCGGGTGGGGCGCGTGGTGGAGGTTGGGTTGCAGATTGCGTCGATTGCGTACGGGGCGCTGCTAGGAGTGTTTTTGCTGGGGGTGCTTACAAAACGCGCCAATCAAAGCGGAGCGATTGCCGGCATGATCTGCGGGCTGGTGACTGAAGTTTATTTGTGGGGATGGACGCAGGTGGCGTTCACGTGGTGGGTGGCGATTGGGACGTGCGTGACTTTTGCGGTCGGATATGCTCTGAGTATGATAACGCGGGCAAGGGATTGAATCCGAATCACATTACTTCCGAAATCATCGGCGCGGCCATAAAGGTCCATCGAAAACTGGGGCCGGGGCTACTGGAGTCCGCTTACGAATCGTGCATGGAGTACGAACTAACGACAGCCGGGTTGCAGGTGGAGAGACAGAAAGCCGTGCCGCTTGTCTATGCAACGGTGAAGCTCGATTGTGGCTTTCGTGCAGATTTGGTTGTGAATGGGCTCGTTGTAGTCGAACTGAAATGTAAAGAAGCGCTTCATCCCGTGGATGAGGCTCAGCTTTTATCATATTTGCGGCTACTCAATCTTCCGGTCGGGTTACTCATCAATTTTCACGTGGTCATGCTCAAGGACGGGATTCGCCGACTGGTTAATAACTATCGGGAGGAGGAATTTTTACCTTAGGCCAGAACCAAAATCTTAAACCGCAGAGTTCGCAGAGGAAACGCTGAGGACGCTGAGAGGTTTCCGCGATCTCCGCGGCTTCTCTCTGCGCACTCTGCGGTTAAAGGCTTTCGTCCGAATCGGCAGAGAAGCATGAATTCCATCCCGCAATCCTCGCTACCTAGCGGGCATCCTCGACCGCAACTCGCTCGCGATTTGGCGCTCTCGCATGCGGGGGCGATCGTCGTGGGGACGATTATTGGGAGCGGAATTTTTCTGGTGCCGCAGGAGATGATGCAGGCTGTGGGGTCGGCGCGGCTTGTTTACCTGGCATGGTTGGTGGGCGGCGTGCTCTCGTTTTTCGGGGCGATGACATACGCGGAACTGGGCGCAATGAAGCCGCAGGCAGGCGGCGAGTACGTGTATGTACGCGACGCTTACGGGCCGCTGGCGGGTTTTTTGTATGGCTGGACGTGGTTTCTGATCGCCAAGCCCGCATCGATCGCCACTGTCGCGACGGGCCTGGTGCGGACACTGGGAAATTTTCCAATTTTCTTTTTCTTTTCGCAGCCATGCTTCGCGCTCTCATCTGCGGGGCATGCCTTCGCCATCACGTACGGCCAACTGGTTGCCATCGCGGCGGCGATCGCAATCACGTGGCTGAATTACATCGGGGTGCGCAGGGCCGGCGAATTTCAATTTGTGTTCACGTTGCTAAAGGTTGCAATCATCCTCGCCATCGTGTTTGTCGGCTTCAGCTACCGGGGCGGAGCGTGGGCGAACTTTGCGACCGATTTTGCGGGCGCGAAGGGCGGCATCGCGGGCTTCTTTGCGGCGCTGGTGGCGGCGCTATGGGCCTATGACGGATGGAACGATCTGAACATGGTGGCGGGAGAAATCCGCAATCCGCAGCGCAATATTCCGCTGGCGCTGATCTGGGGAGTGGCCACGGTTGGACTGCTGTATGTACTCGTCAATGCGGCGATTCAATACGCAATGCCGGCGAGCGCGCTGGCGGCGTCGGCGCGGCCCGCGGCGGATGTAGTCGCAATGGCGCTGGGGCACGCGGGCGCGAGCCTGGTTTCGATCGGCATCGCGGTCTCGATGCTGGTGACTTTGAATGGCACCACTATGAGCGGGGCGCGCGTACCGTTTGCGATGTCGCGCGACGGATATTTTTTTCAATCGCTGGCGAAGGTGCATCCGCGGTTTCACACGCCGTCGGCGGCGCTGGTGGTGCAATGCGGACTGTCGGTGGTGCTGCTCGCTGCGGGCGGAAGCTTTCGACAGTTTTTCTCGCTCGCTATTTTTGCGGAATGGTTGTTTTACATGATCGCGGGCAGCACGGTATTCGTCTTCCGGCGACGAGAGCCGCAGGCGGATCGGCCCTATCGAGTGTTGGGATACCCGATGATTCCTGCTATTTTCGTTTTAGTTTCCGCGGTTCTTCTTTATTACACATTTACGGATAACCTTCGTTATTCGGTGGAGGGGCTGTTGGCGATACTGGTGGGGGTGCCAGTTTTCTTTTTCTTCAAAACGAGACGGGACGCGAAACCAAAGTAAGCGGGCAAGGCATAGAAACCTAAGTCCATTACCAAAGGACACCTGCCGCTGACACGTTTACCCCCTCCTGAAACTTTCATAAGGTGGAGACTCCAAGCACCGAGCCGTTTTGCGGCTCTGGTCCGCCATTGGAGTCAGGGGATGCCCACGCTCGAACAGGACTTTCAACTCGGGATATTGCCAGAAAACAAGTGGGATTGGCGGACGTTCGCGACCAGCTATGGGCTGGTTGGGGCGGCTGTCTTGTTCCTCGTATTTTTCGGCATTATCGTCCCGGACACGCTGAAGCTGACGGCGAATTACCAGGTTATCGAGCTGGTGCCACGGCCACCCTTGAAGCCGGAGCGGCTACCAAAGTCAAAACGGCGATTGCAAGCGAAGTTACTGCCGGCAGTACCGGTGTTGCGAGCGCCGAAGCTGGTTGTGCCGCACGAGGCGATGACGCCCAAGCCGCAGGAGGTCGAGCCACCAAAGGTCGCGGTGAATAATTTCCTGCCGGCCTCGCTCAAGGCGCCGGGTGGGGCGCGACCCGTGCTCATTCATACGGGTGATTTTCAGGGTAGTTCAGCTGCACCTACCGTGAACGCGCCAATTCAAAATGTGCAGACCGGCGGATTTGGCGATCCCAATGGGCTGAAGCCGAACGCGAACAGCAAAGGCGGCAAGCTGGTTGCGTCGGCGGCCGGCGCGTTTGATATGCCGGTGGGGCCGGGGCTAGGCAACGGATCGGGCGGCGCAAAAGGAGTCAAAGGGACGGTGGCGAGCGCCGACTTCGGCGACGGCATCGCAACGCCGGGCCGAGGGGATGGACGCAGCGGCGGGCGAGGAAACGTGCAGACGTCTGGATTCGCAACCCAGCAGGTCGCACAGAATGTTTCACACGCGCAAACGATGGAGAGCGGGCCGGCAAGCTCGGGGGTGGAGATTGTCGAGAAGCCGAACCCGGTCTATACGCAAGAAGCCAGAAACCTGAAGGTGGAAGGCGAAGTTTTGCTGGAAGTTTCGTTTGGGGCAAATGGGCAATTGCAGGTTAATCGCGTGGTGCGGGGCCTGGGACATGGACTGGACGAGGCCGCCGTGGCCGCCGCGAAGAGGATGCGTTTCAAACCCGCGATGCGGAACGGACAGCCGGTGGATTCGACCGCAGTCGTACATGTGGTATTTCAACTGGCGTACTGAAATGGGGAGAGTGTTATGCGCAACATGAGTTGGATGGTCCTGGCTCTGCTGGCAGTGAGCATGACAGCGGCAGCGCAACAAACGGCGGCAGCGCCGCAAAATTCGCAAACCGTACAATCGGTGCAAACTCCGCCTCCCCCGGCGCCGGAGACGCTACCGCCGCCTACAACGATGGACCAGGTGGCGGACCGCGCCATTTTGCGGGAGAAGGCGCTGGTCAAATATCTGGCCAAGCGCACGCCCATCGTCGAAACGTATTTGCAAAATCTGGTGCAGGATCCGCAACTCGGGCCGGTGCCGAAGGATGATCGCTACTTCCTGGGGCGCATGGATTTGAGCGACTCGGTGGATCGCTCGGACTTTTTGTCCGACAAAAATAAAGACGAAGGAATGGAGCGGCACCTTCTCGGCGGGCTCACGAAGCTGTTCAAGTTCCAGTATCAGCCGCTGGGATTCTCGTGGATGATTTACGCGGACCGCAACGAGTTTGACCGGCAGCACTATGAATTCCACTACTCGCAGCGGCAGTTTCTGGGCGACGTGCGCTGCCTGGTATTTGATGTCACCCCGAAGAAAGACGCCGGGCACGGCCGCTTCATGGGCCGCATCTGGATTGAGGATCAGGATTTCAACATCGTGCGCATTAACGGCACCTACAGCCATCCGGCGCGCAACAACTACTACTTTCACCTGGATAGCTGGCGGCTGAACTTGATTCCCGGTTACTGGCTGCCGGCGTATATCTACAGCGAGGAAGGCGACTTTACCGCCGGAGCGAAGAACAGGATTGCCTTCAAGGCGCAGACGCGCCTGTGGGGCTACAACCTGAACCTGGGCACGCAGAGCGACGAACTGACGCAAATCCGGGTGGACAGCGTGAAGGACGATACGCCGGAAGCGCAGGACGCGTCTCCGCTCGCCGCCGAGCGCCAATGGCAACAGCAGGCGGAAGACAACGTGGTGGAGCGACTGGAGCGCGCGGGCTTGCTGGCGCCAGAGGGCGACGTCGATAAGATCCTGCAAACCGTCATCAACAACCTGCTGATTACGAACAATGTCGAATTGCCGCGCCCGGTGCGCGCTCGCGTGATGACGACCTCGCCGCTGGAGACCTTCAGCGTGGGCAATACCATCGTGATCAGCCGCGGGATGATCGATGTGCTGCCGGATGAGAGCAGCCTGGCCATGGTGCTCTCGCATGAACTGGCGCACATCGTTTTGGGCCACAATCTGGGCAGCCAGTACGCGTTCAACGATCGCATGCTGTTTTCCGATGAAGGGACGTTCGGCAACCTTGGGTTCAAGCACATTCCCGAGGAGGAGACGGCCGCGGATAAGAAAGCGATCGAGATGCTGAAGGCATCGCCGTACGCGCAGAAACTGGATTCGGCAGGGCTCTTTTTGAAGATGCTGCAACTGCGGGCGCCGCAACTTTCGGCGCTGTTGCAGGCTCACTTGGGCAACAACATCTCCAGCAACGGCACAGTGACGCGGATGGCGCAGTTGGCCACCTCGGCGCCGGCGGTCGATTGGAACAAACTCGACCAGATCGCGGCGCTGCCGCTGGGCGGGCGCGTCAAGCTGAACCCGTGGGACAACAAAGTCGAGATGGTAAAGGCACAGCCGGTGGCAATCACCTCGGCTCGCGATAAGATGCCGTTCGAGGTGACACCTTTCTTCCCCCGACTGGCGCGCATTAACGCGACAGCGCCAAGCACGGCTGCTCCGGCGACGGCGGCGACGGCGACCAACCCAGCGGCAGCGACAGCGACAACGGCCGCCGCTTCTCCACCGGCTCAAACCAACTAGCCGGCTTACAAGTTGAGTGAAGCGCAGGCTGAAGCCCGGAAGAAATTCCGCGTTTCAGCCTGTTGTCTTTTGGGGCGTCCTCCTGGGCGGGAGAGGGCACAAAACCCGCTCCGGGCGGCTGACTTGAATTCCCACACAACCAGCCGAAAATCTGATAGCATTATTTCCCGCAGCGCTTCCGCGCAGGCCGTAGTCCCCAGGGAGGGTGAGGATGATCAGCGTTTTACCGACAAGCAGTATAAGTGTGTCCGGAGGGCGTGCAAATGCGCGTACCGTGACCGCTTTCTTTGCCGCGATCTTTTTGCTATTGGTTTCTGGCGCCGCGGCGCAAACCGTAACGCAACTTAAACATCAACCAGCGGATGGCATCCAGCTGACCTTCCAATTGACGGACGGGACGGTTTTGGGCCAAGGCTACAATGATACCGACTGGTATAAGCTGACGCCCGACAATACCGGCAGCTACGTCAACGGTACCTGGACCCAGGTCGCGAGCTTGCCGTCGGGCTATTCTCCGGACGCATATTCCTCCGCTACGCTGGCGAATGGCAAAGTGCTGATCGAAGGCGGAGAGTACAATTTCGGCAACTTCGCCCTCACGAACCTGGGTGCGATTTACGACCCCGTGGCGAATACCTGGACGAATGTGAGCCCGCCGAAAGGGTGGAAGTATATCGGCGACTCTCCCTCGTCTGTACTGGCGGACGGGACCTACCTGATCGGTAACAAGCTTACAAAACAGTTGCGCCTGCTGGACCCCAAGACGATGACGTGGTCAACCCTCAGCTCCAAGGGGAAGAAAGATTTTGACGCCGAAGAAGGCTGGACGCTGCTGGCCGATGGCGACATTCTGACCGCGGATGTGAAAGCTGCGCCGAACTCCGAGCTCTATTCGAGCGCCGCCAGAAAATGGACAACTGCCGGGAGTACGATCGTCGATCTGCACTCGCCTTCGCCCGACGGTTGCATTAATTACGGACCGGGCGGAAAGCTTTGCTACTACCCGCCTGGAGAGATCGGGCCGCAGATTCTGCGTCCGGATGGCACCGTCTATGTGACGGGCTCTTACACCAAGGGCGGGAGCGGCCCGGGACACACCGCCTATTACAACAGTCTGGCAGGCGGATGGACGGTCGGTCCCGACTTCCCGAATAACGACAACGCGGGCGATTCCTTCGCCGCTTTGTTGCCCAATGGCGAAGTCCTGGTGGAGGGCGATTCGGGCATCTCTTACACATGGGATGGCTCAAATCTTACCCCCGGACCATATCTGGGCGGCGCTTTGATGGTATTGCCTACCGGTCAGATTCTGATAGCTGGCAGCCCGTCGGCAGTATACAATCCGACTGGAACTTACCAGAGTTCGTGGCAGCCCACGATCTCGACTTACCCGAGCACCGTAACTCGCGGTTCGACATACGCCATCTCCGGAACACAGTTCAATGGGCTATCCCAGGCGAACGCGTTTGGAGACGAGTACCAGACGAACACAAATTATCCGCTCGTGCAAATCACGAATAACAGCACGAAACATGTGTTTTACGCGCGGACGCATGACCACAGCTCGATGGGAGTGGCCACCGGTTCAGCTACGGTTTCCACCAACTTCGACGTTCCCGCTTCGATGGAGACGGGCGCAAGTACGTTGGTGGTGATTGCCAATGGCATTCCGTCCGCTTCAGTCAATGTTACCGTTCAGTAAGCGATAGACAGTCAGTTTTTTTTGCTCCCTCGTATCTTGATAAGATACGAGGGAGGTTTTTTTTAATTGTAAGTTGATTCCCCTCAGAGCTTCGCTGGCAATAAGGAGCTCAGAAGTGCTTCATAAGATCACTGAAGTAGTCGACCGTCAGCAGGCGCTGCGCCGGCGGAGCGCCCGCCAGTTCTTCGTGCTCGAGGATCCAGGTATTGTCATGCGGCACGAAAACGGCGTTCAAGCCTGCGGCCAGCGCAGGATTAATGTCGGATTTTGGACTATTGCCAACCATCCAAGTTAGATCAGTCGCCAGTTCGTACTTCGAAATCACCGAGCGATAGGTGGGCAGATCTTTTTCGGCCACAATCTCCACCGCCGAAAAATATTCCTTCAGACCAGAGCGCTCGACTTTCCCGGATTGCTCGGCGGGATGCCCCTTGGTCATAAGAATCAGGTGATGTTTGCCGCATAGGTAGTCAAGCGTTTCAGGTACACCGGGCAAAACCTCCACGGGATGATCCGCGATCTGATGGGCGAAGCTGTGGATACGTTCGTGGCTCTCCGGCGTGATTGGGTCGACGGAGAGCTTCTCGAAGGTTTCCACCAGCGAATGCGCGAAACTATGCAGGCCATATCCGTGTTTCAGGATCGAATCCCGCTCCACGTCATTGAGGACGAGGCGAACCTGCTCGCGCGAATATTCGCGATGATTGAGGAAAGAAATAAACTTCGCGATCGCCCGCTCGAAATAGATGTTGTTCTCCCAGAGCGTGTCATCGGCATCGATGAGCAAAGTCTGAGCGCCATTCGGAGCAAGCATGACTACCATGATACCGGCTGCGGAAGCATGCGGCAGTTTTGATAAGATCGAACTCACATGAAGAGTGGGGTGTTCTTTTTCGCCTTGGTGATCTTGTCAGTCGCCGGTTCGTCGCAAAGCGGTAAAACTCGATTTATGACGGGATCGGCGTCGAAGAGCGGAGCGCCGGCGAACCTGAAGGTGTCGCCTGACTTGCCGAAGCGCCTGGCGAAATTCCAGCGCGTTCAAATGCCGTTTCGCACTACCGGCTTGAGCGCTCGCGAGATTCAACTCGTGCGCAAACTCACGGAGGCCTGCGTCTACCTGGAGAGCATCTACTGGCGGCAAAGCGATCCCGAAGCGCTGGCGCTCTACCAGTCGCTCAAGGCGAGCAAGAACGCGCGCGATGTGCAATTGCGCCGTTATTTGTGGATCAATGCCTCGCGCTTCGACTTGCTGGATAACAATAAGCCCTTCGTGGGGAAAGACCCGATGTCTCCCGGCCGCGGCTTCTATCCCGCGAACCTTACGCGCGCGCAAGTCGAGGAATACGTAAAAAAACATCCCGCGCAAAAAACGGCGATCTACGACCCATTGACGATTGTGCGCTGGCACGACAGCCAGCTTGAGACAGTTCCCTACCACATCGCGTATCGCGCTTTTCTAGAGCCGGCCGCCGCTGCCTTGCGGGACGCGGCAACTCTTAGCCGCGATCCGGCATTTGCGAAATTTCTTCGACTACGCGCCGACGCTTTGCTGAGCGACAACTACCTGCCGAGCGACCGGGAATGGCTGAAGTTGCAAAATCCAAAAATCGATATCATCTTCGCTCCCTACGAAACGTATCTCGACGATCTGTTGGGCGTGAAGGCCTCGTATGGGGCGGCGGTGCTGGTGCGCAACGACCGTGAGAGCAAGCGACTGGACCTGTTCACCAAGTATGTCCCCGACATTCAGGAGGCGCTGCCACTGGCCGCGGCGGACCGTCCCTCGAAGTGGGGGCTTGATTCACCGATGGAAGTGGTGGATTCGCCTTTTCGCGCCGGCGATTTGGCGCATGGTTACCAGGCCGTGGCCGACAATCTGCCGAACGATCCGCAAATCCACGAGGAGCACGGCAGCAAGAAGATATTTTTCAACAACTTTATGGATGCGCGGGTGAATTCCGTGATCATCCCACTGGCGCGCAAGGTGATGGAACCGGGGCAGGCGGCAAAAGTCACCGCGGATGGCTACCTTATCGGAACGGTGATGCATGAAATCTGCCACGGCCTCGGCCCCGCTTATGCGCGCACGCCGGCGGGGAAGGTCGATATTCGACAGGCGATCGGACCGCAGTATAGCGGACTGGAGGAGGCCAAGGCGGACGTCGCGGGAATGTTCGCGGTGCAATGGCTGATCGATCATGACGTTCTGCCCCGCAAAAGCCGGGACGAGTATTACGCGTCGTATATCGGGGATCTGTTTCGCAGCGCGCGCTTTGGCGCAGCCGAGGCCCATGCGCAGGCCGAGATCATGGAGTTGAATTATTTCTTGGAGCGCGGCGCTTTGAGCCCAAATGCGCGCGGCCTATACGCGATCGACTATGAAAAGCTGCCGGGCGCAATCGCCGATCTTACGAAGGAACTGCTGGAGATCGAGGCTACCGGCGACCGTCAGCGGGCCGAAAACTGGTTCGCAAAATATGGCCGGATGCAAGACGACGTGAAGCAGGCTCTCACGGCGGCGTCCGATGTACCGGTCGATATCGATCCCGTTTTTTCGTTCGCGACTAACGTGAAATAAGGTCCGTCGCAAACCGGCAATGCCATTCACTCCCGCCCATGTTGCCGCTGCGCTTCCGTTTCGCCGCTCGCGACTAATCTGGTCCCCGCTGATCGTGGGCACCATCGCGCCCGATCTCGAATATTATGTCCGCCTCAACGCCGACGGCCGCTACGGGCATACGCTGGCAGGCACGTTCCTGGTAACGCTGCCGCTGGCGTTTGGCACTCTGTGGCTATTCCACAGATTCGTCAAGGAGCCCTTCGTCGAACTGATGCCAGATGGACTCCGGCGGAGACTGACCGTTTACCTTGGCGGCTTCGGCTTTGGAGGAGCGGCGCGTTTTTCCTTGATCATTGCACCACTCCTAGTCGGAATCGTGACGCATCTGGTTTGGGATTCGTTCACGCATCCCAACGGATGGCCTGTGCTTCATTGGGCAACTCTGCGGCACCGCGTTCACATGCCTTTGATCGGAGGAGTGCCGGTCTACAAAATTCTGCAACATGCGAGCACGCTACTCGGAATCGCAATTTTGCTGGTGTGGCTATTGGCATGGTATCGGACGGCCGAAGTTTGCAGCGCATCACCAGGCCGTTCCCAAGATGGGTGGCCCAAGCGAAAGAGTCTGACCCTGCTCGCGATGGCGGGCATAGCCGCCGTGGGAGCGCTCACTCGCGCATTGGCGGGGACGGGAATCCCATCCAGCCGCGTTGCCATCCCGCGCTTCCTCGGGCCATTCGTGGTTACGCTGATCGCGATAGTGTGGTGGGAGTTTGTTGTGCTGGGGATATTGCGGTCAAAACGGAGGCCGCAGGAGACGCCGAATTAAAGTTCCGCCAGGGGCCGTTAGCAGTTGCCCTACACCCACTCCACGCGCGGCTCTTGCGCAATGATGCCGGCCTTGTGTCCCATGTCGAGCAGGCGGCGCACCGCTTCCCTTCCGTCGTCGCCGTAGTCGAGCGTGCGGTCATTCACGTACATGCCGACAAACTTGTCCGCAAGCTGCGGGTCGAGGTCGCGCGCAAACTGCATCGCGTAGGCGAGAGCTTCTTCGCGGTGATCGATTGCATACTGAATACTCTCGCGCAGCGCCTGGGTCACACTGGCCATCGTCTCCGCACCCAGCGAGCGGCGGATCGCGTTGCCGCCGAGCGGCAAGGGGAGGCCGGTCACTTTCAGCCACCATTTGCCGAGATCGACCACGCGATGCAATCCCGATTTGTCGTAGGTGAGCTGGCCCTCATGGATGATCAGCCCCGCTTCGTATTTTCCTTCGAGAATCTGCGGGATGATCTGGTCAAAAGGAACAACCTCGACGTCGATGCCGGGCGCAAACAGTTGCAGGGCCAGGTAGGCCGTCGTCAACTTTCCGGGCACAGCAATCTTCTTGCTCTTGATCTCACTGGTGGTAAACGATCGCGTCGAAACCAGCATGGGGCCGTATCCATCGCCCACACTCCCGCCGCACGACATAAGAGCGTAATTCTCCTGAATGTACGGGTAGGCGTGGAATGAAATCGCGGTCACATCGTAAACGCCGCGCTGGGCGTCGCGATTCAGCGTTTCAATGTCGCACAACGTGTGCGTGAAACGAAGCCCGGGCACGCGCACTTTGTTCGTGGCCAGACCGTAAAACATGAATGCGTCGTCGGAATCCGGGCTGTGCGCCACTGTGATTTCGCGAACCGGAGAAGAAACTGTACTCATAATTTCAGACTTGGCTTTCGGCTGTCGGAATCGGGCTTGGAACGTTAACTTCCGATTGGATATTGGACGGTCGTCGAACAAGCGCTAATTTTTCTTCCGGCGCGAAGCGAAGATTTTTCACATCCCCGCAGGCCAGGAAACTCTCAGATATATTCGATCCCGTCAAACTCTTGCGGAAGATTGCCGCTTCCATGTGCCGGCAATTCCCGCTGCCAGCATGATCTTGATCACCTCGGCAAATACGAACCAGTAAAGGCCCCAGCGAACGGCCTGCGCGAGCGAATGGGTGAATAGGAATAGCCAGCTCAGCCCACCGCAAAAAAGCACGATCTCTGCGGCTGTTCCCGCGACTGCGCCCCAGGCGAAACTGCGCGAGGAGCGTTCGTAGATCCAGCCGGCAACGAAGGCCACGAAAGGATACGCCATCAGGAATCCGCCGGTTGCGCCCATCAACTGAGCCACGCCGCCCGGCCCGGGACTGAACACCGGTAATCCCATTGCGCCCTCGGCGAGATAAAGAGCCAGGGCAAGGAAGCCCCGCCGCGAACCGAGCGTAAGAGCCACGGCCAGTACGCCGAAATTCGACAGCGTGAGCGGCACCGGGGTAAACGGGAGCGGCACGGTGACGCGCGCACACACGGCCACGAAGAGGCTGGCGCCGATCACAATGGCAGCGTTCTTCGCCCACTCCTCGGCGCGCGAAATGTGCTGGACTTCGGTATAGGGTTGCGAAACTTCGCTCGGCAAAACCTCGCTCGGCAAAACCTGCGTCGGCAAAATCTGGCTCGGAAAAAGCTTGGCCTGCACCTTCGACATAATCTCCCCTAGTTAAGCTTCAGGTGGCGGATCCTGGTCGGGCCCGTCCGATCCCGCCTTCAGAGCCGCCGAGGCCTTCATCTGCCTCCGCACCCGCATATAAAGCGAGGCAGCAACCGACAGGACAAGAACTAAGCTGACTCCCAGGATGAGAAACCACCAGAGCATCCGCACAACAACCTAGAATAGCAGAAGCATCGACGGCGCCGGTGCAGGCTTCCGCAACAAGTTTTTATTTCTTGCCCTTGGCAAGCGCGGCGCGACGCTTGTCCACATTCGCAGAAACCCGATCCAGTCGTTTGCGCGCCAGCTTCGAGCCGGTCGCCACTTGCTCGATGTTCGCCCATGCGTCCGGATTGCCCATTTTCTGCCGTATCTCCTTCAGAAATGGATGCACCTTGGCGAAGAAGAAAAACATTTCGCCGCTGTTGCCGGGCTGTATAAAGAGGTCTTCGTTAAGCGCGCCCTGGACCACGAGCGACGCCGCCATATCCCAGTAACTTTGCACCTGGCGAAGCCAGCTGTTTTCCTGGCTGGGAAACGCGTTGACAACTTTTAGAAAATCGTCGGCGCTCTGCGGCCAGAACTCCACCAGAAACCAATTCCTTGCCTTGCGCATCTCCTCTTCGCGACGTAGTTCGTAAAGCTTCAAGACTATCTGGGCATCGTTCGCGTTCGCTTTCTTTGCCATTTTCTCGCCTCGTCAGTTCAGATATGACCGCTTTTTCGTTCGTGTTCTTTTATCCAGACTTCGCATCCGCCGTCAACTCGCCTGCTCCTTCACGCTCGTAATCGCATTCCTTGTTGGGGCACGCGATCACGGTTCCCTCTTTGCGCAGACGCTCCACCAGGTATTCATTGCCGCATTTGGGGCATTTTTCTGCGAGCGGTTTCGCGGCGGAGGTGAATTTACACTTCGGATACCTGGCGCATCCGTAAAATGTGTTTCCCTTGCGCGCGCGTTTTTCGACCAACTCGCCTTCCTTGCAAAGCGGGCACTTCACGCCGATGAAATTCTGCTTCACATACTTGCAGTCGGGATATCCGCTGCACGAAGTGAACTCGCCATAGCGGCCATGGCGAATGATCAGGTTGCGCCCGCAGTCCGGGCACTTCTCATCCAGCGGAATGTCCGGCACACGCTTGCCCTGGTCGAGCCGGCGCGTGGTTTTGCAGTCCGGGTAACCCGTGCACGCCATGAACTGCCCAAAGCGCCCGCGCTTCAGCACCATCACGCGGCCGCAGTTTTCGCAGTACTCTTCCTGCGATGTCTCCTGCATATCCGCCGAATCGAGGTCCGGCAGATTGATAGGATTTTCTTTGGTGAAGGTGCAGGAGTTCGGATCCTCTTTATCGTATGTGCTGCAGGCGTAAAACGAGCCGTGCTTGCCCCACTTGATGACGAGCGGCGCGCCGCAACGCTCGCACTTCTCGTCCGTCGGCTTCTCCATACGCTTGATGTTCTCCATGTGCTTCTCGGCGTATCGGAGGTCCTTGGCGAACTTTTTGTAAAAGTCGGCGAGCGCATCGGTCCACTTTTCCTTGCCTTCTTCAATTTCGTCGAGCTCTTCTTCCAGGCGCGCGGTGTACTGAAAGTCGAAAATGTCTTTGAAGTTTTCGACCAGCAGATCGGTGACGACCAGCCCAATTTCGGTGGGAGTAAATTTTCCGCCCAGCTTTTGCGCGTATTGCCGCTCCTGAATCGTGCTCAGAATGGTGGCATAGGTCGAAGGCCGCCCAATGCCGCGCTCCTCCAGCTCTTTCACCAGCGACGCTTCGTTGTAGCGCGGAGGTGGTTCGGTGAAATGCTGTTCCGGCTTCAAGGACTTGAGCGTCAGCTTCTGTCCCGCTTCCAACGGCGGAAGCTTGTGCTTCAGTTCCTCGTCTTCCTCGTCTTTCGAGTCTTTCGACTCTTCGTAAACCTTGAGGAAGCCGTCGAACTTCATCACCGATCCGGTTACCCGGAACCAGAAGACTTCGTTTCCCGACTTCGCATCGATGTCGACCGTGGTTTGATCGAATACCGCCGGATTCATCTGCGAGGCGATAAACCGCTGCCATATCAGCTTGTAAACCTTGAACTCATCTTCCTGTAGATACTGCTTGACCTGGTCGGGATGCCGCATGGCTGAGGTGGGGCGAATCGCTTCGTGCGCGCCCTGCGCATCCTTCTTCTCCTTATATGTATTGGGGGATTCGGGTAAATATTGAGCGCCATACTCCCCCGTGATGTACTCGCGCACCTCGGCAATCGCTTCCGGCGCCACGCGCGTCGAATCGGTACGCATGTAAGTGATCAACCCAACCAGGCCTTCTTCGCCTAGTTCAACGCCTTCGTATAAGCGCTGCGCGATCATCATGGTGCGCTTGACGCTGAATCGGAGTTTGCGCGACGAATCCTGCTGCAATTTGCTGGTCGTAAACGGCGGAGTTGGATTGCGGCGCCGCTCCTTCTTTTCCGCCGAGCGGACGGCCCACTGCGCGCTCTCGAGGGCGAGGCGGATCTTCTCCGCATGCTCGCCATTCGTAATTTCGACCTTCTCTTCGCCCTTGCCGAGAAAGCGTGCGTCGAACGCGGGCGGCTTGCCGCCCGTCAGGTTCGCATCGATGGTCCAATATTCTTTTTTCTCGAAGGCCTTGATTTCGCGCTCGCGATCGACGATCAAGCGCAGCGCGACGGTCTGTACGCGCCCGGCGGACAACCCGCGCCGAACCTTATCCCACAACAGCGGAGATACCTGATACCCCACCAGACGATCAAGCACACGCCGCGCTTGCTGCGCGTCCACCAGGTTCTGGTCGATGTCGCGAGGATGCTCAAACGCCGCTTTCACGGCGCGCTGCGTGATCTCGTTAAAAGTTACGCGCTGGATCCGCGGGCCATCGGCATCTTCCGCTTTTTTGGCGGTTTTTCCCTTTTTCTTTTTCTTGCCGTCGTCGCTGAGTTCGTCGGCCAGGTGCGCGGCGATGGCTTCGCCTTCGCGGTCCGGGTCAGGCGCCAGATAGATCTTGTCGGCGGAAAGCGCCAGCTTCTTCAGCTTGGCCAGAACCTTTTCTTTGCCGGGAATGACAACGTACTCGGTCAAGAACCCGTCTTCGACATCGACACCGAGGCTGCTCTTGGGCAGGTCCTTTACGTGCCCGAACGAGGCATCGACCGTGAATCCCTTCCCCAGATATTTCTGAATGGTTTTCGCCTTCGCGGGCGATTCGACAATGACTAGACCTTTGGACAATGGTTCCTCAGTTTGGTAACGGTGAATTTGAAGCTAGCACGAATCGGCGGATTGCAACAACCCGTTCTCAGTTGTCAGTTCTCAGTTCTCAGTTAACCGCCTTTACTTTTTGCATCAGCGAAGACAGCATCCGCTTTAGCTCGACTGCCTGTGTTGAAAGCCTGTCACGGTCCGGATCCTTTAAATAGTCGAGGTCATGGGCGAGCAGAAGTTGATACTCGAGCTCGCCAGCCGATCCCATCGCAATTTGCAAAAACCGAGCCATCTCCGTACTGCTCTTTCTGCAACATCCTTCCGCGATGTTCGTTCCGATCGAAGCCGAGGCGCGACGCATCTGGCTTATGAGGCCGTACATTTCCTCTCGGGGAAAGGCCTTGCTGCAAGAGTAAATCTCCAGGGTCAAATGATGCGATTTCTCCCAAACTCGAAGACCGCGAAAATTCTGTATGACGTACCTCGTGGCTCTACTGAAAACTGATAACTGATAACTAGAATGCCTTCACAAAATTCTTCCCCGGCAGTTGGCGGATTTTGCCGTTCAACTCGAGTTCAAAGAGTGCGGCAAAAATTTCCGAGGAGGACATTTCGTTTTCGAGCATCTCGACCAGTTCGTCGATGTGCGTCGACTGGTCCGGCTTCAGCAGCTTGAGGAGTCTTTGTTCGTGAGGCGAATGAACGTCGTCAGGAAATAGAGATGCGTTGCCGGGCGCGGGGGATTCATTCTGCACCGCATTGAGAGCGACTTGCACGTCGGTAGGTAGTTCTTCCCAAACGTCTTCCCAGGTCGCAACCAGCTTTGCACCCTGCTTGATGAGCGTATTCGGCCCCCAGGAATTTTTATTCGTAACATTGCCCGGCACCGCGTACACGTCGCGGTTCTGCTCCAGAGCGCAGCGCGAAGTGATGCGCGTGCCGCTGTATTCGGCCGCCTCCACCACCAGCACCCCGGCCGACATACCGCTGATGATGCGGTTGCGAATGGGAAAATTTTGCGGCACGGGAGCGGTCCCCATTGGAAATTCGGAAATGACCGCACCCCCAAGCGCGAGCATCTGCTCGGCCAAGCGCGCATTTTCCCTCGGGTACAGCACATCGAGTCCGGTACCGAGCACGGCGATGGTCTTTCCTTTTGCCGCGATGGCTCCGCGATGCGATGCGGTATCAATTCCGCGCGCCATGCCGCTGATGATCACCAGCCCACGCGCGGCCAAATCGGTCGCCAACCGCTCCGCCATGCCGGTACCGTAGGGCGTCGGATGCCGCGTCCCAACCATCGCGATCCCCGGCTCTGACAACAATTCCACGCTTCCCTTCACGAACAGGATCACCGGCGGATCGTAGATTTCCCGCAGCCGCGGCGGGTATGTTGGCTCGCTCAGCGAAATAATTCGCGCGCCGCCTTGCGCCGCCTTGGCGACTTCGTCGTGGGCCAGTTCCAGCGCCTTCCCAGTCGCGAGCGCCTGCGCGGAGACGGCGCGCATGCCCGTCGACTCAAGCTCGGTCAGGCTCGCCTGCAAAACGCGGTCGGCGCTGCCAAAATGCTCGACGAGTTTCTTGATGCGCGATGGACCTAGCCCTTCGGTCAGCGCCAGCGCGAGCCAGCAGATGGTGTCGCGCGATGCGGTTTGAGCCGAAGAAGTTGTGGACGAATTCGCGGCAAAGGCTGCGACCCCGACGGAGGCTCCGATAGACGTGGAATCTGGCATTGTCGATGACCCTAGCCGCCGCCAGCAACGCTGTCAATGATGGCGCACACACCGCTTTTGGTAGAATTCGCAAAGTCATGAATCGGCTGAGGATTTCGGCCATCTCCTACCTGAATACGGTCCCGCTTATGTGGGATTTCGAGCATCGCGCTCTCGAGTTCGGGGCGCCGCGGCCGGAGTCGCCGCAGACCGCGGACGCCGCCCTTTTCGACATTTCCTACACCATTCCGTCGGTTTGCGCGCGCGCGCTCACCGAAGGCACGGCCGATATCGGCATCATTCCCGCGGCCGCCTACACCACCGTTCCCGATCTCGTCATCGTTCCCGACGTCGCCATCGCGGCGCGAAATGCAGTCCGCTCCATCCTGCTCGTCAGCAAAATGCCAGTGGACCGGGTGCGCACGGTTGCGCTCGATACTTCCTCCCTGACCTCGGTCGCGCTCACAAAAATTCTTTTTGCAAAATGGCTGGGAGGGGCGCGCAGCTATACCGCGATGGCTCCCAACCTTGATGAAATGCTCTCCAGTTGCGACGCGGCGCTGCTGATCGGAGATCCCGCATTAAAAGTCGATCGCGCCCGTTACATCACGCTCGACCTGGCCGAAGAATGGCACGCGCGCACTGGCAAGTCGTTCGTGTTCGCCTTCTGGGCGGTTCGACGGGCCGCGCTCGCCGGACGCGACCCGCGTGCGATTGCAAAGCTTTTCGCGCAATCGCGCGACCACGGCGTCATGCCCGAACATCTGGAAGTGATTGCCGGGGAGTGGGCGCCGAGGCTTGACCTGCCGCTTGAAACGATTCGATCCTACCTCGTTCGCAACATTCATTACTATCTCGATCCACCAAGTCTGGAAGGTCTCGCGCTGTTCTACCGCCTCGGCGCCGAAGTTGGCGCGCTCCCGCCCGCGCCCGAATTGCAATTTCTGTAGACCGCGGTGCTGGCGGTTGCGCGGGCGCCTCGCCGCCACCTCACCCGTCACGGACTGTCGATTTGCCGGGGACACCCGATTACACGGGATTACAATTCCTTCTTGCATCCGCCCGCTCAAATCCTGCCTCTAATCGGCATGACGCGTCTGCCCGCGCTCGTCGCCCTGTTCGCTGCCAAAACCAAAAAGACCGGTATGCTTCGGTGGCTGGTTCACCTCGGAGGGCCAAGTCTGATTCTTCTGGGTCTGATTGACAACTCTTTGATCCCACTGCCCGGCAGCACGGACATTGTGACGATTTTGTTGGCGGCCCACCACCGCGAACCGTGGATCTACTATGCATTCATGGCCACGGCGGGCTCGGTATTAGGCGGCTATCTCACCTACCGCATGGCTCGCAAAGGCGGCAAAGAAATGCTGGAAAAGCGTTTCTCGCAGAAGAAAGTAAAGAAAGTATACGCGCTGTTTGAACGCTGGGGTTTCGCGTCGGTCGCGATCCCCGCGATCCTTCCGCCCCCCTTTCCGATCGTCCCCATGCTGCTGGCGGCGGGTGCCATGCAATATCCGACGAAAAAATTCCTGGGGGCGCTGGCCGTTGGCCGCGGCACTCGCTACATTCTTCTGGGTTATCTCGGGTACCGATACGGACGGCACATCGTTAAGTTTTTCGCCGAGTATTACTGGCCGGTACTCATCATCCTGATCGTTTTTTCAGGGCTGGGCGGATTGTACGGTCTCTACGAATACAAGCGGACGCAAAAGTCCGGCCGCGGACAGGTCGCGACGACAACCTGAAGAGTGCGCCGCCGAACGATGTAAGGAAAGCGCCGCAGCCTATTTACCAACCCGAACGAGTAGGCCGGCTTTTATGGAAGTGAGCGCCTGAAAAATGTCAGGCATCAGGGGGAGTAAATCGCCCATTTGGCTCGTCCGAGCGCAAACAACCACAATCCCAATGTTCCGCCCGAGAAGACTCTGTTCGTACTCAAAACCCTGATCCAGCGTTAAGAAGGCATCGAATCCAGCCTCTTCCGCCAGCGACAACAATTCCCCGTTCTTTCGGCCTGAAAGGCCGATCTCCGGAACAGTTCGGCACTCAAACTTGGAAAAAAGGTTCTTCAGCTTTCGTGGAACACACTCATCGAGGAGCAGCTTCATAACAGCTGGTTCACAACCAGCAACTTGGCGTGTTCAAGAGCACTGATCGCAAAGTTCCGGCTCACGGTGGGAAAGTCATCGAGGAAGTCGTCTAGGGTCTGCCCGCCCTCCAGATAATCCAGCAGTGTCTGAAACGGGACTCGCGTTCCTCGAAACACCGGCGCACCACCAAGCACGTCAGGGTCCCTCGTGATAATGTTCGTTACCGTTTGGCTCATGCTGCTCATCCTCGACTCAGCTCATGGTAAGTCCATTCCTGAGCGGAAACAAGGCAGAACTACCGCCGAAAACGCCGCGGGCGCCTGATATCCTTTTCTGATGTTGACGCTCCCATTGGAGACAACGCCCCATTCCGTTAGAATCATCACAGGCATGTGGGCCACCGAATGTCATTGACCAAAGAGCAAGCCTTGGACTTGTTTCGCTCCGATGACCTGATTGGCATCGGCATGGAGGCCGACGCCGTCCGCCGGCGCCTGCACCCCGAGGGCGTCGTCACCTACATCATCGACCGCAACATTAATTACACCAATTTCTGCACGGAGTATTGCACTTTCTGCGCCTTCTATCGCCCGCTGAAGGGGCCGGCGGCGAAAGAGGGCTACATCCTCGACTTCGAAACCATCTACGAAAAGATTCGTGAGACCGTCGAACTCGGCGGCACCGGCGTTCTCATGCAGGGCGGACTGCATCCCGACCTCAAAATTGACTGGCACGAAAAGATGCTCAGCGGCATCAAACAGCGGTTCCCGAAGATTCATCTGCACTGTTACTCCGCCTCCGAGATTCTCGCCATCGCCGAGTACAGCGACCTCACCGTGCGCGACACGATCGCCCGTCTGCGCGATGCCGGCCTCGACTCCGTCCCCGGCGGAGGGGCGGAAATTCTCGACGACGAAGTCCGCCGTCGCATTGCACGCCTCAAGTGCCTGACCGACGATTGGCTGCTGGTCCATCGCACCGCGCACCAGCTCGGCATGCGCACCACTGCGACCATGATGTTCGGCGTCGGCGAATCCATCGAGCATCGTGTCAATCATTTCGATGCCATCTATCGCCTTCAGGAGGAGACTGGCGGCTTCACTGCCTTCATCCCCTGGAGTTTCCAGCCCGCCAATACCGCGCTCGGCGGGCGGAAATGGGACGAAGCGACCGCGGTCGAATATTTGAAAGTTCTCGCCATCTCGCGCCTGTATCTTTCGAATTTTTTGAACGTGCAATCGAGCTGGGTAACGCAGGGCCTGAAAGTCTGCCAGATGGGATTGCGCTTCGGCGGCAATGACGTGGGCTCGGTGATGCTGGAAGAAAACGTGGTGCGCGCCGCAGGCGTCACCAATTGCACAACCGAAGAAGAATTGCGCCGCATCATACGGGATGCGGGCTTTCGTCCGGCCCAGCGTGACACACTCTACCGGCAGTATTTTCTAAATTGATCTTCGCTATCGAGACGAGCTTGCGTAGGGAGGGTCGCTCGCGGCTGTCCGCTGCCGATGCGCGCCGGACACTTTTGATCCCCATGGCACGCGTGCTCTTTTTTGTTTGTCTCTTCGTATTCGCCCTCGGGGCATCCGGCCAAAATGCCACCCCCGCGCCGAATTCCGGGGAAATTTCCGGCTCGGTCGTGGAGGAACCCGGCAGCCATCCTCTGAAGAAGGTCATCGTCCAGATGATCGCCGAAGAGCAGAAGCAGGGCGGCAACTACAGCACAGCGACCGACGCGGACGGACGTTTTCGCATCGAGGATGTCGCGCCAGGCCGCTACCGCATCTTCTTCGAAAAATCGGGCTTTGCCGAAGTGAATGGCCGCGGACAAAAGGCCGACGTCAACGTTGTCACCGTCTCCACCGGCCAGTCGCTCGACGATCTGGCTTTCCACATGTTGCCCACCGCGGTGATTACGGGCCGCATCGCGGACGAAGATGGCGATCCGATGACCGCGGTACGAGTCGTCATACAAAAGAAAATGCCCGGCAAGGCGAGGCGGGAAACGGTCAGCGTCGCAACCACTAACGATCTCGGAGAATACCGCGCCGCCGGTCTATTCCCCGGCCAATACTGGGTTGCGGCGATGCCGCCCCCCGATTTCCGCGACTACGCCGAGCATCATGATTCGGCCGGACACGATGCCGCCGATAACGACAAACCCGAATCGCCCGAAGCCGGCGTCGAAACGCGTTACCTTACCACTTATTATCCCGGCACGACCGACGCGACGCTCGCCTCCCTCCTGACACTAAAGGCGGGCGATGAAATGCCCGTAAGCCTTACGCTGCTACCCGCGAGAACATATCGCATCCGCGGAACTGTGACCGGTCTCGCACCGGGACAAACGCCAAACGTCGACCTGGATTCGAAAACCGGCGATTCCATCCGCGCGACCGACGTCGGCCCGGATGGTCACTTCGAAATTCGCGGCGCCGCGCCCGGCAGCTATGTCGTCCGGGCCTCCGTAGCCTCCGACTCTGCGACGCTCACCGCGCGCCAGGATGTCGCCGTGGTCGCCGCCGACGTGGACAACGTCAAGCTTGCGCCCGCGCCCTCGTTCAGCCTCTTCGGACATTTGCGCCTCGACGGCCAGCCCACGGCCGATCTCTCGCAGTACACCGTCAATCTCCGCCAAGCCGACCTGCCCGACGACCCTGGCATTTTCATGTCTCCCGATGCATTCGGCGAGAATGCGCCCGTCGACCGCCAGGGTAATTGTGAATGGAAAAACGTGAATGCCGGCAGCTATATTCTCCAGGTGTATGGCGGCGATGGTGGCAACGGTTTTTACGTGAAGTCCGCGCACCTCGGAGACCGCAATATCGACGCCGGTTTTTCGGTCAGCGGCTCGGCCACGCTTGACGTCGTCATCAGCACGAAAGCCGCTACGGTTGAGGGTGTCGTAACGGACAAGGATCAGCAGGGCAACGACGTCCCAGTCTCGAACGTCCAAGTCGTCGCCGTGCCTGAAGAGCGACTGCGCAAGATTCCCGACCGCTTTGGCCAGGGCGCCACGGATCAGTTGGGGCGCTTCACCATTCGCGGGCTCGCGCCCGGAACCTACACGCTGTTTGCCTGGCAGGACCTGTCTGGAGATCTCTACCGCGACTCCGACTTTCTGAAATCGCAGCAGTCGAATGGCGTCACCGTGAAGGTCGAAGAGAGCTCTCGTCAAACCGTCAACCTAAAACTGAGCGCGGTGGGCGAAGGCTGGCAGTAGACCGACCCTGGGTATGCGCGCGGCTTGCGCCGTCTCCGGCAGCCCCCGCGAATGCATCAGGTACAATTCATTGTTCGGGGTCTACGTCTGTTGACGTGCACGGCTTCATTCGATTCATGGGCTCCATATTCCAACCTTCCCTGCTCGCGCTTTTCGTCGCCTCCAAAGGGCTTGGCCCCTACCTGCGCCAGCATTTTCTCGACAAAACCTTTCAGGGCCTCTATCAGGTCAACGCCTTCGACCTTGCGCTGCTGATTCCCTACTTCATCGTCCTGATCATCCTGGCGGCGTACGGCGGCCACCGCTACTGGCTGGTCTATCTTTATTACAAGCACAAAAAGAACAAGACGACCGAGCCGACCGCGCGCTTCACCGACTTGCCGCGGGTCACCGTGCAACTGCCGATCTTTAACGAGCAATACGTAGTCGAGCGCCTTCTGGACGCCGTCTGCCGCCTGGAGTATCCGCGCGAAAAGCTCGATATTCAGCTCCTCGACGACTCAACCGACGAAACCATCGAGGTCGCCCGCGCCCTCGTAGACCGCTACGCCGCGCTGGGCAATCCGGTCACCTACATCCACCGCGAAAATCGCCACGGCTTCAAAGCCGGAGCGCTCGAGGCCGGCCTCCAGACGGCCAAGGGCGAGTTCGTCGCCATCTTCGACGCCGACTTTGTTCCACCGTCCGATTTCCTGCTTAAGTGCATCCACCATTTCACCGACCCCAAAATCGGCATGGTGCAAACCCGCTGGACGCACATTAACCGCAACTATTCTCTGCTCACCGAGGTCGAAGCCATCCTGCTCGACGGCCATTTTGTGCTCGAGCATTCCGGGCGCGCCCGCAGCGGCGTCTTCTTCAACTTCAACGGCACCGCCGGCATGTGGCGGCGCCAGGCCATCGACGAGGCCGGCGGCTGGGAGCACGACACGCTCACCGAAGACACCGACCTCTCCTACCGCGCGCAATTAAAAGGATGGAAGTTTCTCTACCTGCAGGATGTCGAATGTCCCGCCGAACTGCCCGTCGAGATGACCGCCTTCAAGACCCAGCAGGCGCGCTGGGCAAAAGGCCTGATTCAAGTCTCGAAAAAAATTCTGCCGCAGGTTTTTTCCAGCAACGCCTCGCGCCATCAAAAAGTCGAGGCCTGGTATCACCTCACCGCCAATCTCAGCTATCCGCTGATGATCGTGCTCTCCGTGCTCTTGCTTCCCGCCATGGTCATCCGCTTTTATCAGGGATGGTTCCAGATGCTCTACATCGACCTTCCCTTGTTCATGGCGTCCACTTTTTCCATCTCCAGCTTCTATCTGGTTTCGCAAAAAGAACTATTTCCCAAAAGCTGGCTGCGTTCGCTGCTGTTTCTTCCGCTTCTTATGGCGCTTGGAATCGGGCTGACCATTACCAACACGCGAGCCGTGCTCGAGGCTCTGGTCGGCAAACAGACCTCTTTTGTGCGGACTCCAAAATACCGAGTCGAATCGAAGAAAGACAAGGTGGGCGCCAAGAAGTATCGCAAGCGCCTGGGTTGGGTTCCGTGGATTGAGCTGGCTATCGGCTGCTACTTTGCCCTCACGGTCTATTACGCCATCGACAACGAGAACTATTTCACGGTTCCCTTCCTGCTTTTGTTTGTGATTGGGTATTGGTGTACTGGGCTGATGTCGCTGTTGCAAGGCCGCTTCACGGGAATCTCAGTCGGCGCGGAGAGCCACACCAAGCCGTTCCCAGTAGGCGTGTAGGGGATCGTCATCAGTCGTTAGTTGGGCGGTCGCTCGGAATGCGTTCGTTATTTGCGCGGCCCGCACGATGGCCAAATGGCGGGCGTTTGACGCTACCGCGGCCCCGACCCGGACGGTAACTTAAAATCCACCGTAATCCGCGTCGGCGTCTTGACCGGCTTGCCATCCAGCAAGAACGGAGAATATCGCCATTGCTTCACGGCGTCGAGTGCGGCTTGCGCAAACACCGGAGGTCCCTGCACAACTTTCACATCGCGCAGATGGCCGTCTTCCAGCACCGTCGCCTCGAGTACAACCTGACCTTCCAGTCGAAACGTCTTGGCCTGCGCCGGAAAGGCCGGAGAAACGCGGTGCAACAGTTGCCCGCCGGAAACGCCTTGCGACACCGTCACCGAGAGCGAAGGCATGGTGGCCGTGGGCAGTAGAAGGTTGCCCAAACCCGAGGGATTCATTTGCTCCGCGACCAACGCGGGCGCGACCACGCCTGCGTCTCCTGTTTGCGCACTGCGAGCCGGCGTTCCTGCGCTCTTCCCGTCCGGCGTCGCGGATGCCTTCGGGTTGGAGATAACTGTGACGTCCGACGCGGGCGCTGCCGGTTGCGCGTTGCTACGCTTCTCTTTATTTCCCTCTTTCGAAGCGCTGCCATCCTTGGAAGCCGTTTTACCTCCGGCTGCGGAAACTCCCTGAAGGCCGACGCGTTCGCCACCGGGATTCGGCTTCCAGATAGAATCATTGTCCGGAAGTCGGGCCGCTCCACCGCTCGGGGCGACCGCCGACGCCGCCGCATGCGCTTTGCCGACACTTTCCTTCGGTCCGCGCCATCCCAGCCAGGCCACAAACACCAAGAGCAGAACCGCGACCAGACCCGCTCCCGCCAAAACAAAAGGCCGCCGACGACCGTGTAGAAGCGCCGAGACAAAATCGATTACCCGATCGGATGCCGGCAAAAATCCCCGCCGCGCAGGCTCTTCAATCGACTGCGCAATGCCCGCCGGCTCGATGCACAGCCCTTCCGCGATCTCCGGGGCAGTCGCTTCGATCGCCGCGACCGGCGCGCCTGCCTGCACTCCCGCGGGAACTAAGTGCTCCGCCGCGGTGCCTTGCGCCTCGGCCGGATGCGCCGCCTGTTCAGCGGGAATCGTTGCTGGTTCCAGCGCCCGCGCCTTTTCAGCAAGCGCCGCGAGTTGCTCAAGCACTCCCAGCTGGCGCGCGGTAAATGCCGATGGCTTCGTCGAAAAGGCCTCCAGGATACCGCTGATCCCTTGCCTTCCCTGAATCGGCAGCGCGGAGATCGAACGCAGGCCGAGGGCCCGGCAAACTTCGCGATCCACGACGGAGTTCGTCTCGGTGTCCGCGCAATGCTGCGCCTTGCCCTTCCGCAGGCATTCACCGGAGATTCCCTTGTCGGCGCTGAGCCGCGCGCCGAGCGCAGGAGCAGTTTCGCCGCTTCGCGCTCGGCAAAGCATCGCGCCATCTTTCCACATCGCCAGCGCCACGCCCGAAGCGCCGGTCAGAACCAGCGCCGCGTCGGCGATCGCCGCCAACATCGGGTCGAGCTGGTGCTCTCCCGCCGCAACCAGTTGTTTCAGCGTAGCCAGGACCAAGGCATCATCCGGGGGAGCTTTGCGTTGCGGCCCGGGATTCCGCTCAAGCTCGCGAAGGTCCTCGCTGGGTGCTTTCTCCGGGAAAAGTGGATTGGGCTGGAGTACGGACACGGAAATCCCTCATTTGTTACGGTTACAGGAAAAATCAAACAAAGCGGCGCGGTTAGATGGTCTGGAGTATGAGCCAAGCCGCCGCGCACTGTCAAGGCAAGCGAATGCATGTTAGTTCATTTCCTTGCATCGCACGATTCCATTTTTGCACTCCGCGAATGGGCTCGGCGCCACGCATGTTCGTCGGCGCCAACTCCCATCCCGCGTGTATTCGTAGAATGGCCTGAAAGTGCCGGGCATCAACTTAACCAATCATCGGCGCACACTTCGGGTGCTACGCTAATTCTGCTCTGGTATTTGCAGCTTCGCACCGGCGTTGCTGGGACCCAATCTTAAGAAGATCTTACGCACTGTTGAAGCCCTGGCCGATTTGGGGCCGGAACTTACGGCCGACCGCGATTTCCGCCAGACCGCGCATGCCATGCTTGCCGCCGCAATGGAGGCGGCAGGTGCGCGTGAAGGTGTGCTTTTTTCTTTCGGCGAGCGCCCTTCCCAGCTCACCTCGCTCGGCGCACAAGGGTTTGCGCTCATGCCCGAGCCTGCGTTCATTCCTCTTCTGCCTCGCCAGGTTCAACTGCTCGCAGCCTCCAGCGGCGCGATCCTCCTGAACAGTTCCACTACCGACGCCTACCTGAGTTCCAGCGGCAACGTCGCGCCCGAACTGTTCAAATGCATCTGCGCCCTCAGAGTTCGCGGCAAGCTGGTGGGTCTCATCGCGCTCGGCCGCCGTCCGGGCGAGGCGGCATACGATGAAGATGCGCTTGAGGCCTTCGAGATGATCGCGAATTATGTGGCGCTCGCGATTCAAAACCACTCACTCCGTCAGACGATCGAGAAGCGAGTCTCCGAAAATGTGCGCCTGCTCGCCTCGCTGCACGGCTTTTACGACAACGCGCTTGAGGCCTTCGCCACCGCCATCGACGTCAAACACGTGAACGTCCACGGACATTCCCTGCGCGTCGGCCGCTACGCCCAAGCCATTGGCGAGGCTCTCGAGA
Organism: Acidobacteriaceae bacterium; assembly: GCA_003139095.1. Taxonomy (GTDB): domain Bacteria; phylum Acidobacteriota; class Terriglobia; order Terriglobales; family Acidobacteriaceae; genus Acidiflorens. The sequence goes on from PLHW01000046.1 coordinate 187,986, forward strand.
TGGAGCCGGGCGAGGTCGCGCCGCTGCGCTCGGCCGGCTATCTCCACGATATCGGCATGGTCGCGATCGATAAGGGACTGTTCGCCAAGCCCGCGCCCCTCAATACCGACGAATCGCTCGCCATGCGCGAGCACACCATCATCGGCCACCAGATTGTCAGCCAGGTGCAATTCCCATGGCCTCAGGTGCCCGAAATCGTGCGCTGGCATCACGAACGAGCCGACGGTTCCGGCTACCCAGACGGCCTGCATGGCGACGAAATACCCCGCGCCGTGCGCATCATCGCCCTCGCCGATACCTTCGACGCCATGACCACCGAGCGTCCTTATCGTGCCCGCATGTCCATCGGTGCCGCCCTGCAGGAGCTGATCCGATTGACGCCGGAAAAATACGATCCCTCCGCCCTGCAAGCCCTGCTCATCCAGATTCGACGTGACGCCGTCGGCACCAACCGCCTCCCCATCCTCGAACCTGACCTCGTCAACCTCTCCCCCGTCGACATCGATCAACTCGCCGCCACCCTCCAGCACCGCACCACGCGGGGCCGCACCTACGTCACTTAGTGCTTCTGCGCCGGTCGAGCACTCTTACCGGCCTCAATCTGCACGGTGTAGAATTTAACCTTGAATCCGCCGACATTGGTTGCCTTGGGAATTCTTGGGGAAAACGCATTTACATCAGCAGCGCATCAAATCGCTGGCTTCGTCATCTAACTCCGAAAGCACCTGAGTTGCGAGGAGAACTCTAAATGGCAGTGAGTGATCAGGCTGTCGCCACCGGAAAGCTGCTCGACCAGTTGTGCATTAATACCATTCGCACGCTTTCGATGGATGCCGTGCAAAAGGCCAACTCCGGGCATCCCGGCGCGCCCATGGCCCTGGCCCCGGCGGCCTACGTTCTCTGGCAGCAATTCTTGCGCTACGATCCCGCCGATCCGCACTGGCCCAATCGCGATCGTTTCGTTCTCTCTAACGGCCACGCCTCCATGCTCCTTTATTCCCTGCTGTACCTGGCGGGCGTGCAAGAGGTCGATAAGAGCGGGAGAGTTCTTTCCACACCCGCCGTCTCGCTCGATGACATCAAGAACTTTCGCCAGATCGACAGCAAGACTCCCGGCCATCCCGAATCCAATTTGACCACTGGCGTTGAGACTACCACCGGTCCGCTCGGCCAGGGCGTTGCCAACAGCGTCGGCATGGCCATCGCCGAACGCTGGCTGGCCGCGCATTTCAATCGTCCTGGTTTCGAACTCTTCAACTACAACATCTGGGCCATCTGCGGCGATGGCGACATGATGGAAGGCATCTCCTCCGAGGCCGCATCCGTCGCCGGACATCTGCGCCTTTCCAACCTTTGCTGGATTTACGACAACAACCACATCACCATCGAAGGCAAGACCAATCTCGCGTTCGATGAAGACGTTGCCGCCCGTTTCCGGGCCTATGGTTGGGACGTCTGTCACCTTCACGATGCCAACGATCTCGACGCCATCGGCGGCGCCTATCGTCACGCTCTCGCCATCGGCGATCGCCCGAAGCTGATTGTCCTCGATAGCCACATCGCTTTCGGATCCCCGAATAAACAAGACACGAAGGAAGCTCACGGCGAGCCGCTCGGCGAAGAAGAGGTCAAACTCACCAAGCGCGCTTATGGCTGGCCCGAAGACGCCAAGTTCCTCGTTCCCGACGGCGTGCGCGAAAACTTCCGCGACGGAATGGGCAGGCGCGGCCACCTGCTAGGCTCCGCATGGCATGCGCTCTTCGACAAGTACTCCGAGCAGCATGCCGATCTCGCCGGACAATACAACTGCATGCAGAAGCGCGAATTGCCCGATGGCTGGGACAAAGAATTGCCCACCTTCCCCACCGACGCCAAGGGCATGGCCACGCGCGACTCGTCCTCCAGGGTTCTCAACGCCATCGCAAAAAACGACCCGTGGCTGATGGGCGGCTCCGCCGATCTCTATCCCTCAACCAAAACGCGCCTGACCTTCGACGGCGTCGGAGATTTTGAAGCCAACAACTACAACGCGCGCAACTTCCACTTTGGCATCCGCGAACACGCCATGGGCGCCATCGTCAACGGCATGACGCTCTCTTTCTTGCGCACCTATGGTTCCACTTTCCTCATCTTTTCGGATTACATGAAGCCCGCTATACGCCTCTCCGCGATCATGGAAATCCCAAGCCTCTGGATCTACACCCACGATTCCATCGGCGTCGGCGAAGATGGGCCCACGCACCAGCCCATTGAGCAATTGGCAACGTTGCGCGCCGTTCCCGGCTTGCTGACGATCCGGCCCGCCGACGCGAACGAGGTGGTCGAAGCCTGGAGGGTAATCATGAAGTTGAAGACCGAGCCCGCCGCGCTCATTCTCACGCGCCAGGCGCTGCCCACGCTCGATCGCAGCAAATACGCGCCCGCGAGCGGCCTCGCCCGCGGCGGTTACATCCTCGCCGACGCCGAAGGCGGCAAGCCGCAGGTCATTCTCATCGCCACCGGCAGCGAAGTGAGCCTCTGCGTCGCCGCGTACGAAACGCTAAAGACCGAAGGCATTCGCGCCCGCGTCGTCAGCCTGCCCTGCTGGGAATTGTTCCAGCACCAGGAGCAGAGCTATCGCGATAAAGTGCTTCCGCCTGAAATCACCGCTCGCGTCGCCGTCGAGCAGGCCGCGAGCCTGGGCTGGGCGAGTTATGTTGGAACAAAGGGCCGCATGATAGCCATGTTCAGCTTCGGCGCCTCCGCGCCGTTAAAAGATTTGCAGAAGAAGTTCGGATTCACCCCGGAAGCGGTAGCCGCAGCGGCCCGCGACCTGGTTGGCAAATAAGATGCGAGGCGGAGACGGGGCCAACCCCGTCTCTGTCGGAGGCGAACGTAATCTAACTCTTTGAGACGCGGCATCAATCTAAGGATTGCTCGCGGCTCGAAGCTCGCAGTACTTCAGGAGACGCAGTCATGAATCCCGTATCCACCCTCGAAACCGCCAAAGCCGCCAATCCTCTTAAAAAGCTTCACGCTTTCGGCCAGTCCATCTGGATCGATTACATTCGCCGCGATCTCCTTAAAAACGGCGAGCTCCAGCGCATGATCGACGAAGACGGCCTCTGCGGCATGACCTCCAACCCGTCGATTTTCGAAAAAGCGATTGGCGAATCCGCGCTCTACCAGGACTTCCTCGACTCTTTTGCCGACCGCTCCGATCTCGACGCGAAAGCTCGCTACGAATTGCTCGCCATCCGCGACATTCAGGACGCCGCCGACCTTCTCCAGCCCGTCTACAAAAGCACGAATCGCCGCGACGGCTACGTCAGCCTCGAAGTCTCTCCCTATCTCGCCAACGACACAAACGGCACGCTCGAAGAGGCTCGGCGCCTCTGGAAGTCCGTCGCCCGCGACAACGTCATGATCAAAGTTCCCGGCACGCCCCAGGGCATTCCCGCGTTCCGCCAACTCATCAGCGAGGGCATCAACGTCAACGTCACGCTTCTGTTCGCGCAGGACGTGTACGAGCAAGTGGCCGCCGCTTACATCGATGGCGTCGAGCGCTTCGCCGGGTCCGGCGGAGACATTGGCCGAATCGCCAGCGTGGCCAGCTTCTTCATCAGCCGCATCGACACGCTCATCGACTCGTTGGTCGGCGAAAAACTCAAAACCGAATCCGATCCCGCCCGCAAGACCAAGCTGCAAAGCATCCTGGGCAAGGTTGCCATCGCCAACGGCAAGCTCACCTACGAGGCTTACCAGCACATCTTCTCTTCCGCGCGCTGGAAGGCGCTCGCCGCTAAGGGCGCGCAAACGCAACGCGTGCTCTGGGCCAGCACGAGTACGAAAAATAAAGCCTATCGCGACGTGATCTACGTCGAAGAGCTGATCGGGCCTGACACCGTCAACACCGTGCCTCCCGCCACGCTCGACGCCTTTCGTGATCACGGCAAACCTCGTGCCAGCCTCACCGAAGATCTCGACGCCGCACGCACGACCATGGTCGGCCTCGCTGCCGCCGGCATCTCCATGAAAGAGGCCACCGACAAGCTCACCGCCGATGGCGTGAAGCTCTTCGCCGAGGCCTTCGACAAGCTTCTCGAAGCCGTCGAGAAAAATACTCATCGCTCCGCCGTGCCGCAGGTTAACGCCCAAAGCGCCACTCTTCCGGCCGAGCTTGACGCCGCCGTAAAAAAAAACCTTAACGACTGGCGCGCCTCCGGCAAGGTAAGACGTCTATGGCAGCACGACTCGTCGCTGTGGACTGGCGCAGACGAAAACGCCTGGCTCGGCTGGCTTAGCGCCGTCGACGATCAACTCGCTAACATCCCGCGCCTGAACGACCTCGCCGCCGAAATCAAGTCCGCCGGCTTCTCCCACGTCGTCCTGCTCGGCATGGGCGGCTCCAGCCTCTGCCCCGAAGTCTTCGCGCTCACCTTCCCGCAAGCGCCCGGCTTCCCGCGCCTGCACATTCTCGACTCCACCGATCCCGCGCAAATCAAGAGCGTCGAAAGCAAGCTCGATCTCCCCAGGACTCTCTTCATCGTCTCCAGTAAATCCGGCAGCACGCTCGAACCGAACATCTACAAACAATATTTCTTCGAGCGCATGCGGCAGACCGTTGGCGATAAGGCCGGCAGCCACTTCATCGCCATCACCGATCCCGGCTCCAAAATGCAGGAGGTAGCCGAGCGCGACCACTTCCGCCACATTTTTTACGGCGTCCCCTCGATCGGCGGCCGCTACTCCGCGCTCTCCAACTTTGGAATGGTTCCCGCCGCCGTCATGGGCGTGGACACGCGCAAATTTCTGGAGCGCACCCAACAGATGTCCGAGGCCTGCGTCGCCGCCGTCGCCATCGAACACAACCCCGGCGTCATGCTCGGCATCATTCTGGGCTCCGCCGCAAAACTCGGCCGCGACAAAATCACTCTCGTCGCCTCGCCCGGCATCTTCGATCTCGGCGCCTGGCTCGAACAACTCATCGCCGAATCCACCGGGAAAATCGGCAAAGGCATCATCCCCGTCGATCGCGAGCCGCTCGGCCCGCCTGACGTCTACGGCCACGACCATATATTCGCCTACATCCGCCTCGAATCCGCGCCCGACGCCGAGCAGGACGCGAAAGTCACGGCGCTCGAAAAGGCCGGCCAGCCAGTCGTTTTCATCAAAGTCCCCGACATCTACAATCTCGGTCAGGAATTTTTCCGCTGGGAAATCGCCACCGCCGTCGCCGGCTCGATCATCGGCATCAATGCCTTCAATCAGCCTGACGTGGAGGCCAGCAAACTCGAAACGAAAAAACTAACCTCCGAGTACGAGAGCAAAGGTTCGCTGCCCGCCGAACAGCCAATCTTCGAAGACGCCGGCTTCAAACTCTTTACCGACGCGCGTAACGCTGCCGACCTCGCCAAAGCCGTTGGCTCCGATCGCTCGCTTGCAAACTATCTGCGCGCCCATCTCGCGCGTCTATCCGCCAACGATTATTTCGCCGTGCTCGCCTACATTGAGATGAACGCCGAGCATGAATCCGTGTTGCAGGGCCTGCGCACCCGCGTTCGCGATCGCAAGCACGTCGCCACCTGCCTTGGCTTCGGTCCGCGCTTTCTGCACTCCACCGGCCAGGCCTACAAAGGCGGCCCCAACAGCGGCGTCTTCCTGCAAATCACCTGCGACGACGCCAATGATCTCCAGGTTCCGCAGCAGAAATACACCTTCGGCGTGGTGAAAGCGGCCCAGGCTCGCGGCGATTTCGCAGTCTTGGCCGAACGCAATCGTCGCGCCCTGCGCGTGCATATCGGCAGCGACGTAAACGCAGGACTGAAAAAACTCGATTCTCTGATAAATGAAGCGATGTAACTAAGAGAGTACGGGGTTAACAAGAAGCCGCAAAGCGGCGAAAGAGTACAGCCCACGGCGAAAGCCGTGGGTTACGTGGGGAAATTCGAGCGAGCCCCGAAGGGGCGAAAGAGAACGCACAAAGGGCGAAACCTGATCCGGGAACGATCCGAAGCAAGGTTGCTCGAAGCTCGCGGCTCGAAGCTCTTAGCTCAAGGAGAAGCTATGCAACTCGCAATGGTAGGCCTCGGTCGCATGGGCGCGAACATGACGCGCCGCCTCATGCGCGGCGGCCATCAACTCGTCGTTTCCGACCTCAGCCCCGACGCCGTCAAGCAACTCGCCGGCGAAGGCGCCACTGGCTCCGCCTCGCTCGACGATCTCGTCACGAAACTCACTGCGCCCCGCGCCGCCTGGGTCATGGTCCCTTCGGGCGACCCCACGGAAAAAACCGTGCAAACTCTCCTCGCCCGCATGGAGAAAGGCGACACCATTATCGACGGCGGCAATTCTTTTTTTAAAGATGACGTCCGCCGCGCCGAAATGTGCGCCGCCAAAGGCGTCCACTATGTCGACGTCGGCACCAGCGGCGGCGTCTGGGGACTGGAACGCGGCTACTGCATGATGATCGGCGGTCCCAAAGAGGCCGTCCAGCGCCTCGATCCAATCTTCAAAACCCTCGCCCCCGGCCGGGGCGACATCCCCCGCACGCCCGGTTTCGAAAAACGCATCGGCAGCACCGCCGAAGACGGGTATATACACTGCGGCCCCAGCGGTTCCGGCCACTTCGTCAAAATGGTGCACAACGGCATCGAGTACGGACTCATGCAGGCCTACGCCGAAGGCTTCGACATTTTCAAGAACGCCACCAGCGAGGATCTACCGGCCAACATTCGCTACGATCTCGATCTGCCGGACATCGCCGAAGTCTGGCGCCGCGGCAGCGTCATCAGTTCGTGGCTGCTCGATCTCACCGCCATGGCGCTCACGGAGAATCCCGCGCTCTCCGAATACAGCGGTTTTGTGCAGGATTCCGGCGAAGGCCGCTGGACCATCCAGGCCGCGATCGAAGAAGCCGTGCCCGCCGAGGTGCTGACGGCCGCGCTCTATGCCCGTTTCCGTTCGCGACAGGAGCACACATTCGCGGATAAGATGCTCTCCGCCATGCGCCAGAAATTCGGCGGCCATGTGGAGCCGAAAGCCGCGGGGAAAAGTTAAGCAGTATGGAAGAAGCAGCGAGCCACGGGTAACGAGTCGCGAGCAATCGTCGCGGTAAGTCTGCTCGAGGCTCGACTCGCGGCTAACTACCTTGAAACCAGCACCGTGTAACTCTCATCGAACTTTACCGAGGAACCGAGGAACCAATGGTCTTTACCGACACGCAGACCGCTCCCGTCAAGCCGCGCACGGCGCGCGTCGCCGATCCCTGCATCATGGTCATCTTCGGTTTCTCCGGAGATCTCACGCGCCGCAAGCTCATACCCGCGCTCTACAATCTCGCCAGCCAGCGTCTGCTCTCGCCCGATTTCGCCGTCATCGGCCTGGGCCGCAGTCCCATGAGCGACGACGACGCGCGCAAAAAAGCCACCGAGGATTTCAAACAGTTTGCCAGCGGTCCGATTGACGAAACGGTTTGGAACGACTTCGTCCAGCGCATCCACTACATCGGCGGAGATTTCGACAATCCCGGTACCTACGAACATCTCAAAGAAGTTCTCGGCCAGGTCGATCAGGATCACGGCAAGCACGGCAATTATTTCTTTTATCTTGCCACTGCGCCCAATTTTTTCGGCGACATCGTCGAGCGCCTCGCAAACGTCGGCTTAATGCACGAAGAGAACGGCCACTGGCGCCGCGTGATCGTCGAGAAGCCCTTCGGCCACGATCTCGATTCCGCCAAAGCGCTCAACCAGCAACTCCTCAAAGTGGCTTCGGAATGCCAGATCTACCGTATCGACCACTACCTCGGCAAAGAGACGGTTCAAAATATTTTGGCCCTGCGTTTCGCCAATGGAATCTTCGAGCCCATTTGGAATCGCCGCTACATTGACCACGTCCAAATTTCCGTCGTCGAAACCGTCGGCGTCGAATCGCGCGGCGGCTACTATGACAACGCCGGCGCGCTGCGCGATATGGTGCCCAACCACATCATGCAGCTCATCACGCTCACCGCCATGGAACCGCCCATTTCATTCGAGGCCAACGCCGTGCGCGACGAGCAAGCCAAAATCCTGCACGCCATTCAGCCCTTCAGCAATGAAGATGTGCTCAGCAAAACCGTGCGCGGACAGTACGGCGAAGGCACCGTCGACGGCGAACGCGTTCCCGCCTATCGCGCCGAGGATGGCGTCCCGCCCGACTCGCGCACCGAAACTTTTGTCGCCATGCGCCTTCTCATCGACAACTGGCGCTGGGCGGGCGTTCCCTTCTACCTCCGCACCGGCAAGCGCTTACCCGGGCGCAATACGCACGTCGTCATTCAATTCCGTCGCGCGCCTTTCATGCTCTTCCGCGAAACCAAAGTCGAAAACATGATGCCCAACCAACTCGTCCTCCACATTCAACCCGAAGAAGGTATCTCGCTGCGCTTCGCAGCAAAAACGCCCGGCCCGGCCATGCAACTCGGCGAGGTCAACATGGACTTCGCCTACGCCGACTATTTCGGCCAGACGCCCTCCACCGGCTACGAGCGCCTGCTGCACGACTGCATGATCGGAGACGCCACGCTCTTCCAGCGCGCCGACATGGTCGAAGCCGGCTGGAGCATCGTCAATCCGGTGCTCGATGTTTGGAAAGCTCTGCCGCCCAGAAATTTTCCAAATTATCCCTCCGGCACCTGGGGCCCGAAGGAATCCGAAGAACTAATGGAGCGGGACGGCCGCCGCTGGAGGAACTTCGAGAAATGATTGAAGAGAATTGAGTAATTTTGTAATCGGGTAAATTGTGTAATTGAAAACCGCATGGTCAAAATTGTCATTCCGAGCAAAGCGAGGAATCTGCATTTGGATGGCGCCACCGAAGCGCATCCCATGTGCGACGCCGTGTGCCCTCTGGTTAAGGATTTTGTCGATCCCTGATCGCCACGTCGACTCAAACATGGCCACCGCACTCGACTAGTGTAGTGTCCCAGTGATAA
>PLHW01000061.1 GCA_003139095.1 Acidobacteriaceae bacterium
CCGATCAACTCTGTGACGTCATTGGCAATCTTCATAGGCGGTCTGTCCCTCCAGAGATTGGGTAAAGCGGATCCCACTAAACACGAGTAAGTCTACTACATTACTTGTCTATCGTCTGTGACGTAAATCACATTGGATGGAGGCACAGTCCGGCATTTATAGCGGCACCACTTCCATCGATTAAAGCCAAGTCACATTACCTGGTGATCATAATCACTGCATTGTCTATTCGTTTAGTAGGTAATACTATAAGACGTTAGGCTACGGGGTCGTTCCGCGGTCCGCTTCATGAAGAAATGTAACCGGTCCGCGTGCGAACCACCCTGGACGGCGAGTAGTCCGCCCCGGGGATTCGGCCTATAGGGTCGGGACCAGCGGAATAGATGCCGAAAGGCGCCTGGTTGACCGGGTTTTCTGCCGCTAAGCAGCAACAAGTTGCATACGGGAGAGGCAAACCCGTTCGCTCCACCACGCTAAGCTGAAGAAAAGAGAGACTTAGTTCCCTTCCCCGAGCCGCCGGTCCGATCGGCAAGCCGCTTGCACAGTATGTCCATCAATGTGATAGACATTTATGCTGGAAATGATTATTATTTCCGAAAAGGAACGCGACGTTTCGCGCCAAGCCGCCCAGATGTTTGTGGACGCCGAATTCATAGTGACAGTTCAGCCGGGAGCAAAAATATGCAAAAACGCCTGATCTATTTTGACAATGCTGCAACGGTGTGGCCCAAGCCCGAGAGTGTATACAAGTTCATGGACCAGTTCTACCGCACCCACGGGGTCAACCCCGGGAGGAGCGGTTACGATCTGGCAATTGAAGCCGGTTCCCTGCTGACGAACTTACGCAAGCGTTTGACCAAGTTCTTCGGCGGCGACGAAGATACGCCAGAGCGGCTCGTCTTCAGCTATAACGTCACGGATGCGCTGAACCTGGCTATTCCGGGACTGGTCGGCAAGGGCGACCATGTGATCACGACCAACCTGGAACATAACTCCGTAATCCGTCCGGTCAATCACATGGTTCGCGATCGCGGAGCCGAGGTGACCTATCTACCGTTCACCTCCGAGGGATTTATCGAGCCCGACGATGTGAAACGCGCGATTCGGCCGAATACGAAAGCGTTGATCGTCAACCACGGATCGAACGTCATCGGGACGGTGCAACCGCTCCGCGAATTGGGGCGCCTTTGTCGTGAGCACGACGTAATCTTCCTTGTAGATACCGCCCAAACCGCGGGCATCATTCCGATCAATATGAAAGAAATGAATATTGATGTCGTCGCGTTCACCGGACACAAGGCGCTGATGGGCAGCATGGGGATCGGCGGCCTTTGCATTCGCAAGCATGTTGAAATCGCCCAGGTGCGCGCCGGCGGTACGGGAGTACGCTCGGTCGATCCCTACCATCTGGAAGAATATCCGTGGCGGCTCGAATTTGGCACGCCGAACATGGTGGGAGTGGCGGCTCTTTGGGCAGGCCAGGACTGGCTTGACGAAAACGGAATTGAAAATGTGTACGCGCATGAGATGAAGCTCGCCAAACAGTTGGTGCAAGGACTGCGCGAGATCGAAGGTGTGCGCCTGTACTGTTGCGACCAGATCGAGAACCATCTTTCGACAGTCTTGGTGAACGTGGAAGGCGCCGATCCGGCCGACGTTGGAACCATGCTGGATGTTGACCACGACATCGCCGTGCGCACAGGCTTACACTGCGCACCGCTCGTGCACAAACAATTAGGGACAGTGGAAAACCACGGTGGCGTGCGATTCTCGGTGGGCGCATTCAATACCGAGAAAGAAGTGGCCGCCGCGATCCATGCTGTCTCCAAGGTTGCAGCCTGGGCATGTGAGCGGGCGCGGAAGCCGGAGCGCGATGTCGTGCGGATTGCAGCGCCACAGCCTGTTGGGCTGACGGCGTAGCGCTAGACCCTCGCTTCCCTCGCCGGTGACAGATTTCTGCATGCGGCAAGAGCTGCGAAGCCGCGAGCCGCATCCAGGAAGCCTTGGGCCCACTCCGGCGTGGCCAGAGCGTGCAGGTGGGTATAGCCTGCCAACACGTTTTGCGTGATGACGAGATCGCGCTCCTCAAAACATCCAACTCCCCGAACGACGGAAGCGGCGGTTTGCACTGCCTCGTTCTGGCGCGAAATGCGGGAGTAGTGGAACTCATGACCGTGAAGAACGAGCCCGACAGAGAAAAAGGGGTTCGGCCGGTCTATGCACAACTCGCTGTAGCCGTGTCCTTGGGGCGTTTCGAAGCCTTCCACGTCGAAGGGGAAGACTCCGGCCATTGGATAGGTTCTGCCATTCCAACGCAAAGTTCGGGCGAGCAGGATAAGGCCTCCGCATTCGGCATAAATTGGCAGACCTCGGAGCGCCGCTTGTTGGATCGACTGCAGAAAACTCCGGTTTGACGACAATACTTCCGCGTGTTTCTCCGGAAAGCCGCCACCTATATAAAGAGCGTGCAGGTTCTCCGGCAAAGCACTACTCTGAAGCGAAGAAATTGGGATGAGTTCGGCGCCGGCTTGCTCCAACTGCTCCAGATTTTCAGGGTAGTAGAAGCTGAACGCGGAGTCGCGCAGATAGCCGACCTTGATGTCTTTCGCCGCTGGCGTCGAAATCTCGGGCGGGCTGGGAGCCATTGGGGACGCGCTCCGCGCGATCGATAGAATGGCATCCAGATCGAGCCCCTCTGCCAGTTTCAGCAGGTCCTCCTGGATTTGCTTTGTAGCGGTGTGCTCTTCCGGAGGAACCAATCCGAAGTAGCGCTCAGGCAGCGGGTTGACAGCTGCTCTCCGAACTACGCCAACTACGGGGACCTCACATGTGGACTCAATCGCCGCGCGCAAGACTTTTTCATGCCGCTGGCCACTGACGTTGTTGAGAATGATGCCGCGAATCCGAAGCTCAGGATCAAGCGCCTGGCATCCTGCGACAAAAGCCGCTGCGGTGCGCGTGACTTTGGCGGCGTTGAGGACAAGCACGACGGGCGCAGCGAGGCAGTGACTGAGGACGGCACTGCTGTGCGTGCCGGCAGCGTCGAAGCCGTCGAAGACGCCGCGATTGCCTTCAATGAGGTTGATACCGTCCGTGATCGCGTTGCGCGTGAACGAGGAGCGGACGACATCCTGTCCCATCAGGTAAGTGTCCAGATTGCGAGCCTGGTGAGATGCCGCCCAACCCAGCCACGCAGCGTCGATATAGTCGGGGCCTTTCTTGAATGCGCGCACCTGAAATCCGGCGCGGCGCAGGGCGAGCAGGAGGGCGAGCGAAACCAGCGTCTTGCCGGAACCGCCGGACATCCCGGCAATCAGCAGACGCGGCATGAGACGCGAATCCGTCACAGTTCGGTTCCCGGCTTGGGCGGAAGCTGAATGTAAGTGCCTCCGAGATAGGTGTAGACGCAGCGGCCCGAGTCGATCAAAATGCGCAGTGCCTTCTTGCAGTCGTCTTTGGTGCAAGCGGGGCCGTGTCTGGCAATCATCTCTTTGGCGAGATCGCCAGGCTTCAAGTTTCTCTTTCCCGCGCAATCCGCAACCAGCTGGTACATATCCTCGGCCAGCGTCTCGATCGGAACTGATGTCGCATCTGTCATTGGAGAGTCTCTTTCTCGCAGGGTATGGGGATGACGCAAATTTCCTCTTCCAGATTTAGCGCGTCCAAACCTGGCTCGCCGGCCGCGATCAGTTCGGGGAGTGGAACAACTGGAATCGAAGTGTCGACGAGAGTAGCGGGTGCGACAGCTTGCGGGAAAATTTGGCCGATGTGCTGTTGATAACCCTTCAGTTTTTGGCGCAAGGATACGACTTCGCCAATCACCAACGTTGCCGGTGCTTCGACATGCGCCCGGCGCACTTCATCGGCAATGGTTCCGAGCGTCGCCGAGATAACGCTTTCCCCTGGCCAGAAAGCCCTTTGGACGGCGGCGGCTGGAGTATCAGCGGAACGTCCGGCAGCCATCAAGTGCTGCGCGATGTGGGCGACATTGTGCACGCCCATAAGGACCACCAGCGTGTCGACTTTGCTCAAAGCGCACCAATCCAGCCGGTCGTCGTTCCCGTCCGCGTTGTGGCCGGTAACAATGGCGACCGAGGAGGCGCGGTCGCGGTGGGTGACGGCGATTCCGGCGCTGAGCGGCGCGGACAGGCAGGAAGAAACTCCCGGCACCACTTCGAAGGGAATTCCATGTTCGGCAAGATATTCGGCTTCTTCGCCGCCGCGCCCGAACAAGAACGGATCGCCGCCTTTGAGGCGGACCACAGTCTTGCCCTCACGGGCCTTGCGGACCAGCAGATAGTGAATTTCATCCTGGCGCGAAGCATGCTTGCCCAGCGGCTTGCCCATGAAAATCTTTTCAGCGGTCGGCTTGCACAGGGTCAAGACCTCATCCTGAATCAGCCGGTCGTAGACAATCACATCGGCGGTCTTGAGCAGCTCGGCCGCCCGGATCGTAAGCAGATCAGGATGACCCGGCCCCGCGCCTACCAAATACACTTTGCCAGCGTTTGTCATCAATGCTCTCTTTCAATGTTTTCCTGCAAAGATCGCCAAAATGTCGCGATCGCGAACCGCCTACCTATGCAAACCAGCGGCTGATGAGCACGAAAATCGCAAGCAGCACGACTCCGGTCGTGAACGTGTACCAAATCAACTTGCGCTCAACCGGAAGCAAAGGCTCGTACTCGCCTTCCATCTTCTTCAGTTCTTCTGCTACACGGGGTTCAGTCATAGTCATCCTTTCAATGTCGGCGGCAGCATTCCGTGGAAAAACAGCCACGAGATCAAGAGGCCGACCCAAATGATGTATCCGAACAGGCAGAGCACATAGACTGCTGCCAATTTGGCGATGCCCTCCTGCCACAACTTGCGGAAATTGGAGAGCACTCCGATGGCGAAGAAGGTCATCAGAAAGAAGATGGCGCGAAACAGATTGGCTTGCGCCATCGAGGCCTTTACTTTGGGTATCAGGCCCGGAGCGGCGATGCCAATGCCAAGCACGATCAGAAACGTGGCTACGTAACCCAGAATGAATTTCGGGAAGCGCTGCCAGATCTCGACGATCCTGACTTTTTCTCCCGGGCGGCGCTCAATCTTAGCCGACCAAATCCAAGCGAGAATAAACGCCCATACGCCGATGAAAACGTCGATGAACACCTTCACGGTGGCGCTGACGCCGGTGATCCAGCCAGCTTGGTAGACCACTCCAGTAGCGGCCAGCGCCTTGGCGCGAATGAGCGCATCGGTGATCGCGCCGCTGGCGACTGCCGCGCCGTCCGTTTTCACGGCCAGTCCCATCCAGGCCCCCGCGACCAGGGGTTGCCGGTAAAGGTAGTGCTGGGCGGCAAAGGGAAGGACCATCAGTTCAATGACAGCGAAGACCACGACCAGCGACGACACCATGATCGGCACAACGGGGCGCGCCCGAATCGCGGAGCCGGTTGCGATCGCCGCGGATACGCCGCAAATAGAAATGCCGGAAGCCAAGGGAGCGGCCCATTCGCGGCTGAAACCGAAATAGCGCCTCGAGATGAAGTACACGATCGGCCAGTAAATCAGATAGGCCTCGATGATGGCGCAGATGCCGCGGAAGATGACCGACGTCGCCAGTTGCCGTTGCTCGAGCGCGGCAATCCCCAGAAATCCGCCGAGAATCACGATAGCGGTTTTGATATATAACTCAGGGCGGACCGCCTCTTTGAGCGCCCTGGCGACGCCCGGAAGGAAGTTGCCCACCACCAAGCCCGCCAGTAGAGCGATGATGAATCCTGACTCGTTAGTGAGATTCAGCGACCACGCGATCTTCAACGCAGGGCGCTTGTCTGGCGTAGCGGCGATGTATGCCCAGCTTCCGAGAAACCAGCAGGCGTAACTGACGATGAATATCGCTGTGAAGCCCGCGGCGAAGCGTTTGAGATCGGCTCGCAGAGCTTTCGCCGACACCAGCAGCACGACCAGGAGGAAGAAGTAGGTTGCGATCAGGGAGAGCGCAGCGGGCAGATGAGCATAGAACCTGGAAGCGGGAGCCAGAGCTTTCGATGGCGCGGTCCAAACGGAAGTTGTGATCGTCCATCCCAGCAGATCGACTCCGAACAGCAGTGTCAGCGACAGTGCGAATATAAACAGGCCAATCCACACCGCGAGCCAATCTTCGTTCAGGCGAGTTTGCGCAATCGCAAGTGCTTCGCCCTCGGAAGGGGCCATAGGTTGATTCGACGTTGTTGTTAGGTTTGTCATTGGTAAGCTCCACAGCACGAATCTTTCTTATTCGTTCTGTCGTTAGTTCTCCTTCCAGATTGAGAGCGTGATCTTGTAGAACACGGTGATCATCAAGGCGCCGACGGCCCAAATCCCAAGGACAATGGTGGACTCGGGCAGCGTGGGCACATAGCGGGTGACCGCTCCGAGCGGCGAAGGCACCATGCCGCCGACGATCAGCCCAAGACCTTTGTCGAGCCAGATCGAAATGAAAATAGCCGCGCACGCGACCGCCAGCCGAGGAATGTTGGCTCGCCACCGAGGAACCAGCAGCAATGCCAACGCGACCCACGAAAGCAGGACCGAGAGCCACATCCAGGGAACCAAGCGGTAGTCGCCGTTGAGGCCGATGAACAGATACTCGAAGTGTTCTTCGTGGGCCGGAATTTCGCTATAGAAAGCGGTGAAGACCTCGGCGAGGATCAGGAAGATATTGATGGCGAGAGCATAGGTCACGATGACCGCCAGTTTCTGGATGGCTTCTCGTCCCGCATCAAAACCAGTTAACTTTCGCAAAGCGAGGCACAGAAGGATCAACAAAGCCGGGCCGGATGCGAAAGCGGAAGCCAGGAAACGCGGCGCCAGGATCGCAGTCAGCCAGTAAGATCGGCCCGGCAATCCGCTATAGAGAAATGCGGTGACTGTATGAATGCTGATCGCCCATGGAATCGAGAGGATGATGACTGGCTTGATCCAACCGGGAACGGGTACATGTTGTCGTTGCGCGATCAGCGTGACCGCGGCGATCACTGCGTTCATCAGCAGATAGCCGCCGAGGGCAATCATGTCCCAGAACATTACCGACTGCGGCTGGGGATGAAGCACGATGTTGAAAATCCGCGAGGGCTGGCCCAGGTCGACGAAGATGAAGAGAATGCACATCGTGACCGCCGTGACTGCCAGCAGTTCGCCGAGGAGAGTGAGGCGGCCAAATTGTTGGTAATCGTGCAGGTAGTAGGGCAGAACCACCATGACAGCGGAAGCAGCGATGCCCACAAAGAACGTGAATTGCGCAATGTAGAGGCCCCAACTCACATCGCGACTGAGTCCGGTGACGACCAATCCGTGGATCAGCTGCAAGACGTAGCAAAGCGAACCCGCGAGAATTACAAAGAGAAGCGAGGCGATCCAGAGCCAGTATCTCCGGCTTCGCGTGAGCGTATTTTTAAACATGAGCATAAGCGCACTCAGACGATGTAATACACGGACGGTCCCGTGCCTAATTCCGGTTTGCGCTGCACGGCAAACCGCGAGCGCAGCAACTGGCGTAGCTCGGAGTCTGGCTGCTCGAGATCGCCAAACACGATGGCCTTTTCCTCGCAACTCTCAGCGCACGCCGGCCCTTGCCCCTTGGCCAGCCGTTCTTCGCAGAAATTGCACTTCTCCACGACGCCTTTCGTGCGGGTAGGGAAATCCGGGTTCACGGTTGCGATGGCGGGCCGAGGATCTTGCCAGTTAAAGCTGCGCGAGCCATACGGGCAGGCTGCCATGCAATAGCGGCAGCCGATGCAGCGATGAAAGTCGATAGTGACCACACCGTCGTCGCGTCGCCAGGTTGCGTCGACCGGGCAAACGTCCTGGCAGGGAGGATCGTCGCAGTGATTGCACGCCAGCAACACGGGCAGGCTTCCGTAGAAGTCGCGCGTATAGTCGGTTTGCGCGGCGGGAAATACGTTTTGGAACGGCTCTTTCCAAATCCACTTGATCTCATGCGCGCGATCAGCGAACTGGGGCACGTTATGGGTGGAGTGGCACGCCTGGATACAGCGGTTGCAGCCGTCCTTGTGGCGGCATTTTCCAAGGTCGAACGCCATGCCCCAGCGGATGGGCTTTGCGGCCGACGCTGAGGTTTGCGCGAACGACCACCCGCTCAGGGCGCGGACAGCTTTCCTTCCCGCCAAGGCCAGCAATCCCAGCCCCGAAAGCCGCAGAAAATCCTTCCGCGTGATTTTCATGGAACGCTCCTCATGAGTTACCCTCGGAAGCCACGTGAGAATCGTTGTGGCAATTCCAGCAGTTCGGATCGGAAACGCCGGCATAGTTATGGCAGCGTTCACAGAATTCCTTGCGGTCCGTGTGGCATTCGGTGAGGCAAGTGCGGGTGGGATCCTTGTCGTACGTCTTCCCGTTGAATGCGACAAACTGCCTCTGCCCATCTCGCACCGCTTCATTTCTCCAGTGTTCCAGCAACTGCATGTGCGAGGTGCGCATGTAGCTCGCGGGCGCCACGCACTGCTTTTCCCGGGCAGGGAGCTTGATATGGAGAGCGGCCATGGCTGCTTCCCGGTTGAGAGCGCCGTGCCAGATGGGAGTGCTGACCAGTCCGACGAAAAGAGTCAGGCCCGCGACGATCAGTGGACGGTCACTCATGCGCTGCGTCCTCGTTTGTCAGTGGTTCGCCGCGCAGGTTTTTGTCGCGCAGATCTTCGCCACGCAGGTCATCGCCACGTAAGTCTTCCCCACGCAAGTCGGTGATCCGTTCTTTTTCTCCGGTCATGACGAGCGCGTTTCCGAGCAGTTCATGCACGCCTGCCACTTCTACACCCGGAACCCAGTACTCCATCAGCGTGGGCAGGGTTGCCTTATCGATGGCGCAAATGCAAGCCAGCAGGTTCACGCCGTGTTTTTCCCGTACGTACTTGACGGCGTTGGCGCGCGGGAAGCCGCCGCGCAGGCGCATCTCCAGGTTTTCATCCGTGCCTAGTCCGGCGCCGCTGCCGCAGCAGAAGGTTTGCTCGCGTATCGTGTTCTCAGGCATCTCGTAGAACTTTCGGCACACGCTTTTCAAGATGTGGCGCGGCTCTTCCAGCAATCCCATGGCGCGCGAAGGATTACAGGAGTCGTGGTAGGTGACATTCCAATGGTCATTTCGACTGGGGTTGAGCCGCAGTTTGCCGTGATAGATCAGGTCAGCGGTAAATTCGCAAATGTGGACGGCGCGGGTGGAACGGGCATTTTCGAAACGGGTGCCCGTAATGGGCGAAACGGGCGGCTCCAAGAAATCGGCGGGTCCGTTCATCGTGCCCATGTACTGATGAAACACACGCCACATGTGGCCGCACTCACCGCCCAGAATCCATTTGACGCGCAGCCGCTTTGCTTCTTCGTAGATTTTGGCGTTGAGACGCTTGGTCAATTCGTGCGAGGAAAAGAGACCGAAATTGCCGCCCTCCGAAGCGAACGTGCTGAGCGTGTAGTCGAGGCCGATTTCGTGAAACAACATCAAATAGCCGAGCAGCGTGTAGTAATGTGGCGTGCCAAAGTAGTCGGCCGAGGGCATGACGAAAAGAACCTCAGCGCCCTTGCGGTTGATGGGAACGTCAATCGGCAATCCGGTGATTTCCGATGCTTCGTCGCCGGCGAACTGAAGGCTATCTTGAAAGGCGTGCGGCTGAACGCCAAGATGGTTGCCGGTGCGAAAACAGTTGGCCGCCGGTTCCATGACCCAGTTGATGTTGCAGCCGATCAGGTCGAGCAGTTCGCGGCCCATCATCGTGATCTCGGCGGTGTCGATCCCATACGGACAAAACACAGAGCAACGGCGGCATTCGGTACATTGATAAAAGTAGTAGAACCATTCCTTGATGACATCTTCAGTCAGTTCGCGGGCCCCCGCGAGCGAGCCAAGTACACGGCCGGTGAGAGTGAAGTAACGGCGATAAACAGAGCGCATCAGCTCCGCGCGGAGCACCGGCATGTTCTTGGGATCGCCGGAGCCGATATAGAAATGACACTTGTCGGCGCAGGCGCCGCAGCGCACGCAGATTTCCATGAAGAGACGAAATGAGCGGTACTTCTGCAAGCGCTCCTTCATGCCATCGAGAATGGTTTGTTTCCAGTTGGGTGGAAGTTTCCAGTCTGCGTCGAAAGGCTGCCACGGGCGCGGGTTCGGGAGGCCAAGATATGTGAGGTTCTTGGGCGCCGCGGCATAGCACATCGTCCCTTTGCGAAACTCGACCTTGGCGTCGCGCCAATCGCCTTCCGGGTTGTGCGGTTCAATCGACAGTAATTGTTGCGGCATCTTGACTCTCGATTGGAAGTTTCGCGGCTATTAATTTGTCTCGGAACTCGTGCTCCCACTCCGCATAGGAGTGAGTCTTGACCGGATAATTCCACGGGTTGATGTGGCGCTGGCGGCGATTGTTATTAGCCAGATTGCGGGTGGGACTGAGAAAAACTCCGCCCATGTGCATGAGCTTGCTGAACGGAAAATATGCAGCCAGGGCGCTGACCAGGAACAAGTGAACCAGAAAAATCGGGGCCAGAGCGCGTGGGGCAATGGGATGGAAGACAGCCAATCCGAGCGCGAACTGCTTGATGGCGACCACGTCCACCCGGAACGTAAAACGCATCAGCAGGCCGGAAGCCGCGCTTCCCAGCAGAAGGAACAAGCCCAAGTAGTCAATGGGCAGAGAAATGTAGCGGACCTGCGGGTTACGAACTCGCCGCGCGGTTAAGTACACGAGCGCGCTCAAGATAACCACATCGGACAGGTAGAGCGCGGGAGTTGCAACATCAAAGAAGCCGTCAACCCTCTCCATCCCGCTTAGCCAATTCGGAACCGGCTGAAGAAAGAGGCGCAGATGGCGGAGCAGAATCACCAGCAGGGACCAGTGAAACGCCAGAGCTCCCAGCCATAAATATCGGTCTTCTCCGAGCACAAGCCGCCGATCATCTAATCGAGCGCGGTTGTTGCGGAAGAGCGAGCGGAACAGAAGAACCTCCAATGCCATGCGGCGGAATGCGCCCCAACCGGTGCTGGGGTTGTCGAGGGATGCAGGCTTGATCCAGGGCAGGGACCTCTGCTGACCGCACGTGGTGGGAATGCGGAACGGCACCGGGACACATGCCCAGCGGGCCACACGGTAACAGAACCCGACGAGAAAAACTGCGAAGGCCGCATAGGGAACAAACACGGCAAGCAAAATAAGGCCGGCATGCGCGTGTCCGGCCATGGCGACGAATGCAATGATGGCGAGAACGGCCAGCAGCGGAGTAAGGGCCTTCATGCGGGTCGCCTCGCGCAGATGCGTTGTTGCACCTGATTCGCGCGCCGAACTTCGTTCGCCCGGATTCGTGCCAGTTGTTCGCGGCATTGTGCGTACTTGTCAACCGCCATGCGCGCGAGCTGGCCGATCCTCGCGTCGTCGATCCTGACACCAAGGACTGCCGAGTTTTGTTCCGGCCCGAGTTCACGGAGAAGGGGTTTCAGCAAAGATATGAATCGCACGGCATTGTCGGGAGAGAAACCTTGGACTACCTGGAGCCGGATGATTGGGTCGAGGGCAGAGTCAATTGCGGTTGCATCCATCTCGCCTGACAACTCACGCAGGAGTCGTGACAGGCTTTGACGTAGCAGAGCGCCCACTGGATTGCGAAACGGGTCTTTTTCCTGGCTCAGAAGAGCCGCCGCGTGACGTGGATAAGATTCCGCCGTCCGCGCAATCCAAAGCTCCAAAATGGTCTCGGCAGCGTTCATAAAATCTACACGCAGCCCGCGGGTTTCGGCAGTCCCGCCAGTTTGCACGCGCCCTTCGCCGGTCCGGATGGAAAGAGGTTGTAGATCTCGCTCAGTTTGTGACCGGTCTCCTTGCAAAGTTTCCGGATCATGGGAGCCATCCCAAACTCGAGGTAATAATTGCGGATGTAGTCAATGACCTTCCAGTGCTCCTCGGTCAGATTGGTAATCGCTTCCGTACCGGCAAAGTCCGTGGCTACTTCGTGATTCCATCGCTCCGGTTCCTGCAGGAAGCCGTCTTCGTCCACTTCGTAACTTTTTCCATTGATCTCAAATACAGGCACAGTTCACCCTCGGTGTTCGTTAGTTCATCTCGATGTACCCGCTCGGGCACGCTTCCGCGCACTTTTTGCACCCGTTGCAGATTTCCAGCTTGATCATGCAGTGTTCGCCTTTCGGCAACCTCACAAAGCAGTTGTTGCTGCAATACATCCAGCAGGTTTCGCAGTCCATGCACATGCCGCAGGACATGCACCGCTGGGCTTCTTCCATCACTTCGTCTTCGGTTAAGCCGCAGTCGACTTCGGCGCCAAGTTCCCGCCCGGCGACAGAAGTTCGTTGGGCATCGTGTCGCGGCGCCGCCGGATACCAGTCCAGCTTCAGCTTTTCGATTGGGATGACAGCAAGCGCCGGTGGCTTCTCCAACGCGCGCCCTTGAAAACGCGCCTCGATGGCCTCGGCTGCAATACGACCCTGGGAAATCGCGCCCGTGGCGATACCAAGTCCCGCACTGTCGCCGCCGGCGAAAATTCCGTCAGTGGTAGTTCGACCCCAGTCGTCAATCTTCATCCAGCCATTGCCGTTAGCCAGAGTCTCCAAGCCCCGGAAATCCGGTTGTTGGCGGACGGCAACGATGACGCTGCTTGCCTCCAGGTCAAACTCGCTTCCAGCGATGGGCACTGCGTGTGAAGTGTCATCCGCCGTCGGTTGCGGTCGTACGCGGATAAATCGCACTCCGGCGGCGTGTCCGTTCTGGCGCAGTATCTGTAGCGGGACGGCGGGATACTCGATGCGCACGCCCTCTTCGCGCGCGCGTTCGATCTCGGACCTCGGGGCGGTCAGTTCCAGGCCCACCAGGCTGACGTCTGCGCCCAGACGCTTGCTGAGGCGGGCCGCATCGCACGCCGTGCCGCCCGCGCCCACCACCACTACCTTGTCGCCCAGATCGGGCTTTTGACCTGCGAGCACGTTTTTCAGGAAGCCAATTCCGCTGAGTACGTTGGGAGCATCGTCGCCCGGTAACTCCAGCTCGATTCCCTTGTGCGCGCCGATGCCGGTGAATACGGCGGCAAAGTCCCGTCGGAGTTGCTGCAGGGAAATGCCTTTTCCCACCGCGCAGTTACACTTCAGTTCGACTCCGAGATCGAGAATGCGGCCGATTTCCGCATTGAGAACTTCACGCGGCAAGCGGAATTCCGGGATGCCGTAGCGCAGCATGCCCCCGGGCTGGTGCAAGGCTTCGAAAACCGTGACCGCATATCCTCGCCGAATCAATTGATAGGCGCAGGACAAGCCCGCCGGGCCGGCGCCAATAATGGCGACTTTTTCTACGCGAGGCCGAACCGCGAACCGTGGGAGCCTGAGCTTATGGGCGATACCAAAATCTCCTATCATGCGCTCAATCGCGTTGAAGGCCACTGGGCCATCCTTGGCGCCACGGTTGCACGCCGACTCGCAAGGGTGCGGGCAAATGCGGCCTGTGACCGCGGGGAACGGATTGCGTTCGACGATCCGGTTCCAGACCCGTTCGAATGCTTGCTCGCGAGTGAAGCCGTAGTCTTTCGCTTTCGCGATGCTTACCATCAACTCGCGGATTTCGCTGCCGTTGGGACAAGCCGAGGCGCAGGGCGGCGCCTTCGGGACAAAACGAGGACGCAACGGGCTGATCTCGCTTGCGCCCGCCACCACGCTTCGAATGACCGGTTTCCTGACTTCCTTGAACAGCCCCATCAGCCAGCTTCCTCACAGGGGGAGGATTGGAGAAGGTGCTTCAGTACCGAACGTGCGCCGACCGTGCATACGTCAGCGCTGCGTGCTTAAAGTCGTCAATGTGATAACGCGTGAACTCAAATCCGGTGAGCTGGAAAAAGCGCGGCCAGCCGATGCGTTCAATCCACTCACCCACCCGCTCATATTTGCGGGCGTGTTGCGCATAGACCTCCACGATCTTCACTACGGCCTCAACCACCTCGGGCCAGCGCGGCGGATGATTGGGCAGGAACGGAATCGCAAGCTTGGAGAACTTGGGCGCACTCCGCGCATTGCTCACCTTACCGCCCACCCAGATCGACAAGCCGTCGTTATCGGCATCGTTCATGGGCATGGCGGAGCATACGGTGTAGCAATTGCCGCAGTACATACACTGTTGTTCGACCACTGCAACGGAATTTTTGCCGTCCACCGTCGCCGGACGAATCGCTCCCGTCGGGCATGCTGCGATCAGAGTTGGTACCTCGCATACCTTGGTTAGGGTGGGCTGAATCTTTGGTGGGAGACGATGAACACCGAGGATGGCAATGTCAGAACAATGTACCGCGCCGCACATGTTCAGACAACAAGCCACGGCAATGCGCAACTTCGCCGGCAGATCCTCGTGCGTGAAGCGATCGTAGACGGCATCCATCACGCATTTGACCAAGCCCGAAGCGTCGGTTGCCGAGGAGTGGCAGTGGATCCATCCCTGGGTGTGCACGATGTTGCTGATCGCGTTGTTCGTGCCGCCAACCGGATATCCGAGAGCGATAAGTTCCCGTTTCAGCGGCTCGATCCGCGCCGGATCGTCGAGCAGAAATTCCAGGTTATTGCGGCTGGTGAAACGCAAATAGCCCCCGGAATACTTGTCCGCCAAGCCGGCAAAGATGCGTAACGTCTGAATGCTGAGCAACCGCGGCGTGCCCGCGCGCACTGTATAAATCCGGTCGCCCGATTCTGCAATATGACAATAGACTCCGGGCGCCAGATTCTCGTGATATCTCCACTGGCCGTAGTTCTTCTTGATCAGTGGATGCAGATACTTCTCGTAATGCGGCGGTCCGATGTCGGTGAGGCGAGGTTCAGCGGAGGCGGTCATTTCTCACCGTCCTTGCGCGCCTGATAGAAGATGTAGGGATTATCGCGGGGCGCGGAGATCATTTCTGGGACTGGCTCAAGCCCGATGCCGTCCAGGAATGCGGGCAAGCCAACCCGCTGGATCAGTTCGCCGATCCGTTCGCGGTTGTTGCCGTATTCGTCCCAGAAATCCCAGATGCGGCGAAGCAATTCTTTCACCGTATCCAGCAGTTCATCCGCGGCGACAAAAGGAATCAGGACAGAAGAGAGCAGCGCACCTTGCATGATGGGCGCCTTGCCCCCAATCATGATGACCGCTCCACGTTCCTTGCCCGGACGGAGGGCTTGGGGCATCACGTTGATACAGTGCATACAGCGAACGCATTCGTGGTTTTCAATGCTGAGCTTGTGACCGTCCCACGCCATGCACTTCGTGGGACAGAGGTCGCAAACGTCTTTCTGGATGTTGAGGCCAGAGGACACATACGTTTTCACGGCACTCTCGTCCACCTGAATTTCGTCTTTCCACGTGCCAATAATCGAAAGATCGGCGCGGGCGATGGCGGCCACGCAATCATTTGGACAGGCGGCGCACTTGAGTTTGAACTTGTAAGGGAAGGGCGGACGATGCATCTCGTCCTGGTAGGCCATGGTCAGGTCGTAGCACAACTTCATCGCGTCATAACAGGCCCATTCACAGCGCGCCATGCCGACGCAGCAGGAGGGCGTTCGAAACGACGATCCAGAGCCTCCAAGATCGAAACCAGCCTGCGCTAATTCCTGAAATGTCGGCTCCAGTTCAGCGGTGCGAGTGCCGAGCAGAATCAGGTCGCCCGTCGACCCGTGCATATTGGTAAGCCCAGAGCCGTGACGTTCCCAGATATCGCAGATGGTGCGCAGTGCATCACTCGTATAGAACCAGCCAGCGGGTTGATTGACGCGTATGGTGTGAAAGTGGGCGACGTTGGGGAATTGCTCCCCGGCATCGCTGTAGCGCCCGATGACTCCACCGCCGTAGCCGAGCACGCCGACCAGACCCCCGTGTTTCCAATGCCCCTTTTTTTCCTGGTAGGAAAGCTCCAGTTGACGAAGGAGATCCTGGGCGCTGGCGCTGGTCTGCGCCGCCAATTTGACTTCCTTGACGAAACTGGGCCAAGGGCCATTTTCCAGTTCGTCGAGCAGTTCAGTCTTGGGATTGTCGTCGGGCATCAGGCTTTTCTCCTGCTACGCCCTGCTGGATCGCATAAAGTGTACGCCCCAATACTCCACATACACGATTAGATTACTAGACATGTTTCAGTCTCGATGTGACACCGATCACAAATCGGCGTGATACAGCCTCGCGCATAAGTCAAGCTCCACAAAGAACTTATCCCCGGTCGGCTTTCTGCGATACGATGGCGCGAGGCCAATGACTTCCTTCCCGATCCTCCTCCGGCTTGAAGGTCGCACCTGCGTAGTCGTCGGCGCGGGACGAATTGCGGCAGCGAAAACGGCAGGGTTGCTGCGCCACGGAGCGCAAGTCGTTGTCGTGGCCCCGAAGGCGGTCTCCTGGATTCGCGACAAATCGCGGTCGGGCGAACTGGTTTGGCGTCCTCGGACATTTACTGCCCGTGATGTGCGCAGTGCATTTCTCGTCGTAGCCGCTACGAATTCCGTGGCAGTCAACCACCATGTGTTTCTCGCTTGCCGGACCCACCGCGTTCTCTGCAACGTGGTGGACGACCCCGAGCACTGCGACTTCTTTTATCCCGCCGTGGTGCGACGTGGAGCGTTGCAGATCGCGATCTCCACCGACGGACAAAGTCCTGCCCTGGCGGCTCGACTGCGCAAGGAAATGGAATGGCAATTCGGGCCGGAATGGGCGCCCTTTTTGGAGCACATTGGAAGGCTCCGGCAACAGCTTCAGAGTGCAAAGCTGCCTCTGAAGAGAAAGCGTGAACAACTTGCGCAGCTCGCCGGGCCGAGAGCATTTCTTGACTTTCAACGGCGGCGCCGCGCAGCTCGCCGGGGAAAGCGCCGATCCTGACAGGCAAATTGTCGAACAGACGAATTCTTCGAACCCTCTGATTTCACAAATCCCTATATATCTTGATGTCGATTGACAGGGCCGGCAGAAACGCGATCATGTGCAGAAACGGGAATCGCTACGTCCGTTTGTAGGGGATTTTCACAAGCTGTGCCAACTTTCTCAGCTTATAGTCATGACTGTATCCATTAAGTCAAGAATGCACTTCATGGTTGCGCAAATTTTTCCGCCGGGAGATGAGAAGTTCCATGCCTGAACCCGGCTCGACAAACCGAGTGGTTGTGCAAACTGGCCAGTTGAGCGTGCGCACCGTCCGTACCCTCCCGGGTTCGCCATTGGCGGTGTTTCGAGCCTGGACCACACCGTCGATTATGAAGAAGTGGTTTCATACGGGGCCGGAGTGGACTACCCCGACGGCGGAGGTGGATCTCCGGGTAGGCGGGCATTACCGGATCGCCATGCAAGATGCGGCGGGCAAGACTTACTCCTACAGCGGGCGCTATCAGGAAGTCATCGAGCCGCGGAGCCTGGCTTTCACTTGGGCGCCCTATGGCGACTTAGTGGTCGAGACGCTGGTGGTTGTGCAGTTTCGCCCGGGTCTGGCCGGCTCGAACACTGAGTTAGGACTCAGCCATTTGGGCTTGCTTCACGAACAGATGCGCGACGACCATGAGGCCGTGTGGAACATTTACCTTGACCGGCTCGAGGAGACGCTATGAGCCCGTCGCCCGAGGGCGCAGTTTCCCCCGGCAAGAGGGTTCTCATCTGCATCCCGATCATTCATACGCAAGCCGACATGGGGGGACTGAACGAGCCGATCCAGCGCTTGAAGGTCAAGAAGCTGGGGAAAAAAATCTGGGAGCGGAACCTCGAACTGCTGAACAATTTCTGGACCGAAATCGAGCAGGCCACGGAGAAACTTGCGCCTCCCTTCGAGAAGATCCGACTTTATCAGGATGGGTTACCGGTGTGCGACCACGAACGGCAGATCGTTGCCGAGCTGGCGCAGGCGGGGAGCCGCAACCATCAACTGCTGCTGAAGCTGCAACAAAAGGGCGCGCTCCTAATGGGCAGCGAGTCGGCCGAACTTTTGGTCGAAGAATATCAACTGGTGAAGCAGGTTTTTGCCGAAGGAATGACCAGAGGCTCCGCCCAGCCGGCGGCACAGGGGAAGACTTTGCAGGATTCGTTGCTCAAACGCCGTGACCAATTTATCGCCCGCCGCATCAGCCAGACGCTGCTTGCCGGGGAAACCGGTTTGCTCTTTGTCGGGGTGCTGCATGCCGTGGAGCCCTGGCTCGACAAGGATATCGAGGTGGTTCGCCCGGTTCGCCCCACCCTGAAGAGCGGCGTGAGACCATCGTGAGCGCTGCGGGAAACAAAGTTCTGATCGTGGACGGCCAGGACGGCATTTGCGCCGTGTTATCGGAGTATTTGAAAAGCGAGGGAATGGTTCCCGTAGTGGCGCACACGGCAAAAGCCGCCCTGGAAAAAGTGCGCACCGGCGCGCCCGACTTGCTGATCGTGGATGCGGAACTGCCGGATATGGGCGGCATCGAGGCGATGAAGGCGGCGAAGGATCTGGTCGAGGATCTGCCCACGATCGTGGTGGCGGGCAATCCCAATATCCGGGAGGCGGTCGCCGCCATCCAGGCCGGGGCGCACGGCTACCTGGAGAAGCCACTGAAGCACCACGAGGTGCTGCGGGTGGTTTTTCGCGCCTTGAACGAGAGCGCGCTGCAACGCAAACTGCGGCGGCTGTCGGCGCAGGCGGAAGACGCGGCTTCTCTGCGCGAGTCGATGGGGCCGAGCCAGGCAGTGACGCGCTTGGCGGCCGAGGTGGCACGGGTCGCCAAGACCAACTTCAGCGTTTTGATTTTGGGAGAAACCGGGTCGGGAAAGGACCTGGTGGCGGGCGCCATCCACCGGCTGAGCGCGCGCGCACACGGACCGTTCGTGGCGGTCGATTGCGGAGCCATTCCGGAAACGCTCATCGAGGGCGAATTGTTCGGCTACGAAAAAGGAGCCTTCACCGGGGCGGATAAGCAGAAGTCCGGTAAGTTCGAAATGGCGGGGGGTGGGACCTTCTTCCTCGACGAAGTCTGCAATATGCCGCTGGCGTCGCAAGCCAAACTTCTCCGCGTGTTGCAGGATAAAACCATTCACCGCATTGGCAGCACGCGTCCGATCGACGTGGACGTGCGGGTTCTGGCGGCCAGCAATCGGGATCTGCGCGAGTTGACGGAGGCCGAAGCGGGATCGTTCCGGCGCGACGTTTACTTCCGCTTGAACGAATTCACCATCCAAGTTCCGCCCTTGCGGGAGCGCCGCGAAGACATTTTGTACTTGGCGAAGCGCTTTGTCGATCTCACCAATGTCGAGTTGCAAAAAGAGGTGCGGAACTTCACTCAGCCGGCGGTCGATCGTCTGCTGGGCTACCCGTGGCCGGGCAACGTGCGGCAGCTTCGTTCCATGATCCGGCGGGCGGTGCTGCTGACCGAGGACACGATCGGGGAACAGCACCTGGCCTTCGACGATGCCCGGCCGGCGGCGCCGGGGGAGATCGAGGGCGCGCGGAGTGTCGAGATTCCGCCGCAGCGCGACTGTTCGCTGAAGGAAATCGTGCAGCACAACACGGCGCTCGTCGAGCGCCAGATCCTGAGCCACGTGTTGCGCCAAACCGGGGGCAATAAAGCCGAAGCCGCCCGCTTGCTGCACATCGACTACAAAACCATTCATCTGAAAATCAAGGTGTATGGCTTGCAAACCCCGAGACACAGAAAAGGAGATTTCTAATGGAAAAAGGAAAAGACAAAAGCGCGCAATTTGGCATGGGAGGCAATCTTGGAGGAATCCTGAAAGGCTTGGGAGACCTGGTGGAAAAACTCGGCGAACTGGAAAAACGCGGCGGGATGTCGGAGACCGGCGAGATTCGCGGAGAGGGCGATAAGGTCCGCGGCATCTACGGATTTTCGGTGAAGGTGGGATTGGGTGACCAGGGGCCGCGCATCGAGCCCTTCGGGAACATCCGCCGCGACGCCGATTCCGGGCGGACCGAGGTCCAGGAAGTCCGCGAACCGATGGTGGACGTGTTCGAGGAAGAGGATCACGTTCTGGTACTGGCGGAGTTGCCCGGCATTGGCAAAGACGACGTCAAGATCGAGTTGAAGGACGACGTCCTCACGATTGTGGCCGAACACGGCGAGAAAAAATATCGCAAGGAAGTTCTGCTGCCTTACGCTGTCGCGAAAGAAAAGACGCAGATTGCGTGCAACAACGGAGTGCTGGAAATCAAGTGCTTTAAACAGCCCTAGCGGGTGCGGGGAGGCGCCGTGAAAATGGACGCGAAAACGCTCAAGCTCAAAGTCAGCGAAGCGCTCAGCAAGGATGTGGGCCGGGCCTACGCCCGCATGGGGCCGGAAGACATGTCCGAGCTCGGGGTCGAGATCGGCGGCATTGTGGAAGCCGCGGGCAAGACGAAAGCGGTCTGCAAGGCCATGCCGGCTTACAAGGAGATGCGCGGGCAATCTCGGATTCAACTGGACGGCCTGACCCGCGAGAATGCCGGAGTCGGGCTCGACGAGCACGTGCAGGTGCGCCCGATCGCCTGCCCGGCGGCGGAGCGGGTGGTGCTGGTTCCGACCAACGTGGTTCCGTCCGAGCGCGACATGGCATACATTGGCAGCCGTCTGGACGGCCTGCCCGTGGCCGCCGAGAACCGCATCCGGGCGGTGCTGTTTGGAGCGCGCTGGGCGGATTTCAAAGTGGAAAGCACGGTGCCGAAGGGCCCGGTGATCATCGGCCCGGGGACCGAACTACTGATCTCGAAACTTAAGACGCAGCCGGTGGCCGAGCGGGCGATTTCCTACGAGGACATTGGCGGGCTGAGGCCGCACCTGATCCGAATCCGGGAGATGATCGAGCTGCCGCTGCGTTACCCCGAAGTTTTCGAGCGGCTGGGCATCGACGCGCCCAAGGGCGTGCTGCTCTACGGGCCTCCGGGATGCGGCAAGACGCTGATCGCGCGCGCCATCGCGCACGAGACGCAGGCGAATTTCTTTTCCGTGAGCGGACCGGAAGTGATCCACAAGTTTTATGGCGAAAGCGAAGCCCACCTGCGCAAGATTTTCGAGGAGGCTGGACGCAAGGCGCCGAGCATTATCTTTCTCGACGAACTCGATGCCATCGCGCCCCGCCGCGACCAGGTTGTCGGCGAAGTGGAGAAGCGGGTGGTCGCGCAGCTGCTGGCGCTGATGGACGGGCTGGCGAAACGGAACAAGGTGATCGTGATTGGCGCCACCAATCTTCCGAACGTGCTCGATCCCGCCTTGCGCCGTCCGGGGCGTTTTGACCGCGAGATATCCATTCCGATTCCCGACCGGCACGGACGCCGCGAGATCCTGGAGATTCACAGCCGCGGCATGCCGCTCGAGGAAAAAGTCGATCTGGTGCGCCTCGGCGACATCACCCACGGCTTTGTCGGGGCGGACCTGGAGGCGCTGTGCCGCGAATCGGCCATGCTCTGTCTGCGCCGCATCATGCCCGACGTGGACTTTGGCCTGGCGCGCATCCCCTACGACCAACTGGCCAAGCTGGAAGTCAAGATGGACGACTTCCTCTCGGCGTTGCAAGCCATCGAGCCTTCGGCGATGCGTGAGGTGTTTGTCGAAGTCCCCAACGTAAGCTGGGAGGATGTCGGAGGGCTCGCCGAGACCAAGGCCCGGCTGATCGAAGCGGTCGAGTGGCCGCTCGAATATCCCGGCCTCTTCACCGAGGCGGGGATTCGTCCGCCGAAAGGCATTCTGCTCTCGGGACCGCCCGGTTGCGGGAAGACGCTCCTTGCCAAAGCCATTGCCAGCGAAACGGGCGTCAACTTCATTTCCATCAAAGGCCCGGAATTGCTTTCGAAGTACGTCGGCGAATCGGAGAAGGCGGTGCGCGAAATTTTCCGTAAGGCGAGACAGGCTGCGCCCTGCATCATCTTCTTCGACGAGATCGACGCGCTGGTACCGAGCCGGAGCGGGGGCGGTTCCGATTCGCACACTTCGGAGCGCGTCCTCAGCCAGTTTCTTACCGAGCTGGACGGAGTGGAAGAGTTGCGCGGAGTGCTGGTGCTCGGAGCGACCAACCGGGTGGATATGCTGGACCCGGCCATTGTCCGTCCCGGCCGCTTCGACGAGATCGTGGAAATTCCGCTGCCCGACGAAACCGGGCGCGGCGAAATTTTCCGCATCCAGTTGCGCGGCAAACCTGTGAGCGCGGAAGTCAGCGCGCTGAATTTGGGATCGCGAAGCGAAGGCTACAGCGGAGCCGAAATTGCCGCCGTGTGCCATCAGGCGGCGCTGGCGGCCATTCGGCGCGCGGTTCGTGCCGGCGAAGGGCCGGCGGGCGGACACCACAAAGTCGGGATTGAGGCAGCCGATCTGGACGCGGCGTTCGAAAGCATTCGCCGGTAAGCTTCCGGAATCGGCCGACGCGATGGACAACAGCGAACTTGCGCTCTACTTATTCTGCTTTGCGCGCTCGGACCGAGTGCGGGAAGTCCATGGGCCGGAGGCGGGCGGCCCCGGCTCTCTGGCGCTGCTTCGCTATGCTCCGGACCTGTGCGCGGTAACGGGCAAAGTCCGGCGCGAGGAGTTCGCCGGGCCGGAGGCGGAACTTAACCTGCAACAGCTGTCGTGGGTGGGGCCGCGCGCCTTGCGCCATGAGGCCGTGATTGAAGAGGTGATGGCGAGTTCTCCGGTGCTGCCGGCGCGCTTCGGCACGCTGTTTTCGTCGGCCGAGGCGCTGGCCGAATTCGCCGGCCGGCATCGCGAGACGATTACGCAATTTCTCGATCGGGTAGCCGGGCACGGAGAGTGGTCGGTGAAGGGCGTATTCGACCGCCCGCAAGCCGAGGCGTCGCTGATCTCCGCCCCGCTGGCCGCGCAACGGGAGCAGCTTTCGGCGTTGCCTCCCGGCACGCGCCATTTCGCCGAACAGCGCCTGCGCCGCGACATCGAGCGGGAATTGACGGCGTGGCTGGAGAGCGCCTGTCGCGCCCTGGCAGGCGAACTCGCAAGCCACGCGGCGGATTTCCGCGAATGCGCGGCCGGGCCAGCCGCGCCGTCCGGAAACGACGCCAGCGAAGTTCTGAATTGGGCTTTTCTGCTGCCGAACTCAGCCGTCGCCCGGTTCCAGGAGTTAGTCGAGCGGGCAAACCGGCATCATGGCTCGCGTGGATTGCGGCTCGAACTTTCCGGTCCCTGGCCACCCTATCGTTTTGTTCCCGCCTTATCCGCGGCTGGCGCCCCATGAGCTACTTACTCTATTGCATTTTTCGCAGCCCGCCGCAATTGGAACGGGAAGCAGTTACCGGCGTCGGCGCGCAACCAGTCTCAGTAATCGAACACGATGGCCTGGGCGGCGCGATTTCCGAACTGCGCAAAGCGGACTCCGATCCCGATGTCGGGAGCGTCCTCGCCTACGAGAGCGTGGCGGAAACTTTCTTCCGCCAGCGCACGATCATTCCCATGCGCTATGGCTGCGCGGTTCACAATCGCCGGGACTTCGGTCCCTTGATCGACAAACATCGCAAGGAGTGCGACACGCTCCTGCGGCGCCTCGAAGGCTTGGCGGAGATGGCCATCCAGGTATCAGCCAGCGGCGGCGAGGAGGACGACGAGATCTGCCTGGCGGCAATCCCGCAAACCCGCTGGCCGGACTCGAATCGGTCGGGCGCTTCGTATCTCTCCGGCAAAAAATTGTATTACCGCGGCGCCGACCGCAAAGTCGAACGGCAAAACGAATTCGCGCAGGCCGTCTGCCGCCCACTAGCCGGGTTGTTTGTCGAGCGCAAAGTGGAACTGCCTTCTCGTGCAACGTCTCTCCTGATGCTTTACTTCCTGGTGCCGCGCTCCTCGGTCGACGCCTTTCGCGAGACCAGCCGCCGCGCTCTTCAGAATCAGTTCGAAGACGTGCGCATCAGCGGACCTTGGCCACCTTACAACTTCGCCACCTTCTCGGACGACGGGCGATTCTCGTAAACAGCCGATCGCCGGGCCGCGCCGCTTCCCAAACCGGCTGCGATTCCCGGTCCCGAACAACGCGAAGCCCGCAGCCCATAGCCGATTTCAGATACTGCTCCCAGCCACGCACCATTTCCCTCATTCTAGAGGCGCGCGCACTATGGAATGAATTCCGCAATGGCCAGCGAAGCGCGGCCCCATCCATTCGCAAAATGACCTTCGTAATGTCCTAAGACGGGCTGGAACTTGTTCATAAGAATGACTGCCACTTCAGCCGAGTTAGTTAGTCATCCAAAGAACTCCGATATCCACAATCGGGCCGTCCGCTGGGAACCTGACTTGCACTGTTGTTGGCGGGGAACGGCTATAAGTTCCTTTTCAGAAAAGGAGAAACAATATGGCGAAAGTCCAAAAATCGACCGACTCTTCCAGCTTAGCGGAAGTGGTCGATCGAATTCTTGACAAAGGTATCGTAATCGACATTTGGGCAAAAGTTTCGCTGGTCGGGATCGAGCTGCTGTCAGTCGAAGCCCGGGTAGTGATCGCCTCCGTCGAGACGTACCTGAAGTACGCGGAAGCCATCGGTCTGACGGCCAGCGCGGCAGCTCCAGCTTAGCGCATGGTTGGGATGACCAAAAACCAAGTGGGGGGGGCGGTTCCTGGCCCCCTTCTCCTGGCCAGATAGGGGAACTGTAGGAGCGGTGGAAACAACTTGAGGAGAATCGCAATGGGAAGCTTGACGAAAGACATGACTCGGCTGTGCGACGAGATCCAGACGCTGCGAACCGAACGCCACGAACTGAACAAGAGGCTGGCCGACACGACCAAGGCCCGTCAGGTCGAGGTGCTGGAAACCCGCGCGGCATTTACCGGAGCGCGAAATTGGAAAGCGGAGAGCGCGCACACCTCCCGCCACAACTTTGTGGATCAGCTGAAACAAACCGTAGCCGGAGAGGGAAAATCGCTGCGCGACGATCTGGCGGCGGCGCGGCGTGTCTGGGGCAAACTGCGCGCCACCTAGCGCAGGCTGTTCCTAACTGCCGGTCGGAGCAAACCGTGGAAGAAAGACAAATAGGATCATGGCAGACACCGTTTCTAAGAGCCTGACCCGGGTTCGCGACGAGATTCTCGTCTGGCGCGGGGAACGCGAACGATTGCTTTCGGGCCTGCAACGGAAGACCCAGGATCGCAGGCGCGTCGTGCTTCGGATGCTCGCGCAGTTCGCCCTGGACCTCGCCGAAATCGCGCGGCGGCGAAGAAACATGCGGAGGCTATTTCCGCTCAGTCCCAGTGTTAAGGGGACGGCGTTCCGGCAAGAGTTCTCCGGCTTCGGTTCGGCGGCGGCGAAGGGCGACGCTCGATTGCGCCAAGAGCGGAAGGCGGCAACGCAAAAACACCGCGAGGAATATCCCCGCCCAAAACCGGAAGCCGTGGAACCATGCCGGGAAACGGCCCCAGTCCATACGAAAATCGAGCGCGGACGGCGGCGCAAAGGCGTCCGCCATCAGCACCGGCCCTGAATTATGAAAGGAGTTCAAACCCAGTGTCGTCTCCCGAAGTAGCCACCTACCCAATTGCCGATCCCATTCCCGCCGTAAGACCGCCCGCCCCGGACGGCGGTTCGGAAACCGCGTTAGAGGCCGGGGTGACGATGCCGGCGGAAGATATCGACGTTGTCCCCGAAGCCAGCGACTCGTTCGTTCTAACTCCCTATGTCGAAAGTCTTACCGCCCGTGCGCTCACTTACATGGACGTGGGCTACGCGCTGCACTTCGCCGGACCGGCGGGAACGGGCAAGACGACGCTGGCCCTGCATGTGGCCAGCAAGCGCGGCCGCCCCGTCGTTCTCATTCACGGCGACGACGAGTATGCCAGTTCCGACCTGGTGGGTAAGGATTCCGGCTATCACAAATCGAAGCTGGTCGACAATTACATTCATTCCGTGGTCAAGACGGAAGAGAGCTTGAGCCGAATCTGGGAAGACCAGCGGCTGACTACCGCCTGCGTCAAGGGCTATACGCTCATCTACGACGAATTCAACCGCTCGCGGCCCGAAGCCAACAACGTCCTGTTGAGCGTGCTCGAGGGCAAGATTCTCAACTTGCCGAGTCTGCGCCGCTCGGGCGAGGGCAATCTGCACGTGCACGAGGATTTTCGCGCCATTCTCACCTCCAACCCGGAAGAGTATGCGGGGGTACACAAGACGCAGGACGCGCTACTCGACCGCCTGATTACCATCAACCTGGGGCACCTGGACCGCGAGACCGAGATCGCCATTGCCATGGCGAAGTCGGGCGTCGGGCGCGCCGACGCCGAAGCCATCGTCGATATCATCCGCGAGCTCCGAGGCGTGGGCGTCAACAACCATCGTCCCACCATTCGCGCAGGCATCGCCATAGCCCGTATTCTCGCCTACCACAAGGGATCGGCCCAGCTTGGCGACTCGACCTTTGAAACCATCTGCCACGATGTGCTTAACACCGATACCGCAAAAATTACCCACCAGGGCCAATCGCTAATGGTCGAAAAAGTGCAAGAGACTATTCGCAACGTCTGCAGTGAACAAGCCGGACGCGGCCGGGAGCGCCGCCGCCGGGAACGCGAAAGGAAGTAACATGCCCATCCCACTTCGAGGTCTGCGGACCATTCGCACGTTGGCGGGGAAAGTGGATCTGGTCACGGTGCCGCATCGGGCGCACCTGCAGATCGCCTGCCTCGAACTCGAAAAGGCCCGGCGCACAACTGAGCGCACGAGCGCCCTTGGCCGATTGGCGGAACTCGACGCCCGGCTGCAGGAAATCGAATCCGAGCAGTCGCACCTGATGCAGGCGCTGGCGGACCGAAAAGGGAAAGCCTCGGAACCCAGGGCAGTCCGCCCGTCGCGGCGGCGCGGCCAGCCGTTCAAAATCCGTTACTGAGAACATGCCGCGGCTGGCATCCATTCCGGCTGCCGCCCAGTGGGCCCGTTGCGGCTATGGAGGAAGACGTGAGTACCCCTCGCACCCCGACTATGAAATCCGCCGAGGACCACCCGCTGGCGCGGGCCGCGGCCCGACAGAAGATCTATCTGTACGCCATCGTGGCCGGCGGCGAAGACAGGCCTTACCCGGCAACCGGCATCAACCAAGGCAAAGTGTATGCCATTTCGGCTGGGCGAGTTGCCGCCGTGGTGAGCGACGTGGCCGGCGAAAACGTACGTCCGGAACGCGCCCGGCTGGCGGCCCATCACGAAGTCTTGAAGAAGGTTATGGCGGAGACCACGCCGCTGCCCATGTCGTTTGGCATCGTCGCCGACAGCTCGGCCGCGGTTCGTCGCATGCTCGCGCGCAATGAGGAAGTTCTTCTCGATCAGCTGGCGCACGTTGCCGGCAAGGTCGAAATGGGACTGCGGGTTACCTGGGATGTGGCCAACATCTTCGAGTATTTCGTGAACGTTCATCCCGAACTCAGGCTGGAGAGGGACCGGCTGCTCGGCTCCAATTGCCAGCCTACGCAGGAACAGAAAATTGAAGTGGGCAGGATGTTCGATCGCCTGCTGAACGACGACCGCGAAGCGCTCGCCGACCTGGCCACGGGAATTTTCGCCAGCCACGAGTGTGAAACCAAGCGCCTGAAATGCCGCAACGAACGCGAGGTGACGAACCTGGCCTGCCTGGTTAAGCGCGAGGCCGTGCCGAAGTTCGAGGCCGCCGTGTTCGAGATCGCGAAGCAGTTCGACAACAACTTCGCGCTCGACTACAACGGGCCGTGGGCGCCCCACAACTTCGTCAGCGTCGACCTGGAGCTTTAGAGTGGTTCTCGATTGGCTGGGCCGGGAAAGGCACGAACGGGAGGGGCAGGCCCCAGCCGTGCCGCCAGACGTGGCGACGGTCTTCGGTTTTACAGGCTGCGAGAAAACTCGATTTTGCGCTTGATTTTGCGTGGTGCAGCGTTTTCGCTGCGATAACAGTATTGCTTTGAATGCGGCTCTAGGGGCCGAGGGTATGCACTCTACGACATCGCCAGAACCGCTGTAGCCACCGGAAGAGGATGGGATGTTCATCGTCGACGACGTCCTGATGGCGCCCGCGCGCGGGCTGTTGTGGATCTTTCAGGAGATTCATCGCGCGGCGCAGGAAGAGATGGTGAACGACGCGGAATCGATCACTGCCGAACTCAGCGCGCTCTACATGAAGCTGGAAACGGGGAAGCTGACCGAAGAAGAGTTTGCCGCGGAAGAGAAAATGCTGTTGGAGCGGCTAGACAAGATACACAAGCCCGGCAGACGGATCCGATAGCAGTCGCGCAGGCGGGAAGCAGCGGACGGAACTCGGCTGTCAAAACTGGGAAGCGAGGGGTAGTGGAGGGTAACGCGGGAAGCGCGAGTGACGCGGGAGTGCCACGTTTTTTGGCCGCGGCCGGCTTGCAGCTCCTCATCTTCGGCGGTAAAGGCGGCGTGGGAAAAACTACCTGCGCCACGGCCGCCGCGTTGCGCCTGGCCGCGGGTTCGCCCGAGTCGTCGTTCTTGCTGGTCTCGACCGATCCGGCGCACTCGCTCGCCGACAGTCTGGCTGGCCTTGTTCCCCCCCGGAACCTGCAAGTCCTTGAACTCGACCCGCAGGAATACCTGCTCGATTTCAAGAAAAAACACAGCGCCAAATTGCGCGCGATCGCCTCCCGTGGAACCTTTCTCGACGACGAGGAAATCAACCGCTTCCTCGATCTTTCCCTTCCCGGTCTCGATGAACTTATGGCCTTCCTCGAAATATCGGCGTGGGTGGAGAAGCGCGTCTACGACTGCATTGTGGTCGATACCGCCCCCAGCGGTCACACGCTGCGGTTGCTCACGATGCCCGAGTTTCTGCGGAAATGGCTGGCCATGCTGGAGACTCTGCTGGCCAAGCACCGCTACATGAAGTGGGCGTTTGCCCGCTCCCGCGACCCCGACGAACTCGACGCCTTTCTAGAGGAACTGACCGTCTCCGTAAAACAGATGGAGGCCGTTCTCCAGGATTCGGCCCACTGTAGTTTTGTTCCCGTCATGCTGGCCGATGTTATGAGCCTGCGCGAGACAGTGGCGATCGTAAAAGAGGCCGACCGCCTTCTGCTTCCCATTGGCGAAATCGTTGTCAACAAACTGCTTCCCGAAAGTCATTGTCCGGTTTGTTGCGAAGAACGCGGTCTGCAAGGTCGCGAGTTGCGAGATCTCTTTCTCCACACTTCGCTGACCCGGTTCGCGCTCTGGGGAATCCCGCTGCGTGCCGAGGAAGTCCGCGGTCAGGTTGCCTTACAGTCCTTCTGGGAAGACGCCCGGCAAATCCGCGAGCCGCCCACAGCCACGCCGGCATCAAAGGTGTCTCCTTCCGTCGAGGTGGATGCGGGTGTTTCCTTGCCTCCGCGCGGCACTACTCTCCTTATCTTCGCGGGCAAAGGCGGCGTGGGAAAAACCACTCTGGCCTGCGCCACCGCCCTGCATTTGGCCGAGCATTCCCCAAACCGGAAAGTGCTGCTCGTTTCCGTCGGCTCCGCCCACTCGCTCTCCAATTGCCTCGAACTTCCCGTCGGCCCGCATCTCGCCCGGGTGACCACTGGAGTTACCGCCGTCGAGATCGATTCCGAGGCGGAATTCGAGGCGCTGAAAGAACAGTACGCCGAAGATATCGAGAAATTCCTGGAATCGGTTTCCAGCAATTTCGATTTGGCCTTCGACCGCGACGTGCTCGAACGGACTCTCGACCTGTCTCCTCCCGGTCTGGACGAAGTGATGGGCTTGACCCGGGTGATGGCGTTTCTCGCCTCTGGCGAATTCGACACATTAGTCCTCGATTCGGCCGCCACGGGACATCTCATCCGCCTCCTTGAGCTTCCCGAAATCATCGACCAATGGCTCAAAGCCTTCTTCGACCTGTTTTTGAAGTATCAGCAGATTTTCCGTCTTACCGGCTTTTCTCAAGAACTGGTTTCCATGTCGAAGAACCTTAAGAAACTTCGCCAACTGCTGAACAATCCCGAGCAATCTTCGCTCTACGCGGTAAGCATTCCCACCGTGATGGCTTTTGAGGAAACGCGCGACTTACTAACTGCCTGCGCGCGCCTGAGTATCAACGTGCCCGGCATATTTATCAACCTTATGACGCCTCCCGGCGATTGCGTCTTGTGCTCGGCGATGAACCGCCGGGAAGCGGCGATCTGCGGGAGATTCAAGCAGAGTTTTGAAGGCAAGATTGGCGTAATCTACCGGCGCGGCGAAATCCGCGGCCTGCATTGGCTCGCCTGTCTTGGAGACGCGCTCTATCAATGCAAGCACGCTGGAGCAAGAGGCGCCCATGCCCATTGACACCCCCAACATCGACGTCAGAATGAGAGCCGGTGTCGCCGCCGCTCCCCAACTTATGCTCGCCGACTCGCGTCAGCCTTCGATCTGCGAGGTGCTCGACCGCGTGCTGAATAAGGGAGCCGTCATCGACGGAGAAGCGACGATCTCGGTCGCCGGCATCGACCTGGTTTACCTGGGACTGAAGCTGATACTCACGTCCATCGAGACGGCGCGCCGCGAGACCCGGTTCGGAGCGGCGGAATTCGGCCCGCCCGCAAATGTTGCGAAGGAGAACTTCGATGGCGGCTTCTGAAGCACCGCGCATGGAGAGTGCGACGCAAAGCGATTTCGCCCAAGTGATCGGCACCGGCACTCTGCTGCCCGCGTCCGCTACTCCTGAGGGCCTGCAGAGCCGTTCCCGCCGCTTGAACTTCGACGCCAACGGCCCCAAGAATGGACTGGGCCAACTGGTTCTGACTCTAGTCAAGCTCTTGCACGAATTGCTGGAGCGGCAAGCCATCCGCCGTGTCGAATCCGGTTCGCTTAGCGAGTGTCAGACTGAAGAATTGGGCCTGGTCCTCATGCAACAGGCACAGGAAATTGAACGCCTCCGAAAAGAATTCGGCTTAGAAGAGAACGACCTTAACCTCGATCTGGGTCCGCTCGGAAGGCTTCTCTAAGGGAACATTATGGTGCAACAGCGCAACATGTCTCACGCGGTCGAGTCTTCCACACTGGCGGACGTTCTCGAGCGTGTTCTCGACAAAGGAATCGTGATCGCGGGCGACATTCGGGTGAAACTCGTCGACATCGAACTGCTCTCGATTCAAATTCGTCTGGTCATCTGTTCCGTCGATAAAGCGAAGGAGATGGGGATGGATTGGTGGGTGAATAACCCGATATTCCGTCAAGAGAAGCAGCACGAAATCGCGCCGGCGTCGCTCGCCAGCCTGGAAGAGAGATTGGCCTCGTTAGAAGCCACTCTGAGCAAAGCCGCAGCGCAGTCGAGTTGACGTGCCGACGTCCAGCGTATTGAAAACGGGCTGGGAGACATCACCACAGCCGGTCAGCCCCTCGTCCTACCTGAGGGGCGCGGCGGCGCTCCTCACGAATGTGTACCCCGATCTGGATTCGTTTGGATGCTTTGCTCAAAAAGCTCTCGCAGTTCGCTCTTAAGAACTTTTCCATAGGCAGAGCGCGCCAGAACTTTGACAAACAAGAATTGCCGGGGCAGTTTGTATTTCGCCAGTTTGCCGGCGAGAAAGCTGACGATCTCATCGGGAGAGGGAGTAGCATTCGCCACAGGAACAACAAAAGCCACTCCGACCTCACCCCAAGTTGGATGCGGCACACCAATGACAGCCGCGTCGGCCAAATTAGGATGCCTGAGCAACTCCGCTTCTATCTCCGCCGGATAGACATTCACGCCGCCGCTGATGAACATATCTTTGGAGCGCCCGACGATGTAGAAAAAGCCGTCGGGGTCGCGGCGGGCGATGTCGCCGGTGTGAAACCAGCCGTGTTCGTCGAGGACGGCGGAGGTCGCGGCGGGATCCTGCCAATATCCTTTGCAGACGTGAGGACCCCGCAGGCAGAGTTCGCCCTGCTGGGCTTCGGAGGCGCCAGCCAACGCAGGAATCGACGATGGGGCGTTGCTTGCCGCACTGCTCCGGCGCCCAGACGGAATTGAGTTGCCATCGGCGTCGATTAGTTTTGCTTCAGTGAACATCATGGGGCGGCCGATCGAGCCAAGTTTGGTGAGCGCCTCCGCTTCCGACATAGTGAAACAATTCACGCCGACTTCGGTGAGGCCGTAGCCCTGTTTCAAAACAATGCCACGGCGGCGATAAGCGTCGACTAACTCGATGGGAAGAGGCGCGCCTCCGCTGATGAACCAGCGGATGCTGGTGAGGTTGGCGCTGGCGGCTTCGGGCGCGTCGAGGAGCATTTTGTAGATGGTGGGAACGCCGAGCATGACGGTGCATTTTTCGCGCTCGAGCGTGCGCCAGACTTCGCTGGCGTCAAAGTCGCGATGGAGGACGCTGACGCCTCCGGCGGCGACGATGGGCACAAGGAATGCCGCCAAGCCACCGGCGTGATAGAGCGGCGTGAAGACGGGGCTGATGTCGGAGTCGCGGAGTTGCCAGTTAATAGCCGTGTTGTAGCCGTTCCAGGCAATCATGCGGTGCGGGATCATTACACCTTTGGGTTTGCCGGTCGTGCCGCTGGTGTAGAGCAGACAGTAAATGTCTTCGGCATCGCAGTGCGGACGGTCCCAGTCGGTGGGGAACGTTGTTCGCAGTCTGGCGTAGTCGAGTTCGGAGGAATCCGCCGGAGGGTCGAGCGCAATCCAGTGCGTAACTTGTTGTGATATGGCGGGATCGATCTTAAGGTGAAGGACATTCGCGGCCAGTTCGCCGTCGTAGAGCAGCGCGGTTGCGCCGCTGCTTTTCAGGATGAGGCTCAATTCGGCCGGGGTGAGGCGCACGTTGAGCGGCACGAGGATGATTCCGGATTTGGCGGCGGCGAAGAAGGCGTCGAGAAATTCGAGGCGATTCTTGGCGAGGATGGCGACACGATCTCCCTTCTGCAAGCCGCAATGACTGAGCCAAAGATGAGCGCATTGGATGGCGCGCTGGTTTAGCTCCCGGTAGGTAAGCCGCTGCCTGGTGGAGACGCAGATCAGTGCCGTTTTTTCGGGGCTGATGCGGGCGCGTTCGCCGAGGATGTCGCCGTGAAGCATGGAGTTTATTGAGGTTTTGACGATTACCGTGTTGGCAACAAATTCCGCCCACACGCGCGAAAGCGACAGCTTGGTCCTGCAACTCGACGGCATGGCCTACGGCATGCGAAAAGCCACGCCAGCCTGGTTATAGCCTACGCCGGAGCCGACGATGACGACTAATCCGCCCGAGTGCAGCTTGCCTTTGAGAATCGCATCGTGCAGCGCCATGGCGGTGCAGGCGGACCCGGTGTATCCGAATTCTTCCATGATCGTGTGCGTGCGCTCGAAGGGCTGACCGAGATCTTTCATCACGAGTTCAATGGTCGACTTGCGAACCTGGGTGAAGATGAAGAGGTCGACGTCGGAGAGCGCGAATTGACCGTCTTTGGCGAGGCGGCGAACCAGCGCGGGCCAGCCCTGCTCGTTGATTTCGGGCGGATAGCGGTCGATGAAGCGGACGCTGGTGCGGCCGGCGCGCACCGCCTCCTCGGTGGCAGGTTCGGCGGTGCCTCCCGCGTAGATTCCCCAGTTCCGATGGTAGGAGCCATCGGCCTGCATGGCGGAGACGATGAAGCCGGGCTTGGCGGCGGGTTCAAGCACGGCGGCGCCTGCTCCATCGCCGTAAAAAAAGATGGTGGGATCTTTTGGATTGGTGAGGCGGTGCATCATGTAGGCGCCGACGACCAGAACGGTTTTCAGGGCTGGATTGGCGGCGATAAGACCGGCGGCGGCGGCGAGGCCGGTGGGGAAAGAAGCGCAGGCGCAGCCGACATCGAAAGAGCCGGCATTTTTTGCGCCGAGCTTGTGCTGGAGAACGACGCTGGTGGCGGGAGTGATAAAGTCGGGCGAATCCGTACCGAGGATGATGAGGTCGAGGTCTTCGGGCTTGCGGCCGGCGCGCTCCAGCGCCTGGCGGGCGGCTGGGAGAGCGACGTCCGAGGTGGCCCAGTTGTCGGGCACATACCAGCGTTTGCGGATTCCGGTGGCCGCTTCCAGCTTATCGATGGTGTCGGGGAGGTGGGCAAATTCCTGGCGGAGTTTGTCGTTCGAGATTTCGATTTCCGGGAGGTAGCTGCCGGTTGCGACGATGGTTGCGTAACGGGACATGATAAGTTCCTTCGCGTGGGCGCCGTTGATCCAGTGACGCTCCTATGAGTTCGAATAGTCCGCCCGCCGTCGAGCTTATAGCGTCAAGCCGCCATCGACGCTCAGGACGGCACCGTTGATGAAGTCCGCCTCGTTGGACGCCAGAAATAAGTAAGCGTTCGCTACATCGCGCGGTTCGCCGAGTCGCCGCACGGGCGTTTTGTCGCGCATCGCCTGCAAAACCTTCTCCGGCATCTTCTTGACCATCTCCGTGGCAATGAACCCGGGCGCGACGGCGTTCACGGTCACGCCCTTGGGGCCAAGTTCGCGAGCCCAGGTTTTGGTCATACCGATGATGCCGGCTTTGGTCGCGGCGTAATTGGTCTGCCCGAAGTTTCCGAACAGGCCAACGATCGACGAGGTGTTGATGATTTTGCCGCGGCCACGTTCCACCATGTGCGGCGCGACTTGCCGCGTGCAATTGAAAACTCCCGTGAGGTTGACGCCGATGACCTGATTCCACTGCTCGAGCGTCATCTTCATTAAAGTGGCGTCGCGGGTAATGCCGGCGTTGTTGATGAGGATGTCGATGGCGCCGAAGTGTTCGAGCACGGAGGCAACCATGGCACCCACGGCATCGAAGTTCGAGACGTCGCAGGAAACGTAATGTGCTTCCGCGCCCTCGGCCGCGATAGCCTCGGTGACTTCATTTCCCTCTGGCGCGAGATCGCAGACAGCAACGCGCGCGCCGTGAGCCGCGAAGACGAGTGCCGCTTCGCGGCCCAGCCCATTAAG
Organism: Acidobacteriaceae bacterium; assembly: GCA_003139095.1. Classification (GTDB taxonomy): domain Bacteria; phylum Acidobacteriota; class Terriglobia; order Terriglobales; family Acidobacteriaceae; genus Acidiflorens. Next base: position 34,762 of record PLHW01000061.1, read on the forward strand.
ACCGCCGGTAATCAGCGCGACTTTCTCTTTCAATCGCATAAGACCCCATTTCATGGCATTCGCGCCTTCGGCGGCTAAGGCCGTAATGATTGAATGCTCTATCGGCGCGAAAGCGCTACTCCGCCCAATTGCACACTCCCGTCATCGCTCAAAAGCTGTATTTCAGAGCGAACTGAATAATGCGCGGCCCGGCACTGGTGGCCGTGATTTTTCCCAGAGTCTCAGGCACGAATGCGTTGCTGTTTGGCTGCGCGAAGTTCACGAGGTTAAAGATGTTGAAGAATTCGGCGCGGAATTCCACTTTCGATCTCTCCGAAACGGGGAAGAATTTGACCACGCTGAAATCGACATTTTTCTGGCCGGGGCCGCGCAGGAAGTTGCGGGGCGACGTGCCGAAGGGCAGAACATTATTCAAGTCGGAACACGCGCCGAACGCGGCGGCATTGAAATAGTCATTCAGGCGCGAGACCGTTGACCCCGAAGAGTTGACTACCGGCACTCCGGCGACAAGATCTGCGCGATTGTTCAAATCCGAGCCGTTGCCGCAGACAACAGTAAATGGCAGACCGGTTTGTAGGGAGACGATTCCGTTGGTCTCCCAATCGTTGGCCAGCGACTTCGCAAAACCCGCCGAACCCTTATACAGATTGGGCACGTCATACACGCCGCTGAAGACAAAACGATGTTTGCGGTCGAAATCCGAACTCCCAAACTGCGTGCGCAGGTCCTGCTGGTTGCCCGGAAGCGGAGCGAGTTCGCTCTCCGCGCCGACCTGGTTATCACCGGAGGCGTTGTCGATGGAATGCGACCAGGTATAAGAAGCGAGGAACTGGAGGCCGTGGCTAAAGCGCTTCGTCAGGCTGGTCTGCAAAGCGTTGTAGCTCGATTCGGCTTCGGTCTGGACCTGATCGAATCCGAAAAGAGCTTTGTTGTTGGAAAAGCCACCGGTCGGGAACGTTGCGTACGTGTAAGGAGCGGTGGACGGTTGTGTACCCTGATTGAAATTGTAGAGATTGATGAGATGGTTGCCGTGATTGCCGACATAACCAATATCCATGAGCCAGCTCTTCGCGAACGAATATTGCACGTCGAGGTTGTAATCGAATGTGTAGGGAATGCGCATGTTCGGGGCGGCAAAGAATCCGTTGATCGGGTTGTAACCAATCACCGCGCCATCAAACGTGAGCGGAATTGGAGAAGGCGCTTGCGAGGGCAAGGGGAAACTGACGCCCGCAAGATTGGGGAACGGATTGGCGAAGAAATTCAGGCCCGGGAAGAACGTAAACGCGCCAGCCGCGACCGTGTCGTAAGGAAAGTTGAAAACCTGGAGATTGGCAAAACGCGAGGAGAAGCGGTCGTGGTACATTCCGAAGCCGCCGCGGATGGACATATCGTTATTCCGATGCGGGCTCCATGCAAAGCCAATGCGCGGAGAGACGCCGAATTTGCTCGGATTCAGTTGACTTCCCGTGGAACCGAGGCCGAAGCCGTCCGGGCATGGAGCATAGGGCGGGATTAACGAACAGGGCTGAGTGTTCTTGGCGAAGGCGACAGGATCGAAGGACGAGAAGCGCCCGCGAATCTCGCTGTATCCGCCAAAGTGGTCCACGCGCAGGCCGGCATTCACGGTCAGACTGGGCGCGACGTGAATATCATCCTGCACGAAGAAACCGCCATCGCTGGCGCGGAAGCCGCGATCGGGAACGCCGGCGCCGAGCAGCGAAGTAGTGAAATTAAACAGGCCGAGACCGGGATCGAAGATGCCGCCGCCCGCCAGGAAATCCTGAAAGTTGTCGAAGATGATTTCGCCGCGCGAGAAGGCGTGGAAGTAGAAGTCGATATCGTAGCGCCGGAAGTCGCCTCCAAAGCGCAGGAAGTGACGGCCCGCTGTGAACGACACCGTATCTTGTCCCAGCCAGGTTTGGGTCACGGATTTCTCGTCGGCAAGCGGCGAAGAGCCGATCGTGAACAGCCCATCGACCGAAATCGTTGACATGCCGGGATACTGCGCCGCAAGTGGATTGGTGATGCCGAATTGCGAATTGGTAAAGGGCTCCTGTGGCGTGGAGATGCCGCGGATGCGGCTGAACCCGAAGCGGGCTTCGTTGACCAGATTGGGGGCTCGCGTGCTCGACCTGCAAGTTTTGGCGGTCGATGCGGTCACCTGCTGCGGTTTCAAGTGGTTGTGCGGACCCTATGCAACAGGCTTCACTTGGCTAAGTCCAGCACTGCGGGAGTCATTAACGCCTCAGCACGCTTACTGGCTCGCGATGCAAGCGGGAAAGCCTCTCAGCAGGATGCGGGACTACTCGCTGCGCACTGATCTCGGCGCACGCGCGTGGGACATATTCTGCACCGCAAACTTCTTCAACTTCATGCCCTGGACAGCAGCAATCGAATACCTTCTGCAGGCTAAACCTCAAAGTGTCACCCGTTACGATCAGCACTTAGTCACTCAATTCCTCCAGAATCTGGATGAAGACCGCTTCGAGCTGATCAGCCCTCGTGGGGAACCAGAGCGATCCACTTTAATAGTAATGCGCCCGCGAAAGCCCCAAAAGGCTGGAATATGGCAGGAACGCCTTTCCATCGCTGGATTTGACGTGGCAGTGCGCGAGGGTAATCTCCGTATTAGCCCCCACCTTCACAACAGCCCGGAAGACATTTCGGGCCTGATGAGAGTGCTCTCATCGTAGGCGGCTAACGCGCGAAGAAGCGCCATCGTCTGGAGGCAATTAACGACATTTCTGGGGATTGTGCCTGGATGACGCTAGTGCTTTTTCG
>PLHW01000026.1:0-230162 GCA_003139095.1 Acidobacteriaceae bacterium
ACCTGGCCGCTCGCAAACGCCTCCGCTCCAGTGCAGTAAAGTCTCGTCGTACTCCTGCTGGGTTTCCCATTCCCGAACGATAACATAGAATCGGGAAAACGTCACTATATTATGTGATCATCAATAATCAATTCTTTCCGTCTCTCCATAGTCATTTTCGGATCCAACTTGTTGATGAGTTCCACGTATTCCGGTTCCGCATCAAGGCCCCGCCTTACCAGCTCTTTCACCCGCTGAACGTCACGGCGGAGTTTTGCCGCTTCTTCGGGATCGCAGTAGGTGAGTCCGGGGTCGCGGCGGGTTTTGGTCCACTTAGTCATCCAGATATCCTCATAGTACTCGCATTAGGTAATCGTTAGAGAGCCCGAGAATTTTGACGCGGCGGTGGGTTTCAATGCCGGCGGGACGCCGGCGCTACCCTATTTTGACCGAGTCGCGGCGTTCAGCTGGGACGTACTTTACGGCGGCGGTGCGGTCTAACTTGTCCCAGGCGAAGGGGCGGCCGGTAATTGCTCGTTTCAGTGTGCGGAAGAGGACGAGGGAGAAGAGTTGGCGGTAGGCGAAGCGTTGCAGCCAGACCTGGCTTAGGAGCCAGCCGTCTTCGCGGGCTTCGGGCTGGCGGCGCTCGAGGGCGAAGGCAATCGCCGAGGCGATGAAGTCGATCACAAGGAACGCAACGAAAAACACGAGGAGGCGCTGGAAGTCGGCGGGGTCGGTGGAGTCGGGGTGAAAGTACTTCTGTACGAAGTACCAGATCGTACCGACGACGAACATCACGTCGATGAAGGGCGAGACCAGCGGCAGCAGGATTTGAAAGATGAGGATGTTGGGGAGCGCGACGAAACCGAGAGCGCCTTTGCGGGCGAAAACACCGCGATGCTTCCAGACGGCCTGAAGAATTCCGAAAGACCAGCGGAAGCGCTGACGCATTAAGGCATTGGCACTGGTGGGGGCCTCGGTGAAGGCGAGCGCCATGTCTTCGTATTCGACGCGGTGGCCGTTGCGCAGGAGGGCCATGGTGAGATCGGCGTCCTCGGCGACGGTATCGATGTGATAGCCGCCGGCCTCGCGTACGGCGGAGACGCGCCAGGCGCCGATGGCACCGGGAACGACGCTGACGGCTCCGAGCGTGTTGAGAGCGCGGCGTTCGAAGTTCTGGCTGGTGATGTATTCGAGGGCTTGCCAGCGCGTCCAAAGGTTGACGCGGTTGCCGACTTTGGCGTTGCCCGCGATGGCGCCGACTCTGGGATTGAGGAAGTGTGGAACCATGCGGGTAATGGCGTCGGGGGCAATGATGGTGTCGGCGTCGATGCCGACGAACAGCTCGGCGTCACCGATGTGCTCGAGGCCATAGTTGAGGGCCTCGGCTTTGCCGCCGTTGGGCTTAGTAAGGATGATGACTTTGCCGGCGGCTTCTTCGGCGGCGAAGGCGCGGCGGACGACTTCGAGCGTGCGATCTTTGGAGCCGTCATCGATGACGATGACACGGATGTTGGGGTAATCGGAATCGAGAGCGCCCTGCACGGTGCGTTCGATGACCTTGTCTTCGTTGTAGGCGGGAATGAGCACGGCGACCTTCGGGCGATAGGCGGCGATTTCAGCGGGAGTGCCGTAAACGTGGGAGCGAAGGCGATCGTAAATGGCGAGGATACCGATGGAGACGAGGCGGCCGGTCATCAGGATGTCGCCGAGGAAAAAGATAACGGTGATGGCGGTGATGGTCGAACCGAAAAGCCAGAAGCTGATCCAGTTCAGGCGCGAGGCCCAGAATTCGTTGGCGGGCAAAGGGGGCATGACCTCGGCTTTGCTTTTGCCCATGAGTTCATGAACGGGCACGAACTGGAAGCCGCGGGCGCGAGCGCCTTCAATGATGAGCGGGAGGGCGAGCACGGTGCGCTCGCGGTTGCCGCCGCCATCGTGCAGCAGAACGATGTTGCCGCAGCGCATCTGGTCGTTGGGCTTGCAGGGCGGGAGGTGATCGAGCACCTCGGCCGCGATCTGTTGGGGCGTGAACGGCGGCAGGTCGAACCAGTCTTTGGTATCGAGCTTGTTGCCGATGGTGATGTAGCCCATGCTCTGGGTAAGTTCGAGCGGGCGGACTTGATCTTCGGTGTCGGGCTCGGCGTCGACCGAATAGGGCGGGCGGAACATGATGGTGCGAATACCGAGCTGGCTGGCGAACAGTTGCTCGGTGAGGTTGAGTTCGACCTTCATGTAACGCGAGCCGATGGAACTGATGTCAGGGTGGGTGAAGGTGTGGTTGCCGATCTCGTGGCCTTCACGATAGATACGCCGGGTTATGCTGCCGAACTTTTCGGACTGAATTCCAATCAGGAAAAATGCGCCGGGGACGTGCTCGCGCTTGAGGATGTCGAGAATTTTCGGGGTCCACTCGGGGTCGGGGCCGTCGTCGAAGGTGATGGCCAGCTTATTTTTGCTGGCGCCGTAGCGGGCGACGCGATATGGTTCGGGCAGGCTTTTGAACGTCTCGTCGTCGATGAGGCTAGTGTCCTTGTCGATGGAGATATCGCGCTCGCCGTCGGTGGGCTTGGCCTCGATGTGGAGGATTTCGCCATCGCCTTCCATGTCGACGTCCTGGCCGGGAGGAACATCTTTGAGGCGATCGGGAGCGTTGGCTTCGCCGGGCACATCCCAAACGCGCCACAGGGCACGGTCTTCCGAGCCCAGCCGCCAGAGGACGAAAGTCTGAATGCCGACGGTCTGGGCGGCGCGCATCTGGTTGAGAGCGGTGACAGCATCAAGGAACCAGACGTAGTGGTGGAGATTGTCCTCGTCGAGATAGCTGAAATGCGGATTGAGAGCGTCGCTGTCGTAATCGATATCTTCTTCCGAGTCGCGCGAACCGATCCAGGCCTCCTGCACGGAGACGCTGTGGTCGGACTGGCCGGGGGGCAGTTTGCCTTTCTTGTCGCGTTCGACCCAGTCATAGCCATAATTGCCGATGGCGCAAATGAGTTTTTCTTTGGGGATTTCTTTGATTGCGGCATTCAGGTTGTCGGTGAACCAATCCTGGGAGGCAACGGGACCGGGCTTGCCGCCGGGAAAATGTTCGTCGTAGTTCATGATGACGACGCCATCGACGGCGGCGGAGATGGCGGCATAATCGAAATCAGAATTGCGGACCTGGACGCTAACGTAGAGCTTCATCCCCTTGGCGTGCAGGTCAGACGAAAGTTCACCGAGGAGCGAGACGTATCCCGGCTGCCCCCTTTTGGGGAACGATTCGAAGTCGATCATCAATCCGTGATAGCGGTCGGAGGCAAGAAAAAGATCGAGCTCACTGCGAAAGCGGGCGCGGGCGGCGGGATCGACGAGGAAGTCAGCAACGTCGGGGACAAAATCGGTGCCATCGAAATTCTGGATCACGGGAAAGACTTCCATGTTGGTGTCTTCCGTTTTAAGAAAGGGCATGACCTGACTGTCGACGGGATGAACGGCGTGGTTCTGAATCACGTCGAACATAGTGTTTGTGTCGGGGTCGGACGCCTGGAGGTGGCCGTCGGGAGTGAGGACCTGGAGCCAGGTAGGAAAAAGTAAGTCGATCTGGCGCGCGTACTCGCGCAAGGAAGAGAAGCTGGCGGGATCCCAGGGAACGTAGAATGCGGCGCGAACTCCTTCTTCGGAGTTGAGAACAATTTGCGACGGCGCCTTGCGGGATTTTCGACGATGGCCGACGCGGGCCAAGGTGGAGAGGCGACGCTTCTCGCGGGCCCTTTCTTTTTCGCCCTCGGTGAGAGCGTGGTAGGGACGCTTTTCCACGCTGAAGGAAAGATCGGGGAGCGGCTCGCTTTGCAATGCGCTGTAGAGGAAAAAAACGATGAGGAGCGAGAGCAAGATGGCAGCCGCGTCGAATATGCGGCGAATGCGCCTCCAGCGCGCTTGCAAGGGGTCGTGAAAAATCTGCTTGGCCATCGGGTCGTCTCTCATCCTAAGGGCCACGGGGCGGGGGGTCAAACTGGATCGGGTCATCGGGAGATCGGGTCATCGGGTGATTGAGCCGTCGGGTAAGCAATTGAGAGAGTCATCCTGAAGATGGAGGCCGGAGCGTTGTCCGATCTTTCTTTGTCCGATCTCTCGATGAGCCGATGGCCGGATCACCCGATGATTGAGCGATTCGCGTATATTTCCATCGTGCTGCACATGCTCCGGGATCATCGCGGATTTTTTATCGGGATCGCGCTGGCTGGTTTGGCGCTTCGGCTGTTTTTCCTCATTTATTTTCCGGTGGTGACGGACGACTCGCGGGTCTACATGGACCTGGCAACGAACTGGTTGCAGCACGGAGTGTATGGGCAAACCGATAGCGGCCAGGTGGTGCCGGGCGACACGCGTTTGCCGGGATACCCGGCATTCCTGGCGGCGATTTTTGGGGTTTTTGGGACGGGAAAAATTCGGGCTGTGCTGGTTATGCAGATTCTGGCCGATCTGACCACGTGCCTGCTCATCGCGGACCTGGCGAGGCGGATCAGTTCGAGGCGATGGGCAGGAAGAGTTGGATTTTTGTTGGCCGCGCTCTGTCCGTTTCTGGCGAGTTACGCGGCGGCCGTACTGAGCGAGACGGTGGAGATTTTTTTCACGGCATTGGCGTTGGACTGCGCAGTGGCGGCGCGGGGGCGGATGAATGCGGGGGCCGAGGTTGTGTGCGGCGAAGCCGTTTCCGCTCGGCGAAGGAGCGGTGCGGGCTTGTGGGCGGCCACCGGAGCCGCGATTGGCGCGTGCATCCTGGTCCGGCCGGATGGCGGGATTCTGCTGGCTGCGGCCGGTCTTTATTTGGTGATTTTGATTTGGAGATGTCGGGCGGATCGAGACCGCGTTCGTTTCATTTTGCTGGCGGGGGTCACGGTTTCTGTTTTTGCGCTGGGGCCGCTGGTTCCGTGGACAATTCGGAATTTCAAAACGCTGCATCGCTTTCAGCCGCTGGCGCCGCGCTATGCGACGGACGCGGATGAGGTCGATCCGCGCGGCTTTAATCGCTGGGTGAGCACTTGGATGGAGGACTACACGTCGGTCGAAGAAATTTACTGGAATGTACCCGGAGACAAGATCGACGCGACGAAACTGCCGGCACGGGCGCTCGATACGGCAAAGGATGAGACGCTGGCTCTGATTGCGGAGTACAACGAAACGCAACAGTTGACACCGGAACTGGATGCACGCTTCCGCGAGATCGCAGCAGAGAACATTCAGGCGCATCCGTTACGGTGTTACATCGAATTGCCCCTTTTGCGGGTCGCGGACATGTGGTTGCGGCCTCGAACCGAGCTTCTTCCGGCTGATCCGCGATGGTGGCAGTTTAATGACGAGCCGTGGGGATCGGCCGCAGCGGTGAGTTATGGGCTGCTCAATCTGTTGTATGCAGGTGCGGCTGCGCTGGCGCTGATTCGTGGGCGCGGCGAGTTGCGGTATGCGGGCCTGCTGGCCGGATTTTTGCTGCTGCGCTCGGCGTTCCTGGGAACGGTTGAGAATCCGGAGCCCCGCTACATGCTGGAGTGTTACCCGGTGGTGATTGCGCTCGCGGCAGCGGCGGTTTGCGGCCTCTTCGCCGGGGGCAAGGCAGCGGGCGCGAGAGGAATGAAGCTTAGGTAGGCAAACCGTCCGTCAGGGGAGAGTCGCTCATACGAAAACGCGTACGGACGTGTTCGGAGAGCAGTTCGATGGCGGCGCGATTGGCCACTGGGTCGGATTGCGCGAGATATTTCATCGCCTCGACCAACGTCTTCTGCCCGTCAACGTAGCGCGGATCGGAAGTTCGCTCACGCTTTTTGCGGGACAAATCCGGAGGAACAGGAATCGTAAAAACTCTGGCCATTCTCACTCAACTTTCTGAGGACTGGACTGCAGTATATCGCCGAGGAGAGAGATTTTCAGCTTGATTCTGCTGGTTCCTGTTCTTTGAGTTAAGTACAGATTTTTGCCTATTGCTGGGGTGAAACGAACTTGGTTTTTCCGGTGGTTTTCAGCTTAAAGGCGCTTTCGGGCAGTTTCTGGTTGATTTGAATGTCGGAGTACTTGGCGAGGCGGTAATCGCCGCCGGGAAAAAACATCTGCTGCTGAACGGAAACGCCGCGGGCGGGATCGATCCACAGAATAATCCGGGCGATGTTATTTTGCAGTTGCGCGGACTTGGGCGTGAGTTCGAGTTTGGCGGCGTTGACCCCGTTGATCGATTCCGTTCCCAGGTACTTGACCTGGTAGGTGGCGAGCAAGGCGTGGCCGCTGCCGCCAAAGCCCAGCAGCAGAAACGCTTCGACTTGGGCGCGGCTTTTGCCGGGCTGATATTCGTTCACCTGGTCTATTTTCGGGTTGTAGATCTGCGCCTTTCCGTTGGCATAGATCGCGGTTTGCTTGTCGGGAGAGGTAATGTCGGCGGCCATGTCGACTTCGGTGCCGCGACGCTCGAAGTACACCTTTCCCTTCTGCGTCTCGGTGTCATCGACGACTTTTGTGTATTGATCGCTGGTGAGATTGGCCTGCGCCGTGTGGAAGGTCTTGGCTGCGGCATCCATCTCGTTGAGGATGCGTTCGAGAGCGCCGGAATCGGATTGCTGCGAGCGCACAGTGGCGGAGAAAAGCAAGCACGCACAAGCTATAACGAGGAGCGCGTGAATCTGCGGAAATGTTTCGCGATGAATCATCGTTGATCTGCTGGAATGGTTCACTCTTTGTCAGCCCAGACTTTGTAGCTCTGAACGTGCCCTTTGGCGTCGTCGACGGCCTCATACTTCCGAATGCTTACGGCCCCCGCGATGGGTTCTATGATTCGCTCAAGCTGTTCGCGGATGTCCGCGCCAGCGGCGGAATTCACGGCGGATGCGGGGATCTGGTAGATGAATCCGCCTTGCTTGTCGGGAATGACGAGCACACCGCTCGAGTTGGGATTGCGCTCCACGGGCTTGTCTTTGAAGTTGATGAGGCGAGGGGAGAGAAAAACGAACAACAGGATGAGCGTCACCATGATGTCGTAGTGCAGGCTGCCGCGCTCATACGACCACAGAATGTATCCACGAATTGTGCGCCAGATCGCGCTCATGGGGGAGACGGGAACATCGGGAACCGCGAAAGTCGATTCGGACTGCAAGTTTATTTTGGAATTCATGGGATAGCAAATGCGCGACGAGGCGCGTTCCGAGGCTCAGGTTCGCCGAGGCTGAGATTCATAGGCTCCTTGGTGTGATGCGGTCGGTACCCATGTAGGGTTGCAAGGCGTCGGGAATGAGAACGCTGCCGTCGGCCTGCTGGTAGTTTTCGACGACCGCAACCCAGGTGCGGCCGACTGCGAGGCCGCTGCCGTTTAGCGTGTGGACGAATTCGGTCTTGCTCTTGCCTTCGGGGCGGTAGCGAATGTTAGCGCGGCGCGCCTGGAAGGCTTCGAAGTTGGAGCAGGAGGAGATTTCGCGGAAGACGTTTTGGCCCGGAAGCCAGACTTCAATGTCGTAGGTCTTGGCGGAAGAAAATCCGATGTCGGCCGTGCAGAGCGTCATCACGCGATAGTGAAGGCCGAGCCGCTGGAGTACGGTTTCGGCGTTGTGGGTAAGCTTTTCGAGCTCGTCGTAGGAAGCTTCCGGGCGCGAGAACTTGACCAGTTCTACTTTCTGGAACTGATGCTGGCGGATGATGCCGCGCACATCTTTGCCGTACGAACCGGCTTCACTGCGGAAACAGGGCGTGTAGGCGGTGAGGCAGACGGGGAGTTTGGCGGCGTCCAGGACTTCGTCGCGATAGAGATTGGTTACGGGAACTTCGGCGGTTGGAATAAGCCACAGATCCTTCTCGCCGTGCGGGACGCGGAATAGATCCTGCGCGAACTTCGGCAACTGACCGGTGCCATACATCGAATCGGAGTTGACCATGAAGGGCGGAAGAACTTCGGTGTAGCCGTGCTCGCGCGTGTGCAGGTCGAGCATGAAGTTGGCGAGGGCGCGCTCGAGGCGCGCGCCGAGCGCCCAATAAACGGCGAAACGCGCGCCTGTAAGTTTGGCGGCGCGCTCAAGATCGAGAACGCCGAGGTGCTCGCCAAGTTCCCAATGCGGTTTGGGCTTGAAATCGAAGGCGGGCTCAGAACCCCAGCGGCGAACTTCGACGTTGTCAGCTTCGCTCTTGCCGACGGGAACGCCATCGTGCGGAAGATTCGGAAGAGAGGTCAGGATTTCGCGCAGGCGCGCGTCCGCGTCGGCAGACTTTTTCTCCAGCTCCTGAATCTGCTCGCGCAGGTCTTTGGTCGCCTGAATATGAGCGGAAGCATCTTCCTTGTTCTTCTTGAGGCGGGCGATTTCGTCCGAGGCCTGATTGCGACGGGCTTTGAGCGTCTCCATTTGCGTAATCGCGTGACGGCGCTCGGAATCAATGGCCTGGAAATCCTTCAAGACCTCGGAGGGATTCATTCCGCGCTGGCGGAGTTTCTCTTCGACGAGGGGGAGATTATCGCGAACGAAATTAAGGTCGAGCATTACGCATTAACTTTAGCTGAAATGCAGGGTTGGATGCACGCGCTTCACGCTCGGCTCGCGGCGACGCGGCTTTGCGGGAGGTTCGCCCGCCGCGACTTGCTTCCTGTACACTAGCCGCGATGAGCGCATCTTCCTCCCAAAATGCCGACGAAAAGCTGGCGGCGAATGTTTCCGGCAATCCCGATTTGCGCGTTCGCATCGGCAACATCGCGCTGAAGAACCCGATTATCGCGGCTTCTGGAACGTTCGGATACGGGATCGAGTTCGAAGACATTGTGCATCTCAATCGGCTCGGAGGGCTCGTGGTGAAAGGGCTTTCGGTCGAGCCGATGACGGGAAATCCGCCGCCGCGACTTTACGAAACTGCGGCGGGAATGCTGAATGCCATCGGGCTGCAGAACATTGGAGCACGCGCGTTTTTGAGCGAGAAGTTACCGGCGCTGCGGGAGAAAAAAGACGTCGTGGTTTTTGCGAATGTGTTCGGTTACACGCGCGCGGACTACGTGCGAACGATTGAAATTTTGAACGAGGGCGAAGGAATTGCGGCGTATGAACTGAACGTTTCGTGCCCGAACACGGCGCATGGAGGAATTCAGTTTGGCAGCGATCCGCTGGTGCTCGACGAACTGGTACGGACGGCGAAGCGGGCGGCGGCGCGGCCGCTGATCGTGAAACTTTCGCCGAACGTGACTTCGATTGCGCTGATGGCGCATGTGGCGGAGGAGGCCGGGGCGGATGCGATTTCGCTGGTGAATACTTTTTTGGCGATGGCGATCGATGCGGAGACGCGGCGCCCGCGAATTGCGAATGTGACGGCGGGACTCTCGGGGCCGGCGATTAAACCGATCGCGCTGCGCATGGTGTATGACGCGGCCCGGGCGGTCAAAATTCCGGTGATTGGCATGGGCGGAATCGTGACGCCGGTGGACGTGATCGAGTTCATGCTGGCGGGCGCGAGCGCGGTGCAGGTGGGCACCGCGAGCTATTTCGATCCGGTGGCGACGGAGAAGCTGGTGGAAGAGTTGACGGAGTATTGCCGGGAGCACCGGATTGCGAAGATCAGCGAGTTGACGGGGGGATTGGTGACGGAGTCGTGAGTTCTGCGGTTTGAAATTGGCGTTTGCAAACCTTTCGTTCATGCATCACATCGTGAACAATTTGTGGTTGGGGAGTCAGAAGGACGCGGATGAGTTGGTGCGTCGGAACCCGGAGGGGATTACTGCGATTTTGAATGTGCGGGGGCCGGATGCTTACAAGCCGCCGGGGCGGGACCAGTCGGCGGAGCATGCGGGGAAAAAATATAAGTGGATTCCAGCGCCGGATACGGGACGGATTTCTCCCGAGCATCTGCGCGAGGCGGTCGCGTGGTTGCAGGAGCAGACGGAGAATGGGGAGCGGATTCTGGTTCACTGCAAGCACGGGATCTCGCGCTCGGCTGGATTTTTGGCGGCGTTCATGGTGAAGAGGGGCCTGGCGGCGACGGTGGAGGAGGCGACGGCGATCATCTCGGCGCACACGGCGGTGCAGCCGGCGGTGGAGGTTGCGCCGGCGGCCGAGCATGTGATTTTGACTTCGCCGGTGACCGGGTTGCCGAACTGGCGGGCATTTGACGAGGACAGGGTGAGCGCATTCGTGGCGGCGGCGAACGTGGAACTGATGAAGACCTTTAATCAATATTTTGGGCGGATCGCGGGCGATGTGCTGCTGCAAAAACTGGCGAAGATACTGACCGGGTTGGGGCTGGAGGTTTATCACTCGCAGGGCGACGAGTTTTTGTGCAAGGGAGATTCGCGCGAGGAGTTGGAGGCCAAACTTAGCCGGGGCCGGGAGATTTTTCAGAGAGCGGCGGAGATGTATGCGGACGGGCGATTGCAGATGGTGGAGGGGACGGATTTTTTATTTGGGATTGGCGGGAGTGTGGAAGAGGCGAAGGCGACGCTGAAAGCGGAGAAGGGGAAGGCGCGGGACCGGTCGCCGGAATGGCTGCGGCAGATTATTGGGGCGGGGGGACAGGGGTGGTAGTCAGTTGTCAGTTTTACATTTGCGGCATTAGAACCTTAATCGCAGAGGACGCTGAGTACGCAGAGGAAATCTTTGGGCTGGTCGTGAAGAAATTCTTCTGGCGGGCACCTGGGTAAAGTTCGTGGGAATCTCAGAGACGGTTTTGGCCTTGCTTTTTGGGAGAGTTATGGATTCTTTGAAGCTGGATGCTGGGAAGACGGCGCTGGTGCTGATCGATTTGCAGAATGGAATTGTGGGGAGGGCAACGGAGCCTTACTCGGCGGCTGAGGTGATGAGGAAGGGCAAGCGGCTGGCGGAGGCGTTCCGGACGCGCGGGGCTGCGGTGGTTTATGTGCGTGTGGATATGGGGAATTTTTTGAGGCTACCGGTGGATGAGCCTGTACGCGCTCCGAATGCGGCGGCGCCGCCGGCTGAGGCGTCGGAGATTGCGGAGGGGGCTGGGTTCGGGGCGGGCGACCTGCTGATTACGAAGCGGCATTGGGGCGCGTTTGCGGGGACGGAACTGGAGCAGAAGCTGAGAGCGCGCGGGGTGGAAACGGTTGTGCTCGGAGGGATTTCGACGAACATGGGCGTCGAGTCGACGGCGCGGCAGGGCACGGGGCTGGGGTTTGCGTTTGTGGTGGTGGAGGATGCGTGCGCGAGCAGCATGGGCACGGAGGCGCACCGGTTCGCGATGGAGAGGATTTTTCCGCGGCTGGCGCGGGTGCGGAAGACGGATGAGGTGGTGACGGGGCTGGGGTGAGGGAGCAGGTAGGGTGTGAGTGTGACGGATTTATCGTCAAACACCGCGAGTCCATCCGCAAGCGCATGGGCCAAGTGCACGGACATTGACAAAGCATGGCTGCGTCATTTCTCTTTGCGCCGCCGTCGAACGGGACTAGAATTCGGGGCGTATATTCTCTCGCCTTTCCGAAGAGCGGTTCCCCCCCGTTGAGGCGCAGCACCCGCTGAGGCGTCAGACGTAAAAAGGGTTCCAAGGAGGCGATTCATGAAATTGAGAATGTTCGTGGAATTCGCTTTGTTGATGCTTGGCTGCTGCTTCGCTTCGGCGCAGACCTACACTTTCGGTTTTACGGACGCGAACGGCGACCTCTACTGCGACTATGAACAGCTTGGGGTATCGAACGGAGCAATTGCGGGCATTGATAACCTAAGCGGTTGCGGCATGACTTACAACGCTACGCTCATAGGCGGGGCGGCCACTGATCCCGCGCTCGGCCGGTATGATCGTGTCGGCGTTGGCGCGATTTTGGCGGACAACATTTTGGACCTGAATGCCGGAACTTTCACGGATGCGCAGGCGGTCCTCTTCCAGGCGCTGAAGTGCAACACGCCAGACAAGAACGGCAAGTACCACGGCAAATATGGCTGGCTCATTGTTGTCGCTTCTGAGGGTTTCATCTAGGCGATAACTTCGGCTACCTGTCCTGTACCATCCCGGCGAAAGGCGATGGCGATGCGCTCATGCGTGGGCCGATGTGGGGCAAGCTGCTGGGGAAGGTGAAAAAGTAACAGAGCTCGATCGTTTGAAGTTACTAGCAAGCCGAGCCGCCCGATGTCTGGGCGGCTTTCTCTTGCATCGGGCGGATGCGGCGGCTGGCGCAGGTGCGGAATACGGATGAGGTGGTTGGGGTGAGGAGGCAGGTCGGTTGTGAGTGTAATCGGAAGTGGCTGTTGAAAAACTCTTTTTCTTGGAGATTCGCGAAAAACGCGTTGCGTCAGGTTGCCCTGTAGTCGACTTTCTCGACTTCGGTAGACATTTTCTATTCTCAAATTTGAGGCTGTTTCTCGAGAAAGAGAGTTTTTCAACACCCACGGAATATTACGACAACAACGTTTCCGAGTCGCCAAAATTGAGCCGAGTCTTTACTCGCGGACTTATTTCATGCCAAACTCGGCATCGTACTGTCGGATAACTCCGTAGCACTCGCAGGCGGAGTCTTCAAGTTTCTTGCGGTTCACGATCTTCACAGCGCCACGCGTATACTCGATGATCTTCTTCCTCTGCAAAACGCCAGCGGCCAAGCTCACGGTAGGTCTATCTGTCCCCAGCATGGTTGCGAGAAAATCATGGGTGATGGGCAGCGACCCTGAATCCACTCTATCCTGAGTCATTAGCAACCACCGCGCCAGGCGCTGCTCGATATCGTGCAGCCGATTACATGCGGCTGTTTGTGCAACCTGCATACTCCGAATTGCCGCATAGCGGCTCAACATCAGTTGCAGGTGTGGAGCGGACTCCAAAACCTCTTGCAGAGATCCGACCTCTACCCGAAACCCATCCCCCGCGATTTGTATCACGGCTTGAAGCGTGCTCCTGCTCAGGCCAACAGCCGCCAGTGTTCCCGTGAAACCCTCATTGCCCACTATGCCAGCTTCGGCCGTTCTTCCATTTTTCATTACGACGACAAGAGAAATCATGCCCCGATTCGGAAAATAGGCAAATTTCAGCTTTCCACCCGCCTCGTGAATGACTAGATGGTTTGGCAAGCGGACGTATTCGAGATGAGGACGAAGTGAACTGTAGTCGCTGTCGGCGATCGATAGCAGTATTTTGTTGCCGACTGGCTTTCCCGCGGCATTCGTCCGCTCACCGGACTGCACGACTTGGAGGTCATTGTTCGCCACAAACCGCAACCGAAAAGCCCACCGGACACGGGGGTGAACTCACCCGTCGTGGTGTGCGAAAGAGGAACTCTGTTCCTTTCGCACGACTCGGCGAAATTATACAGGGTCCACAGTTTCCGCCACCCTGGCTTCTGTAGGGCATCCTACATTGGCTTTATCGCTGCTACGCGCGCAAGCATCGCTACGCACAAAAATGGCCAACGCTTAAGCGATGCGGCTCCCTTCAAGCGAGAGCCCGAAATCGGGCGTGCGAACAAAGAAGGCTCTTCCCTGTATGTAGGATGCCCGACAGACCATTCGACTTCGCGCATGTAAGGTTCGTCCATTCCTTCATGCCTATTCACTATGCATCATCCGTGACGCCCAGATTGAGTAACGGTTTTCTGGTGCAATCAAGCAGTAAGCCGCTGCGAAGGGAGCCGGTGATGAAGAACCAGAACGCCTCGTCCTTGGCAGCAAGCCGGTACCCGTTGGGGGGCAGCGACAGAGACCATGAGCCGAAAGCTGGTATGGATTGAACAAGAGCGTTTTCGGGGTTTTGGTTGCTCCGAATGTGGTTGGCGGTTCAACCCCTCTGGTGCGCCCACAGGCGCGTCTTTTGACGAAATGTTGCGCAACTTCGAGTTGCAGCGCGACAAAGAGTTTACATCCCATGTGTGCGCCGATCACTCCAAAGGGGTCGGGTAGGCACCCACCGGTACGCCACACCAAATCACACCCAATCGTGATGCCTGTCGCTGACGGGCGCGGTTTGGTTGGAGGACTTCCGATGATTGCTGTAACGAGATTTCACTCGGAACGGCGTTAAAGCGAATGCGGGCGACCTGGTTGGTTGGTCGCCCGCATTGGTTTGTGGTTTGCGAATCTACTCTTAGCTACTTTTCGAATTTGCTTCTCGTTAGTTTGCGAAGTTACTCCTGGCCGGTGCCTCCCGCAGCGGCTTCTTGCTGGGCCTGCTGCACGGCCTGGTTGGCTTGGGCTTGCTGATCGGACAGTTCTTTGGAAGCGTCCTGGTCGGGTTGCGGAGCGGGGATGTCGGAGGCTACCGTGCCAGTGTCGGGAGCGGCCGGCATTCCGTTGGTGCCCTGCTTTGCGGCGAGCGCCTTCAGGCCGTTGTTGAGCTGCTCTTCGAAGTGATTGTGCATCTCCATCAGGTCGTCGACGGAGACGGCAATCTGTTTGCCTGCGCCGCATTCTCCACGTTTGCTGGCGGAGACGCTGGCGGTTACGTTGTTGTCGGAGTCAGGCGTATCGGTGAGGCGGGTGATGACGTCGCCGCCGGTGAGCTCGCAGTCCTGTCCATCGGAGACAACGGTGATGGCGTTGTCGACGACGAAGGTGCGGCGAGCGGGATCGAGGGCCGGGGGCACTTGATCGGTGGAGTTAGCCGGGGCCGCGCCCTGATCGGTGACGCCGCCCTGAGTGGGCGCCTGCTGCTGCTGCTCGGCAAGCTGAGCCCTCACCTCTTCGGCGATGGCCTCTTTCACCTCCGGACTGAGCGTGACCTGCGAGTTTGCGGACTGACCGCCGTTATCCGAATAGTTGGATCCACCCTGATTGGGAGGATAGGGAGCCTGATCGGCGGCAGCGGCCGTGTCGTATTGCGAGGAGTAGGCCGATTGCAGTTCGGCCGCGATCAGATAATCGGTGAGCCAGAAGGCGGGACCGGCGTAGACCGGGTAGGGATTCCACCATCCGCCGTAGTAGCCCCACCAGGGCGAGCCGCCCCAACCCCAGCCGCCAACGCCGATTCCCCAGGCGATGGGCGAGCCCCAGGGATGCAAGCCCCAGCCGTAGAAACCCGGATGGAACCAGACGCCGGGATAGTAACCGTAATACTGGGCGCCGTGATAGAAGTATCCGCGATAAATGCCGGTGCGGTAGCCGCCGCCGGCGTAGAAGGTGCGGGAGTAGAAGGCGTGGCCGCCGCGATTCATGTAGGCGTGCTGGACGTAGCCGCCTCCGGGACGGTTGACGACGCGGACACCGTTATGTTCGCTGATGACGGTGCGTCCGCCGTGAATGTTGTTGCTGATGTGCATGCCATTGCGGTTGACGGAGCGAACCTGGCCGTTGGGACGAAGAGTGGCCGAGCCCCCGCCGTGGAGAGAGACGGTGCGAGCAGCGGCGTTGTGGCCGACTGCGGCTCCGCGGTTGGCGCCGGCATTGGCGCCGCGGTTGGCGCCGGCATTGGCGCCGCGATTGGCGCCTGCATTGCCGCCGCGATTGGCGCCCGCGTTGCCGCCACGATTGGCGCCGGCGTTGCCGCCGCGATTGGCGCCGGCGTTGCCGCCGCGGTTGGCGCCGGCGTTGCCACCGCGATTGCCGGCGTTGCCGGGACGGGAGGCGTTGCCCGCTTCGTTGCGCGCGGGTCCGCCGGGACGGGAACTGGCAGCATGGCCTTCGTTGCCGCGATTTTGTGGTCTGCTGGCGGCGTGACCTTCGTTGCCGCGATTTTCACGAGCGGCAGGGGCGTGTGCTGCGCCTTCGTGGGCGCCGCCTGCGGCGTGGCTGGGACCGGCGTGAGACTCGCCGCCGGCGTGGCTCGGAGCGGCATGGGCTTGCCCGCCGTGACTCTGACCGCCATGAGATTGGGCCTCGTGGCCTCCGCCGCTGTGCTGGGAGGATCCTTTTGATTCGTGCTGCTCGGCGGCCAATGCTGAGATCGGCATCAGGGCCAGAGCCAGGACTAAGGTTGACTTCAATACGAGATTGCTAGTGGTGCGAAAATTCATCACGCCCTCCGGAAATTTTATAAGCCTTTCGATATTCGGCGATTCCAGCAGGCTTCGCCTGCGCGTTGCGGAACCGGCATACCTCTTTGCTCTTACATCTCTTCCATGGTGAACCAATGCATGGGGGAAGTCTCTCGGCCATTTTTGAGCCGGTATATATCTTTTAACCCTGCAAAACGGGTTTGGTTGTGCAATAAAGCACACTTATCTTATTAGTTAAGATGACCGGAAAGCGTGTTGCGGTGCGGCGGACAGAGGCACGGGGCAGACTATTTGGATGCGCGGCGGCGGAAACGGGGAAAAATGAGTACGGTCTATCTTCCGGTGGCGTGCCAGATGGTGCCGGGAGATTGATAATTCAGGCCTTCGCCCCAGACGAGGTGAGTGTCGCCGAGGCTATCGATGGCCATTCCGAAGTAATCGCCGAAGGGGAAGCGGAAGCCGTCTTTCTTGATGTAGGAGTAGCCGGGAACGTAGGTGGAGACGCGGGATTCGTCGGTCCAGGTAGCGCCGCCGTTGCTGGAACTGCGGTAGTAGGTGTTCCAGTAGGGAGTGTTGCGGGAATCCATCCAGGCGATGCGGACATCGCCGGCATTGCCCGCGACGATGGCGGGAAATGCGTCTTCGGTGTCAGCCGAGGCGGACGAGACGGCGATGCGGGGGAGCCAGTTTTCTCCGCCGTTGGTGGAGGAAGAAAAATAAATTTGCTGCGGGCCGAGGGAGGCGTGGCCGGCGCTCCAAAGGGCGTAGAGAGTGCCGTCGCTATCGGAGGCGAGAGCGATTTGCGCGCCTAAGTAGGCCTCGCCGCACTCTTCCTCTTGGCAACCGGGAGCGGCGGGAGAGACGTCGAGCGACTTGGAGGACCAGGTTTTGCCGGCGTCGGAGGACTTGGACACAAAAAGATTGACTGAACCACGCGCGCCGCCTGCTTTGGAGTAAGAAGCCCAGGCGAGATAAGCGTTGCCGGCGGGATCGACGGTGGCGGAACCGAGGAGCGACCAGCCGGGGCGATTGTCGGCATTGACGCGGGCGGGCGTGAAGCTGCGGCCGCCATCTTGCGAGGCGGTGACCCACACCTGCTCTTCGTGATTGAAAGCGAGATAGACGTTCTGGCCGCGGACGGCGAGGGCAGGCTTGTCGAGTTCTTCGTCGCTGCGGGCGGCGATGGTAAACGACCAGGTGGCGCCGGAATCGACGGACTTGGCGAGCATGACCTCGCGCTTTTTGTTTTCGAGCCAGGCGGCATAGACAGTCCGGCGGTCAACGGGATCGACGGCGATCTGGGCATCGAATTGGCCGGAGCCGGAGGCGAACATGACATGGGGACGCTGCCAGGTCTTGCCGTTATCGGCGCTGACGACGAGGAGCATGGTCGGGATGCGGCAGGCCGCGCAGCCGGGAACTTTACCGTAGTGCGGGTAAAGGGCGAAGACATGGCCGGAGGCGTCGGCGGCAACGGCGGGCTCCCATTGATCGCCGGTGAGAAAGCCGATGCGGCGCTGACTCGTGAACTGCGCTGGGGCGGCCCAGGCGGGCGCGGCGAGGGCAAATGCCACGAGCATCAGAAAGACGAGTTTGGAGTAGAGTGCGCGCACTATATTTTGGGCCTGCGATCAGGGCTGGGGGCGGAGACTGGAACCCTGCATTGAACTTTACCCTGTGTCGGGGCGGCGGTCAACGGGGGATGATGGGGGACAGGGACCTTCGATTGGGGGCTATATTCGGGGGAGGATGGTAGAACATTGAAATTGGCGTGAAGATCAAGAACCAAGGCCGGGGCAAACGGGGCGACCTCGCGCGAAGGTTGCTAGAAATTGGAAAAGACTGCGCCGCGCATCTTAAGACGCCATCCCTTTCGGTAGATCACGGCTCTCTGCTGTACGGCGAGAACGGGTTGTGCGACGATCCGGTCGAGAGAGTCAGGCGGCGGGGAAAAGCCCACGCATCGCAACGAACGCGATGAGTCTGGCACCCGCCGGGTCGCGCCCGCGCGATTGCCTTATTAACCCACCCCAATTATTTGCATCAAGAATCTGTCAGCACTCGGCGGTCAGAAGGATGGGAGCGCCGGCGGTGATGACGAGGGTGTGCTCGAAGTGGGCGGAGAGGGATTGATCGGTGGTGCGGAGGGTCCAGCCGTCTTTGGCGGTGAAGATGCGGCCGGAACCGGCCGAGATGATGGGCTCGACGGTGATGACCAGGCCTTCGTGCATGATCTGGCGGGCCTGCGGGTCGGGATAATTGGGGACGTGGGGCTGTTCGTGGATGGTGCGGCCGATGCCATGGCCGCCGAGTTCTCGAATGACGGCGAAACCGGACTTGCGGACTTCGTGCTCGACGACTTTGCCAATCTCAAAAACGCGGAAGCCGGCGCGGGCGACGAGCATGGCCTTGTGAAAGGCGCGCTCGGCGCATTGCATTAACTGCTCGGCCTTTTCGCTGACGGCGCCGACCGGAACGGTGATGGCCGCGTCAGCCATGAAGCCATCCTTTTCGACAGTGACATCGAGTTTGACGAGGTCGCCGTCCTTGAGCGCGCGATCGCCGGGGATGCCGTGGACGGCTTCGTCATTCAGGCTGATGCAGCTGGCTCCGGGAAATTTGTAGACCATGCGGGGAGCGGATTGCGCGCCGTTATCCTGCATGACGCGGGCGCCGACGTGGTCGAGGTATTGGGTGGTGACGCCGGGACGAACCTCGGCCTTCATGGCGTCGATGACCTGGCGGACAATGCGGCCGACCGATTTCAGATGCGCGAGTTCCTGCTCGTCCTGGATGCTCATGGGTCCGTACGATTAACGGAATCACTTTACCAGCTTACTCGACTCAGAAGTGTGATGGACGGGCCGATCGCGGTGCGGCGCCTGAACACTTGTTCAAGAGTCTGCGCGAATGGCCGAGAAACGACCGCAGCCCCTTGAAAGGGGAGGCATGAGAGGTCTCACAGATAACGTTCGAATTCGCAGCCGGTGGAGACGGCGCGCGCAGTTGGCGTTGGGATGTCGGACTGGCCGCGACGAATGCGCTTGGAAGGCGGATTTTTTCTCAGCGTTATGCGGTGAAGGCGAGAGGTCCAACGCTGCCACCATTTGACGAACTCTTCGTTGCCTTCGACCTTGTTGACTAAGGGTCCGTCGATGCTTTGGGGATTGGGACTGCCGACTTCGCTGGGGCTTCGGTCGAGCGTGGATTCTTCGGCGCGTTTGTCCAGACCATAGTCAGGCATGTGGGCATTG
Source organism: Acidobacteriaceae bacterium (assembly GCA_003139095.1). Classification (GTDB taxonomy): domain Bacteria; phylum Acidobacteriota; class Terriglobia; order Terriglobales; family Acidobacteriaceae; genus Acidiflorens. The sequence continues at coordinate 19,090 of PLHW01000026.1, forward strand.
TCACTTGCTTTGCGCCAGAGGTCGATACACGAAAGTATGGAGATGAATCCGCAAAATACCGCAGCGGCGGGAAGATGAGCAGGGCCGTTTCGCGCGTGGTTCTTAATTTTCACCGCGGAGGCGCGGAGACACGGAGAAAATTTTTTGACGGGATTGACTGACTGCTAAATCGGGCGCGGCTGGAAGAATCCTCGCGGATGCGTTTGGTTTGCTTTTTATTCGCCCTCCGTGCATAGTATGAATGCGAATGGATGGGGTTTATTCGCTGGCATAGCCGGCGCCTTGGAGGCATCGACGGAAGGTCCCACGAGAAATTCACAGTTAGTCCGGGATTTCCGCGCGACGCACAGGCGAAAGACAGATTACGATGCAACGCACTCACCTGAACATCGTGGCGACCATCGACAGCAACATCGGACGCATGCCGGCGAACATCGACGCGGAGCGATCCATTCTGGGCGCGATCTTGCTCGACAACCATCATTTCTACGAGGCGTCGGAGCATCTGCGGCCGGAGGACTTTTCGCTGGATGCCCACCGGCGGATTTACGCGCGCATGATGGAGTTGTCGGAGGCGTCGCGGCCGATTGACCACATTACGCTGGTGGCGGAACTGGACCGGAACAAAGACCTCCAGGCGATCGGCGATGTGGGCTACATTTCGAGCCTGTTGGATGGCGTGCCGGACCGGCCGAGCATCGACCACTACGTGCGCATGGTGCGGGACAAGGCGATCCTGCGCGGGCTGATCAGCGTGGCGAGCGCCGCGATCGGTAAAGCGAGCGAGCAGGCCGACGATGCGGACGACATTCTGAACGAAGCCGAGGCGTCGATTTTTGCGCTGTCGGAAAAGCGCATTGGACAAGGCTTTCAGCGCATCAGCGAGACGATCCGCGACTCGGGGGGAATCGATGCGTTCATGCAGCGGGGCCAGCGGATCACGGGCCTGGAGACGCATTTCACCGAACTGGACGAACTGACGAGCGGGTTTCAGAAATCGGACCTAGTGATTCTGGCGGCGCGGCCGTCGATGGGGAAAACGTCGTTCGCGATGAATATTGCGGAGAATGCGGCGATTGACGACGGGAAAACGGTCGGCATTTTTTCGCTGGAAATGTCGAAGGAGGCGCTGCTGCAACGGCTGCTGAGTTCACGGGCGATTATTGACGCGCACAAGCTGCGAACGGGATCGCTGTGGAAGGACGACAAGGAAAAATTGCTGCGCGCGGCGGCGGAACTGGCGGAGGCGCCGCTGTTTATCGACGACACGGCGGGCATCACGCTGAGCGAAATGCGAGCCAAGGCGCGGCGGCTGAAGCAGTCGCAGGGGGCGCTGGACCTGATCGTGGTCGACTATTTGCAGTTGATGTCGGGGGGGAGCAAGCGGTTTGAAAACCGGACGCAGGAAGTGTCGGCGATTTCGCGCGGGCTGAAAGCGATTGCGAAGGAGTTGCAGGTGCCGGTGGTGGCGCTCTCGCAGCTGAGCCGCGCGCCAGAGAGCCGCGGCGGCGACCATCGGCCGCAGCTCAGCGATTTGCGCGAGTCGGGATCGATTGAGCAGGACGCCGACGTGGTGATGTTTATTTTCCGCGAGGAGATCTATAAGCCCGACGACATGGAGCTGAAGGGCCGGGCAGAGATCATTATGGCCAAGCAGCGCAATGGACCGATTGGCAGGTTTCATCTCGCGTTCATGCACAATTCCACGCGCTTCGCCAACCTGGCGAGCGGCAACAACGAGCCGGGCGGAATGGTGCAGTAAGGCTTGCCGTCCAAAACGGGACAGCGCGGACCTCGACAGCATGCGCCTGTGGAAAACACTGTGGATCACAGGCTCCTCTCTTCGTAACACTCTTCGATGCCTGCTAGGAAAGACTGTTGCGCGCGGGCGAAAATTTGGCTAACGCTATGTTTCTAAGTTGGTTAACGGTGCGATGCGCGGCGGAGGGGGAAGCGTTCCACAAGCCGCACTCTCGTTCCGAAATTGGGGATTTGCACATACCACAAAGACAGTAGACGCAAATTCCAAGTCAATGAACGCCTTTGCGCCCACGGCCAAGCTCGCTGACGCCACTGATCGCCGCTTGTCGGGTCGGCTGTGTCGACGCGTCGCGGCTTGACAACCCACGTGTCCGCGATCAGTATTGCCTCCCAACAAAGCCGCTGCGACCGGGGACGGCTTCTGCGCTGCACCCAAATCGGGCGCGTTAAAAAATCTGGAGGAAAACAAAATGCGTTTCCAAGTCTCTGTGCTCTCAATTTTTCTGTGGGCGACGATGGTGGCGGCGGCGCCCGCGTCGGCGGTCTGTTCCGACGCGACTCTCAAAGGCGTTTACGGTTATTACCATGGAAGGCCGGGGGGAGGCGCGACGATTACCGCTGTCGTCGGCCAGATCACCTCCGATGGAGCGGGAAACCTGAGTGGTTTTTGGACGATGAGCCAGAACGGCGTTATTTCGAACGGCAGCTTCGACGGCACCTATTCGATCGCCGGCAACTGCACGGGTTCGATGACTTTCGCCACGGAGGATACGACCAACGCCCACTTCAGCGTCGTTCTTGACGATAGCCACAAGGGATTTCAGATGATTCAGACCGACAACGGTTTTGCGCAACCAGGCTTCGGCTTGGCGCAGGGCACAGCCCCTTGCGGACTGACCGGGGTCAAAGCGACGTTTGCGACGAACTTCCTCGGCACGCTTTTCCCGGGCGACACCGTGGAGGCAATTGTGGGGCAGATAAACTTGAACGGACTTGGAAGCATTACCGGCAACACCGAAACCTCCAGTGTGGCCGGCACGATCACCGTTTCCCCCGTGACGGGAAACTACAACGAAGGAAGCGACTGCCGGGGCACGGCGCAGATCATTGGTGCTACAACGATGAACTTCAATACGGTCGTGGTGAATAACGGGAAAGAAGTGATCATGATCGAAACCGACAACAACACACTGGTAGCCGGGACTGCGCAGCAGTAATAAATAACGCGAGTCCTGCCGGTCTGAAGGCCAGCTTGCATTTAAAACCGCTCTGCGGGTCGCGGCGACGGTCCTGAATCAGAAGAGTGGCTAAATGGCCTTTGTCGTGACCATTTCTAGTTAGTTGCTGTCCTCGCCGACTCTTAGGATCGCCAGAAACGCCTCTTGTGGGATGTCGACGCGGCCGATGCGCTTCATGCGCTTCTTCCCTGCCTTCTGCTTTTCGAGCAGCTTGCGTTTGCGGCTGATATCGCCGCCGTAACATTTGGCGATAACGTTTTTGCGCATGGCCGCGACGGTTTCGCGGGCGATGATTTTGGCGCCGATGGCGGCCTGGATGGCGACCTCGAACATCTGGCGCGGGATCAGTTCTCTCATTTTCGAGGCGAGGGCGCGCCCGCGTTCGTAGGCAAAGTCGCGATGAATGATGGTGGAGAGCGCGTCGACCGGTTCGCCAGCGACCATGATGTCGAGCTTGGCCATGGGCGACTCCCACGTGCCAGAGAGGTGATAGTCGAGGGACGCGTAGCCGCGCGAGACGGACTTGAGGCGATCGTAGAAGTCGAGCACGATTTCGTTGAGCGGAAGTTCGTATTGCAGCATGACGCGCGTGCCGGTTACGTATTCGAAGCTTTTCTGCTTGCCGCGCTTTTCTTCGACGAGCTTCAAAATTCCGCCGACGTACTCTTCATTGGTGAGGATGACGGCGAGGATGACCGGCTCTTCAACTTTTGCAATCTCGCTGGTGTCGGGCCAGCGCGATGGATTATCGACTTCGATAATCTCGCCGTCGGTTTTGTGGATGATGTAGCGCACGCCGGGAGCGGTCGTGATGAGATCAAGATTGTATTCGCGCTCCAGTCGCTCCTGAATGATCTCCATGTGGAGAAGGCCGAGAAAGCCGCAGCGGAAGCCGAATCCGAGAGCGACGGAACTTTCCGGCTCGAAGAAAAATGACGAGTCGTTGAGCTTGAGCTTTTCGAGGGCCTCGCGAAGTTGCGTGTGCTCGTGCGCGTCCACCGTGTAGAGGCCGGCGAAGACCATGGGCTTGATCTCTTCAAAACCGGGCAGAGGTTCGATGGCGGGGCGATCGTCGTCGGTGATGGTGTCGCCGATCTTGGTGTCGGCGACATTTTTGATATTTGCGATGATGAATCCGACTTCGCCGGCTTCGAGCTGGTCAATGACGACGGGCTTTGGGGTGAGGACGCCGAGCGCTTCCACCTGGAAGACGCGGCCATTCCACCAGAGGCGGATTTTTTGGCCGACCTTGAGCGTGCCTTCGAAGACGCGGGCGAGGACGACAACGCCGCGGTAGGGATCGAACCAGGAATCGAAGAGCAACGCTTGCAGCGGGCGCTCTGGCTTGCCTTTTGGGGGATGAATGCGTTTGACGATTGCCTCGAGGACGGCGGGCACGCCCTGGCCGGTCTTGGCGCTGATGAGGAGCGCGTCGGAGGCGTCGAGGCCGACGGCGCTCTCGATCATCTCTTTGGTGCGCGGGATGTCGGCGCTCTGAAGGTCAATTTTGTTGATGACGGGAATAATTTCGAGGCCGTGATTGATGGCGAGATAGGAATTAGCGAGCGTCTGCGCCTCGACGCCCTGCGATGCGTCGACCACCAGGAGCGCGCCTTCGCAGGCGGCGAGCGAGCGGGAAACCTCGTAGGAAAAGTCGACGTGGCCGGGCGTGTCGATCAGGTTGAGCTGGTAAGTCAGGCCGTCCTCGGCTTGATACATCATGCGCACGGCATGGGCTTTGATGGTGATGCCACGCTCGCGCTCGAGGTCCATGTCGTCGAGGACCTGCTCCTGCATCTCGCGCATGGCGAGCGAGCCGGTGAGTTCCAACAGCCGGTCGGCCAGCGTGGATTTTCCGTGGTCAATGTGCGCGATAATCGCGAAATTTCGGATGCGTGAAGCTTCCATGAGGACACCTCGATTTTAACAGGCGGCGGAGGGTGGGCCTGGAAAGCGGATGCGGCGTGGTCCCGACATCGTGCCGGCGCGGTGAAACTTTTCGGCTTCACGAATTGAAAAAAATTCGCTTTCGCAGAGGCCGGGGGGCAGGTCTACAATGTCCCCGTGGCCACCCCCGCCTCCACCAAGCCGCCGGCTGATGAGAAGCATCGCCATCGCCATACTCTTTATGCCGCGGAAGCGAGCGGGCTGCTGCTGATCGCGGTTGTGCTTCTGATTCTGTGCGTCGTCCGCTACTGGCAATACATTAATTGGAGCGCCCGCTGACAGCAGAGTCGAAACCCAATTCACAAAAAAAGATTTCGCAGGAAACGGGTACGCCGAAGCCGGAGCCGTCTGACGCGAGATTTGCGGAAGGCGCGCGTGCGCCATTGCTGGTAGTTGTGCTTGGCCCGACGGCGAGCGGGAAGACGGCGCTGGCGCTGGCGCTGGCTCGGCAGTTCGGGGGTGAGATCGTCAATTGCGATTCGGTGGCGATGTACCGCGACTTCGAGATTGGCACGGCCAAGCCGACGCGGGAGGAGCGAGCGGAAGCACCGCATCACCTGCTGGATTCGGCCGACCCTTTGGTTACCGTTACGGCTGGAGAATATGCGCGTGAGGCGCGGCAGATTCTGCGCGAAATTGCGGCGCGTAAACATCTGCCGATTGTGAGCGGGGGAACGGGGCTGTATCTGCGGGCGCTGCTGGAGGGGCTGTTTGCGGGGCCGCTCGGATCGGAGGAATTGCGCGGACGATTGCGGGAGCGAGCGGAAAGGCGCGGGACGGTGTATCTGCACCGCATTCTGCGGCGGCTCGACGCGGCGGCAGCGGAGCGCATTCACGCCAACGATGCTCCGAAGGTGATACGCGCGGTCGAAGTGTGCCTGGCGTCGCAGCGAACGATGACGGAATTGTGGCAGGAGGGGCGCGAACCGCTGACGGGCTTTCGCATTTTGCGGCTGGGATTGAACCCCGAGCGCGAGGTTTTGTATGCGCGCATTAACCGGCGGGCAAAGAAGATGTTTGAGGAAGGACTTGTGGCCGAGACGGAGGCTCTGCTGGCGAAATATGGAGCGGCAGCGCGGCCGCTGGCTTCGCTAGGATACAAACAGGCGGTACAGGTCTTGCGCGGAGAACTGGATCGCGAAGCGGCGCTGGTGGCGGCACAGCAGGCGCACCGCAATTATGCGAAGCGGCAGATGACGTGGTTCCGCCGAGAGCCGGATGTACACTGGCTCGCGGGCTTTGGGGACGATTCGGCGGTGCAGGCCGCGGCCGAGGAGAGGATTCGACTGGCTCAGTAAGCACGCGGCCGGGTTCTTGGCGCGGCGCGATCGCACCTAAGGCTATTTCGACAGCAGTTCGACGCGCAGACTCACCGATAAGGCGGCAAAATCCGACTGGGCTGCGGAAAAATTTTCCGACTCTGGATCTTGTCCGAGTTGCTGGAACGTTTTGTTGAAACTGCTGAAGAACGCTTGGCACGCTCTCGGTGCTGTAGAGACTGCTCGAAATGCGCGACACTGACATGATCGCCCCTCGCAAGAAGAAGCAAATTCTGGAGTCTTAATCGGCATTTTTTCCCTCTGAACTTTAGTAGCCGTTAAGATTCAATGAGCAGTGCAAGTATGCCAATGCGCGAGGCTGAGCCAGGTTCAAACTCGATCATCGACCCTACCTAGCCGAGGCTCGCAAGCGCACCCCCGTCAGGAAAATTAGCACACGTTAAGATGGATGGATTTCCCCGCACCTGGGTGCAGTCTGGCGCCTTGCGCGCAGTTTTTGGTATGGCAATTGCTTAAATGTACTCCAAGGTCCAGTGGGCCCGTACTCCAATTTCCGGCGACCCCGCCCTGGGAAGCGCGCTGGCGATTCTGACGTTGCCTGCAAAGGAGGACTGCCATGCGCGTTCACGCCAATCAAACCAATCCAAATGCCCAGTTGGATGCTCTTTATGCTGCAGCCCGGGCCGAGGCCAATCGCGAGGCCGCGCGTACCAGAAAAAAGCTCTCGGAGTTTGCCTCAAAACTGGCCGCCGCGCTCGATGGTGGGGACGGCGCGGTCGTAAGACTGGGGCCGCAGGGAGAATCTCAGGAACAGGCGAAGCGCCAGAATCAACAGGGCCAGAAGCGAGAAGACGGGGCCGATTCAAAAGCCGTGCACAACTCCATTTCCGGCTGGGCATAATTGATGTCCGTCCGATAGCCGCGAGAGAACATTCGGCACCAACGGGCTGTTGGACTCTGGCAAATCGCACCTCATACAATGGGGATGTGCCTGCTCGGGCGCAATTCCGGCGTGGAGCCTGCAGGGGAGATCTTCCATTCCATGGCGAGCTACTGATACATTGCCAGCTACGGAGAGAGGGACAAAGATGAACGATCGGAGTCGCCATATTCTTATCTTCAAGGCGCGGATGTTCAAAGGGCGAAAGCTAACCGTGAGTGCGGCGGCCGTTTTCGTTGCGGCGGCTTTCCTGATGTTCGTTCTTGAAGCGGGCATGACGCCGAAGGTGCAGGCGCAGACAAAAAAGCCGGCGGCTGCGAACGAGTCGGGAAACACGACCAGCGAGGTGGCGCGCGGAAAATACCTGGTGGAAGACGTGGCGATGTGCGGGCAGTGCCACACGCCGCGCGACAGCGGAGGCAACGTCGATCGCAGTCGCTGGCTGCAAGGCGCGCCGGTGCCGTGGATGCCGTCGGAAGCGCGCACGGACTGGCCGATGATTGCGCCGCGAATTGGCGGCAATCCTCCGGCGACGGACGCGGAGATGGTGAAGCTGCTGACGACGGGCATTTGGACCACCGGCAAGCCGCTGCGTTTCCCGATGATGCCGTTTCGCATGAGCGAGGTGGACGCGAAAGCAGTGGTCGCGTATTTAAAGTCGCTGACGCCACAGTAAAGTGGCCGGCGGCGTTTCTGCAATCTACTCGGGACCGCGCGCGGGGTTTTATTCGCCCGCGCTCACTTCTTGGTCAGCTTACTGCGGTTCACTTCTGCGGCTGAACGTGCTGCCCTTGAGATTCTTGCCGTTGGAGCTGGGCGCGCCTACACTCGATGCTCCGATATTTGTTATCGTCATTGGTTAACCTCAATTGGTTGACCTCAAGAACATGTTCCGTCCCCGCTCATTATTGCTGGCGCTTCTGATCCTGTGCGCGGCAACTACGCTGGCCAGCGATAAGTCGAAGCGACGCTACGAGCGGCCGGGTGCGATTCATCTCGACGAAAGCGGGCGCAAGTGGGCGGACAAGGCACTGCGCAAGATGTCGCCCGAAGAGAAAGTCGGGCAGCTCTTCATGATCTGGGTGAAGGTGCAGTTCATGAATGAGGCCGATCCCATCTGGATCGATCTGCGGGACAAGGTTCACAAATACCATATTGGCTCGCTGGGAATGACCGTGCCGATGGATGGGCCGGTACTTTTGAAGAGCCGGCCGTATGAAGCGGCGGAGTTGCTGAATCGGCTGCAGAAGACGTCGAAGCTGCCGCTGATTCTTGCCGCTGATTTTGAGCGCGGCGTCTCCATGCGGCTGAATGGGGCGACGGTTTTCCCGCACGCGATGGCTTTTGGCGCAACCGGCAAGACGGAGAATGCCGAGGAGTTCGGGCGCATCACGGCGCTCGAAGCGCGCGCCATCGGCGTGCAGTGGAATTTTTTTCCGGACGCGGATGTGAATTCGAATCCGGCGAATCCGATCATCAATACACGATCGTTCGGCGGCGACCCGCAGCAGGTGAGCGATTTTGTGGCGGCATACATCAAGGGCGCGCACGAAGGCGGGATGCTGACGACGGCCAAACATTTTCCGGGACACGGGGACACGGGCACGGACTCACACCTGGGAATTGCACGACTGGCAGGCGACCGGGCACGGTTGAACGCCGTCGAATTGCCTCCATTTAAGCGTGCGATTGACGCGGGCGTGGATGCGGTGATGGTGGCGCACATTTCCGTGCCGGCGCTGGATGCGGAGCCGAGCCGAGTCGCGACGACGTCGAAGGCGATTGTGACGGGCCTGCTCAAGGAAGAGATGGGGTTTCGAGGTGTGGTCGTGACCGATGCGCTCGACATGGCGGGATTGACGCGGCTTTACGCCAACGACGTGGGGCGGGCCGCAGTGGAGGCGTTCAAGGCAGGCAACGATTTGCTGATCATTCCCGCCGATCTCGACGCCAGTTATCGGTCGGTCCTTCGGGCGGTGGGAAGCGGCGAAATCAGCCGCGAACGGCTGGATGAGTCGGTGCGGAAGATTCTGGAGTTGAAGGCGTCGGTCGGTCTGGACAAAGGACGCCTGGTGAATCTCAGCCAGTTGGCCTCGGAGGTCGCAAAGCCGGAGAATCTCGCGGCCGGACAACGCATTGCCGACGAGGCGATCACGCTGGTGCGCGACAATGGACAGGTGCTTCCGCTCGCGGCATCGGTCGAGAAGGCTTCCGGGGACGCGGCTTCGGGTGCGTCTTTCGGAACGAAGCCGGGAACTAAGGCAGCGGCGCTTCCGTATCAGTCAGTGACAGAGCCGCGCGACCGTCTTGTTACGGTGATTTTTTCCGACGATATGCGGACCGAGTCGGGACGGGCGTTTGCGCGGGAGGTTTTGGCCCGTGTGCCGGATGCGCACGTTATTTATGTCGATCCGCGGTCGGCTGCCGGGATGAAGGCCACGGTTGCGGAGGCCGCGGCGGCGGCGGAGCGCGTGATCGCGGCGGTGTATGTAGTTCCGACGGCGGGCAAGGCGGTGCGATCCGCCGGTGGATTGAAGAACACGGTTTCCATGGACACGGCGAGCGCGGACGTGCTCAGCGCGATCCTGAACGAGGCGGCCAGCCGGACCGTGGTGGTGGCGTTGGGCAATCCGTACTCGATTGCGGATTTTCCGGCGATTCAGAATTACATGTGCGCGTACTCGAATACGACGGTCTCAGAGACGGCGGCGGTGAAGGCGCTATTTGGACAGATCGCCATCGGCGGCCATCTGCCCGTCGCGATTCCGGGGATCGCAAACCGGGGCGAAGGCCTGGAACGGGCCGCCCAGACAGCTACAGGAGGTTCTGCTCATGTTGAGAATTAAGAGTTTCGGAAAAAATTCGGCTGACGGTAAGGCGCTGGCTGGACGGTTGCGGGGCGCGGTGTTCGGCACGCTCTTGGGCGCGCTGTGCGTGTTGCCCGCATGCAGCATTAATGTGGACAAGAACGGGGAGAAGGATGGGTCGAAAAACGTCGACATCAAATCTCCCGTGGGCGACCTGCATGTGAGCGAGCAGGCGGATATTCGCGATGCGGGCCTCGAGATGTATCCGGGAGCGAAGCCGGCGCCGCAAGACAACAGCGACGACGAGAAGAGCGCCAACGTCAACCTGGCGCTGCCTGGATTTCAGCTGAAGGTGGTGGCGGCGGAATTTCTTTCCGACGATGCGCCGGGGAAGATCACGGCGTTTTACGACAAGGACCTGCAAAAATTTGGAAAGCCGATTCAGTGCGGGGGCGAGTACAGCAGTGGCGGGCATGTGAACTCGAATGGGAAGGATGACTTGTCGCGCCCGGTCGCATGTGACAAGAGCGGCAGCGGCGAAGGTCTCGAACTGAAAGTTGGGACCGAGGGCAATCAGCACATCGTCGCGGTCAAGCCCAACGGAAAAGGAACACGCTTTGCGCTGGTGTATGTGCGCATGCACACCGGGAAGGACGGCACGATTTAGCGCGGGCTTCCCTTCCGGAGTTGCCCTACAGTTTTTTCTGCGTTAGTTTCAGGTCAGTGGATCATTCCTGCGAAAAGTGCGGGGCGATAGTGGAAGACGGGCGGCCTTTCTGCCCGCAATGTCGCGCGCCCCAGATTCACGTGCAGATCGCGGCGGCTGCCGAGAGTGTGACGGCCGTGCCCGAGGCGACGGATCATCTGGCATCCACCCGCCTTCCCGAAGCCCGCGACTTTGGCAGTACACAGGCAGTCGAATCCAGTCTTTATGATCGAGCCGTGGTGGTGCGCTCCGCTCTGAAAGCGGGCGTCCTGGGTGTGTTCATCGGAATCATTCCCTTTATTGGCATCGTGCTGACGGGGTCATGCGGGGTTTATTTCTACCGGCGCGAGAAGGGATTTGCTCCGCCGGTGCGTATCGCGGCCCGCGTGGGAGCCGCGGCCGGCGTGGTCTCGTTTGCCATCAGCTCGGTGCTTATCGTCATCCGCATTGTCGTGCTGCATGCCCAGCAGGAGTATGTCGATACCGTCACCAAGATGGCGCGGCTGGCGGGATACAACCCCGCTGACCCCGACATTCAAGCCGGCATTCACAGCCTGTTCACGCCCGGGGGCCTGGTGCTGACCATTTTCTTCGGGATGATTTTTTCCCTGGCATTGGCGGCGCTGGGCGGCGCAGTTGCCGCACTGCTGCTGCGACCGCGTGGCCGTTCGTAAGACTTTTCGCGGGCAAAAGTTGGACCGTTGACATCGCCTCCCTAGAGCTTGCTTCATCCGCCGGAACACCGGCGGTCACCCGCCCGGCGATTGATCCTGTTTGACCCTCGTTTTATCGTCTCTTAAACTTGAGGATTCACTGGAATAGAAGGGTTATCTATGTCTGACAGCATTCATGTGAAGTTCCCCGACGGAAGTACCAAGGAAATAGCGAAGGGCACGACTGCGCTGGACGTGGCGAAGTCGATCAGTCCGCGGTTGGCGGATGCGGCGCTGGCGGCAAAGACGAATGGAAATTTGATCGATTTGACGCGGCCGCTGGAGAAAGATACCGACCTGCGCATTCTGACCGACAAAGATCCGGAGGCGCTGGAGGTTTACCGGCATTCATCGGCACATTTGATGGCGGCGGCCGTGCTGGAACTTTTCCCGGAGACGAAGCTCGGGCACGGGCCAGCGACGGAGAATGGATTTTTTTACGACTTTTACCGGGAGACTCCGTTCACGCCGGAAGATCTGGAAAAGATCGAGAAGAAGATGCAGGAACTGGTGAAGCAGGACTTGCCGTATGCGCGCGAGTTTGTGGAACGCACGGAGGGGCTGCAAAAGTTCAAAACTGAGGGCGACTTCATGAAGTGCCATTTCATCGAGCAGTTCACGAAGCCGGATGAAAAGATTTCGATTTATAAAACCGGCAAGTTTCTGGATTTTTGCCGCGGGCCGCATCTGCCGTCGACGGGAAAGATCAAGGCGTTCAAGCTGCTGAATATTGCCGGTGCGTATTGGCTGGGGGATGAGAAGAATCCGCAGCTGCAGCGGATTTATGGGACTTCGTTTTTTTCGAAGAAGGACCTGGATGCTTACCTGAATTCGATTGAGGAAGCGAAGAAGCGCGATCACCGTGTGCTTGGCAAGCAACTGGATTTGTTTTCGATTCAGGAACTGGCTGGGCCGGGGCTCATTTTCTGGCATCCGAAGGGCGGGATCATCCGCAAAGAGATGGAAGACTGGATGCGCGAGCAGTATGTAAAGCGCGGCTATTCGCTGGTGTACACGCCGCACGTGATGCGCAAACAGTTATGGCAGACTTCGGGCCACGAGGGTTATTACGCGCAGAACATGTTTGACGCGATGGAGCTGGATGACGCCGAGTATCGGCTGAAGCCGATGAATTGCCCGGGGCACATTCTGATTTACAAGGATTCGTTGCGGTCCTATCGCGATTTGCCGGTGCGTTTGGGCGAGTTGGGAACGGTGTACCGGTATGAGCGGTCGGGCGTGATGCATGGACTGCTGCGCGTGCGCGGGTTTACCCAGGACGACGCGCATATTTTCTGCACTCCGGAGCAGATCGAGAAAGAAATCGCGGATTGCGTGGAGTTCGGGCGCGACGTGCTGCGGGATTTCGGCTTCGACAAATTTCAAACCGAGCTTTCGACGTGGGATCCGAGCGATCGCAAGAACTTCGTCGGCAGTGAAGAGCAGTGGAACCATGCGACGCATTCGCTGGAAAAAGTTCTGAAGGAATTGAACATCGAGTACAAGGTAATTCCGGGCGAGGCGGCGTTTTATGGGCCGAAGATCGACATCAAGCTGGTGGATGCGATCGGGCGGCTGTGGCAGCTTTCGACGGTGCAGTTCGACTTCAACCTGCCGCAGCGGTTCGATCTTGAATACGTCGCCGAGGATGGGACGCGCAAGCAGCCGGTGATGGTGCATCGCGCGCTGTATGGCTCGGTGGAACGATTTTTCGGCGTGCTGATCGAGCATTATGCCGGCGCTTTTCCGGTGTGGCTGTCGCCGGTGCAGGCGGTGATGATTCCGATCGCGGAGCGCCACGTAGAATACGCGGAGAAAGTCGCAGCGCAATTGCGGGCGATTGGTGTCCGCGTGGAAGTCGACGCGCGCAACGAGAAGATGAACGCCAAGATCCGCGAACACGCCATGCAGAAGGTGCCGTTCCTGCTCGTCGTCGGCGACAAAGAGGCCGAGGCCGGCAAAGTGAATGTGCGGACTCGGGGGAAAGAGAAGACCGAGGATATGGGGGCAGCGGAGTTTGTGGAGCAAATCCGGACGGTGATTGCGGAAAAGCGCGCGCAGCTGTGACGATGAGATCGGCTGCCTCGGCTCGAACCGGAAATCTCACCGCCAAGCAGCGCTTCTGAGTCGAGGTCGTGCCGCTGGCCAAATTCGTGAACGCAAAATGAGGATGGAAAGAACGGGGCAAGCAACCCTTCCTTGAGGGTGGACAAACCCCTGTGGTAGCATCGGGAGTTTCGCAGGCGACGTTGGGCTGGCATGCACCCTGTCCTCATTTCTTCCGGGCCTATCTTCCCGAAAGCCTGCCGAAGGAGACCACTGTGAAGGTTTATGAAGGAGCCAATCTCCGCAACCTTGCCCTGATCGGGCACGGCCATGCGGGCAAGACAACCCTGGTATCGGCCATGCTTCAAACCGCCGGCGCCACGCAGCGTTTCGGGCACGTGGACGACGGCACCGCGACCACCGATTACGACGAAGAAGAAATTGCCCGCAAGATGTCGATTTCTACTGGCCTCGCCTGCGTGGAGTGGGGGAAGACCAAGCTCAACCTGCTGGATACGCCGGGTTTCAACATGTTCGTCCACGAAGTGAAGATGGTGCTGCCGGTCGTGGATGCGGCGCTGGTGGTGGTGGACGGCGTGGCGGGCGTGGAAGTGGTGACCGAGCGCGTTTGGGGATACTGCGAAGAGATCAGCCTGCCGCGCATGATCGTGGTCAACCGCATGGACCGTGAGCGCGCCGATGCGACGCGCGTTCTCGAGTCGCTGATAAAGGCGTTTGGGCGCGCGGTTACGCCGCTCCAGTTGCCGATTGGGAGCGAGAAAAGTCTCTCCGGAATCGTGGACCTGGTGCGGATGAAGGCATACACGTACGAGATGGGCGGCAGCGGCAAGGGCAAAGAGGGACCGATTCCCGCCAACATGGCCGATGCCGCGAAGGAAGCGCACGAAAAGCTGGTTGAACTCGTCGCCGAAGGCAAAGACGAGCTGATGGAAAAGTACTTCGAGCAGGGAACGATTCCGGAAGAAGACCTTGTGCCCGCGCTGCACGAGGCGATTCGCGAGGACAAACTTTTCCCGGTGCTGTTTACCTCGGGGCTCGGCAACATTGGCGTCGACGAGTTAATGGATTTCATTGTCGACTACACGCCGGCGGCGAGCGAGCACCACGCGGTCACGGGACAGCCGGACAGCAATGGAACTCCGGCCGCACGCAAGATAACGGATAACGAACCGGCTTCGGTATTTGTGTTCAAGACCGTGTCAGATGCCTTTGCCGGGCGCATTTCGTACTTTAAGGTTTTTTCCGGCGTTTTGAAAAACGACGGCACGCTGCAAAATTTCAATCGCAATACGGCGGAAAAATTCGCCCACATCTGGGTGATGCAGGGCAAGCAGACGATTCCGATTCAGGAGTTACATGCGGGCGATATTGGCGCGGTGGCGAAGCTGAAGGAGACGTTGACCGGCGACACGCTGGGAGACAAGAGCGCGCCGATCCAGTATCCAGCGGTCAAGCTGCCCGATCCGGCGATCACATTCGCGATTGAGCCGAAGACGCGCTCCGACGAGGACAAGCTTGGCGTGGGATTGCACAAGCTGATGGAAGAAGATGCGATGCTGCGGTTTTTCCGCGATCCGCAGACGAAGGAATTTTTGATTGCCGGAACGGGACAGCAGCACATTGAAGTTGTCGTCTCGAAGATGAAAAAGCGGTACCACGCGGAAGTTGTGCTGAAGGCGCCGAAAGTGCCGTATCGCGAGACCATTCGCGGCAAGGCCGATGTGCAGGGGAGACACAAGAAACAGACGGGCGGACACGGCCAGTATGGCGATTGCAAGATCAAGGTGGAGCCGCTGCCGCGCGGCGGAGACTTTGAATTCGTCAACGACATTTTTGGCGGAGCGATTCCGAAGAACTATATTGCGCCGGTCGAAAAAGGGATTAAGGACGCCGCCGTGCGCGGATATCTTGCCGGATTTCCGATGGTCGATTTCAGAGTCATACTGTACGACGGCTCGTATCACGACGTCGATTCCAACGATCTGTCATTCCAGATGGCGGGGCGCATCGCGTTCAAGAAGGCGATGGAGGTGGCCAAGCCGACGCTGCTGGAGCCGATCATGAATGTCGAAATCACCGTGCCGGACGAATTCGCGGGAACGATCATGGGCGATTTGAACAGCCGGCGCGGGCGCATTCAGGGCATGGACAACAAGGGCGGCAACACGATTGTGAAAGCCGAAGCTCCGATGGCGGAGATGCTGACGTATGGCGCGGATTTGACCTCGATGACCCAGGGCCGCGGCAGCTTTAACATGGAAATGCACCACTACGACATCGTGCCCGCGCAGTTGCAGGAGAAGATCATCGAGAAGGCGAAGGCTGAACGCGGCGAGGTGAAGGAGGAGGAAGAATAAGGAAGACATCGGGAAAACGCATGGGGGCGGCCGTCCGGGCCGCCTTTTGTTTTTGGATGGCTGTCGAGGATTGCCGAGGGCTAGCGAGGTGCGTTTGCACGCCGTGGCTACTTGGGTCTGCCGGTTCAAAGGTCCCAACCATCAGCTTTTCAGGCCTTCCGCTCGTGCCAGCTTGGCTTGGCGGTCGTCGAAGGTCCAGAAGCGGTCGGCTTTGAGTTCCAGGGCGCAGGCTACGTGGAGGCTGTCGAGGGCGCGGACGCCGAGCTTGGGGCCGTAGCGGCGGGCCAGGTCCGCGCAGACATCGAATGCGTGCTCGGGCATTGCGGAGGCGAGCCACAGTCCACCCTTGCGATCATTTTCAAATGTGAGGTCGATCCGCTGCGCGTCCGCGGCCGACATTTGTCCTCGAAAGACCTGCCCTGCGAGCGCGTGCGCCCACTCAGCGAGGATGAATGGTGTCACATGAATGTGGGGCCGCTGGCGCAGAAGTATGTCGGCAGGAGCCGAGTGCTGGCTTTGAACATAGATCGATACGATGAAGCTGGAGTCGGCGTAAACGATCAATAGCGGCCCCGGTCATTGATCAGATCTTCTACTATCGGTAAAAGGCGGTCGCCAAAAATCTCCCTGCGGCGCGCGGCGAAATCGGGATATTGGACGGGCCGCTTCTGCTCTTCGTTTTCGGGAACGATGCGGGCGATGAGCGTGTCGCGTTCGCGGAGTTCTACCGTTTTTCCGGCGCGCAGCCAGGCCTTGAGTTTTTTGGTGTCGCGGAGCTGTCGCATGTTGACGGATGGCATGAGCAAATTGTGACACATAATGTGTCACATCGTCAATTCCCCCCGGGCATAGATGTCCGCGCAAAATCACTTCCGATAGGCCCTCGGTTGGCGTACCATCGGTGGTTGCAAAAAGGGGGCCTTATGCGCAGAGGGAAGTCCTCCATTCCTGGCCGATTCTGGTTCGCGGCATTTCTTATTCTATTTTTCTCGCTCACCGCCGTGGCTCAGCAGGCAAAAACCGTGGTCCTCGAACTGGACCACACGTCGATTTGCGGCGCTAACCTTGACCCGTTGCGCCAGGCGTTGACCGACGTCGGGCTCACCCCAGACTTCGGCGGCCCGCATGGCAATGGCGTCACGCACATGGCGGCCGTCGGTTTTGAAGACGGCACCTACCTCGAGCTGATTGCGCCTGTGAAGCCGGGAGTGACGACCGGGTCGGAATGGTCGAAGTTCATGGGAGAAGACGCGGTGACTTGCGCCTGGGCGGTCGGGACGAACGTGCTGCTGCAGGAAGTGGATCGGCTGAAGAAGGCCGGCATCGCGGTGACTGAACCCACGAGGGGCAGCCGCAAGCGGCCGGACGGCATGTCGGTCGAGTGGATGCGGGACGACGTCGGCTCGGGCACGCCCGGCTCAGTGCTTCCCTTCCTCATTGAGGACCAGACGCCGCGGGCATGGCGCGTACAGACCTCAGCGAGCGCGCAAGGAGCGCCGGTTTCGGGCGTGGAGAATGTGGTCATCGGAGTGAGCAATCTGGACTCGGCCATCGCGCTTTTCCGCAAGGCCTACGGCTGGAGCGAACCGATCACCGAGTCGCAAAAAGATTGGGGCAAGATGGCGTACTTTCCCGGCGAGCCGGTCATTCTGGTGGCGCCGAACGGCGGATGGGTGTCGGACCACGTTGCCAAATTCGGAGAATCGCCGGTTGCCATTCTGCTCGCCGCGCGCGATTTCCCGGCCGCGGTGAAAAAGTACAAGCTCTCCGGCTCGAAGACGTGGTTCGGGCAGAAGGTGGCGTGGTTCGATGCGGGAAAGCTGAAGGGCGTGCGGCTGGGGGTGATTGGGAGCGACCCGAGGTAGGTGTTGACGCTTCTATATAAGTATCTTTTTCCAGCGATGTGGCTTGGTTACCTGGCCTATTGGCGGGCCATGTCGACGAAGGTCAAACCTACGGAGCGCCGCGAGCCAGCGCCGTCGCGGATTACACGCCTGGCTTTGATGATATGCGCGATCGCGCTTCTCGCGCTCAAAAGCGTCCCGCTGCCGTTCCTGAACGTTCGATTTCTTCCTGTGAATGACTTGTGGTTCTGGGTGGGCGCGGCAATAACCGCCATTGGTCTGCTTTTTTCGGTCTGGGCACGACATCATCTCGGCGACAACTGGAGCCAGGCTGTCACCGTAAAGGCCGGTCACGAACTGATTCAGAGCGGCCCCTACGCCTTGGTGCGCCATCCGATTTATACCGGGCTTGTGCTGGCATTTGTGGGCTCGGCCGTGGCCCGAGGCGAATGGCGCGGCCTGCTCGCAGTGGTCCTCATTTTTGTCGCGCTATGGAGCAAATTACGACTCGAGGAAAAATGGATGCGGGCGCAATTCGGCGAGTCGTATGAAGCCTACTCTCGGCGGGTCTCGGCGTTGGTTCCGGGTATTCTGTAGAGCCGCTCGTGGTGCGCTCTTTGCCAACTAGCAACCGGGAACTTGGAACTGCTACCATCGCTTGCAGTGTCCGCCGCGAAAGAAAATTACGAATTGAAAGACCGCCTCGTTTCCGCGGCGCCGGTCGAGGATGATTCTTCCTTTGAGCTCAAGCTGCGCCCGCAGCGGCTGGCGGAGTTCATCGGGCAGACGAAGGTCAAGGAAAATCTCGGCATTGCGATTGAGGCGGCCAAATCGCGCGGCGAGGCGCTGGATCATGTTCTGCTGTACGGGCCACCCGGCCTTGGCAAGACCACGCTGGCCAACATTATTGCCAATGAATTAGCGGTCGCGTTCCAGCAAACCTCCGGGCCTACGCTGCAAATCAAGGGCGATCTAACCGCGATCCTGACCAACCTGCGAGACCGGCAGGTGCTGTTCATCGACGAGGTGCACCGGTTGCAGCCGGCGCTTGAAGAAATTCTTTATTCGGCGCTTGAAGACTACAAGCTTGACATCATGATCGGGCAGGGCCCATCGGCGCGCACGCATACCATGGATGTGAAGCCGTTCACGTTTGTGGGCGCAACTACGCGGGCAGGGCTGCTGACGGCGCCGCTGCGTTCGCGGTTCGGGCTGCTGTTGCGGCTCGAGTTTTACACGCACGACGATCTGCGGATTATTCTGGAGCGTTCGGCGGAAATTCTGGGCGTGAAGATTGATCGCGAAGGCGCTACCGAAATTGCGGGCCGTTCTCGCGGCACTCCCCGAATCGCGAATCGCCTGCTGCGGCGGGTGCGCGACTATGCGCAAGTGCGCGCGGCGGGGTACATCGATCAGGCAACGGCCCAGGCGGCGCTGAAGATGCTCGAAGTCGATCAGCATGGGTTCGACGAGATTGACCGCAAGCTGCTGCTGACGATCATCGAAAAATACCAGGGCGGGCCGGTGGGCGTGAACACGCTGGCCGCCGCGTTGGCCGAGGAACCCGAAGCCATCGAAGAAATCTACGAACCGTTTCTAATGCAGATCGGCTTTCTGAATCGCACGCCGCGCGGGCGCGTCGCAACGCAACTGGCGTACGAGCATTTCGGAATTACGCCGAATCGGCGGCAGAGTTCGTTATTTTGAGTTTCGGGTTTTAATTTTTGAACCGGAGGAGGCGCTCATGCGCGAAGTGGTCGAAACGGAGCACGCACCCGCGGCCATTGGCCCCTACTCGCAGGCAATTCGAGCGGGAGGATTTGTTTTTACTTCCGGGCAGATCGCGATCGATCCCGCGACGCAGCAGGTGATTGCCGGAGACGTGGCAGCCCAGACCGTGCGCGTGCTGGAAAACCTGTCGGCGATCCTGGAGGCCGCCGGCACCAGCATGGACAAAGTTGTGCGCTGCACGGTCTTTCTCAAGGACATGGGAGATTTCAAGGCGATGAACGAGGTTTACGGAAAATACTTTAACGAAGCTCCGCCGGCGCGTTCGACGGTTGAGGTGGCGCGCCTGCCGAAGGATGTGCTGGTGGAAATTGACGTAGTGGCGTTAACGCGCGAGTGAAGCTTTTATCTCCGGCAAATACGAAAGGAAAGCTATGAAGACAATTGCTCTGATGGTTACCGTTTTCGTCCTGATCGTTTCTGGCGTTGCTCAAACTGCTCCGGCAAAGAAGTCGGCGGGAGGGCCTACGAAGGTTACAGGCACTCCCACTAAAACCGCCAGCGGTCTCGAGTACTGGGACATCAAGGCGGGCACGGGCGCGGTGGCGCAGGCCGGTCACAAGGTGAAGGTTGACTACACGGGCTGGCTCACCGACGGAAAGAAGTTTGACAGTTCTGTCGGGACGGGACGTCCCTTTGAATTCATGCTGGGCGCGGGGCAGGTGATCAAGGGATGGGACGAGGGCGTGGCCGGAATGAAGGTCGGCGGCAAGCGGCAACTGCGTATTCCTCCGGACCTTGCCTATGGAGAGAAGGGCGTGGGCAACGGGTTGATTCCGCCCAATTCCACGCTGATCTTCGATGTAGAGCTGCTCGACGTGAAATAGGCTCGGCCCTGAGAGAGACAGTTCAGGAGCAAAGAGCTTCGGCCGGGTCAGCGCAATGGCAGTGCGTTCCCGGCCTTTTCTTTGCCTAAGTTGAGCCCTCATCTAAGAGCGGGACGCTAAGTCGTTTATGGACAACAGAGTTTTCCGTGGTTGACTAACTCGGGCCAGGGAGTACACTTCCGTCGAAAGCGCCGGAGGCATTATGCGATCCCTTCGCTCCGTCTACCTGCCCACGATCCTGCTCCTTGCAACCCTTTTGCAAATCACTTCTTCGCTGCATGGCCAAAGCTTGCTGTCCGATACCAGGGTTGCGGCGAAGGACGCGGTCGCTCTTCCAGAAAGCCAATCGATTGCATGGCATGGCCCAGTGAATTTTGGAAACGTCAACGTCTGTCCCGCGGGTCAGCAGTCCCCCAAGCCATGTAGCGATACTGCAAAAGTGAAATATAGCGTTACGGCTAAAACGACCTTTGGGCCCGTCCTGGTTGTCACGCAAGGACAACCCAATCTCGATTTCAATCTCAAGTCGACAACTTGCACCGGGACGATTTCGGCAGGAAGTTCTTGCACGGTAATCGTCAATTTCAGGCCTTTGAGCGCCGGCGTACGCCTGGGCGGAATCCAGCTTACGGACTCGTCGGGCAACGTGCTCACTTCGACTTACATTTACGGCAACGGCCAAGGGCCGGCGCCCGCGTTCAATCCCGGGGTTCAGACTGAGATCCCCGTCAGCGGATACACCGGAGACGCGATGGCGGTGGACACAGCCGGCAATGTGTATTTCGCGGTCGGGGGCAACAGCATCGCGAAATTTAATATCGTCACCGGACTTCAGACGATCGTCGCCACGGGCGTGCCGACCGCTCAATACGTGATGGGCATGACCGTGGATGGAATAGGCGACATCTTCGTCTCGGGTAACGGCGTGACGGAAATAGCGGCCGTGTCGGGAATCCAAACGGGAATTGAAAAGGACCTGAATGCGAGCGCGGGTATCGCCGTCGACGGAAAAGGGAACCTTTACGTAGGCGACGACTGGGACACATGGGGGCACCATCAATTCGGATGGCCTCGTCTGACCGAGATATCTGCGCGCACCGGAAAAGAGCAGACGTTGTTGAGCGGCTACGTAGCTGATCAGGGAAATCCATTCATCAATTTTCCGTTTGGCGTAGCGGTGGACGGAGCAACCAATGCTTATATCGCCTGTCTCAATTTCGGACCCGTTTTTGAATCGCTGGCGAATACGCCACCGGAGTCAGGCGGGGGAGTGATTGCGAGCCGGCAGTACACAACCGTCGGCAACTTCGGCAGTCCTTCGGCAGTAACGGTGGATGCGGCGGGTGATGTTTTCGTCGTGAATGGCGGCATTTACGAAGTGCAGGCTGGTACTGGCATCGAGACGATGCTGGTGGACTGGCCGTTCGAGGTTCAGATGGCGTTAGACGCGGCCAGCGATCTGTTCTTTCCAGATCAGAGCGGCGATGGGATGTTGGAATTCGAAGGATTGGTACCTGCGATTTTGGATTTTGGATCTGTGCCTGTGGGGACAACCAGCGCTCCCCAGTCGATCACCATTCAGAATATCGGCAACCAATCGCTGAATGCGGTCTCCCCTGGATTGACCATCTCGGCGCCATTTGCCCAGGTGCGGGGCTCGGGTCCGTTTGCGGATTGCACGCCGAATTTCTCCCTCGCGCCGGGAGCAGCTTGCAATCTCAGCATCGTTTTCGCACCGAAGGCAAAAGGTACGGTAACCGGGACGGCTACATTTACCGACAATGCGCTCAATAACTCGCAGGCAAGTCAGACCGTTACGCTTCAGGGCACGGGAACGTAGTGAAATAAAGCGGGGAACTTCATCCCGGAAAATAGTTCGACGTTCGACGTCTGGCGCGCTCATGCTAAGGGCGAAGAAGTGCTTCCCTGCCCCACGAGGCAACGCTAAAACCTCAAGCTGGAGAGCTTCTAGGCTTTGACGACTTTGCCGCTGCGCAGGCAGGAGGTGCAGACGCGCATATGCTTCGTCGCGGCCCCCACTTTGGCATGGACCGGGCGCAGATTGACGTTCCAGCGCCGTTTGCTCACGTTGTGGGCGTGACTGATGGTGTTACCGAATTGCGGCCCCTTGCCGCAGATATCACATACTCGTGCCATGACTCAGAAATCCTTCCCAGGCTGATGCCGAAACTTTGAGTTTACCGGAATTTGCGGGATTTTGCTACACACGTTGGCCCGCTCGGCTTCGAGACCCCAAAATTCTCGAGGGAGTGAAGACTGGCTTGGTCTTCCATCCTCATAACCCGCCATTGTCACCAACAGCACGAAAAAGAAAGGCCCATGGGATCGCGATCCGCGTGGGCCTTGGTCGTGTAGCGGGCCGTTGCGCCGACATTTCAGGCGGCTTTGCCCATCACCGGTTGGGCGCATTGCGCGCAGCGGCGAGCGTCGATCGGAATCTCGCTTAGGCATTCGGGACACTTCTTGGTGGTCGGATCGGCCGGGGCCGGATCTTTCCGGGTACGGGCAATCAACGCGTTGATCGGAGTCACCACGAAGAAATAAACGGTTGCGGCGACCAGAATAAAACTCACAAGGGCGGTAATAAAATCCCCGATGGGAAACACCGTGCTGCCGATGGTGAATGATATCCCGGTAAAATCCGGCTTGCCCGCAACAAGTGCAATCAGGGGGTTAATCAGGTCCTTGACGAGCGCGGTCACGACCGTGCCGAAGGATACGCCGATCACCACGCCCACTGCGAGATCGACGACATTGCCGCGAAGAATGAACTGCTTGAATCCAGATAACACTTAAAACCTCCAAGATTAGAATGGCCGCCAATGTAAATGGAGAGCGGCGTTTGGTCAAGCAGATTGGCGCTTTGGCACGCCCGGAGACGGGAGGTTTCGCACGCGGCGAGGTGGCCTAAATCGCCTCCGGCCGCCGAATCCAGGCCACTCCCACGCAAAAAAGAGGGGGACGCAAGCTTCTGCGTCCCACCTGGGAAGAGAGACCTCGTTTGGGCATCCGGCGAAAACCGAAGGCCGCAATGTTTTAGCGGTGCCCGCCTCGGCCGCCGCCGCCGTGCGAACCGCCGCCGCCGTGCGACGATCCGCCACCGTGGCTGCCACCTGAACTTGGCGCATGGCCGCCGCCGTAACTTGGCGCGCGTCCGCCCCCGTAACTTGGCGCGCGTCCGCCCCCGTAACTTGGGGCTCGGCTGCCGCCGTAACCGGGATAGCCGGATGGGCGTCCGCCGTACGGATTGCCGTAGGAACGCGGCGACACGATCGGCTGCCTCATGTTGAGGGGCGGCCGCGAACTGCCGTAGGATCGCCCTTCAGAGCCTCGGCCTTGTGGGCCTGAGGGTCCGCGAGACTGGCCGTAGGAGCCGCGTTCTCCGCCGGGTGTACCTGCCGAATGGCCCGTTGACTCCTGTGCCGGAGAGCGCGGCGCCATCGGCGTAAAGCTGTGCCAGCCGCCGTTGTTGGCTGCGCCACCCTCGCGTCCGGCCATGGTGCCCGGGGAATTACCGGGCCTCGATGCCGGACCAGTGTTGCCGCGTGACTCCAGCGTTGAGCGCGAACCCTGCTGGCCGGATCGACCCGATTCCCGTGAACCCGGTGCGGTCGTGCTGTTGTTCCGGCTTTCCGCGCCGCGATTCTCCAAGCTGCGCGAATTGCCATTCACCGGGGAAACGCCATTTTGCCGCATCGCACTTGAGATCTGCGCCTGCTCGCGGGTGAAAGAGCGTCCCGAGGTTGCGGTGGTCGTGCCATGCGTCGAGAAGAAACGCTGATTGCCGCCGCTATTACGAAGCGTGCTGGCAGCCGCCGGCCGTCCGCTGGCGCTCAAACTCGCGCGGCTCGGAGTAACCGGCAGATTGCCCGTGGCAAAATGAGCATTCTGCAAGGCGGAATGATTTACAGGTTGGAAGCCCGCGCGCCCTTTGCCAAATTGACTGGAGGACACGCCGACCGCGCGGAAATGCGGGTCATTCTGAGCCGACCGTACATTTGAGAAGCGCGAGCCGCCATGCAGCGGCGCGAACCCGCCGCGGTTGTAGCCTCCCCAACCGGTATAGCCGAAGCGACCGCCCCAGCGTCCCCACCAGGGGTGGAAGTAATCACACGGCCCAATTGGGAACCAGCCGATCGATCCCCAGCCCCAGCCGAATCCAACGCCGAAGCCGCCACCGTAGCCGAAGAACGAGACGTAAGCCGGCGCCCACAGCGGACGATAGTACGGATAGCCATACACCGGTCCCGGCCACCATCCCCACGCGCCGTTGTATTGGAACCAGCGGCCATAGTGATAGGGCGCCCAGCCCCAGGCCTCATTGGAAACCCAAGTCCATCCCCAGTAAGGCTCCCAGACCCAGCTGCCGGAGCTGTAGGGAACCCAATCGGGGCCAACGCCATTGGGGAACCACGCTGAGCCGTAGTCGGGCACATCGCGCCAGTTGCCGTAATTGTCGAGGTCCTGCGAGCCGACGTAATAGTCGTTGGTGTGGCCGCGCGAGACCGAGCCGCGGATCATGCGGTCGCGATCGGTATTCCACTGATCCCAGTCATCGCGCGCCGGCGCATCGCCGATTCGATATTGCGTCTGATCGCCCGCGCCACGAATGGTAATGAACTGATTCTCGCCCACGCGTGTGCCGCCCTGGGGAGTCGTGATCTCAACCTCGCCGCGACGCACCAGCACCTCGGTGTGATCGTCGGCGGTCACCAGAATGCGGAAACTCGACGCGCGCCGCTCGGTGCGAATCGCCACGTTGGGCGTATCGATCTCGGCGTCCGCATCGCTGTTGCCGAGCACGGTGTAATTCGCCATGCCGTGGCCCAGCTGAATTTGAATGTGCTTGCGACTCAGGCCGTTAATGTTCGCCTGCGTGTGCTCAGACAGGCGAAGGATGTTGGCATAGTCAAGTTGCAGTTCGGTACGCGCTTTGTCGCCGGTGGAAACCTTGTCGCCGGCCATCAGAGGAGCGTTCAACTGCGCCGCCGACCAGTCGCCGGAATCGCCGCGTTGCGTGGAAACGTCGCCGTGAATCAGGCTGACGCGCGCCACGCCGTTCTTGTCGGAGTTTTCATTCGAAGTGCCGGAGTTCCCAGATCCTTCCTCGTTATAGGCGGGGCCGGAGTTCGGGGCTCCCGGGCCGTAGGGCCCGATGTTCGGACTCGGCTTGGGTGGAATTTCGCTCCACGGCTCGCGGTCGCTAGGCGCCTGCGTGGAGTCTCGTCCGCCTGGAGCAGGCTGCGCCGAACCCTGGTCCTGCATCATGTCTTGATCCTGCTCGGGGCTTTGATCCTGCATCTGGCTCTGATCTTGCATTTGGTCTTGACCCGGGCTCTGCATCTGGTCTTGCGGCGGAGCCGGATTCTGTGAAGAGTCAGGATTCTGCGCGCTGATCGACCCGGACAGCGTCAGCAGAAGTCCCACTATAAGTGCGATGATGAAGCTCTCACTTCGCGTCATGAATTTGAACTGCATAAATGCCTCCACCCCTGGTACGAAACGAACGTAAACAAACAACCTGCACAAAGAACGACCACCCATGGAAAGGCACGTCGCGTGCCAAGCTCGCAACCCAGCCGCTCGCAATTTAACCAATTTATTTTTATGGAGTTACGTCGGCCGAGTTCAGTCTGTGGAATTCGCGGCGTTCGCGTTTCGGTGGCCGCAATCCACCAGTTGGTGCTTTTCGGCCACGTATAGACGCGGAATCAAGAGAGAGAGAGAAAGCAGGCTGCCTCAATCCGCGCGTTCCACGAAAAGTGTCGAACTACCGTAACTTTTTCCGCATTCGCGCGCATGATAATCTGCGATTACTGCTGAACTTTCAGTGCGTTGGAGGCATCCGCCGCGTTCCTAAAAACCCGCCGGCTCCGAGTCAATCGTCCGGCCGCTCAATGTGCCGATGCCAAAGCTCCCCATCTTCCGCCTGCGCAACTCTGAAGCGTCACCGCCGCCCGATCTCCGGCGCTATCAGCCGGCCTTAACCTTCGGCGATCTCCAGCTCGGTGTCGACAATCTTCGCTACGACATTCTGCTGGGCGGGCATTTCACCGGCGAACTGAGCCTGCACCTAGCGCGCTACCTTTGCCACTTTGGCGAGGTCGAGTCGCTCTTTGAGGTCGAAGTCCCCACTGCAACGCAAACGAAGTTCATACGCAATCGCGAACCGGAAACCACGAAGCCTCGCAAACGCGGCCCGACGGACCTGAAAACGCTGCTGATTTCGATTCACCAGACGATTCTGACGCGCGCCAAGGCCGAGCAAAACCCGTCCATCGATCTGCTCGGCCGGCTTGCCGTACTGAAATTTCTGCGCGCCGAGTTGCAATCGCAGTTCTCCAAAATCCTCGAACAATGCCGCCTCAAGTCGAAGTCGCTGGAGGGATTCCGGCAATCGAAGATGCTCCAGATGCAGGAGCTGGTCTCGTCCTTCCAGGTCCACAAAAAAATAATCGTGCGCCGCGCCGCGCAGGAATTGTTTCTTTTGCTTCGCGAGATCGAAAAAGAAACTCTGGCGCGGACCCGCCGGTCTCTGCTGGGCGAGACGAAAAACGACTGCTACCGCCTGTTTCAGAACCCGCTGATTTTCACCGATGACGGCCGCGACGATTATCTCTGCGCCGAGCACTATTACATGTTCGGCAATTTCGACCGCGACCCTGACCGCTTTCCCGTTCTTCGCCAGTTGGCGCTCGATTTTCTGCGCGAACTTGGGTATGGGGATGCGCTCGACGATAAGCACTTTGACCAGGCCCTGAATGTTCCCGAAAATGCCCTTGCGCTGGTCGGAACGGGCAATGGGGAAGACGCCACGGCCGAGGATCGTCACCGCAAAAATCGCCTCAATCTCTGGACCACCATGTTGCAGCGCGCCGGCGTGCTGCCGCACGTGATTGCTTCGTATGAAGCGGTGCCGCTGCTGGGCGATTACGCGCGCCGCGTGAATCCGCAGCAGCTCAAGTACGCTCTGATCGACCGCGAGGAAGCCGCGCGGGTGGAAAAAATCATCAACGAAGCCCGCCTGCATCCGGATCGCCTGTTCGCGGCCATCGCGCGCGTTTCCTCCTGCCGCGGCACAGAGCGCGAGCGCTTTGCCGCCCGCCTGCTCCACGATCTTTTTTGCTATCACCGCGATCTGCGCGGCCTGGAAGCCGTGAGCGCCGGATTCGACAACATCAACCTGGTCAGCGACGATAAAGTCCGCGCCCTTTCCTCGCTCAACGGCATGCTCTACGAGTTTCTGCCTGCCGAGGACCAGAAACCGGTTAGCGATCGCGTGCTGCATCACGTGGTGCTCAAGGCCGATATTCGCGACTCGTCCCGCCTGACGCGCTCGCTCATGGAGCGAGGCTTGAACGCCGCTTCCTACTTCAGCCTGAATTTCTACGACCCTATCAATAAGCTGCTGGCAAAATACAACGCCACCAAGGTCTTCCTCGAAGGCGACGCCATTATCGTTGCCCTGATCGAGCGCGAGGGAGAGCCTACGCTCGGCGTCGCGCACGCCTGCGTGCTGGCGTGGGAGATCATCAATCTCCTCCGCGGTTACAACGAACTCCTGACACAGTCCGGGCTGCCGCCCATGGAAGTCGGCCTCGGCATCGCCTATCAGGATTCCGCGCCGCTTTACCTCATGGATGGCGAGCATCGGATCATGATCTCCGACGCCATTAATGAGAGCGACCGCCTTTCCTCGTGCAGCAAACGCATTCGGAAGAAGCTGGCAGCCGACGCCGGCGCTTTCCAGGTCTATCGCTTCGACGCAGGCGGCCATCAGGATGGCAGCAATCCCGAAGCCGGCGGGGAGGATTTGCGGCTGAGCTACAACGTCGGTGGAATTTGCCTCAGCCAACCCGCCTTCGGCAAATTGCAGGAGGAAATTGCGCTGGCGCCCTGCTTTGTGGATCGGGCATCCGATTCCACCCGGCAGTCTTTCATCAACTCATGGACCGATCCGCAGAGCGAATTTTTCCTCGGCACGGTGCCGCTGACGAGTGGAATGTTTCGCAAGATTGTGATCCGCAAAAGCCGCATTGCCGAGGTTGAGGTTCGCGATCTCTCCATCCTGCAATGGACGGACTGCTTCTATTACGAAGTCTGCGCGAATCCGGCGGTGTATGCCGCGCTGCCGGGAGAGAAAACAGCGGCCTCCAAACCCTAATAAGCCCAAGTTCAGCGTGGCGCGTTCGCCTTGGGGGCGCCCCTCCGAAGTTCACAATCTGTAACGATTCCTTCTAACTCGTCACTATCCTCCAAAGCCACCAGATAGTGCTTGGGAGGGTAGGAAAATGACAAAGTCCAGAATTTTGGTTCTGACGATGTTGCTGGCCACGATCGCGATGACGATGGTGTTTACCGCGTGCCCGACAACGCCGCCGCTGAATCCGCTGACCCTGCTGCCAACTGACGCCAGTGCCACGTGCACGGTTACGCCCGCAGTATTTAAGACCTGGTTCCAATCGGGGAGCGTTACCTTGAACGGCGTCGTAAATCCCGCGAACAGCGTGACCTTCCCGAACGTTCCTAACTGCAGCTTCTATCAGTGGGCGGAGCAGGATTTTCTGTGGTTGACTTCTCCGGCTCCGGCAACTTACGGCGGAGGCGGTGGACTAATCGTCGATTCGCCGACCTTCTATGACGTCTCGCCCCCTGCGGCGGACGGCAGCCGCGCCTTCCTCCCACATACGTCGGGTCTCATCCGGCCGTTTGCCTTGCGCTCTGCACAAGCCGACGCACAGGGCTTGCAAATGACTTTCGATTCGTCGGGAACACCGATCCAGGTGAAAGCCGCCGAGCGGGAAGCGACGCCGCTCGTCCTCAACAGTGCCGGCCAGCAGGTACAGGTTGCGCATGCGAGACGTGGACCCAATGGTAAACCGATCCTGCTGGACCGCAACGGCAGTGTCATCGAATTGCAGTTCGTCAAAGGGATAAGACCGGAAGCGAAAGCGCAGATTGGCAACGCGGAAATACCCACGATGATCACGGCGCAAAAATTCATCATCGACGGGATCCCGATCTTTATCGATCCATCTCTCGAAGTCATCGACGTGGAGCAGGGCGAGGCCGACAGCGGTGTGCTGGAGGCGCAGTCTTCGGCCGGGGGCTCCCTCGTCTACTACGCGACCATCGTGAACGACGTGTATGCCTACTATGCCACCGGCGTGAAAGATGGCACGATTAGCTCAACCCAGTTCCCGACCAGCGCCGGCGATTTGAGCAACATCACGAGCTTTGCGGCGGCGCACGGAAAGACGTTTCCCGATCCCAACGCGCTGGCGATCGAAGTGAAGTCGGCTTGGATAGCGGCCGCGGGACTACCCAACCTGAGCAGTTACATCACGATGAACGCCACCATCCCCGTCTATAGCCCGGCAGTTCCGCCGCCCGCTGGAACTTCGACGATGACGGCTACGGGGGCGCAGCAGACGGTTCAATTGGCGCTGGTTGGCATGCATGTCGTCGGCAGCGCCGCGGGGCATCCGGAGATGATCTGGTCCACGTTTGAGCACGCGGCCAACGCGCCGGCTGACACCTATTCCTACATCAACACCAGTAACGCAACTGCAACCGTGAATGCGAACGTCGCAAACGTGCCGGTAATCGGAGGCGTAACCACGAACTGGGTATTCTCGGCCACCACCGCCGGTAACAACGATTCGGCGTTCAACAACCCGAATATGTCCTACCAGTTCCCGCCTTCGCCGGCGACCATCAACGCCGTCGCGACTCCGCCGGGAATCGCCCCCAGTAATACCATGCGGTGGAAACCGTTCGGTGCGGCGAGCGATGTTGCGCCCAACCCCATCGATCCTTCCATCGCGGCCTCGAACACCGAGATCATTTCCATCAACAATAGCGTTGGAGGGATGCTCGCCGCCGGCGACATACGCGGCAACTACGTGATGACCGGCGCAACCTGGACGATCGGTGGGGCGGCTCCGAACGCCTTTATCGGCGGCAACCAGGTGGGAACGAGTTCATTAGCCAACACTACAATGGAGACTTACGAGCAAGGCGTGCACAGCAATCCAACCCATCAGGCTGGAGGCTCGAATTGCTTTTCTTGCCACACGAGCAATACGACCAACGTGAGTCACGTGTTCGCAGCGCTCAAGCCGCTTTTCTAGCGCGGCGGCGCGGTAGCAGTTCGATTGCACGGCAGGGCGGAGGACAGTTCGCTCGCGAACGCGACGGTCTTCCCCCGTCCCTGCTCAAAAAGTCCGGCGGGTCCGGAATGGAATCACCACCACGGCTTCGATCGCGACGGGTCTGCCGTCTTTTTCCGCCGGCACAAACTTCCATTGCGACAGCGCGCTGGTGGCGTAACGATCGAGACGGTCGTCGGGGCTGCTTAACACGCGAATGTCGGCGACCTTCCCATCGGAATGAATCACCGCATACAGAGTGACCATGCCGTGCACGTTGGTTCGCATCAACTCCAGCGGATAGCCGGGATCGGTTTTCTCGGTCAGCACCGGCGCCAGCAGCGCCCCTTGTTTTTGATCGGGCTTCAACTCTGCAAAGCGCAGCACCCAGCTTCCGGTGAACGAATTCAGGTTCGGCATGTTCAGCGTCATCGCGTAAAAGCGGCGATCTCCGAACACCTGCCGGTCAATGTCCGTAACCTTGTCGTTGGAAACCGCCGAGGCCGGCCGCTGACCGGCGTGCGCTGCCGCGAGTTTGCTTGACGAAATGCCGGCAACTTCGCGCGCGTCCCCGTCGCCGCCGAGGCCTTCGCCGTCGGTCCCGCCGCCATCGCGCTCAACCTGTCCCGTCGCGCCCGGAACCGCGCCCACGTGCAATCCCGACGGCAGCGACCCGTTCCCGCGAGCCTTGATCCCACTGCCACTTCCCGACTTCGAACCCAGAATCTCCGGCGTCCCCGAAGCCCCGGCCTTGCCTTTCGGATTCGCCGAAAAAGTTCCCCGACGATTTCCCTCCGGCACTGCGACGGGCCCGGTGGGCTGCACGGGATGAATTCCCAACGCCAACAATCGCCCTTGCCCTCCGCCACTGCTCGCCGACGCTAGGCTCGGAGGCGGTGCAACCGCATCCGAACTTCCGGGTAGCCCCCTCCCTCTTCCACCGCGGCCCGCCGTGTGTTGCTCCGCCACCGTGAACTGCGGAGCCGGCGCCACCACCTGGCTGGGCGCAATGTTCATCATTCCAACTCGCCCCTTCGCCGCTGTCACTTCAGGGGGCGGCTCAACCACCGCCGTCTCCGGCCCCGCGATCCCGCGCGCCCGGTCATGACTCACCTCGGGAGGCGGCGCAATCACGTCGGTTCGCAAAGCCCCATTGCTGCGGTCTCGCGCAAAATTCGCATCCGGCGCCGGCGCCACCACTTG
Source organism: Acidobacteriaceae bacterium (assembly GCA_003139095.1). GTDB lineage: Bacteria > Acidobacteriota > Terriglobia > Terriglobales > Acidobacteriaceae > Acidiflorens. Next base: position 50,740 of record PLHW01000026.1, read on the forward strand.
CTGGTCAGGCGCCACGTTGCGCCTCGAAAGCGAGCGCGTCGCATCCAGCGGAACGACCGGAACGATCGCTCCCGTGGCGATGATGTTGGGCAAGGGCACATCGTGATCCAGTCTGACGTTCGGAGGCACGACGATGGTTTGCGAGCGGTTGTCCGCTTCGCGCGGCACGGAGAGAATCGGCTGCCTGGCAAATACCGGATCTCCCGTTTGCGGCTTCGGAGCCACCGGCTCACCGGTATCGAGGGGCGGCAGATATTCTTCCGGCGAATACGTAATGACCGAAGAGCGGTCAAACGGCGTCGGCCCAAGGATCTTCTGCTGCCTCAGCCACGCAATCGACAGTGCCCAGATCAGCAGCAGCGCCGTGCCGTGCAACAACGCCGATTGCAGGAATCGTCCCCACGGCAGTTCCTGCTGAACGAATACATCTTTCCAAAGGTCCAATTCCGCGAGCGCCCTCCGCTCGTTCAGTGGACGCGGCCCCAGGCTCTCCCGCACTCCGTCGCGGAACTCGGCGCTGGCCGGATCATGATCGATCAGCAGCTTGATCAGCTTTTTTGCAGGGACTGCCATCCTGTATCCAAGCACCCTTTTTCGAAGTTTCGATGGGGCGCGACTGCGGCCTATATTCGAGGGTTCGGCGTTCGATCCAGTCGGCTCTCTTTCCGAGGATTATACGGGAAATGGAAGGGACAGCAAGGGACGGAAGTCCAGATTTGAAGGGAGGGAGCTTCTTCGGGGCCAGGCGTTCGGCCCGGTCCATTTGGGCCGCTTGAAGATTTTCGAGCGCTCAACCCACGAGCGACGTGCACTCCATGTCAATCGGCACGGTGATCACCACACCATTCTCCACCACCACTTTCAGCACCTGGCTGCACGTGCCACAAAGCCAGTACTCGTCAACCTTGCGTTCCGGGTGGGGTTGATCGGAGTGCGACAGCAGAGGGTCGACCGAAAAGAAACGCCCACCGACGGCATGACCGAAAGGGATTCGGCAAGCGGGATTCAGGCAATGGGAAATCATGGCAACACTCCTCGGATGAAGTCCGGGCTTTTGAACCCATCCTGCGGTGACGAACTTGCGGCTCCGCAACGCGGCCCGCGAAAGAGCTAATTGGCGTGATCAGTCCCCGACCCGCGTTCGAGCGCTTCCAGGTGCCGGATCTCCCCCTCCAGCCAGACCTTCAGCGCCGATTCCACCTCGCCGGGTGTGTACTGGCGGCTCATGCTGTGGACCGACTCGCCCTGTGTATTCAGCGCGATAAAGTGGCACGGCTCCATCTCCGTGTGGTAGCGCTCCGGCACAAACTGAAACAGCCAGCATTCGGGGCACGGAACGGTGCGCTCCCCATCCAGACGATTGGGGCAGGAAGGCGAATCGAGAAACATCGAAACCGGCCTCCAGGGCATCGTTCCGCCGTATCCGCCGCGCTCCAGAAACGCCAACTCCTGCTTCAGCAAGTTCAACACTTCGAGCCGGGATATCGACACAACCACCTCCGGACGGCCGCTGCCGTCCCCGGGGGACGTTGGAGTTGATTGTGGCTCAGCCCCAACCATCCCGCTGTGATTCCAAACACGACCGCTCGTGACCCATCTCACAATGGGACTTTCGGGTGTTTGGAATCCCGACGGGCTGTCAGGCGAACGCCGAATGCCGCGCTCATCGCGGCGTTTACGGACGCAACGGAGTTTTAGAGAAATTACTTGGGGGATACAGATACGCGAGGGCCTCTAGAACGCCCCGCCCCCGCCGCCCCCGAACCCGCCGCCGCTGAAGCCGCCTCCGCCAAAACCTCCGCCGCCCCCGAATCCCGAGCCCCCGGAACTCGCCCGCGGCGACGAAATGAAAACCTGGTGCATGTCTCCCGCCATGCTGTGCATCGAGCTCGAAAAAAACAGCGGACTAAATCCGACGTAACCGCCGGGCGAGGAGTACCAACTCGGCGGGTTTTTCACGATCCCGTCAAACGCCTGCGCCCAATGGTGTTCCACTCCGAGCGCCATCGCGTAGGGAAGAAATTTTTCAAATGTGTCGGGCGGCATGCTCTGAATCCGGTCTTTGTCCACGCGGTTCATGAACTCCTGAAACCCAAGCACCGCAATATGCAACCGTGACCCTTCCACGGTCTTCGCCGTCATCTGCCGCGCAAACAGCCACCAGATCACGCCGGAGAGAATAAAGCTGACAAAGACCAACGCAGGCGAATAAAACAGATTCATCCAGCCCATCACCTGCACTCCCACCACGCAAAGCACAATCGCCACCGCCGCCACGATGCTGTAGCCGTTCGCCGACTCCGGATCGAGCGTGTACACCCCTTTGTTTTTCAGCTCCGACATGATGTCCTGCCGGATCGCCGGAATCGCAGTGTAGAAGCGGTTCTTCAAACTGGAGAGCCGCGTCTCCGTTCCGCCACCAAAAATGTTGCTCAGCATTACGCGCTCGTGCGGCGCCAGTTCCGCGCCCCATTGCGCATACGGCTTCAACAGCGTCAGCGTGTAATCGCTGTGCAGAACGATAAAACTGGCCAGCCTCTCCTCGGTTTTTTCGATCTTGATATAGCCGCGCACTGCCAGATCGACAATGGTCGAGGTGATGTCGCGCGGATGAATCGTGTCATTCAGCAGCGTGCCCGCCTCCGCCGGCGACAGACCTTTCGGAGGCTCGTACTGCGGAGCGACCGACATGCCCGGATCGGGATCGCGTCCCACCGCGTACCAGAGGCCCGCCATCACCGCCAGCGTCAGCAAGGGCAAAAATAAAATAGGATTGCTGCCCAAAAACCAACCCAACTTCGTCAACGAACTCGGCGCCGCCACAATTCCCTGCGGGATATAAATATCGATCGTCAGTCCGCCGCGCATAGGAAGCGCACGCGTGGTTTCAACCGCGACGTCGGCCCCGTTGACCTGCGCATCGGCCGCGCCCTCTTTGGACCCATACGCACCCGTGAACGCCTGCGCCCGCAATCCGCCCGCTGCGCCCTCGGGCAAAGTCACAAATGCCGACGCGTGGTCGATGGGGACGGGCCAGTCGTTTCCCGTAACGTTCCAATAAAATTCGTCGAATCCATCGAAGAAGCGAATGCCATTTTGCACGGCGTAGTCGATGTTCACGACCCGCGTCGCATCGTCGGCGTCGGGAATATAAATCTTCAGATCGCGGAACGCCCCCGACTTGCTCGACTCATACTTGAGCTTGTTTCCGCTATCGTCGGTCACGCCCAGCACTTTGATAAAGAGCGTGTAGTTCGTGCCATTCGGTCCCGGATACTCGACTGGAATGGTGCGGTGAATGCCATGCCACTGGCCGGCAAACACCACCGTAATTTTTTCGCTGACCAGCGCCGACCCATCGGCGGAGATGGAGATGGTGTCTTTGAAATCCGCGACGTGCCAGCTGTGCCCCTGCGCGGCTGCCAGCACCGGGGAAAATGCCAGCCATAGCGCGATTCCCCAGCCGCAGATCAACCGCGCGCGTTTGCGTTCCCTTCCGAATATTCTCGGCATCTTCACACCTGGAACTTCACGGCCACGGGTTCGCGGTCGCCAGCATCGGCCTCAAAGAACTGCCGCTGCTGGAAGCCGAACATGCCCGCCAGGATGTTGGTGGGAAACGATTGAATGCGCGTATTCAAATCGCGCACCACCGCGTTGTAGTAGCGGCGGGCATTTTGAATCGCGTCTTCGATCTGCGCCAGCGTGTTCTGGAGTTGAGTGAACTCCTGCGAGGCCTGGAGCTGCGGATAATTTTCCGCGACGGCAAACAGGCTCTTGAGCGCTCCCGTCAACTGATTCTCGGCCACGGACTTGTCCGCCGGGCCAGTCGCCTGCATCGCCATCGACCGGAATTTCGCGATGTCTTCGAACGTCCCCTTCTCGTGCGCCGCGTATCCCTTCACCGTTTCCACAAGGTTGGGAATCAGATCGTGCCGGCGCTTGAGCTGGACATCGATGTCCGACCACGCCGAGTCGCAGCGCACCCGCAGCTGCACCAGGCTGTTGTACATCCCAATGACAAAAATTCCGAAGACAATGATGACCGCCAGAAAGATCAAGCCGACCATGCGTTCACCTCATTCAAGGCGACGGTAGCACACGGGGGATTGCCCCGCAATGTAACCGAGGATTCTGCCGGGAAGGATGCCGCCAGCGCCCGGCAATGCCGAGTCGAGCGCGCCCTACTGCTTCGGCGCGAAGTAGCCCTGCCGCGCCCGCACTTGCAGATCTTTTTTCAGCGCGGTGATTTGGATGGAATGAAAACGCCCGTCCGCCGAGAAGTCGGACGGCTTGTAGGAAACATCGTACTGGCTGCGCAACTCGTCTTCAATCGCCGCAAACGACCGCGTAATATCCTTCATCTTGTAGGGAAAGAATGCGCGCCCGCCGGTCGCCGTCGCCAGTTCCTCAAGCACCTTGTCGCCGCGCAAAATCAGTCCGCTGTCGTCGGTCGAGATCGCGTAGATCAGCACTTCGGCGCGTTGCGCCATCTCAATCGCCTGCGCCTTTGTGTGCTCGCTCTGGTTGTCCTCGCCGTCGCTCACCACCACAATCGCCTTGCGCACCGGATGATCCGCGCGCTCGCGCAACAGTTTGTCTTTGCACGCCTGGTACACCGCATCGTACAGAGCGGTCCCGCCGCCATCCTTCAACCGCTGCACTCCCGCGGCTAGCATCGGCACGTTGTCCGTAAAATCCTGCGCCAGGTGGCTCTCGCGATTGAAGCCCACGACAAAGGCCTTGTCATAACCCGGGCGGATGATGTGCTGCAAAAATCCCGTCGCCGCGGCCTTCTCAAATCCAAACCGGCTTTCGACCGAACCGCTCACATCCATGAGCAGGCCGAGTTCAATCGGCAGATCCGTCTCCGGCTTAAATGCCAGAATCGACTCCACCGGCTTGTGATCGTCGGAAAAAGCAAAATCCTTTTCGCTTAAATTGCGCACAAACTTGCCATGCCGGTCGGTGGCGATGAAGAGAACGTTGACTTCGTCGACCCGCTTCCGAATCGTCAAAACCGGCTCGTTCGCCTCGCCCGAGTCGAGCGCACCGCTAGTATCCGCGGCAATGACCGCCGACGCAGCTACCACATAAGAGTTGGCTTGCGCGGTCCCTTTCGCACGCAAAGCTCCGACTGCGCCGAGGATCATCAATCCATAGACGGTCACCGCCCAAATCCCGGCCCAGTCGAACTTTTTCACTTTTGTCATGCTCGCGTCTGTCATGCTCAAGAGCCCTTGCGGGCCGACCTCAAATTTCTCTGCAATTCACCTCCGACCTTTTGCGGATCGAATCGCGTCTACCCATTCGATGCACGCAGGGTTCCGAAAATTGCAGATTCTGCCTTGCTCCCGAATGTAGGCTGGAACCGCCACGCTCTCCAAGTTACAAAAGGTGTACGCGCACGGATGGTCCCGTAACTATAGCGTATTCAACAGATCCGCCGCAGCACACGAAGGTCCTCCCCGTCTCAGTTTTTTCCCGTAAGCCGCCAAACCGACGCAAGATTTGCACCTTGAGTTTTCAGTACGGGAATTCCCGACGACATTTTTCCCGGATCGCTACAATGCCGTGCAAAAAATGCTGCCTCGATTCTTGCTCTGAACCAACCCTCGACCCGGCAAAAATTCTCCCCTCGAAGCGAAAGACGGATTCTCGCCCTTGACGGATGACCCAAAAACGATCATCTTAAAACACGCAAAGTGGCTGCGATTCTGTGGGCCACGACGCCGGGTTTCCTTGGATGGCAAAACGCGGCGTTACAAGTAGCATTCGCGAATCCGAGTGCAACCGTTGAAAGACGAACAACCTTACAGCACTTCACGGCCGGAGGCCCGATGTACTTTGAGCAGTTCTATTTGACCTGCCTCGCGCACGCTTCGTACATGATCGGCTCCAATGGCGAGGCCGCCGTGGTCGATCCCCAGCGCGACGTGGACATCTACCTGAAAGCGGCCGAGGAGCGGCATCTCAAAATCCGCCACATTTTTGAAACGCATCTGCACGCCGACTTCGTCTCCGGCCACAAGGAGCTCGCCGCCCGCACCGGAGCGACCATCTACATTGGAGCGAGTGCCGCCGCCACATTCCCGCACGTTGCGCTTCGCGACGGCGATGAGATTAACATCGGAGCGGTTCGCGTGCGCGCGCTCGAAACGCCCGGCCACACCCCGGAGAGCATTTGCCTCGTCGTAATCGACGGGGAACAATCGTCCGACCCCTGGGCCGTCTTGACCGGCGACACGCTCTTCATCGGCGACGTTGGCCGCCCCGATCTTTCGCCCGCGCACACGCCGCAGCAACTCGCGGGCCTGCTCCATGACAGCTTGCATCGGAAGCTGCTAGCCCTGCCAGATTCTGTTCTCGTCTATCCGGCCCACGGCGCCGGTTCTCTGTGTGGGCGCAGCATGCGCGCGGAAAAATCCTCCACCATCGGCACCGAGCGCCTTACGAATTACGCGCTTCAGATTTCGAGCCGCGACGAGTTCATCCGCCAGTTGACCGCGAATCTCCCCGCTCGCCCCGGCTACTTTCTCGAAGATGCCGAAATCAACCGCTCCGGCGCTCCCGCGCTTCGGGAACTCGCGCCCCTGCGCGCGCTTTCACCCGCGGAAGTGCAATCGCTGTTGCGGCAGAACGCGTGGGCTCTCGACGTTCGTCCGGGCGCTGACTTCGCCGCCGCCCATGCCCAGGGATCAGTCAACATCGCGCTCTCGGGCCAGTTCGCATCGTGGGCCGGAGCAATTCTCGGAATCCACTCCAAACCTGTGCTGATCGCCGCCAGTACGGAACAGGTGGAAGAGGCGCGCACCCGCCTGGCACGCGTCGGCATTGAGGATCTCGGAGGTTATCTCGAGGGCGGCATCGATGCGTGGAAAGAGGCCGGACTCCCCGTTGTGCAAACACCGCAGATTTCCGTGGAGCAACTTCAGCAGAAATTATCGGGTAACGCTTTCAGTAACGGAAACCGCGAAGGCGGCATCGCCGTCCTCGACGTTCGCCGCGAAGGGGAATGGCAGGCAGGTCACATCGCAGAGGCCGAGTGGCACGCGCTCGATTCGTTTCCGCGCGCCCTGCCCAAACTCGCTGAAAACCGCACCGTCGCCGTCCACTGCAAAGGCGGTTACCGCAGCATAATCGCGTGCAGCCTGCTCGAGCGCGCCGGTTATAGCAATGTGGTCAACATAATCGGAGGCTTCGACGCGTGGCACGCCGCCGGCCTGCCAGAAGTCGTACCTGACGCGCCGGCCCTCACGTCCCGATGAAAGAGTTATGACCCCGGAAATGATCGCCGAGAATTTCTCTGCGAACTCCGCGTCCTCAGCGTTGAAAGATTCTAATTTGTTTCCCGCGACCGCGGGATCAGTTCTTCGACCCTCAACCCGCGCGGAAGTCTTGCACCTCTTCTCCCGCTTGGAACAGAGGGCGCGGCGCACTTTGTTCAGCGTCGCTCAATTTCCGGTTCAGTTCCTCGACGTCGGCCTTCGCCCATCCGACGCTGCTCATCTCGATCGTGCCGTCCGCTCCAATCAGAAACCACGTCGGCACATTGGTAAGACCGTAGGCATTCGACACCGCATATCCATTGGGATCGTCCAGCAGCGTGCGAAACGTCACGCCGAACTCCTTCAGGAATGCCTTCGTGTCGCGCGGATTATCCTGCGAAATGCCCACAAACGTGACCTTCGCCGCGCCGTGCGCCTTGTACACGCGCTCAAAATACGGGAACGCATACTGGCAAACCGGGCATGAAACTTTGAAAAAAGCCGCGAATACCGTCCCGCGCTGCAGCGCATCCTGCAATGAAAATTTGCTTCCGTCGAGAGCCGCCAGCGAAAAGTCGGGCGCCTTGGTCCCGGCCGTCAGTGCCGCCATATCTTTCGGACCTCCGAATAAATGTTGGAGCCACTTCATGGTGAAATGCCTCGCTACGAATTAGATGATGCCGCCCGCCTTTAAGATTTTGCGTGTTAATCCTGTGATCGGCAATTGCTGAATTTCATCGAGAGCCATCCACCGGCCGCGCCTCGCCGCCGCGCGCCCGCCAGCGTCTCGCATCACATGCACAGTGTAATCCGTCACCGTGATGGAATGGCGAAACGTGCGCCACAGCGCATTCCCGTTCGCGGTATGGGGCGCCGTTGTCCACTCCGGCAGCTCCCACATCCCCGCCATAATTGACGCGTCTCTCGCGCGCTTCACCAGTCGCACCCGACCATGGCGCTCATCCAGCGCGCACCAGATTTCCCGCTGCCGGCGCGCCGGAGCGCCAGCGCCCCGTCCATTTCGCCGTTCGCCGGTCCGCCGCGCACCCGCTGTCGCCACTTTTGCAGGCCTCGCTAGCTCGCGCACGGCATCGGCCCGCGTTCCGCACCATTTCTGTACCGGGCACACCGGGCAGCGCGGTCCCGCGGGCAGACACACGGTTGCGCCCAGCTCCATCATCGCCTGATTGAAATCCCCCGGCCGCTTATGCGAAATCAGTTCCTCGGCGCGCGTCCAGCACTGCTGTGGCGGCAAACCGCTCGCATAAATTCTCTTCAGCACCCGCTCTACATTGCCGTCCACCACCGCAACCGGTTCGCCAAAGGCAATGCTCGCAATCGCGGCCGCCGTGTACCGTCCAATGCCGGGCAGTTCGCGCCACGCATCCGCGCTCTCCGGAAAAGCTCCGCCATGCCGCCCCACAATTTCGCGCGCACAATGGTGCAGCATCCGCGCCCGCCGGTAATAGCCGAGCCCGCTCCACGCCGCCAGCACCGCATCTTCGCGCGCAGCCGCTAACGTCGCAACGTCCGGGAAGCGCTCCAGAAACACGCGGTAATGCCCCAGCACCGCGGCTACGCGCGTCTGCTGGAGCATGATTTCCGACAGCCAAATCCGGTACGGATCTCGCGTTCCGCGCCACGGCAAGTCCCGGCGATGCGCCTCATACCAGCCGAGGAGCGCCCGCCGGAACCCGGCAAGACTTTTTCCGTCAGCCGGAGCGGTCAGGCCTCCATCCTTGTTTAAGCCAGACATCTTTGCAGCCAAGCATCCCCCGCGAAAGTCGTCCCATCATACTGAACAACGCGCTGCCGTTGTTTGGGACCTGCGAGTCGCCCGTGACGTTGCGGATTCGCTGCGATTGACCGCCGGTCGCACGCCGAGCATAATGAAAATGCTTGGCGGCCGCGATCTCGCGCGTGATGCTTAGTTTGTTGCGTCAGGATGCCTATGACAGAATTCGACCGCAAGGTGCAGGAAGCGTCAGAGCGTTTGAATCGTTCGGTGGCCAATCTCGCCGCTTCTCTCGAAAAGGAAACGGCGGAACTGGTTACCTATCTGAACGACGAAGTCGTTCCCGCCGCGCGAGCGCATTCCTCGAAGGCGTTGCGCGTCGCCTCCGAAAAGCTGTCTCAATTCGCCGACTTCCTCGAAACGCATCAGAAAAACTCTTGAGCGCCCATCGTTCCAGCTTCGCGCGACCACGTCTCCTGCTGTTGGCGATCGGCGCCATCTTTCTCTCCGCATGCGGACACAAACAGACTCAGGTCGCGCTTCCGCCCCCGCCGCCCATCCTCGAATCGCCTGCGCCCACCCAGAGCGCAAGGCAAGAAGAAAAATCTCCGGAGAGAATCGAAGTTCCCGCCGACGCCACGCCCATCTTCGAGCAAACCGGTGTGGCGAGTTGGTATGGCCCGCCCTATCACAATCGCCGCGGCTCCAACGGCGAGATCTACGACATGAACGCCATGACCGCCGCGCACCTCACTCTGCCGCTGGGTTCCATCGTGCGCGTCACGAATTTGAAGACCAGTCATTCCGCGCTTCTGCGCATCACCGACCGCGGCCCCTTCGTCGAGGGACGCATCATCGACCTCTCCCTCGCCGCCGCCAAAGCGCTCGACGTATATCTGCCCGGCACCGCCCAGGTTCGCCTCGAAGTGCTCCAGGCTCCCGCGGCCCTCGATAGCGGCGGCCGCTGGGCGGTGCAGATCGGCTCGTTTCACACCGAGCAAAGCGCCGCCCGGTTGACCGATCGCCTGCAACGCCGCTATCACACGGCCAGGGTTTTGAAGTTTCCCAGCCCCACCGGCGATTGGTGGGTGCGCGTACGTGTACTCGACGACGATCGCCGGCGCGCCCAGGCTCTGCTTCGCGAGACAGCCGTTGCCGAGGCTCCCGCCTTTCTCGTTCGCCTCGACTAAGCAAACCGTCATACCCTTCGTCCCGTGCCGGGTTCACGCACTTACTCATGGCAGTTACTGTAAATCGGTGTTATTGTTCTCAGTCGGAGATCCCGCTGCAGTCCCCGACTTATTGCGCGACCAAACTCCTCTTGAGCGGTGGAAAGCGGACTTATGGCTGACTGTTTATTTTGTCGCATCATTCGTAACGAGGTTCCCTCCCGGAAAGTTTACGAAGACGACCACACATTTGCCTTCGAGGATCTCAATCCCCAGGGCCCAACCCACATTCTTGTAATTCCCAAAAAACACATCGCCAGCCTCAAAGATGCCAAAGCAGAAGACGCGGAACTTGTTGGCCGCTGCTACCTCACAGCCGCGCATATCGCCCGCGAGCGCTCCATCGAGGACGGCTATCGCACCGTGTTAAACGTCGGGCCGCGCGCCGGCCAATCCGTATTCCACCTGCATGTTCATCTGATCGGCGGCCGCAACCTGCAATGGCCCCCGGGATAACTCCCACGCCGATAGACGCGCCAAAACAAAGACGCCGCCGTTTAGATTTGTCGCCAATCACCGGAAAAAGCCAAAGACGCCGATCCCTGCGTCTGATTTTGGCCGCCCGACGGCCCGCAGCGCCGCCATTTCCTTCCTGTTCTACAATTGGCAGATGGCAAATCTGACTTTAATCTATGGATTGCGCCTGCTGCCCGCCGAAGACGTTGCGGAAGTCGGCGACGCGATCGTCAAATTGAAAAATGGCCGCGAAGCCAGCGTTACCATGCACATTATCGAGGGGGGCAAGGAAGAGATCGAAAAGCAGCTCAAAACCAGCCTCTCCGCCTTTTTCGATTTCTATCCCGAAATCTGACCGGGCGTTGCTGCCGTGGGGCGGCACTGCTACATCCGGCAGCGCGTGGATTCAATTCTGCACTAACATCGGATCTGCACCGTCATGAGATTCATCCCCCTGGAACTCGAGAGCACCCTCCGCCAAAAGGGCGTCTGGCCAGAGAGTCGCCTGGCATGGGCATCGCTCTACATGATCGCGCTCGATCTGCTCCTTTTCGCGGTGCAGTTGCTGACCCGCAGCGTCCTTCCGCGCGTATCGGCCAGCCTCGAAGGCTGGGTAACCTCCCTCAGCATTCTTGCGGTCATCCTGTTCATGATTGCCGGTGCCCGCCGCCTGCGCGTGAAATTGTTGTGGCGGCTGCGCAATCGCCTCATCGTCACCTACGTTTTCATTGGCGTCATCCCTGTTTTTCTGCTGGTCGTAATCTCCATCATCGCTCTCTATCTTTTCGCCGGACAATTCGCGAGCTTCGTCATCACCTCCGATATCGCGACGCACTTGCGCAGCATGGAGGCCTCCAATCACATCATCGCGCACTCGCTGGCCAATCAATCCCTCAGCGGCCTGCGCCTTGACAGCGGCGTCGTCGGTCTCGCCCGCCCGCGGCGCCCCGAGTGGTCGCGCCGCCAGGTCTGCGTCTGGTATCGCGACGAGGTCCAGCCCAATTGCTCCGGTCCCGAAGGCGCGATACCCTTCGACTCACCCGCCTTCATCACCGCTGATTTTCGCGATATCGTCCGCGATCATGAACGGCTCTATCTGCGCGTCGCCACCGCGCCCGTTGCTGCGCCGGAAGCGCTCCGCGTCATCACCAGCGAGCCGCTCGACAAAAATCTGGTGCAGGAAATCGCCGGCGATCTCGGCCAGGTCGTCGTTTCTCCCAACGCCAACGCCTCGCAGTCGTTCTTGTCAATTCGAAGCGAGCAGACAATCGCCGCCGGAAACAAAGCCGGCAGCAATGAAAAAGACACTGGAAACGACCGGGCCGGCCAAACTTTCTCCGCCGGAACCATTCCTCCCGCCGAAAACTTCTTCGACCGTCAGGTCGCCTTCCCTATCCCGCTTCAAGTCGTCGATTGGTCCACCGGAGAGCGCCAGCGCGCCGGCGCCTTGGCGCGCGTCGAAACTCGTCCCTCCGTTCTCTACGCCCGCCTCTTCGCCGCCCTTGGCGATTACGCGCAGGGCGTCGAATACATCCTCTTCTCCATCGCCATCGTCTTCGCGGTGATCGAGCTTTTCGCTCTCTGGATCGGCACGCGCCTCACCCGCAGTATCACTTCATCGGTCGCGCAGCTTTATCAGGCAACCACTCACGTGAACCGCGCCGACTTCAGCCATCGCATCACCGTCACTTCGCACGATCAGCTCGCCACCCTCGCCAACTCTTTCAACTCCATGACCGCCTCCATCGAGCGCCTGGTCCAGGAGCAAAAAGAAAAACAGCGGCTGCAAAACGAGCTCGCCATCGCGCAGGAAGTGCAGGCGCAGCTCTTTCCCAAGGAAATCTCACAGCTCGAATCGCTTGAAGTTCACGGCTTCTGCCGTCCCGCCCGCACCGTCAGTGGCGATTACTACGATTTCCTCACGCTCAATTCCGGCAAGATGATCCTCGCCGTCGGCGACATCAGCGGGAAAGGAATTTCAGCGGCGCTGATGATGGCGACCATCCACTCCGCTGTGCGCGCCTACAGCATCGAGGGCATTCCGCTTCTGCGGCAGGCGGAGTCCGCGCTGCAATCCAGCCACGGTGGAGATTCCGGCAGTTCGATCGTCGCGCACCGCGAAGCCGCCGCCAGCACGGGATTCCGGCGCGGCGCGGCCCTCAGCGAAATCCCCGGCGCCGAAGTCTCCCCCGCCGTGCTGCTTGGCCTGCTCAATCATCAACTCTACGAGAGCACGCCCGACGCGAAATACGCGACTCTATTTCTCGCCATCTATGACAGCGCAACCCGCCGCCTCACTTATTCCAATGGCGGCCACCTTCCGCCCATCCTTCTTTGCCACGACGGCTCCGTTCATCTTCTCGATTGCGGCGGATCGGTGGTCGGCCTCATCGACAATGTCGATTTTCGCGAAGCCACCGTCGAACTTCATCCCGGAGATTTGCTGGTCTCCTACACCGACGGCGTGACCGAACCCGAAAATGATTATGGGGAATTCGGCGAGGAGCGCCTGATTCAACTCGTTCGCGAGAATCGGCATCTTCCCTTGCCGCGCATCACTGAAATTGTCACCGCCGCCGTCGACGACTGGATTGGCGATAACGAGCAGCCCGACGACGTCACCCTCGTCCTCGCCCGCGCAAGGTAATCGCTCTCGAACGGCAAAAAATGCCGCGCGAATCGCAGAGCGTTCTCACAATCCCCGGTGACTTAGCTCACATTCTTCCGCACCCACTGTCACTGCTCTGGATCGATTTTCGGACTCTAATCATTTCGGACAGGTGCAACAACGCCTGAGAGGTTCCACTCATGCCTAGACAAGTAACGCTGGTGAAGTGCCCGGTCTGCGAAGGACTTGGCGAGTTGTCGCCACGCGGCCTCGTTGACCAATTCACGAATCCCAACCTCCGTGAGCGCCTGGAGGCCCGCATCGCGGAAGTCTGCCAACTGCTGGACTCTCCCGATGACGAATCGAGAGGCAAAGTCCTCAATTTTCAAAAGGAAGTTCACAACTGGAACCCTGCGCTCGCCATCTGGCGTCGCAGCTCGAAAGAGTAGCAGCGGGCAGCCGCCCCATCCGGCGGCAAGGGCCCCGGGACATTCCGGAATCGGTTTTACGGCGGTAGTTTCCTCCTGGTCCTTACGCCGAGGGCGGCAAAAATCGAGAAGAGAAATCCGCCGATCTGCGCCGCCCCTTATTCCGCATTACTGCAATTATTCTCTGACTTGGCCGCGCTTCATTTCTTCGCCGCCGCCTCAATCTCCTCCACCACGCGCTGGAAGTGATACACCTTGTTCAGTCCCTCTAACAGCGCCCGGCTGTCCACCGCGACCGCCCGGTTCTGCTTCGCATCGTAGCCAAAATCTCCGCCCAGCGAAAAAATATTCCCGTCGAAAATCAGCCCGATCACGTTCGCCTCCCGGTCGATCAGCGGACTCCCCGAATTCCCTCCGATAATATCGTTCGTCGTCGACAGGTTCATCGGCAGCGACAGGTTCAGCGACGACTTCGCCTTCACCCACGACTCCGGCAGCTTATACGGTATCGCTCCTGTCGCCCGCTCAAACAGCCCGCCCATCGTCGTGTACGGCTCGACAAATTTTCCTTCCGCATCTTCAAATCCCTTCACACTCCCATAACTAAGGCGGGCGGTAAAGGTCGCGTCCGGATCGACGCTGGTTCCGTACACCGCAAACCGCGCCTTCGCGATACGCTCGGTCGCCGTCCGCGTCGGCGCATCCACCCGGGATTCGTACTCCTTGCGCACCGCCAGCAGATCGCCATTGATCGCGGCCGCAAAAAGGATCATCGGATCGTTCGATTTCGCCACCGCGCTCTCTCCGCCGTTGTACAGCTCCATGCGCAGTTTCGGGTCTTCCAAATGCGTCTCGCTGATCAGCCGGTGCGCTAGTTCTTCCGGCGATTCCTTGCCCAGCATCTTGCGCACAAACGGATCGTCCGTCCCCAGGTCCCGCCGGATCGTCGTTAAAAGAAATGCCAGGTCCAGCTCCTCGAGATCCTTGTATACCGGCACCGCAGCCGACAGATCCTGCTGCACGTGCACCAGGCTCTGATCGGTGAACTCAGGCAGACGCTCGGTATTCGGCTTGCCGCGCTCCGTCGCCGCCCGCACCAGCGTCATTGCCCAGCCCAGCAGCCCCGATCGAAAACGCCGGTCGGTTAGTTTTGTTCTCCGTGTATAGAGTTGCGCCCGTACGGTTTCAATCTGCGCGATCTGGTCCCACGCCGACGCGTCTCCGGCGATCTTCGGATCGGCTGCGACCGCTGCCCGCAGCTTATTTTCCTGCTCCCGCTTGATCGCCATAAACTGCCCGTCCAGCAGCGCTCCCTGCCGTCCAACGTTGGCCTTGAAAGAATTTTCCGTAAAGAAAAGATCGTCGTTCGCCTCGCGGGCCTGTTCCGCTCCCCGCGTCATGAACTGTTCGAGCTCCCCGCGAAACTCCGCGCTCTCCGGCAGGACAAACGGAAACACCTTGTCGCGCAGAAAATCCAGCTCCGCCATCGTCAGTTGTCGGCTCGTGCCGCCCGGATTCCCCGACACGAAAACCAGATCTCCATCCTTCGATCCATTCTTACTCCAGCGCAGATAATCCGGGCTGGCCGCCGGCTTGCCTCCCTCGTACGCCCGCAACAGCCCGATATCGAAATCGAAGCGCGGAAAGTTGAAATTGTCCGGATCGCCGCCAAACTGCGCCACCCAGAATTCCGGCGCAAACACCAGCCGCACGTCGTTATAGCGCTTGTAGTGATACAGGTCGTAGACTCCACCGTGATATAGCGCCACCACGTCGCAGCGTACGCTCGCGTCCGAGCCGCAGCTCTGCTGTAACTCCGCTTCCTTGGCGTGCAGCGCCTTGTTGGCGGCATCGCCCGTCTTGCCCGCCATCGCGCCCTGCACTTCCGCCGTCACATCCCGAATCTCGACCAACTGGTCCAGTTCGAACGCCGGACACTTCCGTTCCTCGGCCTCCTTCTTCGCCACAAAGCCGTCATCGACAAAGTTCTGCTTCGGCGTCGAAATCTCCTCCACGCAATCCACCACGCAGTGGTGGTTCGTCATCACCAGCCCCTGCGGAGAAATAAACGATGCCGAGCATCCGCCCGCAATACGCAGCGACGACAGCCGCACATGATCGAGCCACGCCTGCGATGGCGTGAAGCCGTATTTTTCGCCCACCACCTTCGACGGGAAATTATCGAACGTCCACATCCCCTCATCCGCGCGCGCCAGTTGCGTCCACGCCGCGCACAATAACACCACTCCCCCAAGTACCACCGCAAACTTCCGTTGCTTATGCTTCATTGGCATAGAGTTCATATCTTCCTCTTGTACCGGATTATCTGGAGCCGAATCGCCACGCACCTCGCAAGGAATTCGCTCTCACGAATCTTCGCGATTCATGGCTGTTCATTAGACGCATCGCGTGGGAAATAAGCGGAGCGCGGCTCGCTGAAGGGCGGGATTTTCGCCCCAAATATCATCATCCCCGGGGCACTTGATCGTCAAGGACAGAAGCCCCAAAATCCGCCCTCATCGCAAGAAAGCGCGGGAAGGATCGCTCCCTCCCGCGCCGTCTCAACAAAACTTCAATCACAGATTGTTTACACCAGCCCCTGATCCAGCATCGCGTTCGCGACCTTCAGGAAGCCGGCAATGTTGGCGCCATTCACATAGTTGCCCGGCGTACCGCACTTCTCGGCCGCTTGATAGGGTTCCGGGCGGAGGTCAAAGTGAGCGAAACGGCGCTCTCGCTTTCCGCCCGGGCCTCGTCGTCAGTCAATCCGTCAAGGTTGCCATCACGCGACTGCATGGCTGGTGATCGCGAACTACCGGAAAATCCACTTCCCGTTTCTGTTTGTCCCGCAGATAATGCGACTCGAAGTTGCCGGGGCCGAGATCGGTCCAGCGCCAGCTGCGAGTGAATATTCGTTCAACATGTCGGAGACCGGGTCGCCAACTTACTGCTAATTGGTCGGTATCGGGGGAGCATTGGTAGCGGCCACTACAGTCACATCGTCGAGAAAATATGTCCCCGTCAAATTCTGGCCGCTGAATGAAAATGTCGTGCTATTCGACGTCGCCTTCGCCAAGAAACCATATTCCGTATAGGGTACGTCCGCGCCATAATCTGACCAGCTGATTTGATTATTGCCAAAGGAGACCGTCAGACTACCACCTCCCGCACAGTTTCCCGCCACCCAGAAACTAACCCTGTACGACTGACCCACGGTCGTCGGCACGGTTTGCGTAACTGAGCCGTACGGCCCATCTTGTCCCAGGCGGTTGACGAAGGCGGCCCAATCTCCCGTGTGCGATGCG
The DNA here is from genome assembly GCA_003139095.1 of Acidobacteriaceae bacterium. Classification (GTDB taxonomy): domain Bacteria; phylum Acidobacteriota; class Terriglobia; order Terriglobales; family Acidobacteriaceae; genus Acidiflorens. The sequence continues at coordinate 67,769 of PLHW01000026.1, forward strand.
TTCCCGCACAACGGATTACCGGGCGGGGCCTCGACGACCCCCGCTCCGTTCACAAACGTCCAGTCCGCACCTCCCTCTTCGAACCCAGGATCCTGAATCAGATTTTGGGCTGCCGCATTGAGTGGTACGAACAATGCGATCGCCAGCACGCAAATAACAACCGTCCTTTCCAGAGCACCTTGTGATCGGAACATACTGCCTCCCTAGATATTTACTTGAGTAGACATCCGTGATCGAGCGGCAGCTTGTGGTCTTTCCAACCTGCCGGGGCCGGACACCAGCGCCATCTGGCTATACCGGCGAACGTGATCCGCGAGGATATTGACGTGTAAATTCGGGCACGTGCTGCGTCAGCATTATCGCGCAGATCGTAAAACAGTGCAGACCATTTTACGATAACCGCGAAAACAGTCCAGCACCGGGGTCGCGCGCAAAACAAATTCGGGACCCCTTGCGAGGTCCCGAATTCTTACAACCATTCCGCCTGCTGTTTACACCAGCCCCTGATCCAGCATCGCATTCGCGACCTTCAGGAAGCCGGCAATGTTGGCGCCATTCACATAGTTGCCCGGCGTGCCATACTTCTCGGCCGCTTCCAGACAGCTCTTGTGAATCGAGATCATGATCTTGTGCAGCCGATCATCAACCTCTTCGCGAGTCCACGAAATGCGCGCGCTGTTCTGCGCCATTTCCAGGCCCGACGTCGCCACGCCGCCCGCATTCGCCGCCTTCGCCGGTCCATACAGGATTTTGTGCTCGAGGAACAGCTTCGTCGCTTCGAGTGTGCTCGGCATGTTCGCGCCTTCGCTTACTACCTTCACGCCATTCTTAATGAGGTTCGCCGCATCTTTCGCGTTGATTTCATTCTGTGTGGCGCTCGGGAACGCGCAATCGGCCTTGATGTTCCACAGCCAGTTGTGGTCGAGCTTGCGGTCGATCGGGTTGTACACGGCCTTCTTGTATTTCTCCGCATACTCCTTGATGCGCCCGCGGCGATTGTTCTTCAGGTCAATCACGTACGCCAGCTTCTCGCGATCGATGCCGTCGGCGTCATAAATCGCGCCGTCGGAATCCGACCAGGTCACCGGCTTCGCGCCCAGGTCAAGCAATTTCTCGACCGTGTATTGCGACACGTTGCCGCTGCCCGAAACCAGACATACCTTGCCTTCCAGCTTGTCTTTCTTCGTCTTCAGCATTTCCTGTGCGAAATACACGCAGCCATAGCCCGTCGCTTCCGGACGAATCAGCGAGCCACCCCAGCCCAGGCCCTTGCCTGTCAGGACGCCCGTGAATTCATTCCGCAGCCGCTTGTACTGCCCAAACATGAACCCGATTTCGCGTCCGCCCACGCCGATGTCGCCGGCCGGTACGTCCGTGTCCGGCCCAATGTGCCGGCATAGCTCGGTCATAAAGCTCTGGCAGAACCGCATGACTTCGTTGTCACTCTTGCCCTTGGGATCGAAATCGCTCCCGCCCTTGCCGCCGCCCATGGGCAGCGTCGTCAGCGAGTTCTTGAACACTTGTTCGAACGCCAAAAACTTCAGGATGCCCAGATTCACCGACGGGTGGAATCGCAGTCCGCCCTTATAGGGCCCGATCGCGCTGTTCATCTCAATGCGGAATCCGCGATTTACCTGCACCTTGCCCTTATCGTCAAACCACGGCACACGGAACATCAACACTCTTTCGGGTTCGGTGATACGTTCCAGAATCTTCGCTTCCTGGTATTCCGGGTGGCGCTCCAACACGAGCCGCAAGGACTCGAGCACTTCGAGCACGGCCTGGTGGAACTCCGGCTCGGCTGGGTTTTTGGCTTTTACGAGGTTGAGAATTTGATTGATATAGTCCGCCGCTGCATTCTTCTTCGGCGGTTCCATCACTGCAGTCATAGGCTTGCCTCCATGTTTCTTACGACTGAACCGATTTGTCGATTTTTGTTCGTAGACCAGAACGTTGAACGCCGCTGGAAATGCGGCCATCTCTATTCAATGCCCGATGGGGACGCTCTGCCGTGACTTCTATCACCGCAATTCGTGATGATTGGGCGGACGGCCTGTGCGTTAATCACGTAGTACCTTGCAAGTGCCATAAAGGGCCGTGTTTTAGCTTACTTCCCGCCCTTCGCCTTTACAATCGTTACCTTCCCGGTTACCCGCTGGCCCTTTTCCATGCCCCCCACCAGCGCCAGGCCCTGGCTGGTCACCAGCAACCCGCGGTGATCCATCGTCGGCTCCGGCGTATTCTCCTCCACCGTTTCCCATTTTTCCGCCCGCACGTCGAACGCAAACGTCATCGCCGATGGTTCTGCGGTCTGACCGTCATACCCCACTCCGTTGTAGTCGTAAGGATTGCCCGTGCCGCCGGAAAAATAAATCTTCCCGCCCTTTTTCTCCCGCGGGTCCGCCCCCGCTCCGATCCGAAACCGCGCAGTCCCCGGATGCGCCGGCAGTTTCGTCCACTCAATTTTCGTGATGTCGCCCTTCTTCGACCGCGGCAGCCTCCCCATCCAGCACTCGCTCCGTGCCACGAATTTCGGCCCCTTCGCCTCCGGATTCCTCACTGCCCCATCCACATACACAATCGTGTCGCCCGAAATCGCACCCGCATGTCCAAACACCGCGGTCGGCATCGGAGTCGCCTGCATCCACCGATCCTCCAGCGTGTCGTAGACCTGCACGTTCCCCACCGCCTCGCCCTTCGACCGTCCACCAATCACATAAATGTAGCGCTCGCGAAACAGCCCCACCACCGCATCTTCCACCGGAACCGGAAGGTCCTTGCCCCGGTAATAACGGTCCTCAAATGGCACATACACGTTGACGTCGCCGAGCGTCGTCTCCTGGCCTTTATCGTCGAGAACGTATCCGCCGAAGATAAAAACCTGTCCCCCGATCGCCACCGCCGAGGCCCCCAGTCGCCCCGCCACTCCCGGCACGGGACGCTTCTCCGCCCACGTTCCCGCCCTCACATTCAGTTCGTACGCGCGCGTCGTAACCGCATCCCATGTCTTCTTGGGTCCAATCCCCATGAACGAAAAAATCCGTTGCCCCACATCGCCATAAGAGATCGCCACTGCATTATTAGAAACGGCCATCGGCAGCGGCGGTCCCTCCGCCGGTTCCGTCGCCAAGAGCACCTTGTCAGTGAAAAGAAAACAGAGAAGAACTGCTAATAGCGCCGCTTTCACCAACCCAGATTTCATCGCATGAGTAGAATGCATGGCCTGAAATCATAGCAGCGAAACGCGCTCAATAATCCGTGATCAACGCAGCCGTGATCAGAGGGCTTGCTCGTAGCTCGTGGCTCGACGCTCGAGGCTCGTAGCTCGCGGCTCGCAGCTGTTTTTTCAAAACCACGTCCGCGCGCGATACTCCCGATACTCCTCCCCAAACTTCTCCTCCAGCACCCGCGCTTCTCGCCGCGCCCGCCAGATCTGCATTGGCACAATAATCACCAGCAGCGCCAGCAGCTCAGGCCGCCCTACCATCACCGCCACCCCAATCAAACAAATCACGCCCGAAACGTAGATCGGATTTCGAATCTTCGAATAAATCCCCGTCGTCACCAGCGCCCGCGCCTTGGCCCTGATCGAAAACGACTGCCCCAGCGTATACCGCGCCAGAACCACGCCGCCCAGCCCGATTCCAGCCAGCCCAAGCCCCACCCACCGCGCCACTCCATGCGGCCCCGGTCCCCGCAGGAAAACCTCGCCCACCGCCCAAACTCCCACCACCAGCGGCAACCACACCCGCAAAATCGCTCCACGATCCATCAGTTGACTCCAGGAACCAGCCCACGACGATACGCCGAGTGCGCCGGCATTTCCCCCAGCACTAGCGAAACGGCAGAACGCCAGTCACCAATCGCCAAAAAGAAGGAGCCCGAGTAACTCGGGCTCCCAAAAGCTTGCTTCTGTTGTGTTCCCTTGCCTAGAACGAGAACCGCAGCGAGAACTGTCCAAACCGCCGCTCGTCGTGGTTGCCGCCGGAGGCGAAGTTATTCAGACCGCCTTTGAGTTCGTCAACCGTAAGGGGCGTGCTGGCCGGGCCCGCATAATAGTACAAGTTGGGCGTGAAGACGTACATATTGTGGTGGTTGAAGATGTTAAAGCCTTCCGCGCGGAACTCCATGCCTACCCGCTCGGTGACTTTGAACGTCTTCGAAACCGCCGTATCCAGGTTCCATGCCCCCGGTCCGCGGAATGTGTTCCGGCCCGTCATGCCAGACGGGAACGGTCCCAGGTCCGAATAGCCAAGCAACGGGTTGTTTGACCCGATGTTTGCCGGTATTGGGAGAGTTAGGCCCGCGTAGCTATTCACGCCGTCAGCCTGAGGATTGGAGCTTACCTTGTAGGACGACGGTGCTGTCGCCAGCGTTACGCGAGGCACCGTGTATCCGATTTCTACATACGAGTAGTCATACACGTTAAACGGTACACCGGTACGGGCGGTGAAGATGCCTACCAGCGACCATCCACCCAACGCCTCAGCCTGCAGGCTGTGACCTGTCTTGAACCACGGCGTCTCCCAGATGGGCGAGATCACCAGGCGGTGGCGCACGTCATAATCTGACGGGCCCCAGTCCAGCTTCGGGTTGAACGGATCCGTGTAGCCCAGACTTCCGATGTATCCCGAACCACCCTGCAAGCTGTCCGAGAACGCCGAGCTTTCGTCATCCAGCGAGTGCGACCAGGTGTAGTTTGCGGTCACGCTCACACCCGTCCGCCTAAGGTTCTGCGACTGGAACTTCAGGTTCATGGCATTGTAGCTGCTGCTGCCCAGACTGCCGCGCATATTGATGGCAGCATATTGCGAATTCGGCCGGGTCGGGCATTCCGCCGCTCCGGTGTCGAAGTTTACAAACTGGCACGGCGCTCCGGTAACTGGATCGGGCGTCGTAATCAGCGGATCGCCCAGATACATATTGCCCGCACCGTACTGGTCCACGTTTTCGATGTCATAGAGGTGAACTCCATGCGCACCGCTGTATCCCAGTTCCACGATCGTGTTCCGCGCCACCTCGCGTTGGACCGACAGGCTCCAGAACTGCGTTTGCGCCGTTTTGATATTCGGGTCGGGCATGCGTAGCTCAACCGGCGGCAGGTTGCTTGCCGGACCGGGCAGCCCCAGCGGACCGAGGTCGTTGTTGGTCACGTTCACCGTGCAGTTCACCGACTGCGCCACGCAATTGGCACTGATAACCGCGCTCGCCGGCGGGTTGAAGCTGGCGTTGTACGTGACGTTGCCAAAGTTACGTTCATAGCTGATGCCAAATCCACCGCGCAAGCTGCTCTTGCCATCGCCGAAGATGTCATAAGCAAACCCTACGCGCGGTGCGAACGTGCCCCAGCTCGGCTTCCAGAATTGTCCAACCGAGCTCTGATCGGCAATCTGTACGCCGCCCGTTCTGACTTGCTGCTCAATCCCGCTTCCCGGACCAAAGTAGAAGTTCGAGTCCAGATTCGCATGGTTGTTGTGCTGCACCCCATAGTGCTCCCAGCGCAATCCATAGTTCAGGGTTAATCTCGGCGTCATACGGAAGCTGTCCTGGCCGTACAAAGCCCAGTCCTTATAGCGATAGCTCCTCGCATAGGCCGCCGATGTCAGCGGCGGTTGTACCACGCTGTTGGCCGGGCAGTCAGTGCCATTGAGGCCTGGGCCGCCCGTGCCAGTTCCAATCAATTCTAACCACGGATTCTCCGGGCAAGGCAGCGCCCCGTTCGGATTCACCCTGGCCGTAAACGTGACCAGTTGGCTTCCGCCGGGGTTTCCGGCGACGTTCAGCAGGTCGGCCATCGAATCCGGCGAGTTGGTGCCCAACTCTTCTACTGCCTGAGCGTACGCGCCGTAGGCTACGTTTAACTGAATGTAGGTGAACTGTCCGCCGAACCGCATGTTGTGGCGGCCCTTCGTCCAGGAAATGTCATGCTCGAATTGGATCGTGTTCTGCGGTCCGCCGAACGGCAATCCGCCCAAGCCCGGCTCCGACGCGTTGAACAATCCCGGCATCTGGATCGTGCCGCCTGTCGCCGGGTCCACCGGCGAGACGAACATCAAGTCCGGCGTATTCTGATACGTGTTGTTGTACGCGTCGAAACTGTTGTAACGCGTATAGCTTAATTTCGTGTTGTTCAGCAGCGTGGAACTAAATGTGTGATTCACCGAGAACAAATAGCTCTGGTTGTAGTTGGTCGATCCTACGTCGAACTGCGGGTACGCGCTGTAAGAGCCAGTGCCCGGCAGAAAGATGTCTTTTTCATTCGCCCCGCGGAAGAACAGCTGCGTCTTCTCGCTCAGGTTGTAATCAATGCGCCCGACCGTCGTGTAGGTATTCTGCGGTGCTCCACCACCCGCGTCGAACGGCACCGTGAAGTTCACCGTATCGAATACCGGCGTGCTGCCCGGGATCGTCGTCACCCCATTTACTGGGCCAATAAAGTTAGGGCTGGCCGCGTTGATCTGGGCCACCGTCGCCGCTACGCCGGCACTCGGTAACGCGCCCGTCGCATACGTGCTGAAGTACGACTGCGCATTCGTCGGCAAATACGCCAGGAATGCCGGGTCGAAGATTTCCTCCGTCTGACGGGAGGAACTGCGCACCCGCGTCCATTCCACGCTTCCGGAAATGAACAGTTTGTTCTTCATGATCGGCCCGCCCGCCTGGAACCCGAACTGGTTGCGGGTGTATCCGCCCTTGGGAATCTGGTTGGCGTCGTTATTAAAGGTATTCGCGGTGTAAGCTGCCAACCGGTTAAACTCCCATGCCGAACCATGCCAGTTATTCGAGCCGGCCTTCGTGGTCACGTTAACCACGCCGCCCGACGCGCGGCCATACTCGGCCGAGAAGTTGTTGGTTACAACGCTGTATTCCTGCACGCCATCGAGCGGGATGTTCTCGCCCACGCTCACGCCGAACACGCTCACGTTCTCGACGCCGTCCAGCAGGATTTCCGTGCCCGATTCGCGTTGACCGTTAATGGCAAAACCGACGCCGCGGCTCGAGAGTTCCTGTCCCGCCATTTCGCCGTTTGACGTGCTGTCGCCGTTGCTCACGTTGCCGGAAATCGCTACGAAGTCATAGGGGTTGCGCGTCAGGCTGGGCAGTTGCGCCAGTTGCTGCGCGTCGATGAGCTGCGACAATTCCTGCGTCTGCGTGTTGACTTCGGTCGCCGCTCCCGCCGTTACTTCCACCACGGTGTTGCCGCTGCCGACCGTCAACTGCGCGTCGATGGTCGAGTGTCCGCCCACGGACACTTCCACCGGAACCTTGTAGGTCTGGAATCCGCTCTTCGAAACCACCAGTTGGTAGTTGCCCGGCGTCAGGTTCGAAATACGGTACTCGCCCAAGCTGTTGCTCGACGAAGTTCTTTCCGCGTTGTTCGCCGTGTTCGTAATCGTGACCTTCGCGTCGGCCACCACCGCTCCCGTCGCGTCCTTCACCACGCCCGCGACTGTGCCCGTCTCCGCTTGCCCGAACACAAATACGCTGGTCAGAAGTACAACAGCGAGTATCGCTATCGTTCGCCACAAACCTTGGCTGTTTAGCCTGCTCATTACTGGCCTCCTCAACTTCAATTTCTTCTCAATTTCATTCCGACTGCGGATCTTGATTCCTGAAGCGGGTAAATCTGAGAATCATGCGGCCCTGGAAAACCGCTTTCCTACGCTTGTAGAACCCAACTGCCACGGGGACACACAAGAACCCGTGTCCGGGCTAAAGCAAGCAGGTAACCAAAGGAAAGAATGATTAAACTATTGAATATAAATATCTTAGAAGGTAGGTAACCTGCCAATCTCCGGAAATTGGGACTCCCCAAGTCTCCAAATTATGAACTTTCATATTTTTCGCCCGACTCCCCTCCCCTAAGTCAATACTCCATTTGCCCCTAAAACCGCCTCCGACAATGCCCGCCGCCTGACATCCCCTCCAGCCAGTTCCGCCTCACAGTTGTGTTAGCCTGAGGCCAATATGCGACCTCGAAGCCTCCTCGTTTTTTTGGCCCTCGCCGGCGCCTTCGCCCCGCTCGCTCCCGCCCAGGCCACCTCGCCAAGCTCGGCGCCCAACGCGCCCGACGTCTTCCTCGTCACCATCGATACCCTCCGCGCCGACCACCTCGCCTGCTACGGCTATAAAGACGTCGAAACTCCCACTCTCGACTCCCTCGCCGCAGATGGCGTCCGCTTCTCCGCCGCTTTCACGCACAGCCCCATCACCAATACCTCCCACGCCAGCATTCTCACCGGCCTTCTCCCCAGCATCCACGGTGTCACCGACTTCGGCGTCCCCCTCGCGCCCCAGCACGTCACCGCCGCCGAGCTTCTCAAAAAGCAGGGATACCAGACCGCCGCCTTCATCGCCGCCGTCATTCTCGATAGCAATCAGCTCGCTCCCGGCTTCGACCGCGGCTTCGATTTCTACGACAACTTCCCCGCCAACTCCAACTCGCCCAACTCGAAAGACCGCTTCGGCCGCGTCGAGCGCCGCGCCCAGACCGTTATCGAGCACGCCACTTCCTGGCTTGCCCAGCATCCCGCCGCCCCCGGCAGTCCGCGCTTTATGTGGGTTCACCTCTTCGATCCCCACGATCCCTACGAGCCCCCGCCGCCTTTCTCCGAAAAGTACGCCAAGCATCTTTACGACGGCGAGATCGCCTACGCCGATTCTCAGCTCGCCCACTTCATCGCCACGCTCAAATCCTCCGGCGCTTATCAGAATTCCCTCATCATTGTTGTTGGCGACCACGGCGAAGGCCTCGGCGAGCACGGCGAAGATACCCACGGCCTCTTTCTCTACGACTCAACCCTCCACGTCCCGCTCATCGTCAAACTGCCCGCCGCCGCCCATCGCGGCGAGGTCATCGACAACTTAGTCCGCACCACCGATATTCTTCCCACCATTCTTTCGCTCACCAGCGCGCCAGCGCCGCCCGAGCTAAACGGTGCCTCGCTCCTCCCTCTAATCGACCGCCAATCCGATCCCGCCCGAGAACTCCTCGGCGAAACCGACTATCCCCTACGCTGGGGATGGGCGCCCATCAAGGCTTTGCGCGAGCAGAATGCCAAGCTGATCGAAGCTCCGCGCCCCGAGTTCTACGATCTCCAGTCCGATCCTCACGAGCTCAAAAATCTCTACCAGCCGCAGGCCGGAAACGCCGCCAGCGCCAACTCCGCATCTCAGTCCGCTCGCGGCTCGCAAGCCGAGCTCGCATCCGAAATGGCCAAGTGGAAGGCCAAACTGCCCGCCCCGCCCGCCAACTCCGCTCCCGCCGCGAATCTTCCCGACTCCAATCTCCCCGACCCCAAAGACAAGGTCGAAGTCCAGAATCTTCTCCACAACTCCATGCTCGCCTCCGACGACGGCCGCATCGCCGACTCCCGCGCCTATCTGGAAAAAGCCGTCCAGGTCGATCCCACCTCGGCCACCGCCTTCCGCCAGCTAGGAGAGCTGGAACTCTCCGCCGCCGATTACCCCAAAGCCGCCGCGCATCTCAAGCGCGCCATCGAACTCCAGCCGAACGACGCCGTAGCCGCCTTCGAAGCCGGCCAGGCCCTCGATAAGATCGCCGACTATCCTGCCGCCCGCGCCGCCCTGGAGGCCAGCCTCAAACTCAACCCAGACCAGACCAACGCCCGCATCTTACTAGGTCATGTCGATCTCAAGTTAAAAGACGCCCACAGCGCCGAAGACCAATTCGAAGCCGCCTTATTAGTCGACTCCGATAACTCCGAAGCCCGCATAGGCCTGGCCGAAGCCCAAGTTACAAAAGGAGACTACGCCTCCGCCCGCCCAGACTTAGAGAAACTTACTAAGTCAAATCCAAACAACGCCCAAGCCTGGCACTTACTAGCTAAAGCCTACAAAGGCCTCCACCACGAAGCCGACGCAGCCAAAGCCGAAGCCAAAGCCTCCGAACTCGAGAAAAGGTAAGTCGCACTATCTCCCAACCCCATCGCAGTTCCGAGTGCCGGTGCGGGTGCCCATTCTGAGGCCAGCGGGTGCCCCATTCTAAAATCGCGCACTTTGCGATTTTAGAGTGGGGACTTTTCCATCCATTCTAGGAAATCACTATATTCTGTTGTCATGCGGACCAGGGTTTCCAGCAAAGGGCAGGTCGTTCTTCCCGCATCATTGCGCCGCCGTTTAGGCATTCGCGCCGGCGACCCGCTCGACGCCAACATCCTTGACGCCCCAATTAGAATAGAAGTATCGCGGCACGATCTGCGCGCCGTTCTTTTGCTTCGAAGATGCCTCTCAGGAGGCGAGGGTTGGAAACGGTCTCTGACATTTTCATTGGCCTGACGTGAGCCTTGGATCAAGGGAGGTTTGGACAACTCGTGAGTCGCCTCTCGATTTCTTGAAGCTGACGGTAAGTCTTTGTTTTATAAAGACTTTAGCTCTAAGTCCTTATTCTTCAAAGACCTGGCGTCCCGCACCCTCTAAGTCTTTGACTTCATTAGACCAGGGGAGGGGGGTACCCAGTCGCCCACTCACTAAAATGAAGATTGGAGAAGATGCCGGGCAGCCGACCCGAAAGCAAGTTGAACCTGAGATCTTGAACCTGAGAGCTTGGAGCTGAGAGCTGAGAGCTTGTCAGCTCCAACTGAGAACTGACAACTGAGAACTAAAATGCCCCGGCAAAAATCCCGACCCGAGCCGCTCCCCGAGGACGAGCTCTCCGCCATGACCCTCCGCGCCTGCCTCATCGCGCGCGATGCGGTCTTCAATGTACGCGACTCGCTCGCCACCGGTTCGCGCCTCGCCTTCCTCGCCATCAAGGATTGCGAAAAAGAACTCGACCAGATCGAGCGCAAAATCGACGAGCAACTTCCCGGAGCGATCACGCGCGTCGGCGAAGCCAAGGCCCGCGAATTGCTCGCCTGCCTCAAGTTCATCACTGACCTGGAGCGCATCGGCGACCTCGCCTATAGCGCGGTCATGCAACTCGAATCGCGCCGCGAAAAATTGCCCGCCGCCGACTCGCGCCAGTTAGTCGAAATGGCTTCCCTGCTCTGCGAGATGCTCGAAGAGGTGCATCAGGGATTTTTGACGCGCGACCTGGAACATGCGCAGAGCGTTTTGAAAACCGATCCCGAAGTCGATCGCGTCTGCCACGAACTTTTTCAGCGCCACCTGACCGCGCCGAATCGAGGCTTCCTGAAATCACCGCGCAGCCGAACCGCGATTTCATCCCGCGCAATGTCATCCGCCGATCGCAGCCACGATTCACCGGCCCGCAAGAACGAAGATTCCGCGCCGCCACCGAGCGCCCAGAATTTCGACATCCTCCTGGCCGCGCAAGCGCTCGAACGAATCGGCGATCACGCCAAGAATCTGGCCGAAGAAATTTACAGCCTCGCCGAAGGCCGCTCGCTTCGCCACACCACAAAAAAACTCACCTACTCGTGAGCAAGTTTTCGGCAGAAAGTGAGCTTCGGGAGAGAGAGGTTTTGGCAGAAAGAGGTTTTGGCAGAGAGAGATTGTACTGCAGAGATGAAAATTTGGGCCAAGAAGTCTTCTCGCGGCGACCGCGACGGCTTTCGCAACAGCCTGCCTCTGAACTGCGAGTTCATCGCGGCCTCCTTTGTTATAATCATGCTCTGCGAGACGCAATCTCGACTGGAAGCGAACCCTCTTCGGTGGAGGAAGTGAACGCCGTTCGAAGAAAAAGCTTCGCCCGTGGCGCTATCGTCTAGGGGTTAGGACGGAAGATTCTCAATCTTCAAACCCGGGTTCGATTCCCGGTAGCGCTACCATCCCTCTATTTTCTGCATGATACGGGCTTGTTGTCCAACTTGTTGTCCAAAAGCAAAAATCTAAGTAATAGTTGAGTAGGACTACCAAACGAGAAGAGCAGAAGGTGTTGGTCTGAAAGTTCCGGGAAACCCAATTCGTCTGGGCGATTGACTTTACGACAGCACGAACCAGATAATCAGTTTTGTTGGGTGTTGGAGTTCACCCTTAACCGCCCCGCCTTTGGGGAAGATGACTCCTACCAGAGGATTCCTCGGCGGGAGGCATGCCATACCCCGGTTCTCCCATCGAGAAATCCTGAGCTTTCAAGTTGGTTGCGGCGTCGAATGCGCTCTAGTGCGCGTCGATACTGCACGGAAAGGCCGGAACAGGTGGGAAAGTACCTCGTTGTGGGCATCGGTGGATTCATGGGCTCGATAGCTCGCTTTTGGCTAGCGGCTTTCGTGGGGCAGCGGATGGGGACACGCTTCCCCTACGGCACATTTCTCATCAATGCCACTGGTTCTTTTCTGATCGGCTTCGTGATGACGCTGCTGACAGAGAAGACTAATCTGAGTCCCAACTGGCGTTACCTCATTCCAATTGGCTTCATCGGCGGTTACACGACGTTCTCAACGTTCGAGTACGAAACACTCAGAGCAATTCAGGACGGTCAATTCACCATCGGGACGCTCAACGTTGTACTGAGCGTACTCGTCGGCTTCTTAATGGTGTGGACTGGCGCAATGGTGGGAAAGGCGGTCGCATGAGACTCAGCAAGCCCGTCGAGATTCACGGCGTGTCTCAGGCCTTAGCAAAAGGAAATTGTCCGGTCTGTGCTTTTCTTAGGAACTCGCAGTCGACTTTGTTGCAGGGCGGGTTACACCCTGAAGAAGTCAATGGCATCTGCAATTTCCACGCATGGGCTCTGGCGGCAGCAGTCAATGTCACTAACGCTGCCAAAATATTCCAAAATCTCCTACGCCCCGCCTGTGACGGCTCTCAGGAGTGCTCATTCTGCGTGCGGCTGAGAGAGGCGGAACAACCCAGCTTAGGGAACTCGTGGGGCAGATGGATCGGCAGCTCGTGCTCGACTGGATTACACACCACGGTGGCTCTGTGCCGTCCTCATGCAAGACGAATGCGCCAGGTAGCCCCTGTCAGATTGCATGGTTCGATTGACGAGGTTGAAAGCCGAATTCTGTCAGACCTGAATTTGGAGTTGGAAAATTTGGTCACCCGTTCCGCGATGGGTGAAAAAGCGGGAGCGGGAGTGCTTGGCCGTATGGCCGAGTTTTTGATGTCACAGCGTGGGATCAGAGGATAGGAGGCTTTGTGCTGAAAGCAGGAGCAGCCAAGAAAGTCAGCATCTACGTCGGTGAAGACCAGCAGTATCACGGGCACAGTGTTTACGCGGCGATTCTGGATTTTCTCTTCTATCGGGGCGTCTCGGGCGCGACAATCATGCGCGGCATTGCTGGCTTTGGGGCGGATCATCACATCCATACCACCCGCCTCGTTGAACTTGCCGAGAATCTTCCTGTAAAGATTGAGTTCATCGAGACGACAGAGCGCGCAGACGAACTGCTGCCTAAGTTGCAGGAGATCGCCGGGACTGGGCTGATCGACATTCAGGACACCACCGTCGTCAAGCCTGCCCAGACCTCAAAGCGCCAGCCAGATGCGCAATTCGTTCATCCATTGAAGACCGAAAGCAAAGCCAAGCTGATGCGCATTTTCTTCGGCGAGAACGACAAGTGGCACGGTAAGCCGTTGCAAGAAGCACTGGTCGAGGCGCTTCGTGCCAATGAAATCGCTGGGGTGACGGTGTACCGGGGCATTCTCGGATACGGCGCGAATCGGAGAATCCACAAGGACAAAACGCTGGGACTGTCGCACGACCGCCCGATCATGATGGCCGTGATCGACACAGAAGCGAAACTCACGGCTTTTACTCCAATTCTCGACCAGATGTTGCAGCAGGGTCTCGTCGTTCTCTCCGATGTTGATGTCATCAAATACACACACGACTACAAGGACACAGACCGCAGGCAGGAGGTGCGCCAGTGAAACTCGAAGGCAAGGCCAAGATGCTGCGCATTCATTTTGGGGAAGATGACAAGTGGCAGGGCAAACCCCTTTACCGGGCAATTGTTGAGAAATGCCGCGAACTGGACATCGCAGGTGCAACGGTTTACCGGGGCATCGAAGGATACGGTGCTAGCACGCTCATCCATCGTCCGCATCTGATGTCGTTTTCATCCGACGCTCCAATCATGGTTTCCGTCGTGGACACCGACGAGAAGATAAAGAAGCTCATTCCGACCCTCGATCAGATGGTTGACGAAGGGCTTATCGCCATCTCTGATGTCGAAGTTATCAAGTACGTGCACCAAGAGGGGGTTCGGTCGGAGGGGTGATGAACTCCGGGTATACGAAAGACGAAGGAATACGGGTTGCAGCATCTGACGAGGAGCGAATCACTGGTTCTCTGGAGGCACCCGCCTTTTCTTTAGAAGCGGATAATCTGCTGCGGATCGCGACCCTTGCCGGGGCATTCAATGACGACCAGATCAGGGATGACGCACGCTCTGCGGCAGAGCGGATCGCGGGAGGGCGCTTTTACGTCGCCTGTGTGGGTCAGTTCAAACGCGGCAAGTCCACGCTATTGAACGCCTTGATCGGTGAACCCATCCTGCCCAGCGGAGTGATTCCAGTAACGGCTGTGCCCACGATAGTGAGATTTGGAGAGCGACGCCAAGCACGCGTCCGCTTGAGAAGCGGTGAATGGACAGACATCGGGTTCGGCGACATCGAGGAGTATGTCTCGGAAGCGCGGAACCCGGAAAACAGGAAAGGAGTTGCCGCGTTAGAAGTGTTTGTGCCCAGCCCACTGCTTCGAGAGGGGATGTGCTTCGTCGATACGCCGGGGCTTGGTTCCGTATTCGCCGGAAATACCGCTGCCACGCACGCATTCCTCCCGCATATCGACGCGGCCATCGTGGTGATCGGTGCCGACCCTCCGATAGCGGGAGACGAACTCGCTCTTGTCGAGAGCGTTGCTAAAGAAATCCCCGATATCCTCTTCGTTTTGAACAAAGCAGATCGGGTCACTGAGCACGAACGGAATGCGGCAATCTCCTTTGCCAGAAGGGTCCTCGAAGAGAGGCTCCAGCGTCCCGTTCGGTCGATCTTCGAGGTCAGTGCGCTGGAACAACTCGATGGGCATGGTTCGCAAAGGGATTGGGCTCAACTGTGGGATAGCCTTGAGCAACTGATTCGGCGATCCGGTCAGCAACTTGTCCGTGATGCTGCGGATCGCTCTCTTCGGCGTTTGTCTAGCCAGCTTCTTACTGTGGTGCACGAGGAGCGGGACGCACTGACCCGTCCCTTTGAGGAATCGGAAGAGCGAATCCGGCAACTGCGAGAGGTCGTTTCGCACGCCGAGCAGTCCCTCAACGACCTCGGCTTTCTATTCTCAGGCGAGCAGCAACGTCTTTCGAAAATGTTTGGTGACCGTCGCGACAGCTTCCTCAAGTCTGTGCGGGCGACCGCCCATGAGGACCTTAAGTCGGCCCTTGCATCACTGCCGCGAACTAGCGGCCCTCGGTATCGCCGATCTGCCATCCGAGCCGCTCAAGATATCATTCGGCGTCACACTATGCCGTGGTTGGAAGTTGAGCAGCAAAACGCTGAGAAGGCGTATTGCCAAATTACAAAGAGATTCACGGAGTTGGCAAACGACTTCTTGGTGAGCGCCCGTAACCTCGGTAGCGCGGACATGGCGTATCTGCCACAGGGGTTGGAATCGGAGCAAGACTTTCGCGTCCGCTCTGAATTCCGCTTTTACGAATATCTCGAATTGGTCAGTCCTGCGTCCCCAGTGCGCTATGCGGCCGATCTAATTCTAGGGATTCTATGGGCTCACCGCGTGATTGCTGCCGAGGCGCACGAGTTCCTAGATCGTCTATTGGAGACCAACAGCGAACGTGTTCGCAACGACCTTGAGAATCGGGTAACAGAAAGCCGTCGTCGTCTGGAAGCCGAAATACGTGCCCTGTTGCGTGGGCTAAGTGCGGTCTCGGAACGGGCTCTGGCTCGTGCACGAACTGCCCACGCGGCAGGCACAGCGGCGGTCGCGGCGTCCCTGCAAAAGCTGGCAAACATCGAGGTCGAACTCACGCGTCTGAGTTCAACCTCCAATCGAAGTTCATGAGCCCGACCACCATCTACGGAAGAGACGCTGAGCTTGAGCATCTTCAGCAACTAGTCACGCGGCATCGTTCCACCCTGCTCCACGGCCCCGCAGGAGTCGGCAAGACGCTTCTGTTGAAGCATCTCGCAGACGAGTGTGTGGAGATGCTCTACTGTGGCGAGTCGCCGAACACCCAGACCGTCTTTCGCACGGTTGCGGCTGAGCTTTTTGCCCAGAAAAATCACCACGTGGTTAAAGTCTGCGGGAAAGGTGGGCTTGATGTCATCAAGGACAAATCTGCCGTCTCACTTCGCGGCATCGTGACGGAGGCACTCCGGGGAGGAAGTTACTGGATTGCGCTCGACCACGTGCAATCTCCCTCCCAGTCGTATGCTACCGCCCTGAAAGATGTGTGCAGTTGGACGGAAACACCTCTCATTGCTACTGCTCGCTCCGAACACATGGAGGATGTTGGTTTCTTGCTGCCGATGTTCTCGGACCGCTCCGCGAAGTTTGCCCTGCGAAATTTCGACTCAAACACCGCGAACAAATTCGCCATGCAGACCGCACGAGAGATGGAACTACAGGCCGCGAACCGAGACGAAGCGATCGAAAAGATCGTGCAGTACAGCAAGGGCAATCCGGGGGCAATCATCGCCATGTTGCGAATGGCTGTCAGCCCGAAGTACGTCGCACGGGAGCATGTCAAGCTCTCACCTCTGTACATAGACTTCAGGCTAAGTTGGGGTGCAACTCATGGATAACGGGCTGGGTGAGAGCCATCGCAGAGTCATCGGCAGTGGCATGTTGGTCGTCGATTCGGCTGCCGTCCGCATCCTCGACCTTCTTGACGAGCGAAACTCGCCAGCCGCAATCAAGGCCGTCGAAGGCTCAGTTAGTGACGAGGAAAAGGAAGAGATCAGGGTGCGCCTCCTTCAGCTTCAGGAACTCATCGCTTCGCTGGTACGGAAGTACGAAATCGAACCCTCTAAAAAGAACCTCCGCCGAATACTGGTCTCGGAAATCTCTCAGATATGGATATGCTTAGAAGACAGTCGCCCTGCACGAATCCGGGGATACGGGGCGATGCCTGCAGACGCCGCGGACGCACTAGAAGCGGATTTGGGGGAGATGTTGGAGATCGCAAATAGGCTCAGGATCCTTCTGAATTCGTGACATCAGCTCCGGCCACGTCGACCCCGCCGCTTAAGATCAATTCGGCGTAAAGATGTCGGACGTCTGTGGGCTCCCACCGTTGGCGAGCGACCGTTCCCTTGAAGCGCCAGATCTCAATAGTCAATGTGTCGTCCAGCGGGAGGACGCCGAGAACGGGATCTTGGAAAACCAGCTCGTAGCTTACCGGGGATTCGCCGGACCCCGATCACCAACCTAACTAGACGTCGCACTCGATCCCGCAAACTCGAACAGCGAGCTTACTACTTCCGCGTGCACGCCACCGATTCCATCCGCCGCATTCCCGCACCGGTAATTTCAAATAGTGGCGATCCAAACGGAACATCCCGTCATGGAACGGTCTTAAAGACGCCCCGGATTCACCGTCGATCTCCGTTCAGTTCTTCGCCCTTCTGCAAGAAATTCCTGCATCCGCGCGGCGTCGCGAAACGCTTCCGTGCCGCCATGATCTGTGGTGGAAAATGCTCCGCACAAATTTCCGTAGGTAACGCACGTTGCAAGGTCCGCTCCTCGCAGAAATTGGTGGAGGAATCCGGCATCGAAGCTATCTCCTGCGCCAACCGGATCAACCACTGTTACAGGCACAGCCGGCGCGCTGAATCGCCGCCCATCCCGAATCGCAACGGCTCCGCTCGCGCCCAACTTGACTACAACGGTTTCCACCTTCTGGGCCAGCCGCGACAGCGCAGTTTCCAGGTCAGCAGCTCCCGATATCTTCATCGCTTCGCGCTCGTTCGGCAGCAGAATGTCCACGTGAGGCAGGATGTCCTCGAGGATGCGATCCCAGCGGTCTTCAGGATCGTCGTTAGTGTCAAGCGAGGTAGTCAGCCCAGCGGACTTCATGCGCCGAAAAACCTCGGGCACGTGCGGCAACAGTTCGCGCTGCAAGAACAGCGACGACATATGAAAGTGGCGAGCCGATGCCAGATATTCAAAATCAATATCCTCAAGACGTAACTCGGAGATTGTGCCCGGATATGTGAGGATATGCCGCTGCGGTCCGTGGGGAAGAATGAGCGTGACACCGGACTTCGTTCCCTGCGCGACGCGCGCCAGGTCCACTCCGCGTTCGCGTAGGCGTTCCACCGCGAGTGCTCCAAAGGCATCGTCGCCAACCTTGGTGACGAACCCCACCCGGCTCCCAAGGGCGGCAAGATTATGCGCTAGGATTGCCGAGGAACTGCCCAAAGTGATGGTGAAGTCAGTAGCCAGCAACTCGCGTTCCATGGGCATGTGCTCGGGCAACCCGTCGAGGATCAGGTCGAGATTAATCTCACCGGCAATTGCGATGTCGAGCTTAGACATAAGGCGGATCTTTACTGACTTATTGCTAGTTACTAACTTATCGCTAGCGGCCGTCCACGAGTTCGACCACGCGCGTAAGGTTTTTCGGCGAATCGGGATTGAGTCCCTTCTTAATGCCATAGTAAACGCCGTAGAGTTGCCCCCAAATCGCGAAAGCCGCCGGGCGCGCGTACTCGGGCGTTTGGAGGCCGAGCTCGATGGCGAAGTCCGAGGCTTGCTGGGCACGGCTGTCGATGCGGTTCGCGATCGCCATGGTGGCCGCACCGAGAGCCTTCATTTCTTCAAGTAACTCCAATTCCGCATTGTAGGACGTCTCCGACATAAGGAATGTGATGAGGGTCTCCGGTCCCGCGATGGATTTCGGGCCGTGACGAAACTCCAGCGAGTGAAATACCTGCGCATAGGAGCACGACGATTCCGTTACTTTCAACATGCACTCCGAAGCAATGCCAAACAGCGGCCCCTGCGCCAGGAAAACGAAGTCCGAAAAACTGCGAGCCTCCACAAATGACTGCAGCCGCTGCGGAGTGTCTTTCATGAGCGGTTCGACCTGTTGCGCGAGTTCGAGCAATGTGCCCCCGAAGGCATGGTCGCCGGAGACCGTGGCCGCGAGGTATTGCAGCCCCAGCAGCATCGAGGTGAAAGATCGCGTCATGACCGTGCTCTGGTCGTCAGCGTCCAGAAGTTTCAGCGTCACGGTGCATTCGGACTCCAGCGGCTGGCCATCGGCGCAGGTGATGGCGATGGAGCGAAGATTGTGATCTTTCTCCAGCATCCTTGCGGCGCGGACTGCCTCTGAGGTACGGCCGGAGCGCGAAATTACTACTGGAACATAGTGCCGCCCGGCGTGCAAAGTGAGGCCGGGATACAGCAGCAGGTCCGAAGCCGGGACAGCCTGCGCGGGCAGGTTGAGATGATTGAAGCTGGAGGCGGCGGATTGCGCCAGATAGTAACTCGTTCCACATCCGACAAAAAGCCACTCCGCCCCGGGCCTTGCCAGTTGAACCGCCGCGCGAAGTTCCGCGCCGCTCGCCAGCTTTCCGAGAGAGGCGCTCCAGCACTGGGGCTGGGAAAAAATCTCCGCCAGCGTTTGCTTGCCTTGTTTGTTATTGTTTGCCGATTTCATTCGGTGAGTTTGACTCCCGTCACACCAGCGTGACTTTTACTCCTGCGTCTTTCAGCGCGTGCAAATCTGACTTCGGAATGTTCTTGTCGGTGATGACTTCATGCACCTTTGTGACGGGCATAATGTTGCACAGGCTGCGACGGCCAAACTTGCTTGAGTCGCAAACCGCAATTGTCCTGCGCGCGATTTCGACCATCGCCCGGTTCACTTCGGACTCCAATAAGTTGGGAGTGAACAGGCCGGCCTTAGTGTCGAAGCCATCTACGCCGAGGAAGAGGATATCAGCGCTAAGTTGGCGCAGAGTCCGCTCCGCCAGGGGACCAACGAGAGAAAATGAATTCTTGCGCAGCATGCCTCCGGTCAGGATCACCTCGATGTTCGTGCCGGCCAGTTCGGCCGCGATGTTGATCGCATTCGTGATCACGGTCAGCTTCGCCATGTCTTTCAGGGCGCGCGCAATGGCGGTTGTGGTCGTTCCGGAATCGAGCAGCACCGACTCGCCTTCCGCAACCAGGCGAGAAGCGGCGAGGGCAATTTGCGTCTTCTGCTTGCGGTGGAGCTTCTCTTTTTCGCGGAGACTGGGATCCAGCAGCGCGCCAGGCTGCACCGGCAACGCTCCCCCGTGAGTACGTTGGATAACTCCCTGGCCGTCGAGAAATTCCAGATCTTTGCGGATCGTGATCTGCGAGATACGGAAATGCCGGGCCAGATCCTTGACGAGCACGCGCCCGTCGCGGTGCAGGACTCCAAGAATTTCTCGGCGGCGTTCTTCGTTAAGCAGACCGTTGGAAGGCATAGAATTTCGATTTGTTTCGAATCGCGACTTTCATAGCAGGCCGGGCGAATCGTCAAGGGCCGCCGGGTGGCCGAGGCGCGTCCGGTGCAGCGTGTCGCCTCTCGCCTCGTCCTTCAAACTGCGCAAACATCTTTTCCGCATTTCGATGATAGACCTTCTCCAGCACGTCATCGGGCAGGCCCAGGCCGTAAATCATCCAGCGCCCCTGGAGCGGATATTGCGCGTAAGGAAAATATTCGTCTTCGGTCTCGAGCCAGCGGAAATAGTTCTCGTACATTGCCTCTCCCGCGCCTTCATCGGTGCCGAACATAATGCGGTCCGAATACTTGAGGAAGAGTTCCCGCGTTCGCCGCGGCTGGCGTCCGAGTTCGCCTTCGCGCGCCCCGGTTTCGATCATGACGTTGGGAAAGTTCTTTAGCGTCTGCTCGACGAAGTCCAGGTTCTCCGGCCAGCTGCCAAAATGCAGGGCGACAAACGTCGTATGCGGATGCTTCGCAAACATCCGGTCCCGCTGCGCCAGCAACTGCTGGAGAGAAGGAAACTGCGGGCCGTAAAAGCTCCAATCCGGATGATCGATGAGCTCCTCATAGCGCTCGTTGTGGGCATCGACAGGATGAAAAAACGCCTCGGGGTCGCCGACGTGAATGAACACCGGCACGCCCAGCCGCCCGCATTCTTCCCAAACAGCGTCGAGGCGCGGATCGTCGATCGTGATCAGCTTGCCGGTCGAATCCCGCACTCCGAGGCCCAGGTCTTTCAAGACCTTCAACCCGCGCGCGCCCCGCGCAACTGAGTCATCGATCTGGCGCACCATGAGTTCGCTGAAATTCGGATCGCTGATCTTGGACCAGTCAATCTGCGTGAAAACTATGAACCGTCCGGGAAAAGGTGTGACCATGCTGTCGATAATGGCTTGCAGTTTGTCGCCCCACATGCCGGTAAGGATGACGATGGTCTTGATGTTGAGGCGGTCCATGCGTGCGACCATTTCTTTGGGATCGATTCGGTCTCCAATGCCAACAGCGTCGTTGGTGTGAGTGTGCACATCGATTACGGCAAACTTCGCGCGACGGATTTCGTGCGTCGCGGAATGAAGCGCGGGTTCGGGTTGAAAGTCTCTCAGCAAAATCGTCTTTTTGCTGTCGGCATCGGTCGCGGCTTTATAGCCAATGCCAGCCTGCTGGGCAAAGCTCTGGCTGCTGGAGATGAACGCCACCAGCAGCGTCGCCGCTACCATCCCGTTTGTCATTGCGAACCAGCCTGCGGCATTGTCTCTCCCGTGGTTTCATAAGCGCCAATGTCAATGCTCGAACCGTTCGTCCGTGGATTGCCCATGAAATCGGTGCTGCCGTAGATGGAATTGGGTGAACTGCCGTTGGGATCGCACCAGCCCACGCTGCAAGAGAGGCTGGTGCTGCCCGCGTTGATCGCGGGCGAATTCGCGCTGAGGTCAAAGTCCGGAGGCATGCCTCCGAGATTGACAAAGAGCGGATCCGCGTTCGGCGAGTCGGCGTCTTCCCCGGTAACGCTTTGATAGTTCGAATAACTCGAATAGCTTTTTGTCC
Organism: Acidobacteriaceae bacterium; assembly: GCA_003139095.1. Classification (GTDB taxonomy): domain Bacteria; phylum Acidobacteriota; class Terriglobia; order Terriglobales; family Acidobacteriaceae; genus Acidiflorens. The sequence continues at coordinate 89,680 of PLHW01000026.1, forward strand.
GCGCCCAATCGATTGACGTTCCTTTTACGTACCCCGCGACTGAATAGTACAGGTTCCAGTTAAGCGTCGCCGGCGGCGCCGGGTAAGACTGCGTGGGTTTAACGAAGCTGTGAATCCAGCCGTTCTGGGTGCCGGCATAGGCAATGTTGTTCTCGAAGAAGTTCCCTTGCGCGGAGCCCGAGTGATACTGAATCTGGAACTCGCCCGCCCCTTGGTTCTTGGTATCGTTGTTATAAAGCGTATTGTTGACAATCACGACCTGCGCGCTGCCACCGACTCGGTTGGCGTAACCACCAATGGATATACCGCAAGCGTTCGAGTTATAGACGACGTTGTTACGTACGGTGACGTACCTGCCATTACATGGGTAAGTGCCTTTGCCGGGCGTGCCCGTACCGTTTGGGCCTGACCACTCCGTGCCATTGCTTTGGCAGATTTTGTGTTCGCTCGCCACCTCGATCCCGTAGTCGACATCGTGAACCAGGTTCCGCTCGATGGTGACGTACGCGCACCCGTCGCAATACACTCCATCGGCGTCGTATTCATGGCCCTCGCCGGGATTCGTTCTTCCGCTGATGTTATAAACCGTGTTACCGCTGATTTCCCCAACCATCGCCTCGTCATAGCCAACCGGACCCACGCCCTCGTATCCAATCGCGTCGATGCCGATGTTATCGTTGTCGTGAACAAGATTGTTGGTAATGGAAAAATTGGTCACGTTCCCATCCACGTTCACCGATTCGCTTTCTCCGGTCCTCAGGCTATAGACCTGGTTGCCGCTGATCACCAGGTAACTGATGGGAGTCTGTGACGTGCCGTAAACGGAAATGCCGAAAGCGTTGCCGTTCTTTTCCTTCGTGGTCGTGATGTCGTGCACCAGATTGTTCAGCAACTGCACGCCGCTCCCCGATCCGGTGATCCAGACGCCCGCCGGCACGTTTGCCGCTTTGCTGGTGGTGAAATTGCGGATTTCAAATCCATTGATGATGATGTAGCTCTGACTCACGATATTGATGAGACCCTGCGTGTTGTTGCCGCTCGACGCCGGGTTCGATGTGCAGCATTTCACCGCAGTCCCGTCGATCACCGCGGTCTGTCCGGAATAGCTTTCGAATGTAATCGGGGCAGTGGCCGTTCCTGACGCCGGAAAGTTGACCGACTCGCCGTACACTCCACCGAAAACGTATACCGTGGCGCCCGCCGAGACCGAATTCGCGGCGTGCTGGATGGTCAGCCAGGGCGAGCCCATCGTGCCCGGATTACTGTCGTTGCCGGTGGTCGAGACATAGTAAGTGGCGCCGGTTTGGGCGATAAGTGACGGCGCCAGCATCATAACAAGCACGACGAGCGCAACATATATGAACTCTGGATTCCTCTTGGTCGCGACATCGGGCTTCATCTTTCCTCCTCCTGAACATCGTCGCTTGCGGGCGGCGAAGCGATCACTTCACTCGAAAGCGGCTTCAGAAGTAAAATTTCAGCGCGACCTGGATCTGGCGCGGAGCACGGGCCGCCAGGGGAAAACCGAATCCGCTTTGGCCAAGTTCCAGCGGCGTAGGCTCGGCGCTGATCGCGCCAAACTGTCCAAACAAATAATTTACGTGGTTCAGCACGTTGAAGAATTCGGCGCGGAACTCAAAACGTCTCTGCTCGCTGATCGGAAACTGTTTGACCAACGCCGTATCCCAGGTTTTGTAGCCGGGGCCTTTGATGATGTTGCGCCCGGCGTTGCCGAACGTTCCAAGGTTCGTGTTGTCCTCAAACGCGCAGGTGTTGAAGAGCGTCCCCGGGATACACGGCTTGGCATTGGGATTGCCGACCAGATTCGGCCGCGAGCAATAATAGCCGACCGTGCCGCCGCAATCGCCGCCGGAAATATCATTAATGTCGGTTGCGGTGTAGTAATTGCCGGTGGCGGCGGAGAAGACTCCCGTCATTTGCCAGTCGCCAATCACCTGGTTCACGAAGCGGCCCGCATCTTTGGCAAACAGTCGTCCACGGCCGAAGGGCAAGTCATACAGATAGCTGAACACGAAGCGCTGCCGCACATCGAAGTCGGCGTTGCCGTAGTTCGTATTCGGAAAACGCTGGTCCTGGAAATCGCCGTTGTTCACAGATCCCAGGCTGGCGCTCGAAGCATTATCCAGGGCATGTGCGTAGGTGTATGCCGCTTCGAACTGGATCCCGTGCGAGTAGCGCTTCTCCAGGCGAATTTGAAGCGAGTTGTAATTCGAAAAAGTATTCGAGCGGAGCGTGTCAATCATAACATCGAGCGCGGAATTGCAATTCTGCGGATTCGCCAGCGTGCAGGGGCCGGTAGCGCCGGGTGCCTCATCATTGGCGGGACGCCGTGGCGCCGTGGGAAGCGAATCAGTCCCCGGAACCGGAACCGCCTGGTTGCCGTTGTAAAACGCGAACAGCTTCAATCCGCGCGAGCCGGCGTAGGAGACTTCGAGAAGCGTATCGGCAGGCAATTGATACTCCAGACCGAGGTGCCACTGCTGATTGTAGGGCGTGACCAGATGCGGATCGAGCGAGTAGAGTTCGGGCGCGTTCGGGTCGCTGAGCGACTTCGCGGGGAACCCTTGCGCCAGCACGTTCAGCGGCAAGCCGCCGTTGTTCGCGGCCGAAATTGAGCAGTCCTGCTGGCCGGCTGCGGGATTTGCGCTGGGCGCGGTGCACCCAGTGTTGAAAGCCTCCGATGACAAAAACGGAGGGTTGAAGCCCGGACTAGGATTCGAGAATGGACCATTTTCCTGACCGCCGTAGAAAATTCCATAGCCGGTTCGCAGGACGAGTTTGTCGGTGATCTGATAGGAGAGCCCAATGCGCGGAGCGAAATTGTTGAGGTCGGGGTGAATGAGCCCGCGTGAGCCGTTGTTCTGAAGATTGAGCTCGGTGGCCAGAGTGGGCGTCAATTGTGCGTTCTGCCCGCTTGGCACAATCAGCGAGAGCGAATTGAAGTCGAACGTAGCCTGCTGGTCATTCGCTTCCTTGATGGTGCTGAACAGTTCATAGCGAAGCCCAAGGTTGAGCGTCAGCTTCGGTGTCACCTTAAAATCATCGAGCGCATAGACCGCATAAATCTGCCGGCGATAGTCGATGTTGGGAGTCACACTGGTAATGGTTCCGCCATCGCTGATGCCCTGCATGAAAGTTGCGAAGGCCTCGCCGCCGGTCCCGGGGTCGGCGTAATTGTCGTTGATGAGGAAACCGCCGCCAAAGTCCATTTCGCCGCGCGCCGCCGCCGGCTCAAGAATTGTGAACTGCTCGAAGCGAAGTTCGGCGCCGAACTTTGCCGCATGTCGTCCATGGATCCAGGTGAGATTGTCGGAAAAAACAAAGCTGTGCTGTCTCTCATTAGCCGGTAGAAATTGCGAGGCGCCAATCCCCGCGGTGCCGTCGCCGAAGTAAATGGCCGGCAAACCGCCGATCTCCTGCCCCGCTACATAGGGAACCCCGGGGAATGGAATGGGAAGTTCCTGCGCGACATTTTCGTTGTAATACAAACCATACCGATGAGACTGGAGATGGTTAAAGCCGAAGCGAAATTCGTCGACCAGGTTGTTGCGGAATGTGTGAACCTCACTCGCCGCCAGACCCTCCGCCGTGTTGTTGCCATAACCGTCCTGGAAGCTGCCGCCATCGAGGAAGTTCTGGAAGGGCGAGGGAAGGAAATTGCTGTCATTGCCGTAACTGAAGCGCGCGAAAAAATTGTCCTTCCCGCTGATCGCCTGGTCAAAACGAATATCGAACTTGTCTTCCCTCTCGTTGCGTTTGGGGTCGGCCAGGTAGTTGCCGCCGGGCAGTGTGAGATTGGGCGTCGGTGGCGGAAACAGATTCGCCAGTTCCTTTGCCAAAGGATCGATGGGCGTATTCGTGCCGCTGTTTCCGGTGAAGATATTCGTGGGCTGTCCGCTCGCAGTGGTTCCGATGGGTACGCTGCAAGGGCCGCCATTATAAGGTGAACTGCTCTGAGCGAGGACCGGATTGAAAATCTCGCCCATGTATGTCGGATTGCCGCTGCAGTCGAGCGCGCCTGTGGGCGTTGTAAGGTCGAGAAACGCGGAGAAGTCTCCATTCACCTCGGCTGGGGTCGGAACCGTGGACAGTTGCGGGAGCGCCTGCCGGATGCGGAGACCTTCATAGTCTCCGAAAAAAAACATTTTGCCTTTGACGATCGGCCCGCCCAGCGTGAAGCCAAACTGGTTCTGCTTGTAAGGCTGCCGCCCGAAGATGTCGAACGCATTGTTCGCGTCAAGTTTTTCGTTGCGCAGAAACTCCCATACGTCGCCGTGGATCTGGTTCGTGCCGGATTTGATGACAGCGTCCATGATCGCCCCGTTGCCGCGTCCGAATTCGGCGCTGTAGGCGTTCGTTTCAACTTTAAACTCGGCAATGGCATCGACCGCCGGTTGCACCACATAAGCGGCGCCGTTCAGCACGTCGCCCAGGTTTGCATTGTTGTCGATGCCATCGAGCAGAAAATTATTTTGCAGAGAACGCGCGCCGTTGGCGCTGAATCCGTAGGTCGTTTCCACGCGTGAACCGGGCTCGGCCGCCGCAACTCCCGCGCCTAACAGCGCAAGCTGGGCGTAGTTCCGCCCATTCAAAGGAAGCGCGTTGATACGCCGACTGTCCACGACTTGGCCGAGGTCCGACGTTTCGGTTTCCAGCTGCGGGCCTTGGGCGGTAACCACGATCACCTCGGTCGCTGCGCCCGGCTGAAGTTGGACATCGATATCGACGCGCTCCTGCACGTCCACCTGCACCGGGCCAGCCACCGCCTTCTTGAATCCCTGCTTCTCCACGCTAACGGTGTAATGGCCGATGTGGAGCGGGCTGGCCACATATTCGCCCGCATAGTTGGTCGACAGGGTCAACTCGGTCCCGCGGTCGGCATCGGTGATGGTGACCTTCGCGCCGCTGACGACCGCCCCACTCGAGTCGCGCACCAGTCCTACAATGGCTCCAGCGTCTTTTTGCGCCCATGACGGCGTAACCAGCGCAAGGAATATAAAGAAGAACAGCACCGAGAGAGTTTGCAGGCGACGGAAACCGATGGGCATGACGACCCTCCTGAACGGTTCGGGTTTCGGAACGACGAGGTTTCGATGTATATTACGAACAATTACTTTTACTTTCGTTTTATAGCTTTTGTCAATGATAATTTAGCATGGCTGAAAGTTGATACTCCGGCGAACGATCGAAAAAACGCTAGAAAAACGATAGAAAGAGGTTAGTCGTGTTCATCGGGAAAAACAGGATTGCGCCGATTCATCTTGCACTTGCTCTCACACTCTTGCTGACGGCCTGCTCCAGGCTGCCGGAGTCGCCCCTGAAAAGAACGGCCGCGAAACCGGAACCCAACCAGCCTTCTACGATCGACGTCAAGGTTATGCCAGGTGGTCCGGTGGTGATAACGACGAGCGCCGCCGAATTTCAGGTGACCCCGGCGGGTTACGTGCAAGCGTTTCTGCTGCCCAGCGGGCAAAAAAACAGCCCCCAGAAACTTTCGTTGGACGAACCCAAAGTCGGCGCTCCCGCGGACAGCGACTTTGTGCAGGTGGCGGGCAAGGAAGTCCATTTCACGCCTGATTTCCAGCAGGCCCAGGTGCAGGAAGCCATCGGGAAGATGGGCGTCGGTAAGCGAGTGGTGATTCCCGCGCGTCCGCTTGGGCCATCGGGAACAGACTTGCAGCGCGTGCTCGCGCTTGAAGTCTATGACAAGTTCCCGAATATTCTGCTCAGCACGGTGGAATACAAAAATACCGGCACCAGCGATATCGTAATCGAAAAGAGCATAAATCAGCGCCGCCGCCTCAACGCGCGACTCGCCGGCGCAAAGGCGCGGCCTTGGGAGATGTGGTCCTTTCATGGCGCCAGCTACGACTGGGGAAAAGATGATGTCGTGAAGCTGTCGCCGGCTTTCTCGCAGCCCAACGTCATGGGCGAAATGGTCAAAGGCGGCTATGGTGGCGGGATTCCGGTGGTCGCTTTCTGGACGCGCCAAGTCGGCGAAGCGATCGGGCACGTGGAGACGATTCCCATCTCCGCGTCAATTCCGGCGCGCGTCGCCGCCGATGGACGCCTGAATACCGAGGTAGATTATGCCGCCAACATCACGCTGAAGCCGGGCGAAACCTATTCCACGCCGCGCAGCTTCGTCTCGGTTTTTGCGGGTGACTTCTACGAGCCGCTTCGCATCTGGTCAAGCGTTCTGCAAAAGGAAGGCTGGGAATTACCCAAGCCGTCCAGCGAAGCCTACAACGTGAGTTGGTGCGGCTGGGGTTACGAGGCCGACGTAACGCCGGCGCAAATGCTGGGCACGATTCCGAAACTAAAGGAAATGGGCATCAAGTGGGTGACCCTCGACGATCGCTGGTTCGACGCATATGGCGACTGGAATCCGCGCGCCGACACTTTTCCCGGCGACTCCATTAAGAAGATGGTGGACGACTTTCACAAAGAAGGCATGCTGGCGCAGTTGTGGTGGCTGCCGCTCGGAGTCGAGGATGGCGAGGGCAAATACGAGTCGCACAGATATTCGGTTTCGAAAATTGCGCAGGAACATCCCGAGTGGCTCATCCTCGACAAGAACGGCAAGCATGCGCGCATGACTCGCGGCCTTGCGGTGTTGTGTCCGGCGGTCCCGGAAGTGCGCGCCTATCACAAGCATCTCACGGAAAAATTTATTCGCGACTGGGGATTCGACGGCAGCAAGCTCGACAATATCTACAGCGTTCCGGCCTGCTACAACCCGGCCCACCATCACAAGTCGCCGCAGGATTCGGTGAATGCGATGGGGGACGTGTACAAGGAAATCTTCCAGACGACGCGAGCGCTGAAGCCGCAGAGCGTCACCCAAGCCTGTCCTTGTGGAACGCCGCCCTCGCTGGCATGGCTGCCGTTCATTGACCAGGCCGTGACGGCCGATCCGGTAGGAGCGGTGCAGGTCCGGCGGCGGATCAAAATGTATAAAGCATTGCTCGGGCCCGAGTCGGCGGTCTACGGCGATCACGTCGAACTCTCGGCGATGACAAAAGTCGGCAACGACTGGAAGGAACACGGCGATGATTTCGCTTCCACAATTGGAACTGGTGGCGTCGTGGGAACCAAATTCGTGTGGCCCGATCCCGGCCCAAAATTCAAGGACGTCAATCTGACCGCCGCAAAGGAAGAACGCTGGAAGAAATGGATCGGCCTGTACAACCAGAAGATGCTATCCAAGGGAGAATTCAGAGACCTGTACGTCACCGGCTACGACGTCCCCGAGGGATATGCCATCGCGAAAGACAACAAAATGTATTACGCATTTTTCACGCCGTCCAACTGGAAAGGCAACGTTGAACTGCGCGGACTAAAACCCGGCAAGTATCGCGTGAGTGACTACGGCGAGGGAAAGGACCTGGGCACGGTTGAGGCATCGGCCAACGGCGTGGCGAAACTCGCGGCCGAGTTCAAGGATCATCTGCTCCTCGAGGTCAGTTCGCAGCCCTAGCCGATTCCGATCGTAGGCATATGCTCTCCTTATCGTGAGACTTGATTCAACGATTCCCGTTTTTCTTGCCAAGTCGTGCGAGCTCTTCTCGCAACTGCTCATTCTCCTGCTCCAATTCGTGAATCCTCTTTTCCGCCGGAGCTACCGCCTCTCGAATCTCTTCCTCCGTATAGCGCGGAACAATGTGTTGCTGGCAATTCCAATCGAAAGCTTCGATCCGGATTACGTAGACCCGCTCGGTAAATCCCGGGTACTCCGCGTCGCGAACTTTCTCAATCCATTCCCGCGCTTGCTCTCCCTCGAAAATCTCCACGCGTCCCAGGATTTTGAGACGGAGCTGTTTTGGATAGTCGACAAGTATGAGCGCGACCCGCTTATCTGTCATCAGGTTGCCGGTACTGATGTATTGCTTGTTCCCGCGAAAGTCGGCGAAGGCGAGGGTTCGCTCGTCGATTACCTTAAGAAAGCCTTTCGGCCCGCCTCGATGCTGCACATAAGGCCAGCCGGTCGACCCCAAGGTCGCCATATAAAAGGTGTCGCGTTCGCCGATGAACTCCCGCTCCTGCGGGCCAAGCCGAGCGGGCGACTGCTCCGATCCCTCGAGTCTCCCGTATTGCCGGCGGCTGCCGTACCGCTCCTGCAACGCTTTGACGGCGGGCGTGAACACCAGCGATCCAAAGTTGTGAGGCATTTGTGTTTCCCCCGGCCGCGAACTGCCCGCGCTGCCAGCCGCGACCTTCGTGAGCTCACGCACGCTTGCGTTGTTGTTTCACGAAGAATTTCCTCATGCGGCCCCTTTTACGTCCTCAACGCAAAGCGGCCCGTTCCCAGTAGATGCGCCCCGATGTCTTTTTGATCCCGCTTATATTGGGCCGACCCCTACGGCGGAATTACGGATCGCCCGGCTCCCATTCCGCATCAACAAGTCCACAGAACCATAACAAGGAGGATTCATGACAACCCGCCCCCCACTGCCGCCGTTCACGCGCGACACCGCAATTCAAAAAGTCCGCCTCGCCGAGGATGCCTGGAATTCCCGCGATCCCGAAAAGGTCGCTCTCGCCTACTCTCTCGATTCGCGCTGGCGAAACCTCTCGGAATTTGTAAATGGAAGACAGGACATCGTCGCTTTCCTCGGCCGCAAGTGGGCGAAAGAACTCAATTACCGGCTGATCAAAGAGCTCTGGGCCTTCACCGAAAACCGCATTGCCGTGCGCTTCGCCTACGAGTGGCACGACGACTCGGGAAACTGGTACCGCTCGTACGGCAACGAGAATTGGGAGTTTAACGATGATGGCTTGATGCGGTTAAGGTTTGCGTGCATCAACGATCTTCCCATCAAGGAATCGGATCGCAAGTATCGTTGGCCTCTGGGCCGCCGTCCCGACGATCATCCTGGACTCAGCGGCCTCGCGTTGTGAATTCCGCGCCTGCCCTCGCAAGCCCGCAGCTTGTGCCGATGCGATCGGAAAGGCGCATCCGCGCGCACAAAATAACGTCTTGTAATACAGAATAATACGTGTTATCGTCATCGCATTATGAGCACCGGAGAGAAGACCATCAGCTTCCGCGCCGTCGCCGAAACGATCGACACGCTCGATTCCCTCGCCGCTGCGCAGGACCGTTCGCGCAGCTATCTCATCAACCAGGCGATTACCAACTACATTGAATTGCACGCCTATCAGGACGCGCTCGTCCGCAAGGGACTGGCGGAGATGCGGAAAGGCCGCGTCGTAAGCCACGAGGAGGTCGTAAAGCGGCTCAAGCAGACGGGGCGCGCGCGCGCGTGATCGAATGGACCGGGCAGGCGATCCAGCAACTGGACCAGGCTTACGACTACATCGCGCTCTCCAACAGCCAGGAAGTAGCCGCCCGGATCACGATGCAGATCGTCAGCGCCGTTCAACAGTTCGACACGTTCCCCATGTCGGGCAGGCCCGGCCGCGTGGCGGGAACTCGTGAGCTGGTGATTTTGAGAACGCCCTTCATCGCAGCCTATGCCCTCGATCGCGACCGCATCGCGATCCTCGCCCTCTATCATGGCGCGCAACAATGGCCGGAGGCTCTCTAAATTACGAAGACGCCCTTCGAAAGTGATTCGAATGCTAGCGAAGCGTCACCAGCAGCGCCCTCGCTCCGTTCCACAGGATCTGCACGCCGATGCACACCAGCAGGAAGGACGTCAGTTGCATGATCACCGTCATGCCCGTCGCCCCCAGCGCGCCTGCCAAGCGGTGTGCAAATCCATAGCAAAGAAAAATGCTGACTGCCAGCAGCGCCGACCCAATAATCGCAATCAGAATGCCCAGCAAATTAATCCCCTGATGGTGCGGGGCATTTGCGCCCAGCGTGATCGCCACCGAAATCGATCCCGGCCCCACCGTCAACGGCAACGTCAGCGGATAAAACGCGTTGTGGAATGGGTCCTTCGGTTCAATTCTTTTCTTCATCGTTTTTTGGTCGCCGTCATTGCCCTGCTTCAGCAGCGCCCATCCCGTCGAGATGACAATCAACCCTCCGCCCACCTGCACCACGGGCAGCGAAATCCCAAAAAAAGACAGGATGTGCGTGCCGATGAAGTACGATCCCACCAGCAGAAAAAAACTGTTGATCGCAATCCGCAACGACAGCGCTCTTCGCGTGCTCGGGGAGTAGTCCCGCGTCATCGTCAGGAAGATCGGGCTTCCCCCCAGCGGGTCCACGATGGGAAACAGCGCGCTCAAAATCAGGAACAGGCTTTTTGCCGCTTCCATTAATATGCTTCGCCAATCCATTCTTCTTGCCTTGATTGATCTGGAGTCCCCGGTTCTGGGATTTTACGTCACGGAGGGACTTCCGGCGATGCGAGCAGGCTGGAAAAGGTCGCGGAGGATCGCGCATGAACTACAGCAGCAAAATGGTTCCTAGATCGCGAGTTCCAGCTGCGCGCGCCGCTCCCCCCGCCTCATTTTCCCGAGTCTTTCCTCCGCTCCAGCGGCCCGCGCCGCAACGGCACAATCGCGCCCTTCGCCGGGTCTGCCGCCGCCGTCGCCCGCGCCAGCACTTCCTGCTGTATGTACTGCACAAATTCCTGAATCTGCCGCTGCATCTCTTCCATGCGCTCGCGCATTTGCAGAATGATCGCGATCCCGCTGATGTTCACTCCCAAATCCCGCGCCAGCGACAAAATAAATTCCAGCCGCTGCAAATCCTCATCCGTGTACAGCCGCGTATTCCCCTCGGTCCGCGACGGCTTCAGCAGCCCTTCCCGCTCATACAGCCGCAACGTCTGCGGATGAATCTCATACATCTCGGCCACCGCCGAGATCATGTACGCGCCCTTGGTTTTTCGCTTGGTCATAGTTCCACTCCTTTATACCTCAACCAATGGAGCGCAGCGACCACTTGAATCCAGCCAATGAACTCCGCCAATGAAGCCCCGCAATAAAGCTCACGCAAAAAGAAAAGAGGCGCGACAACCGCGCCCCAAAATTCCCCTAAGAAAATCCTTGTGAATCCGCGAGAATCCGCGGAAAAGAAGTTAACCTAAGCCGCCAGCTCCGTCTCAGCCTCCGCCCGCGCCCAGCCCGCCGGCTTCACCGCGTAATTGATCAAATACACAAACGATCCCGCCGCAATCAGCATCAGCCCAAACCACATGGCGTTCATCCCCAGGATCGCCTCATGCTCGCTGTTCAACACCGCAAATCCCAGCAGCAGCGTCGGCGAAATCCCCACCGCAATCGCCCCAAACCACCCGCCCGGCACGCGGAATGGCCGCTTCAACTCCGGCTCCCGGAAGCGCAGCACGATCAGCGCCACGAACTCCAGAGTCAGGCTCGCCCCATAAATCATAATGTCCAGCGTCACCAGCCGCTCAAACCCAAGGTTCAGCGCCAGTCCCCATCCCACCGCCAGCGCCAGAATCGCCACCCACGGCGCCCGCGACTTCGGATGCAATTTCGCAAAAACCTTCGGCAGCATGCCGTCCTGCGCCATCGCCAGCGGCAGCCGCGAGTAGCTCATCACCAGCGCATTGAACATGCCAAAGCCGCTCAACATGCCGCCCGCCACCAGCGCAATCCGCAGCACCGGCCCGCCCATCAGTTGCGCAATGTCCGCCCACGCGCCCGTCTCCCACGCCGAAGCCGGCAGCCCCGTCACCCACATCGCCGCAAACGGCAGCACATACGTCAGCGCCACAATCACCACCGCCCACAGCATAGCCCGCGGATACGTCCGCTGCGGTCGCTCCACCTCCGTCGCAATCGTCGACGCGTTATCCCATCCCATGTAATTCCACATGCAGATCAGCAGCCCGCCCAGAATGTCCACATGCGACGTCGTGGGCTTGGTCACCGCGCCCGCCAGCGCCCCAATCTTCAGCGGTGCCAGCAGAAAAATCGCCGCGAACGGCGCCGACAACAAAAAGAACAGCCACAACGAAGTCGTCGACACCACCTTCACGCCCGCAATATTCAGCCCCGCGCACACAATCACCACGCCCAGCGCCACCAGCACGCCGCGATGGTTCTCCTGAAACCACGGAAACATCCGCGTCAGGTACGCCACAAACAGCGTCGGGTAAATCGCCATATCGAAAATCGACGCCACCAGCGACAGCCATGCCTCCTGGAATCCCCAGAAGTTCCCCATCGCCCGCCGCACCCACGCATAGTAGCCGCCTTCAAACGGCAGCGCGCTTGAAAGCTCGCCGATCATGAACGCCGTCGGCAGGCTCCACAGCAGCGGCGTCAGTAAAAGGATGAGAATCCCCTTGCCATATCCGGCGCCGTGCACAATGTCCTCGGTCCCATAGGTTCCGCCCGACACCATAAAGAAGGTAGCGGCAACCAATGGCCAAAGCGTCAGCCGAATCGATTTTTTTCGGGAGCCAACAGCGGTGGTGGCAGGACTAACGCCGGGCTGTTGCAGGCTGGGAGCGGTTGCAGTTGCCAATTTCTATGTGTTCCTCCTCGGGCGACTCACTCTCACCACCGCGTCTCCCTTGAAAATCTTGCTCGCGGCTCCCGGGCGTCGTTCGAATTTCCCGGACATTTCGGCGAAGTTAGTTCGCATGTGTGAGATTAAATAAATTTCCCGCAGATGCAAGAAAATTCGCAAATTTTTTCGAAAAAAGTTTACCCCCCCGCAACCACTAAAGTCACGGTTCCTTCCCCGAGCTGAGATCATGCCCCAACCAATCCGTCCCACCCACCTCTGCGAACTCTGCGCTCTCTGCGCTGAAACGTCTCGCCACGGTCGGCACCCCAAAATCACCCGTAGCCAATCCGCCACTCGAAAGCTAAAATGGCTCCCCACGGCGGTGCCCCGCACCTGCCCTCAAGGAGCACTTATGAACTTCAACATTAACGCCATGATGCAAACCGTCACCGTCGTCCTCACCGCCGTCGGCCTCAAAATCCTCGGCGCCATCGCCCTCTGGATCATTGGCCGCTGGCTCATCGGCCTCGCCCTGCGCCTCATGGGCAGCGCCCTCCGCAAACAAAAGGTCGATCCCACTCTCATCCGCTATATCCACTCGGGCGTCGCTGCGCTGCTCAACATCGTCCTCGTCATCGCCATCCTCGGCTTCTTCGGCATTGAGACCACCAGCTTCGCCGCGCTGCTTGCGGCCGCCGGCGTCGCCATCGGCATGGCCTGGTCGGGCTTGCTCTCGAACTTCGCGGGCGGAGTCTTCCTCGTCATCCTCCAGCCCTTCAAGGTCGGAGACTTCATCACCGCCGCCGGCGTTACCGGTACCGTCGAAGAGATCGGCCTCTTCGCCACCACCCTCCACACGCCCGACAACGTCAAAACCATCGTCGGCAATGGCAAGGTTTTCGGCGACACCATTCAGAATTTCTCCGCCAATCCCTTCCGCCGCGTCGAACTCACCGCCCAGCTCGCCCACGGAGTCGATCCGCAAGCCGCCATCGAACTCCTCAAGCCCGACCTCGCAAAAATTCCCAACGTCCTCGCCGATCCCGCCCCCGACGTCGAGATCATCACCTTCAACCTCGCCGGGCCCGTCCTCGCCGTTCGCCCCTACTGCAACAACACGCACTACTGGCAAGTCTATTTTGATACTAACCGCCTCATCCGCGACGTCTTCGCGAGCGCCGGCTTCCCCGTTCCCGAAGAGCATTACTCAATACGCGGCGGAGATGAACTAAGGCTGGCAAAGACGGCATAGGCGGGAGAAGGGACGACGGGGGCGCGACGTATGCACGACGGCTTTCAGATGGACGGTCCCCGCGTCTTGTTGTATAACTCTGTGCGGGGTTTGAGCCGATCAATCGACTTTGGAGGAATCAGCCATGAGGAAACTTGTGCTCGGAATTCTGAGCGTTTGTTTTGCAGTGTGCGCCGCCGCGGTCGCGCAATCGGGCTCGAATCAGAACGCGTTCACTCCCGACCAGATCAAGTGGGGACCGCCCCCGCCATTCGTAGCACCGGGCGCGCAGTTAGCGGTCATCGAAGGCAATCCCATGGCAAGTTCCGGCGACTTCACCATCCGTCTCAAAATGCCCAACGGTTACAAGATCGCTCCCCACTGGCATCCCAAGCGCGAAAATGTGACAGTAATTTCCGGCAGTTTCAAGGTCGGCATGGGCGACAAGTTTGACCAGACAAAGATGACGACGTTTCCCGCCGGCAGCTTCGCCTATCTCGATCCCGACATGCACCACTACGCAATGGCCTCAGGAGAAACCATCGTCCAGGTCCACGGCATGTCGCCGCTGCAATTCAACTATGTGAACCCAGCCGACGATCCCAGCAAGAGATAAAAAGCTTGCAGCTTACAGCTTACAGCTCTCAGCAAAACCCCACCTTGCCTGAGAGCTGAGAGCTATATACCCCTCCGCAAGAACGCCCCCTGACTCCGATCAAACAGCAAAACGCCCCGGACTCCCGCTCGGGGAATCCGGGGCGTTTCTATGTCCTGCAAACACAAAAAGAATTTCAAACGCTATCCGTGAGGAGGCCGCAGTGACGGTGGGTGCCCGGTTTTACTGAGAACTGACAACTGAGAACTGATCTACCAATTGCTCCTAGACCTTCCCCCACAAATCCGCCCGCGGATCCTCGGGGTTCAGCTTCGCCAACTCCCGCAGCAACTCTTTCGTCTTCTCATCGCGCGGCATCGGCACGGTAATCTGCACTTCCACGATCTCGTCCCCGCGCGTGCCTTCTTTCGTCGCCGACGGCACACCCTTCTCGCGCAGCCGCAGCTTTTGCCCCGACTGCGTTCCCGGCGGAATCTTCAGCGTGCTCCGCCCATCAATCGTCGGCACATCGATCTTCGATCCCAGCGCCGCCTCCACCGCCGACACCGGCACGGTAATGTAAATGTCGTCGCCCTCGCGCCGAAACAGCGGATGCTCCCCAATCCGAATAATCACGTACAGATCGCCCACTCCACCGCCGCGCGCCCCTGCATTCCCGCGCCCCGCAATCCGAATCCGCTGCCCATCGCGCGTTCCCGCCTTAATCCGCACTTCCAGCGGATCGGTCCGCTCCACGCTGCCCTCGCCGTGGCACACCGGGCACATCGAAATATTTTTCCCCGTCCCGTGGCAGCGCGGGCAAGTCACGTTGAACTTCATCCGCCCGCCCGTCTGCTCAATCGTCCCTTTGCCATGGCACTGCGGACAAACTCCCGGCGCCTCAATCGACCCGCTCCCGTGGCAGTTGCCGCACACATCGCGCCGCGCAATGTTCAGCTTCATCACGCCGCCGCGAATCGCCGTCCAGAACGGCACATTCACCTGGTACTCAAGATCCGACCCCGGCTCCGGCCCTTCTTCCGCCACAGCCCCGCGTCCGCCGCCCGAAAATAAGTTCGAGAAAATATCTTTAAATCCGCCGCCGCCCGACGACGCTGTCGTCTTCCGCCCCTGCCGCGCGCCCTCAAACAAATCCGAGAAATCGAACCCGCCGAAATCGACATTCCCGGCCCCGCCGGGATGCCCACCTCCCGGATAACCGCCGCCCGCGCCGCCGCCGGGAAATCCGCCGCCAAATCCGCCCGCGCCTGGCTGCCCGCCGCCACGTGCGTACGCGTCCGCCGTCGCCGCATCGATGTTGTCCGAATAGAACCCCACCTGGTCGTAAATCTTTCGTTTCTTGGGATCGCTGAGAACGTCATTCGCTTCGGAGAGCGTCTTAAACTTCTCCTCCGCCGTCTTGTCCCCAGGGTTTACATCCGGATGGAATTTCCGCGCCAGCTTCCGAAACGCCTTGCGAATCTCGTCCGCCGAAGCCGACTTCTTAACGCCCAGTATCTCGTAATAATCTTTTGTCTGTGTGGCCATGGAATCTAGCTCTCAGCTCTCCAGCTGTCAGGTCTCAGCACGGCTCGTCAAATGACTCCTGATCCGCTGCTCCATGAGTTTCGCACATCTGCTGTGGCTGAGAACTGACAGCTGAGAGCTGAGAGCTGGTTTTAGTTCACCACTTCTTTCGCCTGCTCGTCCTGCTGCAACGTAAACGAGTCGAACGGCGTCGCGTCCACCGACACGGGAATCTTCTGCATCCCCGTCGCCGTCGGCGCGTAGCAAAACCACCGCCCCTCTTCCGGAACGAAATTCACAAAAAACATCTGCCCATTGACTTCGAATCTCACCTGTTCTCCTCTTTCCTTCACCCACTAACTTAAACCCGCCGCACCCCACTAAGTAGCGTCGCGACGGCAAGCATAGCAAACCAAAAAACTGCATCCACCACGCCAGCACTTCATCACCAGAAATGCCGGGGGCGTTTTACACGCCCCCGAAAGTTCACAGCTCGTAGCTCGCGGCTCGTAGCTCGAAGCTCGAAGCTAAAAAGCTTACTTCTTATCCTCAACATCCACGTACTCAGCATCAATTACGCCTTCATCCTTCTTCTGCTGAGCCTGTCCATCACCCGATGCTCCATTGCCTCCCGCCGCCGGCCCCGCGCCCGGCCCCGCCGCTTGCGTCGCCTTATACATCTGCTCCGCCAGCTTGTGCGATGCCGTCGTCAGCTTCTCGCGCGCCGAATCCATCTGTGCCTTGTCGTTCGACTCGATGGCCTTCTTCGCGTCCGCCAGCGCGTTCTCCACATCCCCGCGCTCCGAGCCCGAGATCTTGTCGCCATGCTCCTTCAGCATCTTCTCGATGTTGTAAACCATCGAGTCGAGCTGATTCTTGGCGTCGATCGCCTCGCGCTGCGCCTTGTCTTCGGCCGCATGCGCATCGGCTTCCTTCGCCATGCGCTCGACCTCTTCCTTGCTTAGACCCGAAGACGACGTGATCGTGATCTTCTGGTCCTTACCAGTCGCGTTATCCTTCGCGGTCACATTCAAAATGCCGTTCGCGTCAATGTCGAACGTCACTTCAATCTGCGGAATCCCGCGCGGCGCCGGTGGCAACCCGGTCAAATGGAATTTCCCCAAAGTCCGGTTTTGCGCCGCCAGCGGCCGTTCGCCCTGCAGCACGTGTACCTCAACCGAAGTCTGCGAATCCGCCGCCGTCGAAAACGTCTCCGTCTTCTTCGTCGGAATCGTCGTGTTCCGCGGAATCATCGCCGTCGCCACTCCGCCCAATGTCTCAATCGACAACGTCAGCGGAGTCACGTCCAGCAGCAGCAGGTCTTTCACTTCGCCCTTCAGCACGCCACCCTGAATCGCCGCTCCCACTGCCACCACTTCATCCGGGTTCACGCCCTTGTGGCCTTCGCGGCCGAACAGCTCTTTCACAATCGCCTGAATCCGCGGCATACGCGTCTGTCCGCCGACCAGCACCACTTCGTTGATCTTCGACGCGTCAATCCCCGCATCCTTCATGCACTGCTTCGACGGCCCCACCGAGCGCTGCAAAATGTCTTCCACCATCGACTCCAGCTTCGCCCGCGTCAGCTTCTTCACCAAATGCTTCGGCCCCGAAGCGTCCGCCGTAATAAACGGCAGATTGATCTCGTGCTCCATCGTCGTCGAAAGCTCGATCTTCGCCCGCTCCGCCGCATCGCGCAGCCGCTGCAAAGCCATCTCGTTGCCCTTGCCGCGCAGGTCAAGTCCTTCATCTTTCTTGAACTCGTCAATCAGCCNNCGCTGATCGATGTTGTCGCCGCCGAGGTGCGTATCGCCATTCGTCGCCTTGACCTCGATCACGCCCTCGCCCACTTCCAGAATCGAAATGTCGAACGTGCCGCCGCCAAAGTCGTACACGGCAATCGTCTCGTCCTTGCCCTTGTCCAGTCCGTACGCCAGCGCCGCCGCCGTCGGCTCATTGATAATGCGCTTCACGTCGAGCCCGGCAATCTTCCCGGCATCTTTGGTCGCCTGCCGCTGCGCGTCGTTAAAATACGCCGGCACCGTGATGACAGCCTCCGTCACCTTCTCGCCCAGGTAGTCTTCCGACGCCTTCTTCAGCTTCTGCAAAATCAGCGCCGAGATCTCCGGCGGGGTGTACTTCTTCCCCTGCGCCACGATCACAACGTTGTCGCCATCCCGCTCCACCTTATAAGGGACCATCTTCAACTCTTCCGAAACCTCGTCATAGCGCCGTCCCATAAAGCGCTTGATTGAGTAAACCGTGTTCTCCGGATTGGTAATCGCCTGCCGCTTGGCAACCTGCCCCACCAATCGTTCCCCGGTCTTGGTGAACCCAACCACGGAAGGCGTAGTCCGCCCACCCTCTTCATTAGCAATGACTTTCGGCTCGCCACCCTCCATAACCGCCACACAAGAGTTGGTAGTCCCAAGGTCAATTCCAATAATCTTTCCCATACGTTTCCTCCTGAAATCGCCTATTTCCGCAATAAAAAAAGAAATAAGTGCATTACAATCAATATAATAGCTATTGCGTCCTACCCCATGATAGGACCTGAGTGAATCATTGTCAAGTTTTAGATGCAGCGGCAGTTGTGAGGGATGCAGTCAACGACGACAAGGGGCATTACCTTTTCCAGTTTCCTTTTGTGTCCCGTCGCGGTCCGTCCGGGTAAAAGCGATTTTGATGCTGTCGAGTTCCCCCCTTGTACAACTGTTTGTTGAACAGTTGGTCGCCTCTCTTCCGATGGAAGGCGAGCATCTGCGCCTCTGTCTTCACAGCCTGTTGGGGCCCAAGGCCTCGCGCCTTCCGAGACCTGTCAACTCTTTATCTCTGTCATCCTGAGCGAAGCGAAGGATCCATGCATTTCGCCGGCAGCGGCTGGTCACTGTGCGCGTGCACGAGCTCGGCTACTACTACGTCTACAGAGTCAGAGTCATCGCAAACTTCGGCAAAGTCGCGGATAGGGGGAGTATTCATCACAAACGAACCGCGCTCCCCTCACAGACTTTCGCCCTCCAATCCATCAAACTCTCAAGTGCTAACATCCCGCAAATGCTGTCATCCTGACCCTGAGCGCAGCCGAAGGGGAAGGACCTATGCATTTCGCCGGTAGCGCCTGAACACCATGGGTCACCACGAACGCCACGACTACTGTGTCTACATTCTGACCAACCACTCAAAAACTCTCTACATCGGCGTCACCGGAAATCTGCACTGCCGTGTCTGGCAGCACAAGCAGGGTGCCGGATCGGAGTTTTGCGCGCGCTACAAGATCGACCGCCTCGTCTACTACGAAAGCTTCGACGATGTGATCAAGGCCATCAACCGGGAAAAACAGCTCAAAGGACTGCTGCGGATAAAGAAGATTCAGTTGATTGTCTCGATGAATCCAACGTGGCGCGACCTGAGCGAGGAGTGGTACACGCGCCATCGTTATCAGCCAGAAGAACGCGCTGATCCTTCGCTGCGCTCAGGATGACAACTGCGAGCTTAGACCCCGAGTTCACCGTTGCAGGTCCTGGGAAGCTGCACGGTGCCCCATTCTAAAATCGCGTTCTGTGCGATTTTAGAGTGGGGATATCTCCATCCCGTCCGCAGCCCTCTGCCCCCTCCGGCTCGACTTCTACTCCGCCGTCACCACAAAATCCGCCTCCACCACCGCCGCACCGCGCCGCCTCGACGCGTTTCGGAACACCAGATAATATTTTTCCGGCTCGCCAAACGTCGGCTTCAAGTCCCAATCAATGTCCCGATTCCCCGCCGGACTAACCCAAAACGTGCTCCTCTCCGTCTCATCCCGCCCAAACCGCGCAAACTCTTCCTCGTTCATCAGCAGCACTTCCACCGCGCCTCTTCCCGCATTCCCCGTTTCCACACACCGAAATGTCCCCTCCACATGCCCGCCGCGCTTATGTGCCGGTAACTCGAATGTAAGTGTCTGGTAAGTTGTCACCGAAAGCCGTCCATGCACTAACTGATCCGTCCACCCCGCCGTCTCCCTTGCTACGCGGTCAATCGACGCCGACGCCTCACTCACAGCCGCGTTCGCCGACGCACCATTCTCCGGCCCATCGGCTGACGCCCCATTCACACCCGACCCGTCCGCCACCGGCGTCTTTCCATCTCGCTGTCCGCCCGCAATCTCGTGCTCTCCCAGCACGCCATACACGGCTACGTTCGGACCCACTGTCCCCGATTTGCCCGCCCCGCCCGCATTCACCTTTCCCGCCGTCCCGTCCGCCAGCGGCGAGTGTTCCCTCCACCATGCGTGTCCCTGGTCGCCCAACTCCACGAACGTATATGCAGCCCCTAACAGAAAGCCGATTCCCGCCACCAGATGTAAGAATCCTTTCAGCCCCTTTGCCATGACTTACCTTTAAGTTCTCCCAGTTATCCATAAGTAGAGCATGTTTAAAAAATCGGTTTTGGGTAGGGCACGGCTTCAGCCGTGCCGCCATGGGCCAACAAAAATGCGGGCTTTAGCCCTGAGGGTGAGTCGTTCGAACTGAAGAGCATTTTTGAAACGCGCTTTAGCAGAACCCGCCTCATATCTGTCCGTCGCACCTTCGCGACAAACGCCTCGCCCCCTCGCTGCGCCTCCGACCACCCCCAAACACTTCAGTATGTCCGCAACCCCACTGCCCGGCAAGATGACATCCGTAAGGGGGCATGGGTCACCCGGCCACAGTCCCGTCTCCCCATCCCCATTTGCGTCTCTCCCAACTTTTCTGCATCATCAAGCCAACACGTCACCTCACATAGGCAAGCATGCGCCCGCTACCAATCCTCCTGCTCTCCCTCCTCTTATTAATAGCTCCCGCCGCCGCACAAAACGCTCCCCCCATGAGCATGCCACCCAACTCCGACTCTCAAATGCCCGGCATGTCCGGCCCCGACCGCTCCATGCCCGCTGAGCCACCCTCCTTCATCACCCTCCTCCTCGCCCACGCCACCTCCGGCACCGACGCCGAGCCCGCCTCCACGCCCTTCCCCATGCTCATGACCACCCGCCGCGCCTGGTCCTTCATGTTCCACGGCTCCGCATTTCTCAGCGACATTCAGCAATCCGGCCCGCGCGCCGCCGACAAGCTTTTCTCCACCAACTGGTTCATGCCCATGGCCCAGCGCCAACTCGCCCGCGGCACCCTCACCCTCCGCGCCATGTTCAGCCTCGAGCCCGCCACCATTTCCGACCGCCGCTACCCCGAGCTTTTCCAGCAGGGTGAAACCGCCTTCGCCCTCCCCATCGTCGACGGCCAGCATCCCCACAACTTTTTCATGGAGCTCGCCGCCCTCTACGACTACCCGCTCACCGACCGCACCCTCGTCTCCTTCTACGCCGCTCCCATGGGCGATCCCGCTCTCGGCCCCGTCGCCTATCCTCACCGCGCCTCCGCTTCCGAAAATCCCATCGCCCCTCTCGGCCATCACCTCGAAGACTCCACCCACATCGCCGACGACGTCATCACCATCGGTCTTACCTACCGCAGCTTCCGCCTCGAAGCATCCGGCTTCCATGGCCGCGAGCCTGACGAACATCGCTGGCAACTCGCCTCCGGCAAAATTGATTCCTGGTCCACTCGCGTCACCCTCGATCCCGCGCCCAACTGGAGTTTTCAATATTCCATCGCCCAGCTTCACAGCCCTGAGTCGCTCTTTCCCGCCGAAGATCTTCGCCGCATGACCGCGTCGCTCTTCTATAACCGGCCCATCCACAACGGCAATTGGGCCTCACTCATTTTGTGGGGACGCAATCAAAGTCTCTCCGACGGCAACATCGGCAATGGCTATCTCCTCGAATCCACGCTTCAATTCCGCCGCCGCAATTACGCCTGGACCCGCATCGAAAATGTCGACCGCACCAACGAGCTTCTCGTCGGAGAACATCCCCTGCCCCCCAACTTCACCGAGCGTTACTTCACCCGCGTCCAGGCCTACACCCTCGGCTATGATCGCGAGCTCGCCCACATCCCGCATCTCTCGACGGCGCTAGGCGCGCAGTTCACGACTTATGGCGTCCCGCCCGCCCTCAAACCAATCTATGATTCCCACCCAGTAACTGGCCTACTCTTCCTCCGCATCCGTCTTTATTAGAGAAGGTCTAATTAAGTCCTTGGTGTCCCCAGTGTCCCTCCGTGTACCCCGTGGTTGTCCGCTTTTTGCTGGCACTTAATCAGAGCTTCCCTAAAAAGTTTTCTCTGCGTACTCCGCGATCTCCGCGTTAAGATCCACCACGATTAACGGCGAGATTCGCGGCAATGGTTAGCCGAGACGGCTTGCAGAGACCATTCGCAAACCGAGGTCGCGGGCAACAGTGCGCCGGGATAGGTTAACCGCGTGGGTTACCACACGTGCGGCACAAGGCGGTACCGCACTTTCTCGCGATAGGCCGGGTAGCCTTCCAGATCGCGTGCCAACAACTTCTCCTCGCCAAAGATGCGCACAACCAGCAACCCGGCCATGGCCAAGCCTGCGAGAAGGCCATAAACGGAGCCCAGCAGCAACGCCGCGCCAATAAATACGAGACTTGCCCCAAGATACATGGGGTGGCGCACAATGCCATAGACGCCTGTGTCAATTACATGCTGGCCGCGCTCGCTCTGAATGCGCACTAGCTGCGACGCATACGTGTTATCGGTGAACGCGCGGAAGAAAGGGAAACTACCCCCGACCAGCAGGATGCCTCCGCATACTTCGCTCCACAGCGGCAGGCGGCGTGTCCAACCGAAGCGCACATCCAGCGCTGGCACAACGAGCAAAGCCAGAAAGCATAGTTTTGTCCCGAGTAGGATCGCCACATCGGCGCGCGATTCACCGCCGCTGCCGGGCATGCGCATGCGCTCCGCCAACAGCGCAGGGTCCCTGAAGCGAAGCCACAGAAGAAGCGCGGAAGCGAACAAGACCCACCAGACGCCAAATATCCAGCCCTCCACCCACCGCCAATCGCCCGACTCCCATAGCAGCAGCGCCGCGAGCCCAAGAAAGACAACGGGGGCAGCCACCACCAGCCCGGTGATGATCGTCGTGCGCCGCATCGGAAGTCGATAACATCCTACTCCCGAAACATACCTACGTTGTACCGCCGCATGCCGATTGCCGCGTGGTCTGGCGCCAGGGCACAACTCCTTCGGGGCAAATTGCGGGCAGACATCAGCTCATACCTTTCTCTACTCTAAAAAGCCCTTGACAACAACTATAGTGTTGTAGTTAACTATAACACTGAATGGATTCGCCCAGCGATTCCCAAGGAGGCTCCACCATGCATTCCCTTCGTTCTATGCTCTCAGTTGCTTTGATCGCGCTCTCTACTGTCGCTTTCGCCCAGTCGCAGACGCAAAACCCCGACCCGCACATGTCCTCCACAGCTCCCGCGCTGTCCGAAGCGCAGAAGGCCTTCGCAACCATGAAGTCCCTCGCCGGAGAGTGGGAAGGCCCCGCCACCGTCGCCGAGATGCCGGGAATGTCAGACGGCAAGCCCCTCCACATCTCCATGCGCGTCACCTCAAGGGGCAACGCGCTCGTCCACGAGCTTCAGGAAGCAGGCACTCCGCTCGATGCCACTAAGTACGACCATCCCGTCACCATGCTTTACGTCGACGGCGATCAGCTCACCCTCATCCACTATTGCGACGCGGGAAATCGCCCGCGCATGACCGGCACCATGTCTCCCGACGGCAAGCGCGTCGAGTTCGAATTCAAGGACATCAGCGGCAGCATGGATTACCACATGCACCACTCCGTCTTCACCATCATTGACGCCAACCATCACACCGAGGATTGGACCTTCATGATGAAGGACAAGCCCATCCACGCCCACATGGACCTGCAGCGCGCCAAGTGACGACCTTCGGGGGTAGTAGTGTAGTTGGATTGTCATCCTGGTGCAGTTTGGTTGGCGCCCTGGTGTAGTTTGATTGTCATCCTGAGGAGAGCGGTAGCTCGACGAAGGATCTCGGACGCCACCACCCGTACCAGTTAGTGTAGTTTGGTTGGCACCCTGGTGTAGTTTGATTGTCATCCTGAGGAGAGCGGTAGCTCGACGAAGGATCTCGGACTCCACCGCCGCCAGTAACCGGAAAAACCCTGATGGACCGTGAGTGGAACGACAGTCAGCCGATTTACCGCCAGCTTCGCGACCGCGTCGTCGCGATGATTCTCGACGGCGTCCTCAAGGAGGGCGATCCTCTGCCCTCCGTGCGCAACGTCGCCGCCGAGTATCGCGTCAATCCACTCACCGTCCTCAAGGGCTATCAGCAACTGGTCGACGAGGGCTTCGTTGAAACTCGCCGCGGCCTCGGCATGTTCGTCCAGCCCGGCGCCCGCGCTTCCCTCTTACATGCCGAGCGCCAGAAGTTTCTCGCCGACGACTGGCCCCGCATCTTCTCCATGCTCCAGCGTCTCGGCCTCGACGCCGATGCCCTGCTCAACGCCGCCCATCCCCAGTCCTCGCCCGCCGCCCCGCAAGGCCCTAAATCAACGCCCCAATCCGGCTCACACCATCCAGAGGAGGAGCCCCACCAATGACTGTCATCGAAGCCCGCGGTCTCCGCAAAACCTTCGGCGCCACCGTCGCCCTCAGCGCCCTCGACCTCCGCGTCGAATCCGGCCGCATCCTCGGCCTCGTCGGCCCCAACGGCGCCGGCAAAACCACCGCCCTCAACGCCATCCTCGGCCTCATCCCCTACCAGGGCCAGCTCAAAGTCCTCGGCCGCGATCCCTGGACCGAGCGCGATCACCTCATGCGCGATGTCTGCTTCATCGCCGATGTCGCCGTCCTGCCCCGCTGGATTCGCGTCTCCCAGGCCCTCGACTATGTCGCCGGCGTCCATCCCCGCTTCGATCGCGCCAAGGCCGAAGCCCTCCTTGCCAAAACCACCATCGCCCGCGACCGCAAAGTCCGCGAACTCTCCAAGGGCATGGTCGCCCAGCTTCACCTCGCCCTCGTCATGGCCATCGACGCCAGGCTCCTCGTCCTCGACGAGCCCACCCTCGGCCTCGACATCCTTTTCCGCAAGCAGTTCTACGACTCCCTCCTCAACGACTACTTCGACCGCGATCGCACCATCCTCGTCACCACCCATCAGGTCGACGAAATTCAAGACGTCCTCACCGACGTCATGTTCATCGATCGCGGCCGCATCGTCTTCTCCTCCACCATGGAAGAGTTCGAGTCCCGCTACGTCGAGCTCATCGTCAATCCCGAAAACGCCGCCGCCGCCCGCGCCCTCGCCCCCATCCACGAGCGCCAGGTCCTCGGCCGCACCATCTTCCTTTTCGATCTCATGACCCTCCACAACATCGATCGCCCGCAACTTGCCGCCCTCGGCGACCTCCGCTCCCCCGGCATCGCCGACTTATTCGTCGCCCTTCTCGGCAATCCATCCACGCCCCCGCAACCCGCCGCAAAAACAGGAGCCGCAAAATGACCACCCCATCCAACTCCATGCCCAATTCGTTCCCCGCGCAACCCGCCGCCCCCAACTCCGTCCCAACTCCGCCCGATTCCCCCACCCGCCCCTTCTACTGGTCCGTCCGCCGCGAGCTCTGGGAGAACCGCTCCATCTACCTCGCCCCTCTCGCCGTCGCCGCCGTCACTCTCGTCGGCTTCGTCGTCGCGACCCTCGGCCGCGCCCTCTCCACCAGCGATATCGCTCACCGCCGCGCCATCCTCGAAAGCCACTTTAACTTCGTCTCCGCCATGATCATGGGCACCACCTTTGTCGTCGGCATCTTCTATTCCCTCGACGCCCTCCACTCCGAGCGCCGCGACCGCTCCATCCTCTTCTGGAAATCCCTCCCCGTCTCCGATCTCACCACCGTCCTCTCCAAAGCCAGCATCCCGCTCCTCGTTCTCCCCGCTATCACCGTCATCCTTACCGTTGCCATGCTCTGGATCATGCTCTTACTAAGTTCCTTAGTCTTAGTCGGCAGCGGCCTCAACGCCGCCACCCTATGGTCTCAGTCCCCGCTCTTACAAATATCACTCCTTCTTCTTTACCACCTTATTACCGTCCACATACTCTGGCACGCCCCCTTCTACGCCTGGATGCTCTTAGTCTCCGCCTGGGCCCGCCGCGCCGTATTTCTCTGGGCCGCCTTACCGATAGCCGCCATCGGCATCCTCGAAAAAATCATCTTCAACACCACCCACTTCGCCAACTTTCTCGAATACCGCCTCTCCGGCCCCGAGCCCTACGCCATGGGCGCTCCCTCCAACTCCATGTCTCAAGGCCCCGCCGCCGGCTCCATCTCGCAGGGCGCCCACTCCATGCACACGATGTCCACCGTCGATCCCGCCAAATTCCTAACCACCCCCGGCCTCTGGTTAGGCCTGATAGTAACTGTCGCCCTGCTAGCAGCAACAGTCCACCTACGCCGCAGCCAATCCCCCCTCTAATCAAGATAGGGCCGGGTGCCCCACTCATTCGCGTTCTGTGCGAATGAGTGGGCTCTCGACTCGATCAAAACTCTCGACCGGACGAGGCCTGATCTCGAGTGTCCATTCCTGAAACTTCACTCGGACCGGTTCCGTCTCGCCATATAAGTAAGCCCGAAAACTGCTCCACGGCCATTGTTCCGGGCGCTCGACCAGTCCCCGCGTTACCGGATTTCGATGCATGTACTTTACTTTCTCGACCTGTTTCCGCGCGCTCCACACGTTGAAATCGTAGAAACGTTTCTCCCAGACCGGTAGTCGTGGCGCTCCCTCCGCGGCGCTTCCTTCTTCGGCGTGGAGCTGTCTCGAGAATCGCTCTTTGATGACTTTCATCACCACCGAAGGATCGCCCATCTCGGGCTCGCAAATGAGCAGGTGAAAGTCGAGCAGGTGAAAATGTTCGGGCATGACGACCTATCCATGTACAACAAAGCGATACTTGAGGCGCGTCTGTTCGAGGATGGTTGTGAACCGATCGCGACGTTCCGGTAAGCCCAGCAAGGGTTGCCGCCGGTAGCAACTGCAGGTGATGAAGTGCAGATGGTTCGCGCCGTAGTAGCGATGAAGCTTTCGGGTCACAGCCAAGCGTATTGCGAAACGCGCTTCGTGGCTGTGACCACGCCCTCGGTCAGATTGTGACGAAACCCCACACATCGCAAAGAGCGCGATGTGTGGGGCACCCGGCGCAATCAATGCAAAAGGTTGCAGAAAATTGACTGAGGACGATGTCGGGAGCTCGAAGCGATTCTCCAAATTCAAGGAGTCAATAAACGGGCGTTACGGGAGCGTGTCCAGGGCAGGGCTAAAATCGGCATCTCAAAACGGCTTCGGTGTTGCAGGAATAGCTACTTATTGGCTTCGTTCTACACTTTTGCGGGCAGGAAGCAAGACTGGACCGACAGGCGTTTCGAGAGTTTTTCCCGAAGGTTATCCGGCTTGATCGATCTGTCCGATTGGATGCTTTTTCGTTGTTCTTCCTCGACGAGGGGCGAGATTCGGTCGAGAGTCTTTTGAGGTAGTGCTCCTGAGTCTCGGAGCTGTTGCTCTGCGTCGGTCAAGCCCCAGATGTCAATTTGCATGTCTAGCAACCGAAGGTTCTCATTACGGTCGGGGTCTCGAGTTGTCCTTTTTGTGGGAGTCCCCTTTTTATAACACAGTAGTACTAGCGGGGTAGCTAAAAACTCGGGAAAACAAATCCGGCAGAAAGGAGGCAAGAGACGGAGCGGTGTGTGAAAGTGCTCGGCTGCGCGCGCGGCGGAATCCGGGTGCCGGGAAATTTATTTCAAAAGTGGTCGATATTGAACAGAAACGCCGCCGCCAGGATGACCTAATGGCGCGTACGGGCTTCAGAAACAGAAACTCAAGTATCGTGTCGGGCTGTTCGAAGCCAAAACGGAAATTCCAGTTTATATCTGTGGAGGGAACAATGAAACGAGTAATGCTCGGCCTAGCGCTATTGGCGATCATGCTGCCAATTGCGGCTAGGGCAGACGGGATCAACCTCACGAACCAGTCCGGAACGGTAACGATTCTGGCATCCGGAATCTCATCGTACGGCTCCCAGCTAAGAAGCTTCAACGGCGTGGTAGCGCCCAAGGGTCAAGCTTTGGGCACGGTGAGCTATGCGACGGGCGCTCTTCTGACCGGGGACATCTGGAACGGTGGAACGTTTTCGTCCACCGGGTCAACGTTTGACGTCGTGGGCGAGGGCGATTGGATGAAAAAGTTGGCGGGCTTGTCGGGATCGAAAGGCAAAGTTCCGCTCTTTACCGGCGCCTTTAGCGGAACGATTGACTGGAAACTGATCTCATCCACCAAGCAATTTCACGAGTACCAACTCACCGGCGACATTCAGGGATCACTCTGGACGGGCCGGGTAGTGACGGGAAATACAACGCAGACGATCTACACCTACTGGAACCAGGAGAAGATCGACAATAAGGGCAGTGGGCATCTGGGTAACACGCACCTGACCACTCCTGAGCCGAGCACGCTCGGATTGCTGGGAGGCGGGTTGCTGGCGATGGCGGCAATGTTCCGCCGGGCGCTGCGGAAAGCTTAGGGCATAGCTGCCTTGATTTTCTCGCGTACCTCTGGCTTCAGCCCAGCCACATACTTGGAGAACGCCTCCTCGGGTTCCGGTTTGGAAATTGCCGCTCCGGGTGCGCCCATCGTCCGTACCGCGGGAATATCTTCGACCGTCGCCGGGTGCCCCACTCATTCGCGTTCTGTGCGAATGAGTGGGCTTCTCGACTCGACCAAGACCCCCGAAATTCGGAGACAGAGAGGACGTACCCCAAGTTCTAATTCGCAAAGACTGGTAAACCACCACGACCCCTGGACGGCTATGCGGCAAAGATTCGGGCGTCGGTGGTTATCGCTTTTCGTTCGCCAACGACCGCCGACGAACGACCAACGACGAACGACGTTTTTACCCAAACTGACGGCTGAAAACCGAAAACTGACAACGTTCTCCCTATAACACATTTTTCAAGGTCGACATACTATTTAAGTGGTTATATTTCCAGAAAATTTTGGTTGGCAACTTAGTTAGCCGAGCCTCAGCCCCCGATTCACCCTTTCTTCGCCTTCCTCTCCCCACTTACCACTTCTCGCAGCGCCTCGTTGATCCGAGTCTGATACCCCCTGCCGCCCCGTTGGAACCATGCCAGAACATCGGCATCCAGACGCAGCGTCACCGGCTTTTTCACCACCTTGTACATCCCAGACAACTCCTCCGGCAGCGTCCCCAGCCTCCCCGCGGCCGCCCCGCCCCGGCCCGCCTGCGCCTCCATCCGTTTCACTCTTCCCGAAGCCTTTCGCCCCTTCGCAACTGTTTTCTTTTGTGCCATTTCCCCTCCTTTGTACTTACAATCCGATACTAACATAACTGTCAACATCCACCCGACGAAGAAAGACGAAGAAATCCACAATGTTCCACGTGGAACACTAT
Organism: Acidobacteriaceae bacterium; assembly: GCA_003139095.1. Classification (GTDB taxonomy): domain Bacteria; phylum Acidobacteriota; class Terriglobia; order Terriglobales; family Acidobacteriaceae; genus Acidiflorens. The sequence continues at coordinate 118,848 of PLHW01000026.1, forward strand.
GCCAGTAACCCATATTTACTTGTATGTCTTTGACTACTCCACAGTTACGGATTTGGCCAGGTTGCGGGGTTGGTCCACGTCGCACCCGCGCCGCACGGCGATGTGGTAGGCCAGCAGTTGCAATGGCACGATCTCCAGAATGCAAGACAACTCTTCCGGGGCCGGCGGGACGTATAGCACGTGATCGGCCTCTTCGGCGATCTCCGTGTCGCCCTCGGTCGCCAGCGCAATCACGATTCCCGACCGCGCCTTGACTTCCTTCAAATTCGACATAGTTTTTTCATACCGCACCATCGATTGGGGGCTTGACACATCGCGAGTAGCGATGATAACCACCGGCAAATTCTCGTCGATGAGGGCGTTGGGGCCGTGTTTCATCTCCCCGGCAGGATAGCCTTCGGCGTGAATGTAGGAGATTTCTTTCAGTTTGAGCGCGCCTTCCAAGGCGATGGGATAATGGATGCCGCGGCCGAGGAACAAGAAGTCCTGGGAACGAAGATAGGTTTTTGCCAAGTCATCGCAGGCTTCGTCGTGAGTCAGAATCTGCTCTAACTTGCCGGGGATTTGAGTGAGTTGCTGAACCGCCTCCTTAGATTGGTCGGACGTTAGCGTACCGCGGACTTGAGCGAGATATAAGGCGAAGAGATATAAGGCAGTAAGTTGTCCGGTGAAGGCTTTGGTGGAGGCGACGCCGATTTCAGGACCGGCATGAGTGTAGATGGTACCGGCGGCTTCGCGGGTGATCATGGAGCCGACGACGTTGCAGATGGCGAGGGTCTTTGAGCCTTTGTTTTTGGCCTCGCGCTGGGCGGCGATGGTGTCGGCGGTTTCGCCGGACTGCGAGATGAGAAGCGTGATCGTGTTGGAGTCGAGGATGGGATCACGATAGCGCCACTCACTGGCGTAATCGACCTCGACCGGGATGCGGGCGAGGGTTTCGATCATGAACTTTCCGGCGAGTCCCGCATGCCAACTGGTGCCGCAGGCGGCAATGTTGATTTTCTTGAGGGCACGAAATTCGTCTTCGCCGACGTGCATTTCCTCGAGGAAGATCCTGCCGGTTTCCTGGGAGATGCGGCCGAGGGTGGTTTCCTGGACAGTGCGGGGCTGCTCGTAAATTTCCTTGAGCATGAAATGCTTAAAGCCGCCCTTTTCGGCCATGATGGGATCCCAGGTGATGCGCTGGGCTTTGCGCTCGAGGGGATGCCCGTCGAAATCCATGACGCGCACGCCGTTTTCGGTGATGACGGCAAGATCGCCATCGGCGAGGAAGAAGAGATCGCGGGTGTGGTCGAGGAGCGCGGGCACGTCGCTGGCGACGAAATATTCGTTTTTGCCGATGCCGATGACGACGGGCGGGCCGTTGCGGGCGGCGACAATTTTGCGCGGATCATCGGCGGCGATGACGACGAGGGCGAAGACGCCGGTGAGTTCTTTGACGGCTTTGCGGACGGCATCCTCGAGTTGCGGGCGATGGCCGTTGCCGGTCTGGAAATAATATTTTTCGATCAGGTGGGCAATGATTTCAGTGTCGGTTTCGGTAGTGAACGTGTGCCCTTCCGCGATGAGCTTCTTTTTCAGCGAGAGATAATTTTCGACGATGCCGTTGTGAACGACGACGATTTTGCCGGTGCAATCGCGATGGGGATGGGCGTTTTCTTCGGTGGGACGGCCGTGAGTGGCCCAGCGGGTATGGCCGATGCCGTAGGTGCCGTCGAGAGGCTTAATGCGGATGGCCTCTTCGAGATTGCGGAGCTTGCCTTCGGCGCGGCGAATCTGAAGGCCCTCGCCGTTGCCGGCGACGGCGATGCCGGCCGAGTCATAGCCGCGATATTCGAGCTTGCGCAGGCCCTCAATAATAACCTCGACGACCGGCTTCTTTCCTACGTATCCGACGATGCCGCACATGCGAGTTGGCTCCTTGAACGAATCAGTGAGGGGAGCGCCGATTTGTTTTACCACCCCAGATCAGCGGGAGAACTTGTCCGGGCTTTGCCGGTTCGATTTGAACATGTCGCTACTTATTCCACGAGGGAGAAACGAAATTCTTCGATGACCGGGTTCGTAAGAACTTCGCGAGCAATGCGCTCGACCTCCGCCTCGGCGTCCGCCCTGGAGATGCCGGAGTTCAAGGTAATTTCGAAGAACTTGCCCTGGCGGACTTCCTCCAAACCCTGGTAGCCGAACTTGGTCAAGGCGCCATGAATAGTTTTTCCCTGCGGATCAAGCACGCTTTTTTTCAGCGAGACGAAAACTTGAGCTTTCATCATCTGGAGGAATTATACGTTACGGAACGGCGGTCGCGTCTGCGGATTTGCTTATAACGGGTATACGAACTGACCAATCACCTCGGTGCTGAGGGGGACGAGGGAGGATCGAGGGCGGAGAGCTGGCGGTCGAGTTCGGCGAGATCGCGTTCGAGGATCTGGCGATATTGGGAGTGAGTTGCGGATTGCAACATCTGAAGGAGGCGAGTACGGGCGAGAAGCAAGCCCTCGCGGATGCGGTTGCACTTCTGTTCGGCGGGCGACAGAGTAGGTCGTCGCGACTTGTTATGTTCGACGAAATCGGCTTGCTGCTGTTCGATGGACTTACTTTCCCAACCACGCGCCATTTTGGTATTCCGTTTTTGGAAAACGAGAAACAAATTACTTGATTATAGGTCGAACAGGCATAAGATGTTGTGTTCCGGGCGGTGATTCACGCCTGGAAAAAAGAAGGGTCGTGGTCTGAGAGGGCTTCCGTCCAGGGAGGGCAGATCATTTCCCACGGCAGATTGGTTCCCAATGAAGGAACTGACAACCGCGAACAGATAAGGACCAAACGGCGTGGCAAGCCGTAGTCATCCCGGAACTGCTCAACATTCTTCATAGAAAGAGGTCCCGTGGCAGAGAGAGCAGGCGCCTCGCTACGCAGGGAGGGATTCGCACGCGAACCCGAAGGAGAGTTCCGCCCCGGCGGCTCTTCCGCGAGAAACGCCGCGGGCGGCGGAGATAAACGACGATTGGCAACCGAGATATTGCTGGCGATCACGGACCTGATCGTTGACGGCCGGGAGTTGCCGGAGCTGTTTGAAGAGCTGGCGCCGCTTTTGCGGGAACTGACCAACTGCAAGCTGGTGGTATTCGCGTTCTGCGATGGCGGGAACAACTCCGGGGTGAGCGAATTCTGGGAAAGCGGGTCGAAAACGACGTCCGCGGCGCTGGCAGTTGAGGAATCGCCCACCGCTTGGGTTTGCGAGCATCAACAGCCACTTTTGATTCCGGATCTGGAACTCGATACGGACTATGCGCAAACCCTGGCGCAGATTCGAGCGGGTGGAGTGCGCTCCTACAGCGTGGTACCGCTGGCAACCGCGCGGCGACTTTATGGGGCACTCGGGATTGGGCGGGGCGAGGCCGGAGCACTAAGCGACGAGGAACTGCGACTGCTGGAGCGGGCGGCGAGCCCGGTGGCGCTGGCGGTGGAGAACCACGAAATCCATCGGGAGTGGAAGCAGCAGCAGAACCGGCTGCAAAGCCTGATGGCGATCAGCCGGGAACTGGCCTCGACGCTGGAGTCCGACCAACTTGTGCCGCTGGTGTTCGCGAAGATGCGGGAGATCACGAACTACGACTATGCCGGAGTTGCACTGCTGGGGCCGGACGGGAGGTTCTTCCGTGTAAACGCCATCGACACGGGAAAAAGCGCGGACATGAGGGCTCGCGAAGGGGAGCGGATCGCTTTGTCGGAGGCGCTTTCCACGCGGGCGATCGAAACGCGTAGCGTGACGTTCCATAGCGCGGACGAAGTCGATCATCCCAACCCGGTGGTGAAGAAGCTGTTCGAAGACGGAATACGGCGCGTCTGCTGCGTGCCGCTGCTGATGGGGAATCGAGCGCTGGGGAGCATCGTTTTAGGGTCAAGGCAGAAGACAGCCTTCCGAGGAGATGGGGAGTATCTGCAACAGTTCGGCGTACTGATTGCAGTGGCGATTCATAATGCGAGCACGCATCGCGAAGTGGAGCGGGCCGAGGACCAGCTGACGCAGGAGAAAGAGTATCTCGAACAGGAGATTCGAGGAGAGCAGGTGGTCGGGGGCATTATCGGGAAGAGCCTGGTGCTGAAGCACGTACTGGATTATGCGGCGATTGTGGCCGATACCGACGCGACCGTACTGATCACGGGCGAAACGGGGACGGGGAAAGAGCGGGTGGCGCGGTCGATTCACCTGATGAGTTCGCGGCGAGACCGCAATTTCATCAAACTGAATTGCGCGGCGATTCCGACAGGCCTGCTGGAAAGCGAGCTGTTTGGCCACGAGAAGGGAGCTTTCACGGGCGCGGTAAGCCAGAAGGTGGGCCGGTTGGAACTGGCGGACCGCGGAACGTTATTACTGGATGAAATTGGGGAGATTCCGCTGGAGCTGCAACCGAAGCTTCTGAGAGTGCTTCAGGACCAGGAATTCGAGCGGCTGGGCGGAAACAAAACTATCCGGGTGGACGCGCGGGTGATCGCGGCCAGCAATAAGGATCTGGCGCGGGCGGTGGAAGAGAAGGAGTTCCGCAACGACCTGTTCTACCGGTTGAATGTATTTCCGCTGCATCTGCCTCCGTTGCGGGAGCGGCGGGAGGATATCCCATTGCTGATCCGGCACTTCGTGGAGAGGTGCGCGAGACGGATGAATAAGCAAATCGATCTGATTCCCGACGAGGCGGTCGAAGCGATGATGAACTGGAGGTGGCCGGGAAATATACGGGAGTTGGAGAACTTTATCGAGCGCTCGGTGATTTTGTCGGCGGGCAACCGGCTGCGGCCTCCATTGGCGGAATTGCGTGAGGAGATGGTGGCGAGGCGACCTCCCGATTTGGAACGGACGCTACGCGACCGGGAGCGAGATCACATCTTGGAGGTGTTGCGGCAGACGCGAGGGCTGCTGTCAGGCGCGAAAGGCGCGGCGGCGCGGCTTGGTCTGAAGCGGACGACGCTGCAATACAAGATGCAAAAACTGGGAATTGCCCGAAGCGAGTATCTCGATTGAGATGTGCGAGATATGTGAGGTGTGACTAACTTTCGGCAGAGCTGCCAAGATAATGGCAGATAGCGGGCGAAGTACAATGTAAGTTGTGATGTAACAGGTTGCGAAGATAGTAGTTTGGCAGATTTACCAATATGGCCCCTTGGGTGCAAGAAGCAAAGGCGCACTCCACGGACCTCCGGCGCACTAACTTTGCAAGCAAGAGATGGTTTCGCATCCCAGGAGTCAAGTCATGGGTCTGCCCAGGCGCTTCATGGTGCCTAACGACTGCCTTAACTGTACGCTTCGACAAAAAGGGGATTTCTGCCATCTGGCCGACCCACTATTGACCGAATTCAACCGAATGGGGCACCTGACAATTTATCCGGGAAACGCGACGTTGCTGCGGGAAGGTCAAATCCCGAGGGGCATCTACATTCTCTGTTCGGGGCGAGCCAAGCTGTCCGTGGAGGCGCGTGACGGGAAGACGATCATCCTGAAGATTGCGGGGGACCGTGAGGTGTTGGGCGTGAGCGCGATCGTTTCCGGGCGGCCCGCCCCTGTGACGGTGACGACCATCGGCTTCTGCCAGGTCAAGTTTATCGAGCAGGAAAGCTTCCTGCACCTGCTGACGCAGGACCAAGGGGCTGCGATGGCGTGTGCGGCGATGCTGGCGCGAGAGGTGACCGGCGCCTTCAGCGACGTGCATGACCTGCTGCTGGCCCGCAGTTCGACGGAAAAGCTGGCGCGACTGCTGCTGTCGTGGGTGGAACGCGAGCCCCACAACCGAGATTTGCGCGTGCGCGCGGAATTTACGCACGAGGAGATCGCGCAGATGATTGGGTCATCGCGGGAGACGGTGACTCGTTTGTTGAGTGAGATGAAGCGAAAGGAATTGATCCGGATTGACGGGTCGACGCTGGTGATTCCGAACCGGGTCGCCCTGCAAGCGATTGCGTAACCAACCCTGAGAATTGATCGTCCCTCCCCTGGGCGGCCTGGCGGTTTTATGGCCGCCCATTTTTTCGTTGCGAAACTCCGAATTGCGAGCGGCGAGCTTCGAGCCCAAACCTTGATTCAATCGAAGTGCGCCTTCCCGGGGCTTCCGCGTGGAAAAGATAGTAACTCGCACTACGGGCTCAGGAGCATTTAGCGCGCGACCATTCGCGAGCGATCAGGCAATCATAGGTTAAACAATTCGCGCAGGCGGCGGGTCTGAGCGCGGCTCACTGGAATCTCGGTCTGCTTCTTATCATCCATGCGTAATTGGTAGGAGCTTTTGAACCAGGGGACGACTTCGCGGATGTGATTGGTGTTGACCAGGTAGGAGCGGTGGGCGCGCCAAAAAAGATTGGCGTCGAGATTTTCGTAGAGCTCTTCCAGGGTGCGGCAGTTGGACTGGCCTTCCATGCCGAGGTGCCCGCTGGTGGTGACGGTGATCACGCCGTCTTCAATGGTGGCGAAACAGATGTCCTTGGGATCGGCGAGGAAGAGGCGGCCGGCAGCCTTGATCAGGATTTTAGCGGTTGATGGCTTCTGCGATTCGAGCATGCGCACCAGCGTCTCAAGCTTTTCGACGGGGCCCGTCGACGTATCCATTTTGGCGCGCGCTTTTTCGATCGACTGGGCGACGCGCTTTTTGTCGAAGGGCTTGAGAATGTAGTCGACGGCATTGACCTCGAAGGCCTTGACCGCGTACTGATCGAACGCCGTGGCGAAAACAATTTTCGGCAGGTGGACCTTGCGATCGAGCAATTTCTTGATGACGCCGAAGCCATCGAGACCCGGCATTTGCACATCGAGGAAGACGAGGTCAGGGTTGTGTTCGCGAATCAGATTGATGGCTTCCAGCCCGTTCTTGCCCTGCGCGACGACATTTACGTCAGAGTGGTTGAGCAGGTAGGCGAGTTCGTCGCGAGCCAGTTGTTCGTCGTCGACGATGACAACGGAAAGAGACATGAGTTTTTCCACCAGCCGGTGCGGGGGGGGAACTACGGGCTCCGGACCTGCGGATGCTGACTTGAGTATAGCGACCGGAAGAAAGCGGGCGCAAGGCGAGGCGGGAGCCATCGGAGTCACTAACGGGGGTGCGGCGTGATTGCTAGAATCGACGCAAATTGAGATTCCTCCCGGCAAAGATTGGCAAAGATATCGATTGCGCAAGGCGCGTGTCTCCAGCCACGGCAAAAACTCTGAGCGGGGGCGCGTCGGCCAATCTGGATCTGCTGCGCGCGGTCGCTGTGTTGCTGGTTTTACTGAATCACCTCACGCGTCATTACCACTACGATCATTTCGACGGGGTGGGGATTTTTGGCGTGCTTCTGTTCTTCGTTCACACCTCGCTGGTCCTGATGTACTCGATGCAGCGAAGCAGTTTGACGGGTGTGGCGCTCATCAAGGACTTTTATATTCGACGCTTCTTCCGGATTTACCCACTGAGCGTGCTGGCGGTTGTAACAGCCGTTGCGCTGAATCTGCATGCGGATGGACGCGGACTGGCTCTTGCGGCGCGGCCCGGTCCCATCGAGTTCGTCTCCAACCTCTTACTAGTACAAAATCTGACGAACACAAGCTCCATTATCGGACCGCTCTGGTCGCTGCCGATTGAAGTGCAGATGTACCTGTTTCTTCCATTGCTATTTTTGTGGAGAAGGCGGTCGGTGGGCACACTGCTCGTGGTGTGGGCGATTTGCGGAGCGCTTGGACATTTTCAGCAGACGGTGCCGACCCTGGGCTGGTTTACGCTGCTGCTTTATGCGCCAAATTTTCTGCCGGGCATTATTGCCTTCACGCTTCCGGAGAAGCGAGTGCTGCCTTCTTACCTGTGGCCGGCGTTTATCTTAATTCTCACGGGCCTCTTCTTCTTATATCCATCACGGCGGCTGGGCGGAATTGCTTGCCTGTCACTCGGATTCGGGATTCCCTATTTCAAGGAGATTACGTTCCGGCCATTGAATTTTGTGGCGAATCGCATTGCAATTTATTCGTATGGAATTTATCTGGGGCATTCGTTTTTTATCTGGTGGGCGCTGACCGAGCGCAACAATTGGCCGCTGTTGTGGGCGATGCTGCTGATCATTCCGGTCGCGCTTTACGAGGGGTTCGAGCGCCCAGCGATTGATGCGGGCAGAAGGATTGCGAAGAGAATGTCGCGGCCGCGGCGGCCGGTTCTGGCGACCGAACCGCAAAATGCGGAGGGCGTGAGTTAAATCGAATTCGGAGTCGGCGCGATCAATCGAAGGCTTTGCAGCGACTTATTCGCCGCCGCGAATTCGCCGCGAGACAAATTTACCCTCAACTTTTCCGGCTGCTAACGTTTGCCCGCAGCGTTTTCGATGACAAGGGCCATGCCCATGCCGCCGCTGACGCAGAGTGTGGCCAAGCCGCGGTGCGCGTTGCGTTTGAGCATCTCGTGCAGAAGCGTGACGACGATGCGCGTGCCGGTGCAGCCGATGGGGTGGCCGAGCGCGATGGCTCCGCCGTTGACGTTGAGCTTGCCGCGATCGAGGTGGAGTTCGCGATCGCAGGCGAGCACTTGCGCGGCAAAGGCCTCGTTGAGTTCGATGAGATCGAAGTCCGCGAGTTTGAAGGCGTGTTTTTGTTCGAGCTTGCGGATGGCGGGGACGGGGCCGATGCCCATGATGCGCGGGTCGACTCCGGCGGAGCTTGCGGCGAGGATGCGCGCCATCGGCTTGAGATTATTTTGCGTGGCGAATTTCTCGCTGGCGAGGACAACGGCGGCAGCGCCATCGGTGATCCCAGAGGAATTGGCGGCTGTAATGGTTCCGGTTTTCGAAAACACCGGCGGGAGCTTGGCCATTTTTTCTGGCGTGGCGTCGGGGAAGAGATGTTCGTCGCGCGCGAAGATGGTTGCGCCTTTTTTGCTTTCGATGGTGACGGGCACGATTTCGGCGTCGAAGCGACCGGAGGATTGCGCGGCAGCGGCGCGCTGTTGCGAGGTGAGGGCGAATTGATCCTGCTCCTCGCGGGAGATTTTGTATTGCTCGGCAAGAAGTTCCGCGGTTTCCCCCATGAGCATTTTCGCGAGCGGACAGAAGAAGCCGTCGCGGTACATGCCATCGACGAGTTCCTGAGTGCCGAGGCGGTATCCCCAGCGCGCGCCGTCGAGATAATAAGGGACACGCGACATCGACTCGGTTCCTCCGGCGAGTGCGCATTCGAGATTACCGGTAGCAATTTCGTTGTAGGCGAGCGCGATGGACTTGATACCCGAGGCACAAGCTTTGTTGACCGTGTAGGCGGGAACTTCCTGCGGGACGCCGGAGCGGATGGAGATCTGGCGGGCTGGATTGGGGCCTCCGCCGGCCTGGCGGGCGTTGCCAAAAATCGTTTCTTCGATTTGCTGCGGATCGACTCCCGCGCGGTCGATGGCGGCTTTAGCGGCTACCGTGCCCATGTCGGAGGCAGTTTGCGAGGCCAACGAGCCTCCAAATTTTCCGATGGGGGTGCGGGTAGCGGAGAGGATGTAGACGGGTTTCAAAGCGGCCTCCGGAACGTTTTAGTCTAGACCATACAAGCACAGTTGTACCGTGCGGAAGCGGGGATGTGCTCCGGTTGGATATGCCTCAGCCTCGTCCCCGCACGATCGCCAACCTGTAAACTAGACGACGTGAATATTCTGTATGGAATCAATACGGTCACTGAAGCGCTCAAAGCGCGGGGGCGGGCTTTTACCTGGATCGCTGTCGCCAAGGAGCGCAAGGACATCCGGTTGCAGCGCGTGATTGATGAGTGCCGAAAAATGGGGGTCCCGGTGCGGTTTGTATCGCGCATGGAACTGGACGAACTGGCCGGCAATGTTGCGCATCAGGGACTGGTGGCAGCGACTTCGGCCAAGCAATATAGCGATCTGGATGACCTGGTGGCGGCGCGGAGGGGCGAGCATTCGCTGGTGGTCGTGCTCGATGGCGTTGAGGATCCGCATAACCTGGGGGCGATCATGCGGACGGCCGATGCGGCGGGGGCGGATGGCGTAATCATTCCGGAGCGGCGATCGGCGGCGGTGACCGGAACGGTGGCGAAGGTGTCGGCGGGAGCGAGCGAACATTTGCCGGTGGCGAAGGTCACGAATGTTTCGCGCACGCTTGAAGAATTAAAGGAAAAGGAGTTGTGGATTGTGGGACTGGACGAGCGCGGCCCGCAGACCTACGATCAGGTCGACTACAAAATGCACTGCGCGGTGGTGCTGGGCGCGGAGGGTAAGGGACTGCACGATCTGGTGCGGCGGCACTGCGATTTTCTGGTGTCAATCCCAATGTTGGGGCAGGTGCCGTCGCTGAACGTGTCGGTGGCGGCGGGGATCGTTTTATATGAAGTGGTGCGGCAGAGGCGCCTCGGCGCATCGAAACAATCATGAGATTCGCCGCAACCAAGAGATTCCTCTGCGTTCTCTGTGTCCTCGGTGTCCTCTGTGGTTCACGCTTTTTTGCAGCAGCGCTGGACCGCGAGGCCTTCACCATCACTAAATACGACCTCACAGTTCAGCTTGAACCGCAGCAGCAGAGGCTGGGGGCGCGCGGGACAATCATTTTGCGCAACGACTCGTCAGAGCTGCAGAAAATTATCGCCCTGCAGATTTCTTCCTCGCTCAACTGGCGGGCAATTCGCGACGCAGGCAAGGCGCTGCAATTCGTTTCTCAGCCCTACGCGTCTGACATCGATCACACGGGGGCTCTTTCGGAGGCGATTGTGACACTGCCTGCGGAGATCAAGCCGAAGGATTCGGTCGAACTGGAGATTGGCTACGAGGGCGTGATTCCGGTCGATATGACGCGGCTGACGAGGGTCGGCGTTCCTGACGACATTGCGCGGCACACGAGTTGGGATCATATTGGCGCGTCGTTCACGGCGGTGCGCGGGGCGGGATATGTGGCGTGGTATCCCATCACGACCGAGTCGGCGGATTTTTCCGAGGGGAACAGTTTGTTTGAAGTGGTGGATCGGTGGAAGGCGCGGGCCGCGGGGAGTGAGTTCCAATTGGCAATCACGTCGCAATACGGCGGGTCGGATTCGCGTCCGGTTCTGATCTGCGGCGCGGAAACGGACCACGCTGCCAATGCGGACGACAGCGCGGGAAAACGTGAGGCGAAGAGGGTGGAAAAACATGGCGCGAAAAACGACGAAGTTCACACCGAATGCCAGTGGAATCCACTTGGAACTACCGCCCCGATGTTTGCGATGGCCGACTATGTCGACAACTTCAAGCCGCCACTGAGAATCCTCAGCCTGCGCGGGCACGAGGCTGGCGCGGAAAAATATTCGGACGCACTCTCACCCGCGATGAGGTTTGTGACGGAATGGTTCGGCAAACCGAGCGCGCCGGTGACAATCGCAGATCTTTCCGATCCGCATGCCGCACCGTTCGAGAGTGGGACATTGCTGATGGTCTCAATGGCGGGCGAGGATACGAAACTCGCGGGCATCAACGTGGTGCATGAGTTGGTGCATTCGGCGCTGGCATCGCCGCGTCCGTGGGTTTATGAGGGGCTGGCGCATTTTGCGGAGGCCGCGTATCGCGAGCAGCAAGGTGGACGCGAATCTGCACTCGATCTTCTCGGGATTCATCGGGCGGCATTTCTGGATGCAGAGAAAGAGGTTCCGGCGCCGCCGGGAAAGGAAATTCCCACTGCGCAGGCGAGGGATATCGGACCGCCGCTGGCCACGAGCTATGACGAAATTTATTACCGCAGCAAGGCGGCGTACGTCTGGTGGATGTTGCGTGACATGGTGGGCGACGACGCGCTGAAGGCGGCGATTGCGAAGTACCGCGCGGCGGACGATAAAGATTCGAAGTATGTGGAGGGACTGGTGGAGGCCGCCGCCAAGCGCGACCTCGGTTGGTTTTTTGACGACTGGGTCTACCACGATCGCGGCTTGCCGGATGTGCGCGTGCAGTTGGCGCATCCGTGGGACGACGAGAAGCCGGGCGGCGGAAAACAAACGCAAATGATCACTGTGACTCTGGAAAACACTGGGAATGCGGGCGCGGAGATTCCATTTACCGTGCGCTGCGAAGGGGCGGAAGCTTCGAGGCGGCTCGAAGTGCGCGCGCGGAGCACGGCGACGTTGCGCGTAGAAATACCCTCAAGGCCAGCAGAGATTGTCGTGAACGACGGCAGTGTGCCGGAGAACGACTTGACGAATAATGTATTTAAGATACCGGCGCAATGAAGCAATTTGGTAATTTTGTAATTGGGTAATTGGGCATTTTCACCCCCCCACCAACACTTGAAGGCTTGGGGGTTCAAATTACCAATTTACGACATTACTCAATTGCGCAATTCCTAAATCTCTTCCGTTCGCATTTGCTAAGGAGAGCCTCTTGGCCTACATCCAATTTCTTGGCGCGGCCGGCACCGTGACCGGCTCCAAGCACCTCATCAGCACAACCTACGATGTGAGCGACAAAGGTGGATTTCGCGCGCTGATCGACTGCGGCCTTTTTCAGGGGCCAAAGGAATGGCGCGAGCGCAATTGGCAGGACACGCCAATTCCCGCGCGGGAGATCAATGCCGTCGTTCTTACTCATGCGCACCTCGACCACTGCGGATGGATTCCGCGACTGGTGAAGGAAGGCTTCCGCGGCCCGATCTACGCGACGCAGGCGACGATCGATTTGTGCTCGGTGGTGCTGCCTGACTCCGGGCATCTTCAGGAGGAAGACGCGGCATTCCACAACAAGAAAGGCACATCAAAGCACGATCCCGCATTGCCGCTCTACACGCTCGAAGAGGCAGAGGATTGTTTGCAGTATTTCAAACCGGTGGCATTCGAGCAGACCGTGCAACTGAGCCCTCAGCTTTCGTTTCGCTTTGTGCATGCCGCGCACATTCTCGGTTCGTGCATGGCGGAGATCGCGCTGAATACCAATGGGCAAGCACGCCGCCTGCTTTTTACGGGCGACATTGGGCGCGTGCGCGACAATCAGATTGCGCCGGGAAAAGTGGTTCACTCCGGGCCACAGGAAGGCGAAACAGCCGATGTGCTGGTGATGGAATCGACGTATGGCAACCGCGCGCATCCGGACACGGATCCGCGGCCGCAACTCGCGAATTTGATTCGTGACACGGTGAAACGCGGCGGCAGCGTGATCGTTCCGGCGTTTGCCGTCGAGCGAACGCAAAAATTTGTTTTCATGCTGAAGGAGATGATGGAGTCGGGCGAGATTCCACATGTGCCCGTGTTTTGCGACAGCCCGATGGCCATCAAGGCGGTCGAAATTTACCTGAAGCACTCCGAAGAGTACACGCCGCAGGCCGCCGGACTGATCGACAAGTACGGCTCTCCAGTCACGTGGCCGGGGTTCACGTTTGCGCAAACGCCGGAGGAGTCGAAAAAGATCAATGACAGCAAGTTTCCGTCCATCATTATTTCGTCGAGCGGGATGGTGACGGGCGGACGCATTTTGCACCATCTGGCGCTGCGCCTGCCCGACCCGAGGAACCTTGTGATCTTTATTGGGTTTCAGGCGCCGGGAACGCGGGGCGCGATTATCAAGGGCGGCGCATCCGAAGTGAAGATTTTCGGTGAGTTCATTCCGATTCGCGCGCAGCTCGCGGCGCTGGAACAGTTCAGCGATCATGCCGACCCGCCCGAGCTGCTGGAGTGGCTGCACACTTTCAAGAACCAGCCGGGCGTGACTTATTTAGTGCATGGCGAACCGGCCGCGGCGTCGCAACTGCGCGACTTGATGAAGAAAGATCTGGGGTGGAATGTGGAGGTGGCAGAGTACATGGAGCGGGTAGAGGTGAATTGATTTCGTAATTTGGCAATCGGGTAATCGCAATTTCAACGGGCACGGTTGGAAAACTGAGCGAGATTCCGCAGTTTTTCGGCAGCGGCGCCGGAGTCGATTGCCTTTTCTCCCATCGGCACAGCATCGCGCAGATGATCGGCTCTGCCGGCAGCTACTAGAGCTGCTGCGGCATTTAGGAGCACCACATCGCGGCGCGCAGATTTTTTTCCTTCCAAAACTTCGCGAATCAGCTTGGCGTTCTCGATCGCGTCGCCGCCGGAGATTTCTTCGAGTGGTGCGCGCCCCAGACCGAACTCTTCCGGAGTCACTTCGTAGGTCCGCACCTGGCCCTCGCGAGCTTCGCCGATTCTGGTGGTGCCAGTGATGGTGATTTCGTCGAGCCCATCGCTGCCATGAACGACGAGTGCACGGCGCAATCCCAGCATGCTGAGGGCTTCCGCTAACTTCTCGACCATGTCCGCCGCGTAGACGCCCACTACCTGGCAGGTGGCGCGCGCGGGATTGGTGAGCGGACCGAGCAGGTTGAACACGGTGCGGAGGCGCAGGTCGCGGCGGGCTGGCTGCACATATTTCATTGCCGAATGCATGGACGGCGCATAGAGAAACGCGATGCCAACTTCTTGCAGGCAGGCAGCAATGCTTGCGGGTGGCAGATCGATCTTCACGCCGAGCGCTTCCATCACATCGGCGGAGCCGCATTTCGAAGTCATGCTGCGATTGCCGTGTTTGGCAACGCGCACGCCCGCTCCGGCAACAACCAGGGCAGTCGCGGTTGAGATGTTGAAAGTCCCGCTGGTGTCGCCTCCGGTGCCGCAGGTATCAACGAGTGCGTCGCGTCCGGTGCCGCTGGCGTCGAGCACAGAGCTGGAATGAAGTTCCAGCGGCGTGGCGGCGGCGCGAATGGCTTCGGCAAATCCGACAATCTCCTCGACCGTCTCACCCTTCATGTGCAGCGCAACGAGCAGCGCGGCGATCTGCGCGTCGGTGCATTGGCCGGTGAGGACTTCGGTCATCACGGCACACGCCTCGTCGCGGGAGAGCGATTGGCGGTGATTGGCGATGCGATGAAGGGCGTCGAGGATCATGCGGTCTACCAAAGAGTAGCACCATCACAGCGGTGTGTGATCTCCGTCGTTTGCGCCGATGCTTCCGCCTTCTATAGAATCAATAGTTTGCTGCAAGGTGATTACGCTGCAGGCATGGTCCTCTCAAGTGTTCATAAGCGACAGTCGATTCGTAAGCGCGAAGGACGAACGACCAACGACGAGCGACGGTTTTAAATCATTATGAAAATTCATGAATATCAGGCAAAGGCAATTTTAAAGAAGTATGGAGTCGCTGTGCCGCGTGGCACCATGGCGACGAGCCGCGCGGACGCGGAGGCAGTGGCGCAGGAGTTGTTCGATTCCGGCGCGACCGGCGTGGTGGTCAAGGCGCAGATTCATGCGGGCGGACGCGGCAAGGGCGGCGGCGTGAAGATTGCGAAATCCGTCCACGAAGCGAGCGAGTTGGCCGACAAAATTCTCGGCATGAAGCTTGTCACGCACCAGACCGGCCCCGAAGGCCGAATCGTGCACCGGCTTTTGATCGAAGAGACGCTGCCGATCGAAAAAGAGCTTTACCTGGGCATCCTCGTCGATCGCGGCGAGGGCAAGCCCGTGTTCATGGCCTCGGCGGCGGGCGGCATGGATATTGAGCAGGTCGCAGCAGAGCGGCCCGAGGCGATTTTGAAGCAGTACATTGACCCGGGCATGGGGCTGGAACCGTTCCAGGCGCGCAAGATTGCCTTTGCGCTGGGACTGAAGGGATCGCAGATCAACCCCGCGGTGCAGTTCCTCACGAGTCTCTACCGCGCATTTCTGGAGACGGACGCTTCGCTGGTGGAGATCAATCCTTTTGTCAGTTGCACCGATGGCCGCCTGTTCGCGCTCGATGCCAAGCTCAACTTCGACGACAATGCGCTCTTCCGTCATGCCGACCTGCGCGAGCTTCGCGATATCACCGAAGAAGATCCGCTGGAGGTCGAGGCGTCGAAATACAACCTCAATTACATCAAACTCGACGGCAACGTCGGCTGCATGGTGAACGGCGCCGGCCTCGCGATGGCGACCATGGACATCATCAAGTACGCGGGCGGCATGCCGGCTAACTTTTTGGATGTGGGCGGCGGCGCGAACTCAGAGCAGGTGGCGCACGCATTTGAAATTTTGCTGAGCGATAAGAATGTGCGCGCAGTGCTGATTAATATCTTCGGCGGGATCCTGCGCGTGGACATGCTGGCGACTGGAGTGGTTGATGCGGCAAAGAAAATGAACATTCAGTTGCCCGTCGTTCTGCGGTTGGAAGGTACGAACGTAGAGGAAGGCCGGCGGATTCTGAAGGAATCCGGGCTGAATTTTGTGATCGCCGAGACCATGAAAGACGCGGCTGACAAAGTAGTGGCGGCGGCGAGGGCATAGACGCCAAGGGCGAGCGCGTCGCCGAATGTTGATAGGCGTCTCGCGAAAGACGGCGACGAACGACAACAACGATTTTTTGGAAAGAGAGCAATCATGGCAATCCTGGCTGACAAACGAACTCGACTGGTTGTGCAAGGCTTAACGGGCCGCGAAGGCACGTTCCACGCGAAGGCTTGCGCCGCGTATGGCACGCAGATTGTCGGAGGCGTAACGCCCGGCAAAGGCGGAACGACTCACGAGGGCTGGCCGATTTTTAACACCGTGCAGGAAGCGGTGGATAAGACCGGGGCTAACGCCACCGTAATTTTTGTTCCGCCGCCATACGCCGCGGACGCGATCATGGAAGCGGCCGATGCGGAGATCGAGTTGATCGTTTGCATCACCGAGGGAATTCCGACGCTCGACATGGTGCGCGCGTGGGAGTTTTTGCAGAACCGGCGGTCGCGGCTGATCGGGCCGAATTGCCCGGGCATCATCTCGCCCGGCAAATGCAAAATCGGCATCATGCCCGGCCACATTCATAAAGAAGGCAACGTCGGCATCGTCTCCCGCTCGGGCACGCTGACCTATGAGGCCGTTCACCAACTGACGCAGCGCGGCATTGGGCAATCGACCGCCATCGGCATTGGCGGCGATCCGATCATCGGCACAAATTTTGTCGACGCGCTCGAGTTGTTCAATCGCGATCCCCAGACCGAGGCGGTGGTGATGATTGGGGAGATCGGCGGCAACGCCGAAGAGACGGCGGCGGAGTATATAAAGTTGCACATGAAGAAGCCGGTGGTGGGATTTATCGCCGGGCAGACTGCGCCTCCGGGGCGGCGCATGGGGCACGCAGGGGCCATCATCTCGGGCGGCAAAGGCACTGCGGCGGAAAAGATTGCGGCCATGGAAAAGGCCGGGCTGAAGGTTGCGAAATCGCCCGCCGATATTGGCGAGACTCTGGCGGCGGCACTGGGCGCGAAAGTAGGCGCTTAGAGTTGCGAGGCCGACATAAGGCGCCCGGCCCCGCGTATCGTCGGGTGTGGGGGGTCCCGCGGCCCCGCGGGGTTCGCTAGGCTCGCCCGCTCCGCTCGGGATGACATCTCAAGGATTTTATTTGACGACTAACGATCAAGGACCCACGACTAATTCATGAAAACACTGCAGCGCACTCTGACCATCATCAAGCCCGACGCGGTGAAAAAAAACGCCGTCGGAGACATCATCGAGCAGTTTGAGAAGAACGGCTTCCACATCCTGGCCATGAAGATGCTGGAAATTTCCCAGCACCAGG
The DNA here is from genome assembly GCA_003139095.1 of Acidobacteriaceae bacterium. Classification (GTDB taxonomy): domain Bacteria; phylum Acidobacteriota; class Terriglobia; order Terriglobales; family Acidobacteriaceae; genus Acidiflorens. The sequence continues at coordinate 136,355 of PLHW01000026.1, forward strand.
CGGAGCAGTTCTATGCCGTTCATGCGAGCCGTCCCTTTTACCATTCGCTGACGCAGTTCATGTCAAGCGGGCCGATTGTGGCTCTGGCGCTGGAAAAAGAAGACGCCATTGCCGATCTGCGCAAACTGATGGGCTCGACCAATCCCGCGCAGGCGGAAGAAGGAACGATCCGCAAGAAGTGGGCGACTAACATCGAGCACAACGCCATCCACGGCTCGGACGCGGACGAGACGGCGCGTTTCGAGTTGAGCTTCTTTTTTGCGGGATACGAATTGGCCCAGTAAGGCAGCTTCGAGCCACGAGCCTCGAGCGATCACGAATCGGTCGCTCGATACTCGAAACTCGGGACTCCAGACGGGAAGAGCCCATGCCACTTGTTCAAGTCACCATGCTGCAAGGCCGCACGACCGATCAGAAACGAAAGATCGCGCAACGAATCACCGACGCCATGGTGGAAGAAGCGGGCGCGCGCCGCGAAGGCATCGTCGTCACCTTCCTTGAAGTGTCGAAGGAGAACTATGCCTCCGGCGGCGTGCTGATGGCGGATAAGTGAAGAAGCCCGGAAACCGCGCTGCTGCTACTACGGCGTGATTTCAAACACCGTTCCCGACTGCGCGTCTCCGCCCCCGCTTGTCGTCCCATACCAATTCCCTTGCTTGTCGGGGAGCAAGCTTCCTTGCGGGTTCAGCCCGTCGTCGCTGCCGGCAAACCGATGGAGCACAGTTTCCGCCCACGGCCCTTTGGCGCTCGGCGAAAGTTGGAACGCGGTCCCGCATCCATATCCGAACTCGCACCCGTTCCCACCTCCCGTCTCGGTCGTACCGTACAAGTTGCCCGAACCATCGAACGCCAGCGTCCCATCGGGCGACCTGCCATCTTTACCGCCGGCGAAGCTGTATAGCACCGAAAACGTGAATCCGCTTGCCCCGGTCTTTGGACTCAACCTATACACGGTGCCGCAGCCAAAGTCGCAACCATTCTGGTTCTTGGCCGCGCCGCCTGACTCCGCCGTCCCATACAGATTGCCGGCGGCATCAAAGATCAGCTTTCCCGAGGGAAACTCCCCATCCTTCCCACCTGTGAAACGATGCAGCACAACTCTCTTCCACTTCCCTTTGGCCTGCGGGGTCAGTTCGAATATCGTGCCACCACTGTAGCCCGCAAGAGTGGTCCCAAAAAGGTTTCCATGCGAATCGAACACGACGCCGGCCTGGGGAAGGCCTCCATCTTTCGCCCGTCCAAAGGCATGAATCACTTGCTCCGTCCAGTTTCCCTTGCCATCGGGCGACAACTCGAACACCGTTCCCAGACCGAAGGGATCGCCGCCTGCCTGCGTGGTTCCGTAGATATTTCCTTTGGCATCGAGGACGACGCCTCCCAAAGGAAATGAGCCGGTGCTCTGGTCCACGAAACTATAAAGAACCGTCCTCACCCATGTGCCTCCGGAGAGCGATAGTTCGTACACCATCCCCGCATCGTTGGCGCCGCCGCCGGTTTCTCCGTACAGATTGCCCGCCGCGTCCCAGGCGAGTCCGGAGGTCGGTACGCCATCGTCGCTCTGAAATGAGTAGAGAACCTGCTGCTGCCAGCCTCCATTTTTTGGCGACAACTCAAACACCACGCCCATACTCTGATCGCCGCCGTCGACCGTTGTCCCATACAAATTTCCTGCCGCGTCCGCGATCAGATCCTGCGTTGGATTAACCCCGCCACCATTCGGGCTGAACGAATAGATGACTTCTTCGCTGCTCGCTGCGGCCGGCAAAGCGCTGAGAATCACACCTACCAGCATCGCCGCCGCAAACACACTCGCAGTCTCAAATAGTTTTCGACCGTGCATAAATATCTCCTTGCTTGATTTGCCGCGAGGAAGTGCGGGTTCAGACTGCAATTAAGGTGTGCCGCGGGGAAGTACGTGTGGGCACAACCATCGTACCCGGATAGCATGCCACAAAGAGGACCGTGTGCGAGCCCGGACTTGTAAATTTTCTGTCAACAATGCCGAGCGGGAAGGACATCGGCGCAGAAAACACTTCCGCAGCGCAGGGGCAGCCAAGTGAGAACAGCCGGCCGCGACTGTTGGGCTGAACGAACCTCGACAACAGCACTCGCTTTACTCCGTCGTTCCCGGCAACGCGCAGCCCCTAAAACGCAATCTTCCAGATCACGCCGTTCTCGCCGACCAACCAGCCTGCCGCGGGAGTCGCAAAGGCTACCGCCCATTCTCCTGTTACACCCGGCAGCACATACCAGGTCGTTCCTTCATCCGGAGTCCACGCGGCGCCGCCCGTATTCGCCGTGACCACCACATAGCGCAGCGTCTCCTGGCATATCGGGCGATTGCAGGGGCCGATCTGGCGCGCATAACTCAGCCCGAAAATCGCTCCCGTCACCGGAGGCGCGCTGGTCAACGTCCAGGTCTGGCCGCCATCGGTCGAGGCCGCCGTGCGCGCCTGATTGGGATCGCCCGGATCAAGGTCGCCTCCGCCGACGATTCCATTTGAAGCGTCGCGAAAATCTACGGTAAATGCGCCAGCGGACGACGAACTCACAATCGGCGTGTCATACGCGTTCCACGTGTCGCCGCCGTCGGTGGTCGCCAAAATGCGCGCAATGGCCGCCCCGCCGGTCGCGATCCAAGCATTCTCCTGGCCTTGCGTCGCCACGCATGTGTCGCTCGACGAAAACGAGAATTCTCCCGGAAGCGCCGGCGGCATATTATTCGCGATGCTCTGCCAGGTCGTTCCGTCCTCGGTGCGAAGGTCGGGAAACACTCCATTCACCGAGTCGCTGTGCGCAATCCCGCGCGTCGGCGTCCAAAATGCAAAGCAATCGTAGAATGCACCGGCCAACTCGTTCCGGAACTGCATCGTCCAGGTCGAGCCGCCGTCTTCCGTTTTATAAATGCGAAAATTCCCCGGCGCATTGCCGATGGACAAAAGGTACGCCACGTTCGCGCTCACGGCCCGCACGCCGCGAAACTGAAGCCACTCTGCTCCATTCACCTGACCCGACCGCCAGGTATTTCCGCCGTCCGTGGTAACCAGAAAAGTCCCATGACGCCCGGCCGCCCAAACCACCTTCGCATTCACCGGACTGACGGCGATCAATCCCTCGGAAGTTCCGCTATTCTGCGGCGTCAATTTTGGAAACCGAGTTTGCCCCAAAGCCGCTCCACTGAGCGAATGCAGAGCGAGAGTAATCGCGAATACAAAAGCAAACGTAAAACCGATGGCGGAATTTCGAAGGACACCAAGTGCGCGACTCATGACATTCTCCGGGAAGGAAATTCGTGGCGTGGACGCCGAGTATAGGCCGCCGACCAATCAGTGTCAAATATCAGAGTGGGGATCTTTCTTTCCGAGTCGGGGAAGTTGGGCTTGACAATCTCGCGGTTGGGTTTACGATGAAAGCATCACCTCCGATCCCTTTCCGGATCGAATGGGCCGATAGCCAAGGAAACGTCACCGCTTCTTGGCTGGCGGCCCATTTTAATTTCCCCTTCGACTTGGCGCGAGGAGCTTTTATGGGTGCGGCGAGGCGTACATGCGCAAATCGTGACTACAAGTTGACGTGGGCGGGACAACCGCGTGCCACGGTTGCGGCACAATCAAAGCGTTCTCCGATTTCTGAAAAACGAGGCGGGAACATTCCTGGAAGCGGTCTGACGCGAGGCGTTCTCCCTCTCGTCAGACCTTTTTTGAAGAAATCGTAATTGTAGCGGCGGGGTTTTGCGCGGTTTACTGTGCCGCCGGCTGCAGTAAACCCGCGATTTTTTCCAGCAAGAAAACCATACCGATCTCAGAATTAACCACCGCATCCACCTCGTGATGGTGCGTTCCAGCATGCATAACCAAGACCTTCGTTCCCTCGTGCGCCTTCTTCACCATATACGGAAGATGATGGCGATCCTCCTTGGAAAGCGTGGAGCCTAGAATCACCAGGTCGAATGAATCCCGGCGCAACTCTTCCTGCACGCCGTTGCGGTTCAGGGCGGCAGTTACCTGGTGGCCAGCTTTCTCAATGGCTGCGGCGTGAGTGGCAAGAACTTTCTCGTCAGATTCGCCATAAAGGATTTTGATTGTCGGCTTTGAAGCGGTCGAGTGCAAAGCTCCTCCTTAGAACTCCATTTCGCAGCCTACCAACCTTGGGGCGGCTTTGAGAGGTAACGGAAGAACACGACCAACCGGATGAAATAGGATTGGAAGGCTGAATGCCGAGACTACATTTTTATTGCGCTTGAAGCTGGTCGGCGATTTGCTGCGCCTTCTCGACATCGCTCGAAATGCTCTGTGCCTGGCGATACGCTCGCCGAGCATTTTCGTCGTGCCCGCCACTCTTGAGGGCGTGCGCCAGGAGAAGGAAGCCCACGTCGCTCGGCTCGGCGGAAACCGCCTGCACAAAGTAGCGACTTGCCGCGTCCCAATCTCCCATTTTTCCGGCAAGGAGGCCCAACTGCAACGGGAAGGGATCGTTCAGCATCATCGCAGATTCGAAGTGGGCGCGAGCCCGTACATAGTCGCGCTGCGCGTAGTAGATTTGCCCGAGATTGGCATAGGCTCCGGCGCGGACGCGGCTGTCAGTGGCGAGCAATAGCGCGGTCTCATAACGTTTGATGGCCTGTACTTGTTCACCGTGCTTCTGCGCGTAGATTCCGAGGTTCAACTGACTCACAGGATCTCCCGGCTCCAACATGGAGGCCATGCGAAAATGCGCGGCGGCCTCTTCGTCCCGACCCTCGCGCCCCAGGATCGCGCCAAGATTATTTTCTGCCACAAAATTGCCTTGGGTGACTTCCAGTGCATGCGACCACAGACGCGTATCATCGTGCCAATAGCCGACCTGGATGCGGGTGATGAAGGCCAGAGCAACGACGGCGCTCAGACTTGCCGCGACGAGCGGCCACTTCCAAAGGGCATGTCGATGCTCCTGCGTTACGGTCTCCGCCCATTCCGACACGCCCCAAACCGTCATCACGAAGAGCCCGATGAAAGGCAGATATGCGTAGCGGTCGGCCATGGCTTGGTTTCCCACCTGCACAAGGCCGATCATTGGAACCATCGTCCCCAAATACCAGAACCATCCGACCACGAGGTAGCGCCGTTCACGGTATTTGAGCACCAATCCCGTGGTCGTAACCAGGAACAGCGCGGAGGCGAGAACTTCTCCAGCAGGCAAGGCACGAGGGTATGGATAGAGAACGGCCAGGTGCGCTGGCCATATTAGCTTGGCGATGTAGACCGCATAGCATACCGCGGAATTTTGAAGACGCAGCAGCAGCGGCTTGGCGATCGTCGAACTGACCGCTCCGCCGGCCTTTTGCGCCATAACGGTGACGATGGCGCTCGCGATGGAAGTCGCGAGCAGAGGCACTTTCTCGAGGAGTAGCCACCAAATCGGGCGCGCGCTGTACTGGCTGGGGCCAGGTGTTTCACCCTCGAGTTTGGACGCTTCCGCGTCGCGCTGCGGAGTGGAAGGGAGATTCATTCGCTGCAAGGGCCAGTAGTCGAGCAGCAGAAGTGCAAACGGGAGCGTTGTCACCATGGGCTTCGACATAAGGCCCATGGCGAATGCGGCGGCGATCAGCAGATAGCGACCAATCCCGGGCTTGCGGACGTACCACGCGTATGCCGCTACGGCGAGTAAGAAGAACAGCATGGAAAGCACGGTCTTGCGCTCGGCGATCCAGGCGACCGATTCCACATTGATGGGGTGAGTGGCAAACAGGGCAGCGACGGCCAAGCTACGCCATTTCGATTTCGTCAGTCGGTCCAGCACGAGAAACAGCAGCATCACGTTCAGCACGTGGAGCAGAAGGCTGGTGTAGTGATGCCCGGCGGGATTGAGTTGGAAGAAGTGGCAATCCAAGGCATGGGAGAGCCATGTGAGCGGGTGCCAGTTGGCTTCGTCGAAGGACTTGAACGCCCACGCGATTGTAGTGCCGTCGAGGCCGCCGCGTACGTGCGGATTGGTCAGAATATACCGGTCGTCGTCAAAGTTGACGAAGCCATTCCGGGTCAGGCCGCTGTAGAGGACGAGCGTTCCAAGCGCCAGACAGAGGCAGAGCACAAGCCGCGAATTGAGAATGCGCAGCTTTGGGATGGGACGGACGCGCGCGGGCTCGGCAGCAGCGAAAGGCATAATTGTGTTGCGAAGTTCCAAATCTCTGAACTCTCAATATTTTCGATTGGGATGAGGGGAAATTCTTCGGAATTGAGCAAGCACCCCACACTTAGGTCATCGCGGCAGAGAAAAGGCCGGCCAATTCCGCTTGACACGAATTCGAGAATGTACGAATATTCATTCGTTTTAATAAAACAATTTAATAGGGAGAATTGGTCGAAAGATGAAGGAAAATACCAGCCAGAATCGGACGCGACCGATTGCCACATGATCGCCGGGATTGACATTGGTGGCACCAAGATCGCCGTAGGAGTCGTCGACCATGCGGGCCGAGTTCTCGCCCGCGAGGAGTGCCCCACGGCCGTAAGCCTCGGGTTCGTTGCTGCGATGCACCGCACGTCGGAGCTTCTGCGTGAGTGCGTTCGTCGCGCGAATGTCGAGTTGCATGGAATTGGGATCGGTAGCCCTGGCCCCGTGGACCCTAAGACCGGCAGGTTGGGCGACGTAAACAATCTCCCTGGCTGGGAAGGTGGCAATCCGGTCGAAATTCTATCGCGGGAGTTTGGCGTTCCGGCGGCGCTCGAAAACGACGCCGATGCCGCAGCGCTCGGTGAACTCCGGTGGGGAGCCGGAAAGTCGAGAGCGCGGTTTCTCTACGTCACCATCGGGACAGGGATTGGCGCAAGCCTGATTCTGGATGGGCAAATCTACCGCGGAATTAATGGCTGTCATCCCGAAATTGGCCACCATATCATCGATCCCTCTGGCCCTGCGTGTTCCTGCGGCACGCGCGGATGCTGGGAGAGTTTGGCGGCTGGGCCCGCCATGACTGTCTGGCTGCGGGAAAATTCCCCCGAAAGCGACGGCAAGGGAGATGTGGCCGCACGCGAGATTTTCGAGCGTGCGGAAAACGCAGATCGATCCGCATGTGCCGCGGTGGAACGCGAAGCCTTTTACCTTGGGCTGGGTCTGGCCAATCTCATCACGTTATTTGCTCCTGAAGCGATTGTGCTGGGTGGAGGTGTGATGCGAAGCGCACCTTTGTTTATGAATCGCGTGCGTGAGGTGATCCACGAGAATTGCAGGCTTGTTCCCACCGACCGGGTCGAGATTTCATTGGCCGCGCTGGGAGCGGATGCTGGATTGATCGGCGCCGCGGAAGTTTGGAATCATCGTTTTCAGTTGCACGGGGGTGAGGTTGAAAGCCGCTTCGTACCAGATCGTCGAGGGCCAATATCTTCGTGACATTCTGGACCAACCGCCTGCGCTGGAAAGAACGCTGCGGGGGCTGCGGATTGCCGAGGACCTGAAACGCTTCGCAGTGCGTTTGCGGGAAAGCAAACTCAGGCGCATCGTCCTCACGGGAATGGGTGCGTCGATGCACGCTCTCTATCCGTTGTTCTTGCAGTTGAACGAGCACGGCTACACTGCCATCGCCGCGGAGACATCTGAGTTAGTCCATTCTCTCCAGTGCTTCTTTGATCCCGAAACGCTGATTGTCGCGGTTTCGCAATCCGGGCAGAGCGCGGAAATTGTGCGGCTCCTTGAAGAGAATCGCGGACACGCGCCGATCGTCGGCGTGACAAATACGGCAGGCAGTCCGCTGGCTTCGCAAGCCAATGTCTCAATAGTCACCGAGGCGGGAACGGAATTTTCCGTATCGTGCAAGACCTACGTTACCGCTCTAATGGCGCTCCATCTGCTCGGCGGATTCTTCTGCGGGTGCGAGCCCAGTCAGACGCGTGAAGAACTCGCCCAAACCATCCCTGCGGCTCACTCGTACCTGCGCGGGTGGAGAGACCACATCTTCCAAATGGCAGCTGAACTGAAAGCTATGCGTAACTTCTTTCTGCTGGGGCGTGGGACTTCGCTGGCCGCGGCCGGCGACGGTTCGCTCATCCTCAAGGAGTCCGTAAGGCTACACGCGGAAGGCATGAGCGGCGCGGCCTTCCGGCACGGCCCTCTGGAGATGGTGAACGAGGAAACTTTCGCGGTCGTCTTCGCCGGACCGGAATCGACGAGACCGCTACAACGGCGCCTGCTTGCCGATATTCGAAAAGCGGGCGGCAGAACCGCATGCATCGCCGAAGACGACACTCCGGGACCTTGGAACCTGCCCAGAACTCCGACTGCGGTTCAGCACATCCTTGAGATTATGCCGGTGCAAATGATGACTCTGGCCCTAGCTGCGGAAGCCGGCATCGAGGCCGGACGGTTCGCCCGCATTCCCAAGATCACCGCGACGGAGTAAGCGCAAAATTCTCGTGACCGAAATGCTTTTTACAGCCCACTCGCTGTCTCGCTACGAATCCTTAAAATCAATCGTCGCAGGCGCGCGACGGAAGCCACCTGTGGTAATTGCCAGATAGACGAGACCAATCGCGAACCAAATCCCCCCAATCGTTTTCGCCAGCCCGTTGAGGTTCCACCAGATCAGCGCGCAGAAAACGAATCCTATTGCGGGCAATAAAGTGTCGACGATAATTCTTCGCTTATAACCGGCGCGCTTGATCACGGAGAATTGCCAGAGAGTGGCCAGATTCACACCCATAAACGCAAGAAAAGCTCCAAAGTTGAGCAACTCGCCCGCGTGCTCGTAGGCATTGCCGATGGAGTTGAGCACCACCGCGCCGAAAAACGTCAGGCCGCCGATGATCAGAATGTTATAACTCGGCGTGCGGCTCCCGGCGCTGAGATGGCCAAACACGCGGCGCGGCAGCACATTGTCCCGGCCCATGCCAAATAGCAGGCGAGCGGCTCCCAGGCCTCCCGTAAGCCCGCTGCCGAATGCGGCCAGGATCAGGATGAACCCCATGGCGTTAAAAAGCGCCACACCGCCGACGCGATTGCAGATGTCCATGAACGCAGTCTCAAGATTCGGAAAGGTGTGCCAGTTCGGCCAGACCAGGTGGCCGAGATATACCTCGAGGCCTCCGAATATTCCGGTAAACAGGCAGACCAGCACCGTCGCCAGAAGCACATTGCGCTTTGGATTTTTCACTTCTTCGGCGAGTGTGGTGACGCCGTCAAAGCCAATATAGGTGAGCGCCGCGAAAGAAGTCGCAGTCCATACGCGGTGGGCATTGAAGGTCGCGGGATCATACAGAGGTTTAACCGAGAACAAGCCCGGCAGCCCTTGCGAGCGCAACAAGAAGCGAATTGCCAGGACCAGGAACGCGCCCACTACCACGAACATAAAAAACAGCAACACCTTGTTCGCTCGCGCGGAAGAACGGATGCCGCGCAAGTTGAGCAGCGTGATGATGATTGAGATGACGGCCGCCCACGCGATAAAGGGCACTGCCGGCACATATCGCTCGTGGAGAGCAGTCGAGATCCACACGGTATTGATGAGCGGCTGGAGCAGATAGTCGAGAAACATGGCCCAGCCCGCCAGAAATCCAAGATGCGGGTTTAGTCCCTTGCCGACATAGGTGTAGGCCGACCCCGCCGCCGGGTAAATTGCCGCCATCCGCCCATAGCTGACCGCGGTGATCAACATGGCAAACATGGCAATTAGAATGGTAGTAAGAAAATGGCCGTCGGAGAGCTTTTGCGCCACTCCGTACAGGGGAACGGGAGCGATGGGTTGGATCAGGACAATTCCGTAGAAAACGAGGTCCCAGAGCGTCAGCGCGCGCTTCAGAGTTGGCGCACTGGAAGCGCCATTTTGCACTGCTTTCGTCGATTCACTCATTGTGGCCGCCCGAGCTTGCCCTTTCGTCTTGACAGAAATGCATTTATACATCAATATTCATACGTTTTAATAAACATTTATGCGCTACTGCCCGGACACGAAAACTGCACCCAACGCCGCCGAATCCGCGACGGCTCCCCGCTTCGCTCCGTCCGCTACGTTACCAGATTTCTCCCTAGCCTCATTTTTATTTCCCTTACTGGCAGTTGTCCTGCTCTGTGCGGCGCAATGCGTGGCTTCTGCTGCTGCCTCCGTCGAGGCTTCCACGAAACTCCCGCTCCATAACAACTGGATGCTTCAATCGTCTTGTGAAGTAAAAACCGAGGGCGCGAAGATCTCCACAACCAGCTTTCACCCGGACGGTTGGCACAAAACCGCCGTTCCCACCACGGTGGTTGCCGCGCTTGTCGAGGATGGAACCTATCCCGACCCGTATTTCGGGATGAACTTGAAGAAGCTTCCGGGAATGGACTATGCGGGAAAATCGTTCTTTGCAAATCAACCCATGCCGGCTGACAGCCCGTTCCGGTGCTCCTGGTGGTATAGCACCGAATTTCAAACCCCCGCGCAAGGAGCGAATCGCACGACCTGGCTGCATTTCGACGGCATCAATTACCGCGCAAATATTTGGTTGAACGGCGAGAAGATTGCCGATGCGAATGAAGTCAGCGGCATGATGCGGCGTTTCGATTTTGATATTGCTGGGCATCTCGCGAAAGGTCAGCCGAACGTTCTAGCGCTCGAGGTCTTCGCCCCCGAAAAAAACGACCTGGCGATGACATGGGTCGATTGGAATCCGACTCCGCCCGACAAAGATATGGGGCTTTGGAAAGACGTGTACCTCACCACCACTGGCGATGTTTCTCTGCGACATCCATTCGTGGCCTCCAAGCTCGACGAGAACTACGCGAGGGCGGCTCTTACGATTTCCACGGCTCTGCACAATTCCGCTTCGCATCCGGTCGCGGCCACCGTTCGCGCCGAGATCGAGGACATTCGAATCAGCCAGAAAATAGAGCTGGCACCTTCCGAATCGAAGACCATTGTCTTCACTCCCGATCAGTATCCTCAGCTCCGGCTCGATCATCCCCGGTTGTGGTGGCCTTATCAGATGGGCACGCCCGAGCTTTACGCCGCGAGGCTTGAGGTTGAAGCCGGCGATCACCTTTCCGACTCGGCAACGGTGGAGTTCGGCATTCGCGAGGTAACCTCGCAGTTGACTGACAAGAAGCACCTCCTTTTCAAAATCAATGGCCGCAAGCTGCTTATACGTGGAGCGGCCTGGGCTCCCGACATGCTTTTGCGCTGGTCGCCCGAGCGCGCCGCAGCCGCAATGGATTACGCGCGCGGCATGAACCTGAATGCCATTCGCCTTGAGGGTCGCATGGAGCGCGATGAGTTCTTCGATATGGCAGATCGGCTCGGCGTCCTCATCATGCCAGGCTGGACCTGCTGCGATTTTTGGGAGAAGTGGAAGAAGTGGACGCCGGAAACCGAACGGATCGCGGCGGCTTCCCTCGCGGATCAACTGCTGCGGCTGCGCAATCATCCCAGCGTATTTGTCTGGCTCTATGGCAGCGACAATCCTCCACCCGCGCGTATCGAAAAGTTGTACTTGCAGGTTCTCAAAGACGTGCAGTGGCCTAACCCAACTATCTCTTCCGCCTCTGCCAAATCGACGAAACTAACCGGTCGTTCCGGGGTGAAGATGACGGGCCCGTACGACTTCGTGCCGGCAAACTATTGGCTCACCGACAAGAAGGCCGGCGGCGCATTCGGATTCAACACCGAAACCAGCCCGGGCCCAGTGATTCCAACTTTACCCAGCTTGAAGCGCTTCATTCCCGCCGATCATCTCTGGCCCATTGACGATTACTGGACCTACCACGCCGGCCTCGAACGATTCACCGACATCGACAAATTCATAAACGGCATGGACCGGCGTTACGGCAAAGCCGCGAACCTGGAGGACTTCCTTCGCAAGTCGCAGGCCATGAATTACGAAGCCCAGCGCGCCATGTTCGAGGCCTATGGCCGCAACCGGTACGAGTCCACGGGCGTGATCCAGTGGATGCTGAATAATGCATGGCCATCCATAATCTGGAACTTATACGACTACTACCTCGTCCCTTCTGGCGCCTACTTTGGCTCGAAGAAAGCCTGCGAGCAACTGCACGTCCAATACTCGTACGATAACAACTCCGTAGCTGTGGTGAATGGGTACGATCACGCGTTTCCCCGCAGCCGCGTGAAGGCCACGATTTACGACATTAACGCGAGAGAAAATTCCTCGCAGGACGCAACTCTCGACATCCCGGCCGACAGCAGCGTTCAGGCTTTGCGACTACCAGCGGCAAAAGGAATTTCTTCGACTTATTTCCTAAAACTCGAACTGTATGACTCCGCCGACAAGTTAGTGAGCGACAATCTTTACTGGCTCTCGACCAAACCCGATGTTCTCGACTGGGCAAAGAAGCTCGAGGAGGTGTACACCCCTCAAAGCGCCTATGCCGACCTGACCGGGCTAAACTCGTTGCCACCCGTCAAACTCACGATCCACACCTCGATCAGAGAAAGCGCGAACGAAAAATTGCTCCACGCGTCGATCGAAAACCCCAGCTCCAGCCTCGCTTTTATGGTGCATTTGCGAGTCGCGAGAACCAGCGATGGAGAAGATGTCGTTCCGATCTTCTGGGACGATAACTACATCTCTCTTCTTCCCGGAGAGAGTCGGGAGCTCAGCGCCCGCTTCGAGGGCAAGAAAAACGACGGTGGTCTTACGCTCAACGTGGACGGCTGGAACGTAGCCGCAACTAGCATTACTCTGGGCAACGAGGAGAAACCCTAATGCGCAAATCCATGGCTCTCCTTCCGATACTTCTTTTCAGCGCGCTCGCGTGGCCGCAGTCAAAGCTCTCTCCGCGCTGGGAGGAATTGACCGCTGACGAGTTCTGGTTCGCGATCCAGCAGGCACAGGGGACATGCCTGCTGCCCTTTGGCATTCTCGAAAAGCACGGCCCACACCTGCCTCTGGGCACCGACCTGATGAATGCTCGCCACGTCTCGTTGGCAGCGGTCCAGACCGATTTCGCGGTCGTCTTCCCCGAGTATTATTTCGGTCAAATTTTTGAAGGCCGACACGAGCCCGGTACCATCGCCTACAGCACCTCGCTACAGTTGCAACTGCTCCAGGAAACCACCGACGAGATGGCTCGCAATGGCTGCAAGAAAATCATCATCGTCAACGGCCACGGCGGCAATGAGCACCTGCTTCCCTACTTTGCGCAAACTCAATTGGAGAAGCAGCGCGATTACGTCGTCTACGTGATGCCGCTGTTTATCGCGCCTGTGGCCCTCGGGCCGCCCAAGAAGACCACCAACGATATGCACGCCGGCGAAACCGAAACCTCCGAAATGCTGATCGTCCGGCCCGATCTCGTGCACACCGAGCGCGCCGGCCAGGAGTCCGGCGCGGACCAGGCTCGCATTAAGTTGCCTGACCCGCTTTACACCGCCATCTGGTGGTACGCCAGCTTTCCATTTCATTACTCCGGCGATGGCACCGCGGGTACGCGCGAGTTGGGCGAGTATGATATGAACGCTTGGACGGCGGCAGTCCAAAATGCGATTCGCGCAGTGAAGGCCGATGACGAAAGCCTGCGGCTGCAGAACGAGTTCTTTGAGAAGGCGAAGCACCCGCTGGATACTCAACACTGAGAGCTTGAGATAAGAGCCCACCATGGTGACCATTCGCGACGTGGCGAAGGATAGCGGATTTTCTGCGACGACCGTCTCCATCGTTTTAAACAACGCTCCCCTCGCTCGCTACATTCCGACGGCAACGAAGAAACGCATTGAGGGGGCCGCCAAGAAACTGGGCTACCGCCCGAACCTTTTTGCCCGATCGCTGCGCAGCCGCCGCAGTCACACGGTTGGCGTCATGGTTTTCGACATGACAGACCCGTTCTGCACGCTGGTGTTGCGCGGCATCGAGAACTCGCTCTATCAGGCGTCCTACCTTCCCATCCTCACCGACGTGCAAAATGAGCGCGCTCGCTTCGAGCGCTATCTCGAGATGCTTCTCGACCGTCGTGTCGAAGCGCTCATCGTGCTGGCCAACTGGCTTTTCGTAAATATCGATGTCCTCGGCGATCTCGAAAAAAGCAACATTCCAACCGTGATGATCGGCCGGGAATTGAAGAATGATTCCATCAGTTCCGTGATCGTCGACAATGAACTGGGCGGGTACACTGCCGTCGAGCATCTGTACGCCCTCGGCCATCGCAAAATCGCTTTCATCCGAGGTCCAAAATCGCTAACGGACAGCGCTCCGCGCTGGAAAGGCGTTAAGGCTTTTGCCAAAGCCCGCGGGCTCGAAATCGACCCCCGCTTGGCCGTCGATCTCCCCGAATCCCGCCACCCGACTTCCAGCTTCGAGACCGGATATAAACTCACGGAGGAGATGCTGAAAGCGAAGCGTCCCTTCACCGCGCTGATGGCATTCGACGACATGACCGCGTTCGGCGCGATCCGCGCCCTCTCGCGGGCCGGCCTGCGCGTGCCGCAGCAATGTTCGGTCGTGGGTTTTGACGATGTCGCCGCTGCCAGCCTGTGCACCCCTCCACTGACCACCATCCGTCAGCCGATGGAAGCCATGGGCGCGATGGCTGCCAGCATCGTTCTCGAGGGCATCAGCGCCATGCTGGAAAAACGTGAATTGCCAGCCGTCCATCGCAAACTCGCGCCCGAACTGGCGGTGCGCGATTCCACCCGGAGCCCGGCGTAGAACCGAAAGCAGCGCCCCTCGTCCATTTTTTGCTTGACTGAAAATCGCAAAAGGAACAATATTCATACGTTTTAATAAAACGATTCTTCACAGATTGCGGGTCCGCGCCGGCAGCCCATGCGCGCGCCGCACGCCAGCGCTGGAAGGAGCCTCATGATGAAATGCCAACGTTTCGCGCTCTGCCTCATCCTCTTGTGCGCCGCCACCGCTCGGGCACAGGATACCGCCTCCATCACTGGCACTATCACCGATCCGAGCGGAGCTGCTGTCTCGGGTGCCCAGGTCACTATCGCCAGCCCCGAGCGCGGCCTCAATCGCACCGTTCCAACCAACAACAACGGCGATTATCTTTTCGCCTCGCTGCCCATTGGCTCTTATAACCTCACCGTCGCGGCCAATGGTTTTAAGACCTACAAAGCGAGCGGAGTTGTTCTGCGCGTCGCGCAGAAGGCGCGTGTCGATGTCGCTCTCAGCATTGGAGGCGCCAAGGAGGAAGTCGACGTTCAGGGCACGACAGTCGCCCAGGTCGAAACTCAAAGTTCCGAACTCTCCGGCGTCGTCACGGGCAAAGAAATCACGCAACTCGAACTGAATGGCCGGAACTTCACCCAACTCGCCACTCTGGTGCCCGGAGTGAGCAACCAGTCGGGACAGGATGAAGGCGTCGTCGGCATCCTGGGTAACGTCGCTTTCAGCGTCAATGGAGGCCGCACCGAATACAACAACTGGGAACTCGACGGCGGCGACAACATGGACAACGGCAGCAATACTTCGCTGAACGTCTATCCCAGCATCGATGCCATCGGCGAGTTTCGCGTGCTCACCTCCAACTATGGCGCGCAGTATGGGCGCAATGGTTCCGGAACGGTCGAGGTCGAAACCAAGTCCGGAACCAGCAGCTTTCACGGTGACATTTACGAGTTCGTCCGCAACGACGACTTTAATGCGCGCCAGTACTTCCAGACTTCCGTTCCTTCCTACAAGAAAAACGACTTCGGATACACGCTTGGCGGCCCAGTTTACATTCCCAACCTGTACAACACGGAAAAACAGAAAACCTTCTTCTTCTGGTCCGAGGAGTGGCGCCGCGACCGCGTTCCCGGTCAGGTCTTTAACATCCCGGTGCCTTCGAATCAAGAGCGCATGGGCAACTTCAGCGATCTCTGCCCCGGGCCCGACTGTCCAATCGAGCCTGCTTTCATCAATGGCGCCCCGAATCCCAATGCCGGTCAAGCGTTCCCCGGCAATCAGGTTCCCGTGGATCCTGTCGGGCAGGCGCTGTTGGCTCTTATCCCTCCTGCCAACGCGGGCGTCCCAGGCGCCGCCCTCTACGTCGCCTCGCCCGTTCAACCCACGAATTGGCGCGAGGAACTGCTTCGCGTCGACCACAATATCAACTCCCGGCTTCGCGCCATGTTCCGTTACACGCACGATTCGTGGGATACCGTCACTCCGACCGCGCTCTTTTCCGGCGGCGCATTCCCCACGGTGGAAACCAACTTCGACGGGCCCGCGGTGAGCCTCGTGGCCCGTTTGTCGGCCGTGATGTCGCCGACATTTCTGAACGAGTTTGTCGCGAGCTACACGACCGACCATATCTTGACGTCCTCGACCGGATATCCCAACCCCGATGCGTGGATGCGCCCGGCAAACTTCCCCATGGGCTCGTTTTTTGACAATGGATTCGGCGGTAAGCTTCCCGACATCACTCTCACCGGCAACACGGCTTACGGCGGCGGCTTTTACCAGGATGTGAATGGGGAATGGCCGGAGGGAAAGTACAACTCCAATCCCACTTACACTTATCGCGACAATGTCACCAAGATCATCGGACGCCACAACCTCCAGTTCGGCGCCTATTTCGTAGCCGCACAAAAGAACGAACTAAGCGGCTTGTTCATCAATGGCTCTTTGAGCTTCGACGTTTCCTCTGCCGTCTCCACCGGCAATTCGTTCGCCGACCTTCTTACGGGGCAGGTCGCCAACTACTCGCAAGGGAGCAACCAGGTCAAGTTCTACAATCGCTACAAAATCCTCGAGCCTTACATGCAGGATGACTTTCGTGTTACCGATCGCCTGACGCTCAATCTCGGCCTGCGAATCAGCCTTTTCGGCACGTATCGCGACCGCTACCGTCACGCATACAACTGGGATCCAGCGCTGTATAACCCAGCCAATGCGCCCATCATCGACGAGAGTGGCAACCTCACTGGCGGCAACTCAGGAGCTTTAGTACCGGGCGCTGGCAATATCTTCGATGGCCTTGTCCAATGCGGCGTCAATGGCGTTCCCGCCGGATGTTCGAAGGGACATCTCTTCAATCCTGCGCCTCGCATCGGCTTTGCCTGGGATCCGCGCGGAAATGGCAAGATGGCCGTTCGCGGAGGCTACGGGATATTCTTCGAGCATACCAACGGCAACGAGGCGGATACCGAAGGCATGGAGAGCCAGTCTTCTCCGCTCTTGCAGTCTCCTACTGAATACAACGTCACTGGATATATGAATCTCGGTGGATCGGGTACGACAGTCGAGTTCCCGCTCTCTTTCTACTCGATTCCCGACAAAGCGATCTGGCCCTACATGCAGCAATGGCACTTCGACTTTCAACGCGAAGTCGCTCCAAGTACCGTTGCGACGATTTCCTATGTCGGAAGCAAGGGAACGCACTTAGGCCGGCAACGCGACATCAACCAGATTTATCCAGTGTCTCTCAGTCAGAACCCGTACGCAGCGGGACAGCCTATCAGCGCTACGGATTGCGGCACGGTTTCCATCGATACGACCGCGCCGCTGGCGACGGCGACGGCGACCGTGAATGGCGTAACTAGCGTTGGCGGTTGGGCGAATAACCTGGCCGTCGCATGCGGCAACGATCCCAACCCTTACCGGCCGCACTATGGTCTCGGCAGCATTACTCGACTTGAGAACACGTCAAACTCGGGTTACAACGCCTTGCAGATGTCGTTGCGCAGGAGCGCCGGCGCGCTGCAGATCAATGCCTCTTACACCTACAGCCACTCGATCGATGACGCTTCCAGCCGCTACGACGCCGGATTTGCCAACTCCTACGATCCGAGTGCCAGCCGCGCCAGTTCGTCATTCGACATCCGCCACATGCTGAATATCGGGTACATTTATGATCTCCCGTTCTTCAAGGGAACTGGGCTTACTCACACGTTCCTCGGGGGCTGGCAATACTCGGGCATCGCAAGTTGGCAGACCGGCACACCGTTTAGCGCGACCAACTCGGCAAACTATCCCGACAATGCGGGCGTTGGTGGCAACTCGAACGTCGTTGTCGGCTCCTACGCCGATGTCGTCGGCAATCCGAGTTCCAACATTCCGTCCGCGAGCGAGTCCTCTATATCGGGATATGCGGGCCTTTTCTACAATCCGGCGGCTTTCGCGGCGCCGCGCGGTTTGACGTTTGGCGACTCGGGCAGGAATTTCCTACGCAATCCCGGGCGCACCAACTTCGACATGGCGCTGTTCAAGCACTTCGCCATCAAGGAAAGCATGGCGTTCGAGTTCCGTGCCGAGGCATTCAATATCTTTAATCACACCGAATTCGCTCCGCTGAATGGAGATGGCGGTTCTGCCAGTTACAACGGTGGGCCATCCTCGGGCACAAATATGGCAAACTGCTACGCGGGACCTGACAACTCGGCGGGCGACCCAAGTTGCTTGAGCCAATCGAACTTCCTTCACTTAGGCGCGGTTCATCCGGCGCGCGTCTTGCAGTTGGGGTTGAAATTCGTCTTCTGATCCGTGGTGGGCTTATCGGGCAAACCGCAGGCCGCTGATCTGCGCGACTCTCTCGACACTTACGCCTCGGCTGGCCAGTAAGACGCGGAAGGTCTCGCCCATTCCGCTGGGCGTGACCAGATGCTTCAACTGGAGCGCGACCTTCACCCGCTCCTGCGGGAGACGGCAGTCTTCGAATGCATCGGCAAACTCGGTCTTCTCTCCAATGCCCATCAGGAACTGCGATTGCGTGATGAGCGGTTCGGTCCGCATGCCTGCGTGTTCCGCGGCCGCTGTAAGCGCGGTGAAGTTTACGTGCGCGGACAGGTCCTGTTCTCCGGGCGCTTCGTAGAGATTCGGGCTAGCTGAGTGCTGACGATAGGCCATTGCAGTGCCGCGATGGCGTCCAGACAACTGCTCATTGCGCGTGTAGCCGTAATCGATGATGACTGCGAAGCCGCGCTCGACGGCATTCGCAATCTTCTTCATCCAGTGTTGCGCTGCCTGTGACACCTCCAGACGTTCGCCCGCTTCCGATTGGACGCTGTAGCGGTCGAGGAACTCTTGCTCGTCGCGAGAGACCGGAAGCCAAACCTCGGTCAGGCGGACATTTTCGAGGGCCAGATGCAGTCTGCCTTCGGGACCGACAATTTCCACGGGAAGAGCATCGAAGAACTCGTTGGCGAAGATAATGAGCGGAGTTTCGGGTGTTCGAGTGCGATGGATTCCGATTGTCGCGGCGTTTGGAGTCGGCGCGGATGAGTGTGTCCGCGACGGATTAGCGATAATCGCGCGGCCGCTGTGGAGATGGTCGCTGAGAGTTTCCTGCAGCTTGGCTTGGAGCGCGGGCGAGGACTCCTGAAGCGTGTAAGTTAGCGCGGCGAAGAAGTCGGGGAATTTCTTGTGGGACCAATCGAGAACATCGCGGGCGAAGAGGCCGCGACCTGGACCGAGTTCGAGGATCTCGATACGGTGGGGACGATCAAGCGCTTGCCATAGCTCTTGGAATTGGCGGGCTAACAGGCGTCCGAAAACGGCGTGAACGTCGCTGGAAGTGTAGAAGTCGCCAGCCTTGCCGAACTGGTTGGCATTGCGCGAGTAGTATCCCAAAACGGGATCGTAGAGGCAGATCTCCATATAGCGCGAGAACGGAATTGGCCCGCGTTCGCGGATCTCGCGCTCGATCTGGTCGCGGATAGACAGTCTTGGGACCCCCCTGAGTCGGTCTTTTAAAGTCAAAGACTTAGCGGTCGATTTTTGCCAGGTCTTTGAGGAATAAGGACTTACTCGTAAAGTCTTTATAAATCAATGAGATACAAAACTTCTCCCGACCCATTCCCGCCAGGTCTTTGGAGAATAAGGACTTATACGTAACAAACTATAAATCAATAAGATAGAGACTTCCTCCATTTTTCACTCCGTGTGGCCATCGGAGACACGACCTCCGGGCGAAACAGGTTTTGGGGTTCGATCCTGGGGCGTTTTGGTGAACATTTCTACGAAATAGTCGTGCAGGCCGTCGTAGATTTGCCGTTGGAGGTGCCAGGCAAACTGGGGATGATCGAGGTCGCGGGCGTGGATGGGAAGGACGTATGTATGGACGGGGACGGAACAGTTTTTCAGGTCGATCAGAATCTCAATGAGTCCATTCGTTTCGCGTGCGGAAAACTTCAGCAGCGGGTGCTCATAGAGGCGTAGGTGGTCGAGGACCTTGGCAAGTTTGGGAGAGTCGGGCACGGGAACATTGTAGTGGAGGCGGCAGGATACGGGCCTCAGATATCGGCTTAAGGGTCTCTCGGGTCTCTAGCGCGTCTCGGTGGAATCGGCAGCGCGCCGGGGGGACCCGGCGCGGTCCCCTAAGACCGAATACCCGAGGCCTTACTCATACCTTAGCCCTTCGATTGGGTCCAGCCTAGAGGCTTTGATGGCGGGTAACATGCCGCTAACTATGCCTACGAATCTGAGAATGGCCGCCAGGCCACGAGTGTGGTGGCATCGATGGAGAGGTAAATGACCCCCTTGGTTGCTCAGGCAGGCCTCGCACGGCAAATCGCTTGACAGTCGGTTCCGCGTTTCAGTAGGTCTTGTGCACCTCGGATTTCAACGATTAGAATCCCCGCGTCCGCCCGTCAGACCCTTCAACATTCGTATGATCGCAATTATTGTGTTCCAATTCCGAGTCGTAGCTGGCACACCGTAAAGTTTGTCGATCTGGCCAAGATAGCCGATTGTCTTCATGTGACGACGGTACACTCCGAACACGAACTGCCCTTCGGATGCAATCACTCGCACCAACCACTCTCCCTCTGAAGGAAACGTGACTGGAAGCGATGCCCGGACACCCCCGGCTTTCGACAGGATACTCACGAAGCGGACAACATCCGGGGGTGATAGCTGAGTTCCAAACGGATTCTCCATCTCCAGTCGCATAACATCGCGGCCCTCGCAAAGCACAACTTCCGCTTCGAACGGCAGTTTGCGAAGCAATGCAGAACGGAATTTTGCTCGGGATCCCGGTTTACGAACAACAAAGGTGCCCGCAGCACCGACGTTCAGGACATCATACCCGCTCAGTTCTCGTGCGAGGATGCTTGGGCGAAACGTTCGGTGTCCGCCAACATTTACACCCCGGAGGAAGACAACAAGGGCCATACCCGAATTATGAAGGAAAAGACTAAGGTGCGCTATAGCAGCTTAGGTTTGCAACTGCCGTATATTTTAGCTCATCGCGTTTCTGTAGTTGGCGAAGAATTCCCATCGCACTATTGAGAGCATGAAGTCGCCGCGGGCTGCGGAGG
Organism: Acidobacteriaceae bacterium; assembly: GCA_003139095.1. Lineage (GTDB taxonomy): Bacteria > Acidobacteriota > Terriglobia > Terriglobales > Acidobacteriaceae > Acidiflorens. The sequence goes on from PLHW01000026.1 coordinate 157,503, forward strand.
GATGGGCTCCCTCGGACCTAAGAGCTTGCCGAAAAATGCTTATGGCGCGGCAGACGTACCGCAGCGGGTAAACGGCATTGAAAACAAGGCCGTCTCTCGCAGTGGTAAACCGGGGCGCCACCCAAAACCAGAAGCAACATCGACTTTTTGCGCAGCCTCATAAGACATAAGGCGCGCTTTATTCGTATCTTAGGGCTTCGATTGGGTCGAGGCGGGAGGCTTTGATGGCGGGTAACATGCCACTTACTATGCCTACAAATCCTAGGATGGCGGTTGAGGCGAGGAGCGTGGTCGCGTCGATAGTCAGGCGAATGTCGCCCTCGGTGGCGTTTTCGATGAAGGCGCTCCATAGGGTTAGCGAGCCAACTGACCACGACACGATATAAGCGAGGACTACGCCGGCGATTCCGCCTAGCAGCGTGATGACGAGGGCTTCAGCTAAAAATTGGACCAGGATGTGCCAACTGCGGGCGCCAAGGGCTTTTTCCACGCCGATTTCGCGGGTGCGCTGGGTGACTGACACCAGCATGATGTTCATCAGGCCGACGCCGCCGATGCCGAGCGTTAGCAGGCCGATGAAGCCGAGGAGAATCTTGATGCCGGTGGTGATGACGCGCAGGTCGAGGAGGTCGGCGAAGACGTCGAAGATAAATACGGCGCGCTTATCTTTGGGATCGAAATCGTGGTGGAAGGCCATGGAGCGGCGGACGGCGTCGGCGACCTTCTGGTGATCGCCTTCGTACTCCATGGCGACGGCGTTGAGATAGTAAGTGTTCGTAAGGTCGCTCATGGCGCTGAAGGGAACGTAGACCTTGCCGTTCATGTTTTCGTCGCCATTTTGAATGGTGTACTTGAGCACGCCGATGACCTGGTAGGCGATGCCGTCGATGCGAACCTTTTCGCCGAGGGCATTCTGGCCGGAGAAAAGCTTTTTCTTGACGTCGGAACCGAGGACGGCGACGTGGCTGCGCGTGTTCTCGTCGTAGTCGGTGAAGAAAGTGCCGTCCTGCACGTCCATACGGCGCATGCGCTCGTAATACGGATAGACACCACTAACGCTGTAACTGGCGCTGCGGATGCCGTAACCGACGGTGCATTGCTTGGCGGCCTCGGGGGACATGCGCTTGAGCAGCGGGACTTCGGCCTGGAGATAGTCGAGGTCGTTGACGGTAAGCTTGACTTCGCTGCCAGCCTTGGTGCCACCGGCCTGGAGCGAGGTGCGTCCGGGAAAGACAAATACAAGGTTGGTGCCCCAGGAGCGGAAGGCGATCCAGAGAGCGCTCTCGAATCCGGCACCATAAGCGAGGAGCAACACGACCGTGGCGATGCCCCACGCCATGCCGAGCATGGTGAGCACGCTGCGGCGGCGGTTGTGCTTGAGCGCGTTGTAAGCCTGGCGGGCGAGTTCGAGGATCATAAAATAATTTGGTAATTGAGTAATTTGGTAATTGGGTAATTTGAGAACCGCGACGCAACTCGATTTATAAATTACTCAATTACTCAATTACTCAATCTCCTTACTCCTGGCGCAAAGCTTCTACGGGCGGCAGCAGTGCGGCCTGGCGCGCGGGATAGAGGCCGGCTGCGATGCCTGCGACCGCGAGCGAGAGAATCGCGATTACGGCTGACGCGGGCACAATGCGAGGCGTATCGAATCCCTCGGGGGCCGGTAACGCGGCCAGGGCGGTAACGAGCGCGGTCGTGATAGCGAGGCCAATGCCTCCGCTGAGCGCCGTGAGAAAAGCCCCCTCGACGAAGAACTGCGTCAAAATCGCGCGATGCGTGGCGCCGAGGGCCTTGCGCAGGCCGATTTCTCGCGTGCGCTCGGTGACCGAGACAAGCATGATGTTGATGATGCCGATCGCGCCGAGGGCCAGCGTGACTACGCCCACGACGCCTAGGAACCAGTCCATGGCGTTGAAGATTTTGCCGACACGCTTGTTGTCTTCAATCGTGTCCCAGTCTTCAAAAGCATCGGTCAGGTTGGGGTCGAATCCGTGGCGGCGTGCCAGAATTTCGTGCACCTCGCGCTTCGCATCGAGGTCGCCGGCCGGCGTGATGGGACGGTAATTCAGGAACGAGATGGCATCTTCGGTGTTCTGCTCTTTCAGGCGGAACAGGTTCCGCATGGTCTGGATGGGGATGAAGATGCGGGCGTTGGTGCCGTTGTTGCCGTCCTGGCCGACTTTGCTGACCACGCCGATTACGTCGAAGGTGATGTCGTTGAGCATGATGGTCGAGCCAACCGCGGGCCGGCCCGGGAACATGTTCTTCAAAAGCTCCCACCCGACGATGGCCACGCGGCGAGTCTCGTTGTTGTCTTCGTCGTTGAACCAGCGGCCGGGTCCGACGGGGACGTTGCGAATCTGGTTGTACTCGGGGGCGATTCCAAAGACTTGGCCGTTGGTCGAGCCGTAATCGCTGACGGCGCGGATATCTTCGCGGTTGAGGACGGGCGAGACATACTTCAGGGTGCGTGCCTCGCTGCGGACTGTCTCGTAATCGGCGTAGGTGAAATGGTAGGTGCGGCCGGATTGCGTGCTGCCTTCGACCGCCGGAATTCGGCCGGGGAAGGTAAACATAATGTCTTGGCCAAGTGTCTTGAGCTGTCTGTTCTGGCCACTGCGGAAGCCTTCACCAAGGCCCACTAGCAGCAAGAGCGAGCCCACGCCCCAGGCGATGCCGAACATAGTGAGGAACGAGCGGAGCTTATGCGCCCACAGAGTGGCGAGCGACTGACGCACGATTTCGATGAGCATCCGCATAGGGGACTAATCCAAAACGGCGGGCATAACCGGGTCTGCCGCCGATTTCCTGAAGGTAAATACGCTCGAAGCGCCCTCGGGGTTCCATTAAGGATGACAATTTGACCTAAAGAATAGACGTACGGAGATTGGAGCGGTTAGCGTTGGTCGCTCACCTCTTGCGAACCTGTCCGTCTAACGCGACGCTTGAGGATGGGGCGGATGATCTCCGCTGCTTTTCCACCACGCGATTCTGAAGGGCTTTCCAATAAGGAGGAGTTCCCATGCATCGAGGAGTCTCGAAAGCGGTCGTTTTGCTTGTGGCAGTCGTCATGCTGGCGGAAATCGGCTTGGCCCAGTCTTTTGTTCTCGATCTGCCGCGCCAGAGCCAGCGGGCTCAGGTGTCGCAGCGGATCGGCATCACCGATATCACCATCTCCTACCACCGGCCGCTCGTGAACGACCGGAAAGTCTGGGGCGGGCTCGTACCGTATGGCGAGGTTTGGCGGGCCGGAGCGAATGAGAACACGACGATCACTTTTACGGATCCTGTGACCATCGAAGGTCAGCCACTCGCGGCCGGGACCTATGGCCTGCACATGATTCCGAGGGCGGATGATTGGACGATCATCTTTTCAAAGAACGCGACTTCGTGGGGTTCGTTCACCTATAAAGAGTCCGAAGATGCCCTGCGCGTGACCGTGAAGCCGCACGCCGCGGAGATGCACAATGCGCTGACCTATGATTTTGACGAGGTGAAGCCGGATTCGGCGGTGGTCGAGTTGGAATGGGAGAAGGTTGCCGTGCCCTTCAAAGTCGCGGTCAATGTGCACGACGTGGTGGAAGCCAGCCTGAAGAATCAGCTGCGCGGGCTGGGCCAATACACGTGGGAAGGTTGGGATGACGCCGCCAATTACCTGCTGGCAGAAAAAGTGGACTACGACGATGCGCTGATTTACGCCAATAAATCGATCGAGAACGAAGACCGTTTCGATAACGAGACGACGAAGTCAAAAGTTCTTCTCGCGATGAACCGCAAGGAGGATGCAATGGCGGCCCAGAAAAAAGCGCTCGACCTGGCCAGCCCGCTTCAGCTTCACATATATGCGCGCGGCTTGCAGGGCGAAAAGCGCAATGACGAGGCCTTCGCCATATTCCGCGAGAATGCGCAGAAGCATCCCGACATGTGGTTCGTGCATTCCGGCATTGCGCGCATGTACTGTTCGCAAGGCAAGTTCGACGATGCCGCGAAAGAGATGAAGTTGGCGCTGGCGGGCGCGCCCGAAAATCAGAAGACCTACGTCGCTGGACTAGTCAAGAAGTTGGAGGCGAAGCAGGACATTAACTAGGCATTCGATCAGCGCGCTTATTTCGTGCGCAGAGATGAAGTGCCGTTGTTCGGAGACGCGTGCAGCACATATCATTGTGCTGCACGAATTTTTCTGGTGATGAAGAGAAATCTCACTCTCAAACTCGACGAGGATCTCATTTGCTCCGCATGGTCAATCCGTTGAAAGATTGAGCGGCAGCTCTGCTTCGACCCATATCGGCATCTCGCGATAAACTCTTTTAATGACTGACTCTCCATGCAACTCCCTCGCTGGCGCCTCTTCTTCTTATTTGCGCTCGGCCATGCACCAGCCGGTGCGATGGCAGGAGTGGGGCGAGGAAGCTTTCGCCGCCGCGCGGCGCGACAACAAGCCGATCCTGCTCGATATCGGCGCGGTCTGGTGTCACTGGTGTCACGTCATGGATCGGGAGTCCTACGATGATGCTGAAATCGCGAAGATCGTCAACGAGAACTTCATCGCGGTAAAGGTCGATCGCGACGAGCGTCCCGACATTGACAGCCGCTATCAGATGGCCGTGAACGCGCTCACCGGCCAGGGCGGCTGGCCGCTGACGGCATTTCTCACTCCCGACGGCAAGCCTTTTTATGGCGGCACGTATTTCCCCCCCAACGACCAATATGGCCGGCCGAGCTTCCAACGCGTTCTGCTGTCAATTGCACAGGCCTACCGGGAAAAGCATAGCGACGTGATGGAGCAGACAAAGCTGGTGGAAAGCGCAATAGCGCGCTCCGAACGGAACATGAAAAGCGAGGGAAATATTTCGCCGACCCTGATCGAAGCCATCGTCGAATCTGCGCGGAAGATGTTCGACGAAGCGAATGGGGGGTTCGGGCACGCGCCAAAATTTCCACATCCTTCGGCGCTCGATCTGGTCATGCATCGGTACGTGAGCGGGACTAAAAATCGTCCCGGCAGTGAAGGCGCGGACAAAGAAGATGAAAACCTGCGCCACGTCTTCGTTCATACACTGGAAAAAATGGCGCGGGGCGGAGTCTATGACCAGCTTGCCGGCGGTTTCCATCGCTATTCGGTCGACGAGCGCTGGACCGTTCCTCACTTCGAGAAGATGAGCTACGACAATTCGGAATTGCTGAAAAACTATATTCATGCCTACCAGGCGACGGGCGAGGAATTCTTTGCCGAAGTGGCGCGCGACATTGTTCGCTGGATGGACGCGTGGCTGACCGACCGCGCCCACGGCGGCTTTTACTCTTCTCAGGACGCCGATTACTCGATGGACGACGACGGCGATTATTTCACCTGGACGCTCGATGAAACCCGTGCCGCGCTCGATGAAGAAGAAGCCCGGGTCGCCGAACTGCATTATGACATCGGCGAAATCGGCGAGATGCACCACAACCCCGCCAAGAACGTGCTCTACGTTCGCGCGACTGTCGAAGAGATTGCCCCCCGCCTGAATCTGAGCGAGCAGCGAGTTCGCGACTTGCTCCAGTCCGCGAAAAAGAAAATGTATGAGGTGCGCTTGAAGCGCCCCACGCCATATGTGGATAAGACGGTCTACGTCTGCTGGAATGCCATGTGCATCTCGGCGTACCTCGAAGCGGCAAATGTGCTCGAGTTACGCGACGCGCGCGCCTTTGCGCTGCGCTCGCTCGATCGCCTGTTAGCGGAAGGTTGGCGGACGGAATCCCAAGCAGAATCGACCGCGCAAGGAAATGCAGCGGAAGGACATTTGTCTTCGGCGCGAGATCAATCCCCCGGCACCCTCTGCCATGTCATCGCCTACTCGGACCCCAAAGCGGAGCGCCGGGAAACCGCTGGCGTGCTCGATGACTACGCATTCACGGTCATTGCCTGCCTCGATGCTTACGAAGCCACTGCCGACCTCAGCTATTTCCGTTTTGCGCGCGCCGTTGCCGACTCGATGGTGAAGAGATTCTACGATCCGGACGAAGGCGGATTCTTCGACACCCCGGTTGCGTCTGCCTCGTCGGGCACGGGCGAGAATGGGCAAGGCATTCTACCCATTCGGCGCAAACCCTTCCAAGATTCACCGACTCCGGCAGGCAATCCCGCGGCCGCCATTGGGTTGCTGCGCATATACGCGTACACGAATGACGCTTCCTATCGCGAACGCGCGGAGCGGACACTTGAGCTTTATGCCGGAGGGGCCGCGCAGCACGGCATTTTTGCGGCAACTTTCGGACTTGCGATGGCACGCCTTACCGCGCCCCACACGCAGATCGTGATTGTGGGCAACGACGACGCGGCCGCTGAATTGTGCCGCGCTGCGCGGCGTTCGTTCTCTCTTACCACGGCGATCCTGCGCATCGATCGCAACGCGGCCATCGCGCAGAATCTTCCGCCCGCTTTAGCGGAGACGGTTCCCAACCTTCCCGCCCTCGCGGAGGCACGTTCGTTTGCGGTGACCTGCTCGGAACTCGGCTGCCAACCGCCTGTCTTCCAAGTCGAGGAACTACGGCAATTGCTCCGCTCGCGGATTCCGCACGCCGCCTAAAGCGGTTTGTTTGCACAATCGCGAAGGCCGGTGCAATCCGGACCAAGCTGAACCCATGGTCATTATTTCGAGTCCCGTCTGTAGTTCACGCTGAAGGCGTTCCCAATTCTGCCGATATAGCCTTTGAAGCACTTTGTCCGCTATGTCATCCAGTTTCTTTGACAATCCGGGATTCATCCGCACCGTGCTCGAAGAACTGCCAGTGGGCATTTACCTGGTCGATCGCGATCGTCGAATCCGCTTTTGGAATCGGGGCGCCGAACAGATCGTCGGCCATCTGGCACAGGAAGTTGTTGGACGGGCCTGCACCGAGCACATTTTTGAAGCGGGCGATGCGCACGGACAGGTACCGGCGCACGATGCCACTCCGGTCACGCTGACGCTGCACGACGGGCAGCCGCGGCAGGCGCGCGCGCATTTACTGCACAAGGAGGGGCATCGGGTTGCAGTAACGATGCGCTGCCGGGCGATTGCCGGGAGCGGGGATGCAATCGAGGGGGCAATCGTTCTCTTCGACTTGGTAGCCGAGCCTTCGGGGGCAGCAAGCGAGGAGTCAGCCTTTGGATTTCTGGATCCAACCATGGGAATCCCAGCGCACCGGCTGACCCAGACGGTGCTTCGCGAATCGATGGAGGCGATGGAAGAATCAAAACATGGCTTCGGATTGCTGCGCATTCGAGTGCTCGGGCTGGACGAATTTCGCTCCAAGCATGGCCCGCACTCGGTGGTGCCTTTTCTGCGCACCACCGCTCACACATTGCGTCACACTCTGGATCCCGCAAGTTTCCTCGGGCGCTGGGGCGAAGATGAGTTCATCGCGGTGCTGCCTTCGTCGAATCCCGTTGCTACCGCGACGGCGGCGGAAATGGTTTGGAATTTGCTTACCAGCTCGGAAGTGCGCTGGTGGGGTGATCGCTTCCCAATTCAGGCAGTGGTCATGCACACCGTGGCTCGGCCCGGCGACAAGCTGGAAAAGCTGCTCAATGGACTGGAACCAACGCACGCAGCGGCAACCGGACGAGCGATCGGAATGGCGCATGGATCGGCGCAAGCTGCGTCGAATCGGGGATGATTGGTTATGTTTGCGATCATTGGAATTGTCGTCGTCTTTGGCTGCCTCGTCGCCGGCTACTTGATGGAACACGGGAACCTGCGCGTGCTGTTTCAGCCGGCGGAACTGGTGATCATCGGCGGGGCGGCGGCAGGGACGGTGCTGATCGCCAATCCTCTGCAAATTCTGAAGGAGATTGTGGGCGGCATTGGAGCGGTGTTCGGCTCGTCGAAATTCACCAAGCAGCGTTACATCGAGTCCCTGAAGATGATGTACGAACTGCTGCAAAAAGCGCGCAAGGAAGGCCTGGTCGCGCTCGAGACCGACATTGAAGCGCCGGAAAAAAGTCCGCTGTTTTCAAAGTACAAAGATTTCGTTGGCAATCATCATCTGCGCGACTTCGTTTGCGACACCATGCGCATGGCGGTCAGCGGAGGAGTCGAAGTCTTCGATCTCGATCAGATGCTCGATGCCGACATGGAAGTCCATCACCATGACGCGGCGGAGCCGGTCACCGCGCTCAGCACCATGGCGGATTCCCTGCCGGGATTGGGGATTGTGGCTTGTGTGCTCGGCGTGGTCATTACCATGGGCGCATTGGGGGGACCGCCGGAAGAGATCGGACACCATGTCGCCGCCGCGCTGGTGGGCACCTTTCTTGGCATTCTGCTCTGTTACGGACTGGTCGGCCCTGTGGCCTCGCGCATGGGCAAAACGACGGAGGAGGAGCACGCATTTCTCGGGGTGCTGCGGGTTGTGATGATCGCATTTCTCAAGGGCGTGGCTCCGATTATGGCAGTGGAGATGGGGCGGCGCGTGGTCCCGGGACATGTGCGGCCGTCGTTTAAGGAAGTGGAGCAGGCTTGCCGGAACCGCGGGGGGAGCGCGGAGGCCGCGCCCGCAGCCGCTGACGCAGCCGCTGCCGGTGGGTAGAAAAATTCGCCATGCCAACACAACCCATCATCATTAAGAAAAAGGGCGGTCATGGCGGTCATCACGGGGGCGCCTGGAAGGTCGCCTACGCTGATTTCGTCACCGCCATGATGGCTCTGTTCATCGTGCTATGGCTGATGAACTCAAGCAAACAGCTCCAGGTTGCGGTGGGCGGCTACTTTAAGGATCCAACGGGAACTGCGAAGAAAGTGGGCAGCAACCAGAATGGCACGGGCGAGAATGTCCTGTTGACCAAGCAGAATATGTCGACCCTTAAAGAACAATTGCAGAAAAGCATTCGCAGCATCAACGACCTGGACAAGCTGAAGAAGAACATTGAGATGACGGTAACCTCCGAAGGCCTGCGCATCGAGTTGATGGAATCGGATAAGGGAACGTTCTTTGACAGCGGCAGTTCGGAACTGAATCAGAGCGGCAAAGAAATGTTGGCTCTGCTCGCGCAGCAACTGGCAGGCGTTCCCAACCACGTCTCAGTCGAAGGGCATACCGACGCGAAGCCATTTGCCGAGAGAGCCAACTATAGCAACTGGGAGCTATCATCGGATCGCGCCAACGCCGCCCGGCGAGTCATGCAACAGGCGGGTCTGCGTGAGGATCAGGTTTCCCAGGTGCGCGGATTTGCGGATCAGCGGTTGCGCAACGGCAAGGATCCCCTGGATGCCTCGAACCGCCGCATTTCAATTATTGTGGAGTATCTGGCGCACGCACCGGAACCGGACGACGATGCCAAGCCGGCGGCCGGCGAAGCGGCGGAAGGAAAGCCCGCGGAGGGCGGCGCGAAAGAGCCAGCAACGGAGAATCACGAGGAAAATAAATAGGCTGACCATAAAGGTCAGCCCAGAAAATTGCCTTGTCGCAGTTTTAAATCTAGCTTCTTACGATTGCGGCGGTTCGTCGCAATTCGGGTTCTTTGGTGGGCACAGCGGCACCGGACCACCCGGAGTGGGAGTACTCGGGATGGCGGCGTACGCGAAAGTACCTACCAGACCTACCAACAGCAGTAACGCCCTGAGTGAACGTTTCATTGGACTTCTCCTTAGGGTCTGGCGAACCCAAATAAAGTTGAGGGCTCGCCGGCGGCATTATACACACAATGTAGACTTTGATTGTGGAAGAGTTAACTGCTTGATTTGGAGCGAGAAAGCCGCGGGGAACTGGAAAGCGGGAGTGTAAAGGAGCCGGAAGTTGGGAAGGCACAATCCACAGGATTCCCGCTAGAGTTTCTTAAAGTATTACTTAAAGATTGATCTTGCCTTGGAAAGACGATTATGACTCTTAGTCGCTGGCAATTTTTCCCTTGACACTCATTTTACATTCTCGCGGATTTTCTGCGAGTTGGCCCTGCTCGTTCACCCGTTTTTTGAGCCTGCCGCGATCGAATTTGCGCGCTCGGGGGCAACTGGGTTGGCGAAGCCGAAAGGCTTTTCCGGGGATTCCGAACTGCGCGAGAAGGCCCGCTCCACCATTCCCTCAAACATCGGAATCAGCGAATCCTTCTCCGTGCCCGTCTGCAAATCGGCGAGACCCCGCTCCCAGCGTTGCGTCTGGAGGCGGTTCACCGCCGCATCCCGCGCCGCCACCGGCGAGAATGAGTATCCGAGCCAGATGAGAGCCGAGATGTTATACGACAGCATGTCGATGAAGTCGTAGCTGCCGCGACGAATCAGTCCCCCGGAGTGCATAGCCAGCAGCATCAACTCCGTTGCGGCGAACACTCCAAAGCCGAGCGCGATGCCAAAACTCACCTGTTTGCGCGACACTCCGAGAAAACCCGAGAACAAGATGAGGAAAAGTATCAGACCAACCTGCGCCAAGCGGACCGAGCGTTCCAGTGTAGTCACGGCGTGACTGATCGGATCCTGGTTGTAAGAGTTGGAGGCTGCCACCACCACCGAAACCAGGAGCATCACCAGTCCCGCCCACTTGAATACCGGCGTTCCCAGGTCTTTCAACGCGTGATAGGGGCGGAAGATGTCCAGAAAGATCTCGTGAATGACCTTGAAGCTCAGAATGGCGTTGACGACCTCGCCCATCCAGTAGAGCCAGAAATACCAAGTGTCATTGCGATGGTAGAAGGGGAAGGTCAAGCCAAAAATTGCAATTTGGGCCAGCAGGTAATAGAAGAAAACCGGAAAATACTTGTAGAGCTTGCGACGCCAGATGATTGCCGCCACCACCGATTGCAGCACCGGTTGAGCGCACCACAAGACCATGAACGTCGAATTGCTATACAAGGACATGGCTGGCTACCTGGAAGCCGCGCAGCTCTGCGAGCCTTACGGTGTGCCTCTATACTGCCCTAATCTTGGGGAGATATCCACAGAAGATCACCCGACTTTAGTAACCTTGGTAACCATTACCCTCAGGCAAGGCCTGCGGCCAAGTGGCGTTCCAGTTGCCCGCTGCCTCGGGCAACCGGTCTCGGCCCGAAATCGGTGTCCGTCGCGCTAGGATAGCGGAGTCAGCGACTTGGGTTCCGCCAGAGAGATTACATAAGACACATTGGCGAATCCCTGAGGAACCTGGGTGCGCTCGCGGGCCGTCACAATCACGTTGTAGTCTTCGCTCGCTCGCAGGCGGCCAAAAACAGGAGTGGCTTCCTGCGGCTCGACGAGGGCGAGGTAATGCAGGAAATCGAAGACGTCGGCTGTCGGTTCCAGACCGGGCGCGACGAACGAGAGTTCCACATCTTCATGATGGAAGTGCCAGGCAAGCGATGCCGCAAGCCGCACGGCGCGCTCGTAGGCCGCAGGCGCCAGCACTCCGGGCGCGGGATTGTCGAAGACGATGCGGAGCTTGCGCTCATCTTCGCGGCTGAACTCCCGCACCTTCAACCCGCCGGTGCGCGCGGTCGCTTTCCAGTCCACATGGCGGGCCGAGTCCTCGGGCATGTATTCGCGAATGCGATAGAGATCGTATCCGCGTCCGCGCACGAAAGACTCGAATTCGCCGGTGACCTTGGGCAGCACTTCGAGGAACTGTTCGGTCGGCTCGACCACCGGATAAACGATCACCTCGCGGGCCAGCCGGACGCGTCGCGTCTTGGTCAGGAAGGCGAAGGGAAAGCGCGTTTGCAGACCGAAGGTCTTCTCCTGATACCGCCCGCGCAGGGGGAAACACAGCTCTAGATCCGCGCGCAATTGCTGGGCGGGCGCCAGGAATGGAAAGTAAACCGATTGCTCCAGAATCGGCCGTTCCTGAGGCTCGCTCACGCGGCGCAATCGGCGATCGGGCAGGCGCACCCATTGCTGCTCGGGTGCGCGATTGCGCGGCCAAGCAAATGTGTAAGCTTCCCAACGCCAACTGCGAGCGGGTTTGCGCCTGGCGGGAACCACGCGCACCGAAAACGAGGGCATCCAGGAACTGGTGTTGCGCAGCAGCAATCGCGCCATTATGGGACGCCCGGCAAACACGTGCTCGGGAAGATGCACATCGAGTTCCAGGCTGCGCAGAACAGATGAAGACGCAATCCCGGAAACCACAATCGCGGAGAGCAACGCGGCAACGATGACGTAAAGCAAATTATTGCCGGTGTTAATCGCGGCAATCGCGATGACGACTGCGATCAGGATGTAAATCACTCCGGCGCGCGTGACCTCGTAATCGATGGCTTCACGCAGGCGCGCCGCAACCACACGCCGCGCAAGATAAGGAACGGTCGTCAATCCCACGAGCGTTGCGAGCAGGAGTGCAGCGGAAGCCAGAACAATGGTTCCCCAAACGCTTCCCGATTCGCGCGAGACGGTGGAAAAGAGGGCAGCCCCAAAGGCCAGGAGGAGTCCGGCAATCGCGACGAGAAATCGAACCCAGACTTCAGAAAGTCCGAAACGACGCAATCGCGGAGCCGAGTTGCTGTCGGGAGGCATGAGGAAATTGGCGCTGGTTCAGAATACGTCCTGGCCCGGGATTCGCGAAAGTGACGTTGGAGCGATCGGTAAGGGATGACTCGGGCGCATCAATTCATTCTCGGTCTAAGTCGTAATCGTTGGGCCCACCATTCGTCCCAGCCAGCACCAGGCGCCGCGGTGATTCGAGTCACAGGAAACCGTGACCAATGTGGTTGACCCAAACAGCCCGCCGAGGCTGTACTAGGGACCGAGGCTGACGTAGGGCATTTGCCGGGCACAAGCGGCAGACGATTCCATTTTTCCTTGCCGGCCTCGCGAAGCCTCAAACGTTTTTCCCCAGTGGAGATCGATAGCGTGATGTACCAAAAAGAAGCCGCCAGGCTCGACGCACGATATCTTCACTTGGTCTTAAGTGTGTGCGTGAAATTCAATTCTGGGAAAAACGATGGATTCGATCCCATCCGCTTTCACTCCCGCTGGAACGATTCAGCATAGCCCGGCGCTTCAACACCGGGTCAACTGGACCGACTGAAGAATTCTGAGGGACGCCCCAGTTGGCACGCACTATCCCGGCCATACACGAGCGTTCGTGTAAACGAGCCGCAGTCTGCGGGAGGCAGTGATGAGCGTGAGCGAAGCAGTGGACGAGCGAATCCGAATTTCGTCCATCCCGGAACCTCCCAGTCCAGAACGGATCGCCTACCTGGAAAACCTGGTCGGCCACGCGCGTACCGCAGCCGCGGTGTTTACGCAATACAGTCAGCAGGATGTGGACCGCATTGTGCGCGCGATGGTCCTGGCCGGGCTCGCCCAGGCTCAGCATCTGGCGCGGCTCGCCGTCGAAGAGACGCGCCTCGGCGTCATGGAAGACAAGGTCATCAAGAACATGGTGGCCTGCGAGTTCGTCTACAACTTCGTCAAAGACAAACGCACGGTGGGCGTGATTCGCGAATTCCCCGAGCGCAACCTCGAGGAAATTGCCGAGCCGATCGGCGTCCTCTTCTCCATCACTCCCATAACGAATCCGACGTCGACAGTTTTGTTTAAGTGCATCGTCGCCATCAAAACGCGCAACGCGGTCGTTTTCGGTCCGCACCCAAAAGCTTGGCGCTGCTGCGCCGAAGCGGTGCGGATCATGTACGAAGCGGCCGTCAAGCACGGCGCGCCCGAGGGTGTTTTCAGCTGCATCGAGTCGCCGACGATCCCGGACAACGTTTACCTGATGCACCACAAAGATGTCGGCATGATCGATGCCACCGGTGGCCCGGGCGCCGTGAAAGCGGCCTACAGTTCCGGCAAGCCGGCCCTGGGCGTGGGACCCGGCAATACTCCGGTGTATCTGGAAAAAAGCGCGGACCTCAACGCGGCGGTCGTCGACATCCTCGTCTCGAAGACCTTCGACAACGGGACGATCTGCGCCTCGGAACAGACAGTGGTGATCGATGACGAGATTTATGACGCGGCGCTGGCGAAGTTTTCCGAACTCGGCGCCCACGTCTGCAATGAGCAGGAGACCAAGCTGCTGGCTCGTACCGTGATCGATCCGCAAACGGGCGTGATGCAACCGATGGCGGTGGGGCAAAAAGCAACCGACATCGCGCGCTTCGTCGGCCTCAACGTCAAGCCCGGAACCAAGCTTTTGATTGCGCCGATTCGCGGCGTGGGCCGCGAACATCCGCTGTCGGTGGAAAAGCTGTTCCCGGTGCTCGCCGTGTATCGCGCGAAATCCATGGATGAAGCGCTCAAGGTGTGCGTGGACGTCAATCATGCCGGCGGCCTGGGACACACGGCCGTCATCTTCTCGCGCAACGATGCGGTCATCCACAAGTTCGGCGAACTGATTAACGCCGGCCGCATTCTCGTAAATTCGCCTGGATCGATTGGCGCACTGGGCGGGGTTTACAACGACCTGGTGCCGACCTTTTCTTTTGGCTGCGGCACCGGCGGCGGCAACAGCACCACCGACAACGTCAATATCTACCACTATCTCAACGTCAAGCGACTCGCTCGGAGGACCCAAAATCATATGTGGTTCCGAGTTCCAAATCAGATTTATTTCAACCTCAATGCGGTGGAAAATCTGCGGCAGTTTCCATCGCGATCGACGGTCATTGTCACGAGCGCCGTCCTCGAGCAAGTCGGCCACGTGGATGTTGTGCGCCGCCACCTCGCGCCCGAGACGCGCGTTCACGTTCTCGTCATTCCCGACGCCGAACCGGAGAACAAAGTGATTCGGCAGGGTGTGGAGACGCTGAACGCTTACCATGCAGACCAGATCGTCGCTCTCGGCGGCGGCTCGGTCATCGATGCGGCGAAGATCATGAAGCTGAAGTATGAATCGCCCGATGCCGACCTGGAAGAACTGGCCGCGCCCTTTCTCGATCTGCGCAAGCGCGTGGTCCAGTATCCCACGGAGAAAGCACACGGCAGCCGCCTGATCGCCATTTCCACCACCAGCGGAACCGGCAGCGAGGTCACGCCCTTCGCGGTTCTCACCGACAAAGAACGCGGACGCAAGGTTACGCTGGCCGACTATTCGCTGACCCCGGATGTCGCGATTGTCGATCCGCAGTTTGTCATGTCGATGCCCAAGAGCCTGACCGCCGATACCGGTATCGATTGTCTGACGCACGCGCTGGAGGCGGGCGTCTCGAACTATGCCTCGCCGTATACCGACTCCAACGCGATGCAGGCCATTCGCCTCGCATTCAAGTATCTGCCGGTCGCCTATGAAAATCCTGGGGATCAGGAGGCGCGTTCGATGATGCACAATGCCGCCTGCATTGCGGGCATGGCGTTTTCGAATGCGTCGGTCGGCGTGAACCATGCCCTGGCGCACGCGCTGGGCGCGCGTTTTGGAGTTCCGCATGGCCGCGCCAATGCGCTCATGTTGCCGCACGTGATTGCCTATAACGCAGCCGTGCCCGCGAAGTTTATGCCCTCGCCTTATACGCAGGGATATGTCGCGCATAAAAAATACGCGACGGTGGCGGATTTGCTGGGACTCGGCGGAAACACTGTTGAAGAGAAAGTCCAGAACCTGATTCGCGCGACCGAGCGCTTACTCGACCGTCTGGAGTTTCCCAGGTCGATCGCGGAACTCGGGATCTCGAAAAGTGAATTTGAGCGCGCCCTGCCAGAGATGGTCCAGAGCGCATTTGAAGATCCCTCGTGGCGATCGAATCCGCGCATGCCACTGATGAATGAACTGGTCGAGTTGTTTTGGAAAGCCTATGAGGGCCGCGCAATCGCGGAAGAAGAAGAGCTCGTGGAACAGACCGTTTAGGAAATGGCGGTGCCTATGCCAGTGACGCCAATGTTGCTCAACATCGATGAGAGCCGCGCCGTCGAGGCGTTGCGCGAACTGGCTCAGAAGCTCGACGGCGCGCCCTGCGAAGTGGTGCTCGACTTTTCTTCCGTGCAGCGAGTCGATTCAAGCGTGATCGACGCCTTGGCCGACCTGGCCCGCATCGCCAATAAGAATGACAAGGCGACCAAGCTGGTGCTGCGCAACGTCAACGTGAATGTCTACAAAGTGCTGAAGCTGGTAAAGCTGACTGGGCGATTTGCTTTTGTGAGCTGAAAGCGCGGCGAGCCGCGGAAGGGAGAGCGTCATGCAAAACCACAACCAGAGTGACCGCCTTTCCTGGGGCGACACGGTCTTCCTTGACCTGGAACGCGAGGGCATGCCGCTGAATGTCGCGAGCGTCTGCGTCTTCGAGGGTGAGATTTCATTCCGAGATTGCGTTCGCTTCGTCGAATCGAAACTGCCGCTCCTTCCCCGTTATCTGAAGCGCGTTGTTCCAGCCCCGTTCGGGCTGGGCTTGCCAAGTTGGGAATACGATCCGGAGTTCGACCTCCGCCGCCACCTGCATGAAGTCACGCTCAAACACGGCACCGACACGGAACTAAAGGCGGTGGCCGGCAAGCTGTTCAGCACCGTCATGGACCGCCGCCATCCGCTCTGGGACATCACCGTCATCCGCGGACTATCCGGCCGGCGCACCGCCGTCATCATTCGGCTGCATCACTGCATGGCCGACGGCATTGCCGGGGTGGGCATCATGAATGTGCTGCTCGATGCCAATCCGGAAGCGAAGCCCATTCCGGACAAGAAGCTGAAGTTCCGCGTGCCACCGCCTCGCGACCCGCTCTCATCACTCACTACCGGCATGGTGGAGACGTACGCCGATTTCGTCAAACGAATTCTCTCCGCCATGACCGACCTGGTGAGCATGGCCGAGCGCGTAGCCGCCAACGGTGGCGGCGTAGTTCCCGAAGAATTTGTAACTTTCCTTCCCGAGATCACTGCCTTCACCGAGCGCCTTCGCTTCAACGTTCTCTATCAGGGACCACAGAAATTTTCCTTCACCGAACTGCCGCTCGACGAAATCAAGGCCATCAAGCGAGGTTGCGGTGCAAGCGTGAACGACGTGATTCTCGCGGTGGTTACGGCCACCATTCGCAGCTACTGCGAACTGCACGGCGATAGCGTCAAAGGCAAGCTGCTGCGCATCATGGTGCCGGTAAATCTTCGCGGCGATACGACCACCTCGGAACTCGGCAACCGCATTTCGCTCGTGCCGGTTACCATTCCGCTGGACATTCGTCAGCCTGCCAAGCTCCTTGCCGCCGCGCATAAGCGCACCGAGTTTCTGAAGCACATGCACGCTGCCGAACTGGTGAGCCTTGCGGGAGGCCTCATCGGAATGCTGCCCGGC
This sequence comes from Acidobacteriaceae bacterium, assembly GCA_003139095.1. GTDB lineage: Bacteria > Acidobacteriota > Terriglobia > Terriglobales > Acidobacteriaceae > Acidiflorens. The sequence continues at coordinate 174,652 of PLHW01000026.1, forward strand.
TCGCTGCAAGGCCTCGTCGGACCCTTTGCCAGTCGCTTGCCCGTCACACCCTTCAACCTCGTTTGCACCAATGTGCCGGGGCCGCAATTTCCCCTCTACCTCCTCGGGCACAAAATGCTCCATTGCTATCCTTATGTTCCGGTCGGCGGCGAGATGGCCGTCAACTGCGCCATCCTCAGCTACAACGGCACCGCTTACTTCGGCTTCAGTGGAGACGCCCAAGCCGCTCCCGATCTGCGCAAGCTCGAAAAGCTGCTGCAAGAAAGCTTTGCGGACCTGCGTGAGGCAGCGCGGATCGATCCACCCCGAAAGCGCGGCTCCGAGAAACGCGCAAAACCGAAACAGCCAAGAATGCCGCAGCCAAGAACGAAGCGCCGGGAAACAAAGCCGACAAACGGGAAGGCATCCAACGTCAAATCGGAGGTGACATCAGCCGCGCCGCCAGATTCGAACGCACCCTCGTTGTCCCTTGACTCGAAACGCATCCCTGAAAGCGCTCCCGCTCATTCGAACGAGGCCGAGAGCGCTCTCCGGGAGCTCGTTACTGCTTGAAAAATTCATGAGGAGGTAAAGTATGGGGCCCGTACGACGTTTTATTTTTTGCAGCTTTGCAATTATTCTCTGCCTGCCTGCCTTCGCGCAGCAGCAGACCGACATCAACCGCTACACGCTTTTTACCGGCTTCGACTACCTGATCAGTCCCGCCCGCGACCTGACCGAGCGCGGATTCGAGGGCGACTTCGGCATCACTGTGAGACCATGGCTCGGGCTGGGCGGCGACTTCAGCGCCATGGGCGATGGCATCATCAGCGGCTCCGGCGCTATCAACGGAGGCGAGACCGTCTTCGCTCCCATCCTCAAACCCTACGTCAACCCCAACTCGATCAACGTTCCGTTTAAGTCGACAACGTACACTTTCGCGGTAGGTCCGCAATTCTACCTGCGCAAATGGAAGCAGGTGACTTTTCTCGTACGTCCCGGCTTTGGCGGAATTCACGAGTCTGCCGATATCGCATTCCCTGTGCAGTTGGCATATCTGTTCCAGCAACTGGGAATTCCGGCCCCCAAATCGAACCAGTCCGACACGCAGTGGTTTATCGGAGTGGGCGGCGGATTCGACCTCAACTTCTCGAAGCACGTGGCCTGGCGTGTCGCCACCGACTATGTGAACACGCACCTGTTTTCGGACCTGCTGGTGAATCGGCAAAACTACTGGCGGTTTTCGACCGGTCCAACGTTCCGCTGGGGACATTTGAAGTAGGTTGTTCAGCGCTGAGGACGATTGCTTCGCGTTAGTCGGTCGAAGGGGAGAGTGCTTTTTTCTTTCGCGCGCTCTCACGCGCGTTGAGGTACAACAGACGCGGGTTTCAAAAATCGGTTCAGCATCGCCTGTTCCCACTGAATCCAGAGCCGGCTGGTGTAGAGCAATGCGCTTGACTGCAAGGTCAGCCAGTCGCGCGTGCGGAGCGGCGAGTGAAACCCGCCGCGTCCCGCCAGCCAGCGCCCGGCCACTCGCCGCGCGATCGCCATGCCCATGTGCGCATCGCTCCCGACGATGTCGCTCAGCAACCCCTCCAACGTGAACATCATCTTCGATAGCATGATGAGCGAGACCGGGAATCGCACGCCCTTTATCGCGACCCGCTCCAGCAGCCGCATCGCATCCGCCGCACTTGGAAGTTGCGAGGCCGGCATCTCGCTCAAGAACTCCGCAACCGACTGCCTAATCATCTCGTCATGTCGCCGGCTCGATCGCGTTGGATTTTGGACCAGCGCCGCAATTTCAGCCGCCGCGCCCAGCGGATCGCGCAGACTGACCGTCAAAAACAAAAGCGCGAGGTGTCGCCTCTGCTCGCGGTCCAGCCGCTCTCTCAGCGCCCAATCGATGATCGCCAGCTCGCCCGTTCGGTTGTCATAGAGCAGGTTGCCGGCGTGAGGATCGCCGTGAAAGACGGCATCCTGCGTGGCCGCGAATAAAGGCACGGCGACAAGAGCTTCGATGAGTTGCTCGGCAACTTTTCTTCGTTTCGCGGCGGGCAGGCGCGCGGCCGCATTCGTAATTTTGATTCCACGCTCTTCGCTAAGCGCGGTAATGCCCGGCGTGCATAGCGGCACGATCACGCGCGGCACGCGAATCCCGCGCATCGATCCGTACAATTTCCCCGCTTCCACCAGAGTCTTCTGTTCGCGCGCGAAGTTCACCTCGTGCCGCAGCAAGCGTCGAACCTTCCGGAAAGTATCGGGGATCAGATCGGCGGGAAATCCATACGTCCGGTGCCGGACGCCAAAATATTGCGCTAGTCCCTGGAGGTAATCCATGTCTTCGGCGAAGTAATCGCGGATGTGCGGCTTCAGAACTTTGAACACGCCGTGCTGCCGTTCGCCGCTTTCGGGCTCCCGCCAACTGAAGCGCACTACCGCGCTGACGCTCGCCTCCTTCAGGACTTTCGGCGCAATCTTGACCGCATAGCGCTCGATCTTCGCGCCGAGTTCGCGCTCAATGATCGCGCGAATCTCCTCCCCGCTCACATCGCGGATTCCGTTCTCGAGCTTCGAAAGTGCTTTGCGCAGCGCCGGACGCAGGTGCTGGTTGCGCGCGATCACCTGCCCCAGTTTTTGCAGCCCCGGAACTTTCGCGATCAGCCGCAGCAGCCGCTCCTCGGCCGGCGTGCTGGGAGGAAGTTCGAGTTGTTCGACGAGTTTAGGCGCGAGCCGCGCCGGCGAAAGCCGCGCGACCACAAACATCATGGCGTCGCGCACCGGCGGACGCCAGTTGGCATAGGCTGCTGGAACCAGCGAATCGAGCGGGACCAGTTCGTCGACAATCCAGCGCGCCATGGCCTCGCGCAGCGCTTGCCCGCCCATGCTCTCCAGCGCATTTTGAATCGCGCTCGTTTTCTCCGCGGCGGTCGCGTCCGCCGGCAGGAAATTTTCGAGCACCCCGCGCAACTGGTCAGGAGAAAGCTGGCCAAAGCCCGCGGCAATTGCGGACGCATCCAGCATTGCAGTGTCTCAGCCTTCACACTATAGTCTTCGTCGGCGAGATGCGCAGTAACAGACATCACCGCGCTGCCGCCACATGTGTGCCATCGTTCGTAGGACCGCTCCAATGTCTACTCTGAACGAACTTTACTCTTCCCGCTCGATGCGCCGCCGCTACGAAGTGTGGTTCCTTCGCATGGGCCTGGCCGACGGCGCCGGGGCGTGGTGGTTCCGCTATCTGCTAATGAATCCCGGTCGCGCGATCCATCCCGGGCGCGAGCATTCACCTGAAAATCCGCAAGCCATGCCCGTTCAAATCTGGGCAACGTGGTTCCCTTCCGGCGGAAAGCCGCAGACCTTCATCCAGGGATTTCCGGTCCATGCGCTCGAGATCAGCCCGAGAAGCCAATCTCCGTTTTGCTTTCGCATTGGCGAGAATCGCATCGATGAAAATTCCTGCCGCGGACAATTGCACGTCGATGGACACTCGATCCGCTGGGATCTTCAATACCGTTCGACTTTTTGCGTGACCCTGAGCAACAAGGGATGGATTGGCTTTTCCCGCACACCGCACTCCGACGCCGTTTTCTCCGGCGAAATCGCGCTCGATGGCCGCAGCTTTGCCGGCGACGCTCTCGGCTTCGGCGTCCAGGGACACAACTCTGGTTACCGCCATCGCAATTTCTGGACCTGGACGCACGCGTGCTTCCCCGGCGACCACGGCCCTGCGACGACGCTCGAAGCGCTCGTCTACGAAATGCCCTTCGGCATGCGGTTCCGCAAAGCGGTCCTATGGCACGATGGGCAAAGGTATGTCTTTCGCAATTTGCGCGAGCAAACCCGGGACCGTGAGAATCTGCGGTGGAATTTTCAGTGCGTCGCGCGGGACGGCCTGCGCCTGAATGCTGCCATCGATGGCGCCAGCCCGAGCGTTCATCGCCTTCCTTATAACAAGACCGATGGCAAAGGCTCCTTCGAGGTGGCAAACAACAGCCTCGCCTCCGCCACGCTACTGATAGAGGGACCGAACGCGCCCGCGCAAGCGCTGAAGACGACAAACGGCGCCGTACTCGAGATGGTGGCCTAGTCCGCCGCTCGTGCAAGCCGCTCGGCAATCACCGAGTACGCCGACGGATTGAAGACCATTCCAATGTGCGTCCCTGCCACTTCCACGTCCACTTCCGGGTTCATCGTCACGCAGTACTGCCAATCTACAATGCCGTCCTGGCGCGTATAAATCGCGGTCTCCAGCATCGACGCCGGTATCTTCCTCCGCAGCGAATTCAAAAAATTGCAGGTGCAACTTCCGGTATAGCAAGCCGGCAGCACGTTCTGACCATGTTCGCTGATAATCCGCAAGCGCACCGCCTCGGCGGCATGCAGCACGGTGCGATTCGCGACTGTCCCGCGGATCGGCGCCGCCAGCGTAATTACCGACGCCACTTCTTTCGGCCGTTGTCCCGCCACCGAACGCGCAATCACGCCTCCAAGGCTATGTCCGATCAGGTGAATCTTGCGCCCGGTTTCGTCCAACGCTTTGTCGATGGTCTGGTTCAGTTTCCGCTGGATCAGCAGGTTCGGGCATTCCGCGTTAACCCCAATGCCCGAGAAATAAGGCCGATACCCAATGCGCCGCAGCCACGCGTTGAGTTCCATCAGGTAGAGGTCGGTCCCAAGGAAGCCAGGAATGAGCACGACCCCAGAGCCGTCGCCGCGCGGCACGCCTATGCCGTAATAAACAGGAGTCGCGTGGAGCATCAGGATTTCCGCTCCGATCAGCGCTTCCGTCCACAGAGAAGTGCTCGCTTCCGTGTGGGGTTTGGGGGGAGGAAGCTCGCGCCTCGCCTTCGCCGAATAACATTTGCCTGCCTTTTTTTCCGTAGGCCGCAAGTTTCTTCCCGGGTCGCCAGAGTTTCCGCCTGTCGTCCCATCTCGCGCCCAGCGCGCAACAGGAGAAAAGCAAATTTGGATTATAGCGTCCCCGCGCTCTCCGCAGTAGACGATTCCACGCCCTAGAGACGGCCTGGATTCGCAAGCGAGCGCGCCCCTCATCGCTTTCGTCTCGCCTTTCGTTTCGCGCCAGTCCTGGCTTTCTTCCGTCCGGGCGTTGCCAGCCGCGCCTCAAGTTCTGCCACGCGCTTGCGCAGCGCGTCCACCTCTGAGCCCGAAGAGGCTTGCTGCACTGCACCTTCCGTGCCCAGAAATCGCTTCATTACGTCCACCGGCGACAAGATCGCGGACTGCACCTCGCTCAACCGGTTCTGCACCGCATCCTGCACCTTCTGATACGTGTCGAAGGCCGACTTCAGGTACCACGAGAGAAATTCCTGCCGCACCTGATCGGAGGCGAGGATCAACTGGCGCAGCAGTTCGAGCGGCAGGCCCGTGGGCCTGTCCTTCGCATCCTCGGTAATGATCTGCGTCAGAGTCACGCGGGTCAGGTCCTGGCCGGTTTTCGCATCCACCACCTGCACCTCTCCACCCTCGCGAATCGCTGCCGCCAGATCGTCGAGGTTCACATACCGGCTGGCCGCCGTATCGTACATCCGCCGGTTTCCATATTTCTTGATGACAATGGGTGGTTTCATTGAGCCAGCCTCGCCGAGTGATGCCACGCAAAATCGTAGCAGGAATCCCTTGACATAAGCGCGTTGAAATTGTATCTTTTTGTTGAATGCTGCAATGCAGCAATCGGAGGCATTTATATGGCAGTAGCAACCAGGCACGAATCCACCCACGCGAAAGATCCCTCGGTCATCTCTATGCTCTCGGGATGGGCGCAGCAGGGAGCGCAGACGCTTTTTGCGACGCAGCGCATTCTGGTCGACCTTGCGATGCGGCAGAACGCGAACGTAATGCACGTAATCCGTGAGCAATTATCGAATCCGCAGCACTCTCCTACCACTATTCTCAGCGAAATCGCCGGCGACGGCCTGGCGAATTTCTTCGATGGCCAGAAGGTTCTGCTCGACCTCGGCAAGCAACAGAACGAAATTCTCATGAGCGGAATCAAAGAGCGCGTGGGCGACTGCCCGCGCCGCATCGCCGCCGTCGATCTGCTGCGCCGCAGCGTAGACACCCTGATCGACATGCAGGAAGAGTTTCTGAAAATTGCCGGCAAGCAGACTCACCTCTGGATGGACGCCGCCAAGGCGCGCAAGCCCTACCAGCCCGAGCATCTCCTCGACCTGACTCGCGAGTGCATGGAGAACTTCGTCAAGGCGCAAAAGCACCTGCTCGACGTACTGGCGGAAGAGACCTCCAAAGCGACGGGGAGCAAGGCTACGAATGGCGCCAAAAAGCTGAAGAAAACCGAGCTCTCGGAGGTCGCGCGCCAGGCGACGCAATCCTTTATCGATGCGCAGAAGAAGTTGGTCGACGTCGCCGGGAAGCAGATGAACGGCAGCGTGAAAGCGGCGGGCAAGACTCTCGATCTGCTGCAAACGTCGCCCTTCGTTCCGATGGGCGAACTCGCCCGCGAAGCGGTGAAGAGCTACGTCGATGCGCAAAAAGCCTTGATGGATGCAATCGTGAAGCCTTCCAACGGGCACCATGCCGAGAAGCCGGTACACCACGTCAAGCACCACGTTCGGGCTACGAGGAAGACGCACATGGCCGCGGCGACAGCGTAAACTTTTGAGGTCGCAGTTTGCCGCCTCAAACGCGCGTCGTCAGCTCCGCTGTCTGACGCGCGACAATTAGTGAACTTCGGTTGAAGGTAGGGGCGTGGCCGGTGGCTCCAGAATTCGGACGAGCCACGGAATGATGACCTCCCTGAAGATTCGGGGATCGGGCCACACCCCTACCTGCCGGCCCAGGTGTCCTCCGCTCGGATTGATCCACGCTGTTTTCGGGACGTCACCGCTATCCATCAGCAGATAAATATCCGAGATTGGAACCTGCGTGTCCTTCACTCCGGCGAGAATGAGCATCGGCGCCATCGGCTTGCCGAGCAGGCCCTGCTTGATGAGCGACATCTTCGCCAGCGTTGCGGCCAGTTCGTCCACCGTATGCACATTCTCGAAAATGGCCATCAGCGCGGGCACCTGGTCGAACAGATACTCGCGGTTGCCCAGCAAATTGCTCATTAGAAAATCTCTTTGAAAAAACTTGTCGACCGGCGGAGACTGCGCGCTCGCTCCTCGTAGGCGGGCCCGTTCCACGATTGCCATCTTCGTCGCCCAATATGCGCCCCAACTCACGCCGTGCATCGCCACGCGCGTGGTGTCGATTTCGGGGCGAGTCGCGATGTAGTCGAGCACTCGCGACAGCATGCGCTCGGCGTTTTCGCTGACCTTGATGGGATTTTGCCCGGTGCCCGGTCCATCCACCGCCAAATATCCGACCCCGAACGGGAGAATTGCGCTGAAGCTTTCCGCCAGATCTTCCTTGCGGCTGTCCAGCCCATTTACCGCGAGCACCAGCGGAACGCGGCCCGCAGCGTTCTTCGGCAGCCGCAAATAGCCGATGATTTCTTTGCCTTCAAACGGAATCCTTACGATCTCCAGCGGCGGATCCCAGAACCGGGCGTGCGCTAGAAACGCTTCGATCGCTTTTTTATACGACTGCTCCTTAAGGCGAGACGCCGGAACCGGCCAGCGTCCAAACGAATACAACCGCCACGCGCGAACGTAGTCGGCATTGGCCTTCCCCGGGTCGCTTTTCTCCTGCGCCCTGGCCTCGTTCATATAGCGGTCGGCGACGCCCATGAAAGCCGCGGCCCATTCGTCTTTGTCTTTGCCGTGGATCGACGCGACCGCTTCCCTTACGTCGGCGGGATCCAAACCGATGAGAGGATACTGACCCACTTCCGCCCGATGAACCGCCTCCGTCTTGATTTCCTCGATGCTCCGCTCGCGCTTTTCAATTTCCTGCATTGAGATTTCTTGAGCTGCGACCGCCGCGCTCATAAGTGCGACCACGCAAACACGAAACGCAAACTTCCTCGAGTATGAGAAATGACTTGAATGCGCCACTGCCGAACTTCCTTTCCGAGAAAATGAGGCCGGAGGAGGTCTCTCCGGCCCCATCGTTGGGGGAGGAGTGCCCAACTAAAACGTAATTTTCAAACCTAACTGCACCGCGCGACTGCCACCCGACCCAATTACCGGGTTGGCCGCGGCCACATCGGGCGTGGCGCACGCGCACCCAAACGGTTGCACTGAAGGGTCGTTAAATCCGAACCCGTTTTGTCCACCGTATGGATTGGCCAGATTGGGATGGTTAAAAATGTTAAAGAACTCCGCCCGGAATTGCCCATGCACGCGCTCGGTGAAGCGCCAGTTCTTGGCCACGGAAAAATCCACGTTCCAGAAGCCCGTATCTGGAAAAGTATTCCGCCCCATGTTCCCGAACGAGCCCAGCGCCGGTGGGATCATCACCGAATTGCCCTGCGCATAGCAGCCGAACAGGTTCAGCGCCGTGCTCGCCGGACCCGCCGGATTTCCTCCATCCAGCGCGAGCGCCTCGGCATTGCACTGCGTGTTCGCGGTTGGCGACCCCAGCGTCTGCTGTCCCGGAAAATATGGAATGCCGTTCGGACCCGACTTGAAATCATTGGGATTGCCAAAGAAGTTCCACCGTATCGGAGAAGTTGCGGGCGGGCTGACCGGCAACGGCCCGGTACCCGCCGCATCCGTTCCCAAGTCGATCGGTCCCCAGAATTGATGACTCTGGATAGTCGTGATCGAGTTCAACTCCCATCCCTCAAGAAGCTGACCATAGCCTTTCTTGCCCGGAATCGCATACGTGAGCGACAGCGTGAACCGGTGCCGCACATCGAAATCGCTGTTCGCATATTCGGCGCCCGGATTATGCGCATTCTGCGGCAATCCAGAGCCGTAGCCGAAATCCCAATTCGCTCCCACGTCATCCAGAGCATGCGACCACGTATAGCCGGCGACCATGTTCAGCCCGTGATAGTTTCGCGAGTTCAGCGTCACCTGCAATCCGTTGTAGTTCGAGCGATAAACATTGCCCATCTGGAAGATATTGCTCAGATAGGAAAATTTGTTTGCGAATGGCCGATTCGCCTCTTCCCCGCCCGTGCTGTCGGGAGCGCAGTACGTTGGGTCCGTATATCCCGAAGCGACGCATAGCGCGACCGCTGAAGCCGGCCATCCCGAGCCCACTGGCGGTTGGTTGATGTCGCGAATTCCCGTCAGCTTCCCGCCGTGGTTGCCCACGTACGCCATCTCCAGCGTCAGGTTCGGAGTAAATGCATGTTGCACGCTCAGTGTCCAGTTCCACACATACGGCGTCGTCAGCCCGCGATCCACCGACATGATCGGGCACGGGCTCAGGTAGCAGTTAATCTGAGTGGCGGCAAGATTGCCATAGATGGGGCCGTTGTCCCACGGGAAATTCGGAAAGACCGTCAAGTTGCCAGTCGTAATATTTCCGCCGGATGTATCTCCCGCCTTATCGATGATCGCTCCCGTCGGCACGTTTTGCAGGCCGAAGCTGTTATTGAACGCGATGAACGACTGCCAGTTCACCGCTTCATACACCAGCCCGCCGCCGCCGCGGATCACGGTATTTCCTTTTCCGGTCGTGTCCCAGGCAAATCCGAAACGAGGCGCGAAGTTTTTGTGGTCGGGATTGTACGCAGAGCTGATTTGCTTTCCCACCTGCACCATGCCCAGCGCCGGATCGAAGTTGCCCAGCTTGTTGTTGGCTGCCTTCAGCACCGAATTGAATTCGTAGCGCACGCCGAAGTTGAGCGTTACATTCCTGGTCACGCGCCAGTCGTCTTGCACAAACAGCGCGTATGCCCAGTTGCTCAGCTGCGTCGTGGGATTTCCCGTTAGCACCGATGCCTTCAGCGGCGCACCGGAGAAAAAGTCCTCCAGAGTAGTCGTATTTAAAGTCTGCCCGGGATTCGCCGGGTCCGGAGTATTCGCGCCCAAAAATGTGATGCTGCCGCGCGCGTTGCCAAACGCCCCGTTCGTCACCGCATCGTGATGCAGTTCGCCCCCGAACTTGATTGCGTGCTTGCCTGCGGTATACGAAACGTGGTCGATGAATTGAGTGACCGAATCCGGCCCCTGAAATTTCGGCCATTTAAAGGCGCCAAGCCCAGTGAAATAACCGCCGAAGCCGATGCGCGGCAACCCGCCCGTATCTGGCCCCGAGACACCCGTGTCCAAGCCGTAGCTCGAAGCCGGTGTCCCCAGGTCGCCCGGCAGTGTGGGCTGGTAGAGCCGGTTGTATCCAAACCTCGCCTCATTCACCCAGTAGGAATTCGGCGTCCACGCCCAGCTTCCGCCCACCACCTGCGCCCGCGTGTGAATGTCCGAACGCCACCTCGATTGCAACTCGGGGAAATCCTCGACGGTCCCGGTGTTGTTGCCGAAGAAATACATCGCGCTCAGGCGATGATTTTGCGTGGCCACAAAATCGACCTTGCCAATGCCGTTATAGACCGTCACGTCGTTGGCGAATCCGTTCGGAATGCTGATGCTGGGATTGTTGTTCAGCGGAAACCCGCTCCCGTTGCAGGTCACGCTGCCCCCGGACAGCGCGCAACCGGCAATGGCCAGGCTGGCCGGGCTGATCGGAATCCCTCCCGCCTGCAGATCGGCGATCGCATTCGGAATACTATCGGTGCAGTCGCCTGTGGAAAGGAAGAGGCAACTTCCGTCCGTCGGCATCGCCACCATCGATGGACTCGTTACGCCACCGAACGAATTGCCCACGTCATAGATTTGGCCTTCATAGGCGCCGAAGAAAAAGACCCTGTCCTTCACAATCGGCCCGCCCACGCTGCCGCCGTATTGTTCCAGCGTTCGCGGCAACTTGGAATTCGGAGTGGTATTGAAAAAGTTTCGCGCATCCATCACGCCATCTCGCCCAAACGCAAACGCGCTTCCGTGCAGGCGATTTGTGCCCGACTTCAGTCCCACGTTGACCACCGCTCCCGGCTTCCATCCGAATTCGGCCGGCGGATTCTCTTCGACGTTGAATTCCTGTATGGAATCAATGGGCAGGATCGTCGCCGAGTCACCCGCGATCCCGGCTCCATTGATGATGGCTTGCCCCGAATAAGGCTCGCTATTAAACAGGCCTTCCACAAAATACGCGTTGTCTTCCGCCCGCAGGCCATCCGTGCTGGTCGTGGAAAAACCGCCACCCGGATACCGCATCACGCCCGGTCGCAACTGCAATAGGTTTTCGTAGTTGCGCCCATTCAACGGAAGATCGTTGATCTCCGCGTTGCTCAGCGTCCCGCCCAGGGTGGCCGAAGTGCTATTGACGAGTGGAACTTCCGATATGACCACGATCGTTTCCGAAACCTGTCCGGGCGAGAGGGTGACGTCAATGCGGACATCGCGCGCAACCTCGACCGGAATGTTGGGGCGCTCCACGGTCTTAAAGCCTTTGGCTTCGGCGCGAACCTTATAAGTGCCCGGTTGCAATTCGGAGGCGGTGTAAACTCCCGAAGCGTCGGTGGTGACGGCGCGAGTGGTACCGCGCTGGACGTCGGTGATGGTGAGATTGGCGCCCGCGACCGCAGCGCCGGTCGCATCGGTGACGTTTCCCAGGATGCGGCCCGTTGTGGTTTGTGAGAATAGAGGACCCGGTGCGGCCAGCGCCAGAAGCAGGGCAAACACCGAAACGCCTTTCGGGGGAAAGTGCATAACGACCTCCGAGGGACAAACTTATGTTTTTTTGCGCATCGCGTCGTGGTACAAAAAATAACGATTGGAAGATATAGCCTTGACGTGGCCTACCCGTCAAGTAGTATTGTGGTCCGACCGTTATACAGCTTGCCCGCTCGGCAAGCAACGCTTCATAAAATTCCCGCCCAGCGCGGGGAGGAATCATATCGCTATGGCCATTGCCACCATCAATCCTGCGACCGGCGAGCTGGTGAAGACCTTCGAGCCGCTGACCGCGCAACAGATTGAAGAAAAATTACAGCTCGCGGCATCCGCCTTCAAGGCCCATCGCAAAACATCGTTCTCCGATCGCGCCGCCAAGATGTTGCGCGCCGCTCAGATTTTGGAAGAAGAAAAAGACGAGTGCGCCCGCCTCATGACCCTTGAGATGGGCAAGCCCCTCAAGGCCGCCGTCGGCGAAGCCCTCAAATGCGCCAGCGGCTGTCGCTACTATGCCGAACATGCGGAGAAATTCCTTGCCGACGAGATCGTCGAAACCGGCGCTCGCCGCAGTTTCATCCGCTATCTGCCCCTCGGCCCCATCCTCGCGGTCATGCCCTGGAATTTTCCCTTCTGGCAAGTCCTGCGCTTTGCCGCACCCGCGCTCATGGCGGGCAATGTCGGGCTGCTCAAGCACGCCTCCAATGTTCCCCAGTGCGCGCTCAAGATCGAAGAGATTCTTCTACGCGCCGGTTTTGCTGCGGGCGTTTTTCAGACCCTGCTCATCGGCTCCGCGCCCGTCGATGGCATTCTTAACGACCCGCGCGTGGTCGCCGCAACGCTCACCGGCAGCGAGCAGGCCGGCATTCAGGTCGGAATTTCCGCCGCCAAGCGCATTAAGAAGGTCGTGCTCGAACTTGGCGGCAGCGATCCGTTCATTGTCATGCCCAGCGCCGATCTTGACGCCGCCGTCGCAACCGCCGTCGAAGCGCGCATTCAGAACAACGGTCAATCTTGCATCGCTGCCAAGCGGTTTATCGTCTCGGAAAAAATTGCCGATGAGTTCGAACGCAAGTTCGTCAGCCGCATGTCGGCTCTGCGCATCGGCGATCCCTTCGACCCCAACACGCAACTCGGTCCACTGGCCAACGCCGATGCCGTCACCACGCTCGATGCCGACGTCAAAAAATCCATCGCCGCGGGCGCGCGCCTGCTCATCGGCGGTCATCCCCTCGACCGGCCCGGCAGTTTCTATGCGCCCACCGTGCTCACGAATATTCCAAAAGACTCGCCCGCCTATAAAGAAGAATTTTTTGGCCCGGTGGCCTCCATATTCCGCGTGCAGAATATCGATCAGGCCATTAGCATCGCTAACGATGTTCGCTTCGGCCTCGGCGCCAGCGCCTGGACCAACGACCCCGCCGAAACCGAGCGCTTCATCAATGAACTCGAAGCCGGCATGGTGTTTCTCAACAAAATGGTGGCGTCGGATCCACGCGTGCCTTTTGGCGGCGTGAAAAGTTCCGGCCACGGCCGCGAACTCTCGGTGCAGGGAATTCGCGAGTTCGTGAACATCAAGACCGTGTGGGTGCAGTAGTCGCGGGGAAAGCGCCCCAGGTTCGCAACCGGCGCAAAAAACAGTGGGGCAAATCGAGCGGCGCGGCATTCAGTTATGGAAACAAAACGCGAACGCGGACTGCCCATGTTGTGGTAGATTGGTATGACCGCTAGACCTCTGCGGGGAAATTTCTTGGATCGGGAGCCAAATGCGCAGCGAACAATCGGATACTCTCGGCCCTCCCGCCTACCGCGCCGTCAAGACCTCGCGCCTCTTTGAACAGATCGTGCGGCAGGTTGAAGACTCCATCCTCAATGGCCAGCTCAAGCCCGGCGATCAACTCCCCGCCGAGCGCGACCTCGCCCAGCGCTTTGGTGTGAGCCGCACCGCCGTCCGCGAAGCCGTAAAAACCCTGCGCGAAAAAGGGTTGGTCGAGGCCTATTCCGGCCGCGGCACTTTTATCACCAATGGCACTTCGCAGGCCATTCGCCAATCGCTCGATCTGATGATTCGCATCAATCAGCAGGAAGGCTCGGCTCATTTGGCCGAACTGCGTCAGGTGCTCGAGCCCGAGATCGCCGCTCTCGCCGCCACCCGCATCGAGGAGCAGCTTGTCTCCACCATGCGTGAAGCCGTCGCGATCATGGATCGCAACCTGGATGATCCCGACGCGTTCGTCGAGGCCGATCTCGATTTTCATCTTGCGCTGGCCGAGGCCGTAGGCAATCCGCTCATCTTGTCGATGCTCGATTCCATCGTCGGCCTCCTGCGCGAGCAGCGTGCGCGCATCTTCACCATCGCCGGCGGCCCGGAGCGCGGTCAGTTCCATCACAAGCGCATTCTCGCGGCCATTGAAAAACGCGATCCGGAAAAAGCGCGCGACGCGATGCGCGCACATCTGAAACAGGTGCTTGCGGACTCGGCAACCACGGTGAAAAAACCGCCGCGGTCAAAACGAATTTCCTGACCGGCGAAAGGGCGCCCGATAGTTATGGCGAATCTGGGATTCATCGGCCTCGGTGTCATGGGCGGCAACATGGTAAGCCGCCTGCTCGATAAGGGACACACCGTCACCGGCTACAACCGCACGCGCTCGAAAGCGCAGTGGCTCATCGACCGCGGAATGAAATTTGCCGCCTCGCCGAAGGACGTGGCAGCGGCCTCCGACATTACTTTCACCATGGTCACCAACGCCGCCGCGCTCGCCGCCGTCACCGACGGCCCCGACGGGTTGCTCGCCGCCATTTCTCCCGGCAAATTTCACATCGACATGAGCACCGTCAGTCCCGACGTCAGCCGGGCTCTCTCCGCCAAAATTCGCGAGAAGGGTGCCGATATGATTGATGCCCCGGTCTCCGGCAGCGTCATCACGCTGCAAGAGGGCAAGCTCTCCGTCATGGTCGGCGGCCGCAAAGAAACCTTCGAGCGCCTCAAGCCGCTCCTCCTCGATATTGGCCCCAAGGTAACGCACGTCGGCGACAACGGCGTCGCCCTCGCCATGAAAATCGCGGTCAATCTCAGCCTCGCCGTGCAGATGCTCGCCTTCTCGGAAGGCGTGCTGCTCGCGGAAAAGAGCGGCATTCCTCGCGAAGTTGCCGTCGATGTTCTCACCCACAGCGCCGTCGCCTCGCCCATGATTCAATATCGCGGCCCCTTCGTCCTTCAGCAACCGGAAGAGGCGTGGTTCGACGTCAACATGATGCAGAAGGATCTGATTCTCGCCATGGAGATGGGCCGCAAACTCAACGTCCCCGTTCCCACCACCGCCCTCAGCAATGAGTTCCTCACCGCCGCCCGCGGTATGGGCTGGGAAAAACTCGATTTCGCGGTCGTCTTCGATGTGCTGGCGAGGATGTCGGGAGTTCAGAAATGACCTCCCTCGCGCCCACTCCGCAAGTGATTGAAAAAGCCGAGTTGTGGCTGCGCATGTATCGCCAGATGCTCGCCATCCGCTTTTTTGAAAATCAGGTCAACGAACTTTATACCCGCGCCCTCATGCCCGGCCTTGCTCATCTCTACATCGGAGAAGAAGCCGTTGCCGTCGGCGTCTGCGAAACGCTCGAGCGCACCGATTACATCACCAGCACGCATCGCGGGCATGGACATTGCCTGGCGAAAGGCGCGTCTCCCGACCTCATGTTCGCCGAACTGCTCGGCAAAAAAGCCGGCTACTGCAAAGGCAAAGGCGGCTCCATGCACATCGCCGACCCCGCCACCGGCAACCTGGGCGCCAACGCCATCGTCTGCGGCAGCGCCGGCATCGCCACCGGGGCCGCGTTTTCCGCCAAACGCCTTGCCAATGGCCGCGTTTCGGTTTGCTTCATCGGAGAAGGCGCGCTCGGCCAGGGCGTTCTTTACGAAGTGATGAATCTCGCCGAGCTCTTCAAACTGCCCGTCATCTATGTTTGCGAGAACAATCTTTATAGCGAGTACACGCACTTTTCCGAGACGACCGCCGGCGACATCCTCGCCCGCGCCACTGCGTTCGGCCTGCATGCCGCCAGCGTCGATGGGCAAAATGTGCGCGCCGTTTATGAGCACGCACAGATTCTCGTCGAGCGAGCCCGCCGCGGCGCCGGCCCGGGGTTTCTGCTTTGCAATACTTATCGTTATCACGGGCACCACGTCGGCGATATCAATCGTGAGTACTACCGTTCCAGGCGGGAAGAGCAAACCTGGAAGACCGAACGCGATCCCATCGCGAATTTCGCAAAATGGCTGATCGAGCAAAAAGTTGCCACGGTAAAAGAGCTTGACGAATTATCGGCCCGGGTCGAAACCGAGATGAAAAAAGCCGTCGAGTTCGCGATGGCAACTCCCTATCCGTCACCCGACGAAGTCGCCGAGGACGTCTATGCCTGAGATGTCCGTCACGACCGATCAGCGTGAGATAACATTTGCGCAGGCCATCCGCGAGGCCCTCGCCGAGGAGATGCGCCGCGATCCCACCGTCTGCATTCTCGGCGAAGACGTCGCCGAAGCCGGCACGCCCTTTAAAGTGCTCGCTGGCCTGCTCGAAGAGTTCGGCAAGGACCGCGTTCTCGATACACCCATCTCCGAAGCTGGTTTCACCGGCCTCGCCGTCGGTGCCGCCATGACCGGCATGCGCCCCATCGTCGACATCATGTTCGGCGATTTCATTACCCTGACGATGGACCAGATGGTGAACCAGGCCGCCAAAGTTCATTACATGTCCGGCGGCCACTGGAAAGCGCCCATGGTCATGCGCACCACTCTCGGCGCGACCCGCCGCTCAGCCGCGCAGCATTCGCAGTCGCTGCACGCGTGGTTTTGTCACGTTCCCGGATTGAAGGTCATTTTGCCTTCGACGCCTTACGACGCGAAGGGTCTGCTGAAAACCGCCATTCGCGACGACAATCCCGTCGTCTTTTTCGAAGACAAGATGATGTACAAGCTCAAGGGACACGTACCCGCGGCCGATTACACGCTGCCGCTCGGCGTCGCCGATGTAAAACGCGAGGGCGAAGACATCACACTCGTCGCCACCAGCAGCATGGTGCAGGTGGCGCTGGGCGCGGCTGCGATGCTCGAAGAAATCGGCATAAGCGCCGAAGTCGTCGATCCGCGCACCTTGTGGCCGCTCGATGAAAACACGCTCATCCAGTCGGCGCGCAAAACTTCGCGAGCCATTGTGCTCGATGAAGGCTACGAGCGCTACGGCGTCACCGCCGAAATTGCCTCGTTGATTGCGGCCGGCGCATTTTACGATTTGGACGCCCCCGTAAAACGCATGGGTGCGATGCACGTTCCAATTCCGTTTTCGCCGCCGCTCGAAGATATGACGGTGCCAACGGAGCAAACGGTTTTTGAAGCCGCCCGCAAAATGTGCGGGCGCTAGGAGTTTTCATCATGGCTCTTCCAACTTACGGCACCATGGCAGTCGATTGGGAAAATCGCGTAGACTTCGACCGCCTGCGCCGCGAGCGCCTTGCCCGCGCCAAGTATCTTCTCGCCAAATCCGAAATGGGTGCGCTCCTTTGCTTCGACATGAACAATGTGCGCTACCTCACCGCGACGCACATCGGCACCTGGGCGCAGGACAAGGCGAACCGCTTCACATTGCTACCGCAAAACGACGAGCCCATCCTCTGGGACTTCGGCTCGGCCGCGCGCCATCATCAACTGCATTGTCCGTGGCTCGGCGAGCGCTCCCGCCCCGGCATTTCCATGCTGCGCGGCGCCATGACGCCCGAGATGGGCCGTGCCGAAGATGTCGCTAAGAAGATTCGCATCGAACTCGAAATGCGCGGCCTCCACAAAGATCCCGTCGGCATCGACATCATCGAACTGCCCGTTCTCTTCGCTTTGCAAAAAGAGGGCATCACCGTCGTCGACGGCCAGGCCCTCATGTCGGAAGCCCGCCTCATCAAGACGCGCGACGAAATCGCGCTTCTCAACACCTCCGCCATGATGGTCGACGCCGCCTACGACGAGCTCTATCGCGCCATGAAGCCCGGCATGAGCGAAAATCAAGCCGTTGGCCTGGTCAGCAAGGTTCTGTACGATCTTGGTTCCGAATACGTCGAGGCCGTCAACGCCATCTCCGGCGAGCGCTGTAACCCCCATCCCCACGTCTTCTCCGATCGCGTCCTTCGTCCCGGCGACCCCGTCTATTACGACATTCTTCATTCCTACATGGGATATCGCACCTGCTATTACCGCTGTTTCACGATCGGCTATGCCTCGCACGCGATGAATGACGCCTACAAGCGTTGCCGCGAATATCTCGATGCCGCGATCGAACTCGTGCGCCCCGGCCGCACGACCGCCGAAATTGCCGCCGTGTGGCCCAAGGCCCAGGAATTTGGTTTCCCTAATGAAGAAGCCTGTTTCGCCTTGCAATATGGCCACGGCATCGGCCTCGCCATCTGGGAGAAGCCGGTGATCAGCCGGCTCGTTTCGTTCGAACACCCCACCGAAATCCAGCCGGGCATGGTCTTCGCGCTCGAAACCTTCTGGCCCTCGACCGATGGCTGGAGCGCCGCGCGCATCGAAGAAGAAATCGTCGTCACAGAAACTGGACACGAGGTGATTACGCGCTTTCCCGCGGAGGAGTTGCTGGTCGCCGGCCGCCACTACTTCACGGTAAACGGCCCGCTCCCGGCGATTCGCGAGACCGAGTCCGCTCCGAGCGCGCACGTCCGCGAAATGATTGAAGCCAGTTCAAGGCAAGAACGAGTCGGCGTGACCGACTGAGAATTTCTGTTTTGTATTTCTGTTTTGTATTAAGGATTTTTTCGTGCGGGAAATTTTCGTAGGGAGAATTCTCCGCGCCGCATTCCCAAACTCTTAGTAGAGACGGGCTCAGCCTGTCGCCCCGATTTATGCCCATCAGCGTCGTCATGCCCGCCCTCGGAATGGCCCAGGAAACTGGCAAGCTTATCTCCTGGCTCAAGCGTGAAGGCGAACCTGTGACCAAAGGCGAACCCCTCCTCGAGGTCGAGACCGACAAGGCCGTCATGGAAGTTGAATCGCCAGAAGGCGGCGTCCTCGCTGGAATCACCGCGCAACCCGGCGACGAAGTTCAAGTCGGGCGCACCATTGCCTGGATTCTCAAGCCCGGAGAAGCCGTACCCACCAACGGTTATGGCCACGTTGTTCCCGCAGTCGCCGCAACCAATCTTGCAAATGCCATCGTCGCCGCTCGCACCGCTGAGTCAGTTGTCGCGCCTCGCTCCGATTCCGCCCGCGTCAAGATTTCTCCGAAGGCCCGTCGCCTCGCGGCCGAGCACGGCATCGATCCTGCCCAACTCCGCGGTACCGGTCCTGCGGGAGAAATCCTCGCCGCCGATGTTCTCGCGGCCGCTGAAGCAAGGCCGGCAACAGACCTGGCGCCTGCCGCGGCCGATCAGTCGCCCTTGGCCGCCAAGAACGCCGTACTCCTGCCCAGGAGCAGCCCCGTCGCGCGTCTCATGGCCGAGCGCACCACGCAAAGTTGGACCACCATCCCGCACTTTTTTCTGGCTCGCGAACTCGACACCAGCGCGCTCCTCGCCGCACGCCACGACCTCAGTGCCTCGGTCCAAAAATCTTATCGCGTCAAGCTCTCGCTCTCCGATCTGCTAATCGGTCTCATAGCTCGCGTGCTGGCCCGGCACCCCCGCATGAATGCGAGTTGGTTGGACGGCAAGGTGCGCCCCAATTCCGACATAAACATCTGCCTCGCCATCGCGGTCGCCGATGGCGTCGTCGCGCCCGTCATCACCTACGCCGATAAGGGCCCGCTCGGCGCCATCGCATTGCAGCGTCACCAACTCACCGAGCGCGCCCGCGCCAGCCGCCTCCAGCCCTCCGACCTCGCGGGCGGCACCTTCACCCTCAGCAATCTTGGGATGTTTGACGTCGATGCCTTCACCGCGATCATCACGCCGCCGCAGGTTGCCATCCTGGCTGCTGGCCGTATCACCGACCGCGTGGTGGCCGTCGCGGGGCAACCCGCCGTCCGCCCCATGATCACGCTGACGCTTTCCAGCGATCATCGCGTAATCGATGGCGCGCGCGCCGCCGAATTCATGCGCGATCTCGCCGCTGCCGTCGCCGAGCCGCAAAAATGGCTGCTGCAATAAAACTGCGCCCCAGGATTTGACAGGATTTTCATCTCACCGCAACCATCTACTCTCCATTTCCGACTACGTTTGTCGCCATGAAGTCACAGCATCCAGGGTCAACCATCGCTGCCAAATCAAGCGCCACTCGCGCTCCTGCGCCGGGCGCAAACGCAGCTCCACAAGGAAATATCTTAAAGGTCAGCATAGAAGCTGCCTGCGGCGGTACATTGGTCCTTCATTGTCAGAACACCGGCATTTTCGATCCCGAGGCGCGCGCCCTTTCTGGTTTCATCTGCGACGTGCTCCCCACCACGCGCCGCATGGTTGTGAACCTCGAAGGTGTGCAAGCCCTCGATACCGCTGCTCTTGGCGAACTCGTATTGACTCACATGTGGGCCGACGCCGCCGGTTACGCCCTGACCTTCGCCGGTCCCAGTGATTCCGTTCGCGGCCTTTTCGAGAGCACCAACCTCATCTCGGTCCTCGACCTCTACTCCAGTGTAGATGCAGCCCTGGCCGCCATGTATCAGCAGGAAGTTCGCTCCGCATAGGCGGGTAAAAAACCCTTGCAGCCCCAAAAGCAAAGCGCGCAATCCTTTCGGATTGCGCGCGGTTATTTGGTTTGAGTTGGGTTTAGTGGCCGGCCGCCATCGCGAAAGCCTTGTGCTGTCCTTCTTCGGCGCGGTCTACATACATCTTGTAAGACTTGTAGACGCCGAACAGGACCGCCATCAGGGTTGCAATTGTCGCCAGGCCAGTGGCTGTGAACAAAGAAGCGATTGCAGTCAGTCCCGCACCAATCACGTAATTCGGGAACGACCACAAGAAGACTTTGTGCCACAGGGTAAACGGATTGCTGTTTTCTGTCAGACCGATGATGCCGGCCACCGGCGCGGTGTTCGCCAGGAAGTACAGCGCCGCCGCCAGAATCAGCGCGAGCGCCGGACCACTTTCGTACGCCGCAAACAACCGGCTGTGATACGCCAGGTACGCGAGTCCGCAGGCATTCATCAGAGTGCAGGTGTTGAACAGGAATTGAACCGCTTTGATTTGTTTGCCGGAACCGAAGGACTGCGCGATCGCTGCTGTAAACGCTACCAGCAGGCTGCCGAACAATCCGAACTGCGTGACTCCCAGCAGAATAACGGGCAGGTTTCCAGACATCGTGCTCGTCATTCCAGGCAGCTTCACTTTCAGCCGCGAGGTCAATACCGCGGCGAACATGAGCACTGCCAACTGGGGCCATGCAGGTGTGTGCCAGTTTATGACTCCGAACGACACCGGGCACAAACTCGCGACAGCCACCATTCCGATCAAGGCCTTTGCTTTATTGGGCATGGTATTTGTCATAAGTATCTCCGAATAGTTAATCGGGTTTGTGCTTAGTTGTCTCCCGGATCGCCATCGCTCAGTGCCGAGGTTGCACTGGCTACGTTAGAAGTTGCACCCCAGACCACGCTGTCGCCAGTAACGGAGGTTGCTCCCCAAACGACGCTGGTGGCCCCCCAGACCACGGAATTGGCCGAGAGCACGCTGGAACCCCAAACCACCGAGGTCCCCCAAACCACTGAGTTTGCGCCCCAGACCACGCTGCTGCCCGCGAAGTTTGAGTCGAGAGTCGTATTCGCGATCGTGACCGAGCCGTTCGAGTTTTGGAGCGCCGTCGGGGAAAGCGCTAGCCCCGTTGCGACGTTGGTATCGGCGAGCGCGGCATCGATATCCAAATACCCCGCTCCGTAAGTGAACAGATCGTACTCGTTGTTGTAAAGGTTGCCGAGGCGGTCGTGGGAGAAGGTGTATTGCCCAACGCCCTTCCACGCCGTCCGCATCAAGCGCGCTTTCACCTGATCGGGCGTCAGAGACGGATTCTGCTGCAGCAAGAGCGCGACTGCGCCGCTTACAATCGGCGTCGCCATGCTCGTGCCGCTCAGCACAAAATACTTGGAGGTTCCGCTGGTCGGCGTCACCTCATATTGTGGATAGGCTGTGTCGAGCGTGCTGCCCGCCACCCGCAAGGAAACCTGAGCGTTGCCGGGCGCGACCAAGTCCGGCTTGCAGATGTGGTCCAGCGTGGTCGGGCCTTTGGAACTGTAACTGGTGATCTGGTCGTCCACCCGTGTCGCTGTCAGCTCCGTCATGGTCGCTCCCACCGTGATGACGGCAGGATCGTTCCCCGGAACGACGATGGTGGCGAAGCCATTGGTTGGAGCGAAGCGTCCGCTGTTGCCGGCAGCAGCTACGACGACGATCCCAGCCTTCCAGGCCGCTTCCACCGCCTGGTCCACCGGATCGAGCGTATAGCTCTCAAACACCGGGCGCCCCAGCGACATGTTGATGACCCGGATGTTGTAGGTGCTCTTCAGCGAGATGGCCTCGTCAATGGCTGCAATCACGCCGCTGTCCGTACCTGACCCGTTTTGATCGAGCACGCGCAGATTGATGATGTTAACGCCAGGGGCCATGCCGGCAAATGTAGCCGGGTAGCCATTGGCGGATCCAGACCCGGCGCCGCTGCCGCCGATCAAACCGGCGACGTGCGTTCCGTGTCCGTACTTATCCGAGGTCGTCGTGTCGCCCGCCACAAAGCTTTGGCTGTACACCACGCGGCTGTTGCTGCCGCTGCCAAGGTCGGCATGCGCTGCGACGCCACTGTCAATCAGCGCCACGCCAACGCCCGAGCCGGTTAGCCCGTACTGCGACGCCGCGACATCTGCCTCGATGGCCGTAGCGTATTCCTCCATCGTAGGATTCGCCGTCATCTTGAACGTACGGTCCGGGGTAACATAAACCACCGAGGGGTCCTGTTCAAGCATCGGAAGCATGCTGGCCGGAATCCGCATCGTGGCCGCCGAGATCGACCGGTAGCGATTGCCCAGCTTAGCGCCGCCCATCTGCCACTTTTTGAAGGCAGTGCTAGCGGGCATCTTCTTGAACTGTACGTTGACCGTGACCCATCCCGTCGATCCTGCATAGCTTTCGAGGTCGGGCGAATGTTTGAAACTCGGGCCTCTGCCCCCGGCATACGACGGCAACGCCGAAAGCGCAAGCACGAGTATTGCGAGAACTCGTCCCCAGGCTGCGCTGAAAGTGACCGCTCCGCGCCCCCCTGTGGTACTTGCAAGTTTTGTTTTGGCTTTGTTCATAATTTCCTCTGGCTAATAGCGAGATCGGTGCTATCGGACACGGCTCGCGCGCCTGCCCTAGTAAGGCAATTCGAACGCCAACGATCGTGGCGTAACCCTTTTGTTTTCAATAGATATCTCGAGCGGGATTTTCCGCGGGATGGGACAAATTGGCCTGCGACAGCCGCCTGCACCATGGCCGGCTGGGTAACTGACTGAAAAATAAGGTGGGGCGTTCTGAAAAACCGTTTCGGGACAAAGTGACGCGGTTCCCCGTTGCCGACTAGCGCGTCCGGGCACTGAACAAGGGTCGCTTTGCCACCTGTTTCTCGCCGCTTATTTCGTAACTTACTTTTGTAATTCTGCCAGAGCCGACAACACCTCGGCGCTGTGCTGATTGGGATTGACCTCGGTGAAAACCTTCACAATCTTACCCTCCGGATTAATGATGAAGGTGTGCCGGGAGGCGAATTTCACCAGGCCGAGATTCGTCAGCGAACCATAGGCGCTCGAAACCTTGTGGTCGGTATCGGCCAGCAGTTTAAAGTTCAATCCTTCTTTCGTGCAGAACTGCTTGTGCGAGTCCGCGCTGTCGACGCTGACGCCGAGCACGACAACACCTTTTTGTTGGTACTGCGCCTGGTCGCGCTGAAAGTTATGCGCCTCGATCGTGCAGCCGCTGGTGAAATCCTTGGGATAAAAATACAAGACCACCCACTTGCCGCGATAGTCCTTCAGGCTGATAGGCGCGCCTTCCTGCGAGGGGAGCGTGAATTCGGGAGCCATGCTGCCCACCGGCGGCACCGGCGAGGCCATGACTGCCAGCGGCGTCACTGCGAAGACCACGAGAAAAAGTGCGGCCATCAGAGCGTTATTCGTCATTGTGATTTCTCCTGCCACGCCAGTTGCATTTCCGGTGCGTTCGTTAAGCGAATTCTACTGGCCGCTTTGCCAAGCACAAGTTGCACGTCGCCAATGTAGCGCTCGCGGAACGCGCCTTCGCAGTACGCCAGATAATAATCCCACATGCGGATGAAGCGTTCGTCGAAGCCGAGATGCCGCACTTCGGGTAGTCGCTCCAGAAAACGACGGCGCCATTCTCTCAATGTGACGGCGTAGTGCGGGCCGATGTCTTCCGTATGGAAAAGCTGCATGCGCGTAGTTCGCGCCAGCGATTGCTGGATGCCGGCGACCGACGCCAACTCTGCTCCCGGAAAGATGTACTTGCGGATCCAGTCGCTCTGCCGGCGGTATTGCTGAAATTTCGACTCCAGGATCGTGATCGTCTGGAGCAGCATGCTGCCGTCGGGCTTGAGCAGCCGATCGCACGCTCCAAAGTAATCGTCGTAGTGATCGTAGCCGACGGCCTCGAACATTTCGATGCTGACGATCTTGTCGTACTCGCCGGTCAGGTTGCGGTAGTCCTCGAACAGAAGTTCGATGCGCTCGCCAGCTCTACTGCGCAAAAACAGCTCGCGCGCGTGGTCGTGCTGCTGCCGGCTGATCGTGGTGGTGGTGATCCGACAGCCGTAAGTCTCGGCCGCATATGCCGCGAAGCCGCCCCAGCCGGTGCCGATTTCGAGCACATGGTCGCGCGCTTCCAGTTGCAGTTTGCGGCAGATGCGGTCGAACTTGCGGATCTGCGCCTCTTCCAGAGAATCTTCAGGGCTCTCGTAATACGCGCAGGAGTAGGCCAGACTGCGGTCGAGAAAAAGGCGATAAAACTGATTGCCAAGATCGTAATGGTAGGCGATGTTGCGTCGGCTGCCCGCCTCCGTGTTGGGTCGGCGCCGGTGCTCGATCAGGTCTGCCACTCTGCGGAAGGCGGTGAAGAGGCGATTGCTGTTGTCCAGTTGCTCCAGGTTGCGAACGGCAAGGCGTACCACCGCCACCAAGTCGGGAGTCGACCAGTCTCCGTCCATGTACGCTTCGCCGACGCCAACGTCTCCCGCCAAAAGTGCGCACCGGAAGAAACGATCTTCATGCACCGCGATCACTGCGTGCGGCGAAGCGTTTTCGTCCGCAGGGCCCGGTTGGCCGAAGTTGTACGTGCCGTCGGGGCAAACTACTTCGAGCGAGCCGAAGCGCAGGCCCGCCAGAGTTTTCAGAAATATCTTTTTCGCCAGCTTTGCGGCTAGTCCGCTCGCCATGAGGCCCCCAAATGCTTTACGGTCGCGCTCTCAAAATGGCCCGCTCCCGGGTGCGCGACGACAGGCACGCGCTTCAGCAGCAGCCGGATCGCCTGCCAGTGAATGGCCGTGATCACCTTTGCCGTCATCCACGGGAAACGAATGAGGGCGCGGTGTAATTCGCGGCCCGACCACTCGCGGCGCTCCATCGTCAGCGTGGAATCGAAGATCGCCTGGCCGTTTTCGTAACTCGCGCTCTGACTGATCAGGCGCTCGCCCGGCGGCGTGAAGGTCCAATCGTATTCGTGCCCCAGCTTCAGAAATGGCGAAACGTGAAACGTCTTGCCAAAGCGATAGCGCTTGTTTTCACCCGCGGGGCGCTCGACTTCGCTCGTGAGCCAGTAATTTTGCGTCTCGCCGAAAGTGTTGTTCACCTCGGCCATGATCGTCTGCAACCGATCCGCGCGGTCGTAACAGTAGAAGAACGATACCGGGTTGAAGTTGTAGCCAAGATAGCGAAGGTGCGTGAGAAGGAAAATTTGCCCGTCCGGAATTACGCAGCCTTTTTGCTCCGCGTCGCGCGCCAGGCGTTCGCGCAGTTTCTTCGCGGGATCGCCGAAATGATCGCGGTCGTGATAGGCAACCCAGTTGCGTCGGTTGTAGCCCGCAAGCGGAGAGATTTTCATCAGCTCCGGCAATCGGTCGATGTCCAGGAACACCATAAACAGTGGGTAAGTAAACTCGTGGCGCGCAGGACTAAATCTGCGATGGCGCAATGTGCCGGTATAGATTGCAGATTTCACCGGGCCACCGCTTGCCGCGCCGGTTGCGCCGCGGACTCGCAAGCCACCACCGTACTCCACTCAACTTCCGGGTTTGCTCCCAATGCGGCCTCCCAATTCACTCCGAGCTTCTCCGCCACGCGAATCGCCGAATTCAGCCCGTCTTCGTGAAAGCCGTAGAACCAGTACGCGCCGCAGAAGTGGGTGCGGTTGCGGCCGCTGATCTCCCGCCACCGCATCTGGGCTCGCACCGCTTCCAACGTATAAAGAGGATGGAAGTAGGTCATCTGGCGCAGGATGCGTTGCTCATCCACGGATTGCGTGTCGTTCAGCGTCACGCAATAATCTTCCCGCGTGGGCAGGTTTTGCAAACGGTTCATGTGATAGGTGAGCGTGGCCGCTCGTCGCCGCGTGCCGAGATGATAGTTCCACGACGCGCGCGCGCCCGGGCGCCGGGGCAGCAAGCGTGAATCGGTATGCAGCACAGTCTCATTGCGGCTGGTGCGAAAACTGTTCAGCACCTGCCGTTCGAGGGGCGAAGCGTCCATGAGCAACTGCAACGCTTGCGGCGCGTGGCAGGCGAATACGACTTCGTCGAAATACTCCGCCGGACGGTCGTCAAAACCAATTTCGATTCCTGCCGCGGTGCGCGTCACGCCGTCGATCCTCGCTCCCAGACGAATGCGTTCGCGGTAAGGCGCAGTCAACGGCGCAATGTAGACGCTGCTTCCACCTTGCAGCGCATACCATTGCGGCGCCGTCGTCAATCGCAGCAACCCGTGATTTTCCAGAAAGCGAACCAAGGTGAATGCCGGGAAGTTCTCGATCTCCTCGGGCGAAGTCGACCAGACGGCGGCTGCCATCGGTTGCAGATAGTAGCGCGTGAAGTCGCCGTGAAAGCGTTGCGCGTGCAGGTAGTCGCGAAGTGTAAGGTCTGCGTTCGCGGGATCGAGTAGAAGCTTGCGCGCCTCGCGGTTGAAGCGCACGATCTCTGCCAGAAAGCGGTAGTGGCCGACGCGATACCAGTTGCGGCGGGCAGCGAAAAAACCGCCGAGGCCGCGGCTGCTGTATTCGAAGCCGGTTTCGCGGCAGGAGACGCCAAACGACATATCGCTGCCCTGCCGCGCCACTCCCAGCTTTTGCAACAGCCGCACCAGGTTCGGATAGGTTCGATCGTTATGAACGATGAAACCGGTGTCGATAGGCAAGACGCCGCGGCTGGTTTCAATTTCGTGAGTATGAGTGTGACCGCCAAGCCGCTTCTCTTTTTCAAACAGCCACACGTCATGCTTCCGGCTGAGCAGGTTAGCGACAGCCATCCCTGCGATTCCCGCGCCAATCACCGCAATTCGGCTCATCGCGCCTCACCTTCGGCCATCGGCATGCGGATGCTTCGCAAATCGCGCGCCACTCCCAGCCCACTCAGCATTCTCAGCAGGTAATAGGTAACGTCCACTTCCCACCAGCAAATTCCCTGCCGGCACGCATACATGAATTTGTGGTGATTGTTGTGCCACCCTTCGCCCAGCGTAAGGAGCGCCAGCGCAAAGTTGTTGCGGCTGTCGTCCGGAGTGTCGAATCGCCGTGATCCCCACAGATGCGCCACCGAATTAATGGTGAACGTGCCGTGAAACAAAAGGACAGTCGACGCCACAAACCCCCAGACGAAAGCACCCCACCCGCCAGCCAGCAGAAGCACGCCGCCTAAAATGACTGGTGGCACAAGATAGTGCCGGTCAAGCCAGCGCAATTCGGGGAACTTCGCGAAGTCTTTGATGAGCGCGGGATCGTACTCGTCATATTCGTTGGAGAGCACCCACCCCACGTGAGCCCACCAGAAGCCGCGCCGGCCAGGCGAATGAATATCGCGCTCGCCATCGGCGTTGCGGTGATGCACGCGATGATGCGCGGCCCACCACAGAACGCCTTTCTGCCCGGACGCCTCGGCGAGGAATGCCAGCACGAACTGCCAGCACCGCCCCAGTTTGTAGGTGCGGTGGCTGAAATAGCGGTGGTAACCCGCTGTAACGCCAAACATGCGCACGCCATACATCGCCAGCAGGAGCCACACCCAGTCCCACCGGAGCGGCAAAAAAAACACGCCTGCGCAGCCGACGTGCAAAAGCACGAAGGGAACTACCGTCCCGAAGCTGTAGTGGTGCAGTCTCTCGATCACAGTGCTTTCTTGGCTTGCCTCGGATTTCCGCTTAACGACGGGAACCTCTATCAGTCAGTACGGTCGCAGGCAGGGGGCCGGATTGCTGATTCTTTTGTATCAACCGATATTTTATTTGTCAATGCTTTGTCCATGATATTTATTTGACACAGTTGGCCGCGACTGCTACCATCATGTCGAATGTCCGAGTTTTATCCGATCGCCGCAGCCGCCCACCTCACAGGAATTTCGCTCGACACGTTGCGGGCGTGGGAGCGCCGCTACCAGGCGGTGGTTCCGAAGCGCGCCGGCCGCGGGCGGCTCTATTCCGAGGAGCAAATCCAGAGGCTGGTCCTGTTGCGGCGCGCGCTTGCGCAGGGGCACTCCATTGGACAAGTGGCCACGCTCGCGGACCGGCAACTGCGGCACATGCTGGAAAAAAGTTCTTCATTTGCCGGGGAAAAGCCAGCCGCGAGAGCGCGCGCCTCGGAGGACATTCTCATCCCGGTTTGGCGCGCCCTCGAACGCTTCGATACCGAGGCGACGCATCGCGAAATCAATCGCCTGGCCGTGGCCATCGCACTTCCGACGGACTTCGTTTATCAGGTTGCGCTGCCGCTTATGCGCAGAGTGGGTAAGCTGTGGCATGAAGGCAAGTGCAGCGTTGCCCAGGAGCACATCCTGACGCGGCATCTCGCATCGGTGCTAACCTCATTCATCCGAGCGTATTCGCGTACGAACACGGCGGCGCGCGTGCTGATCGCCTCGCCGAGCAATGAGCGCCACGAGTTTCCGATTCTGACGGCGGCCATGCTGACTGCGGCCGCTGGCCTCGGCGTGATTTACGTGGGAGCGGACTTGCCCGCGCCCGACATCGTGCTGGCAGCACGAAAAACAAATGCGGACGTGATTTTGCTCGGTCTTTCAACCCCGCCCGATCCGAACACTCTGGGGGAACTGCATTACGTCGAACGCAAGGCGCCGCGCCGCACCGCGCTCTGGCTGGGCGGCGCTCCCGAACTGAATCTGAAGAAGGCAACCGGAAATTCCCGCTGGCGGTTGCTCCAGGATTTTTCTGCGCTGGAACGGCAACTAAGGGCGCTGGTGGCGCGGTCCTAGCGGACCGCACCGAATCTGAAACGGCATTCACAACGTATTCTAAGGTTAGAGCAAGAGCTGATTATGAAACCGATTTCTAAAGCATCATGAAACCAGGCTTTTTCCATCGCCGCGTGGTCGCCCCCATCGTCGCACTTCTGACTCAGGGGATTACACCGGGGAAGATCGCGTTGAGCCTGGCTTTTGGGATTACGCTGGGCGTCTTTCCCGTGCTGGGCACGACCACGCTCCTGTGCGTGGCGGCGGCATTGATGTTCGGGCTGAACCTGCCCGCCATCCAGTTAGTGAATTGGCTGATCTATCCTTTGCAACTGATCTTACTGCTGCCGTTCATGCGCCTGGGCGAGCGATCGTTTCGCGCGTCGCCTCTGCAATTTTCTCGGGCGCAGATCGTAGCGATCGCTCACGGAGACCTGCGGCACGCGGTGACGTCCCTGTGGCGGGTGGAAGCGCACGCGATGCTGGGATGGCTCTTGATTGGCCCACCCGCGATTCTCCTTCTTTATTTCGTGTTGTCGCGCGTGCTGCGTCAAATGGCATCGTCCGGAATGCGTAGCGTCAACGCCGAGATCGAAAATGGAAACGTCACAAACTCGGTTGTTGCCAGGTAAGGGGTGCGCCTCACCGTGAGCAGCGCCAAACCTGCGTTCTGCCCGGGAAGCAAGAATTTAAGAGTCTGTTGCACTCCCGCGCAAACCGAGGCCAATCGGGAGAGTCTCTTGTCATTGCTCGTCTATTTATTCAAAGCGGAAACTGTATCGCCTGCTCGTCCGCAGGAATCTTAGTGGGAACGCTATGTTAAAACTCTATTTCATTGCACTCCCGGTTTTCTTTGTGCTGGATATGATCTGGCTCGGCGTAGCGGCGAAGAATTTCTACGCCAAACACATGGGATTTCTGATGAAGGCCAACGTGAATTGGGCGGCCGCCGTCCTTTTCTATGCTCTCTTCGTCCTGGGATTGGTGATCTTCGTCATAGCCCCCGCCCTCGATAAAGGTTCATGGGAGCGCGCACTCCTCTTCGGCGCATTTTTCGGCCTCATCACCTATGCGACGTACGACCTCACCAATCTCGCTGTGCTCAAGGATTGGCCGCTTCTGCTCTCCGTCGTCGATCTCGCCTGGGGAACGGTATTGGCGGCTTCTGTCTCGCTCGTGACCTACTTCATTGCAGCCAAACTCGGCCCATGAGCTACTACCGAACATTGGCATTGCTTCTCTCGGCCTACATGAGCCTGTGGTTCCTCATCTCACTCGTCAGAAAAAGGAACGATGTGGCCGACGTGGCGTGGGGTCTGGGTTTCGTCCTGCTTGCATGGACGTCTTTCTTCTTATCCTCAGCCCGTGAACCACGCGGCATTCTGGTCGGCGTTTTGGTCAGCGCGTGGGGCCTCCGCCTGGCCTGGCACATTGCTGCTCGGCATCGAGGAAAAGCGGAAGACTACCGCTACCTGGCTTGGCGACAAGAATGGGGAAAGTGGTTTTATCTGCGTTCCTTTGCGCAGGTCTATCTGCTGCAAGGCGCGTGCTTATTTTTCACCTCGCTGCCGGTGCTGATCGTCAATCACAGCGCGAGCGGGAGCTTCGGTGTGGTCAACGGAATCGGCGATTGTCTCTGGCTGATCGGCTTCCTCTTCGAGTTGGTGGGCGACGCGGAACTGGCGCGCTTCGTGAAAGATCCGCGCAACTGCGGCAAGATTCTCCAGAGCGGACTCTGGCGTTACACGCGCCACCCCAATTATTTCGGAGAAGTGGCGATGTGGTGGGGGATCTGGCTGATCGCGATGGGCGTTCCGGGCGCCTGGTTTGGCGTGATCGGTCCGGTCACCATCACTATCCTGATCCTGAAGGTCTCAGGGATTCCGATGCTGGAAAAAAAGATGGCGCAGAATCCCGAGTTCGCGGACTATGCCAGAAGGACAAGCGTATTCCTGCCGTGGTTCCCAAAGAAATAACCGGCTTGCGGGCGGGAGCCCGCTGTCGAGATCCCGAGCAAAACCGAGGAACCCAGCGTCGAACTGATAGATGGCAGCCGGACCTGTAAGCCGAATTCTGTCTGCAACAAGAATGCTGCAGGACGATCATTCCTCTCGACCGCGCATTACTGCGCGGCTCTAGCGACCTACCCGGAGGTTATGGCGCACCGAGCCGGCACGCGTTCCGCTCTTCTGGAACTCCCTCCCTATTTGGTCTTGCTCCGTGTGGGGTTTGCCCTGCCCGCACGATTACTCGCACGGCGGTGCGCTCTTACCGCACCTTTTCACCCTTACCGGAACCTCGCGGCCCCGGCGGTATGTTCTCTGTGGCACTTGCCGTCCAACCGGCTTAAACCGGCCGTCCCGGACGTTATCCGGCACACTGCTCTGCGGAGTTCGGACTTTCCTCTGCCTCGGCCCATCGGCACGCCCAAAAGCGCGCCGGCCAGCCTTGCGACAGCGATCGTCCGGTCCGGCTGCCAACCATTTCATTATAGTGCACAGGATATTGCACAGGCGTCATCCATCCGAGGGCGCGGGTGTACCGCTCGTCGCGATCAAGCCATATCCTTCGGAGCAAACAGGAACGCATACGCCATCAGCGCCGCTCCCACCAGCAGCGGAATCGTGCCCATCAAATACGCCGGTTCCTCATGTTCCACCCCGTGCAGAAATATCATCATGCCAATCCCGACCGCTGCCGTAATCAGCCCGCCGAGCTTCATGCCCTCCACTCGCCGGCGGCGAGCGCCCCTGGTTTGCTCCTGAAGATAGGCGAGCGCGGCCGTGGATCCCTCGCCCGAACTCTCGGCAATTTTCTTCAGTGTCTCGGCCGTGTAATAGGCCTCCCGCTCTTTCCGCCGCGCATCCGACCACGATGCCACCGCCAGAAAAGAGAACAGGGCGATCGAACCGATAATCGGTACCAACATCCCCGCCAGTGGGACCATATTTCCGCCCTCAAAATCGATGCTCATAAACCACCTCCCGAAATTCCTGCCTGCACTGGGTACGACCGCGAGCCTCGCGCCGCGGTTGCATTTTTTAAGCGATTCTTCCAGCCCAAAATAATGCAACCGCCGCCGCCCTGGATTTGTCGTACCCTTTAGCCGGGCAATCCATGAGCGCAGCCGACGACCAAGCCGCAATCGACCGAGTTCTGGCGGGCGACATCTCCGCCTTCGAGCAGATCGTCCACCGCTGGCAGTCCCCGCTCATCAATCTTGCGTACCGCTTCTGCCGCGACCGCGGCCGCGCCGAAGAGATGGCGCAGGAAGCCTTTCTTCGCGCCTATCGCGGGCTCAAGCAGTGGCGCAGAGAGGCGGCGTTTTCCACCTGGCTGTTTGCCCTCGCCGCGAATTTCTATCGCTCCGAACTGCGCCGCATTCCCGCGCACAACATTTCCATCGACGACATCCACGAGCCCGCCGACCCGCGCGCCTCCGACGGTGGTCTCGAAGACGACGACCGCGATCGCGCCGTCCGCCGCGCCGTTCAAGCCTTGCCCGAGAAATATCGCGAGGCGCTCATCCTTTTCTATTTTCACGAAATGGATGTGCCAGCCGCGGCCCGCACCCTCGGCCTGCCGGAAGGAACTTTCAAAGCGCGCCTCTTTCGCGGACGCGAAATCTTGCGCGGCAAGCTACCGCAATTGCTGGCCATGCCGCAATTGAAGGAGGCGTGATGCACAACGAAAGCCCAAACGCGGGAGAAAGCTCCATGACCGAAGCCGAAATCGACCGCATCCTCTCCACCCGCGACGACATCCAGCCCTCCTCGGGCTTCACCGCCGCTGTCATGGAGGCGGTCCGCCGCGAAGCCTCCGTCCCGCCTCCAATTCCCTTCCCGTGGAAGCGAGCCCTGCCCATCCTCGTACTCGCAGCGTTCGCTTTGGCCCTGGTCGCCGTCGCGGGACTCGCGGCCATCGTTCAAGCCGGCCGGGGCGCGGTCATCCCGCACGCGGTCTCCTCAATGCCCCCCGTTTCCAATCTCATTCCGGCAGGCTTGGGAGCTGCTCTTGCCTGGACCGCCGCATCCCTCCTCGGAGCCTACGTCGTCGTAAAGCTCTCCATGCGCTTCGCCGGCGGCACAACATAGCTCACACGCATTCAACGTTCCTGCCTGCGAAGCCTCGAGCCGCAAGCCCTCTCTCAACACGCCCCTCCTGCTAAACTCAATCAAGAGCTTGCCAAGCGAGTTCGCGAAGAACTGATAACTGATAACTGACAACTGACGACTGACCCATGCACCTCGCTGAAGCCATCAAAATCGCGTCACAGTCGCTCTGGGCCAACAAATTGCGCTCGGCGCTCACCCTGCTCGGCGTGGTCATCGGAGTCGCCGCCGTCATCGCTGTCGTCACCTTCGTCAACGGCATCAACGGCTATGTCGCCGAAAAAATCTTCAACCTCGGCGCTGACGTCTTCATCATCTTCAAGGTTTCCCCCGCCGTCACCAACGTCGAACACTACATCGAAGGCCAAAAGCGCAAAGACCTCACCATGGACGACTATCGCGCCGTCCGCGAGGGCTGCAAATTATGCGCCAATGTTGGCGCCTACGCCCGCAGCATGACCGGCCACGTCAAGTACGGCGAGCAGGCCCTCAGCGACACCATCGTGCAGGGTATGACGCCCGCAGTCGCCATCACGCAGGATGCCGATATCCAGTCCGGCCGCATGATCAACGACTCCGACCTCGAGAACAACTCACCCGTCGTCGTCGTCGGCAACGATATTGTCGACACCCTCATGCCCGGCGTCGATCCCATCGGCAAGGAGATTCGCATCGACGGCTGGATCTACCGCATCATCGGCGTCGGCAAAAAAAAGGGCAGCACCCTCGGGCAGAGCCTCGATAACTACGCCTTCATTCCCCTCACCTCCTGGTTTAAGCAATACGGCGTCTTCAATTCCAACATGCGCATCTCCGCCAAAGCCTTCGGCACCGGTGCCGTCCTCGATGAGGCCATGGACGAGGCTCGCGTGATCGTGCGCGCCCGCCGCCACGATCCCGCAGGCGGCGCTGACTCCTTCGACATGGAGAACAACAGCAGCCTCCTCAGCATCTGGTCCAATCTCACTGGCACATTTTTTATCGCCATGATCGGCATCGCCGCCATCTCCATGGTCGTCGGCGGAATCGTCATCATGAATATCATGCTCGTCTCGGTCACCGAGCGTACCCGCGAGGTCGGCATTCGCAAAGCCATGGGCGCGCGCCGCTCCGACGTGTTGCTGCAATTTCTCATCGAAGCCGTCATTCTCGCCTTGACCGGCGGCATCATCGGCGTGCTGCTCGGCATCGGCGTGGCCAAAGGTGTAACCCTCGCCGTCGGCATGCCCTCGGTGATCAAACTCTGGGCAGTGTTCGCCGGCCTGCTCGTCGCCGCCAGCGTCGGAATTTTCTTCGGCGTCTATCCGGCAAGAAAGGCCGCAACACTCGATCCAATCGCCGCCCTGCGTTTTGAGATGTAGAGTTGCAAAAGACTTTATAAAGGAGTTTCCTCCGCGCCCTCAGCGTCCTCCGCGGTTAAAATCTTCGCTGGGAGCTAAAGAGAAAGCAGCCAGGAGTTGAACGATGGTAGGCAGAAGCGAAGTCGGTGAAATCATCGCGATGTCTCTGGCCACCATTCGCAGCAACAAACTGCGCTCCGGCCTCACCGTGCTCGGCATCGTCATCGGCGTAGCCGTCGTCATTGGAATCTCCTCCATCGTCCGCGGCCTCAATAACAACGTCAGTAGCATGATCAGCAGCATGGGATCGAATATCATCTTCGCCTTCCACATGCCCATCACCTTCGGCCGCCCCACCGAAGAGTTGCGCACCCGCAAAGAGTTGACCTTTGAAGATGCCGAGGCCATGAAGGACCTGCCCCACGTAAAAGCCGTTACCGCCGGCGTGCAGTTCGCCGAGCCGCAATTCGGGACCGGCACCTACGTCGTCAAATACGGCGACCGCAAGGCCAAGCAGACCATGCTCGAAGGCGACACGGCCTCCGCCAAAGACGTTTTCGATCTCGATTTGAAAGCCGGCCGCTGGTTCAGCGACATCGACGACGAACGCCGCGCCTCCGTCATCATTCTCGGCGCTGACACGGTCGAAGAGCTCTTCGGCAACTCCGATCCCATCGGCAAGGAAATTAATATCGAAGGCCAGCTCTTCGAGGTGATCGGCTACGTCAACAAAGTGAAAAGCGCATTCGGTGGCGGCAAAAATCCCGACGACAACAAGGTTTATTTCCCGCTCGCCACATTTCACAAACTCCATCCCGAACTCAAGCAGCACTTCATCAGCGTGAAAGCCACTTCGCACGCTGACATGCCCAAGGCCGTCGACGAGATGCGCGAACTCTTACGCCGCCGCCGCCGCGTGCCCCCCGACAAACCCGACAATTTCGCCGTCTTCACCCAGGATTCCCTCTCCGACGTCTGGAGCCAGATCACCGGCGCCGTCTTCATCTTTATGTTCGCCGTTTCCAGCGTCGCGTTGATCGTCGGCGGCGTCGGCGTCATGAACATCATGCTCGTCTCGGTCACCGAGCGCACCCGTGAAATCGGCGTGCGCAAAGCCATGGGCGCGCGCAAGGGAGACATCCTCCTGCAATTTACGCTGGAGGCGATCACGCTCACCGCCGTGGGCGGCATTCTGGGCGTGCTCCTCGGCGCTATCATTACCTACGCCATCCGCGCCGTCTGGGATTCGCTCCCCGCGACCATGTCTCTGTTCTGGGCCAGCTTCGGCTTCCTCGCCGCCGCCGCCGAGGGTTTGCTCTTTGGCATCTATCCCGCATGGAAAGCCGCGAATCTCGACCCCATCGAATCCCTCCGCTACGAGTAGCGCCGGCGTCTCGCCGGCTGTCCGGCGCGTCCTCGCCCCCCGCATTGAAGTCGAACTCGTCCGCCGAGGTCGAAATCGAAATTGAAAACAAATTTCACATCTCAGGTTGTTAGACTGTTGCCGCTCATAGCCGCGAAGCGGCGTAAGATTACAGCCCACAGCGTAAGCTGTGGGTGAACGCAAAAAAGCACGCCAGCCCCGGAGGGGCGAAAGAAAATCTCTGGATGCATCCGACCTTGAGACTAACGCTGGAAATTATCACCGCACTCGGCACGATCGCTTCGCTGTCGTTCTATGTTCTCGCCCTCTGCGGGCTCGTCGCATTCCTGAAGCGCAATCGCCAAAACCCGCACCCCGCCCCGCTTCCGCCCATCTCCATCCTCAAGCCGCTCAAAGGCACCGACCCCGAGATGTGGCAGAGTTTCCTCAGCCACGCCGAGCAAAACTACACCAACTTCGAGTTGATCTTCGGCGTCAGCGACCCAGCCGACCCCGCTTGCGAAGTGGTCGCCAGGCTGCAAAAGCAATTTCCCGACCGCACAATAAAACTCATCGTCTGCGATCGCGCACTCGGCGCAAATATCAAAGTCAGCAATCTTGCGCAGATGCTCCCCCACGCCCGCCACGAAATCCTGCTCGTCAACGACAGCGACATCCGCGTCGAACCGGGCTACCTGCAAGAGGTAATCGCGCCTCTCGCCGACCCGCAGGTCGGCCTCGTCACCTGCCTCTACCGCGGCGAACCGGCGAGCACCCTCGGCTCGCAACTCGAGGCTCTCAGCATCGCCACCGACTTCATCCCCGGTGTCCTGAGCGCAAGATTCCTCGAAAAGGGTTTGCACTTCGGACTAGGCTCCACGCTGGCCTTCCGCCGCGCCTCGCTCGCCGCCATCGGCGGCTTCGAATCCATCCTCGACTACCTGGCCGACGACTACGAACTAGGCCGCCGCATCGCCGCCACCGGCAAACGAATCGAACTGAGCCCCGACACCGTTACCACATTTCTTCCCGCCTACACTCTCCGCCAATTCTGGCAGCATCAACTGCGCTGGTCGCGCACCATTCGCGACGCGCGCCCCGCGGGATACATCGGCCTCATCTTCACGTTCGGCCTCCCGTGGTCGTTAGCAATGCTGATCGCCGCGCGCGGCTCAACCTGGGCGTTGATTCTCTTCGCGCTGACCTGCGCCCTGCGTGTAGGTGTCGGCTCGGCGACCGCAAGCGCCGTCCTCAACCATCGAATGACGCTTCGTGGAATTTTCCTTCTGCCGCTGCGCGACCTCATCGCGCCATTCGTCTGGGCCGCAGGCCTCGTCGGCAATCGCATCCACTGGCGTGGCGATGACTTCTATTTAAAGGATGGAAGGCTCTCGAAGAGTAAGCTGCAAAACTCCGGCTAGTCGGAAGCAGGCTTCCCCCGCGCGCCCCCGTGTACCCCGTTGTTGACAGTCTCTGACGTTCAGCGCGCCGCCCCTGTACCCGGCCGATTCGAATACACCGTCTTCCCCCCACGCCGCGCAATCACATAAGCCGTCAACC
The DNA here is from genome assembly GCA_003139095.1 of Acidobacteriaceae bacterium. Classification (GTDB taxonomy): domain Bacteria; phylum Acidobacteriota; class Terriglobia; order Terriglobales; family Acidobacteriaceae; genus Acidiflorens. Next base: position 212,022 of record PLHW01000026.1, read on the forward strand.
CATGCAACGCCGCCGGCTCCTCCTGATCCGTCCACAAGAAAACTCGCCCCGCCCCATTCCACAAATTCACAAACGAATCCTCGGTCTCCCAAACTCGCGGCGCATCCGGAAACTGCGCCCCATACCACATATTTCCACCCGGCGCGTGCAAACTCAGCAGATGAAATCCGCCGTAAAAATTCAGCGTCGACGCATTCTCATACAATCCTGTCGCAACCACCTGATCTCCCGGCTGATACTGCCCGCGAATCGCCAGCGCTAGGTCCTTCGACGAAATGATCGGCGAAAAAATTCCAAATGCAATTCGCACGCACCCGAGAACCACCACCATCATCAATGCCAATGCCGCATTCCCAGTGCCCGTCCGCCCTGCGCGTCGAAAAACCCAATTCGACAGCGTCCCCAAAAGAAAAGCCGCCGAAAAAAGCCCCAGCGGCCATCGAAACGCTCCCATCGCCTGCGGAGTCAAATCCAGAAAATGTCCGAACGACAGCGCATAATCCTGCGGATTTTTCCGCAGCAAGTCCGAAAGATCCGTCCCCGGCGCCGGCGTCCGCGAATAAAACAGCAGCGCGAATCCCACCGCCGCAATCGCCACTCCCGCCACCAGCAGCACCACGGACGAAATCCGCCCTGCGCGCCGCTCCCGGCTCTCCGCCCCAGACGCCCGCTCCCGCGCCAGCCACCCTCCAACCAGCAATGCCATCCCCGGAATCGCCGGAATCGTGTAATACTCCTGCCGCGTCGAAAAACTGAAAAATCCAACGATCACGATCGTCCAAAGAAAAAACAGCAAATAGGCTTTCTGCCGTCGCGTCATCTGCGTGCGCAACTTCGCCCATCGCCTCGGCACCTCCAACAGCGATTGCGGTAAAAATGCCGTCCACGGAATCAGCCACAAAACCAGCAGCGCCCAAAAAAGCAGCAGCGGAACCGTATCGTAATCGTGCGGCACCCGCGTCCCAAGAAATCGCTTGAAGTGCTCGTTAACAAAATAAAACCACAAAAAGCCACGCAAACTTCCCTGCGGAGGATTTCTTAGCGCCGCCAGAATATGCCACGGCGCGCCCACCGCCAGAAAAACCAGCAGGCTCGAAATCAGCCGCAGCCGCAGTAAGTGCCGCAAATTTCCCGTCAGCAGCAAATACAGCCCGATCGCTCCCACCGGAAACACCAGCCCAATCAGCCCTTTCGTCAGCACGTTCAGCGCGCACACCACCGCGAGCCCCCAGCACACCGCTCGCGACGGCCGCTCCTGCTCCACCGAAACCAGAAAAAGCCAGAACGTCAGCGTCAACCACAATCCCACCAGCACGTCGGGAATTAAAAATCGCGTAAACAAAAATGGCCCGAGCGCCGTCCCCAGCACCAGGCCCGAATCGAATCCGCCCTCCCCGCCAAACGCCCACTTGCCCAGCCCATACGTCGCCAGAATCATTCCCAGCACGCCCAGCATCAGCGGCAGCCGCGTGCTCCACTCGCTGATCCCAAACAGCGTGTAACTCGCCGCCACGCTCCAATACATCAGCGGAGCTTTTTCCAGATAACGCTCGCCGTTCACATAAAGCGTCACCCAGTCGTGGCGCTGGAGCATCTCCCGCGCCGCCTCGGCGTGCACCGTATCCGCATCGTCCAGCAGCGCCGGGCGCGACAATCCCACCGTGTAAATCACGAGCCACAGCACTACCAGCGTCGATACGGCCACTCGCCAGTCAGAAAACACGCTGCTGGGCCGCGTCCCGCTCGACGTCTGCGATTGTGTCAACGAAGCCAAATGTGAATCCGGCAAACTGATGATTATATAGATGCGCAGAACCGCGCAGAACCGGCGAATGATCGAGTCAGACGCGCAACTCGCCGCGTCGAATGCCATTCCCGCGATCGCTCGCGGACTGCTTCCCTCGAACCAACTCTCTAGCCCGCCGCCGCTCCCCGCGAAATGCCTCGTCCATCCGCCACTTCGCGGTAAATCTCCAGAATCCTCGCCACCGAACTTGTCCACGAAAAGCGCTGCGCCTGCTCGTACCCGCGTTCCTTCATGCGCTCGCGCAGTTCGCTGTCGAGCAACGCCTGCTGCAATGCGCGCTTGATTTCAAACACATTTTCCGGATTCACCATCAGCGCGGCGTTGCCCACCACCTCCGGCAGGCTCGATGTATTCGACGTCACCACCGGCGTTCCGTGCGCCATCGCTTCCAGCGGCGGCAACCCGAATCCCTCATACAGCGACGGAAACACGAACACCTTCGCGGCATCGTAAAAAATCCGCAGCACTTCAATCGGCACAAATCCCAAAAACCGCACGTCATTCTGCACGCCACCGCTCACCACCGCGCGCCGCAGCCGCGGATGCCCCGAAAGGTCGTCGCCAATAATAATCAGCCTCAGATCCGCAAACCGCCTCTCTTTCGCCAGTTCGCTCTTCAGCGCCGAAAAGGCTTCAATAATCCGCACCACATTTTTATGCGGCCGGATCGCGCCCGCATAAAGTAGAAACGGATAATTCACCTGGTAGCGCTGCGCGATCAACTCCAGATCCCCCGCGCTCGCGTGCCCGTGCAAAAACCGCTCGTCGATCGCGTTATACACCACCTCAATCCGCTCGTCGGCAATCCCCAGCAGCTTCTCGATCTCGCCTTTGGTGAATTCCGAAACCGCCATCACCCGCGCCGCCCCGCGCAGTGCTCGCCGCGTCAAATAAAAATGCACGCTGCGCCGCAGGCTCGACAAATTTCGCGACCCATACATGTGCTCCAGCAGATCGTGCACTGTGAGCACATAGCGGCAATCCAGCCCGAGCGGCATCCAGAACAGGTGCGGAATGTGTACGACGTCGCATCCGAACCGGCGGACGATTGCGCGGAATTCGAGGCATCCTTTGAGCGTGTTGTCGGCCGCGGGCAGCGCAATCGTCTCGAAATTCCCCGGCAGCGACCCGATTTCCGCAACCTTCGCCGGTGATCCGATCAGAAAATAACTGCTGCTCCGGTCCAGCCGCGCCAGCGTACGCACTACGTTGCGTATGTACGTGCCAACGCCGAACTCCGTCATGCGCCGGATATCGATGGCGACTTTCACGAGGAGAATTTAACCATAGAGGACAGAAAGGGCACAGCGAATTCACGCGAAAACCCATGATCCGCGATATGCGGATATACTTTGCGGTAGGCAGACGTACTTAGTTGTTGCAATTCCTCGGAACTCTACCCTCTCACTTCCGCCGCCGCCCGCGCCCGCCGCTCCGCGTACAGCGGAAACTCCTCCGCCATCCCCAGCACGTCCCGGCGAATCTTCCCCAGCGCCGCCGCGTCCGTCCGCTCGTTCAGCGCCTCCGCAATCCATCGCCCGATCTGCCGCATCTCGCTTTCCTTCATCCCGCGCGTCGTCACCGCCGGCGTCCCAATCCGAATCCCGCTCGGCTTCATCGGAGGATTCGTATCGAACGGGATCGCATTCTTATTCACCGTAATCCCCGCCTCGCCCAGCGCCTTCTCCGCCTCGCTCCCCAGCATGCCCTTCGCAAACACATCCACCAGCATCAGGTGCGTATCCGTGCCGCCCGAAATAATTCGGAAGCCCTCGCTCGCCAGCGTCTCCGCCAGCACCTTCGCGTTCGCCACAATCTGTCGCGCATATTCTTTAAAGCTCGGCTGCGATGCCTCCAGAAAGCACACCGCCTTCGCCGCCATGATGTGCACCAGCGGCCCGCCCTGCATTCCCGGAAACACCGTCTTATCGATCGGCGCCGCAAATTCCTGCTTGCTCAAAATCATTCCCGACCGCGGCCCGCGCAGCGTCTTATGCGTCGTCGAAGTCACAATCTGCGCGTGCGGCACCGGCGAAGGATGCGCCCCTCCCGCCACCAGTCCCGCAAAGTGCGCCATGTCGACCAGATAAATCGCGCCCACCTTATCCGCAATCTGCCGCATCCGCGCAAAATTGATAATCCGCGGATACGCGCTGCCCCCCCCAATAATCAGCTTCGGTCGCTCCGCTAAAGCAATCTTCTCCAACTCGTCGTAATCGATTGTCTCCGTCTCCTTCGTCACGCCATACGGAACGATCTTGTACGTCTTGCCCGAAAAATTCAGCGGATGCCCATGCGTCAAATGCCCGCCATGCGCTAGGTTCAGCCCCAAAATGGTGTCGCCCGGTTTTATCACCGCCGCATACGCAGCCTGGTTTGCCTGCGATCCCGAATGCGGCTGCACGTTGGCATGTTCCGCGCCAAAAAGTTTCTTCACCCGCTCGCGCGCCAGGGTCTCCACCACGTCCGTGAACTCGCATCCGCCGTAATACCGCTTCCCCGGATACCCCTCGGCGTATTTATTCGTGAACACCGACCCCGCAGCCTCAAGCACCGCCTCGCTCACAAAATTTTCCGAGGCGATCAGTTCCAGCCCCTCATGCTGACGGCGCACTTCGTTATCGATCGCGGTCGCAATTTCCGGATCCACTTCGTACAACGGACGAGACATCGCAGAATTTTTCATGAGAATCTACCCGCAATGATTGTAACTCGCCCCCCCGATCTAGAGACCGCCACAAGAAAAATCCACCGCCGTCTACGCATTCAGCGCGGCAGCTTGCAAAAAGGGCACCAATCGCATAGGCGGCAATGCCCATGCTCCGGTGCCCAAAACAAAAATTCCGGAACTGAAACTACTCCGTCGTGAATTAGCCTTTACTTCTGCAATCTGACTTCTGACTTCAATTAATCGTAAACGTCAGCGCATTCGAATTCCCTCCGCCCGGCGTCGGATTCGTCACCGTCACCTTCGCCTTGCCCGCCTTCGCGATGTCCTGCGCCGTTATCTGCGCGGTCACCTTCGTCGCGCTCACAAAACTTGTCGTGCGCGCCGATCCGTTCCAATTCACCACCGAACCTTGCACAAAGTTGCTGCCATTCACCGTCAGCGTAAACGCCGGCCCGCCGTGTGTCGCGCTCGAAGGGCTCAGTGTCGTCAGCTTGGGCTTCGGATTTTTCACCGTGAACGTCACCGCGTTCGACGCCGCGCTTCCCGGATTCGTCTCCGTCACCGGAAACGTTCCCGCCTTCGCGATCTCCGCCGCCGTGATCGTCGCCGTCACCTCGGTGCTCTTCACAAATTTCGTCGTCTGGTTTGCGCCGTTAAACTGCACCGTCGCGCCCGACACAAAATTCGTTCCCTTCACCGTCAGCTTGAATGTTGCCGATCCCGCCGTCTTATTAGTTGGCGCAATCGTCGTAATCTGCGCCGTCGGATTGTTGATCGTGAACGTCAGCGTCCCCGAAGTTCCCCCGCCCGGCGCCGGATTCATCACCGAAACCTGCGCCGTTCCCGCCGTCGCAATATCTGCCGCCGGCACTTGCGCCGTCACCTGCGCGGAGTTCACGAATGTCGTCGTCAACCCCGAACCATTCCACAGCACCTGCGACCCGCCCACAAAATTGCTCCCATTTACCGTCAGCGTAAACGCCGCCCCACCCGCGGTTGCCGAGTTCGGCATCATCGACAAAATTCCCGGCACCGGATTGTCCACCGCAAACGTGACCGCATTCGAAACCATCGCGCCCGGATTCGCCACCGTCACGGGAACATATCCCGCCGTCTCCAGATCGCTCGCCGGCACCTGCGCCGTCACTTCTGTCGCGCTCACGAACGTCGTCGTCAATGCCGCTCCATTCCACTCCACCACGGATGATGAGTTGAATCCGTTGCCATTCACCGTGAGCGTGAATCCGCCGCTGTCCACCACCGCGTTATTCGGCGAAATCGAAGTCACTCCCGGAACCGCCAGCAACCCGTTCAACGTCGTCGACCACACACTTCGTCCATGCGTCCCCGCCCATAACACCTGGTTCGCGTGTTGATACGACAAACCCGTCACCGCCGCCCGCGGCAGGCTCTCCACCAGCGTTCCCCAGCTCACGCCCAGGTTCGTCGTGTAGAACACTCCCACATCCGTCGCCACAAAAATTGTGTTGGCCATATCCGGATCGGCCACGATGTCGTTCACCGGCGTGTTCGGCAGGTCGCCGCTGATGTCCGTCCAACTCGTCCCCCCATTGCTCGTCATGAAAATGTGACCGACCGAATCTCCATATCCAGTGAATCCCGAAAACCCAGCGTATGCCGTGCTCGCTGATTTCGGGTCCGCCGCAATCACCGTTACCGAACGATTCGGAAACGACGTGCCCGTCACGTTGGTCCACGTCGCGCCGGAAAGCGCACTGTTTGTGACATACACCACCGGCCCGCTATTGCCGTTTGCACCCGCATACACAATGTTCGAATTGACCGGCGACACCGCAATCGCATTCAGATTGCCGGTCCCATTCGTGAAGTCCGGAGAAATGGCTACCCACGAATTTGCGCCATTGGTTGTCTGATAAACAAAATTGGTCCCAAAATACAAATTCTGCGTGTTTGTCAGATCCATCGCGAACGGCGCCACCCACGGCAGACTGTCCGTCCCGCTCGGATCGATCCCGTTCTGCACCTGGTTAAAGCTGTTGCCGCCATCGGTAGACTTAAAAACTCCCAGCTGCACGCACGTCAAATAAATAGTCGTGGGATTCGTCGGATCGAAAACATTGCGCGCCGCGTCGCCGCACGGGCCCAGCCCAACCCAGGTCAGCGAACCGCTATACTGCATCGCGCCATTGTCCTGCGTTCCGCCAAACCCATCGTTCACATTCGTCGGATGGACCGCTACGCCCGGATAAAACTGCAGCGTTCCCAGCCCCGTCCCCGGACCGCTCCCACCATTCAGCGAGGTCACGCTGCTTACCGGCTGGCTCGGCTGCGTCACACTGTACATTCCGCCGTCATTGCCGATATAGAGAACGCTGCCGTCCGCACTGAACGCCAGCGCGTGCAAATCCGGATGGATCGCTCCATTCGGAGGCACCAGCGTCCAGTCATTGCCCCCGTCCAGCGACTGGTAAAGCTGATTTCCCCAACCCGATCCCCCTCCAAACACCGTATTCGAATTCCCCGGCTGCACTGCGATCGCAAAGTCGTACCAGCATTGCCCGCCGCACAAATTCGGCGCATTCGTCAGTTGAATCCAGTTGTTCCCGCCATCCGTCGTCTTATAAAGTCCCAGCATTCCTCCCGTCGAGTTATTCGATATCCCGGCGTACAGCGTCAACGGGTTATTCGGATCCATCGCCAGCGCGACCCGTTCCGCATTGCTCCCGGTCGGCAAAACATTTGCTCCCGTCCCGTTCTGCGCGTTCCACGTCTGCCCGCTGTCCGTCGACATCCACACTCCGTCATAATCAACCGACGCGTATGCCGTCGTGCCATTGGGATTGAACACCACGTTGAATGCCTGATTGCCATTGAAGTTCAAAACATTGGTCCACGTATTGCCGCCATCGCCCGAACGATACACTCCCCATGTATTCGGCGCGCAGCATCCAATCGCCGCCAGCACCACATTCGAGTTCGTCGGAGAAACCGCCATTCCCCCGATCCTCGCGCCGCCTCCGCCGCCGCCCGCAAATGGCCCCGGAATATTGCTCCACGTGTTTCCGCCGTCCGTCGATTTCAGAATTCCCGCGCCATAGTAGTTATCCACCGCCTGGTTCTCTTCGCCCGTACCCACATAAATCGTCAGATGATTTTCCGGGTCGATCGCAATCGATCCGATCGACAGCGATGCCTGCTGATCGGTAATCGGCGTCCAGCTGTTTCCTCCGTTCGTTGTCTTCCACACGCCCCCATCGGCCGCCCCGGCATACACCACATTAAGATTGGTGGGGTCCACCGCCGCTGCCGTGATGCGGCCGCCGCTGATCAACGCGCCAAAATTATCCACTGGCTGCGGTCCAATCGCCGTCCACACCGGCTCATTCTGCGGATTCTTCCCGTACTGCGGCCCCAGCGCCTTCGCCCGTTTTTCCGCCGCCACTTTTTCGTCCAGTTGCTTCAAAGCCCGCAGCCGCACGCCCGCAGGCGTGTGCTTGTGCGGATATGCCCTCTGCCCGTAAAACCATTCGTCGCGCTGCCGCTGAAAGCTTCCGTCCTCGCCCTTTTCAAAATTCTCCGGCTTCCCTATTTCATCGCGCTCCCGTTCTTGCGCCCGGACTGAACCGAACACCATTGCGACAAAAAAACACAAATACACTGCGGCAGTCACACTTCGGCGGAAATTCATAGACTTCCTTTTTTGCGGATCGTTTCGTGGGGAGGTACGAACGAAAACCAGCGTTTTACACTTTATGATCGTCTACTATCGGGTGTCAATAGACTGAATTGGGAGCCCATCGAGCCTCAAAAGCCACGGCCCAAGCGCATTTCAAGCCCAAATAGCGGTCCTCTTGGTAGAACTCTGTTACTGAAAACTGGCAACTGATAACTGACAACTGGCAACTGATAACTCTTCAGAACTCCACCATCACAAATCGCGTCGCCCGCTCGCCCGCGTTTCGAATGCGATTGTGATCTTCCGCCGCAAACCAATGAATGTCGCCGGCAGCCAGTTTCTCCGTTCTTCCCTCGCCGCCGCTGTCTACCTCCACCTCGCCCAGCGCCACCAGCAAACCAGGCCTGCTCCCATCTCGCGTCAAACCAACTCCGGGCTCCAGCCCCATTTCCCAAACCCGCGCCCCATCTTTCCTAAAAAGAATCTCTCTGCGCCCCCTCAAAGTTTCGTCGCCCGCCTCTCCGGGCAGACTCGGCCCATCCATCCCCTTCTTCTCGTCCTGCATCAACTCAATCGTCACATTGCGAAACGGCGTGTCCGCCAGATTCCGCGCCACATGCGCGAAGTCGCCCGGCGTAAACCGCGTGTCCCCATCCGTCAGCTTCACCTCCACCGCGGCCTTCCCTTCCACTTCATTCGCAATGTGAGCCTCTCCCAGCGTCACAAAAACATAATCATGCCGGTGCCGGTGCAGCAAAGTCGCCGAATGCGGCGCAATCTCCACCTTGTAAACCCGCACATACCGGTTCTCCAGCACCAGATGGTGCAAGGGCTCCGCAGTAATCTCAACTTCCTTCATTGTGTCTACCGGAACGGTTTGCGCCGACATTGTGTTCGCAAAAAAAAGAGAACCAAGGCCAATCAGAATCGGCAAGCTGAGTCGCATTGCTCGCATGGCAAGAATTGTACCAATCACACGTCGAGGCCCCATCAAATTGCCCCATCTTTAGTTCTAACTGACAACTGACAACTGATAACTGAGAGCTGACAGTTTTCCGTTCAGCCGATCCAGCTTCGGCCCCGCGATCCCGCAACCTATCTATTCTGGCACACACTGATTCAAGAGAACGCTCACCTCGCCTCCCAGGTAGTTGGGGACAACGAGATCAGGAGCGCCATTTCCCGCCAGGTCAGCCAATGCGAAAAAGTCCGAATACTGCCCTATGCTTGAGACGTTTCCCATTTCAAACGTACCGTCGCCCTGGCCCAAGAGCATTTGCAAAAATCCCTGCGTGCTTATGGTCGCTAGGTCGAGTCTGCCATCGCCGTTGAAGTCAGCCGCTATCGGTGCGTACCCTCCAACAAAAGACGAGCCAATCTGAAAGGTGCCGTCCCCATTTCCCAGGAACATTTGCAGATTTCCGCCTCCGTCTCTCGGAGACTCGCCCGCCACCAAATCCAGCTTTCCGTCGTTGTTGAAATCTCCTACCGCAACCGCGTCGGTAAAGAATGGCACTGAGTAATTCGCCGCATTCGTGAATACTCCATTTCCGCGACCAAGGTAGATACTGATACCGGAGTTGGAAGAATTCGCTACCGCGAAGTCGAGTTTTCCGTCCCCGTTGAAATCACCAACCGCAACCTGCAGGCTGCCCGGATAAACCGACTTGCGTTTGAACGTGCCGTCGCCATTGCCCAACAGGATTTCCACCTCGGTAGCGCCGCCGACAGCGATGTCTAACTTCCCGTCGCCGTTGAAGTCCGCCACCGTGAGCCAGGCGAAGCCCGCCGGAATTGTATAGGTATGACCCAGAGTGAAACTCCCGTTGCCATTGCCTAACAGGACTTGCAGTCGAGGATGAGGCTTGGTGTAGTTTGTGACTACTGCCAGATCCATTTTCCCATCACGATTAAAGTCGCCGGATGCAACATAGCCCAACTCGCTCGCGATATTGTTATAGAACACCGGCGGTGAAAAGACGCCATTCCCCCGGCCCAGCAGAATAGCCAGCGGACCGCCGTCATCCCCTGTTGCCGCGAGATCGGGAATTCCGTCACCGTTGAAGTCTCCGATTGTGATGCCGCTGAGATTTGGTGCCGCGACGTAAGCGGTAGGGCTAACAAAGATGCCATTCCCCTTACCAAGAAGTATGGTCACGCCCTCCGCGCCTCCGGAATCCAGGAAGCTGCCCGCTACCACAAGGTCCGTGTTGCCGTCGCCGTTAAGGTCGGTTAGCACAGCTCCAGTCGACACAGGCTCGTAACCCAGGGCCGCTTTGAAAGTCCCGTTTCCACTGTTCACCAAAACATACGTTCCGGCAATCGTCGACACCACCAAACTTGGTTCGCTGTCTGGTTCCAGCGGAGCTGCCGCGATTCTGTAGGGCGCCCAAGGATGCCCGGCAACGTAATTGGTGGCCGGGAGGAAGGTTCCGTCTCCTTTGTTTAGCAGAACGGACGCAGTGCCGTCCGTATAGTTGGCAGTGGCGAGATCCACCTTGCCATCGCCGTTCAAGTCCGCGGCGATAATGTCATTCGGCCCATAGCCGATCCGATAATCGGTCTTGGGCCCAAAAGTTCCGTCACCTTTTCCGAAGAGCACACTTACGGTATTTCCCGCCTCAGCGCCTCCATTGGCAACGGCGAGGTCGAGATGGCCATCGTGGTTGTAGTCGGCTATCGCCACTGCCGTCGGATAGGTGGTTACCGGAAAATTCATCGCCGCTTGGAATGTGCCATCACCATTTCCCAGCATGATCTGTATATCGGTCTCACTTTGGAAGTTTGCGACCGCCAGATCTAGCTTGCCATCTTCATTAAAGTCTCCTACGGCGATGCCAATTGGTACCTGCGGCGATGCCGACTCGATACCGGCCTGGAACGTTCCATCACCGTTGCCCAGGAAAACAACGACGGCGGAGCCGTTCGCCGCGACGATATCGAGTTTGCCGTCGCCGTTGAAGTCTCCCACCGCCAACGGAGAGCCACCAGCGCTTTCTCCGATGGAATAAGTTCTGCCCTGTCTGAATGTGCCGTCGCCCTTGCCGAGCAGAATCGTCAAGGTGGGAGAATTGTTTGGAGCGAGGGTATGCACAGCAAAGTCGACAATGCCATCGCCGTTGAAGTCCCCAGCCACCAGGTTAAAGGCGTTGCTGTTTTCGAGGTAAAAAGTTGCAGGAATGAAAGGTGTGCAGTTCTGAGCCAGACCTTGCCCTTTCGCTGGATGTGCAACGGCTGGATGTGCAACGAAAAGAAGCGTGGCAGCGAGAACAAAAACGAGGTTACTCCTCTTGCGACGCATAACCACCCCAGCCACATCATACTGCCAGATACCGCCAGTCTAACCTATTCGCACGACTTCGGTTACGGCTGAACGACAAAACTTGCGGCTCTTGACAACTGACGACTAACCGTACACCACCGTCCCGCTCACAATCGTCGCCACCACCTTCCCCGTCAGTTGCCAACCGTCAAACGGCGTGTTCCTCGACTTCGACCGCGACTTCGCCGCCTCGAACGTCCACTTCTTCTTCGGATCGAAAATCGTGACATCCGCCACCGCTCCCCGCCCCAGCGTCCCGCGCCCGCGCAAGTCAAAGCAGCGCGCCGGCCCCGCCGTGAACAGCTCCACAATGCGCGCCAGCGGAATCCGTTTCCCCACATGCAGCCGCGTAATCGCCAGTCCCAGCGCGGTTTCCAGCCCCATAATCCCAAATGCCGCCCGCTCAAACTCCATTTCTTTTTCGTGCGCCGCGTGCGGAGCGTGATCCGTCGCAATCGCATCCACCGTGCCGTCGGCCAGTGCCACCAGGATCGCTTCCCGGTCCGCCGCCGACCGCAACGGCGGATTCATCTTGTAATTGCTGTCATACTCCCGCATATCTTCGTCGATCAGCGTGAAATGATGCGGCGTAACTTCGCAAGTAATTCGCGACCTCGCCCGCTTCCCCCGCCGCACCGCTTTCAGAGCATCGCCCGTCGAGACGTGCGCCACATGCAGCCGCGCATTCGGAATCGTCGTCACCAACTGCACGTCGCGCTCCACAATCGATGCCTCCGCCGCCGTCGTCATGCCCCGCAGCCCCAGGCGAAACGATCGCGCGCCCGCGTTCATCGAACAGTGCTCCGTCATGCGCGTGTCTTCGGCGTGCTGCACCACCGGAAAATTCAACTCCCCGCCCAGGATCAGCGCCTCGCGCATCACCCGATCGTCCAGAATCGGCTTCCCATCGTCGGTCACCGCCACGGCCTCCGCCGTTTGCAGCGCCCCAAAATCCGTCAACACCGCGCCCTTGCTCCCGCGCGTCGCCGCCGCAATCGGAAACACATTCACCACCGCCCCACGCTCGGCCTGTCGCAGCCAGCTCACCCAGTCCGCAGAATCCACCACCGGCGCCGTATTCGGCATCGTGCACACCGAAGTAAACCCGCCCGCCGCCGCCGCCGCCGTCCCCGTCGCAATCGTCTCTTTATATTGTTGCCCCGGTTCCCGCAAGTGCACATGCAGATCGATAAATCCCGGCGTCACCACCAGCCCCCGCGCGTCCAGCCGCCGGTCTGCGCCCTTGATCTTCCGCGGCGGCGCCACTTCCACCACCCGCCCATCCTTCAGCAGCACGTCCATCGGCGCATCGATCCTCCCCGCCGGATCGATCACATGCCCGCCCGCAATCAGCAAACTCGACTTGTCGTGTGTCTTCACCGCATCTTCCCCAGCGCCCGCGCCAGAATCGCCATCCGCGTCGGCACGCCATTATGCACCTCATCCAGAATCCGCGCCTGCGCCCCATCCGCCACTTCGCTCGTCAACTCCAGCCCGCGAATAATCGGCCCCGGATGCATCACAATCGCATCCTTCTTCGCCGTCTTCAACCGCGCCGGCGTCATCTGGTAGCGCGCAATATATTCCGGCAAGTCGATCTTCATCCCCACCAGCCGCTCTTTCTGCACCCGCAGCAACATCACCACATCCGTTCCCCGCAGCGCATCCTCTATATGCCGCGTCACTCGCACGCCCGGCGCAATCGTCGCCGCAATATCGGGCACCAGTTCCGGCGGCCCGCACAAAATAATCTTCACTCCAAACTTCGACAGCAAATGGCACGCCGACCGCGCCACCCGGCTGTGAAAAATATCCCCAATGATCGAAACCTGCAGCCCCTTAAAACTTTTCTTGCTCTTCAAAATCGTGTACGCGTCCAGCAGCGCCTGCGACGGATGCTCGTGCAGCCCGTCGCCCGCATTGATCACCGGCACGCCAATGTGTTCCGCCATCACCTGCGGCGCGCCCGCATTCGGATGCCGGATCACGATCACCTCCGCCCCCACCGCCTGCGCCGTGTACCCCGTATCCAGCAGCGATTCGCCCTTCTCGATGCTCGACCCCATCGCCTGGATCAGCACCGTGTGCGCGCCCATCGCCTTCGCCGCCAGTTCGAACGAGCCCCTCGTGCGCGTCGATGCCTCGTAAAAAAGCAGCATCACCCGCCGCCCGCGCAGCAGCGGTCGCGGCCGGTCCGGATTCATCCGCCGCGCAAACTTCAATATTCTCAGGATCTCGGCCGCTTCCAAATGCTCGATGCCGAGCAGCGAACCTCGGGCTGCATTCATAAACGCTGCATCATACGCGCCAAGGCCAAGTCAGGGCAAGGACCGCCGCGAAATGCCCGCCAGACAGGCGTTTTCACCCCAAGCTTCAAAGCTTCCCGGCCTCAATCGCCTGCCCAAACGCAATCAAATTCCCATCCGGAGCCAGCACCAGCAATTCGCGTTGCCCGTACGGTTTGTCCGCCGGCCCGTGCACATCGCGCGTCGGCAGCGTATCGAGCTTCGGTTTCAGCTCCGCATAAAGCCCGTCCACGTCGCGCACGTCGATGTAATAAGCAAATCGCCCGTTCCCCGGCGGCGCGCCCTCCGGCCCCTGCTCTTCCATGATCCGGAACCCCGCCGTCTCGCGCTGCACATACGCATAATTCTCCATGCGCAGCAGCGTTTTAAATCCCAGGATGTCGTTGAAAAATCTGAGTGCCGCCTCAATATCCTGCACATGCATGAAAGGCGTGACTTGAATAAAGTTCGACTCGGAAGAACTGTTCGCCATGAAAGGAATCTCCGGCCCGGTAGGTCACCACAAATCCGCGGAAGATAGTTCGCGCCAGCCCTTACCCGCGCGGCTCGGCGTGCAACTCTTCGATCGCCGCCTTCACCTTCGCCGTCACCGCATCCATATCCGCCGGCGTCAGCCCCGCCGTTGGGATCGCCTCTCCCACCCGCATCTCCAGCGGCTGGCACTTGATGTGATACGTGTTCATCGGCAGCAATTCAAACGTCCCCGCCAGCGCAATCGGCACAATCTCCGCCTGCGCCTTGATCGCCAGAAAAAACGCGCCCGGCAACAACGGCTGAATCTGCCCATCCCGCGTCCGTCCGCCCTCCGGAAAAATCACCAGCGGCATTCCCTTGCGCAGACTCTTCAGCGCCGACTTGATCGCCCCCACCGAAGCCCCCGGGTTCTGCTGGTTGATGCACACCTGCCCCGACCGCTTCAAATGCCACCCAATAAATGGATACGACAGCAGCTCGCTCTTGAAAATAATTCGAAACTGAAATGGCAAATAAACGTACAGCATCGGAATATCCAGCGCCGAAGCGTGCGTCACCGCAAACACCCGCGGCTTGCCGTCCCCGCCCGCCAGCGCCGCCGTATTCCCCTTCACTGTTACCGGCGACAAAATCGTCTTCATGATCAGCCACGACCACGCCGTCGCCAGTTTGTGCTGCACTCGCCCGCTCCGGTCAACCAGCGACGTAATCAGCGAGATCGTCCCCAGCACAATCGTGTACAGCCAAATCAGCGGATCGAGAATGAAGTACGACCGCAGCCGGCTCCCCCACCCATGCCGCCCACCACCACTCTGCGCGCGAACGCCCTGTGCGTGGATAGTCTTTGTGAGCACAGTCTCTGTCGGCGCCGCCGCATCGCCCGTCCACGCTGAGCGCAACCCACCTCCAGTTTTCTCCGCCTCAACCGTTGTGCCAATCTTATTCAAGCTGCTCCAACCGTTCCCTTCGTGTACTTAGTGTCCTCGTGGTGAACGCCTTTCACTCGCACCAGCCAAGCCCAATGTTCCAGCGCCGCAAGCCTATCTATTAGATGCCAATGCCCAGCACCCGCATCGCCTCTCCAACAATGTAAATCGATCCCGTAACCACCACCAGTCCATTCGCCCCCGCCGCGCGCCCAGCCTGTTCCAGCGCCGCCGCCACGCTCTCCGCCGCGCCGATCTCCGCCGTCACCCGCCGCGCCGCCTCCCGAATCTCCCGCGTCGTCGCCGACCGCGGATTCTCCGCATGCGTCACAATCACCCGCTCCGCAATCGGAAATAGTATCTCCGCCATCTCCGCCACAGCCTTATCGCGCAACACGCCAAATACCATTGTGATCGCGCGATCTTCATACGCCGCCCGCAGCGCCGCCCGCAACGCCCACGCGCCTGCGGGATTGTGTGCCACATCCAGCACAAACTCCGGCCGTCCCTCGCCCGCCGGCACCACCTCAAATCGCCCCGGCCACCGCGTCTCCCTGATTCCGCGCTCAATCGACCGCGCCGTTATCCCCTCCCATCCCTGCTCCCGCAACTCCACCGCCGCCGCAATCCCGAGCGCCACATTCCGCAACTGGTGCCGCCCCACCAGCGGCGACTCCACCAAAATCTCCTCCCCCAAAACCGCCAGCGCATACCGCTGCCGAATAGCCCCGCATTTCTCTGCGTCCCCCGCGCCCTCTGCGTTGAAAGCTTTTCTAGCCGTGCCCGACAAAAAGTCCTCGCTCCCCGGCGAAACCGGCGGCACATACGGCACCGCATTCACCGCCCTCGCGCCAGCCTCCAGAATCGTATTGCCGATCACCTCGTTCGCCTCCGCCAGTTGCGGCAGCGTCACCACCACGCCCCCGGCTCGAATAATCCCCGCCTTCTCGCGCGCAATCTCCCGCACCGTCTCGCCCAAGTATTTCTGATGGTCCAGGGCAATATCCGTGATCACGCTCACCCGCGGTTCCACCACGTTCGTCGCGTCCAACCGCCCGCCCATGCCCACTTCCAGCACCACCATATCCGGCCGGCCGCGCGCAAAATATTCAAACGCCATCGCCGTCAGCATCTCAAAAAAACTCGGATGCCACGGCAAATCTCCCTCTCCCACCAACCGCTCCGCCGTCCGTCCCACCACATCGTGTACCAGCGCAAAATCGTCGTCCGCAATCGCCGCCCCATTCACCCGAATGCGCTCGTTGATCCGCACCAGGTGCGGCGACGTGTACAACCCCGTCTTCAGCCCCGACGCCTGCAAAATCGCCGCCAGCGTCGCCGCCGTCGACCCTTTCCCATTCGTCCCCGCAATCAGCACGCTCGCGAAACTTCGCTCCGGATTTCCCAGCGCCCCCAGCAGCACCCGCATGTGCTCCAGGTCGAACTTGTGCGCCGGCGTCTGGGCCAGTTCATGCCCCAACGCATACATCTGCGCCACTGCCGTTTCGTAGGACAAAGTGAGTCGTTCGTTTTAAACGTTGCGGGTGCCCCATTCAAGCCCGCTTTTGGCTTGAGTGGGGCTTTTCGTCAGTAACAATCTTTGTCGATGCACAATCTTCGACGGTGCCCCATTCAAGCCCGCTTTTGGCTTGAGTGGGGCTTTTCGTCAGTCACAATCTTTGTCGATGCACAATCTTCGACGGTGCCCCATTCAAGCCCGGTTTTGGCTTGAGTGGGGCTTTTCGCACAGCCGCCAGTTTCAGGGTAGCAAGTCTGGCCGCCGGTTTCGACAGCCTCTCATCAGAAGGGGACTGCAAGAGGTCAAAGTGCTTCCCACGCGCCCTGAGCAGGCGTCCCCGCGATAACTCAAAAAGGAGTAAAAGTGGTCGGTCACTGGCTTTTCGCCAGACACGGATCTGGGTTTGCCAACGACCAACGACGAACGACCAAGAGCTTAACTGACGGCTGATGGCTGAGAGCTGACAGCTGCCCCCATAAAACTCAGCGCCCGCGCAATATACGGCTTCATCTCTTTGCGCCGCACCACCGCGTCCAGCATCCCGTGCTCCAGCAAAAATTCCGACCGCTGGAACCCCGGAGGCAACTTCTGCCGGATCGTCTGCTCGATCACGCGCGGCCCGGCAAACCCAATCAGCGCGCCCGGTTCGCCAATGTTCAAATCGCCCAGCATCGCAAACGATGCCGTCACTCCCCCCGTCGTCGGGTCTGTCAATACGGAAATGTATGGCACCTTCGCCGAGTCCAGCCGCGCCAGCGCCGACGAAATCTTCGCCAGTTGCATCAGGCTGATTGCGCCTTCCATCATCCGCGCCCCACCCGACGCCGAAACGATCACCAGCGGCGTCCGCGTCTCCGTCGCCCTCTCGATCGCCCGCGTAATCGACTCGCCCACCACCGCGCCCATGCTTCCGCCGATAAACGAGTACTCCATCGCGCTCACAATCACCGCGCGCCCATTGAGTTTCCCCTGCGCGTTGATGACCGCGTCCTTCAGGCCCGTATCCGCCTTCGCCTGCTTCAGTCGAGACGAATATGGCTTCAAATCCACAAACTTCAGCGGGTCGGTCGACGCCAGGTTGCTGTCGAAAATCTCGTACTTCCCGTCGTCCAGCAGTTGCGCCAGCCGCGTTCTCGCGTCAATACGAAAATGTTTATCGCACTTCGTACATACATTGAAGTTTTCTTCCAGGTCTTTTTTCCAGATAATCTGCCGGCAGCCGTCGCACTTCACCCACAACCCTTCCGTGCGAACTTTCTTCTCGCCCGCCGCATCAATCTCCCCGGATTGTCTCTTAAACCAAGCCATAGAATTTGTAATTGGTAATTTGTAATGGCTAATTGAAGCCCGCAGCACGCCGAACGCCTGCCTTTCAATTACAAATTACAAATCACAAATTGCTAATCTCAGTACAATCGATCTCCCCGGATTGTCCCTTAAACCAACCATAAGAATTTG
>PLHW01000026.1:230181-261408 GCA_003139095.1 Acidobacteriaceae bacterium
ATTGAAGCCCGCAGCACGCCGAATGCCTGTTTTTCAATTACAAATTACAAATCGCAAATTACCAATCTCAGTACTCAATCCCTCTCTGCGCCATCACGCCTTTCTCGTACGCGTGCTTCACCTGGCGCATCTCCGTTACCGTATCCGCCGCTTCCACAATTGTCGGATGCGCATTCCGCCCGGTCAAGATCACATGCACCATCTCCGGCCGCCGCTGTAGCGCCTCCACCACCTTTGCCGCATCCAGCATCCCATAGCTGATCGCGTAATTAATCTCGTCCAGCACCACCAGGTCCCATTCCCCCGACTGAATTGCGCGCTCCGCCTCCGCCCACGCCTCTTCCACCATGCGCACGTCTTCCGGGTCGGGCTTTTCCGCGCCCACTTTCACAAAGCCGCGCCCCATCTGCTTCATGATGAACTTGTCCCCAAACGCCTTCACCGCGTCCAGTTCTCCGTAATGCCACGAACCCTTCAAAAATTGCAGCATCAGCACCCGCATTCCCTGCCCCACCGCCCGCAGAGCCGTCCCCATCGCCGCCGTCGTCTTTCCCTTCCCCGGCCCCGTATTGACAATAATCAATCCCCGCCGCAGATCTTCCATGAATCAACTCAACCTCAATCCCCAACCTCAGTCTCCGACCTGAATCCCCGACCTGAATCCCCGACCCGAATCCCCGACCCGAATCCCCGACCCGAATCCCCGACCCGAATCCCGATGACAGACGAATCCTTGATTGTACGCGGACCCCACCCCCCGCGCCAGATAACGTGCCCTCAATCGGGAAATCCAGTCATCCAGATCGGCGCAAAATTGCCCATCCCTATATCACAAAACGCCACCCTCAGGTGCTATTTAAATGGTTAAAAATTGAGAGAAAATAAGTTGTCCATCAAGTAACGGATCCAGCGCTGATCCAGCCCAGGTCAACCCAAAAAAACAGCGGACAGCTTGGGGGAGCCGTCCGCGTGAAGTGCAACAAAGGAGGAGGGTTAGGGGAGGTGAATTGCCGGGGAGAGCGATTCTCTTCTCCTCCTCAAAAGGGGCATTCAACCATAAAGGGGCATCTCAACCATCTCGATCAGGGCATCTCGACCACGCGCGTAAGGGGTTGACATACCTCGCCCGCGCTCTTGTCTTCCGCCCCCAGCAACCGCGCCGCAATCCGCAAAGCGTCCATCTCTTTCCGGACCTTGATCAGTTCCTGCTCTTTCGCTCGCAAAACATCGTACGGGTTTTTCATCGGGGAGGGCCTCACAACAGATTCAGACCGAATCCCCGCCGGGCCAGCCAGCGAAATCGAATTCGTCTGTGAGTTCACAATACGGCAACTCGCCAAAACAAGGAAGCTGCCGGAAGTGCACCACGGAAGCAAGCGCGAAATAGAGGCCAAACGGTCTAACCGGCCCCTGTCCGTTACCAGGCAGTTAATGGCCAAAGAGGCTTTAAGTTTTCAAATTCGCACAGCCCGAAACCTGAAAACGAGCAATGTCAGCCTGAGAACTGAGAACCGAGAACTGCCTCAATGCCCCAAATGATAAGGGTGCTTGTTCAAAATCGTAAACGCCCGGTAAAGCTGTTCGGCCAGCACCACGCGCGCCAGTTCATGCGGCAATGTCATTCGTCCAAGCGACACAACCAGACTCGCTTCTCGCCGCGCCCGCTCGCTGAATCCATCGCTTCCTCCGATGGCAAATAAAAGCGGAATCGCATTCACCTGCTCGCGCTCCAGCAGCGCAGCCAGTTCTTCCGAAGAAAATTGTCTTCCTCGCGAATCGAGCAAGACCAGCTTCCAGCGCGCGGTTTGCGCGCCGCGCCGTTCGCCCGAAGTGAGCGACAAAAGCGATGCTTCATCTTTCAGCGCAGTTCCTTTAACTTCCGCATAACGCGAAATCCGCTTCAGATATTCGTCCGTCAGATTCTGGATCGCGGCTTCTTTCGTCTTTCCAATCCACGCAATCTTGATCTTCACGCGCGCTCACGCTCTTCCCGAAGCAAACACAATATCCGCGCCAAACCGAATCTCATCGCCCACACGATAGCGCTCGATCGCCGCAACGGCTTCGGCGCGAATCTCAGGCCACAAACTCTCTGGAACCCGCTCCAACATTGACCGGAACGGAGCTGAAACCGCACAGGCATACTCGAATACTTCTTCCGCATCTCCGAGCCAGTTCCAAGGCAAGTTGCGGGTCGATTCCTCCACCTCGTGAAATCCCGCAGCGCGCAGAACTTCCGAGAGCGATCCAGCAGCCGAAAACCGGAACGGGTTTGCTCCTCCTTCAGCCAGCATTTCTCCGCCAACTCGCTGCTGCACAACCTTCATGGTCGTTTGCCAATAAGGTTGTTCCACTGTTCCCCAGGCAGCGAAGCACGCGCGCGCGTTCGGACGCAACACGCGCCGCAATTCTCCAAGCGCGCCCTGCGCGTCGGCGAAGAACATCACTCCAAATCTGCACGTCGCAAGGTCGAAGCTTCGGTCCGGAAACGGAAGCGAATGCGCGTCCGCTTGCTGCGCGATCACGTTCGTGAGTCCCTTGTTCCGCGCGCGCTGGGCCGCAATCCCCAGCAGTTCGGCGCTCTGGTCGAGGGCAATCACCGAGCCTTCTAAACCTACGCGCTCACCCAGAGTGATCGCAGGTTCGCCCGTTCCGCTCGCGAGATCGATCACTTTCATGCCCGGAATCGCGCGCGCGTACTCAACCAGAGCGCCCGTGACCGCGCTGCCAAGCAGCGCCGACTTCGCCTTCCATCGCTCCGCCGCAACCAGTCGATAAGACGAACTCCAGGGAGCAACCTTCGTTCCCGATGATCGATCGTCAGATGTTCTATCTTCGGACGACCGGCTCGATGATGACTTGCTGGAGGAAAACTTCAGCGTTGACGATTCCGACGAGGATGAAGAGCGATCAGGCGTGGAAGGTTTTGACGACGACATTTCACGCCTTCTTCTTGCGCGCCGGTTTGCGCACAACCGTTCGCGCGCTCTCGCCCGTTTCTGCCGGCTTCGGCTTCGCGGTTTGCCGCTTCTTCGGCTTCGCCATGAATTCCTCGGGCTCAATCCGTTTGGCCGACTTCCACAACCGCTCCAGATCGTAGAATTGGCGCGCCTTCTCGGAGAAGATGTGGATGACGAAATCCACATAGTCGAGCAGCACCCATTCCGCTTGCTTATAGCCTTCCTTGTGAGCCGCGCGCAGTCCAAGCTGTTCCAGACGCTCGTCGACCGCGTCCGCAATCGCCTGAATCTGGCGCGAATTGGTTCCGCTGCACATCACGAAGTAGTCCGTGAAAGCGCCAGAACTCTTCTCCAGTTCGAGGATGGTGATTTGTTCCGCCTGTTTATCCTGACAGGCAAGAATAGCTTCATTGACCTGCTGCTTGAGGGGGTTTTTGGTCGGCATATGATGACTTGTAGATTGTAACGGACACGATGCGAAGCTTGCAGAGCGCAGGGATTGCAGAGGTCTAACCACCGACCTTATACAATCCCATCTTCTTCACGTACTCGGCAACGCGCGGATCAAGCCAGCGCAGCAGCGGTTTGCCTCGCGCGGCCGCCTCGCGAATCGCGGTCGCCGAGACATTCTGGTGAACGCCTTCCAGAAGATGCAGAGTCACGCCCGGCAAAACCAGGTCTCCGCTAGCTGGTTGCTTCTGGAACGGTTGCGTGACCGCCTTTGGAGGCCGCAACTCCTCAGGCAGCGCTTCAGCCACATCGCGCAGCGAATAGCCAGGACGACTCGCAACCACAAACTCGCATTCGCCAAGAAGCGCGCGCGCTTCATGCCACTTCGCGATGTCGCGGAAGGCATCGACTCCAATCAGGAGGAAGAGTCGATCCGCCTTACGCAGCGAACCCTTCAGCCGGCGAACTGTATCGATCGTGTAGTTCGGCGCGACGCGGGCAAGTTGCGCCGCGTCTGCCAAAGCTTGGCCTTTACTCCCTTTGCGCGCGGTTGAGCCAAGCTTCGGCAAGTCCTCGCGGCTTGCTTCGGCATCCGATGCTTCCAGCAGCGAAGGCACAAAACGCTTGTCGTCCGCAGTCGCCAATGCCACCATCGCATAGCGATGGACAAAGGCAGTAAGCGACTGTTGTTGCTTGTGCGGAGGCACGCTCGCAGGCACAAATAACACTTGCCGCAGCGAACAGCGCTCGATCGCTGCCTCCGCGAGCGCAATGTGCCCGCGATGAATTGGGTCGAATCGGCCTCCGAAGATTGCGATGTTCATGCCGTTAGTTCCTGAGTGCTCCGCTAGTTTCGTCGTTCGTGCGCCGCTGTTGCAAGTCTTTATTCCCCCAATCGCCGATTTGCACTACCGAATTTTGCGGCAGACGCGGCTCCAGAATAGACTGTGGCTACCTTAACTCAATTCCCGGCTTCGTCTCCTGCGCAGTTCCACAATGTACTTCTGGCCAGTGTGTACTCAGAAAGTTGGGTTGGACCGGCGTAACTCGCCCGGCATGCAATTAGCGAATAGCATGACTACACGCAAATGAAATTCCCCCTCATTCGCGCCCTCGCTGCCCCCGCGCGCGCTCCTCTCTTGCGCTACGGAGTGGCTCTTCTGAGCACGTTGCTCGCGCTGATTCCCACCCTGTACTTCTCCGATGTCGCCGAGAGCCGTCTGGTCGTTTTTGCCGTCGCAGTCATGGTCAGCGCATGGTATGGAGGTTGGAAACCTGGGCTCGCGGCTACTTCCTTCGCACTCACGGTCAGCGCCTACTATTCTCTCGCTGGCGATCTGTCACCCACCGAATATCGCCGCGCGCTCGCCCACCTCGCCCTGTTCTTCGCAGTCGCTCTCCTGATCTGTTGGTTCAATGCCGCGCTCCGCACCGCCCAGGAAGGTCTGCGCCGCTCCGAAGGCAACTTCCGCTCGCTGGTCATGAACGCGCCCTATGGCATTTGCCGCTGCAACTCGCTGGGCATTTTGCAGGACGCGAATCCCGCGCTGGTTGCCATGTTCCGCTACGCAAACTCCGCCGAACTGGCGGGGATTCCATTGGCGAGCCTTTATGCCGACGCACAACAGTGGTTTCAAACCGCGGATTTTCTGCGGGCCCGCAAGGCGTTCAACAAACTGACTGTTGAATGTTTAACCAAAGATGGCGCGCCGATCGTCGCCCGCATATCGGGACGCGTG
Source organism: Acidobacteriaceae bacterium (assembly GCA_003139095.1). Classification (GTDB taxonomy): domain Bacteria; phylum Acidobacteriota; class Terriglobia; order Terriglobales; family Acidobacteriaceae; genus Acidiflorens. The sequence continues at coordinate 235,331 of PLHW01000026.1, forward strand.
ATTCCGAATGGCGAGGAAGGAAACAACTTCGAGATTTTTATGGAAGACATCACGGAAACCCGAACCCTTGAGTTGCAGCTCCATCAGGCGCAAAAAATGGAGGCCATCGGACGCCTGGCCGGCGGCATCGCGCACGACTTCAATAACCTGCTGATGGTGATCTCCGGTTATTCCGAGTTCCTCCTTGAGCGCCTTGGCCCCGATCCGCGCCTGCGCGGTCCGGCGCAGGAAATCTCCAATGCCACCAAGCGCGCCAGTTCGCTTACCCGCCAATTGCTGGCATTCAGCCGGAAGCAAATCCTCGTCCCAAAGATTCTGGACCTGAATGAGGTGGTGAACGAGAACCTGAAGATGCTCACGCGCATGATTGGCGAGGATATTGACCTCGTCATGGTTCCCGGGCCATCGCTCGGAGCGGTCCGCGCGGATCCCGGGCAAATCGATCAGGTGATTATGAATCTGGCTGTAAATGCGCGCGACGCGATGCCGCAGGGTGGCAAGCTGACAATCGAGACGCGCAACGTCTCGGTAGATGAATCATTCGCGCGCACGCGCAGGCCGCTTTTGCCCGGCGAGTACGTCATGCTATCCATCAGCGATACCGGTGTCGGGATGGACAGCGAAACGCAATCGCGCATCTTCGAACCTTTTTTCACCACCAAAGGCGCAAAGGGCACTGGACTTGGCCTTTCGACGGTGTATGGCATCGTGAAGCAGAGCGGCGCATACATTTTCGTTGACAGCCAAGCGCAGCGTGGAACGGCCTTTCGAGCCTACTTTCCCCGTGTTGATGTCCGCGAAGAGGTTGTCTCCCAGGAGGATTCGGTTGGCCTCCCTCGGGCCGAGCGCGGCGGCGAGACGATTCTCCTCGTCGAAGATGAGCCGAATCTCCGCCGTCTCGCGCGCCAGTATTTGGAAAATCAGGGATACCGGGTTCTGGAGGCGGAGGATGGTGCGGCTGCTCTACAGATCGCGTCTGGTCACCGCGACACGATCGATCTTCTTCTCACGGATGTCGTTATGCCGGGAATGAACGGCCGCGAACTCGCCGAACAGATTACGGCGCAGCGGCCGGAAATCCGGGTGCTGTACATGTCTGGATATACGGAAAACGCGATCGGGCACAACGGTCTGCTCGACACTGGCATCAACCTGCTCCAAAAACCCTTCAGCCTCCCGACCCTTAAAGACAGAGTGCGCGAATTGCTGGACTCCGAACCGATTCCCCAGGAGATCACCGTGCCCCAAGGTTCACAATTGGCTGCCTCGGGGCGGAAGAAAGTCCCGCCATTCCGCGCTCGCCGCTTCAATCTGCATTTGCCGCTGCGTTATCGACCGCTCGGAGAGAACGACTGGCGCTCCGGAACTACCGAGAATATCAGCCGTTCCGGCCTGCTGTTTCGCGCGGAGGAACTGCTCCAGCCGAATGCGCAACTGGAAATTAATCTCGTGCTGCCGGTCGAAATCGCCGGACTCGCTGCCACCGAAGTCGTTTGCCGGGGAGAAATTGTGCGCTCGGTAGGCGCGCCGGGCACCGAGGTGACCCCGGCGCTTGCGGCCAAGATCCTTCAATATCACTTTCACCATGGAGCCCGCGCCGGACAGGCATAGAGGCGGGATCAGCGGGACGAGATTCGCACGAAGGCAAGCGCGAAATTGCTTTTCCGGAGGGCTCCAAGCGTGGTTAGCGCATGAGCCATGCCACCCCTGGTCACGTGTCAGCGTTACCTTCGATATTCGTTTCGCTTGGAAAGCTGTCCGAAGGCTGATACATTGCGGCCAGCACGAGTGCAGGCGTGCCAACATGTCTCTGGTAGTCAAGCTCGAAGACGACCTCGGCGAACGCAGCGAATGGGTGATATTGAGCGGAGTCCTTCCCGGCTCCAGCGATCCCAACCTCGTGCTCCTGAGCGGCATCGACCCATTCGGCAAGACCGTGTTCAATCACCTGCAAATGGAAGCCTTCCTGCAGGAATGGCAGCGGGTGGAAGAGCGCGTGCGGGATGAATCGCAAAAAGAGGCATGGAAGAGAGTGAAAGAGATGGCCGAAGCGTGCCGTCACGACCGCGACTTATACCTTCGGTTCGTGGGAAACTGACGCCTCACAGAACTTGATACTCCGCCCAGCATAAGCGGTGAGCGGGCGACTCGCGCAGCCTGGCGTGACTCTCGTGCCTCACTTCTCCGGCAGATTCGCTTTAAGAAACTTCACCACATTCTCGCCCATGATCATGTGAATCTCCTGTTCGGAGAAGCCCGATGCTAGCATCGCCTCGGTGATCTTTACCAAACCCGTTGTATCGAATGGCTCGGTGACGGCGCCGTCAAAATCGGAGCCGAGGGCCACATGCTCTGCGCCAACAAGGTCGGAGACGTAACGCATCGCCTTCACGATGGCATTGGCATCGGTGCCGCAACTTGCCGTGCTCCAGTAACCGATGCCGATTAAGCCGCCGTTCGCCGCCACTGCGCGAATCTGATCGTCGGTAAGGTTCCGATTGTTGTTGCAGGTTCCTTTGGCGCCGGTATGCGAAACCACCACGGGCCGGGTTGCGATCGCAAGCACGTCTGCAATGGTGCGCGGCGATGCGTGGGCCAGATCGACAATCATGTGGCGGGCTTCCATTTGTCGCACCCATTCGCGGCCTTTGTCGGTGAGACCAATTTTGTTGACTCCCGCTGCCGCGCCACCGATGTCATTATCGAAAAAATGGCTGGGGGACATCATGCGGTAGCCCGCGCGGTACAGCACGTCAAGATTTTCCACTTTGCCATCCAGGGCATGCGCGCCTTCAATCGAAAGCAACCCGGCGGTGAGCCGGCCATTCTTTTGCCGCCGCGCAAGATAGTCGGAGAGATCGGCTGCGCTCTGAATCACGACGAATCCGCCGCGCGAGGCGTCTGCGAACTCGTGCAGCCGGTGTGCCTGGTAGAGCGCGCGCTCCGTCAGGCTATACCAGGTCGCGCGCGGCCACCTCTCGACCATTGCGAGTTGGGTAATGTCGTCGCTCTTGTCGTCGTTTCGCTGGATGTTCAGCCCGTGCGGGGCTTTTGTTGGCAATGAAAAAACCTGCAAAGCAACGTTGCCGTCGGCAAGGCGCGGAATATCGACATGGCCGTAGGTGCTGCTGGCTAAAAGGTCCCGGCCCCACAAAAGCGAATCCGCGTGAAGATCGACGATGGTGAGTTGCTCATGCAGCGCAAATGCCTGGGTGGACGCCTTATAAGGTGGCTTGGCTAAAACCTTGTTCTCGTGATGATCCACGATTTCCGGTATCTGCCAAAAAAAAGCGCCCATGATGCACAACACGCCAAGAACGATGACCACCAGCTTGCGCACAACACCTCCTCAAGTCCTCTGGAACGTCCTTCGTGAGCGCCCCGCCAGCCGCGACCATGAGCGCAATTCACTTCGATAATGCGCCCAATGCCTCACGAAATAAAGTCTCGAAGCTGATCGCATCTTTCCCGGCGCCGCGCCCCGCCAACAACGCCTTTTCTGCAGCTGCGCGCGCGTAACCGAGGTTGACAAGCGCGGAGATGACATCTTCTTCCACCGGGCTGGCCTGAACTGAACTGGCCTCGCTAGCCGCGGCCGCCGGTAATTTGTCTCGTAGCTCAAGCACCATACGTTCAGCCGTCTTCCTGCCAATCCCAGGAATGCGTGTGAGCCGGGCCACGTCGCCGCCGCGAATCGCCGTCACCATCTCGTCCGCCGGCATACCACTCAGAATCGTGATGGCCAGCTTCGGGCCGATTCCACTCACGGTCAAAAGCTTCTCGAAGAGTTGCTTTTCAGCGAGTCGGAGAAATCCATACAGGCTAAGCGCGTCTTCGCGAACATGGGTGTGAATGTGGAGTGCCACCTCGCTGCCCGTCGCAGGCATTTCAGAAAATGTAGGCACGCTGATCGTGACGTCATATCCGACACCGTGCGTTTCCACAATGGCTTGGTTCGGGTGTTTTGCGAGCAATGTGCCGCGGAGGTGCGCAATCATTTCGCCGTAGTGTACCGCAGCGGAGGAGCGGTGAGCGATTAATACGAGTTGAGGGAATTTCAAAGGGTCAGCAGGAAGTCCCTTTTTTCCTTCCCTTTCCACAAGAAGTTTGACGGGTCCACAGTTTATGCACAATGGCGATGCGGTTTGCCATTGCGTTCCTTTCATCGCTCCGGCAAAGTGTTCCACAGCCAAAGCGCGAGAATGTTTCCGAGCGCTGCCGGCTAGAGTTCAGCGTTGCCGGTGATTCTCTCGAGGGTGAATCGCTGGGGGAATGCAGTTCACGTAAGTGAAATGGCGCCCGGGCATTGCGGCCTCCTCCTAATCCTCCTCCAAGGCAGGATGGAAGCGCTGGATTGAAAATCTGAGGCGAGAGCTTCAGTTGGGCATCGCCGCGTCGCGCTCTCCGAGCGCAGCGCGCGATGACTTTCGTCCCTGGCGAAAGACGGCAGTCGGAAATATCCGCGATAACAATGCGGCTTGGGTGGCTGGCCCAAGCCGCATTTGTTTGCCGGAATGCCGGGCCTCGGGCTGCTTACCGTTGACTCCCACCATACGAATTCTTCACTACCTCGCCGCCTTTCATCACAAACTTCACCCGCTCCAGCGTTGTAACATCTGCCAGCGGATCGCCGTCCACGGCAATCAGGTCTGCGAACTTTCCCGCCTCAATCGTGCCCACCTTATCTGACCACCCGAGCAGATCGGCATCGTTGATGGTCGACGTCTGAATCGCCTGGAGCGGCGTCATCCCCAGGCTTACATAGACAGCAAACTCGTGCGCGTTCAGCCCGTGCGGGTACACTGCCGCGTCGGTGCCAAATCCGATCTTCACGCCCGCCGCAAAGGCCTTTTTCGCATTCGCCTTCGCCGTTTGCGAAACCAGTTCCATTTTGTGTTTCAGGAAATCGGGAAGATTCGCCTGCGCCGCATGTTCCCGTTGCCAGTCGATCAGATAAAGAGTTGGCACCAGATATGTGCCGTTTTTTTTCAGTGTCGCAATGGCCTCGTCATTCATCAGGTGGCCATGCTCCACCGAATCCACGCCTGCCTCCGATGCCCAGATCACTCCCTGCGCGCCATGTGCGTGCGCGGCGACCTTGCGTCCAAGCCGATGGGCGTCGGCGACGATCGCCTTCATCTCCTCCAGAGTGTATTGCGCCGCATTCGGATCATCGCCCTTTGATAGCACGCCGCCGGTCGCGCAAATCTTGATCAGGTCCGCGCCATACTTGATAATCTCGCGGGTTTTGTGCTGCACCGCTTCCACGCCATCGGCTACGCCGGGATAGGTCGCCTGAAATTCGGAGGGCAGCAGATTGTCATCGCAATGCCCTCCAGTGATGCTCAATGGAGGCCCGCTCACCAGCATTCTGGGCCCCGGGACATCGCCGGCATTGATCGCATCGCGCAGCGCCACATCGGCGTAATTGAACGCGGCCACATTGCGCACCGTGGTAAACCCGGCTTCGAGCGTCACACGCGCATTCCTCGCTCCGGTAAGCGCCTGCCTGGGCACGGAATCCCCCAGCATCGAATAACCAAAATTTCCGGTCATCGTAAGATGTGTGTGCGCATCGATTAGTCCCGGAAGCACAGTCGCGTTGGGCAGGTCGATAAGCCGCGCGTCCGCTGGCCAATGTGCCGTGGACGCTCCCGGATCGGCTTCCACGCGAACGATCTTGTCGCCCTCGATCACGATTGCCTGATTGGTCAGCGTCTTTCCGGTCTTCGCATCGAGCAACCGCCCGGCGCGAACAATCGTCATCTGCGTTTTCTGGGCTGGCACAGCCTGCTGCCCATGAAGCAACCCCACCAATGCCAGCGCTGGAACGGCGATGGCCGTAAAACAGGACCTGCGTCCGATCTTCATTATTTCAATCCTCCTTCGGGAGACAGGCGTGAAGGGTAAGCCAACCAGCCGCGGAAGTCAAAACGCGGAGTCGGATCGCTATAGCGAGTGCGAGCCGCAAGCAATCCTCTGTTCTTGGTTTCTCGATGCTGCGATATCTCCCGACCCTGAGCGCGGCCCGGGTCCCCTCATCTTCCGAGGCGCAGGACCTCAGCGAAATATCCGCGAAGTGTCGGCGGCAAACTCGACGAAGGTCACACCAGCATTTCCGCGGTCGAGATCCTCCTCATTTTTGAGAAAAGGATACCGCTCTCGCAGGCTTTGCGAAGTCGAGTCGAAGATGCTCCAATTTTCCCCATGGACAACTTTGATGACCTTTCCATCGCGCTGCCAGACGGAAAGCAACTCGCGGATCGCGGTGCGTATGCTGCCCCCCGTCCCCGACGAACCATATCCATGAATGATTTTCACAACCGGCCCGCTGGGGCCACGCGGCGCATAGAGCGATTCGAGCAATCGCCGCTTCGCCTGCTCAACCGTAGGCATGTCCGCCTTCAGATTCAGAATCGTAAGCCGCATTTGCCCTGATGCCGCCATGATCTTAAGCTTACCTCCCCTGGCGACTCTGAAAACCATGCAATCGCTGCTCGCCCGACCGTTCGCAGGTCACATAAAAACGTGATTCCCGTCACCGCCCCGCAGAATTAACACAGTAACGATGGCTGGATACGCGGAAGGAGGCAAAGCTGTGTCCTCGGAATTTGCGCGCTCGAGGTTGAGCCAGGAACTGGAGCAGGCTCTTCGTCCGATCATGACCCCTGTCGTATTCCCCAAGGGAGCGACACTTTATGAACATGGCACGGAGGCGGCGGGCATTTACCTGGTGGAATCGGGCTCGGTTCGAGTGTTGATCCCTGCGCCCGAAAATCAAAAACAGTTGCTCGAAGTCGTGCACGCGGGAGCGATCCTCGGCCTGAGCGAGAGTATGGCCGGAGACCACTATCGGGTGACAGCGGAAGCCGAAGAGCCAACCACCGCAGCTTTCATCACGCGCCAGGGCTTTTGCGATTTCCTCGATAACCATCACGAGTTCTGCATGCAGATCGTGCGCCTCCTAAGCGACAATCTGCACGGCCTTTATCACAGATTCCGCAGCGTCAGCGCGCATCCCGGCCGGCCGCGACGGCGACTGTTGAACGAACAACTGAATTAGAAGATTGCAAAGCCGGGGCGTTCGACCGCCTGCCGCACTGCAAGGCGGATCGAAACGACGCCGAATGGCTACTGATTCCTGAAGTTAATCGTGATCTCCGTCTGGATCTCGACGGGTTCGCCATCCAGGTAATAGGGTTTATATCTCCACTGCCGTACCGCCTCGAGGGCAGCTGCCGCCAGCACCGGATCCCCGCTCAACACCCTCGGGCTGACAACGTTGCCTTGCTTGTCAACCGTGGCTTCGATCTGGACCGCGCCATGGGCGCGCATAGCAAGGGCGTTTGCCGGGTACTTCGGTTGCACGCGCTTAATCAGCATTCCCTGCGACACCCCTTGAGAAACTCTGATCCGCGTCAAGGCCGGTCTGGCAGCGGGTGGCGCGAGTAGGCCACTTAAGCCGGTTGCGCTGGCAGAAGCGACGCCCAGCGGACTTGGAAGCTGCGCAGTGGTCTCCTCGTCCGCCGCTGGGGCTTTGGCCGGGGTCGCCTCCGACTTCACATGAATTGAAACAGAGGCGGAATTATTCTCTTCGGCCTCAGGCGAGCTGGGTATTTTGGCAGCCGAAGCCGAGTTTCCGGAACGCTCAGACTGCGTGTCAGAAGTCTTTGGCGCGCCGATGCCTGTGGCCGTACTCGCCCGATTCGAAATCGCGCTCGACGGTGTGATTTGCGGAGCTGGCGTTAAGTTTGGATTGCTATTTCGGTTGGCGTCAGTCCGGACTGCGCTCTGAGCGGCCGTCGTAGCTGGTTGCCCAATTGGCGTAGCTTTGGTGCGTCCAAACTTTCCCCAACCAACATATGCAACCGCAACCAGCACCACAACCGCAATCGCAATCAAGATTTTCCGGCTGCCGCCAGACCCACCCGCATTTTTGTCATCTATAAACGTGAGCGGAATCGTCTTCGTCAGGTCCGATGCAGGCGAAGAGACTTGCGCCGGCGGCTGCGACGAAGGCTCGATCTCCTCCCACACACCCTGCTCTTTATCTGTCGATTCTGTCTTCGGCAGAGCAATCTCTTTTGCGGGGGCCACGGCCACGCCGGCACTCTGCGATCCGTTAACTACGTTAGGTGCGGACGCGTTCGCGGATACTGCCCCGGATGCATTCGCTTTCAGTGGTTCAATGATTTTTGAGGACGCAGCTACAACCGGTTGCGCATGAGGTTCAGAAGACTGAGTCTCCACCGGTTGCCTGGTTGAGGCCGCCGCTTGTGACGCCTGCACAGTTACGCTCGGTGAAGTCACGAGTGGGGCAGGGGAATCGGCACTCTTCCGCAGCAGCCCGCGCGCGACGCGTAATGTCCCCTTCGCCTGGTCGACGTTGATCGGTTTAGTAAGTACCAGGTTGACGCCCATACGATAGGCGCGCGCCACCCCGGCTTGGCCCTCAACTAGTCCGATGACGAGCGACCTCTGATTGAAGCTTGAGTCGCGGGCGCTTTTCAGCACCAGAGCAGCATTCTGCTCATTCTCGCAGTCGACGACAATTGCGTCGTAATGCTGCGCCATTATGCTCTTTACCGCGGCAAACTGGTCTTGAACGGGGCTTACCGTGAACTCCAATTCACTGAAAAGCTGAGTTACGATGCGGGCAAGTTTCTCATCCGGGCAGAGAAGTAGAGCTTGGTAACCCATGATGTGCCAATCGTAGGCACGACAGTTAGCAGCGGCAAGTTACGGGAGTAATAGACCGAATGAAAATTGTCGCCCGGCGATTGCGCGCACACCACCAAGTCTCGATTCCCCCCGAGACGGTGCAAGTCGCCAACCACCTGCGCCCGTAAGGTCGCCTACCGCGGAGGTTGCGCAGGCCCCGCACTGGGCGGCGTCTTAGCGGGAGAAGCATGCGCGCTCGTAGAGGCCGCTGCCGCAACGTTCGCCGCGGGCGCGCTCGACAAAGCGCCCGCGTGAGCACCTGGGTTCGCTGGCGTTGAGGTTGGCGGAACTGGTGTCGCTGGAGGTGAAACGGCTGGAGGTGAAACGGCTGAAGATGAACCGGCAGGAACTGAATTGACTGGAACCGGGCCGACCGGCGTGGTCGTCGCCGCGGGAACGAGGGCGCTCGGTTGCACAGGCTGGGCCTGCTCCGCCGGGCTGGTCGAAACGGGAATCGGTTGAGGCGCAGGTTTCACAGTAGCCGGCGCTGCTTGCTGCGGGTTGCGCACATTCTTGACAAACGCCAGCGCGCGATTAATCTGCGCCTGGGCAACGGCCCGGAACCCGGGCTGGTAAGTCCACGCGGCATAGAACACCGCGCATACAACCAGGAGCGCGAAAAGAGCAATGGGCGAACGCCGTGTCTTCTCACGGCGCTCTGTTACAGCCCGCTCGTTGTTTTTCTGCGCTGTGTTTTCCTGCACGGTCTCACTTCCCGAATCGGCGGAAACGGTAGCTTTCTCCTTCTCCTCCGGCTCGGCTTCCAAGGTCGGTTCGCTCGCAGTCGTTTGCGGATCCACAGTTTTCACGGCGTCGGAACGTTGCGGCGTAGCAGGTTTCAATGTGGCCGAAGTGGCTGCACTTCCCACTGGCGATGCGGCCGGTTCTTTTACCGCTGCGGGCGCTACCGCCGCGCTCATCGTCGCCTGGGCCTCTGAAAGGGAAGCTGGAGCAGGGACGCGCGCGTCAAATGCCTCCCGCTGCGGCGAATTTGCGCCGTCCGATCCCAAGCCGGCGGCCGCGGCCATGGTTCGTGCGGGCATGGTTCGCGCGGGCAAAGCCGCGCTGGCAACGGACTCGGACGGCTGTCCATTTCCCACGGATGGACTCTGTTGGTCCGCGCTGATGATTGGTTGCGTTGCGTCGGCCAGAGTCAAGTCGACTTGGCCCGAATTCGGAACAATGCGGGCCGACTCTTCTTTTTTCATTCGGCTGATCGCGGTACGAATCGTGCTGCGAGCCTGATCCTTTGCCACCGGTTTCGTCAGAATTAATTCCGCGCCCAATCGAAAAGCCGTTGGCAAGCCGGCGCGGCCATCCACAACTGCAACCGCGACCGGATTTCTCCCACCCTTTCGATTGCGGCACACGTCGAAGATCCGTTTGGCGGCGGGCAAGTTCTCGCAATCTACGAGGACAAGGTCGAAACGATCGGAATTCAGCTTTTCGGCGGCTGAGGCCCCGTCGAGCGGCCGTTCGAAATCAACCGACATTTCCTCAAGAACGGAAGTGATCGCGCTCACAGCCTGATCATCCGGCGACAATAAAAGTGCGAGAGGCATGGCTCTCTTATCCTAGGAACCACTATGCAACCCCGCAAGTTACATTGGTAAGGACGGCGTCCTCATCCCAGTCGACAAGACTGCCTGGCGTGTATGAGTTGGCCAGACTAGAAGGGGCCTCATAAATGGTTTTGCGCAGGGCACGGCTTTAGCCGCGCCGTGGGATACGCGGCTTACTCCTTGGCTTCATTTATGAGATGGCTTCTAGTGTAGTGCGTCAAACAGATCGACGTTTTATAAGTCGTTGGTTCCCCTGTGACCCTCTGTGTCCCCCGTGGTTAAAGCCTTTGACTTCCTCGTTAGACGCCAAAATTCAACGCCGCAGCCGAGGCGAAGTATAAGCATCATCATTTCAACGCGCCACACTAGCCGTGCGCAAAAAAACAAAGCCGCCCGCTTTCACTGAAACCGAAACGTCCCTTGCTTTCGCCGGAATCACAGGCCCCTTCCCGATAATGCCGCCCAGGAAGTCCTTGACTTAGCGAACCACATCGCCAAGAATTTCATCAGGGTGTGAAACCAACCCATGACTCCGCCTAGGCGGAGTCAGCATGTAAGTTCCTTGAAAATGAGACTTTGCGGAGAAGGTGGTTTTGGCGCAAGCGGTCACGCGCACGAGCCTTTCACTAAGTCCTTATTCCTCAAAGACCTGGAGAAACACCAGCAAATCGAGGCTTCTAAGTATTTGATTTATAAATACTTTACACGTAAGTCCTTATTCCCCAAAGACCTGGCGGGAGATGGTCGCTAAGTCTTTGATTCTCAAAGACCCGCCTGCGGGGGGGGTGGGGGGCCACCGGAACAGGAAACCCAAGATGTAGTTGGCTTTTTCCGATAAGTGCATTATTTCTGAAAGACCTTAGAGGAATTCACAGGGATGAATATGCAAGTCTTTGATTTATAAAGACTTTACTCGCAAGTCCTTATTCCTCAAAGACCTGGCGGGAGAGAGTCGCTTAAGTCTTTGATTCTAAGATACCGGGTCTAGGGGGGTAGGGGTACCTCGGAGAAACCAATAGCCACGCGAGACGCCCGGCGATGCCGAGTCACCAAGCAAAACCCGCCAGTTTTCACCGACGGCTGATAGCTGATAGCTGGCCCTAGGATTCTCGTTTCTTAGTAATTGAGGATTCGGGTGGCGGATATGGAATCGTGCCGCGAAACGCGGCTTTTTCGGCAGGTGTGAAATCAGGAAATGGCAGTTCGTGCTGATCGCGCCACGCCTGAACCTGCTTTTCTGCCCCGGCAGTCCCTTCGCGATCGAGGCCCGAATCGCGTGTCAGATACAGCGTTTGGGATGGCAGCGCAAAATTGGTGCCCGCATCCTCCACAATTTTCATGATGCGCAGCAAGAGATCCTCGCGAATTTCATTGAATTCATTCGCGTCGCGCGTAAGCACATAACTGACAATCTCGAGCCGCAGAGCGCTGCTATCAAAACTTGTGAAGCGAATGGTCGCCGATGAACTCTCGACCTTGGCATGCTGGAATAACATGCGGCGAATCTCCGCCAGAACATAGCGCAACTGATCTCCCGTCGTGTCAGTGCGGATTGCCAAGGCTGGATTGAATAGAATTTTGTCGCGCCGCGTGTAATTCTCAATGCTCATCGTGGCCAGCGCGCCATTCGGAATCGAAAGCTCGGTTCGCGCGTCGGTGCGAACCCGCGTTGACCGCAGGCTGATGTCCTCGACGGTTCCGATGCGGTCCCCAAAACGGCAATAATCACCGACGCGAATCACCTCATCCGCCAGCACCGAGATTCCGCCAAAAAGGTTTTCGAGCGTCTTCTGCGCGGCGAATGCAACGGCGATGCCGCCGATGCCAAGCCCAGCCAGCACCGTGGTCAGGTTGAACCCCACGATGCCGAGAATGACCAGGACCGCGACGACCACGACCAGCGCCGAAAGCAGGCGCTCGCCCAGCACCATCAGCGTGCCCGTGCCGCGGCGTCCCATGCCGATCGCATGCGTCCGCAGACGTTGCATCGTGACGCCTGCGACCCGCAGCAGAAACCAGAAGAATCCAATGCTGACGAGAACCGCAATCGCGCGGTTGTAGTAAAAGCGCGTCAGCAACGGCAGTCCAAATCGGCCGGCAATGAGCCGGTGAGCAATGGCTGAAAAAAACAGAAGAAGCGGCATCGATACGCGCCGGTACGACTGCAAGTCCGGACGCTTCTTGAGCCTGAGATAGAGCCGGCGCGGAATGGCGAGAAACAAAACTACAGCCCAGCCGGCCGCGATGGCGAGAGGAATGGCGAGCAGCAACGCCAGCCACTGCCATAGCGGCATTCCAAGGAAAATTTCCTTAACCAGTGCCGGCGGAAGTTTCGTTTCGACCTGGTGTGCTTCCACTGTGTCGTAAAGTTCAGGCACTTTGCTGAGCGTGGCGGAGGAGAACAGCCAGATCTTGCCGGCCGTGGGATCGGACACGCGAACCAGCACGACCGGCACGTCGCCGTCAGCGTCCGAGAAAACTCCGATCGTCTGCTGATCGGGAATGCCATCGTCGGCATTCCCCTCTGGACTGGCGCTGATGCGCCGCAAACTGCCCACAAAAGCGCGGTCCATCAGCTCTTTTAGCTTGGCCGCGAGTTCCGGTCCCTGCGACGGACGTCGCACGGCGGAAATTTGCAGGTACTCGGCCGCAACCTGGTAGTTGCCCGATTGCGCGGCCTGCAAGAAGCCAAGCACTGTGCCCGATGGCGTCTCGCGACCGAGCGAATCCGTTTGCGCCGGAGATGCCGCCGTCTGTCCCGGTCCCTTAAGCAGTCCGCTGACCGACTGCGCAGCCAGCCCTGTCTGGCACAGCGCGAGCACGAAAGCGATAAGCGTAAGTTTTTTTATCACGTCTTGCCCGGGATAACGATTACGGCGCCAGCGTCGCTCATCTCTTCGGCCGATAGATGTCGGTTGCCTGACCGTAAAAGATTTCTGCCGCCTCCATCATCGTTTCTGAGAGCGTTGGATGCGGATGGATGGTCATGCCGATATCGGCGGCCAGCGCGCACATTTCAATGGCCAGCACGCCTTCGGCGATCAGTTCGCCGGCTCCCGGCCCCACAATGCCGATGCCGAGCACGCGCTCAGTTTTCGGATCGATCAGCCATTTCGTTAAACCTTCCGGCCGGTCCAGCGTGATGGCGCGTCCCGATGCCGCCCATGGAAACTTCGCAACTATGATCTGGCGTCCTTGTTCCTTGGCCTGCGTCTCCGTCAATCCGGCCCAGGCGATTTCGGGATCGGTGAAAACGACCGCGGGAATTGCATTTGGCTCGAAAGCAACTTTGTGTCCTGCGATAGCTTCGACAGCAGTGCGGCCTTCGTGCATGGCTTTGTGCGCAAGCATCGGCTCGCCCGCGACGTCGCCAATCGCATAGATTGCCGAATCGGCAGTCTGCCGCTGCTCGTTGATCTCGATGAATCCCTTCGCGTTGACTTTGACTTTTGTTTTGTCGAGCCCGGGTATCTCAGAATTCGGACGCCGTCCTACCGACATAAGCACGCGATCAAATAGCTGCTCGTTCTCTTTTACGTCCGGACCTTCAAGCGTGACGCGGATTCCAGTTTTTTCGTCTTTCAGCGATTTAACCGTGGTATTAAGAAGGATGGAGGAGAAAAGCCTTTCGAGGCGCTTGTGCAACGGCAGAACGAGATCGCGGTCGGCGCCGGGCAAAAGGCCCGGCATCATTTCGACGACTGTGACCTTCGTCCCGAGCGTGGCATACACCGAGCCGAGTTCGAGTCCGATGTAGCCGCCGCCAATGACGAGCAGCGTCTTCGGAATGTCGGCGAGGTCGAGCGCGCCGGTGGAATCCATGAGGCGCGGGCTGTCGATTTTGAGGCTGGGTACAACGGTCGGGCGCGAACCGGTGGCGATGACGATGCGATCGAAGGTAAGCGTTTCTTCGCCGCCAGCCTGGCTCTTCGTAACCTTGAGCGTGGTCGAATTTACAAACGCCGCTTTACCTTGAATGAACTGCACCGAGCGCTGCTTCGAAAGCTGACCGAGGCCGCCAGTGAGTTTCTTGACGACGCCCTCTTTCCAGCCGCGCAATTTTGCAAGATCGATTTTTGGCTCGGCGAATTCGATGCCCCAGTTCTTGGCCTGCTGAGCTTCTTCGAGCAGCTTGGCGACGTGCAGAAGAGCCTTCGACGGAATGCAGCCGCGATAAAGGCAAACGCCGCCCGGGTTCGCTTCCGGATCGATGAGCGTAACTTTCATGCCAAGGTCGGCTGCGAGAAACGCAGCGGCGTAACCGCCCGGGCCGCCGCCGATGACTGCCACACGGAGATTGGAGTTAGTTGCCATTCGCTCTATCCTTAATTTGTCTAATGTGTGCAACGGCAAAACATCGAACCGCAGAGATCACGGAGTGCCAACGACTGCCATTGACGAGCAAATCCTTGATCTTTCACGGCGCCCTCTGCGTCTCGGCGGTGAAGGACTACTATCCCTGCACCGACAGCAGGAACGGCTGCTCGAATGCCTCCGCAATCCACCGCAAAAAACGCGCGGCGTCGGCGCCATCAATCAACCGGTGATCGTACGAGAGCGAGAGCGGAAGAATCAAGCGCGGCTCGAATTTGTTGTTGACCCACTCCGGCTCCATGCGCGAACGCGAGAGGCCGAGGATCGCCACCTCGGGATGATTGACGATTGGCGAAAATCCCGTGCCGCCGATGCCGCCGAGATTCGTAATCGTAAACGTTCCGCCTTCCATTTCTTCCGGCTTCAGCTTGCGGTCGCGCGCTTTTTTGGAAAGCTGCGTCATTTCCGCAGCCAGTTCAACGATGTTTTTCTTATCTACGTCGCGAATCACCGGGACAAGCAGCCCGCGGTCGGTATCCACCGCCACGCCGATATGGATGTACTGCTTGTAAACAATCTCCTCTCTCGCCATATCGATCGAGGCATTGAACTGCGGAAAAACCTTCAGCGCCGAAGCGCAAACCTTCAGCGCAATCGCCGTGACTGTCATCTTGCCGCCCGCCTCTTCGGCGCGCGGCGCAAACTTTGCCCGCAAGTGCTCTAACTCGGTGATGTCGGCGCGATCGTTCTGCGTAACATGGGGAATCGTATTCCACGCCTGCCGCAGATGCTCGGCCGTTTTGCGCCGCACGCCGCGAATTGAAACTCGCTCCGTCTGCCCCCACTTCGAAAAATCTGGCAACTCCGGCTCAACAAAGGCAACCCGCGGAGTCTGGGCCGCGGCGGTCGCCGCCGCCAGTGCATTCTTCGCGTGCAGTTTTACATCGTCTTCGCTAATTCGTCCGCCGGGGCCGCTCCCCTGCACGCCATGAATTTCCACACCCAATTCCCGCGCCAGTCGCCGCACATGCGGCGCCGCCGGCACTGGATCACGGTGCTCCGTTCCGGCAACTTTTTCCAGTTGCACCGGCATCGCAAAACCCGCCGGCGCAGTCAGCGGATGATCGGGCGGCAGGGCCTGCTCTTCCGTCTTACCCTCCGCCTTCATCGCCAACTGAAACGACAGCCGCGCCGCCTGCTGTCCCGACAAGTATTCCACCGGTTCGTGCCGCCGCGGAGCCTCAACAACAGGCGCGGTGCCACCCTCCAGGGTAAAAATGACCTCGCCGACTTGTACCTTCTGCCCTTCCTTGACCATGATCTCCCGCACCACGCCGCTCACCGTTGACGGAACCTCGACCACGGCCTTGTCGGTCTCCAGTTCCATAACCGGCTGTCCTTCCGAGACGCGCACGCCAGGAGAAATCATCAGCCGCACCAGATCGCCGGATGCGATGTTCTCCCCCAACTCCTGCAATTTAAATTCGCCCGCAGACGATTGGGCGACCGAAGCCGCATTTTTGCCGGACGGTAGAGCGCTGAGTGAAGGCGCCGACTGGCCGGCGTTCGCGGCCGCAGTCAATGCCGCGACAGCTTGTCTGGATGAGGATTTCTTCTCGATCGCGGCCGGTGACTCAACGGGCTTTGAAGCGGCATCGTGACGGTTATCGGGCGCTACCTTGGTTGCGCTCGCGCCATTTTCCACCGTAAAAATCACCTGCCCCACGCGCAGTTTGTCGCCTTCCTTCACGCGTACTTCGCCGACCGTCCCCGTCACCGAGGAGGGCACTTCCACGACGGCTTTGTCCGTCTCGAGTTCCATCACCGTCTGGCCCTCAGAAATGCTCGCGCCCGGCGCAACCAGCAGTCGAACCAGATCGCCGCTCTCGATGTTCTCGCCTAACTCCGGCAGCTTAAATTCCGTCGCCATTCTTTTTTTCCAGATTCCTTTATCATCCGCGACCCTCGATGCGATCCCGCGGAAATGAAATCAACTCGACGTCGGGTTTCTTTTCTCCGGATCGATGCCCAGTTCGCGTATCGCCTTCGTGATCGTCTCGCTCTTCACCTGTCCCTCGGCAGCCAGCGCATGCAGAGTCGCGAGCACAATATGCTTTGCATCCACCTCAAAAAAGTCGCGCAGGGAGGCGCGATTCTCGCTGCGCCCAAATCCATCAGTTCCAAGCGCGGCCAGCTTGCCCGGAACCCACTGCGCAATGCTCTCCGGCAGCACCTTCATATAATCCGATGCCGCAATGAATGGTCCAGACGCACGCTTCAGCGTCTCGGTGACATACGGAACCTTCGCCGCCTCGGTCGGATGCAGCATGTTCCAGCGCGCGCAATCATTTGCCTCGCGATAAAGCTGCTTGTAGCTGGTCACGCTCCAAACATCCGCGGCAACACCGTATCGTTCCTCCAAAATTGCCTGCGCCTTCAGCACCTCAAACATGATCGTTCCGCTGCCCAGCAGTTGGGCACGCAGTTTCGCACTCTTCTTCTCCGAAGCTTTAAACAGATACAAGCCTTTTAGAATTCCGTCACGCGTGCCCGCCGCACTCGGCATCTCCGGCATGTGCACCGGTTCATTCGTTACCGTCAAGTAGTAGAAGATGGATTCTCCATCCACGTACATGCGCTTGATGCCATCCTGAATGATGACGGCAATTTCATACGCGAACGCCGGATCGTAGGCCAGTAAGTTTGGCACGCCCAGCGCCAACACGTGACTATGCCCATCCTGATGCTGCAACCCCTCGCCAGCAAGCGTCGTCCGCCCCGCGGTGCCACCAATCAGGAATCCCCGGCATCGCATATCCGCGGCCGCCCAAATCAAATCTCCAATGCGCTGGAAGCCAAACATCGAGTAATAGATAAAAAATGGAATCGTGTTGATCCCGTGGTTTGCATAGGCCGTGCCAGCTGCGATAAACGAGCACATCGATCCGGCCTCGGTAATTCCCTCCTCCAGAATCTGCCCGTTCTTCGCCTCCTTGTAATAAAGGAGCGTGTCCATATCGACTGGCTCATAGAGCTGTCCGACATTCGAATAAATTCCCACCTGCCGGAACAGTGCCTCCATCCCAAACGTCCGCGCCTCATCCGGCACCACCGGCACGATGAACTTCCCCACCTCCGGATCGCGCAGCAGCTTTGCCAGAAGGCGCACAAAAACCATTGTCGTCGAAGCGTCGCGGCCCTCGGTGCCTTTGTAAAACTCCTCAAACACCGCGTCTGCCGGCGGCTTAATCGGCGTAGCGCGCACCTTGCGAACCGGCATATAACCGCCCAGTCCCTGCCGCCGCGCCTGCATGTACTTGATTTCCGCGCTCTCGTCCGCCGGCCGGTAGAACGGGGCATCATGAAGTTCTTCATCCGGAATCGGAATGCCAAACCGCGAGCGAAACACCTGAAGCTCATCGTCGTTCAGCTTCTTCTGCTGATGCGTGATGTTCTTGCCCTCACCCGCTTCGCCCAGTCCATAGCCCTTGATCGTCTTCGCCAGAATGATCGTCGGCTGTCCTGTGTGATCGACCGCCGCCCTGTAGGCCGCATACACCTTGATCGGGTCATGGCCTCCCAATCGCATGCGCGCGAGCTGTTCGTCCGAGAGCCGATCCACCATCTTCAGCAGTCGCGGATCGGTGCCAAAAAAGTTCTGCCTGAAATATGCGCCGCTCTCAACAAAATATTTCTGATACTGCCCATCGGTGATCTCGCCCATGCGCCGCACCAGCAGCCCATCGCGATCGGACTGAATCAACGAATCCCAATCCGTGCCCCAAATGACCTTAATTACATTCCAGCCCGCACCGCGGAAAATCGCTTCCAGTTCCTGAATGATTTTCCCGTTCCCACGCACCGGCCCGTCCAGCCGCTGCAGGTTGCAGTTAACAACAAAAATAAGGTTGTCGAGCTTTTCGCGCGAGGCCAGCGTGATCGAGCCGAGCGCCTCTGGTTCATCCATCTCGCCGTCGCCCATGAACGCCCACACCTTACCGCCTGTCGAGTTCTTTAGCCCGCGATTCTCCAGATATTTGATAAACCGCGCGTGATAAATCGCCTGAATGGGCCCGAGGCCCATCGACACCGTCGGAAATTCCCAAAAATCCGGCATCAGCCACGGGTGCGGATACGATGACAGCCCGCCCCCCGCCTTCAACTCGCGCCGGAAGTTCTCCAGCTTTTCTCTCGGAATGCGCCCTTCGAGGAACGCGCGGGCGTAAATCCCCGGCGCCGCGTGCCCCTGAAAATAAACAATGTCCCGATCGCCCGAGTCCGTCGCCGCCTGAAAGAAGTGATTGAACGCAACTTCATACAGCGTGGCCGCCGAGGCAAACGTCGAGATGTGCCCGCCAATTCCCTCCTGGATCCTATTCGCGCGGACCACCATCGCCATCGCGTTCCAACGCACCAGGCTCTTGATCCGCCGCTCCATCTCCTGGCTGCCCGGAAAGGGAGGCTGCTGCCGCGACGGTATCGTATTCTGATAAGGCGTAGTCGCCGAAAACGGCAGGTTCACTCCCGCCGCCCGCCGCGCATGCAGCGCCAGTTGCTGCAAAAGCCGGCCTGCTCGCTCCGGTCCGCCCCGTGCCAGCACATAGTCCAAAGAGTCCAGCCACTCCCGCGTCTCTAGAACCTCGATTCCGTTCGTCGGCTGCTGTGTTTGCGCTGGATGCGTCTGGCCCGCAGGATACGCCACCTGCGATGGTTCCGTGCGCTGCGATTCCTGCATGTTCGACCTCTGCGCTATCCGCTCCGAATCCTCTGCCTGCTGCCTACTGTGCTCAAGCGTCTTAGCCACTCTGCCTCACCCGTTGGAAAGATTGTCTTTTACTCATCATAAGCAATCGAGAGACTTTTTGCTGAAGATATGACGACAGGCGGCGAAATGCGCACGGCGGTATGACTAACATTTAGCATGTCTTTTGGGCCGTGCCCTAGAAACCAGTGCCTTGATTTCGTTGTCCCCGGCGAGGTCAGAACTTCCTCGATCATGCCTGCAATTGACTTCGGCAAGCTAGGAGAATGAGACCATCCGAAAGGTCATGGAAAGTCGAATATCCCAAAACGTCCCCTTGGGAGTGTCCCAAAGATTACCCAACATTACCAACGACGTGGCAAAAGTTTTCCCATTTGTCCGCTCTGTGATACCTTAAGAGAAGTCGCCAGCCCCCTCGCGATTGCAAGCCATTGAAATTCAAAGGTCGTGCGGCCGCAGTGAGAAGCGCCCTTTTTGGCGGAGATGGCAACGATTGTGCATGGGATTAAGCACCGTCGTTTTCCGAGCAGCGCCCCTCATCCTCGGAGCGGATTTGTCTTTTATCATGGAATTCCAAAGCAGCAAAATGGTGCCAATTGCCGGTCCCGCGCACAATGGCGGGACAAAGATGTGGCTTGAAAGCATAAGCCCGGGCATGCGGACCGTCGAGGCGGTGCTGCGGGAGCTCTCGCAGAATGACGTTCCAGTATTGATCGTCGCCGAACATGGTTCGGGAAAAGCGGCCGCAGCGGCCCGGATTCACAGTCTTTCACGCCGCGCCAGCGAGCCCTTCCAGGCTTACCAGTGCCGCGATGCCAGCGACCAAGTGCTCGAGGGATGCGAGGGACAGGGCGGGACGGTTTACCTTCAGGAAGTCAGCGATCTGACCGCCGAGGCCCAGAGAGAATTGGTGCGTCAAATCGGTTTAAACGACGCCGAGCGCGACCGCGTTCCCCGCTACATTTGCGGATCGACGTGTGAACTGGAGCCCGAGGTGCGCGCCGGCAAGGTGCGCGAGGACCTTTACTACCGGATCAGCGGTGTTTGTCTGCGCCTACCGCCGTTGCGCCAGCGGCGCGAGGATATTCCGATTCTGCGCGACTGGTTCCTTTCCGCCGCCGCCCACGATTTTGGCCGGGACGTGCCGCCGCTCAGCAGTGGAACGCAAAGCTTCTTCCTGGAGTATCACTGGCCGGGAAATATCCGGGAATTGAAGGATGCAACCCGGGCCATTGTCGCGCTGGGCGACGAGGCGCTGGCGATGGGCGGTCTGCGTTCGCTATTGCGGCGCGCCGACCCGAACAACGGCGAGAAAATCTCCTTGAAAGATGCCGCCCGGGCGGCTTCGCGAGAGGCGGAGCGCGAACTGATTCTCCAGGTGCTGACGCGGACACGCTGGAACCGGCGCCGGGCCGCCCAGGAATTGAAGATCAGCTACAAAGCGCTGCTTTACAAGATGAAGCAGAGCGGATGTGAGGAGTACGGGGCCTGAACGATCAAGTCCTCAGTTTTAAGAGAGGGAATGGAGAGTAATAGAGACTATGAACTTGAAATGGATAGCGGTGATAGCGGTGTTTGTCATGGCCAGCGGTGTCGCGCTCGCGCAGGACGCCCCGGCGGAAGCCGCCGTCAGTCCCGCTTCTGACAGCAACACGCATGCGCCGGTCGCTCCCGTCAGTCAGGTGGAACCCACTTACATCATTGGACCTGACGATGTTTTGCACATCGCGGTCTGGAAAGAAACGGACCTGACGGCGACCGAACCGGTTCGGGCGGATGGGCAGATTTCCCTGCCGTTGCTCAACGACGTGCAGGCGGCGGGGCTCACCCCGATGCAACTCGCCGATTCGCTCACGGCAAAGCTGAAAAAGTTCGTCGCCGACCCGCACGTCACGGTGGTGGTGACGGCCATCAACAGCAAGAAGATTTACCTGCTCGGCGAAGTGGCGCACACGGGTTCGATGGCCATCACACCGAATATGACCGTCATGCAGGCTCTGGCGAGCGCCGGCATCAACCAGTTCGCCAACACCAAGAGGATTTACCTGCTGCGGAACGAGAACGGGAAAAAACAAAAATACGCGGTGCCCTATCGCAAGCTGATCAAGGGCCGCGATGTCGACCACGACTACACATTGCAACCGGGAGATACAATCGTCGTCCCGTAGGACGGCCGGAAACAAAAGTATGTCAAAACTGCGATGGATTCGAATTAGTGTTTTGCTGGCCGGCCTCAGCATGTTTGCGGCGGCGCAAAACCCTCAGTCGGGTGTGCCGGCCTCCCAGGTGGATGAGACCACTCCCCCTCCTGCGTTCGGACAGACGGCGCCCATTCTGAATCCCGATAACCCGCCGCTGTCTGGACTGGACGAGCCGAGCCTTCGGCTAAGGACGGCAAACCGCAGCTTTATATCGCCTGAGATTCAGGTCGGCGAATCCATTGACAGTAATGCGCAGAACTCGTTAAAGAACGCGAGAGGGGAGGGAGTTTCCCACCTGCTCGGCGCGCTGGATCTGCAAAAATTCTGGCCCAGGAGCGATCTCTTTCTCGAGTATCTGGGAGGCGCGGCATTCGGGGACAGTCCTTATTATGTTCGCCAACTTCAGGCGGTCGGGTTGCAGGCGGTGACCCGGTGGCGCACCGGCCAGTTCACGCTGCGCGATGGCCTCGACTATTTGCCCGACGGCTCGTTTTTCGCCGCCTCGGCTGGAGGTCTTCCTGGGTTCGGGATCGCAACCGGCGCAATCGGCTTAGGTTTACCCGGGGTTGCCCGCCTCAATGGGAGTTCGGTCGGCACCATTCCACGCCTTTCCAACACCGCTGCGGCCCAGGCCACGCAGGCGCTTACGCCGCGGTCGGCGGTGACCTTTGTCGGCGCCTTCGGCAGCCAGCACTTTTACAATAACTCCGACAATCTGGTGGACGGCGATAGCACGACGGTCGAGGGCGGGTACAGCCATCTGGTCTCGCGGCACGACCAGGTGGCTCTGATCTACGCCTTCCAAATCTTCCAGTTTCCGCTTAAAGAAGGCGGCGAAATCTATAACAACGTAATGAACGTGCGGTACAGTCACGTAATCAACGGCAAGATGAGCTTCGTCGGTTCCGTGGGGCCGCAATATACCGACGTGCACTACGGCGGTGGCCATACCGAATGGTCTCCGACCGGCCGCGCGATTTTTCGCTACCGCTTCTCGCATGCATCCCTTACCGCGAGTTACGAGAAGTTCCGGGCCCTCGGTTCGGGTTTTTTCGCTGGAGCGGATTCCCAAGTCGCAGAAGTCGCCTTCCGGCGGCCCCTGGGGCGGACATTCGAAATCTCAACTGAGGGCGGCTTTTCCTACAACACGCGCCTCCAGTCTTCCAACTTTGGCGCCGTGGGTGCCACCAGCTACAAAGACGGGTTTATCGGCACTGTCCTGAGAAAGCACCTGGGCCGGACCTGGGATGCGATTGCCGCCTACCGGTTCTCGGAACTCCAGTTCAACGCCCCCGTCACCCTGGGCGGCGAAAAGGGCCGAACGAACCAGCGCCAGGTGGGTACGGTTGCCCTCGAATGGCATCCGAGAGCAATTCGACTCGAATAATTTTGGGCCGCGACCAGCGGCCAGATTGGTGGAGAGAGTATGGCTGATGCACGCGAAATGTCAATGGACGATTATCTGGCAATGGCACGACGCCGCATGAAGATCGTCATCATTCCTCTATTGTTGGCGCCCATCGCGGGCTTCCTGGTTTCCTACTTGCCCATGTTCCCGCCCAAATATGTATCGCAGGCGGTCGTTCTGGTGGAAGGCCAGAAGGTGCCGGCCGGTTATGTGCAGCCGGTCGTTACCACCGACTTTGCCCAACGCGTCTCGGCGCTCGATTCAGAAATTCGCAGTTCGGCCAAACTGCGCCCGATGATTACGGGACTGGATCTGGCCAAGCCGGGCGAGGAACAGGAACTGATGGCATCGATCCGGACCAATCTTCAGCTGAGCCCATTCATTACTTCGATGAGCGCGGCGATCGCGGCAACTACCACTACGAAGAAGAAGCCGACCGGAACGGACGAGTCGGTTCCAGCCGTGAACGTCGCCTACAGCGACACCAAGCCGGACCGCGCGCAGAAGATCTGCAACGCCATGGCGCAGTTGATTATCAACGAGAACCTGAAAAACCGCGCCGACATTGCCACGCAAACCTCCACCTTTCTTGCGCGTCAGGTGGACGATGCCAAGAATGCCCTCAACGAGCAAGACGCCAGGATGGCGGAATTCAAGAAGCGATACGCCGGTCAGTTGCCGGGCGATCTGGAAAACAACATGCGCGTTCTGATGTCGCTGAACTCGCAGTTGGATGCCACGACCCAGAGCCTGAATCGCGCGCAACAGGACAAGAGCTATGCCGAGAGCATGCTGGCGCAACAACTCGCGGCGTGGAAGGGTTCGCAGTCGGGCAGCACGAGTCCGCAGACTCTACAGCAGCAGTTGACCGCACTGCAGGCGCAATTGTTGCAGTTGCAGGCGCGCTACACCGACGATTACCCCGATGTGATCAAGACCAAGGCCGACATTGCCAAGGTGCAAGGAAGACTGGACGAAATCGAAAAACAGGCGCCCGCTCCGAGCCAGTCCAGCGACAAAGCGAACGCGAATGAGCCGCCGGAACTTCGGCAGATGCGCCTGCAAATTCATCAATATCAGCAGGTGATCGACCAGTCGACCAGCGACCAGAAGAGGCTGCAGGCGTCGATTAACTCCTACCAGGCTCGCACCTCCATGAGCCCGGACATTGAAGAACAATGGAAGGTGCTTAGCCGCGATTACGATAGCGCGCAGAAGTTTTATAACGACCTGCTGGTCAAGAAAAGCTCGGCCGATTTGGGCAACAACATGGAAGTCGGTCAGGAGGGCGAGCAGTTGACCATCGGCCAGCCCGCAACGCATCCCGAAAGTCCGGCATTTCCTAACCGTCCATTGTTCGCCGCCGGCGGCCTGGGCGCGGGCCTCGGCCTGGGACTGATCATCGCCATCTGGCTGGAGTTCAGCGACAAGTCGATCCGCACCGAGAGAGATGCGGCTGTGGCCATGGATCTCCCGCTCCTGATTTCTGTGCCGTGGGTGGGCGAGAGCGAGTTCGCCGGGAACGGCAACGGCCATGTCAAGCGGCGTTTCTGGGGCCGCAGTCCGTCCCCAGAGGAACACGAAAAGGTCGAGGTGTAAGGCGAGCGTATGTATAAAGAATTTTTCGGGCTGCGTGCCAACCCGTTCAACGTCAATCCGGATCCGCGTTACCTGTATCTGACGCGGCACACGGAGGAGGCGCTGGCCTGCCTCACGTACGGCATTCAAAGCCGCAAAGGCTTCGTGCTGCTTACGGGCGAAGTGGGCACCGGCAAAACGACTCTCATCAACAAACTGATGGAGTGGTTGCGTCTGCAGCAGGTCGCCACCGCTTTCATCTTCAACTCGCGCATGGATGTGCCGCAGTTGCTCGACTTCATGATGGCCGACTTCGGGATTCCCTGCGATACCAAGTCGAAGAGCGCTATCTTGCAGCGCCTCTACAACTGGTTGCTCGACCGCTATCGAGCCGGCGAAACCGCCGTACTCATCATCGACGAGGCGCAGAACCTCTCCGACGAAGTGCTGGAAGAGATCCGCATGCTGACCAATCTGGAGACCTTCACCGAAAAGCTCCTGCAGATTGTGCTCGTCGGCCAGCCAGAACTGGAACAGCGCTTGAAACAGCCGCAGTTGCGGCAATTGCGCCAGCGCCTCACGCTGCGGGCAAAAACGCACCCGTTCAATCTTGAGGAGACGAAGTCGTATATCCACCAGCGGCTTCGAATCGCCGGATCGAACGGCGAGCCGATCTTTGGTCCCGAGGCTGTGGCTGGGATCTTCCGCTATTCGCTCGGCGTGCCGCGTGTCATCAATCTCCTTTGCGAGCATTGCCTGGTGAGCGCCTTTGTCGATCAACACAAGGTCGTTTCCCCGGAGATCGTGGACTCGGTCGCCCGCGATTTCGATCTCGCCGATGGCACGGCGGCGGCCATGATGCCGCAGTCGCCCGCATCCGCGGAAAAATTTGATTTAGTCGAAGCACTACGCACGCTCGCGACACTGGCTGACCGGTTGCGCGATTCGGAAGCAAAAGAACTCCCCAAGGAAAGGAAACTATGAGCCGTATCCATGACGCTTTAAAACGCGCCGAGCAGGAAAGAGCATCGTCCCTGGGGACGCACGTCGAGCCCTCTTTCGAACAACCCGCGGTTGATACCGTGGCGATGCCGACTTTGCATTCTCCGGCCGCCGTCGGCGCGCAGCCCGCGCACGAGTTTAACTACGAGACCTTGCTCAGCCGTTGCCCGCCCATGGCTTGGAACCCGGATCCGCTGACCATGCTCTTTTTCCAGGGCGACGAAACTCGCATGGGAGCCGAGGAGTTCCGCACTCTGCGGTCACGCTTGTACCAGATCCGCGAAAAAATGCCGCTCAAGCGCTTGCTGGTGACGAGCGCGATGCCCAAGGAAGGCAAATCCTTCGTCGCCGCCAATCTCGCGCAGGTGATGGTGCGGCAACAGGGCCGGCGCGCGCTGGTGATCGATGCGGACCTCCGCAACCCGGGCCTGCACCGCCATCTGGGAACAACCGGGTCCCCGGGATTATCGGAGTATCTGATGGGGGAATGCGATGAGATCGCAGCCTTGCAGCGCGGGCCGATGGAAAAC
>PLHW01000026.1:261441-270489 GCA_003139095.1 Acidobacteriaceae bacterium
GACTGGATCATTTTGGACTCGGCGCCGGTCATTCCGGTGTCGGATTCGACGATCGTGGCCGGATCCTGCGACGGCGTGTTGATGGTCGTCCGCTCGAACGTGACTCCGTCGCCGCTTGCCAAGAAGGCGCGCGAGGAATTTCCCGACAAGCTGCTGCTCGGAGTTGTGCTCAATGGCACTCCCACCGAGAACATGTCGCAATCCAAGTACTACTATGGCGAGGCCGTGCCAAGCCCCGTCCGTGGTTGATCTGAGGGGAAGTTGATCCGCCTTTTCAATGTTTATTACCCGGTCCGCACGCTCATCTTGCTGATTGGAGAGGCGCTGATCGTTTGGACCTCGTTTCTGCTCGGTGCCATCTACTGTTTCCGGCAGGACAGCTACCTGGTACTGAACTACGAAGGCGGCTACGTCAAGATCCTGATCTTCACTTTGCTGGTGTTGCTCTGTTCGCATTGGTTTGACTTGTACGATACGGCGCGGTTAAACAGCCGGGGTGAGCTTTACTTCCGGCTGCTCATGGTTCCCGGCCTGCTGGCCTTTCTGCTGGCCGGAGTTTCCTTTATCCGCCCGGACTTTTTGCTGGGGAATGGATCCTCCGCCGTCGGGCTCGTGATCCTGACGGTTGCGTTGGTCGGTTGGCGCACCGGCTTTACCTGGCTCATTCAGCTCCCCATCCTGATTGAGCGGGTCTATGTCCTCGGCACCGGCGCGCGCGCGCAGCGCCTCGTGCTGGGCTTGCGGCAAAATCCCGAGATTGGGGTCGAGATCGTAAGTTGGACGGGCAAAGTGGAGGGTGCACTGACGCGAGAGGCGGTCGCAACCCACCTGCTGGAAGTCGTCAACCGGCAAAAAGTGCATCGCGTGATCGTGGCGATGCCGGATCGCAGAAATACCATACCCATGCAGGAACTGCTCGACTTGCGCATGCAGGGGGTCAAGATCGAGGAAGCGACCTCCTGGCTCGAGCGCATCTCGGGCAAGATCGAGGTCGAGAACCTGTATCCCAGTTGGATGGTTTTCGGCGAAGGCTTCCGCCGCAGTTCCCTTTTCCGGATTGTCCGGCGCGTTGTCTCCATTTTCATTTCGCTGGTCGGTCTGATACTCGCCCTGCCGCTTCTTCCCTTGATCATGCTTGCCATTCGCCTCGATTCGCAAGGGCCGGTTCTCTACCGGCAGACGCGGGTTGGAAAGAACGGGCGCACCTTCCATGTCGTGAAGTTCCGCACCATGCGCACCGATGCCGAGGCGCTTAGCGGTCCGCAGTGGGCGGGCAACAACGATCCTCGTGTGACCCGCATTGGAAGGTTTCTGCGCTCCAGCCGTCTCGATGAGATCCCGCAGTTATGGTGTGTGCTCCGGGGAGATATGGCCTTCGTGGGGCCGCGGCCCGAGCGCCCGGAATTTGTGGAGTGGCTCTCGCGCGAGATCCCGTATTACAACGTTCGTCACATGGTCCGCCCCGGTCTGACCGGCTGGGCCCAGGTCAAATACAAGTACGGCAGCACCGTGGAAGACGCACGGGAGAAACTGCAGTACGACCTGTTTTATATCAAGAATGCCTCGATCGGCTTGGATCTCCTGATTATGTTCCAGACGATCAAAACAGTCCTGCTGAAGCGGGGCGCGCAATGAGATGGTTGTTCTGGGCATCGGCGGCGGTGGTCGCCTACGCCTATGTGGGGTATCCGGTATTGCTGTGGGTGCGCAGTTGGTGGGCGCCGCGGCCGGTAATGCGGGGCGCGGGCACGCCGCCGGTCTCCGCAGTGATGGTCGTGAGAAACGAGGAGGCGGCCATCGCGCCCAAGCTTCAGAATCTGCTTGCTCTCGACTATCCACGAGACAAGCTTGAAGTGGTAGTGGTATCGGACGGTTCGAGTGATCGGACACCGGCAGTGCTAGCCGGGTTCGCCGAGCGCGATGCGCGCGTGCGAGTGCTGGTGAAGCCCGAATCGCGCGGCAAGGCGGCTGGACTGAACGATGCGATTCGGATGGCACATGGCGAGGTATTGCTTTTTACCGATGCCCGCCAACCGATTGAGCCGGGCGCATTACGCTTGCTCATTGAAAATTTCGGCGACCCGGAAGTCGGTGCGGCCAGCGGGGAACTGATGCTGGGAGACCCGGCGGGCGGAGAGACTGGAAGAGGAATGGGATTGTACTGGCGCATCGAAAAGAAGATCCGCGAGCTGGAATCGGCCTCCGGCTCGGTAGCCGGGGCTACGGGCGCGATCTATTGCGCGCGACGCGCCTTGCTCGAACCTCTGCCCGAAGGAACGATCCTCGACGATGTGCTCTTGCCCATGCAGGTAGTGCGTCGCGGCTCGCGAGTGATCTTCGATTCGCGCGCGCACGCATGGGACTCGCCCGACCTCGGCTCCAGCCGCGAGTTCTCCCGCAAAGTCCGCACGCTGAGCGGCAACTATCAGCTTCTCCAGCTCGCGCCCTGGCTCTTGAGTTCGGAGAATTCCATCCGCTTTGAGTTCATCAGCCACAAACTGATGCGTCTGGTTGCACCCTTTGCCCTGCTCGGACTTTTGATCGCCTCAATATTGTTGTCTTCGCCCTTTTATCACGCGGCGTTATTCGCTCAGCTCGCCTTCTATGCATTGAGCCTCGCCGCGCTTGGCGGCTTGAACATCGGTCCACTTTCCCGGATCGCCGATCCCGCGCGCACCTTTGTCGTCCTGAATTCCGCGGCGATGGTCGCCTTCGTGAACTTCGTTACGGGCAGAAAGGCCGTCTGGATCCGATAATCGGGCATGCGCATCCTCTGGGTCAAAGCCGATAAGCTCTTGCCGGTCGAGAATGGCGGCAATATCCGCTCGTATCACGTGTTGCGCTATCTCGCGTCACGGCACGAGCTTACGTTCTATTCTTACTACGGAGGAAGACCCGACCCCGATTACGAGCGCGATCTGAAACGTCAGTTGCCCGGTTCGGTCGCCGAATGCACCGGGAAAAAAGAGCTTGCCGGGCTGGCACGCGGCCTCGATTACGTGGGGCACCTCGGCTCGTATCCACCCTATGCGGTCAGCCGTTTCGCAGACCCGCGGGTGCGGCGGCGGCTCCGCAGCTGGTTCTGCGAGGAGCGCTTTGATGTGGCGGTGTGCGACTTTCTCGATGCCGCGGTCAATCTTCCGGGGCGTCTCAACATTCCTAGCGCGCTCTTTCAGCACAATGTCGAGAGCGAAATTTGGCGTCGCCACGCGGAAACCGCCGGCAATCCCGCGAAAAAAATACTGTACCGCATGGAGTGGCGGAAGATGCTGCGCTATGAGCGGTGCATGGTGCGAAAGTTTCAACATGTGATTGCGGTATCGGAGAATGACCGCGGGCTGATGACAAAATGGGTGGATGGCGGTCGCGTCACCGTCGTTCCGACCGGGGTCGATCTGGCGCAGTTTACACCGGGCGCCTCCAGCCCCGCCGATCCCGCTCCCGTGATTTCGTTCGTCGGCGCCATGGACTGGGAGCCGAATGTCGACGGCGTGGAATATTTTTGCGGCGAAATCTGGCCCGAGATCCAGCGCGAAATGCCGCAGGCCCGCTTCCGCATTGTCGGTCGAAATCCATCCCGGCGCGTGCAAAAGTGGGCTTCAGAGTCGATTGAAGTCACCGGACGCGTGCCTTCTGTGATCGAGCATCTCCGCGAATCGGCGGTCGTCATCGTTCCCTTGCGGATCGGCGGCGGCACTCGCCTGAAAATCTACGAAGCGATGGCCGCGGCCAAGGCCGTCGTCTCCACCACCGTCGGCGCGGAAGGCCTCGACGTCCGCCACGGACGGGACATCATTCTCGCCGACGATCCGCGGTCATTTTCGCAGGCCGTCATCATGCTCCTGCGCGATCGCGAACTGCGCTGTCGTTACGAAAAAGCGGCTGCCGAGACCGCTGCCCGCTATGACTGGCCAGCCATCGGACAGCGCTTCAGCGAAGTACTGGAGTCGCTGGCGGAAAAGAAATTCGATACAAGAGGCGCGGTTACGGCGCGCCCGGCGTAAAAATTGGGGGGATTGTGGCGACTGGCGACAACATAACGGCTCCAGCGGGCACTGAAGGTGGCACTGGCTTTGGCCGCCGCTTCACCATTCAGGGCGACCCGACCAAATCCGCATTTTTCTGGTTGAGCATATTCTTCGTGGTCTACTGCGCGCGCCCGGGCGACTGGGTGCCTCTGCTCGGCTACATTCCGCTCGCCAAAATCAGCGGCATTCTCGCCATGTGGGGACTGTTCAACAGCGTGGGCCGCACCAAGCGAACCCTGAAAGACCTTCCCAAGGAAGGACGCTACTTGTTCGCCATTGTCGGTCTTTTTATCCTCGGCGGATTCCTTTCCCCCGTCTGGAAAGGCGGTGCAGTTACCAAGTCGGTTGAATTCTCCAAGATCATCGTTGCCTGGTCCCTTATCTTCCTGCTCATCACAACCTTCGACCGCCTTCGCCGTATCATCATGATTCAGGCGGTTTCGGTGGTGGTCGCTTGTTCGGCCGCGATCGCCAAAGGCCACGACGTGGAGCGTCTCAACGGAGTTCTCGGCGGTATTTACTCGAATCCCAACGACCTGGCGTTCGCCATCGTGCTCGCCCTGCCTTTTGCGCTCTTGTTTATGGTGATCAGCAAAAGCGCCATCTCCAAGGTGTTGTGGATGGGCGGAATGCTAGTCATGCTGTTCACTATTTTTTTGACGGCCTCGCGCGCTGGTTTTATCGACCTGGTGATCTCGGGCACGGTCACACTTTACTTCTTTGCGATCAAGGGCAAGCGCCCGATGCTGCTTGTAGGCACACTGATTACCGCCGTTCTAATTGGGGCCACGGTGGGCGGCAAACTCTACGATCGTTTCGAGGCCCTTGAGGGTGGCAGCACAACCGAGAAGTCCGCCTATGGTTCATACCAGGATCGCATGTACCTGATGATTCGCGCGGTCGACGCTATCGAGCACTATCCCATTCTCGGCATTGGGGCGCGTAACTTCCCGACCTATTCCGGAATTTGGCGCGACGTCCACATGACCTACCTTCAGGCTGCGGCCGAAGGCGGGATTCCCATACTCGTGTTGTACTTGATGTTCTTCCGGCGAGGCTTTCAGAACCTGAAAATCCTGCGAAAGCGGACTGATCTCGGCGAAAACACGACGCTAATTGTAGGGGCTCTGACCAGTTCGCTTGTCGGATTCATCGTGGGCGCGCTGTTTGCCCCGGAGACATTCCAATATTTCCCCTATTTTGCCGTCGGATTTACGGCAGCGCTGGTACAAACCCTTAAAGAGATGGATCAGGAGCGCGTGCAAGGGACTGATCCTGCCGTTCCGCCGCCGAAAAGGGGGCGACATTTCCTGGAGGCTTATGATTTCGGAAGAACAGATGCAGTCAGCCCTGTCCGCTGATTTGCAGGCAATTCTGCGCTGCCTGAACTGCAGTTCGCGGCTCACCACCGACAACGCAGGGGGTTATGTTTGCCCGGCGTGCAAGCGCGCGTACCCGAACGTAAACGGCATCGCCCGTTTCGTCGACGCGCAGCACTATGCCGCCAGCTTCGGCTTCCAGTGGCATCGCTACCAGAAGACGCAACTGGATCACGACCAGGTTCGCGAATCCGATATGAACTTCCGCTGGAAGACGGCGCTGCGGCCCGAAGAACTCAAGGGCAAACTGGTGCTCGACGTCGGATGCGGAATGGGCCGTTTTGCCGAGGTTGCAACCAACTGGGGAGCGCGCGTGGTCGGCATCGACTTAAGCGCGGCTGCGGAAGTCGCGGCCAAGAATCTTGCCGCCCGCGACTTCGTCGCTTTTCAGGCCGATGTGTTCTCTCTGCCCTTCGCTCCCGAGAGTTTCGACGTCATCTACAGCGTCGGAGTTCTGCATCACACACCGGACTGCGAAGCCGCGGTCAAGACGCTCGACAAGTATCTGAAGCCGGGGGGAATTCTCGCCGTATGGCTTTACAGCGGATATAACAAGTGGTACCGCTTCAGCGATTTCTGGCGCCGCTACACAAGCCGCATGAAGCCGGAAACTTTGCACAGCATCCTCAAAGTCGCGGTTCCGGTGCTCTACAACACGCAACAGATCCTGAAGAAAGTGCCGCTTGTCGGACGTCCCGCTGCTGGCTTGGTCCATCACGTTTTTCCAGTGAACCGGCAGAAGACCGCGGAGCAGAGGACGCTCGATACCTTTGACTGGTATTCGCCGAAGTATCAGTCGAAGCACACCTACGAGCAAGTCTTCCGCTGGTATGAAGCGATGGGCATGGAAGACATGCACATTGGAGAGTTCTCAATCGCTGTCCGCGGCCGGAAGCCGCTGCGTGCGAAGTAGCGCGGGGTTCGCGCCACTTTCGCGCTTTCACGGCATTGCGCTCTTCTTGCGGCCTTCACCGCGCAGCCGTTACGTCTTACTCCACGCCAGCGATCGCGGCTTCGACGGCATCGACATCGGCGCCTACATCGCGGCCATCCGAGGCGGCTTTCGCACCTGGCGACCTTTTCCTGCAAACATCATCCCGCTCGTGGCAAAGACGCGGATCTTTCGCAATCCCATTTTTCAGGTCGCGAACTTCGAGATCTTTTGGATTCCCGACCGTGATGTTGCCTTTGGGAAGACCGCCGCGTTCCAGAGAAAACAGGTTGTGGTCGAATTTGTAGTTGGTAAAGCATTCGTCAAGGATTGCCTGGGGACCAGCTTTCGCCGCCATCGACGCGCAACTGTTGGGAGTCGCGGAGACGATCGGCTGGCGACTGCCTCCCAGAGCAAACAAGCTGTTGGTGAGGGAGAAGTTCGGCATCTTGTCGCCCTTACTGGAGACAACCATGAGCACGCCGGGACCGAACGAGGTAACGTGATCGATCTGGACGTCGTGAAAGGTGATCAGCGCAGACATGAACTTCAAAAACGCACCCCCGCCTTTGTAATCCTTATCGTGAATATCGTCGGCAATCAGGTCATGGACACTGATGCGGCCGCCATCGGCGGGACTTCCGCCGCCTTTTTTCTCGGGAGCGTGTTTGGTCGCGATGGTCAGAACTCCCGCGACATTGCGAATCCGGTTGTAGCGCAGCGTGATGTCATTCACACGGCATTTCGGGCAATGGCTCGACTGGCTGGAAGGCGTGAAGAGAACGGAGAATCCGGCTTGCGTGAAACCTCCCCAGGAATTTTCCAGCAGGTTGCCTTCAATCAGAAAACGCACCCCGCTTTTGAGTTCCAGATTGTTTTTGACTATGTAGGGTTCGCCTTTGGGGCTGGGCGTATATCCGGGATCGCCTTCTTTCCAGATCATGGGACGAAACAAATGGTTGTGGCGGATTTCCACGTCGGTCGGGTTATTCTCCGAGCCGCCGCCGCCGAACAGAATGTCTTCGCCGGAGGCCTCTAGAAAGTTGTTGTAGATCTTGAAGGTCCCGAACGGTTCGTCGCTGTGAGCGCCGCCAATCGCGGTCGCGTCGGTGCAGGATCCTTTGCGGGCGATGCAGTTGAGGCCGCTCAAATACGAGTTGATGACCGCGATTTTGTGGCTGCCGAGAATCATGCCAACGCCGTGTCCCACCTCGGATCCTTCGCCGGCGTGCATGTAATTGCGGTCGAAAATGACGTGATCGACATGATCGGTGTAGACCATGCGGCTGGTGTGATCGTTCGCGGGAGTGGTCCATTCGATCGCGATGAAACGAATGTGATCTCCGACGACGACTCCGTTGTTCGGCTTGACCATGATCGTGGCCATGAGTTTCGCGGGGCCTCCCGTAGGCTGCGCAAAAGGGGGACGACCGGGAAGACTGGCGACTCCGGCCCATGCAGGTGAAATGCGCGTTCCTTCGGGCGGCAACTTCGAGTCCGGTACATCGCTGCGGATAGTGATGTAATGCTGGTCGTCGCATTTCTTGGGGGCCAGTTCCCGGACTTCATAGACTGCGCCGGGCGGAAGCAGCAGAATGTCTCCGCACTTAGCGCTGGAGACAGCTCCCGCGAGATCGTCTTTTTCGCCCACGTGAATTTGCTTTCCGGGAGAAGGAGTGCCATCGAGGCCCGTGTAATAGCAAGTCTGGGGCAGTTCCGCGGGACCATCCTTGTCGCCGAAATGGGCGACATCCCCCTTTCCGCAATAAGCATTCTCGCCAGTCTGCACGCCCGGCGCGGGTTCTGCGGCAAAGGTTGACGCGGATAAAAACAGCAAAGCCGCGCTGGAAAGAAGAAGCGCGATAAGCAATGTGCGGTGGGGGACGGAGCACGAACGAAGCGAAGTCATTTTTGTTTTCTCCTCATGCACGCCCGGGCATGCCGTCGACGAGGCGATTCGAAACCAGGCTTGCCGCGTGAATCGCCTTGATACGGCGGTAAATCGGTGGATTTGAGCATAGCACTTTTCGGCTGTGAGGGCGCAGTCCTTCTGTGCCGAATTTTCTTGTAACATGTTGTTTAATAACGGCTTAGTGGATTTTTGTTGGATAGAATAATGTGTCAAGCGTGATTTTTTGGGGCCGCGATGAGATTCGTCTTGGACTTTAGTCAAAGACCTTGCTTGCTGGCGCTTGCGCGCTCTGCTCTTGGTTTGGGGATTTCATTGGCTAAGTCAAGGCTATTGAATCATTTAGTCATTTAGTTCGTTGATCATTGCAGGCGTCGGGCGTTAGATTTCCGGGGTGGAGTTTCGGGGATTTTGTTTGCTACCTGGTTAACTTGGGGAGGCCTCATTTTTAACCATTTAAATAGCACCCTCGGGGGCGATTTTATGTTATAGGAAAGAGCTGGTTTGGCGGCCGATTTTGGGAGGGGTTTTGTGCTTGGAGGGCTGCCGACTTGGCAAAGGGCTCCATTTGGGGCATCAAGCCGTCATGGGGAAAAACAGGCGAACCCGCCCATGTTAATGTGCAATGCCCAGAAGCCAACGTGCGGGGAGTAATCTCCCCGAAGTCCTAGGGCTGTATTGGAAGCGCCCCCATGGAAAATCGCGAGTTGATCGGAGTGCGTGTGGGGGCGCTTTCAATACAGCGACTTGAAGGAAGTCGCTGGTGCGACGGACGCTATCTAACCACCGACTGGTCTCCTT
>PLHW01000028.1 GCA_003139095.1 Acidobacteriaceae bacterium
ATTTCAGGCTGAACCAAGACAATTCTGCTTGGAATGGTGGTCACCACTCTCATTGTGTGGATTGTGCGCGACCAAGAGGCCCTTACGGAACACTTAAAGTCAAATATCGCCATCGTGATAGCTGGAGGTGTCTGTTCTTGGGTTCTCATTCTTCTCTGGTACGTAATAGCTGAACCATCAATGCAGTATCTGGCTATCACTGGGGAAGCTAATCGCGATACAAGCGAAAAAAGAATGGCCGCGATTAGCCAGCAGGCAGCGGAACGGCAACGAGATGAAATTGCTACGCAATTGAAGGAATGTAATAAGGGAGTAAACGGTCTAAAGCGCCCGTTGTCCAAAAGCACTGAAACGAACAGCCCTCCCTCACAAGTACCAGCCCCAATCGTGGCGCACGTTAGAATTGCAAGCCAAAAAACTATTCCTTCGACGAATCCGAAATTCCCTTACTTGCTAGAAGTCGTGATTCAGACTGACACAATTATTGATCCTGTTGCGTTCTCGGTAGAGTGCAGCGGTGAAGTCGGTTCAGGGGTAGCCGTTCCAGTTAATGGCGGAATTATGGGAGATTGGATCGCGGGGGCTTTGCAAACCCCAAATTCATTTATGTTTGAATGGAGTTCGCATCCTTTTGTTCCCACCGAACCGATTAAGATCACAATATCCTCGAAGAAATATGTTCGCGTTACGAAGATAGAACAATCTACATTTGTGACGCCGCCCTAAAGTTTTGAGGTTTTCAATTTGCAAGTAATTCTCCTATTGTCCAAGCGTGATCCGTAAGCCCAGCTGCCATCGCAGGCGTTTTCTTTACCGCTTGATTAACACGGCAAAAATTGTAAAACGCGATATATAGCGTCACTGCCGCTTGCATGTTCGCCAACGTCTTGCTGTGAGCGTTCGTCAACCGCGTGAATCTGCGAAGGTGCATTCTCACGCTTAGGTTTGTGCGCTCAACATGCGAAGTTGAGATTCGGCTGAACGCAGTATTAGGACAGTACCTAATTTCTCGCTAAAATACTGATTCTAAAAGATCGACCTCATGCGATTTCATCAATCTATATACATGTCATCCACGTAGCACCAACGCCAGTCTTCCCCCGGTTCAAACGACTGGATAATCGGGTGCTTCGTCTTCTGGAAGTGCGCCCGCGCATGCTTGTTCTTCGACGAATCGCAGCACCCCACGTGCCCGCATTCCAGGCATAGCCGCAAGTGTACCCACGTGTCGCCCATCTCCAGGCATTCTTTGCACCCCTTGCCGCTTGGCGTTACCTTCCGTATTTCCTTCACGTGACTGCACGTTGCCATAGCTCTACTCCATTCAAGTCTTGTCGAGGTGTGAATCGGCTTCTCGTGTTCGGCAGGCGCGCTTCACGCCGCCAGAATCTTGTCCCGCAGCCCGCCGTACCGGAACGCCTTCACCATCTCAATCGCGTAAAAGTCGTGCGGGAATCCCATTTCAATCGCGCTCGCCTTGTCCAGCGCCGCCACCTGTTCCGGCGTGAGCTGCAACTCCAGGCTCGCCAGGTTGTCCTGCAACTGCTCCATGCGCCGCGCTCCAATGATCGGAATCACCGGAATGTCGCGGTGTTGCAGCCACGCCAGCGCCACCTGTGCCGCCGGCCGCCCCACCTGCCCGCTCACCTCTTTCACCGCGCGCACGATGCGATCCACTTGCTCTCCCGTGCGTTTGAACGTGCTCCCGCTCTCGGTCGAAAGTCTCGCATCCTTCGCCTGCCCTGCCTGATATTTGCCGCTGAGCAGACCGCCCGCCAGCGGCGACCACGCCACCAGGCCCAGGTCAAACGCCTTCGCCATCGGAATCAACTCGCGCTCCACCGTGCGCTCCACCAGCGAGTACTCGATCTGCAGCCCGATAAACGGCGTCCATCCGCGCAACTCCGCCATCGTATTCGCCTGCGCGATCCACCACGCGGGCGCGTCTGAAACCCCGATGTACAGCACCTTCCCCTGCCGCACCAGGTCGTCAAACGCGCGCATCACCTCCTCGGCGGGAGTCATCTCGTCCCAGTTGTGCAGCCAGTACAGGTCGATGTAATCCGTCTTCAGCCGCCGCAACGACGCCTCCACCGCCTGCATCATGCTCTTGCGGTGATTCCCGGCGGCATTCGGGTCGTCTCCCGGCGCCGCGTTCGTAAACTTGGTCGCCAGCACCATCGACTGCCGATGATCGCGCATGAACTCGCCCAGAAAGCTCTCGCTCGTTCCGTTGGTATAAAGGTTCGCGGTATCGATAAAATTTCCGCCCGCCGCCCGGTACGCGTCATAGATCTTCCGCGCTTCATCTTTAGCGGAACCCCAGCCCCAATCTTCCCCAAACGTCATCGTCCCCAGCGAAATCTCGGAGACGCGTAGACCGCTCTTGCCATACAAACGATATTTCATGAATTCACCTCGGAATGTACGAATTTGGATTCTGTTGCCGCCGGTTGCGATCCACAAAGTTTGGACCGTTGCGAGGAAAATTACTTGGCTTGCGATTCGTTCAACTGATTCGTTCAACGCTGATTCATTCAATAATGATTCGTTCAATGCTGCTTCGTTCAGTGTCCCGCCTCTTCCAGATATTTTTCCACTTCCAGCGCCGCCATGCAGCCCGAACCGGCCGCGGTAATAGCCTGCCGGTAGCGCCGGTCTTGCACATCGCCGCATGCGAACACTCCCGGCACTTTCGTGAGCACATTTTTCTGCGTGATCAGGTACCCGTCCGCATCGGCGTCGAGCTGCCCTTCAAATATCTTTGCGTTCGGAATGTGCCCGATCCCCAGAAACATCGCGCTGGTCGGGAACTCCCAGCTTTCTCCGGTCTTCAAATTGCGCAGCCGCAGCCCGGTCACTTCCTTCTTCCCGACGTCGAGCACTTCATCGACCACCGTGTCGGTCATAAACTCAACCTTGGGATTGGCTCGCGCCCGATCCAGCATGATTTTCGACGCGCGAAATTGTTCTCGCCGATGAATGAGCGTCACTTTGCTCGCAAAGCGCGTCAGAAACGTCGCTTCTTCCATGGCCGAATCGCCCCCGCCAATCACCGCGATTTCTTTGCCGGAAAAGAAAAACCCGTCGCAGGTCGCGCACGATGACACGCCGTGGCCGATCAGCGCATGCTCGCTCGGCAGCCCCAGCCACCGTGCCGACGCGCCGCTCGCGATAATCAGCGTGCGCGTCCAAATCGTCTCTTTGCCGACCGTCAGTTCCAGCGGCTGCCTGCTCAAGTCCGCCTTCACCACATGGCCCATGTGATATTCCGCCCCAAAACGCGCCGCCTGCTTCCGCATGTTTTCGATCAGCTCCGGCCCCTGAATGCCGTCCGGAAAGCCGGGAAAATTTTCCACCAGCGTGGTCAGCGAAAGCTGGCCGCCCGGCTCGTGCCCTTCGATGACCAGCGGTTTCAGATTGGCGCGCGCGCTGTAAAGCGCCGCAGTATGGCCCGCGCAGCCCGAGCCGATGATGACCACGTTGCGGATGTCCATATTGGAGGTGTTCATTAAATAGATTCACGCCCAGCGATTTCGTTGCAACGCGCCAAACTTCCGCAAACTTACGGCGACTTCTTGCTCTTCCCATTGGCTTTCGCCGGCACGCCCACGCCGAGTCGAGCCAGTTCCTGCGGCACAATCCGCTGCACTCCCAGCGCGCTGCGATACCGGTTCATGATGCCCGAGGCCGCGTGGAAGATCGGCTCATACTTGCTTTGATCCACTGCCGGCCTGCCTTCCTCGGCCAAGCACCGTGCCAGCGCCACCGACGACTTCCCAAATCTCTCCAGCCGGATGCGCGACACCGGCGTTTCCGACCCGAGCATCGCGCTCGCCGAGGTCACCGCCGACGCGTTGTCCTCAATCGAAATCTGCATCACGTCCTTCGGATCGCGCACTCGCAAAACCAAAGTCTCAATCATGTTGGCCGCGTCCACGCTGAATGAGTACTGCACATTGCTGAACAACGCGGCGTTCGGGAACTCGCGCCGCATCCTCACCCAGTCCGCCACCGCCGCGTCGCTCGGCGGCAGCGACTGCATTCCCGGCACTGGCATATTGGGATCGAGCGTCGAGTGTCCGCGCGCCACTTCAAAATCCTTGCCAAATACGGGCTTGTTCGGAACCTCTGCCAGAGCCGCGGAAAGTTCTTTTTGCTCCTCCCCCGAAGGTGTGCACACATTCAGCACGTTCACCTTCACCGGAGGCTGCTGCGAACCCGCCGCTGGCGGCGCGGCTGCCTGCTGCGAATCCGGCGCCTGCGACTGCGCCGTCAACGGCGTCTGCCGCGCACAAACCGCCGCGCACAATCCTATCGTCAACCCAATCAGAATTTTCCGAGAAGACACGGCGGAATTGTATCAGGGGAAATCACAAGTTCGAGGTCAGAAGGCAGAAGTTCAAAGTCAGGGAAGGTCTGATTAAATCCTTGGTATCCACTTTTTGCTCGCGCGTAATCAGAGCTCCCCCAGAAATCAGAAGCCAGTCTGGAGAGGTCAAATCGCCCGCCGACTAAAGGGTTTTTACTTCTGACCTCTGCCTTCTAACTTCTAACTTCGCTCTACTCTTCCTCTTCCACCGCTCCATGCCGCCGCAACAACTGTGGCAGATTTTGCGAGAACGCCGAGCGCGGCAGCACCATATCGCAGCCCACCTCGTGCGCTTTTTGCTTCAGGTCTCCCTGCACGTGCGAGAGGAAGCCGATGATCGACGTCCCCTTCTTCAGCTTGCTCTTCAGTTTCGGAATCAGCGTCAACGGCTTGGCATTGACGTTGTTCAAGTCGAAGATGATCAGCGAAGGCTTCTCCTCGCCATTACTCTTCATGCGCTCGACAAGCTCTTTTTCCGTCTTCACAAATTCCACTTTCACATTCATCTTGCGGCCCGTGTCCTGAATCTTGGACAGGAAGAACAGGTCCTCGACAAATGCGAATACGCGCGAAGCTGCATCCTCGGCCGGGACCGGAAGCGGCTCCGGTTCCCCGATCGGATACGCCGCCTGAAATCCGGGTCGCCGCGCGACGCCCTTGTTCCCGTTGTCCCCGCCATTCAACGCGGCGCGATAGCTGTGGTCCATGGGTGCGGTGAAGATCCCTTGATGTTCCTGCTTCGGGCGGCCCGCTCCTCCTCCGCCTCCACCGCTGCGTCTTTGCGAGCGACGCCCTCGGCGCCGTTTGTGCTTCCCGCCTCCCGAAGAGGCGTGTCCGGGTCCTACATTCATATGTTTTCTCTTGTTAATCCCCGGCCCGGATCGATGATCGCAGGCCTGATTGTTTCCTATTCTCTTGCGTCTCCGCCGGTGTAGTGACTTGCGACCTGA
The DNA here is from genome assembly GCA_003139095.1 of Acidobacteriaceae bacterium. GTDB lineage: Bacteria > Acidobacteriota > Terriglobia > Terriglobales > Acidobacteriaceae > Acidiflorens. Next base: position 5,323 of record PLHW01000028.1, read on the forward strand.
TGAACACCGGCCAGCGACTGGCCGAACCCACCTTCGGCTGGATGCTACTTGAGAACGATCCTACTTGAGAACGACGCTACTTGAGAGCGATGCTCAACTCTATCGGCTCTTTGGAGTTGTTCTGAGCGCGAACGGCAGCGAGAAGCAAAGCCGTTGAGAACACCTTGATGTTACCCACGAACCGGCAACTTGCGCAAGGGGCAAAGCCATTACTTTTCCACATTTTGCCCATTACGATAGAAACAACCCACTGCCCAAACAACTTCCCTCCTGAAGCCCAACCGCCCCATTGCCGATAAGCACTAAGATGAAACCCGAACTCAGCGAAGACCCCTCCGCTCTCAACGCACTAGCCGTCCCCGGCCAGCGTTTCGTGGCGCGCCAGCCCATTCTCGATCGGGCGCAAAACGTTTTCGGCTATGAACTTCTGTTTCGCAACGGAATTGAAGACTTCTTCAATGCCGATTCCGATTCCGCCGCCCGTTCCATGCTCGACAGTTCGTTGTTGTTTGGCATGAGCACGCTTTGCCACAACCGCCGCGCCTTTGTGAATTGCACCCGCGAAATTCTGCTCAAGGATCTCATTACCCTCCTGCCTCCCACCCACACCGTGGTCGAGATTCTTGAAACCGTAGAGCCGGAAGACCGCGTCGTCGCCGCCTGCGAACGCCTCAAAAAAGCCGGCTACATGATCGCTTTGGACGACTTCGCTCCGGACGATCCGCGCCTCCCTCTCTGCCGCTTCGCCGACATTATCAAAGTCGACCTCCGCGCCACCAGCATCGAAGAACGTGTCGCCATGATGCACCGCTTTGGCTCGCCAAAATGCAGGATGCTCGCGGAAAAAGTTGAGAACCAGCACGAATTTCATGAAACCCGTGAGGCTGGGTTTGCTTACTTCCAGGGCTATTTCTTCAGCAAGCCGGAAATCGTCGTCGGACGCGAAGTTCCCGCCAACCGGCTGCACTACCTGCGCCTGCTCGAAATGGTGTCGCGTCCCGAAATCGAGTTGCGCGAATTGGAGAAAATGCTCAAGCAGGAAGCGGCCATCTGCTATCGCCTGCTGCGCTATCTGAATTCTCCACTCTTTGGTATGGCCCTGGAAATCAAGTCCGTTCGCCACGCCATGGCCATCCTCGGCGAGCGCGAATTGCGCCGCTGGATTCGCCTCGTCGTCACCATCGGCGCCGCCGAGCAATGCTGCAGCGAACTCGTGCTCATGGGCATGACCCGCGCCCGCTTTTGCGAACTGCTCTCCTCCGAGCTCGAATTCAAGAACGATCTTTTTTTCATGGGATTGCTCTCGGTCATGGACGCCATTCTCGAAGTCGACATGACCACTCTTCTCTCCCAGGTCCCCGTCGATCAGGAGATGAAAGCCGCCCTCCTCGGGCAGGCCGGCACCCTTCGTCCGCTCTATCAATTGATGCTCGCCGAGGAATCGGGCGAATGGGATCCCGCCGCTGAACTCGCAAAACGTCTTCGCCTCACCGAAGACGCGGCCCGCGATGCCTGGTGGAAGGCTCTGACCTGGGCTCAGGAAGTCACTGGAATCCTCTAACGCGCTTCAGCTCCAAAAGGCCGAGCCCAGCCCGCGCAAAACCAAGCCCTCGGAATCTTCCATCTTTAGTCTTCACCGAACACGTCGTCCTCTCCAGCTGCCCTGACTGAAAACTGACGACTGATAACTGAAGACTTCTACGGCGCTTCAATCAGCTCCATCTTCCCATCGCGTCTGCGATGCAGCACCATCAACTTGCCCGCCGGATCGCGAAATACGAACACGTCCCGGTCGCGGAAGTGTGCCTCTTTGATCGCCTCTTCCAGCGTCAGCGGCCGCAGCGAAACCGACTCCGCCGAGCGCACCAAATGCACCTCCGTCGTCTTCGCCACCGACGGGAATTTGTGCACCATCACCGAAACCGTTGTGCTCTGGTCCAGCCCCAGCGCCGGCGCCATGTTCTCCTCCAGCGCCTCGCCATCGAATTTCTTGACCGCCTTCCGCTTCTTGCTTACCCACTTCGTCTTGTACTTCAGCGCCTGCTTATGCAGGTGATCGAGCGCATTGTTCACGGCCGAACCCATGTCTCCCGCCTGCGCCTCGCCCACAATTGTCCCGTGCGGCGGGTTAATCGTGATTTCCGCCTTGTGCCGGTGCTTCTCCACCGTCAGAATCACCTTCGCTTCTAATTTGTCGCCTAAAATCTTGCTGATCTTATTGAGGCCGGTTTCAACTTCTTTGCGGATATGAGTAGGAATTTCGTACTGCCGACCGGTGTACTCCACATTCATTGAGCCACCTCTGTTTTTTTAGGTTTCAGAGTTTCAAGGTTTGAAGGTTTCAAGGAATCGAGGCAACTTTGAAACCTTGAAACTTTGAAACCTTGAAGCCTTATTTTTTCACTCTTCTCTGGTGCGTACTCGGAATCTTCATGTCTTCCCGGTATTTCGCCACCGTGCGCCGCGTTACATCGATCCCCTGCGATTGCAGAATGCGCGTAATCTGCTCGTCGGTCAGCGGCCGCGCCGGATCCTCATCCTCGATCAGCTTCTTCACCCGCCGCTTCAATATCAGCAGCGACGTGCCGCCCCCCTCCGGGCCCTGCACGCTCTCCGAGAAGAAATAGCGCAGCTCGAACACACCCTGCGGCGTATGTACATACTTGTTGGCCACCGCGCGGCTCACCGTCGAGGGATGCACGCCAATTTCTTCGGCCACTTCCTTGATCATCATCGGCTTCAGATGATCGATTCCGCGTTCCAGGAAGTCCTCCTGCCGCGCCACGATCGAATAGCACACCTTCGTGATTGTCTGTTTCCGCTGCTCGATATTCTTGATCAGCTGAATCGCCGATTTATAGCGGTCTTTGACGTAGTTGCGCGTGTCTTTGTCGTTGCCCTCGCGCGTCAGCAGCCGCTTGTACGCCGGGTTCAGCCGCAACTGCGGCATGTCCTCGTCGTTCATGATGATCAGCCACTCGTCCCCGTGCTTCACGAAGGCCACATCCGGCTCAATCAGCCGCGCCGGCGTTTTGTTGTACTGCAAACCCGGCCGCGGGTCCAGCGTGCGCACGTATTCCAGCGCCGTCTGCACCGCTTCCACCGGACGCCCCATCGCCCGCGCAATCTCCTTGAACTGCTTCAGCGTGACCGCATGCAGATGCCGGTCCACCACCGCAATGGCATCGTTCAAAACCTGTTCGGTCGAGCCATCGCCATTGCGCCCGTGCTCCAGTTGCTGCATGTGATAGTGCAACTGCCGCAGCAGGCATTCCCGCAGATCGCGGCACGCAATGCCCGGCGGATCCATCTCCCGCACCACGTCCAAAGCTTCGTGCAGATCGGCCAGCGTAAAGCTTACGGCCGGCTGCGTGTGCGTCGCAGCAGTAGATGGAGAAATGGCGGCATGACTCGCAGCCGTCGTGGGATTCCGAGCGGTCGCCGTGGCCGGACTCATCGTGGTCTGCGCCGTCCCCGTTGCCGATTGAGCCATCGACGCCCCATTGCTAGCCGCCGCGTGTGCCGCACTCATCTCCGGCGAGCCCATCTCCATCGTCGTTCCCAATTGCGATGGAGCATCCTGCGCCGCACTCGCCGTTCCCACTCCGACAGCGCTCTCCGGAGCAACATCGCGCTGCATCGTCGCTCCCACCGCTCCGTACGCTGAACCACTCTCCATCGCGTACGCCGACGCCCCGGTTTCCAAACCAGAACCATTCGTTCCCGAGTCCGCCGGCGAAAAATCGCTCACGCCGGAATCGACTTCCGCGATCGGCTCCAAACTCTCCGCCGCGGCCGCGGCCTCCGCCTCCCGCGCCACCGCAGCAATCCCCAGCGCCTCCGCCTGGCCCACGATCTTCGCCTGCACTTCGGCGTCTTCCTCGGGTGCGGCGACCGGCGCAACTCCCAGCAACTCCTCGTCGCTGGCAATTAAATATCCTTCCTCATTCAGGTTGCCGATAATCGACTCGGCCGCTTCGTGCACCGGCGGCCGCACCGAAATCGCACCCAGTTGCCACAGCAGGTAGTCGGTCAAGTTCCCGGGCTTCGACAAAAAATTCTCGAACGACGGCTTCTCGATCTCCTCCATCTCCCCCGAGCTGCGATAGCCCGGATCGAGATAGTCCTGGAAGAACGAGCCAAAATCGATCTCTTCAAACGGGTCTTTCTTTTCCGCCGCCGTGATGGGATTCTCTTCCGTCGTTGCCTTCGAGGCGATGCGATCCCGCTCTTCTTCCTGCCGACCCACGTCGTCGAGCATCGGTACCGCGTCTTCCAGTTCTTCGAGAACCGGATTCTCCACCATCTCCGCGGTAATCATGTCCTTGAGCTCGAGCTTATTGAGCGCAAGCACCGAGACCATCTGCACCAGCCCCGGCGTAAGAATCTGCCGCTGCGACAGCTTGACGTTTAATCTGTGCTGAAGAAGAACCATTTTTCCTAAAGTTTCAATTCCGAAGTTTCAAGGTGCTAAGGTTTCAAAGTTTCAAAGTCCCGAACTTCCAGAGCTTTCAAACGTTTCAACGTCCCCGTTCAACTCCAGCTTCATTCCGCATCCGACGCCGAAGACCTTGAAACTTTGAAACCTTGAACCTTTGAAACCCGCTCTTGCTGCCTTCTCTAACTTCTCACGCACGATGCCCTTCCGACTCGTCACGAAGGTCCAATCCGTCTACGCCTTGGTAACCAATCGCGCCACCAGTGGTCAGTTGCAAACCGTCAGTCATCAATTGCCGGTTGCCAGTTTTCATTCTCCGATCAAGAACTCGCTGGCAACGGATAGCTGGCAACTGGCAACTGCTTCCCTCACACCAGCGAAAAGCTCTCGCCCAAATAAACCCGCCGCACCTCCGGGTCGCCGCCCAATTGCTCCGGCGTCCCCGATCGGAAAATCCGCCCCTCATTGATGATGTACGCCCGGTCCGTCACCGAAAGTGTTTCGCGAACGTTGTGGTCCGTGATCAGAATCCCAATCCCGCCCGCCCTCAAGTCCGAGATGATTTTCTGCAGGTCCAACACCGCAATCGGGTCAATCCCCGAGAACGGCTCGTCCAGCAGAATGAAAGTAGGACTGATGCACAGCGACCGCGCAATCTCCACGCGCCGCCGCTCCCCACCCGACAACGCATATCCCCGGTTCTGCCGGATGTGTTCCAGCCCGAGCTGGTCGATCAGCTTCTCCGCCTTCTCCCGCCGCTCGTGCCATGAAATCGATTGCGCCTCCAGCACAGCCAGGATATTCTCCTCCACCGTCAGCTTCCGGAAAACTGAAGCCTCCTGCGGAAGGTAGCTGATGCCATATTGGCGCGCCCGTAAGTACATGGGAACGCTGGTGATATCTTGATCGTCGTAGAGAACCCGGCCCGTGTCGGGGGGAATCAGGCCTACAATTGCATAAAAAGATGTGGTTTTTCCCGCGCCGTTGGGACCCAGCAGGCCAACGACCTCGCCTTGCAGCACTCGCAGGCTTACCCCGTTGACTACGCGCCGGCCACGATAGGTTTTGCCGATCTCGTCGGTTGCCAGCGTATGCATTTATCGTGCCACTTGCGTCCGGGTAACCGCTGGGGACGTTGTTCTTCCTTCCACGAGCACCCTATCATCGCGTTTATAGAAAGTCAACGAATCGCCTGTGATTTTGCCGCGTTCGGCATCAAAAATGCTAGGCGGTCCGCCCGTCAGCACAAACTTCTCGTCCGCCGCCGTATATACCAGCCGATCTCCCGTCGCTCGCCTCGCCGGCTCCTCGATCACCACATCTTTCTCCGCCACAATCCTCTCCACCTGCCCCGCCCCCATCTGCCCAACTCCCGCCTGCCCTGCCACCGCCTGACCCGAGGTCGTCCCCCGGCCTGCCCCGCTGTGCGGCTCCGCTCTCGAAACCAGGTACACGGTCATCAGTCGCGCCGTCATCGTCGCGTCCGCCCCCTTGGCCGTCACCCCGCCGGTCAGCACTATCTTTCGTTCCGCATCCGTATAGGTCAGATTCGCCGTGGTGATCGTCACCGGCGTAGCTTTGCCGCTCGAATCCACCTGCACCAGCACCGTCTTCACCGTCTGGCTCGCATTCGCCTCGGCGGCCAGTGATCGCCGGTCCCGATTGAATTCCAACGTCGGCGCCTCCACCACATTGCTGTTCTGCCACAGCTTGGCATTGCCCGTATACACGGCTACCGCCGACGAACGATGCGCCGTCATGCTCCGGCTCACCACATGAATCGGATCCGATGCCGCCAGCATTCCTCCGTCCGGCTGCGGCTTCAGGTCCGAATACGTGCTCTTCACGTTGCCTTCGGCCACCGCATCTCCGGTCGTGCGGTTAAACCGAATCGTCTGCGCCGTGGTCGTCATGCTCCCGTCCGCCACTCGCGGCGCCCCCGTCAGCTGCAGCGTCTGGTCCGCTTCCGAGTACGTTCCCCGTTCCGCCCACGCTTTTTGTGTGCCGCTCACATAGACCAGCCCGCCCCCCTGCGTGACCGTCGAGATGCCACCCTGCGGCTGAAACTGCACATCCAGCGTCGGGCTCGTCGAAACTCGATCCGGCTGCCCCGCCACGCTCTCCACAATCTTTGTATTCGGCTCCCCGTGCAGCAGTGACAGCCGATTCTGCTCGGTAAATTTCCCCGTGAACCGGTCCGCCGTCACCACCGTCTTCCCGCTCGTGCCCGGCTGCGTGATTACGATTTCCGGCGGCCCGCTCGTCTCCGCGAATTCCACCTGGTTGCCGTTCTTCACCACAAAGTCCATCGTCGGCGCCGTCATCTCGATGTCTTGCCCCGACCCCGTACCGCGTCCCTGCGAGTTCGCGATCAACGAAGATGGCGCCGCCGATCCCGACGCCGGCGCCGATCCCGAAACCGCACCCAATCCCCCGCCCACTCCGCTCCCGCTCCGCCTCTGTTCCAGCCGCACGCCTTCATCCGCATGCACCGTTTTCAGCACCTGATTCGCCCCAAAATGCAGCGTCGCCCGCCCCGCATCCGCCTCCGCTGCTTGCGCTCCTTCGCCCGTGATCCGCACGTTGCCGCTCAGCGTCACCGTCGTCAGCTGGTTCCGCGTTCCCGTCAGCAGCAGTTCGGCATGATCCGACCGCGTGTGTGCCTCCGACTTCCCCGCAAATGCCCCCTCCACGTCGCCATCGGCCACTACGCGCTCCACCGTGTTGTCATTCCGCAGAAAAAATGTCGCCTGCTCCGCCTGAAGTTGCTGCTGCTCGCGCTTCACCTGCGCGCCGCTCAGCACCACCGTCCTCGATCCCTTGTTGATCACTCCATGCTCCGCGGTGATTTGATACGGGTGCGGCGAGTGCACGCTCACCACCACCGACGACCGCAGCGTCATCGTCCCCGTCTTCGAAACGTATTCCACGCCCACCGCCGACCCCATTGCCTCCGGCGTCTCAAACACCACGCGCCCGTTCGATGAGCCGTCCCCGGTGTTTTTGTTGAAGACCAGCCCGTCGCTCTCCAGGTGAATCGGCTTGCTCTCGCGCGCCGGCGGCGCCTGGTCTGAACTTTTCATCCCTTCGGGGTTCGCCTCCAAATCGATCAGAACTCTGCCGTGCGCCGTCACGTCTCCCGTGCGCGGGTCGAATTCGAAATCGTCGCCCACAATGCGGTCAAAGCGGCTCGCATCCTTGCCGTACACCACGATCTTCACGTCGTGCAGTTCCGCCCGCCCGCCTTCTTTAAATTGCACCGCCTTGGATGCGCTGACCGTGAACTCGGTGCGCCCGCCTTCCGACTTGGAGATGGAAAAGCCCTCCGCCGTCTGCTGAATATTCAGGCCCAGCTTGGCGGGAACCATGTGCACGGCCTTGCTCACGCGCCAGCGCGCGTAGAAATACATTCCGGCAACAATCGCAATCATCAGAATCGCGCCCGCAGCAAACCACCGCCGCAGCCGCCGTACAGGGAGGGGCATAGCTCAAGTCTAAAAGAAATTCAGAAAAGAGGTTCGAGGTCAGATTGCCGAGCGAAGTAAGAAGGCTTCAAGGCTTCAAGGTGCCAAGGTTTCAAGGTGCCAAGGTGTCAAGGTGTCAACGAGATTGCTTCCGGCGAGGTTGCTCACTTCTTTCCTCTAGTCCACTCTTAGGGACTCTACTTTGGGGGGATTGCATTGCTGCGCATCGGCGTTGACGATTTGACTAGCTTCCGCCATGAGCATCGCATGGCGGGGCACGGCATCCCGGTTTCCAAGGGAGTTATGGCGCGTTCTTATCGCGAACTGGTGGTCTGGCAGAAGGCGAAAGCTCTTGCTGTTCACACCTACGCCGCTACGGCGAATTTTCCCAGAGCCGAAACCTATGGCTTGACCTCACAAATTCGGCGATCCTCGGTTTCAGTGGCCTCCAACATTGCAGAAGGACAAGGTAGACTGACCCGGGGCGAATTCCGCCATTTCCTGGGACAAGCCCGCGGCTCCCTACTGGAAGCTGAAACGCAGCTCGCGATTGCCCGGGATCTGGGATTCCTCGAGCAGAATGCCTTTGCGTCGTTGGATGAGGAATCTTATCGAGTGCTCGGCCTGCTGGATCGCCTGTTGAGTTCACTGCAAAGAATGCCCGCATGAAGCAAGCCGGATTATCCAGCTTTGAAGCCCTGCCAACAAGAGCCCGACCTTCGCGGCCGGAACCTTGAAACCTTGAAACTTTGAAACCTAGAAACTTTGAAACCTTGAAACCTAGTTTCTCCTCACCAACGTTCCCGCCATCATGTCGTGCAATCCCTGCTTGCGCTCCGTGAACCCGACCATGATGAACCCGATGCCGAGAATCATCGCGGAGACGATCTTCGCGAAAAGTCTACCCGTGGCCCGCGCAAACGAAATGCGGTTGCCGTAAAGGTCGGTGACCTTCATCCCCAGAATCATCTTGCCCAGCGTGGCCTGGTACGCGGAGCTTTCCATCAAAGCCTCATACAGCCAGGACGCCCCGACCGTAACCAACGCGAGCACGCCGCCTCCGAAAATCATGTAAGGGAGCGCGAATCCCCGGTGAAATCCATTAAAGTCGAAGCCGCTCGCCGCCAGTCCACCCAATCCGAATAGCGCCTTGAGCGGGAAAAGCACGACGCGCACGATAAAAAAATCGATGATCGCGGCCAGCACCCGAATCCAAAACCCTCCATACTGAACGCCCACCGCGCCGTAAGGCGCTGCGCCAGGATAAGGTGTCCCCCCATACGGAGTCGCGGCAGGCTGAGGCGCACTCGCGCCCGGGTAAGGCGTACTCGGGTTATAAGGCGCGCCCGCCGGAAAGCCACCCGCCGGCGGCGCCGGAGGCGGACCGGGCGAAGCCACCGCCGCCGGATTCAGCGCCGTCCCGCATCGCCCGCAAAACTGCGCCGTCGCATCGTTCGGCGCCCCGCACTTATTGCAGAAAAGTGTTCCACTCATGGCGGGCACTATAAGTCTTTCCCCGAAATCTGTAAAGGCTCAGTTTGGAGCATGTTCAAGTCTTGCCGCTCACGACTTACCCTTCCGCGCGCACCACGTCCCGCAGCGTCAACTCAAGCCCGCCAAACTCCGGATGCTCGTTCCACCCCACTGTGTATGCAATATCCACCCGATCCCCCGCCAGCAACTGCAACCCCTCGCACGCGTCTTTCATTCCCCATCCCATCGCCTTGAACGTCACGCTGCTCCGCCAGGACGGCGCTGGATCGGCAGTTTCTCTTGTGGCGACACTTTGCCCTGCAATCGCGGGTATGGTAGCGGAGCGCTGCACCGCGAGCCCTGACCCCGCTGCTGTCACTGCGGCCTGCGCGCCCACAGCCTCCGCGTATCTCGCCGCCCCAAACCGCAGCCGCACATGTTTCTCCTTCACCACCTGCACCGGCGCCATCAAACGCACGCCCCGCGCGGCAAACACCGGCTCCGGATTTCCCATTCCAAACGGCTCCAACAAACTCAACGCCCGCTGCAACTCGGGAGTCACCTCATCCAACCCCAGCTCGCGCTCAAACTCCAGTTGCGGCTCAAGGTCCGCTGGCGTCAGCCGCGCCCGCGCATACCCGTCCAGGTGCGCCCGCAACTTCTCCACGTTCGCGCTCGGCAAAGCAAACCCCACCGCGTGCGCATGCCCGCCAAACCGCGAAAACATCTCCGCACACGATTCAAGCGCATTCAACAGATGAAACGCCGCAATCGACCGCCCCGACCCATATGCCTCATCCCCCGCGCGCGAAATCACCAGCGTCGGCCTCCCATACTTCTCCACCACGCGCGTCGCCGTAATTCCAATCACTCCTCGATGCCATCCCTCCCCGTCCACCACCACGCAATAGGCGTCGCGCAGCGCCGGCTCTTCTTCGAACCGCCGCCCAATACTCTCCATGATCCGCCGCTCTTCGTCCTGCCGCTCTGAGTTCAGCCGATCCAGCCGCCCCGCAATTTCCCGCGCGCGCTCCATCTCCTTCACACTAAAAAGTTCCACCACATCCCGCGCCGCATCCATGCGCCCCGCCGCATTCAGCCGCGGCGCAATCCGAAACGCAACTTCCGTCGAAGTCAGCTCCCGCCCATCGCCCAGCTTCGCCACTTCCAGCAGCGCCTTCAGCCCCGGATTCACTGGCCTCCGCAGTCCCGCCAGCCCGAGCTTCGCGAACACGCGGTTTTCCCCCACCAGCGGCACCGCGTCCGCAATCGTCGCAATCGCCACCACTTTCATAAACGACATCAGCATCCGCGCCTGGTCCTTCGCCTCCAGTCGCTCCTGCATCAGTCCCTGCGCCAGTTTGAACGCCACGCCTGCCCCGCACAGGTACTTGCAGGGATAGTCGCATCCCGCCTGATTCGGATTCACCACCGCAATCGCCTGCGGCACTCCATCCGTTCCCGGCAGGTGATGGTCCGTCACGATCAGATCCACTCCCGCGCGCCGCGCCGCCTCCGCCGCCCCAAACGCCCGAATCCCCGTATCCACGCTGATGATCAGCCGCACTCCCGCCGCAGCCGAGCGCTCAATCACGTCCTCGCGCAGGTCGTATCCCTCGCGAATGCGGTGCGGCACGTGAAAATCCGCCGCACCCCCGCACAGCTCAATCGCCGTTTTCAAAATGACGATCGCCGTCGTCCCGTCCACGTCGTAATCGCCATAAACCATCACCTTTTCTTTGCGATCGATCGCCGCCTTCAATCGCTCCAGCGCCGCTCTCATCCCCGCCATCCGCATCGGATCGTGCAGATCCTCCAGCTTCGGCGCCAGAAATCGCGCCGCCTCTTCCGGCCTTTCAATCCCGCGCCGGATCAGCAAATCCGCCAGCACCGGCAGCGTTCCCGCCGCCACATTCAATCGCAGATCGCCCAGCGCCCCCGCCAACTCGCGCGCTTTCCGCCCTTCGACCGAATTCGAAATCCATCGCATAGACATTTTCGGAAGCCCATCAGATTAGCAGCAAAGGACGTGTCCCGCCGTCCAGTGCCTTGTCCCGCATGGCGGGTCCCACCGTTTTGCGCCATGTCCCGCCGTAGCGTCGCGCCTGGCCGCGGCTCAGTCGCCTGATTCCCCTCAAGCGCTCCCCGCAATTGCCGATGAATGCTTTGAGACAACCTATGGCCTCCGCCCCCTCTAAAGCGATGCAGCCCGCCGCGCCCGCCTGGAAGCCCGAGACCCTGCCGCCTTTCCCGGCCGTTGCTGTCAAGGCGCTCAACCTCATCGCCGGTCGCGATACCTCGCTCCTCGAACTCTGTAACCTGGTCCGCTCTGACTCGGCCTTCACCGTCGCCATTCTTAAAATTGCCAACTCGCCGCTCGTCGCCTTTTCCGGAAATATCACCAGCCTCGTGCAAGCCGCCACCTTGCTCGGCTTTCGCCGCATGAAAAGCATTCTGCTCACCGTCGCGCTCAAAGACTATCTCAAGACCCCATTCAATCCACTCCTGCGCTCCTGCTGGCGTCACAGTGTGGCCTGCGCCATCATCGCCGAGCGCGCCGCCAAATCGTCCGGACTCGACAACGATTTTGCGTACACCGCCGGGATCCTCCACGACATCGGCCGCGCCGCCATGGCCACCGCCATGCCTCAGCCCTATCTCCACATGCTTGAGGCGGAGGTGGATCGGCCCCAGGATCTCCTCCCGCGCGAACGCGAATTATTCGGAGTCGATCATTGTCAGGCCGGCGCGTCGCTCGTCATCGCCTGGAATCTGCCCGCTATCTTTATCGACATCACCTCGGCCCACCACCATCCCCCATCGACCGCGCACGACGCCGCCTCTCTCCTCCCTCCCAGTTGCTGCATGGCTGACACGCTGGGTTTCGGCGTGGCCAAATATCGCGCCCCAGTCCCCTATGCCGACATCATCGCCCAATTGCCCGAGCCCGCCCGCGCCCACTTCCCACCCGACCCCAAAGACTTCGTCTCCGAGATGGTAAGCGAAATTATGCTGATCGAATCGGTGTGATCGCGTCAGTCTAGCCCTGAGGATTTACCGCACTGGAATGGGGAACGGAAGGAAATAACGAAATACAGGAACAAGTGGTTTTACTTCTGCAATCTGACTTCTGACTTCTGACTTCTGCATTCTACTTCTGACTTCTGACTTCGACCCTAGCTTTCTTCGTCCTGCCCCGTCTCGTCAATCAAAAAGCCGCCCGAATCCTCCGCCAGCTCCCGCAGATGCTGATAATGCTCGTACCATTCCGTGGCCGCTTCATACACGAACATGCATCCCTGGTACGCCCATCCCAGTTGCACAAAGCCCGTCTTGCCGATGTAAGTCTTCAGCCACCGGCCTTCTTCCAGGTCCGCGTCGCTTGAGTAGTCGCCATCCGACAGTCGTTCGATCAGCCGGTCGTACTCGTCCCGGTCAAACGCCCACGAATGCATGGTCAAAAACGCCGCGCTCGTCGACTTCGCCAGTTCCACGAAATCCTTCCAGCCATCCGGGTTCTGCTCCGAATCCCAAAGCACGCTGGGCACTTCTTCACACTCGACATAGCCAAAAAAACGGCGCATGCCCAGGCCTTCAATAAAGGCCGTCATATCGTCTTTCATGCCGGTCAAGTCGTCTGGATGCGGAGACATGTTGACTGTCATTGTAAGGCTTGCGCCCCGAACCCGCCAACACGCACCCCGAGCTTGCTCGAAGCTCGAAGCTCATGCCTCGAAGCTCACGGCTCGCGGCTCCATGTGTTAAACTTTTCGTTCGAAGAATTGCCGTCATGCTCTTTTCCAAAGAATATGTGGGCTACCTCGCCCGCGAGGTTTCCAAAAAACTGCTTGCCAGCCGTCTTATCGAGACCAAGACGCCGCCTGCCCTCACCGAAAAGGTGCACGCCGCGCTCCTCGAAGAGCTGACCCTGGAAGACCGCATCAACGACGAGGTCCGCGTCATCCTCGAGGCCTATTCCGAGGAGATGCAGAAAAGCGGCGCCAACTATCAGGAAATGTTTCGCAAGGTAAAATCGGAATTAGTTCGAAAATATAAGGCCGTTCTCTGAAATAGAGATTGTTTTGGATTCCAACTGGTTCGTAAGGATGCCCCCGCTGTGCGCTTGAGCCGCGACAAAATCAACAAACTCGCGCATGTCGTCACCGATGCCGTCGCCGACATGCCCAGCGTCGGTTTCACCCAGGACCGCAACACCATCCGCCTCGAAGTCCGCAAAATTCTCGAAGAACTCCTCATGCAGGAAGCCCGCATCGATCAGGCCGCGCGCCAGAAAATCGAAAGCCAGCGCCGTACCATCATCGAAGGCTCCGAGGAATGGATCATCCTCTACCGCAAGTATTACAACGAGGAAGTAAAAAAACTCGGCCTGTGAAGCCGGCCGCGAGCCGCCAGTCCCCCCTGCACCTGACAACCGACACTTCAGACCTGAGAGCTAAAAGCTAAAAGCTGACGACCGAGAACTAATTTCCCAAAGAGTTACACTTCCTTTATCCGTTCAGGAGGCATTCATGTCCAAGGTGATTGTGCGTTTTTTTGCCATCTTAGGTGCGCTATCGCTCGCGGGAATGGTGATCGTGCTGGTCGCGGTGATTGGCGTCAAGGGAAGAGTTCCGTCGAAAACGATTCTTGAGGCCGACCTGGAGAAATCGTTCCTGGAAGATGTGCCCGACACGCCCGCGTCTCGGCTGATGTCAACCGAGCGGCAGACGTTGCGCGATGTAGTGGACGCGATCGACCGCGGAGCGAATGACGATCGGGTCGTTGGCATGATTGCGCGGATCGGCGCCGCTCCCATGGGCATGGCGCAAACCCAGGAGATTCGCGACGCCGTCCTCCGATTCCGCGCCCACAAGAAGTTCGCGGTCGCGTACTCGGAGACATTCGGCGAGTTCGGTCCCGGCAATGGCGCGTATTATCTCGCGACCGCGTTTGACCAGATTTATCTTCAGCCTTCGGGAGATGTGGGATTGACGGGAATCATCATGGAATCGCCGTTCGTGAAAAACACGCTGGGCAAGCTGGGAATGAGCTTTCACGGCGATCATCGCTACGAGTACAAGGCCGCGCTCAACTTTTATACCGAGACCAAGTACACCGCGGCGCACAAAGAAGAGATGACCGCAATTATGAATTCCTGGTTCAACCAGATGAAAGATGGAGTTTGCCAGGCGCGGCAGATTCCTCCGGAAAAATTTCAATCCATTGTAGATGCGGGGCCGTACTTGGGGCAGGAGGCGGTAGCGGCGAAGTTGGTCGATGGCGTCGCTTATCGCGATGAAGTTTATGGCAAGGTGAAGCAGCAGGCGGGCAAACACGCGGAACTCCTCTACCTGGATAAATATTTGGATCGCGCCGGGAGGCTGCACGACCACGGAGAGAAGGTCGCGCTGGTGTACGGAGTGGGCGCGGTAACACGAGGCAAGAGCGATTTCGATCCGGTGGAAGGCAGCGTGACCATGGGATCGGATACGGTTGCGGGCGCGATTCGCGCGGCCGCGGACGACAAGGACGTGAAGGCGATTCTGTTTCGCGTCGACAGTCCCGGCGGATCCTACGTTGCCTCCGACGCGATCTGGCGCGAAGTCGTTCGCGCGCGGCAGGCGGGAAAACCGGTGATCGTTTCCATGGGGAACCTCGCCGGCTCGGGCGGATATTTTGTGGCCATGGCCGCGGACAAAATCGTCGCGCAGCCGGGAACCATTACGGCGTCGATTGGAGTGCTGGGCGGAAAGGTTCTGACCTCGGGCTTTTGGGACAAAGTCGGTTTGACCTGGGACGAGGTGCATAACGGCGAGAAGGCCACCATGTTTACTGGGACCGAGGATTACACGCCCGCGGAATGGGGACGATTTGAAGCCTGGCTCGATCGCGTTTACGTCGACTTCACCGGCAAAGTCGCCGACGGACGAAAAATCCCGAAAGAAAAAGTGCTGGAGATTGCAAAAGGGCGAATCTGGTCGGGAGAAGATGCGAAAAATCTGGGGCTGGTGGACGAACTCGGCGGATTCGATACCGCGCTGAAGCTGGCGAAAAAAGCGGCGGGAATCGCGGAGTCCGACGAGGTGAAGCTGGTGGTGTATCCGCGACAGAAGGGATTTCTCGAAGCGCTGCTGCAACGCAACGAGGCGGACAACAGCGACAAGGAAGCCGTGGGCCTGGCGCTGGCGCGCGTTTTGCAGGACGTTCAGCCGGCGGCGCGCGAGTTGAAGGCGCTCGGCGTGGCGGCAAAAAAAGATCAGGAGGATGTGTTGAAGATGCCGGAGATGGAAGTGGGAAGGTAACGGCCGGCGGGAGTTCTACGACCGATCCACACCCGGATGAATTCGGGGCCGTACGGATTGTTACTCGAGCAATCCCATCCGCCGCAGCAGGTCCGCAAATCGCGGATCGGCCCTTAGAGAATCCAGCGCGGGATAGCGCACCGCGGCTGGCAACTCGTCGTCTCCGTCCCCGTAAGCTTTTTCAAGATATTGGAATGCCTGATCTCGCTGCCCGTTGAGCGCCAAAGCGACCGCAACGGCGGACGAACGGTCCGTGCCCCGCAGTTGCTCTGTCAGTTCCAGATAGCCTTTCGCGTCACCGCTGACGGAGCCCGATTTGCCAATGACTTTTTGTATCTCGCGAACCGCGTCGCCAAAACGCCCAGTCGTGGCGTAAAGCTGAGACAGTTTGTAATGCGCCGGGGCGAAGTTCGGATCGCGTTCCAGCACCTTTTGAAATTCCGCCTCCGACTCCGAATACCGCCGCATCTCCATCAGCGCGAGTGCATGGTTCGCGTTCACAATCGACGACATCGGATCCAGCGCCAACGCGAGGCGGTATTGTTCCATCGCCTCCTCAAATCGCTTCTGCGGCGCGAGGCAGGTGTGGGCATAGAAATAGTGCGACGCCGCGCTGTTGGGATTCAATTCAATCGTGCGCCGGAATTCCGCATCCGCCTCTTTCCAGTTCCACTCGTTCGCCTGCGCCAGTGCGCGCGCCGCATGCGCCTCGGGCAGCGATGAATCGAGATCCAGCGCCTTGCGCGTAGCCTCGTCCGCCAAAAGCCGCCCCTGCTTCGACGTAATGCCAATGTCGTAACTCGGCCCGATGTTGTAAGTGTCCGCCAGCCCCGCATACGCCAGCGCATATTTCGGATCGGCTGCGATCGCCTGCTGAAACAGACCGATGCTCTTCTTCAGTCCGTCCGGCGTGCGCCCGTACCAAAGTTGCCGCCCTTCCAGATACAGGCGATACGCCTCCGGATTCGTGGTGCCCGCGCGCCCCACGCGCTGCTGCTCGGTTTCGCTGAGTTGAATGCGCAACTTGGCCGAAATGTCGCGCGTGATGTCGCTCTGCACCTGCGTGATGTCGGCCAGGTCGCGGTCGTAGTGCGAGCCCCAGATCTCCGTCCCATCCGCGGCGCTCACCAGGTCGGCTTCAATCGCCATGTGATCGCCATGCTTCATGATTCGCCCAGTCAACAGCGCGCCCACTTGCAGCGCCTGGCCGATCTTCTGCGGATCATCCTCTTTGCCCTTGTAGCGAAACACCGTGCTGCGAGCCATCACCTTGAGGTTGGGCAGTTGCGAGAGGCTGCTGATCAGGCTCTCCGTCAGGCCGTCGCTCAAATATTCGTTATTCGGATCGGCCGTTCCATTCACGAAGGGCAATACTGCGATGGAACTGATCTTGCCGGCATCAGATTTTCCACGCACGAAATATGCGCCGGCCGCCGCCGCAATCAGCACCGCCGCAATCCCTGCGATCCACAGCCAGCGCGAACGCGGTTGCACCGCAGAATTGCCCGATGAAGATGCCGAAGTCTGCGCAACCCCGCTTGCCGCAACGGTTTCTCCCACACTTCCCGCAACGCCCCCGGAAGAGACTCCGCTCGCGAGGAACGCGCTTGACGAACGCCCAGTGTCCACGTCCCGCTTCAATCGCGCCAGGTCGGTGCGCAAGTCGGCCGCGCTCTGGTAGCGCAGGTTCCGGTCCTTCTCCAGCGCCTTGTTGACGATCCGCTCCAGTTCGGCCGGCGCATCCGGATTCACCCGCGGTATCGGCGTGGGTGCTCCATCTAAAATTGCTTTGAAAATCTCCGCCGAACTTCCGCCGCGAAACGGCAGCGAGCCTGTCGCCATCTCATAGAGCACCGCGCCAAACGAGAACAGATCGCTCCGCGCATCCAATTCTTTCGCGCGCGCCTGCTCGGGAGACATATACGCCACCGTGCCGATCGTCGACCCCGGACTCGTCAGGTGCGCATCCGTAATCGTGGCCGTCATCGTGTTCGCCGCCTGGCTTCCCGACCCGCCGGTGGGCAGCGCTTTCGCCAGCCCAAAGTCCAGCACCTTCGCGTGGCCGCGCTTGGTTACAAAAATGTTCGCCGGCTTAATATCGCGATGCACAATCCCCTGCGTGTGCGCCGCGTCCAATCCATCGGCGATTTCAATCGCCAGCGACAGCAGCGTTTCGTTCTCCAGCGGCCTGCCGGAAATCAGGTGCTTCAGCGTCACGCCATCCAGGTACTCCATAGCGATAAATGTCTGATCGCCGTGTCGGCCGACTTCATGAATCGTGCAGATATTCGGATGGTTAAGCCCCGATGCCGCCCTCGCCTCGCGGCGAAAGCGCTCCAGTGCCTGCGGGTCGCGCGCCAGTTCATCCGGCAAAAACTTCAGCGCGACAAATCGTCCCAGTTCGGTGTCTTCGGCCTTGTAGACCACACCCATCCCGCCGCCGCCCAGCTTTTCGACAATGCGGTAATGAGAAATAGTTTGGCCAATCATCCGAGCGAGGCTCCCCCAGGTCGCTCTATCTTACGGAGCAGTATTCGGTGCGTCAATGCAAACTCCCGCCCACGTCCCATCACCGGTGCAGCAACAAAGAATATCTTCAATCAAAATCCCAACTGGAGCCTTCGCCGGTTCCGCGATACCATCGGTGATGATGCTCCGCGAAGCCACGGTTGAACCTCGTCAGGAAATTCTGCGCGCCGCCGCCCGCCTCTTTCAGCAGCGCGGCTACGATGCCACGTCCATGAACGACGTCGCCGCCGCTCTCAAGCTCTCCAAGGGCGGCCTCTACCATCATTTCCAGTCCAAGGACGAGATCCTGTTTCATATCATGTCGCACGCCATGGACATCACCGAGGAGCGCGTCATCAACGTCGCGCGCCGCGTCGAAAATCCCGAAGAGCGCCTCCGCACCCTCATCCGCCTGCACATTGAAGTCGTACTCAGCGAGGAAGACCGCGAAATCACCGTCATGCTGCACGAGAACCACCCCTTGCCGCCCGGGCTTCGCCGCAAAATCAATGGCCGCAAAAAGGACTACGTGCATTTTGTCGAGAACCTGATCGCCGACGTGCAGAGAGATGTTCAGAGAGATGTGCAGAGAGACGCCCAGAGAGATTTTCGACGCGACACGCCGCGCGATACGCCGCGGCCAGTGACAACATCCATCGCGCCGCGCGCTGCCGCCTTTGCCCTGCTCGGCATGATCAACTGGATTTATCAGTGGTATAGGCCCGGCGGCACGCTCAACGGCGACGCCCTCGTCCGCCAATTCACAGAGATCTTTTTCCACGGCGCAATCGGATGAGCGAGAATCCAAAAGCTAACAACTAGTAGCCAGGGAGTTGGACACTGCCTTTCTTCCACATCCGCGACATCGCCCGCCAACACGCCGCCGCCGGCAAACTCTACCTCGAGTTCCTGCGCGTTCCCGCCATGAGCGCCGGCATTTACGTGTTACCGGCCGGCGCCACCGATCCGCAAAAGCCTCATCGCGAAGATGAGCTCTACTACATCATCCGCGGCCGCGCGCACATGCAGATCGGCTCCGAGCACCAGGAGGTGCAGGCCGGTTCGCTGATTTTCGTCGAGGCCCTGCGTGAGCACCACTTTTACGACATCGCAGAAGAACTGGAAGCGCTGGTCTTCTTCGCCCCCGCCGAGCAGGAATAACCCCGCAGGTGAAAGCCCGATTGCCGGCAGTCTCGCGGCGCGCCGCCTCTCGCGCCTACGTCGAGTGCCTGGCCAGTTGGTGAGGGAGCTCCCTTTGCAGCCGATCCGAGAGCCATTTATCGAGCTGGTACTGCGAGCTCTGCGGCACGCCAATAAAGCGCACGCCGAAGTTTCCGCCTCCATCCATCCACGCGATTTGCCCCTTCAGTTGCAGCGATGCGCTCGATGCCGGCAACGTGAATCGCAGCTCAACTTCGGCGTCCTTCGGCACTTTCGCAGCAATTCGCACCGCCATGCCGCCCTCGCTCAGGTTGGTCGAGGTACCGGCGAGCTTTTGCCCCTTGGGAAGCGTGATCTGCACGGGAATTTCCACCGGATACCGGAAATAACGCCGCCGCTCGCGCACCATGAAATTCAGCGCCGCGTTAAAGCAACGTGACGCGTGCAGCGGCGTCAGCGGTTTTTGCAGCACGAAATTCGCGCCCTTTTGAAACGCCTCCAGCGTCGTCGTCTTGCCGTTGAGCACAGCAAACGCGACCGACTTTGCATTGCTCCGCGTTGCCCGCATGTCTTCCAGCAAGCTGCTGCCGCCCGGCAGGTCGTCGCAATCGATAATGACGGCATCGTATTTCGTCTTCGCCAGCAATCCGAGCCCCGCCTCCCTCTCCGGGCAGACCTCAATTGCCACGGAAACCTTCTCCAACGTCGGCTCCAGCACACCAAGCAGACTCGGGTCCCGGCTGATGAGAAGAGATTCGAGCTTCATTCCGCTTCATGGTACCCCGGCCTTTTGGGAAGACGAAAGTAACCGAGGTACCAGTCGCGGCCGTACGTAACCACCTCCCAAAGTTTGCTTTTGCCCCGCTCCTTCGCGATCGCTTCCCAACTATCGCTTGCGAACGACCGCGCGCATCCCCTGCAATCCTCAACATTGGCCGGATTCATCACTTTTTTCACGTTATCCACGTCACAGGCTTCGCCGTGGATTGCGATTAGGCTGAGGAAATTGCCGGGAAATGCGGCGCGAGCGCTCAATCGTGCATTGCTTCGCACGCGACTTTGCCCGGCGGTCGTGAGGTGGGCCTCCCATGCCAATCGCAGACTCGATCAAGACGCTGCTCAACCGCCCCGGAATCCAATCCATTTCGCTGCCCCTGATCAATGGCTTCGCGCGGCTGCAAGGGCACGGCGTGCGCCAGATTTTTCCCGACGACGGCGTCTGGGTGCACCGTACTTCGCGCGGATATTTTGCCTATCACCAGCCCTACCTCCGCTTGGATTTCGCCCGCCTCGATGAATTTGCGCGCCGCAATTTCTTCTGGGGCTACACGCCCAAACCCGGTGACGTCATCGTCGACATCGGCGCTGGCGTGGGCGAGGAGGCCCTGACGTTTGCCCGCGCCGTCGGCGAGCGCGGCCGAGTCATCTGCATCGAGGCCCATCCCCGCACCTATCGCTGCCTCGAAAAGCTGGTGCAATATAACCGCTTGCACAGTGTGATCGCGATTCACGCCGCCGTGACCGAGCCCGGCCGTTCTGCCGTTACCATTGGAACAGACCCGAACTATCTGGCCAGCCGCTTGCACGCTTCCTCCGGAACTTCCGTCCCCGCGTCCACCATCGACGAGATTCATCGGCGATTGCAGCTCGGCCGCGTGCATTTTCTGAAGATGAATATCGAGGGATCGGAGCGCCTCGCCATTCGCGGCATGGCCGAGACTGTACGACAGATCGAAATCTTGTGCATCAGTTGTCACGACTTCCTTTCGACCTCGCCCGATCGAGACGAGCTGCGCACCAAAAATTCGGTGCGCGAATTCCTTCGGCAGAACGGCCTCGAGCTCGTCGAGCGCGTCGAGGCGGGACTGCCTCCTTATTTAAGGGATCAGGTATGGGCGTACAACCGGCGACTCCTGCGCAAGCCGGCGGCGTAAAAACGAATGAGCTCCCAACTGGCCCGCTAGATCCTCGCCAGTTCCTGCCCGAGCACCGTTGCGTTGCTCGCGAAACAGAGCGCGGTATCCGGATCGACCAATCCCGCGCGCACCAGTTTTGCGATTTCCGCGTCGAAGTGCTGCATGCCCTCGGTTTCTCCCACCTTCAGGCAATCGAGAATCGTCCGTCCCGGGCGTTCGCCCTGCTCGATGCAATCCCGCGTGCGCGAATTCGACTTCAGGATTTCGACGACCGGAATTCGTTCCCCCGCGCCGGCCAGCGGAATCAGCCGCTGCGCGATGATGCAGCGGAACGTTTTCGCCAGCCGTTCGCGCACCAGCTGCTGCTCGCCCGCCGAAAACGATCCCACGATGCGCTCGATCGTCTTCGATGCGTCGACCGTATTCATGCTGGAGAGAATCAGATGACCGCTCTCGGCCGCTTCCAGAAGAATTTCCAGAGTCTCCCGGTCGCGAATCTCTCCCACCATGATGACGCGCGGCGCCTGCCGCAGCGCGGCCCGCAACGCCAGCCGGAAATTGGGCGCGTCGCTGTGCAGTTCGCGCTGGTGTACCGTCGATTTTTTGTGCTTGTGCAGAAATTCGATCGGATCTTCCACCGTCAGAATGTGGTAGCTGCGCTCGCTGTTGATGAGGTCGATCAACGCCGCCAGGGTGGAGGATTTCCCCGTCCCGCTTCCTCCGGCGACCAGAATAATTCCGCTTGGCGCATGCGCCGCTTCGCCCAGTTGCGGCGGCAGCCGCAGAGAGCGCAATGTCGGAATTTCCGTGGGAATCACCCGCATCACGATCGCGCAGCTTCCGCGCTGAATAAACACATTCACGCGAAAGCGCGCCGTGCCCCGCAATCCGTATGAGACGTCGCACGAGCCCTGCTCGCGCAGTGTGCTGATGGCCTGCTTGTTGGTGCCGATCAGGTCGGCCGCGATCCGGCGCGTGTCGTCGGCTGTCAAAGCGCTCGCGCCCGGAATCTCCACGGTGATGAGCTGTCCGTGTACTTCGACTTGGGGCGGTCGCCCCGGAGAAAAAATCAGGTCACTCACCTTTTCTGAGGCGCGCAGCATCTCCGCGAGCAGCACCGAAGTTGGTATCGGTCCGCTTACACCTTCGAAGGGAATCGAAATTGGAGATTTCCCCGGAGCTGCCATTGCAAAAACTCCCATTCGCGCAACGTTCCATTGCCACAGGGGAGAGCCAGCCGAAGGCCGAAGGGTCAAACAACTGCGATGAAACTATGTCTTGAATGTAGCGCGATTGCGGGAGCGAGCGAAGAACAAGTTGGCCATAGACTACGGTAATCGACTCTGGAAAAGGAAGGGTAGCGCTGAGGCCTCGCGCATTTTCACCGCATGGAATGCGCCTTCCAGCGGCGCGCAAAAGTGCCGCAAGAATCCAGGCCTGACGACCGCACTGGAGGAGGCGGCGCGGTCGAAAGGCCGCGCCCCTTTTCGCACGTACGGCGTTACTTTTTCACCGTTTTCTTCTTGGTTCCGAACCCGGTCTCCACCGTCGCCCCGATGGTGGCCAGCATATCTTTCGCCGTCTGCGCCATCGGGCCGTTGGGATCGAGCTCAATATATTTCTGGAAGGCCTCAGCCGTGCCATCGGGCGCGGTCATTTTGTTGTCCTTCCCCACCGTCGCCTTGCCGATCAGGTTGATGCCCTTCCAATAGTAGGCGAGGGCTTTGTTGGGATCGGCCGCAATTACTTTATTGAATGCCGTAATGGCATCGTCCGCCTTGCCCGCGTTGGTCAGCACCGCGCCCTCGTTGAAGTAGTACGTCGCGGCGGCATCCGGCGCCACTTGCGCGGCCTGGTTATATGCGGCGATGGCATCGTCGGTTTTGTTTTCCTTGGCCAGCGATTCCGCCAGATTGTTGTAATAGGCGGCCAGCTTCTTATTCGTGTCCGCCTCTTTCTGCGCCTGCTCCGAACCCTTGCGCAGATCGATGGCCTTCTGATAATCGGCGACCGCCGTTTCGTAGCGCTTTTTCTTTTCGTCGGGATCGGTCTGCTTGGGCGCCGACAGCCGGTAGGCATCGCCCAGCTTGAACCAGAGCAGATCGCGCGTGCTATCCATCGCAATCGCGTCGTTCAGGGTGGCGATCGCCTTGTCGAAATCGCCCGCCGTAATGGACGCGTTCGCATCGGTGATTTTTTCGTTGAGCGCCTTTACCGTGTTGTTTTCCTTGAGCGCCTTTTCGTGCTGCTCTTGTTCCGCCTTGAGTTGTTCCGGCGTCTTGCCCTGTCCCGCCGCGGCATTGGCCTGTTCCTTTTTCAGGTCGATGTCGGTCGGCGCAGCCTGATCGCCGGAGGTGAGCGTTACGCCGGTGATGTGAAATATTTCTTTGCCGTCTTTGGTGAGCGTCACGTTGTACTTACCCGGCGCGAGGCCGAGCGAGAAATACTCTCCATTTTTGTTCGTCTTGAGCGTCAATTTGCGCCCCGTGTCGACGCTCTGCCACTCCACTTCCGCCCCGGCGATGGGCTTTCCGTCAATGTCTTTGCAAACTCCTCGCACGTTGGCGGTTTGCGAAAACGCCAGCGGAGCCGACAACGCCACGGCCAGCGCCAGCAGCAGGGAAATAAAGAAATACTTCTTCATCATGAGCCTCCCGGCAGAAAAAAATTCTGTACGGCTGAATCGAAACTCTCTAAGAACCGAATCCATCACTTGGCGGCCGGCGCATACGGAATCGGATCCTCGGCGCCCGCCTCGCGAAAAGCGCGCAGGCGCAGCAAACAGCTGTCACAAACACCGCACGCCCGATCTTCGCGTTGATAGCATGACCACGTTAAATCGAACGGCGCATTCAGTTCAAGGCCAAGCCTCACAATTTGATGTTTGCGCATGGCGATGAGCGGCGTCACGATCTGAATCGTGCCGTCCCGCGTGCCTGTGCGCACCACTTCATTGAACGCGCTGTAGTATTCCGGGCGGCAATCGGGATAACCCGAACTGTCCGGCTCGACCGCTCCAATATAGATTTTTGTCGCCCCCAAAACTTCCGCCCAACTCACGGCGACGGACAGAAAATGCGCGTTGCGGAAGGGCACATAGGTGACGGGAACGCTCGCGCTGGTCGGCTCGATGCTCTGCGATTCGATGCTCTGCGATTCGATGCCGTGCGATTCGGGAACGGCAATCGAAGCGTCGGTGAGGGCCGAGCCGCCGATCGCGCGCAAGGCTTCATTACGGACGATAAGGCGATCGCGAATGCCGAGCCGGTCGCAGATGGCCTCAAAGGCGCGCCGCTCGCGGAGTTCGGTGCGCTGTCCATAGCTGACGTGGACAGCCGCTGCATGGCAGTCGCGGGCAGCGAGGGCCGCGCACACGCACGAGTCCATTCCTCCGCTCAGCAGAACCACGCATGCAATTCGGTCATCAGGAGATCTGGTCATCGGGTGATCGGATGATTGGGCCATCTGAGATTTTACGCCGGACAAACGACGCCAGGCAGTGGAGTTCCGCACCAAATTTAGAGGACAGCAGAACCGTTTTTTAGATGACCCGATGGCCCGATCGCCAGATCACCCGATGACTAGACTCCCTTCGCCGCCGGATCCCAGATAAATTTATGCAGTTGCATGCTCAGGCGCGCGGGGACGTTGTCGGCCAGAATCCATTGCGCGAGTTCGGCTGGATTAAGCAGACAGTGTGAGGCATCGCGCGCGCCGCTCGCGTCTTTGCGAAAAGCCGGTGAAAACAGAATGGCATGGACTCGTTCGGAAAGCTGATGCTCGCGAACAAAGTCGCGCGCGAATTCATAATCCGCGCGGTCAGAGAGAACGAATTTCAGTTCGTCGTGCGGCCCGAGCGCTTTTAGATTCTCGATCGCGAACGTCTCCGCCGCGCCCGAGTGCGGACATTTCACGTCGACAATTTTGATGACTTGCTTCGGAACCGCTCCCAGCGCCCGTTCTCCGCTGGTTTCAAGCAGAATTGTATAGCCTGCCGAAATCAGCCGCTCCATCAATGGAACGACTTCCCGCTCCTGTAGCATCGGCTCGCCACCGGTGATTTCGACCAAGCAGTTAACAGTTGCCAGTTGCCGGTTGCCAGTTGGCGCATGCAACTTGTCGACCTCGGCAAGGACCTCATCGACCGGCATCTTCTTCCCGCCATAAAAGCTGAACTCGCTGTCGCACCAGGTGCAGCGCAGGTTGCAGCCCGTGAGGCGAACAAAAACACAAGTCAATCCAGCGTAGGTGGATTCGCCTTGCAACGATTTGTAGATTTCAGTGATCAGCATGGAAAGCAGTTGCCAGTTGCCAGTCGCCAGTTGCCAGTAAACCCTGGCTTGGAAACGCGATTATGATTGTCCCTCGTTGGGCGGCTTGCAAATGGATGCCAGGAGCCCATTCAAAATTCGCCCGATCTCGGCGCACGCCTTCAATAACGTCCCGGTTTTTTCCGGTTCCAGGTAACCAAGATTCTGTGCAATCTGCAATTGAGTCTCAACTTCCATTAGCGATCCGCGAGACTGCCCCAGAAAATATCGGAATTCCTTTTCTGACAAGCGGCCTTGCCCCCCCGCGATGTTGCTGGGAATTGAAACTGCCGCGCGTCTGACTTGCGAGGTTAGACCAAACTGCTCGTCTTTTGGGAAGTGAATCGTCGCACCATAAATGGCTGTGACCAAATCCATCGACTTCTGCCAAGCAACCAGGTCTTTATAGGATCGCCCCACTTTTTCCTCTCAATTCAGGCGACTGGCAGCTGGTGGCTGGCAACTGCTACTCGCTGTAGGTCGCGGTGGTGGTATCGGTTTCGAAGACCGTTACGTCCTTCACGCGTACGCGTCCGTTGGTCACGCCTTTCAGGCGGGTGTTGGTCTGGTCGTAAAAATATTTGGACAAATTCTCCGCGGAAGGATTGAGAGTGGTGAAGGGCTCAATCTCATTGAGCATCTGATGATCGAGGCGCTCGATGACGTGCTTCATCACATCCTTCAGATCCTTGAAATCGAGCAGCAGTCCTGCCTTATCAAGCTCGGCGCCGGCGAGCGTGACGCGAATTTTATAGTTGTGGCCGTGCGGGTTCTCGCACTTCCCCTTGTAGTTGCGCAGGTAGTGTCCCGCGGCAAAAGTGTCCTCTACGGTTACTTCATACATGGAATCAGGCGGCCTCGACAGGCTTCATTGTACCTTTTGAGGCCTGGAGAGACACATCATTCAACTGCCTGCCGTCGTTCGACTGCCCGGGGCCTTTGCTCGCAGGCCTGAATTGTTCCGGGCGGCAAGCGGGGTTCGGACGAGATGGTGGAAGTGTCGTAAGTGGGTTTCTCAGGAACAATTAACAAGAGCGGTACACCGTTATCGGCTAAACTTTCTTCTATGCCTCGAATTGATCGGGTCATTCCCCTCCTCGTTTACCGGGACATCGCCGCTGCCCACGATTTCCTGGTCAGGGTATTCGGCTTTGAATCGGGAATCATCGAACGCTCGCCTGATGGCCAAGTTGTCCATGGCGAGGTGCAGGCGGGGCGCACGACCATTTGGCTACACCGGGCCAGTGTCGCACAGGGGCTTGATACCGGAACTAGCTCTGACTCCGGGTTGGTCATCCATGTAGACGACGTGGATGCACATTTTGAGCATGCCCGGGCCGCTGGAGTCCAGGTTGAAAAAGAACCGGTAGACCAGCCCTATGGTCAGCGAGAATACGGGGTTCGCGACCTCGAGGGACACCGATGGTGGTTCGCAACTCCTTTAAACGTCTTTAAGGAACCCGAATAGGCGCTCGGCGCCGAAATCAACTGTGGCAAACAGGTTCCCGCTCTCGCGCAACGGCCGCGCGAGAATGGGGCGCGGTGGTGCACCTCGCTTTTCGTATCGTACGTTTTGAGAGCGGTCCCCCCACACTTCGGAGGAGGCCGCCAACTGCATATCCCTCGCGTTGCTCGGGATGACATCATGGATAAAACGGAGATCACAATTCGCGAGGCAGGGGCGGCAGATATTGAGACCATCCTGCACCATCGGCGGTCGATGTTTCGCGACATGGGCGAGGGAACGGCTGAGGAATTGGATCGCATGGTGGAGGTGGCGCGGCCATGGTTCGCGCGGGCGTTGGCGAATGGGTCGTACCGGCACTGGCTGGCGATGGATGCGTCCGGCGGCGTGGCGGGTGGCGGGGGCGTGCTGTTGTGTCCGTGGCCGGCGAATCCCCACGACCCTTGCACCGAGCGGGCGGTGATTCTCAATGTGTATACGGAAGGCGAGTTTCGCCGCCGCGGAATTGCGCGGCAGGTGATGGAGGCGATTCTGGCGTGGGTTCAGGCGTATGGGCTTCGCAGTGTCAATCTGCACGCCAGCGCTGACGGGCGAGCTTTATATGAGAAGTTGGGGTTCGCGCCGACGAATGAGATGCGGCTACGGTTTGAGCCGACGAAGCCTTGACCGTCGCGGACGAGGCTATCTGGAGACGGGCGCCGTAATGCCTTGCGGCGGTGCGAGCGGTGCGGAGAGTGCAGGGGTCCTTCGACTCCGCACAATCATCGCTTCGCGATGCATCGTGCTCCGCTCAGGATGACAGCGAGAAAAAGTCACGCACGCTCTCAGGATACCGCCGCGTCCACATGCCACCGCGTCACACATGAGCTGTCTTGCCACTGTTAAGCAAACCAAGGGCCACTTCCTTATAATCTGCTAACGTTCCTCGTATTCGTTCGTCCATCTCTGTGTAACGCGAGGTCAGTTTACTTGTAGAGGACAGAGACGAAAATGCCGGCCGATTCTTACGCGGTAGCAATTGCGGTTGGCGAAACGGCCCGGTCGAGGCGGGCGGAACAGGCGAGCGGCACCCAGGACCCCACCGTGATGAGGGGCGCATTGGCAGCGCAGGGCAACCGCATTGACGACACGACGTTAATCCGCGAGGCGCAGCAGGGAAACCGCGCAGCCTTCGAGGTGCTGGTGCGTCATTACGATCAGTCGGTGCTGCGGCTGGCGTTGCATCTGACGGGATCGGAGTCCGATGCCCAGGATGTTTATCAGGAAGCCTTCCTCAAGGCCTACAAGAACCTGGGCAGCTTTCGCTTCGAGTGCTCCTTCTACACGTGGATTTACCGCATCGTCACCAATCTTTGCCTGGACCACTTGCGGAAGAGAAACGTGCGCAAGGAAGACGCGCCGGTGGCGGTGGACAGCTCGGGCGAGGAATATAGCCTGATTGAGCAATTCGCGGACGTACGGGCGGGCGCGAATCCGGAACGCGATCTGATGCGCCGCGAACTGGGCCGGAAGATCGCGAAAGCATTGGAGCGCCTGACGCCGCGGGAGCGCATGGTGTTTGAGCTGAAGCATTACCAGGGACTTAAGCTGCGCACGGTGGGCGAGATGCTGAATACGACGGAGGAGACGGCGAAGAACACGCTGTTCCGCGCCACGCAAAAACTGCGCAGCGCGCTGGCGGAGATGCGATGAAAACAGTTGTCAGTTGCCGGTTGCCAGTTGCTCGATGAAAAGCAGCTGCGGGCTATGAGCTATGAGGGCAAGGTTTCAGAGTTTCAAGGTTTCAAAGTTTCAAAGATTCCCCGAAGAGGGGGCACGACAATGAAATGTGATTGGGTAAAGCAAAACATACTTTTCTACGTTTATAACGAGCTGGAAGACGATGCGCGCTACGAGGTGGAGCAGCACCTGGCGCGGTGTCCCGAGTGCGCGGGCGAACTCAAGTCGGCGCGGCATTTCCACAGCACGATGTCGCAGCATGTGGTGCCCGAACCCACGCCGAACCTGCTGGCTTCGTCGCGCATGCGTCTGCAAGAGGCGCTGGAAAGCACGTCGCAGGGCGGCTGGTGGCGGCGGCTGATCTTCGAGCCGGCTACCTGGCTGCGGCAAATTCGCATGTCTCCCGCGCTGGCAGCCGTGATTTTCGTGGTCGGATTCGGCGGCGGCATCGGCGCCACTTACAACTTTCTGTCCAATCGCCAGCCGGGCGACGTTGCCGCAATCGAGCAAAATTCCGCGCAGACTCCCCTCGAAGCGTCCACCGTGACCGGCATTCGCTCGGTGACGCAAGAGCCGGGAACGAATCACGTCAGTATCAAGTACGACACGATTTCGACGCAGGAGGCGCAAGGCTCGCTGAACGATCAGCGCATCCAGCAATTGCTGCTTTTTGCGGCGCGAAATAATTACAACTCCGGCGTGCGCATGGACTCGGTGGATGTGCTGACGCAGGAGCCCAACGACACGCGCGTGCGCGAGGCCTTGATGTATGCGCTCCAGAACGACACCAACGCGGGCGTGCGGGTGAAGGCGCTGGATGGGCTGAGCGGATTCGTTCGTCAGGATGAGCAGGTACGCGACGCGGTGCTGCAGGCGCTGGTCAACGACAGCAATCCCGCCGTCCGGCTTCAGGCTTTGCGGCTGGTCGAGCCGATGAAGGCGGATAGCAAAGTGCGCGCTGTGCTGATTCGCCTGTCGCGCACGGATCAGAACGTTTCGCTGCGCTCGCAGGCGCGAACCATGTTAGAGCAGACGCCGGAATTGGATTAGAAGATCGTCGTTGGTCGTTAGTCGTCGGTCGTTAGTCGTTCGTGGTTCAACGCAGGATTGGAGCTCTTGCTAACGACTATCGACTCACGACTAGCGATCAACGACTACGGGCGCGAATTACAAAACTAAGGAGCCATTCATTGAAATACGCAATCAAACTCGCTGGCCTGCTCGCCGCCATCTTTGCGCTGGCATCGCTGGCTCTCGGCCAGCAGGGCCGGATTTACCGGGAAGGCAGCAACTGGGTGCAGGAAGTCACGGGCGAGCTCAGCGCCGCGAAAAATCTTCGCGTCAAACTCGACAGTGGATCGGTGAAAATTCAGGGCGGATCGCAATCGACCATTACATACGTTATTCATCGCCATGCGTATACGTCATCGGAACAAAGCGCGCGCCACGAATTCGATTCGAACCGGCTGAACGCCGCCATTAAAGGCGACACCGCCTGGATCGTGGCGGAACGCAGCGGCAACAATCGCAAGTGCTCCGACGATCTCGTGGTCAATGTTCCGCGCCAGCTCGAGTTGGCCAAGGTGGAGACGGGCGGCGGCGCGGTGACAGCGACTGCGCTCGCCGGGCGCGTGGAGATCGAAAGCGGCGGCGGCGCTATCCACGTCGACGATGTGGCCGGTGCAGTGCGCGCCGAAACCGGTGGCGGAGTGATCGACATCGGAACCGTCGGCGGCGATGTGGAGGTGGAAACCGGCGGCGGCAATATAAAAATTGCGTCGGCCAAGGGCGATATTAAAGCCGAGACCGGCGGTGGCAGCCTGGTCGTCACCTCCGGCCTTCAAGGGGCGGTGCTTGAAACCGGCGGCGGCAGCATCCGCCTCGGAAAGTGCAACGGCCATGTTAAGGCCAGTACCGGTGGCGGCAGCATCGACCTCGGCGAAATCGGTGGCCCCGTCGAAATCGAGTCGGGCGCGGGCAGTATCCGTCTCGCGTCGGCCCAGGGCCGAGTCGAAGCGCAGACCGGTGGCGGCAGCATTCAGCTCGATGGAGCCACTTCGGTGCGCGCCGAAACCGGCGCCGGCGGCATCATCGTCAAACTGCTCTCGTCTTCCGACGTGCACAGCAACTCCACGCTTGAAACTTCGGCGGGCGACATCACCGTCTACCTCGCCAACAATATTCCCATCACCATTCGGGCCGCCATCGACATGGCCGCAGGCCACACGATACGCACCGACTTCAACGACATTCGCGTTTCCAGCGAAGGCGGCAATTGGCCCGGCCCTCGCACCATCACGGCCGAGGGGCAGTTGAACGGCGGCGGCCCGACTTTGAAAGTCCGGACTAGTTCCGGAAACATCACCTTCCTGCGCCTCAATCATTAGGCCGGGAAGCCACGATCTGAAACTAGGGAGGAATTTATGCATCGCTTCCTGCTCTGCGCCATGTTTTTCTGGCTTGCGGCCGTCATCGCCGCACCGGCCGCACAACGCGCCACCGACGGCAACAACGAAAGCTGGGTTTTCAGCTCCGACGAAGCGGGCGGGGGAACTTCGTACCTCGGGGTCGATATCGCCGACGTCACCACCGAACGCCTGTCTGACTTGAAGCTCAAAGAGGAACACGGCGCCGAGATCACCATGGTCGATCAGGATGCCCCAGCCGGCAAAGCGGGGCTGCATGAGCACGACGTCATCCTCACCCTGAATGGAACCTCGGTGGAGAGCGCCGCGCAGTTGCGGCGGATGATCAAGGAAACCCCGTCCGGGCGCGTCGTCACACTCGGCATCAGCCGCGACGGCCAGCCGCTCACGCTGAAGGTCCAGCTCGCCGACCGAAAGAAGTCGGTCTCCTGGACTCCCGACAGCCACGAGTTTAATTTTCAGATGCCGAAATTTCCCTCGCTTCCTGACATCGACATCCCTGTCTCGGTGGTGATCGCGCACTCCTCGGTGCGGAGCGGGCTGATGGTCGAAAACATCACACCCCAACTCGGAGATTTTTTCGGCGTCAAAGACGGGAACGGAGTTCTGGTGCGCTCGGTGGAGAAGGGTAGCCGCGGCGAAAAGGCCGGCTTCCATGCCGGCGATGTGGTCATGAAGGTCAACGGTCAGAACGTGCACGACACGTCCGACTTCACGCACGCGTTGCGCGACTCACAAGGCGGGACTGCCTCGATCACCGTCATGCGCGAGAGGCATGAGCAGACTTTGACGATCACGCTGCCTCCTAAGAAAGACTCGGGAAAATTGCTGGAAGATAGTTTGGACCTTGGAGACATCAGCGCCGAGACCGAATTGGCAATCCGACAGGCCCAAAGCGCAGTAGCAAAAATTTCGCAGGCCGACATTTTGGAAAAGGCGAAACAGGCCGAGCTCGCCTACAAAAGCGCGCAGAGCGCTTTCCAAAAGCGCCTCGAAGATCAGCAGAAGGCAATGCGCGACCGCCAGAAGATGATGAAGGATCAGCAGCAGAAGTTGGAGCGCGAACTCTCCGGCGCATGGGCCGAGATCTAATCAATAGACATTGCGCGATTTTGGAGGCGTGGCCGCCGTTTTTGTGAATTGCCAGACGGTTGCCCGGTCGGCGTTCGAATAGGACTCCGCAGCCGGAGGCTAGCCGGCGCGGCGTTTTTGCAGATCCTTGTTGGCTTTTTTTGTGGCTTTGCGCTGCTTCTTTTCGTATTTCTTGGCGGCCTTGCTCTGCTTCTTGTTGGCCTTACGCAACATTTTCTGCTGCTTCTTGGCGTCTTTGCGAGACTGGCGCTCGGCCTGGTCAACCGTCATGCGCTGGGCGTGCGCGGGGGGAACGCATGTCAGGCTGAGGAGAGCGAGCAGGACGAGGGCGGCGAGTCGTTTCATGGAAGCTCCGTGGGTCTTGCGGCGATTTTACACCGCGGGAGTGCGAGTCTCATTAGTTAGAACGGCACGGCAGGACATGTCTTGCGGAGTGCAGTTTGCCCGGAGCGGAAAGTCCGCCCGGATCGCCGTTTACACAGATGTATCATCGAGCCTACAGTGCCCATGGCTCACTTCCCCTGATAGCCGCTGACGCTGCCGACGCCGGAGCAGTAATCCCATCCGGACGCGGCGAAGTAGCCGGCATAGTGATAGCAGGTGCCGGATACGATGTCGGTGAACCCGATGAATTGCCCGAGGTCGGAGTAGATTTGAGTAAGTTCGGCGGAGCTGGAGGCATAGAAGCTTCCGGCAGAGTTGATAACGCCGGCCAATGAGGGCGCGGCGATGCTGGTGCCGCCGACCACGCGCCATCCGGGTTTACCCCGCGCCGGATAAGTGTCGTAAATCCAGACTCCGGTATGGGGGTCGGCGTCGAAGACCAGGTCAGGTGTGGCGCGATGCTTGCCGATGATGCCCGCCAGCGGAGCCTGATAGCTGGGGATGGCAAAGAAAGAACTGGGCCCGCTGCCGGTATTGGCCCATACGACCTCCTGTTGGAAAGAGCCAGTCGCGGGATTGCGGCTCACGGTACTGCCACCCGCCGAGACAATGTTTGGCGAGACGCTGGGCCAAATCTGGCCGGGGCTGTCACCGGACCC
The DNA here is from genome assembly GCA_003139095.1 of Acidobacteriaceae bacterium. Taxonomy (GTDB): domain Bacteria; phylum Acidobacteriota; class Terriglobia; order Terriglobales; family Acidobacteriaceae; genus Acidiflorens. The sequence goes on from PLHW01000028.1 coordinate 38,640, forward strand.
CGCGAGATAAACCACGGTCGGCGTTTGAAAGTAGGACTCGTCGCCCACTTCCTTGGCGAATTCACTGCTGCCCCAACTCATCGAAACTTCGCCGCCTCCAGCCTGCGCCACCAACTGGTTGGCCACGGAAACCGCCGAAAGCAGGTCGGTGTTCTTGTCCGAAGCGGCCTCCACCAGGAACAGCGCGGCGTTGGGAGCCATGGCGTGAGACCACTCGATGTCGAGCGATTCCTCAATTTCCCAGCCGCCCGTGGGATCGACGGGCGGCTTGGTGCCGCTGGCATATACCACCTGGAAGTTGGCGGAGGCGATTCCGAACTGCGTGTCAAACGCGGCGAGATCGGCGGCGGCGTCAGGGTCGTCGTAGGCGTCGACAATGGCGAGGGCGCGGCCTCCACCAATCGGCAGAGCCGTGGCGACCGCGGGCGAGCATCCGGCAACCGGCGGGGTCAGGCCGTAGACGCAGGCGAGGGACGCGGGCGTTTCAAAAAAGTTGCTGCCTGGGCCGGCCGCTGGAATACCAGCGCTTTGGCGCGAGCGAATGCTAGCGCTTGTTTCCGCGCCGTTAGTGGAAGCACGGGTGCTCTCGCCCGCAAAAGGGCGCGGCGGCGCCAGCGGCTCACGCAATTCGTAGAGGAGAATGTTGGTATGCGAGCGGTAACCGATGTCCTCGGGCTTTTCCGTGCTCGATTCCGGGACCACGACGGTCCCCGATGCGGCAAACGATTGCGCATGGACGGCGGAAAACGCGAGGCAGATTCCGCACCCGACAATGGCGGTAAGGGCGAGTTTCATGACGCGTGTCCTTAAAGCGAGCGCCGCAGGGTTGGGAATTCGAGCGTTAGCGCTGCGCCGGCTAAGATATTACCCGGTTCGGCCGGGGACGCAAATAGCGCGAGGGTGGGCAGCCGGGAGGGGAAGGTTCGACTAGCGTGCGGAGGCGATGGCGATGGCAGCGGCGGCGGTGTCGTGGATGGGGGTCTCGATTCCGGCGAGACGTCCGATTCTCGAAACTGCGCCGCTCAGGTCTTCGATCTCGGTGGGGCGGCCGGCCTCGAGGTCGTACAGCAGGCTTGGTTTGTTGGTCTCGGGAAGCGAGTCGCAGAATTTCAGGATGCGATCGACATCGTTTTCGTCGAGAGAGATGCCGCGCGCGCGGCCGACTGCGACTACTTCGCGAATGCCGCGCTCCAGTAAAAGCCGGCCGAGCGGGGTTGCGCGTACGCGCCCGATTGGTGAGCGGGCCAATCCACAGGCCGCAGCTAACGGAGCGAGGAAGGCAAACTTTCGCCAGAGGTCGGCGCGAATATCGCTGGAGACTCGCGCGTCGACGCCCGCGATGCGGAATGCGGCGACAATTTGTTGGACGCGCTCGCCTCGTGCAGGTGCGCCGGCGTCAGGCTTGGCCTCGTCAAACTCACCGATCGCAATCTGCTGTACCTGGCCGCGGCGCTCAAAAATTCCGGGAGCGATGCGCACGACGCTGATCGTCGTCAATCCACCGAGCACGTTATGTTTGGGAACGCCCAGCTCGATCAGGCGATCGGCGATGTCAACCCCATTGAGGAGCGGAACGATGAGCGCGCCCTGTTGCGCGAGAAGCTGGGCCGCGGGAGCGATCTCAGCCAGCGAATAAGTTTTGACGGCGACGATGGCACAGTCCAACGGCGGAAAATGTTTTGCGTCGTCCTCTGCCTTCACCGCAACCACGAACGACTCTTCCGGCGTGCGAACTTCAAGCCCCTTTTGGCGGAGGGCAGCGAGATTCTCTCCTCTCGCCAGCATGGATACATCGTTGCCGGAGCGCGCCAACATGCCGCCGTAATAACCTCCGATGCCGCCAGCTCCCAGAATCGCAATTCGCATGATCTGTTCCTGATTCGATTCTCAATCCGAAAGCAACGTCGAACAGACTAATGGATCGTCTTGGTCTTGCGCGACATGTAGTCCATCAGCAGATACTGGCCGAGCGTATAAGGCGTGGTGAAGTAGGCTTTGCCGCGGCACATTTGCGTTACTTTCTGGACGAATTGAACTAAGCCGTAGTCGCTGGCGAGCATGAAGGTGTTGATGAGGACGCCGGCTCGCTTGCACTTGGAGACTTCTTCCAGCGTTTCGCTGACGACCAGCGGGTCGAGGCCGAAGGCGTTTTTGTAGATGCGGCCGTCGTCTAACGTCAGGGCGCTGGGCTTGCCGTCGGTGATCATTACGATCTGCTTCATGTCCTTGCGCTGGCGTTGCAGCAGGCGCTGCGCCATGCGCAGGCCTTCGCGCGTGTTGGTGTAATAGGGGCCGACTTTGACGCGCGCGAGTTGCGAGAGCGGGACCTCTTCAGCGGAGTCGTGGAAGAGGACGAGGGAGAGCGAGTCTCCGGGATACTGCGTGCGAATGAGGTGCGAGAGCGCCATGGCAACTTTCTTTGCGGGCGTGAAGCGGTCTTCGCCGTAGAGGATCATCGAGTGCGAGCAGTCGAGCATGAGGACCGTCGCGCAACTGGACTGGTACTCGCATTGGTGGACTTGCAGGTCGCGGTACTCGAGATTGAGGGGCAGGCCGAGGCCTTCGCGCTGAATGGCGCTGGAGAGCGTGGCGGTGATGTCGAGGTTGAGCGTGTCGCCGAATTCGTAGGGCTTGGAGGCGCCGCTGGCTTCGATGCCGGTAGCCATGTCGCGCGTGTCGTGGCGTCCGAAGCTGGATTTGCCGAGCGAGCCGAGCAGGTCGCGCAGGGCTTTGAAGCCGAGAAAGTCGAGGCTCTTGTCGGTGATTTCGAATTTCGCCTGCGGCTGATTTTCGCCAACCTGGCCGCCGACGCTGGAACGGCGGGCGGGGTCGTGCGGCTGGGCTTCCCAAGGACGATCGATGGAGATGTAATCTTCTTGCTGCATGCGCTCGATTAGTTTTTCGATCAGCTCTTCCATCTCCCCGTTCATGGCCCTTTCCTGCATGCGCTCGCGCATCTCTTCGTCGAACTGGTCGCTGTCGAGGAGGGCTTGCTCGAGGGCGCGGCGGAGATCGTCGAGGGTCTGCTCGCCTTCGCCATTCTGCATTTCGTACCAGAAGTTCTCGTTGAATCCGCTTTGGAGGAGGTAGTCGGAAAGCGCGCCGAGCAGGTCCTCCATGCTCATTTCGCCGGCGGGATCGGGGACGTATTTGCTGTAGCGAATGCGTTTCATAAAGCAAAGCTTCGAGCTTCGAGCCGCGAGCTACGAGCTAAACCAGCGAACAACTAATAGCGATCGACGACGAATAGCGATTAGTTAAAACTTCTCTTTCTGGGGAAGCCTGGGTCTTCCCTTTCGAACATTGGCTTCTCGTGAGCTTTCGGCTGCTTCTCTCCGGCGGTGAAGACGCGCTCTTCGTTGCGCCCGATTTTTTTATGGGCGTGCAGGCCTTCGAGGATGAACTCGGCCGCTGACACCTGCAGTTCGGGAGCGTCTTTCGGGCCGACGTTGAGCTTGGTCGCCTTCTCCATCAGGCCTTGAATTTGACGGAGGCCGGAGAGAACTTCCTGCGCGCCGGCGTTATCGCTGAGTTGAATTTCGCCGCCGAGATCGAACCACTGCACGATCTGTTGCATGTTGGCGCCGTGCATGTAGGTGTCATAGGCCTTGGCGATGGCGGCGCGAATGAGTTCGCGGCTGACGTGGTCGGCGCCCTTCATCTCGCCTTCGTATTCGAGTTCGAGTTTGCCGGTGATGGCGGGCAGGGCGGCGTAGATGTCGCTGATGCGGGGAACGACGACGGTTTCGCCGTGAGTGAGCGCGCGGCGCTCGGCATTGGAGACCACGTTTTCCATGGCGGAGATGGGAAGGCGCTGGCTGACGCCGGAACGCTTGTCGACTTTTTTGTCTTCGCGGGCGACGAAAGCGATGCGCTCGATGACCTCTTGTACATACTTGGGCAGATGCAGGCGCGGGGCGGGGCGGGCAGAGTCGGCGCTGGGGGCGCGATTCAGCCAGGCTTCCTGCGCGGTGATGGCGATTCCCTCTTCGACGGTGGCGGGATAGTGGGTGCGAATCTCGCTGCCGATGCGGTCTTTGAGCGGCGTGATGATCTTGCCGCGCGCGGTGTAGTCCTCGGGATTGGCGCTGAAGACGATGGCAACATCGAGCGGGAGGCGGATCGGGTAGCCCTTAATCTGCACATCGCCTTCCTGCATGATGTTGAAGAGGCCGACCTGAATTTTGCCGGCGAGGTCGGGGAGTTCGTTGATGGCGAAGATGCCGCGATTGGCGCGCGGCAGCAGGCCGTAGTGCACGGTGAATTCGCTGGAGAGTTCGTGGCCGCCGCGAGCGGCTTTGATGGGATCGATGTCTCCGATGAGGTCGGCGATGGTCACGTCGGGCGTAGCGAGTTTTTCCACGTAGCGATGGTCGGGCGTGAGCCAGGCGATGGGAGTTGCATCTCCTTCCTTGGCGACGAGGTCGCGGCAGCGGCGGCAGATGGGCGCGTAGGGATTGTCGTGAATCTCGCAGCCGGCGATGTAGGGCATCTCGGGATCGAGGAGGCTGGTAAGGGCGCGCAGGATGCGGCTTTTGGCCTGTCCGCGCAGGCCGAGGAGGATGAAATTATGGCGCGAGAGGATGGCGTTAACGATCTGCGGGACGACGGTGTCGTCGTAGCCGACGATGCCGGGGAAGATGGGGACTTCATCCGGGCGACCGGGATGCTCGCGCAGGCGCGTCATTAAATTCTCGCGCAACTCGTCTTTGACGCGGCGCGCGGCGAGGCGGCTCTCGGAAAATGAACTGGCGCGCAATTCGCCCAGCGTGCGGGCAGTTGTCATGCAGGAACTCCTGGGGTTAGCTTATGCGGATTATACGCTGGGAAATCGGTTGCCAGTTGCCGGTTGCCAGTTCTCAGTTTCAGCACTCAGCACTCATTCTCAGCTTCAGCTCTCAGCTTCAGTTCTCAGCTCCCAGCTCTCAGCTCTCAGCTCTCACATTGGATGCGTATGGGAAACATTGAAGCTAAGAGTTTTGGCGCATGGATGGGAAATGAACTTTGAACGCACGCGAAATCAATTCGACTGATGACAGAAGGCTGAGAGCTTAACTTAATTCCAGCGAGCTTTGGCGGCTCGGCGGAGGCCGGGGAGAACGGCTTCGAGGTAGCCTACTACGGCTTCGAGGCGTTTCGTTTCCGAGAGGGTGGCGAGGAGATTTTGCTTGAAGTCGAGGTCGAGGGGAAGCGTGCCGGCGAGTAGGAAGGAAAGATTGGAGGCGGTTTCGTCGGGGCCGGCGAGTTGAGCGCCGGCTATTTTTACGATTTCGGCGTGGAGGCGGACAGCCTGCTGGACGAGGGGCGCGGCGGGCGCGGCGGTCTCGTCGTCCTCGACGAGAGAAATTTCGGCTTGCAGGAAGGCGCGGTCTTCGTGGACCTCGAGGACTTCGAAGCGCTCGACACCGCGGGTGAGGATGTCCATGCGGCCGTCGTCGTATTTTTTTGTGACGGAGACGATCTCGGCGGTGCAGCCGATGCCGGCGACACCTTCATCGGAGGCGCGCACGATGCCGAAGGGCTTATGCTGCTCGAGGCATTCGGAGATCATCTCTTTGTAACGCGGCTCGAAGATGTGGAGGGGCAGCGGGGCTCCGGGGAGGAGAACGAGGTCGAGCGGGAATAGGGGAAGGAGCGTCACAGGGTCAAGGTTTCAAGGTTTCAAAGATGCAAAGATGCGAAGTTTCAATGTTTCAAAGTTTCACGCACCATTTTGCCGGATACTTCACCGCTTCTGGTCCGATGTTTCCGACCGGCTATGGTCAGATTCTAGCAGCCCGCGCTGTATTGACTCGGCGGGTTGGGAGGCGATACAAGGACAGGATGACGATGAATGGGAAAGTTGCGGTGGTTACGGGCGCGTCGATGGGGATTGGGGAGGCGATTGCGAAAGTGTTTGCTGACGCGGGGGCGAGCGTGGTGCTGCTTTCGCGGGATGTGAGCCGGGGCGAGGAGGCGCGGCGGCGGGTGGGATACGTGGAGCGGACCCTGGCGCTGGCTTGCGATGTGCGCTCGCGCGATGCGATCGACGCGGCGGTGGGGGCGACGATCGCCCGGTTTGGGCGGATCGATGTGTGGGTGAATAACGCGGGGATTGGGATTCGGGACCGGGTGGCTGAGATGGACATGGCGGCGTGCCGCGAATTGTTCGAGACAAATTTTTTTGGCGCGGTGGCTTGCATGCAGGCGGTGGCTCCGACGATGAGCAAAGCGGGCGGGGGAACGATTATTAATATTTCGAGCGTGGCGGGGCATGTGCCGGTGGCGTTCATGGGGGCTTATTGCGCGAGCAAATTCGCGCTGAATGCGATTGGCAAGGCGGCGCGAGTGGAGTTGAAGCGCGGCAACATCCGCGTGCTGACGGTGTGCCCGGGATATGTGCAAACCGATTTCGGCACGCATCTGGTCACCAGCAAAGTAGGCAACATCCGTCCGCAATCGGTGAAGGGCATTACGGTGGAGCGGGTGGCGCGGGCGACTTACAACGGATATCGCAAGCGCAAGCGCGAGGTGATTGTGCCGTGGACGATGATTCCGGTGGTGAAGCTGTATCAGCTGTTGCCGGGGGTGGTGGAGTGGGGGATGGGAAGGATGATGAAGTAGGGTTTGAGTTCCAGGTTTCAAAGTTTCAAGGTTTCAAGGGTTCAGGGTTTCAAGGTTGCAGAGTTTCCAGGTTTGACTAAGGCTCGATTAAATCGTGGCGGGGGCTTCCTGGGCTTGTAACTCTTCGAGTAAGTCGCGGAGGGTTTCCAGGATGCTTTCGGCGCTGGCGATTTTTATGGTGAATTTCAGGGTGCCGTCGGGAGTGAATTGGGCTTTCGGCTGGCTGGCTACAAAGCGGGCTAACTTTCCGGGATCGATGGTGGCGGTCTGGGCGAATTTTATATTTACGATTTCGCGCTTGCGCTCGATGGCGGTCGCGCCTACGCGCATGGACTGAAGCTTAAGGGTGGCATAGGCTAGCAGGTTTCTCACGGCGGTGGGCGGAGCGCCGTAGCGGTCGGTGAGTTCGCTGCTGACGTCTTTGAGCTGCGATTCGGTTTCCACGCCAGCGATGCGCTTGTACATGCGGAGCCGCTGGTTCTCTTCTTTGATGTATTCGGCGGGTATGCGGATGTTGAGACCGAGGTTGAGCTGGATCTCGGTGACTTCGACTCCGGCCTCGCCCTTCATTTCGCGCACGGCTCTCTCTAACATCTGCGTGTAAAGCTCGAATCCGATGGCTTCGATGTGGCCGCTTTGTTCTCCGCCAAGTAAGTTGCCTGCGCCGCGCAGTTCTAGGTCGAGGGCGGCGATTTTGAACCCTGCGCCTAAGTCGGAAAATTCTTTGAGCGCGGCTAAGCGGCGGCGGGCGATGGGCGTTAGCTCGATTTCGGCGGGCAGGAGCAGATAGGCGTAGGCGCGGCGACTGCTGCGGCCGACGCGGCCGCGGAGCTGATACAACTCGGACAATCCCATGCGGTCGGCGCGATTGATGACTATGGTGTTACAGAGCGGGATGTCGAGTCCGTTTTCGATGATGGTGGTGGAGACTAAGATGTCGGCTTCGTGATGCATGAATTTGAGCATCACTTTTTCGAGTTCGCCTTCGCCCATCTGGCCGTGGCCGACGATGATTCTTGCGCTGGGAGCGAGGGCTTGGAGTTTGGCGGCGATCTCCCAGATTGTTTCTATCCGGTTGTGGACGAAATAGACTTGGCCGCCTCGATCTAACTCTTGCTCGATGGCGGACTGAATGAGCTTTTCATCCCAACTGGCGACGACGGTTTGGATGGCGAGGCGATCTTTGGGAGGAGTTTCAATGACGCTCATGTCGCGCAGGCCGACTAACGACATATGGAGCGTGCGCGGAATCGGGGTCGCAGACATAGTTAGTACGTCAACCTGAGTGCGGATTTGTTTGATGCGCTCTTTGTGGCGCACGCCGAAGCGCTGCTCTTCGTCGACGACGAGGAGGCCAAGGTCGGAGAACTTTACGTCTTTGGAGAGCAGGCGGTGCGTGCCAATCAAGATGTCGACTTTGCCGACGGCTACTCTCTCCAGAATTTCCTTGACCTGCTTCGGAGTGCGGAAGCGGCTGATCATTTCGACTTTCACAGGGAAGGCCGCGAAACGCTGCTTGAAAGTTTCGTAATGCTGGAACGCGAGGACGGTGGTGGGCGCGAGGACGGCGACCTGCTTGTTGTCGCTGAGGGCCTTGAAGGCGGCGCGCATGGCGACTTCGGTTTTGCCGTAGCCGACGTCGCCGCAGAGGAGGCGATCCATGGGGAGTTGCGATTCCATGTCGCGCTTGACGTCGGCGATGGCTTGGGCCTGATCTTCAGTCTCGTTGTATTCGAAGGCATCTTCGAATTCCTTCATCCACTCGGTGTCGGCGGGGAAGTTGTGGCCCTGGGCGGACTGACGCTGCGCATAGAGCTTGAGCAGTTCGTCGGTCATGTCTTTCATGGCCTTCTTGACGCGCGCTTTTGTCTTTTCCCACTGGCCAGTGCCGAGACGATTGAGGGTGGGCTTGACGCCCTCTTGCGAGCGATATTTCTGGACGAGATCGAGGCGCGTGAGCGGAACGTAGAGACGGGCGGCTTCGGCGTATTCGAGGAGCATGAATTCGGCGGTGCCGTCACCCTGGTTGATTTCTTTGAGGCCCTGATATTGGCCGATGCCGTGCTCGACGTGGACGACGTAATCGCCGACCTGAAGATCGCGGAAGTCGGAGAGGAAGGCGGAGACTTTGGATTTCTGGCGGCCGGGACGGGCAGCGACGAGATCGGACTCGTCGAACAGATCGCGGGCTCCGAAGACGGCGACGTGAGCTTCCGGGAGGATGAATCCGTCGGGGATGTAGGCCTTGAGGAGCGTGGTAGTGAAAATTTCTCCGGCGAAGTAGGCGGTTTCGTCGGCGTAACTTTCGCCGCCGCGGGTGCGGCTGCCGAGGCGATAGCTGGCGTTGTATTCGGTGAAGATGTCGGCGAGGCGCTCGACTTCTCCGGTGTTGGGGGCAGCGAGGATGACGCGAGTGCCGGAGGTGGTCAACTTTTTTGTTTCCTCGATCATGGGCGGGATGGCGCCATGGAAGCGGGGAGCGGGCTGGGAGAGGAAGGCGGCGTGGGCGGCAGTATTTTGTGGGTAGGGGTCCTTCGACTGCGCAGGAAGTTCGCTTTGCGAACTTTCTGCTCCGCTCAGGATGACATCGCTAAATTGGTTCGGGCGAGCTATTGCCAAATATTCGAGGTCGGCGCCGGGTAGCGAGTTCACCGTTGCGTGCCATTTTTCGGGGGTGAGGTAGAGGTCGGTGGGGCGGACCAGGTTGCCGACGCCGCTGCGCTCGTGAGCTTCGGCGATGCGGGACCAGGTTTTTTCTAATTCCTTGGTGAGCGCTTCGGGTTCGTCTAGGATGACGCGCGCTTCGGGGAGCATGGCGAAGATAGTGCGATCGGCGCCGGCGACTGGAGCGTAGAACTCCCAGCCGGGAAAGACTCCCGCGCCACTCTCGCGGGCGGCTTGCTCGATGGCTTCGGTGGTGCCTTCGATGCGCTTGCCGCTGAGTCGTGCGTTGATGGCGCCGAGCAATTCTTCGTTGATGGGAGTCTCGGTAAGCGGGAGGAGGACGACTTCATCGACGGGGTTGGAGGAGCGCTGGCTGGCGGGATCGAACTTGCGCATGGATTCGATTTCATCGCCGAAAAATTCTATGCGGACCGGGCGGTCGGATTCGGGGGAGTAGACATCGAGGAGGCCGCCGCGCGTGGCGTACTGGCCGGGCATTTCGACGACGTCGGTCGCGAGGTACCCGACGGTGTTGAGGTGCTGGAGAAGCTTTTCGACGTCGAAGGTTTCGCCGCGGCGGAGGATGCGGGCGAGATCAGCGTAATAGTCGGGCGCGCGAACCAGGATGGTAGTGGCGCTGACCGGCGAGATGACGATGCTGGCGCGGCCGGTGGCAATTTTCCAGAGGGCGGTGGCGCGCTCCTCCTGAATTTCGGGGTGCGGAGAGAGATTTTGGAATGGCAGAACGTCGCGGGCAGGGAGGGTGACGATGGCGTCGGGATCGACGGCGCCGGTGAGTTCGGCGAAGGTGGCGATGACGGGCAGAAGGTCTTCGGCGGCGCGATTGTCGGGGACGACGACGATGAACGGGCGCTCGGCGCGGCGCTGGAGGAGAACAGTGATGAGGGCTTTGGCGGCGGAGTTGAGGCCAGAGACACCAATCCGCCCCGTGCTCTCGCGCAGATGGGAGGACGCACGCCGGAAGGCTGGGAGAAGTTCCACCTCCGCGAAAATTTCGCGGACAAACGGGAGGAGCATGTTGAGTTGATTCTATCAAGGGAGGAGGCGGAAGTAGAAAGTCAGAAGGCAGAAGGCAGAAGTAAAAACGCCGGCGCTACTCGCGGAGGAGCGGCCGGGTGAGGCAAGTGGGGCCGCCGTTGCCGTTTTGGCAGAGTTCGGAGCCGGGGAAGGTCTGGACATTGAAGCCTGCGTTGCGGAGGCGGGCGTTGGTGCGGGGGTTTTCCTCTAATGCGATCAGGCGCTTATTGCCGAGGGAGAGGACGTTGCAGGCCATGGTGTCGCGCTCGGAGTCGTCGATTTCGATCAGGCGGAAGTTGCGGGCGCGCAGCAGTTCGACCGTCTCAGCGGCGAGCCAGGGGAGATCGACGAGGATGGTGTGCTCGTCGAGCATGCTCAGCAGCGACATGAGATGAAGGCAGGCGGATGGGCCGGAACCGTGGGGGAGCGGGGCGGGGATCACTTCGATTTGGTAGGGCGCGAGGAGAGAGCGGAGTTGGTCGATGCCGGCGCGGTTGGTGCGGTAGCCGCGGCCGACGAGGAGGGTGCGGTCATCGAGCCAGACTATGTCGCCGGCTTCGGTGGTCGCGGGAGATTGAATTTGGGCGAGGACGGGGAGGTTAAGCGCGGCGCAGAAGGCGGCTTGGGCCTGGGCTTCGGGGATGCGGGTGGTTTTGCCGGGGCGCATCAGGATGAGACCGTGGTTGGTGGGGAGCGAGGCGTCATGAGTGTAGACCGCGTCGAGGGTTAGATGCGCACTGGCAGGGAGGGTCAGGACTTCAGCTCCGGCTTCGGCGAGGAGATGGCAGAGGTGCCCGTACTGGGCTTCGGCCGAGGCGACGTCGGGCGGGTGGTGGAAGCCAAGGTCGCGCCAGGCGGCGGATTTGGAGGGGTCGCTCCAGCCGGCGTGGCTGGGCGGGCAGACCAGCACCTGGCGGAGCGGAGCGGTCATGGACTGGGCGGTCATTGATTATATGGTAGCGGGGTAGCGGGATCAGCTTCGAGCTACGAGCTACGAGCTACGAGGCTTGCTTAAGCAATCTAGACAAAGTCGACCCGGAGTGCAATGTCGAAAATCTAAACCGGAGTCGGCGTTGCGGGGCGGTCGAGGACGAGGGCTACGCGCGGGGCGCTACCTTTAATATGTTGAAAATCGAGACCGGCGGGGCGCGATTCGGGTGCTGGCCGGGCGGTAATCTAGGTTATCGCTTGCTTATATAGGCTCCTCTGGGTATACATATCTCCGGTATTTTTTCCGAACCAAGTTTGCGTGATGCAGGTCGATTGCAGGAGATCGAACGGTTTGAATCTGTCTGCTTGAATGGGCGTCGGCCCCCTTTGACTGCGCGCAGGGCAGGGGTGCCACGCCACATTTTTATGGCAGACTCCAGGAGCCTTATGAAAGCTACGCGGGTTTTGTTGGTTGGCATTCTTTTGACGATTTCACAATTGGCGCTGGGACAGGGTTCGGCGACCGGCGATCTGCACGTCACGGTGAAGGATCAAAAAGGTGGCGTGGTGACCGATGCCACCGTAACGGTGCGCGATGTAGCCAAGGGCCTGGAGCGCACGGGCAGCGGGGACGGGCAGGGCGGGTATAGCGTACGGCAGTTGGCCCCGGGCACGTACACGGTATCGGTAGCGGCCGCGGGCTTTGCCACGGTGGAAGCGCCGGCAGTGAACATCACGGTCGGACAAATTGCCGAGCTGCCAATCGGGTTGACGGTGGCGGCGGGCAAGGAAGTGGTGGAGGTGACGTCGCAGGCGGAGTTGGTGGAGACTTCGCGGAGTTCGACGACGGACACGATCGGAGAGCGGCGGATCGAGAACCTGCCGATCAATGGGCGGAATTACATCAACTTCACGCTGACCGATTCGCAGGTGCAGCGCGATAACGCGCCAAGCCTGGGCGGAGCGGCGCCGACATCGGGACTGAACATGAGCGGGCAGCGCGGACGCTCAAACCTGGTGAACGTGGACGGAACGGACGCGACCGACAATTCGACGAACGGCGAGCGCTCGACGGTTTCGCAGGAAGACGTGCAGGAATTTCAGATCATCACCAACAGCTATGCGGCCGAGTACGGGCGAGCCGCAGGCGGGGTGGTGAACATCATTACGCGGTCGGGTTCGAACGCATTTCATGGCGACGTGTATGGATACTTGCGGAATCGGAATTTTCAGGCGGTGAATCCGTTCTCGACGACGTCGAACCCGGCTTACACGCGGGTGCAGGCGGGCACGGCGTTTGGCGGGCCGATCGTGAAGGATAAGACGTTTTATTTCTTCTCCTACGAAACGACGCGCCGGCACGAGACGGGATTTTCGAGCATTGGGCAGGGAAATTTTGGGCTGATCCCATTTAATACGGCGAACACAGCGGGAGGAGCCGTGCCGCTGCCGTTTGGGACGATTCAAATCACACCGCAGCAGGCGGGATTTTTGGCAGGGTTAACGCCGGCGGAGGTAGGAGCGATCGGACTGACGAACCTGGAGAACTACGAGGTGCTGGTGGGCGCGTCGTCCGGGCAAGCGATCAACGGCCAGTGGCCGACACAACTGGTACAGGGATTGACGGGAGGATTGCTCCCCGGCTGGGCCGGTTTTCCAACCTCTTGCGTGCCGGGAGATTGCCCGGCGACGGCGATCTTCGGGCTGAGCAACGCTCCCTCCTCGTTCCAGACGCTGGCTTCGCAGGAGGGCAACTTCCCGGTGTTTGAGGGAACGAGCTTGTACTCGTTTCGCATCGACCACAATATAAGCGCTGCCAACCGGCTGTCGCTGAGCGTACATGCGAGCCCGAGCACGGTCACGGGCATCGAGGTCAGCGGGCAGGATCAGCCGTTTGGGCAAAACGCATATTCACGGACATCGCAGACGACGTATCGCGACGTGGCGGGAATCGTGCAGGACACATGGACGCTGGGCAATAACAAGGTCAACGAATTCCGGTTCCAGTACGCGCGGCGCGGGCTGGAATATTTTTACAACACGAAGATTCCGGGAGGATCGGACCCGGCGGTGAACATTCCGGGATTTGCGTATATCGGACGCGAGCCATATTCCTACATCCGGCGCACCGAAGAACGTTATCAGTTCATGGATAATTTGGCGTGGACGATTGGACACCACGACACGAAGTTCGGCGGCGATTTCAATTATCTGCCGCTGACTGCGACCTTCCCCGTGAACTACGGCGGCGTGTATGACTTTGGCAGCCTGAGCGCCAGCGACTTGAGCCTGCCGACAGGCTTTCCGGGATTATCGGCGGTGCAGGCGTATGGCGCGGGAGTGCCGCAGGACTTTATTCAGGGACTGGGCAGTCCGAGCGATTCGTTCCACAACATTCCGATCGGAGTGTTCTGGCAGGACAGTTGGCGGGCGCGGCATAATCTGACGGTTAACTATGGCGTGCGCTATGACGTGGAGAAGCCGCCCTCGTTTACGCCGCCGCAGGGATTGGCATTGCCCGCGTACAACCTGCTGGGATTGCAAAAAGGAATTCAGGCCGACAAAAACAATATTCAGCCGCGACTGGGAATCGCATGGGATCCGTACGGGGATGGAAAAACCGTGGTGCGCGGGTCGTATGGAATTTTCTATGACCATCCGCTGCTGGGTCTGTATTTCCTCGGCGACGCGTCTGACGGCTCCTCGAGCGGACAGCTCGCATTCGGGCCGGGGTCGGTTTGCGCGGGCGCCGGGAACCCGGGGAATCTGAATGCGGTTGCGACCTTCCAAGGGCTGCTGCCGGCGGCAAACGGGTCGCCGGCTTCGCCGTGCTCACCGGCAACCAGCACGACGGCGCTGGGGTTGCTGAACTACGCGCCGAACCAGCAGCGGTTTTCCTGCCCCAACGGCGATCAGAATTGCGGGCTGGCGATACCGCCGTCGAGTTCGATCTTCCTGACGCAGAATTACCTGAATCCGGCGACGTTCCTGCCGCTTGGCTTTCAGCCGTTCGGATATCCGCAGGGGAAGAATTTCGTCTACGCCTATTCGGAGCAGGCGAACCTGACCATTGAGCGCGACTTGGGGAATAACTATTCATTGAGCCTGGCATACAACTTCAACGGCGGGCACCATCTGAATCGGCCGATCAACGCGAACACGGTTCGCGGGGATCTGCTGGTGAACAATTACAACGCAGCGGTGGCGGCGGGACAAACCCCATCCAGCCCGCTGACGGTGGGCACCGGATTGGTGCCTTGCGGATCCGGATCATTGGGACCATGGGTGAGCGCACCTCTCATGAACTTCTTCCGCCCGGGCGGGCTGAACCCATCGTTTGCGGCGTTCTATGGGCAACTCGCGCCCGGGTGCCTGGCGCTGGCGCAGCAGATTGTGGGCAGCCTGAAAAGCCAGGGATTCAATACGGCTTGCGATCCGGCGACGTACGCGGGTTGCGTGCCGTTCGGCGACATGGACGCGAACTACTCGAATGGGAGTTCGGTGTATCACGGGCTGACGGCGAACCTGCGCAAGCGTTTCAGCCAGCACTACGAATTCCAGGCGTCATACACCTGGTCGCACGCGATCGACGATTCGACGGATTTGCAGTCGACGCTGACGCCGCAGGACAGCTACTTCCCCAGTGCCGACCGGTCGACGTCGCTGTTCAATCAGAAACATCGGTTCGTATTCAACGGCGTTTATCAGAGCGGAAAATTGAGCGGCACGAGCTTTGCGAAGAAGTTCTTCAGCAATTGGACGATTGCCCCGCTGATCGAGTTCGGCTCGGGGCGGCCCTTCAACATCATCACCAGTTCCGACGATAACTTCCAGTTGTCGTCGCTGACCGTGCGTCCGAATGTGGTGCCGGCGGGAACGCCGGTCAGCGCCTGCGGATACGCGCCGGTGGCGTCGAAATATTCTCCGACGGGCTACTTCCAGGAGTCTTGCTTCCTCACCAATTTCAATGGCACGCTCGCGTCGCTGGACGGAAATCTGGGGCGGAATGCGGGCGTCACGCCGTGGACGGCGTTCAACGATGTGCGGCTGGCGAAGCGGATCAGCTTCAACGAACGCTACAGCATGGATTTGATTACCGATATGTTCAACATCGCAAACGTGTATAACGTGGCGGCGGTGAGCCCGCTGTTCGCCAATGCCGGGCAGGCGACGGCGGCATACGATCCACGACAGTTTCAGTTTGCGATGAAGATCTATTGGTAAAGTCAGGAGTGAGAAGTTAGAAGGCAGAAGTTCTCAGGTCTCAGGACTTGCATTTGACGAGTTCGGACTTTCATCGATTTGCGTGCCGACTTTGGGCGGGCTTGGGTGCCCGCCCTTTTCCATTCAGCTCAGCTTGGGAAGATCGAACCCGCGACGCCTCTTTAATACCGCTTCCGCTTTTGCTTCCGCAATTACGCTTCTTTACAGAAACTTTTCTCTGCAATACGGGTTAATCGCATCTTACCAACCGGAGTGTATCCGCACTGGTTATTGGCTGGTGCGCGAAATGCGGAGGCCGCGCGTGTTACGCTGAGAAAGAAAAAGCCAATTCCTTCGCCTAGTCAGGTGAGACCGCATGTCTTCACCGAGAGGTTCAAAAATTCAGGGCTTTACAACCGAGGCCCGAAGAAATCCAGGAGAGATGTCATGACGCTATCGAATCTGTCGCGCTCGAACCGGTTCATTCTGCCTTTTGCCCTCTTCGGCCTGGCCATGCTGGCGGCCTGCGGGAACGGCAACGGCTCGGTGGGCTCACCGAACCAGAACGGCTTTACCAATACCACTCTGAGCGGCACGTACGTGATCTCGATGGCCGGCGAGGATGTGAACCTGGGCGCGAGCACGGCGTCCTATTTCGCGGTGGTGGGAACGATGACGACCGACGGGAAGGGGAACATCACGGGTGGAACCGTCGACATCAACGATCCGGACCTCGGCGGGACGGGCGTATTCACAGGGCAGGCGCTAAGCGCTAGCACATACAGCGTGTCGCAGGACGGGCGCGGGACGGGCGCGCTGGTAACGCCGGAGGGCACGCTCACCATCGATTTTGTGCTGACGACGAGCAGCCACGGGCTGATTACGCGCTTCGATACGGGCGGCAGCGGAAGCGGCACGATCGATCTCCAGTCGACCGCGACGCAGGCTAATCTGACGGCGCTGGCATTCTCGGTTTCGGGCTCGGACTTCAGCGGAGGCGGTCTGGGAGAAGTGGGTGGGTTCTCGCTGGATGTGAACGGGAACATCACAACGGGAGTTTCCGACTTCAACGACAACGGAAGTTCGGCCGGCTTGGTGGCGCTGCCGCTGACGGGGTCGGTGGTTCTCACTTCAGGAACGAATGGCACGGCCACGTTCATCACGTCGAGCGCGTTTCCCACGCTCACGTTCGACGTTTGGGTCATCGATCCGACGCATTTGAAGCTGATCGAGACCGATACGTCAGGAACCAGCCTGTCGGGCGATGCCTACGCGCAGCAGACTTCGTTTACCGCGGGGCAGTTGGTTTACACGCTGGGCGGAGCGGACTCGAGTGGCAATCCATTTGTCGCCGGCGGTTACGCTACCACTGACGTGAACGGAAATCTCACCAGCGGGATTGAAGACTACAACGATGCGGGCACGACGGGCTCGTCTTCGGCGGTGACCGGAAGCTGCACAACGTTTGCGGCGGGCCGGTGCCAGTTAGCGTTGACCGGCTTCAGCAACGGCGCGGCGAATAACTTTACGTTTGCGGCCTATCCGTCGAGCGGCGGGGTGCTGCTGCTGGAAGATGACAGCCTGGGATTTGCCGAGGGCGCAGCCTATGCACAATCGGCGACCGCTTTTGGCGCCGCAGGTTATGGATTCAATCTGTCGGGGGCAAACCAGAGCGGCATCGCGAACGGCGAGGTGGATGACATTGCGCAGTTCAATGCCACGACCTCGGCCACCAACAACATGACGGGCGTGCTGGACGAAAACGACGTAACCAAGCCGATCTCTGACGTGGCGTTAACAGGCACATATACGCCGGATTCGCCGGCAACGGGGCGGGGAGGGATCAGCGCGACCACGACCGGGACGTTTGTCGGGGGACTGACCCTGGAGTATTACGTGGTCGACTCTTCGACGGTGCTGTTTATCGAGGGCGATACGACCCAGGTTGCGCTGGGAATCTTCCAGGCGCAGAGCGCCTCGTCGGGCGCGGCAAGGGCGGGCAGAGCGATCTCGCTGCCAAGGCCCTTTGTCCGGGCGCACGCGCTGAAGAAGCGCGCCGAATAACCCGGGTTACATAACGCGGTGATCAAAAGGGCGTGACTTGTTTTGAGTCACGCCTTTTTGTTGTCGGTATCGGTCTCAGCCCCGTCGCTCATATTTGGCGGGCGGCCGCGGGCAAGGTCGCCCTCGGCAACATCACTGCCACATCAATCAGATCCACATCATCAGAAGGTCACGCGAAGGGCCAGCTGCAAGACCCGCTCGCTGTGGCCTCTTGACGAGGAGTTGCCCTCGGCCGCGTTGACGTCCGTGTCGGTGATCTGACCGAAGGTGGAGCTGAAAATGTTGGTGTCTGGATTGTCGAACTCGGTGTGATTGAGGAGGTTGAAGGCCTCGACACGGAATTCGGTTTTCACTTGTTCGCCGATGGGAGTGGTTTTGGCCAGCGCCAGATCGAAGTTGGTACGGTGCGGCCCGCGGAAGAAGTTGCGGGGCAGGCCGTAGCCGCTGCCGGGAACGTCGGGAATTTGAACGAAGGCGCCGCAATCGAAATAGAGATTGCCGGTCTGGGTCGAGCCCGTGTTGGAATTGTTGCAGGTTCCCTGATGATGCGGGTTGAGGACGGTGAGATTGCTGTAGCCGGGCGCGAAGATGGCATTGGCGAGATTGGAATCGCCCGCGCCCGACGGGCCCGGATCGGAGGGATCGAAAGAAGTGACGTACTGACTGGAAATGGTGAGCGGAAAGCCGGTGCGCCAGCTCACGATGGGATAGAGGCTCCAGCCTTTAGAGATGAGTTTGGGGGCGGAGTCGACGGCGCGGTCAAAAGGAATATCCCAGCCGCCGCTGAAGGTGATGCGGTGAGTGAGATCGAAATCGGACGATGCGCGGAAAATACGGTGATCGTAAAACGGAACGTTCGAGGAGCGATTGCGAAATCCCGAGGCGTTGTCGATGCTGTGGCCGTAGGTGTAGCCCAGGGTGTAATAGGTGTTGCCGATGTAATGATTGTCGCCGTTCTGCTTGGTGAGAGAAGCTTCCAGGCTGTTGAAATTGGCGAAGCTGATGTTGTTGAACTCCTCGATATTCTCAAATGGGCAAGCGGCGGCAGTGATGCCAATCCCGGCACAGTAATTTTGCAGATCGAGACTCTGATTGAGGTTGAGGCCGCGAGTGGGATTGCCCGCGGCGACCGAACTCAGCAGGATGGGATTCACGTCCTCAAGCGAGGTGAGGCCTTTCGAGTTGCTCCCGACGAAATTGATCTGCAGGGTCGTATCTTTCGCAACCTCTCGCTCCAGGCTCAAGTTGTACTGGTAGGTGTAGGGCGTGTGGAGATGGGGATTGACGAAGTAAAGGCCGCCTCCGCCGAAGGGAAGTGAGTTGCCGGTGGCGGTGTTAAAGGCGCTGGCAGGGGTCGGCGGCTGCGAAGGAAACGGGTTGCCGGGGAAGCCGGCGGAAGCCCAAGGCTGGCTGTAGAACGTGGCCTGGCCGGGATAGCCCGGATTGGATGCGCTGCCGGCAGTGCAGTAGCCGGTGGTGGGATCGACGTTCTGCGATGGGCAAGAATAGTAGGCACTTTGCTCGCTGTAGAAGGGCGGAGCGCCGTTGAACTGGAGATTGTCTTCGCCTTTGAGGACGTCGTAGAAGATGCCGATGCCGCCGCGGATGCTCGTCTTGCCATTGCCCTGGGGATCCCAGGCAAAGCCGAAGCGCGGAGCGAAATTCTTTCTGTTGGGGAAGTTGACGCCGCGAGGTGCGCCCTTATCAAAGGGGAAAACCAGGCCGAGGGGCGCGAGGGGAAAGCGCGTCGACTGATCGCCCGGGACAATCGAAAAAGATCGGCCCTGGGTGTCAAGTTTCGGCGTGCTGTATTCATAGCGGAGGCCGAGCGAGAGCGTGAAGTTCTTTCTCACACGCCATTCGTCTTGAGCGAAAAGGTAAGTGGCCTTGCTGCGGAGATTGTTGGCGGCGTTGGCGGCCTCGAAGAAGTTGTTGGGGATGCCAACCAGGAAGTCGGCAAAGCTGTTGCCGGTGCCGATTCCGCCGGAGCTATAGGGGCCGACAAAGGAAAACTGGCCGTCGCCGTAAAAATCGTAAATCGTGTTGTTCTCGTAGGCGGAGAAGCCGGCGCCGAATTTCCAGGTGTGCGGGCCGCGCACCCAGGTAACCGTATCGGTGTAGGCGAAGGTGTTGCCGATCAAGAACGCCGGACCCTGATAGTCGGTGCCAAAGGTCAGACCGTTGTCGAAGTACATGCTGGGCGGGCCGTTGGGAAGATCGGACAAAATGCCGAAGCCGAGTGAAGCAGCGGTGGGAAGTTGCGTGGTAGGAAGGTCATGCGTGTCGTTGTGGCGCTGGGCGGTGACGCGGAACTCATTGAGTAAGGAGGGCGAAAAGGTGCGGGTATAGGCGATATTCAAAAAATAATTATTGGTGATGTTCTTCGAAGGGAAGCCGGTGACGGTGTTGTCCTCCTGAGCGAAGGGATCGATCAGCGGATTGCGGAATCCGCCGAGGGTGACCGCAAGCTTGTCCTTGGCGCTGAAACTGAAATCGAGTTTCGCGGTGAACTCGTTGTTGTTGTCGGAGGCGGCTCCCTGCTGGGAGAGCGCGTTACTGGGATTGGCGGTTGAGGGCACGAGGCCGAGTTTGATGTAGGCCTGGGCGGCGGGATCGATCTTCGTCGGATCGATGATGGCCTGAGCCGCCAGCGTGGCGTTCGGCTGGAAGTAGGGATTGGCGAGGAGGAAGGCGGCGACGTTCGGATCGGGACCGGGATTCGACGCGTTCGAAAAATCCCCGTTGAGTTCAGCGGTGGTGAAGGCCGTGGTCGTCTGCACCACGGATTGGGTTTGGCGCTGGCCCTGATAAGCGACAAAAAAGAAGTAGCGATCTTTTCCATTGATCAGGTGCGGAATTGTAATCGGGCCGCCGAACGTGGCCCCGAACTGGTGGCGCTTAAGGTCGTTTCTCGGCAGGCCATTCTCATTATTGAAATAAGAGTTGGCGTCAAACGCGGTATTGCGGGCGAATTCGAAGGCGCTGCCGTGGAACTGGTTGGTGCCGGACTTGGTGACCACACTGATCACACCGGCGCCGTTGCGGCCATATTCCGCTGTGTAGTTGCTGGTCAGGATGCGGAACTCGGCGATCGTGTCGGGATTGGGATTGAGCACGACGTTGTTGCCCATCAGGTCGTTGTTGAGACCGCCGTCGAGCAGAAAGGTGACGGAATCGGCCCGGCCGCCTCCGACGCTGAAGTGACCGGCCCCGGTATCGTCGGGATTGTCTTCGGTGACGCCGGGCTGCAAGAGGGCGAGGTCGAGAACGTTGCGGCCGTTGAGCGGCATGTTGACAATCGGACGGCTGGTGACGGACTCGCCCAGCGTGGGATTGACGGTTTCAACGTTGCTGCCCACACCGCTGACCTCGACGGTTTCGGTGTGCGTGCCGACCACGAGGTGAAGGTCCATGCGCTCCTCCTGATTGATCTGGAGCGTGCGAGGAGCGGTGACCAGCTTGGAGAATCCCTCGTGCTCGGCGGACACCGTGTAGGCGCCGATGGGGAGAGCGGAGACGCGGTAGTCCCCTTGGAAATCGGTTTCGGTCTTGTAGACGACCTGCGTGGCAACATTCGTCACCGCGATCCTAACTTTCGGGACGGCTGCACCCTGGGAATCGGTGACGCGGCCGAGGATGGTCGCGGTCGCGGACTGAGTCCAGGCGGAGGAATGAAAGATGGAAAGGGAGAGCGCGAGCAACAAAACAAACCGTAAAGATCGCATGGGGGCCCCTTGGTCGATAGTCTGTACTGGCAACTTGCCCAGAAACGCTGTTTCAGTGCTGCCTTGTTAGTGAACCGGAAATTGTGGAGCCGGTGGAGAAGAAATGCAACTGTTTTCAGCAGAGAACTGACTGGCAGGCAGGTTCGAGTTGCGGAAGGTGCAAAGGCCAGTCGCAAGAACCAGCGCGGCGTTTGGTTGCCGAGCGGAGAGATCGCACAGAGAGAAGCCTTGCAGGCGAGTAGTGGCTCAGTTTGAAAAGGAAGCGAGCCAAACGCGCCAATAATGCGGCGCAAAAAACGCGCCGCGTGGCGCGGCTCGCCCAGATCCCTCGCTGCGCAGAGAACGCTTGCTCGGGATGACAACCAAACTGAGCCACTACCAGCAGGCGCTCGCGATTGCGGGCGAAGGTTATACTCTGGACATTATGAGAAGTTGGCGCGCGAACGTGGGCATCTTGCTGGTTGCGTGTGGGCTGTTGGGCGGGAACTATTTGTTGGGGCAGATCATCGGCGGCGCGCCGCCGGGCGGGGCTTCAGGAATTGGCCGGCCGGCCGGCGTCAATGAAAAAGACGAATTGAAGGACTTTCACCGCGCGATGGCATTGCAGGCGACGCCGCCGCAGGCGGACGAATTCCGCGCTCTGCTGAAGAGCACGGATGCCGCAAGCCGCGAGTTCGAGGCGCTGGCGAAGAGCGCGGGCGATTCAACCGCCGCCGCCAACGACGCGAATGAAGCGCGTGCGCGGGGCTTTCAGCAGAAACTTGAGAAGGCGCGAACTGGAACCAACCAGTTCCTGGACGCTTTGTCTCCGGCGCAAAAAGCGGGCTTGAGAGATGTAATCGCGAAGCTGTCGCGCGCCGGAGCGGAATTGGGCGAGCAGTTGAAGATGCTCGATGCCGGCGACGCTCGCGACGAGGCCTCACAAATTGCGGCGCGCGCGGAAAGTCTTCGCAAAGCCCTCGCCAACTTCCGCAACGAACAGGCCAGTGTGGCGCAGGAAATGGGAATTGTGGAGGCGGAGAGCGGGACCGAAACCGCCTTCAAGATTCCGGTCAGCAAGAGGTCGGTGAAAATTGGCGGGCAGACGGTCGAGCTGACGAGTTCGACCGTATTGAGTCGGCCGGCGAGTGGCAACGACCTGTACAAAGTGGAGGCGACAACGGAACTCGAGGAATTGCAAGGGAACCTGAGCGCAATCCTCGCGGCGATGCTCGACAAGCAAGAGCGGTGCGGAGAGCGGATTGCGGTGCGGGAGGCGACGCTGGAGCCGCAGATTCCCTGGGCGGTGGCGATGACGCGTCTGCGCTACGAGCGCTGGCTGTGCAGCCGCGGGTTGGCGGGCGAAGCCTCGCACGAGATGGCGGAAGGCAATGCGACGGTCGAAGTCAAGCTGACTCCCCGCGTGAGTGCGGATGGGAAACTGGAGTTTGTGACCGAGGTCGGACGTGTGGACGCGGAACGATTCCTGACCGATCTGTTGCGTTCCGGCGGCCTGGGAGATGAGCTGCGGGAGAAAATCTCAAACGCAGTGTTGGCGGCGATTCCGGATTTGAAGACGGCACTGGGCGCGGTGGGGGAATCGGCGACGGTGCAGGGCATCAGATTTCAGAGCCCGCGCGAGGACGAACTGAATGTGGTGGTGAACGGAGAGGTGCGCATGACTGCGGCGCAGGCCAAGGAAATGGAGATGAAGGCGAAGGAGATGGTGGAGGCGGGCAAGGCGCAGTAGAAGGAGTGAAGTTCGGGGCACGCGGCGCAATCCAGTTCGCGCGCTAAACGGCGGCGTGATTTCCGAGGCGCGCGGCCGAGGAAAGCTCGCGAATATCTTGAATGGATGAAGTGACGATCGGATTCTTGTATTCGGGGTGCGCGAATTCCAGGCGCATCCCGCGTCCCACAAAATGGCGCTTCAGCATCGAGCCTCCCCAGGTTGAACCCGAGATGGCGACCAGCACCGGTTGCGGGCAGTACTCGGGATGACCGGAGATGAGCGCGGAAGCGTCGTCGACCAGCACCGCCGTATAGAGATGATGCTGGGTCTGGATTTGCAGAACGGTTTCGGGCGGAAGGTCCTTGAGAAAAACGCCGCCTTCGATCTCCGACTGAATGATGTGGCGATTGATCTCATCGCTGAGGTTGAAGTGCGGCGCGAAAGAGGGCAGATCGTCCACAAGAAGGTGATGCCGGTCACAGTATAGCGTGACCTGGCAAATCGGGCCATCACCGATGGACATCAACCATCGGGCCGTCGGGTGATCGGGCCATCCGGTCGTCTCGTCAGCGGCGGTTCGGCGAAAGTTAAACGACACACTGCGATTTTCGCACGCAACCAATTTGTGCCCTGCCTGCAACTAAACAATTAGTTACCTTTCCCCACGTGGGGCGTCTAAGAGGAAAAGGAGTCGCGCGGTGCCACCCAGACAGTCGGAAACGTTGACCGAAGCGGAACTGCGAGTGATGAGGATTTTGTGGGAGCGCACCTCCGGCACCGTCCAGCAAGTGCTTGATTCCATTGGCACACGCCCGGCTCTCGCATACAACTCCGTGCTCACCACCATCCGCATTCTGGAGCGCAAGGGCTATCTTAAACACATTAAAGATGGGCGGGCCCATGTGTACGCCCCCGTCGTCCGGCAGGAGGAGGCGTCGCGCTCGGAGATCCGCCACCTGGTGAGCCGCTTTTTCGGCAACTCGCACGAGGAACTCGTGCTCAACATTCTGGAAGATCGCGGCGTGGAGCGGGAAGAACTGGCGCGTCTGCGCAAGATGCTGGATCGGAGCGAGGCGAAATGACGCTGCCCGGAATGCACCTCGTCGGCGTGGGGTTCGGGAGCACGAATTTTTTCGCCTCTGGGGCGGCGCAGCCGCTGTTTGACCATTTCGCGCAGGCGGCAATTGAGCGCGTCATCAATTCGTTGCCGGAAGGCATTTTGATTGCGCTGTTTGCGTGGGCCGTGCTGCGCGTTTTGCCCAGGCAGAACTCCCGCACGCGGTTTGCAGTCTGGTTCGCGACGCTGCTCGCGGTGGTGGCCTTGCCGGTGGTGGAAGGGCTCGGGCTTGACCGGCTGAATTGGATCGGCGTCACGGCTCGGAAAATTTTCGGCGAAGGAATTTTTGGCCCTCATATTTTTGACGGCGCAGTCGCCTCGAATCACGCCGCATCGACGCTCGCGCTGCCCGCTCATTGGGCTCCGATCATTTTTGTTCTCTGGTTGCTGGCAGCCGGCGTGGCAATCGGCCGCCTCGGCGCGGCGGTGTGGCACGTCCGCAACCTGCGGCGCAACTGCACTCCCGTCGATACGGCGACTCTTGATCCCGTGCTGCGCGAAACGATGGAAAGCCTGAATGCCGCGCGGTCGGTTGGGGCGAGGCGCGTGACGCTCGCCACATCGGACCGGGTGCGCGTGCCGGCGGCTCTCGGCCTGGGGAAGCCGATGATCGTGCTGCCCGCATGGACGCTCGGGGAAATGCCCGCCTCCGACCTCAGCATTATTGTGCAGCATGAATTTGCGCACCTGCGGCGCTGGGACGACTGGACGAACCTGGTGCAGAAGCTGGCGCGCGCCGCGTTTTTTTTCCATCCCGCCGTGTGGTGGATTGAGGGCCGCCTGTCGGTGGAACGGGAAATGGCTTGTGACGATGTCGTGCTTGCCCAATGCGGCAATGCGGCTGGGTATGCCAGCTGTCTGGTAACCCTCCTGGAAAGAAGTCTCGCGCAGCGTGGATGGATGATGGCGCAAGCGATTGTGCACCGCGCCCGCGAGGCTTCGATGCGGCTGACGAGGATTCTCGACAAAAACCGGCCCGTTGAAACCCGGCTTTCCAAGCCGGCTTTGGGCCTGGTGGGGACGTTTGCGCTGCTTTGCATTGTGATGCTGCCGCAGACGCCGAAGTTTGTGGCGTTCGATCGTCCGGCAGTGGATGAGGGCGGGGCGATTGCTTTGAGCCAGCGGGCGGGTTTGCGAAATGCGGAGGCACGCGAGTCATTGCGAGGGGCGGCCGTCATTCCGGCGGGACTTAAGTATGAGGCACGCGCGACCAGTGCGGCGGCGGAAGTTGGAGTGGCGGAGGTTGGAGTGGCGGAGGTTGGAACGGCGGAAGTTGCGGCGACGCGAAAGAGCGCGGTGTTTGCGCCCGCCCGGAACGTCAGCGGCAGAGGCGAAACCGATGTGAAGGATGCATGGCGTGAGTTTGCAATCGAGGCCGCGAACTCGGATCGGAACTCGGCGCCGGCTGCGACCGAGATCGAGATTATTCGGCAGGCGCAGTTCGTCACCGCCGAGTTTCCCGTCGCGCAATTGACGGTCGTCAATTCGCCGGATGGGCCAGCGATGGTGTGGAGGGTGCAGATTATGCGAGTCACCTTCGTCGAGCCGGTTTGGGTAGAGCGGGTGCGCGAGGCGGCGTCGAAGAAAATTTAGCGCCGCGATTGTCCGCGCAAAATTTTTTGTCCGTTTGCAACTAGATATTTAGTTGTACGGGCTTAGTTCATTCAGGAAAAGCAAAAGGAGAAACGAAGATGTGGGTGCGCGATTTGAAGATGAAAGATTTGAAGTCCAGACTTAGCAACTCAACCATTATGAATTTCGGTGCGACGAAATTCCTCACTCGCCGGTTCGCGGTCGCGGTGCTGGCGATTGCGGTGATTGGCGGAATGGCAACATTCAGCTTCACCAAGTCGGCAAAGGCGGCAACGCCCGCGCCCGCGGCGTCGGCGCTCGATGACAACAGCGTGGGCGCGTTGCTCTCGCTCGATCACGCGATGGAAACGCTCGCGGCGCGCGTGACGCCAGCGGTCGTCAATGTAACGGTGGTGTCGAAGAGCAAGGCCACGTCGTCCGACGAGGGCGGCATGCCGGACTTGCAGCAGTTCTTCGGGCCAAATAATCCGTTTGGGCAGGACGGGCAGCAATTCGGGCGGCATTTCCGCTTTCAACAGCAGCCGCAGAACCGCATCGAGCACGGCCTTGGCAGCGGCGTAATCATCTCGCCCGATGGCTACATCGTCACCAACAATCACGTGATCGATGGCGCCGTCGACATTCGCGTGACGATGAGCAACAAAGAAGTTTATTCGGCCAAACTCGTGGGCGCCGACCCGCTCACCGATCTCGCCGTGATCAAAATTAACGGCAACGGTTTTCCGAGCGTGCCGTTTGGCAACTCCGCCAATCTGCATCCGGGACAAACGGTGCTCGCCTTCGGCAATCCCTACGGACTTCAGTTCACGGTGACGCGCGGCATTATCAGCGCGCTCAATCGGCCGAATCCGGATGCGAGCGACCGGCGCAAGCCCGGCGAATTTATCCAGACCGACGCCGCAATTAATCCCGGCAACTCGGGCGGAGCGCTGGTCAACGCGCACGGCGAGTTGATCGGCATCAACACCTTTCTCATCTCCGGCTCCGGTTCGTTCGCCGGCATGGGCTTTGCGATTCCCACGCAGATCGTGCAGCCCACGGTCGACACGCTCATCAAGTACGGCAAGGTGACGCATGGCTTCATCGGAATTCAGATCGCCGATGTAACGCCGGACAACGCGAAATTTTTCCACCTCTCGAAAGCCGAGGGCGCCCTGGTCAGCGACGTGACGCCGGATTCTCCGGGTGCGAAGGCGGGCATGAAGACCGGCGACGTGATCACCGAGCTTGACGGCAAAGCGATCACCGACGCGGGCCAACTGCAAATGCTGGTGGGACAGAAGCGGCCCGGCGACACGGTTCACCTCGATGTAATGCGGGACGACAAGCCGATCAACGTGGCTGTGACGCTCGGCGACCTCAACAGTCCGAACAACACCGAGGCTGCCAGCACCGAGCACAAAGGGCGTTGGGGAGTGAGCCTCGGCGACCTCGACCAGAATGCGCGCAATGAACTTCAGCAGGAGGGCGCGAGCCAGGGCGTGAACATTCACGGCGCGATCGTGGAGAACGTCGTTCCCGGAAGTCCCGCCGACAACGCCGGCATCAGCCGCGGCGACGTGATCATGGAAGTGGATCGCAAGCCGATGAAGTCCGCGTCGGACGTAGCGCAGGCGTTGGGCAGCGTTGCAAACGGACAGGACGTGTTGGTGCTGGTCTGGTCCAATGGTGGCAGCACCTTCCGCGTCCTGCATCCGACGGAGGGATAGCGACTGGCGCCGGCTTTCGGGTGCCCGTTGCCGGCCGGTCCGATTCGTCAAACTAAGACGGTTTGGGCGCTGCGCTTTGTCTCCTTCAAATGAGGACGATGCGCAGCGCCTGATTTTTTTTATGGGATTCTCGCGATTCATTCGCGACGCCCTGCGGTGTGACGGCAGCATAAAATCCTGCGTCCAGCAGGCTACGCAGGGTTCAATTTTTCCTCACCGTGACTGCGGTCCTTGCATTTCTGCCCGCTTTGGGGCAACGTTTTGTGTTGCGAAAGGAGCGTCTGCCACATGATCTATCTTCTCATCCATCACGAGGTCGCCGATTATTCCGCCTGGAAGGCCACGTTCGATTCCTCCCTCGACTGGCGCACCAAGCACGGCGAGCGTAGCTGCCGCATCTTCCGCGGCGTGCAGAACCCGAACGAACTGACGCTCATGTTCGAATGGGAAAACTTCGAAAAAGCTCATGCCTTCATCGCCTCCGACGAGCTGAAGACCCGCATGGCGAGTGCCGGCGTCAAAAGCACTCCGCGTGTGGAATATCTGACAGAAATGTTCAGCATCCGGCGCAGCGCCGCCGACTGATCCGAAAGCCGCCTGGCCGCGTGCCTCTGCCGGGCGGCGTTCCTCTTTTGGGCCTCCCAGCCTCCCGGGCTCCGCGCTATTTCTCCGGAGCCGGGAATCCCTTTCCCCTGGTTTGCATCCAAACAGCCGTGTCCCAAATCGGCGAGGCCGAATCGAATCCGCGACGCATCTTCGCGCCCGGTTCCGTCCATTCGCCCGTCTAACCTGCCCCAGAATTTCAAACTTGGTTTGAGGAGAATCCCATGGCCAAAAATTCAATTGCCAACCATTCCAGCAAGTCCGCTAAAACCTCCGCGCAGCCGCACTTTCATCAGCGCGGCAATGAAATCCAGCCTTTTGGCACGGTCACCAGCATGACCCCTCTCCAGCTCGAAGAGGCGGTGCGGCTGGAAATGACCGAACAACTCAACCTGCTGCTCGCCGATACGATGACCCTCCGCGACCTCTATAAGAAGTCGCACTGGCAGGTCGCCGGCCCCACCTTCTATCAACTTCATCTCCTTTTCGACAAGCACTTCGAAGAACAAAGCGAACTGGTCGATACCATCGCCGAGCGCATTCAGCTTCTCGGCGGCATCGCCATTGCCATGGCGCACGACGTGGCCGAAGCGACGCGCATCGAGCGGCCGCCCAAGGGCCGCGAAGCCGTGCCCGTGCAACTGTCGCGCCTGCTCGACGCGCATCAGGTGATTATTGAGAATGTGCGCGAACTCGCCGAACGCGCCGACAAACTCGGGGACGATGGCACCAATGACATGCTGGTCAGCGACCTG
The DNA here is from genome assembly GCA_003139095.1 of Acidobacteriaceae bacterium. GTDB lineage: Bacteria > Acidobacteriota > Terriglobia > Terriglobales > Acidobacteriaceae > Acidiflorens. Next base: position 67,355 of record PLHW01000028.1, read on the forward strand.
CTGCGCACTAACGAATTGCAGGTCTGGTTCGTCAGCGAACACCTCGTCGATGAGCCGACGGTGCGCGACGCCGAGGGCGAAAATACCCCGGCAGCACGGAAGTCGGCGTAAGCGACAGTAATCGCGATCTGACGCGACAATTCCGGGAGAGCACGGTAAAAACGCGGACCCAGGGTCCGCGTTTTTATTTGGTGGATCGAAACCCCTGAATTGCGTGAGTACGTTGCGCGAGTGGGTTGTGTGAGTAAGTTGCGTGAATAGGTTGTGTGAGATGGATTTGCCCACCCCGGCTTTACTCTTGCGCACAAAATAAAGTCACGCCCGAGTCCTACCGGCGAGCGCGCTAATGCCGCGCCGACAAAATCTGCAGTATCTGCTGTAACTCGTGCCGCCAATACGCGACGTTGGTCGGGGCCGTGGCCGGGAAAGGGAGCGCTGACTGATTCCGGTCCGGTTTCATTTCCTCGCGCAACTGCGCCCGCGCTCCCGGAATGGTAAATCCGTCCTCATACAGCAGCTTCTTAATGCGTACCACCGATTCCACATCGCGCTTGCGGTACATGCGCTGTCCCGTGCTGCTCTTCACCGGTTTGAGCTGGGGAAATTCCGTCTCCCAGAAGCGCAGCACATACGCCGGCAGGCGGCACAAACGCGCCACTTCGCCAATGCGAAAGTAGAGCTTGTCCGGAATAATGACTTCGTGCGCGCGGGCCGCTTTCTTCGACCCTTTCTTCCGCATCGCCATGGATCCGCTTCCCATATCTAATATATAGGCGTTCTAGCACGAGCGGCGCGCCGCGACAATCCCCAAAAGTACCGACGTTGTTTCCCCCATCACGGTCGCGTTGCCCCCGGCTGCCGTCGGCGCGCCCAGTGTTGAACTCAGCTCACTTCCTCAGTTCACTTCCCCGCTTGCGGCTTCGGACGCGGTCTTTGCCAGCCCCAGCAGACTGATGGCCATGCCAGCCGCCATGGCCGCGCCGAAAACCGCCAGCGTGGCGCGCGACACGCCGCCCTTGGCAAGAAATACGAACCACCGGTCCCAACCCAGCCCCAGCCGCGCCGGCTGCGGGTTTCCAAGATACTTCCAGAACAGTTGCACCGGCCCGCGCAGCGAGTAATCCATGCGGTAGGTCCAATTCGCGGCATAATACCGGCCGGCCGGCGCCTGATCTTCCATGAAGCTGGTGGCCAGCGATAACGCTTGCACAACAAAACCAATCCCCAGCAACGCCCTGGCCAGCGCCTTCACTTTCGTCCCGCCGTTTGCCAGAACCGGGCCCAATCCCAAACACAAAAACACCAGCGCCGGAACCAGGTATCTCGGCCCCACGCAATAGCCGCCCTCCCATTGCGAATATTTGGCAAAGAAAAGCAAACCCACCAACGGAAGCAGAACGGCGAGCGCAGCCAAGGCGCGATTCCTCCGCCAGAGCCCGCCCATGCCGGCCAGTGCCAGAGTTACAGGCGGCGCAAAAATGAACACCGACTTCCCGGGTGAAAATAAAAATCCGTAGAGCCCCGTAAGCAGCGGCGTGTCGAAGCGATTGAGCTGCTTGGCGCCTTCCGCAGCCGCGGGATAGCCGAAGGCCAGGGGGCTTCCAAACAGCACCGCATTGTGGGCGAGCAAAATTACCACGCCCACCGCGGCCGCCGCGCCGAAAACCACAATTGCCCGCAGCGCCGCTCTTCCATCGCGCGCAAAAATAGCCAGCGCGAATACCGCAACCACCAGAACATTTGTGGGACGCACCAGTACGGCCAATCCCAGAATGAGTCCGCCGATCGCCGCGGTGCGCAGTGGAATCGGACCCGAAAACTCCGCGTGAGACGAAGCAACAAATTCCCGGCTCCCGACCTCGTCGCGCGTCTCCACTCCCCTGGCGAACAGCGCCCACGCCACGCCCGTGAAAATCGCAGCCGAGAGCGGCTCGGAAAACAGCCAACCCGAGTAGGCAAACATGGGCGTGGCCAGTCCGACCATGAAGGTCGCGAGCAGGGCCGCCCGCGGCGGAATTCCGCTTCCCACCAGCAGCAAAAAGAAAAAAGTCACGGTGAGCGCGGCAAAGGTTGCGCTGCCGAGGCACGTCGCAAACGCCACGACCAGATCCGTGTCGTCCGCCGGAACGCCCGGCAACCTCGCCAGCACGTACTGCCCAAACAGATACCACGGCACGCACGCAATCGCTTGCCCCGGAGGATAGGCTGCGCGCGGCCGCCCCCGCACATCGAAGCGCCCATAAAAATTATGCAGCGCCACTGCCTGCGGCACCGCTGTCGTTCCGTGCAGCGCCAGGCTCTCGGTTGTGTACAGAGTGTTGTACTCGTCGGGCGTGCGTACGCGGCCGGTCGATGTCAGCAGGTAGAAAAACTGGAAGGCGGCGAAGATCCAGACGGCCAGATGCCGCGACCGATGCGCGGCCCCGCGGTGTGCGACCGGCGATACTTCGGAGCTCAAGACCCGCAAGACAATTTCATACTATCAATTCACCGAACTTCATCCCGGACCACACCACCCGCCAGCATCCGTCCCGTTACTAAGTGCCGCAGCGCATGTCCCCGACTCAATCCCGCCGAATTTTTGCTATAACCGATACAGACCTATGCGCACGCGCTACGCACAAATGATGTACGAGTGGGAGACCCGGCTCACCACCATCGACAACAACCGCGTCGTCCGGCCTCTCGACTGGGGCCTGGAGTGGACCGCGAACTGGCCGGTGCGGGACGGCGCGCCCCCGGGCGATACGCCGCGCGAAATGGCCGAATACTTTGCCCGTTTCAACGACCACATCATCCAGCACAGCGACGAATTCTTCGCCTACACCACGCCCACCGACTTTCGCCTGGAGCGCCGCGAGGTGCAGGTCTTCAGCACGCGCGAAGTGCCCGACCCCAAACTGGAGGAAAAAGTTCGCGGCACGCACGCCGACTTTCTCCGCTTTACCTCGCCCGTTGCCACGCCCTTCCCGGAAAATAATCTGGTGAATGCGCGCTGGTTTCCGGCGCGCGGGCGGCGCGCAGTGGTCTTGCTGCCCCATTGGAACGCGGATGGCCTCGCCTATAACAGCCTGTGCCGTGTCTTGAATTGGCTCGGCATTGCGGTGCTGCGGCTCAGCATGCCTTACCACGATATCCGCCGCCCCGCCGGAGTTCATCGCGCCGATTACGCGGTCTCGGCGAATCTGGGACGCACCATGGACTCCGTGCGGCAGGGCGTCATCGATGTCCGCTCCTGCCTCGATTGGCTCGAGTTGCAAGGCTACAACCGACTCGGAATTGTCGGCACCAGCCTTGGTTCCTGCTACGCCTTCATCGCCACCGCCCACGATCCGCGCATTCGCATCGCCGCGTTTAATCATGCTTCCACTTATTTCGCCGACGTCGTCTGGCACGGCCAGTCGACCCGCCACATTCGCGAGGCTCTTGAAAACTCCATCGACGCCGAAGGACTGCGCAAGGCGTGGCGCGCGGTCAGCCCCATGGTGTACTTCGACAAGTTTTCGCGCTGGCCTCGAAAATCGCTCGTCATCTATGCCAGGTACGACCTGACATTTCTTCCGGAATTCTCCGAGCGCGTCGTCGAAGAGTTCGCCAGCCATCACCTCGACCATCGCGTGGTCGTGCTTCCCTGCGGCCATTACTCCATGGGAGAGTTCCCCTACAACTACTGGGACGGTTGGCATCTGGCGAGCTTTCTGCGAACCGCATTTGAAACGGCGAGTTAAACGAAGGCGCTTGTCTCAAGCGAGGCAGCATCGTTGCGGTGGGCATTGCGGCGCGGCATCGTTGCGACGCGCCGCGTCTGCATTTACAATCGGAATCACGGTTGTAAAATAGTTCCCGCGGACCTGCCCGTTCCATGCAGTCCGCAACAACCGTTCTGCTTCTCGTGGATGCAGCCTATTCCATGCGGCTCACTGTCACGCCGCTCATGGTTGGGTAGGCCAACCCATAGAGTCTCGCAAACATGTTGGCGGTGTAGCTCAGGTGGTTAGAGCGACGGTCTCATAATCCGTAGGTCGTAGGTTCGAGTCCTACCGCCGCCACCAATTCCTTCAATAACTTGCAGGAGATCCGGCGCGATCTCCGTTTCGTCTTGTTGCGGGGGAGGTGTGGATTGTTGCGGGGTTGTTTCCGCCTCTTCTGCCCGGACCCCGTCAAGCCGGTCAACGAAGCGCAAACGTTGGCCCCAGGAATCAGGTGGCCATAAATGTCCACTGGCGGGGACGTCTGGAGCGACGGCCCGCGCCGCCTGAAAGGCAGCGCGTTTAGGCCGGGGCGGGTAGCACCCTCCTCCCCGAGGTGCAATCGCTACCGGGGAGAGCGGACCGGAAGTCGAAGCTGGTAGTTGCTGTAGTGATGAAGCGCCGCGCTCTGAGATGGTATTCAGACGCAGCCGTCCAAGAAAACCGAGTTGCCTCCCCTGAAAAATCATGAGAGGCAATGGTCTATATGGCGAATGCGACCTGAGGCGACGCTCTGGCTTCTATTTATGCGACTTGCTCCAGTTTAGTCTAGTGCAGAATCTTGAACTGTCCCTGAAACGCAGGGAACGCATCTCCATAAATGGTCATGGCGTAGGTGCCGGCAGCATACTTGCCGGCGGAAAGAATGTGTTGATACTTACCTGGCGCTATCTGCTTGAATGCCGTGGTCCTCTCAAAAACGACCTTCTGGGTTGGGTTGCCCTTGGCGTCTGCAACCATAACCACAGAAAGGCCCGCCTTGGCATGGGTGACCGGTTTTCCATTGGCCACCGAAGTCAGTCGAAATACAATCGGAATTAGCTCGCCGTGCTCATATTTCCTCGGAAGCCTCGGCTTTAAAAGCTCGAAGTGAGCCGCGCCTTGCGGGCCGTTGGCGCCCAGATCGACGGCTATAAATTCCGAGAAGCCTTGTGTTTTCCCCTTCACGGTGGGATCAGAAAATCCGCTGAAGATGTTTTGCCACATATTCTGGCCGATCGGGGTGGTGAGATAGCCGGGATTGACGATCGCTTGCGAGGTGGTAAAGCTCGTCTGCACTGCAATTGTCGGTTGCGGCTCAGACGGACAGGCAATCGGGTTTCCATTGCCGTCCGAGCACGTCACCTGATCGTCTATGCAGTTCCCTGCCCCGCCCCCATAGACGATACAACTGGCATTGGCAAACTTAGTGCCTGCGACACGCTGCTGAAACTGGGCCTGCGTAATCTCGACCGCCGTAACGGTCATGTTCACGTTGGAAAACTGTGTGCCCGGCGGATACTGCACCGCATAGGTGTTAGATCCGAAATTGAAGTTGTTCTGCTGGGTCGGGCTCAAAGGCTGGGTAATCTGGAGCACCACTTGAGGAGCCGAGGCAATCGCGACACCGGTCGGACCATTGCCGACTCCCACGGTTCCCGCAATCGTATTGCTGGCCGTGGCAATCACGGAGACCGTATTTGCATTCAGGTTGGTGACGTACGCAGAAGCGCCGTCCATGGTGAGCGCCACCTGGACCGGGTTATTGAAACCCGCCACCGTACCAATCACGGTGTTCGATTTAGTATCGATTACCGAGACGTTATTGGAACCGCTGTTCGCCACATACACCGTGCTGTTGTCCGGGGTAAAGGCGGCGCCGAAGGGGCTGGTTCCAACCGGAATGGTCGCCGTTACCTTATTGGTGGCGACCGAGATCACCGAGACGTTGTTGCTTCCCGCGTTCTCGACATATGCCCACATGCTGTTTGGACTCACCGTTACCCAACGAGGCCCGGTACCTACCGGAATAGTCTGAACCACCGTGGGGTTACTTCCTACGGCAATGACTGAAACCGTGTTGGATGCGGAGTTAGTAACGTAGGCGAACGTCCCGTTCGACGTGGGCGCCATCGCCACACCCACCGGGCTGTTTTGTACCTGGACCGTGGCGATCACCGTCTGCGTGGCGGTGTTGATCACAGAAACGGTGTTGGACGATCCGTTCACTACGTAGGCCTGAGTGCCGTCTGGAGTGAAAATCACGCCGAAAGGCGATGATTGAACTGGAATGGTGTTTACTACGCTGCCGCTTGCAGCGTTAATCACAGACACACTGTTTCCCTGATTGTTGGTTACGTAGACCTGTGTTTGGTCCGGAGAGATAGCAGTTCCCCAAGGCCCAGATCCCACGAGTATGTTGTTGAGTATTTGCCCGGTGGGAATGTTAATCACCGAGACGGTATTACTGCTGTTGTTGGCCACATAGGCAAACGGTCCAGTCTGGGTAATGCCGAGCGTCTGGGGCGCGGAGGTGGAAGCGGAGAACATGCTGTCGCCACTGTAAACGGCAGTGATCGAGTAGATGCCCACCGCCAGGCTGCTGGGGTTGTAATTAAACGTCCCGACACCGCCGCTCAGCGTAGCTGTTCCGATCTGGGTTGAACCGTTGAAGTAGGTGACAGTTCCGGTGGGCGTGCCGCTGCCCGAGAGCGGGGTAACCGTTGCCGTCATCACGATCGGCCCGACCGAGCCCACGGGGATGCTCGAAGGCGTAAGAGTCAGGCTGGTAGTGGTAGGGTTGGTCCCAGCAGGGGTGACTACGATGCTGCAACTGGCATTGGCCGTGTTGCTCTTCGAGTCCACGACCTGAGCCGTGAAGTTGTACGTGCCCGCCGTGGTCGGCGTGCCCGTTATTGCCCCCGTCGATGAGTTAAGCGAGAGACCGGGAGGCAGAGAACCGCCGATGATCGAGAAGGTGTAGGGGGCGACTCCGCCGCTGGCTAGCAGTGCAGAGCTGTACGCAACGTTCACTTGCGCCGTCCCGGTTGGACAGGTCAGCGTAAGCGGGGGCGGCGAGACCACGATGCTGCAACTGGCGATGGCTGTGTTGCCCTTCGAGTCCGTGACCTGGGCCGTGAAGTTGTACGTGCCCGCCGTGGTCGGCGTTCCCGTGATCGCGCCCGTCGACGAGTTCAGCAAGAGTCCCGGAGGCAGTGCGCCAATAGTAATTGAGAACGTGTAGGGAGAAACCCCACCCGTAGCTGTTAGTGCGGAGCTGTACGAAACGCCCACTTGCCCCGTGCCGGTTGGACAGCTCAGCGTAAGCGCCGGCAAGACCACGATGCTGCAACTGGCGGTGGCTGTGTTGCCCTTCGAGTCCACGACCTGGGCCGTGAAGTTGTAGGTCCCCGCCGTCGTCGGCGTGCCTGTGATCGCGCCGGTCGATGAGTTAAGCGAGAGTCCCGGAGGCAGCGAGCCGCTGAGGATCGAGAACGTGTAGGGAGCGACTCCGCCGCTGGCCGTTAGTGCAGAGCTGTAAGCAACGCCCACTTGCGCCGTGCCGGTTGGGCAGGTCACCGTGACTGTAGTCGGCAGGACCCCGAACGACCCCAGCGTGGGATTCGTATTATCCGATGGGAGGAAGATGAAGCTACCGCCGCTCCCGCCGTTCGAGGGCGAGATTATGTAGAGGATCCCGTTCTCGACACCGTTCTGGCTGACGACCGTTCGCCCACCCGACGAGACCGCATACGTGAACGAGTCGGTCTCACTCTGGGGGCTTTGGCCGCAATTTTTGTCACTGGTCACGGTCCCGTTGCCCGAGTTGACATTCACCAGATCCACTTCACCACAGTTGTTCGGCGACTCCAGCTCCCAACTTCCGCCGTAGTAATTCCCCGAAATCGAGTTGTTGTTGAAGTTGCTCCCCGATTGCGACACCATCGAGCCGAACTGCACCTCTTGGCCGCCGTTGCTGGCAGCGAAACCGGCGTTCTTGCCCGTCAGGTAGAAGATGGGAGAATGATTCCCAGTTCCGCTGAGGGCGACGCGTCCATTGGAACCTACGCTGTACGTGCCCGAGCCGCTACTGGAACTCGTCGTGCCTCCGTCGTTCTCGTCGCCGCTGTACGAAAACGCCCCAGAACCGTTCCACAGGGCGAAATACAATTGCGCGTCCGGGCAGGCAACCGGGTTGCAGCTCGTGTCCAGCCCTTGATATCCCAGCACGCTCACACCATTGAGGTCCGAATCGCTATAGGTTAGGCCCTGTTGCTGCACGACCTGCCCGGTGAACAACGTTTGCAGCCCCTGCGAGATTGGATCAATCTGGACGATGAGCAGTTGCGACGAATTGACCACGTAGAAAGCAAAGTTCCCGGTGCCCACGCCGCTGACGTTCAGGCTCATGGTGCCGCGGCCGCTTGACGTCACGCTGAAGTTGCTGGAGTTGAACGTGCCATTGAAGTAGTTTCCACCGTCATCGCCATCCAACTCGCCATCTGTCAGATTCGCTGTTCCGTTGGCGGTGACTGCGCCGGCCAGCCCGAAGCGGCTAAAGGCGTTGTCGATGCCAACGAATCCAAGCGAATACTGTCCCGTGAAATCGCTGGTCGAGAAATCGTTCGTGTTCTGCTTCAGGAAAATGCCGGACGCATCCCACGGAGTAGTCGTGTCGAAGGGTATGACACTTCCGTTGCCATTCGGCTGCAGCACGAAGGCATATGTTGTGGTGTTGCCGTTACTGCCGTTGATGGTAACCGTGCCCAGATTGTTCGCGGGAACGCAGTAGGTGCCGGTCAAAGTTCCTTGACTCGGCCCATCGATAGGATCGTTTTGGTCATACTGTCCGCTGGTGATGTTGCCGTTGCCATCGAAGACCAAACTGCCTGCCGTACCGGTGAGAACATAACCGCTACCGCTGAAGTTGGACCACCCCTGGTACAGGAAAGCGTAATTGCCCACGAGGTTCCCGTTGTTCGTGCCCGTGCAGGACTGCGGATTGCTGATGGTGATGGTGCAACTGGCGGTGGCCGTGTTGCCCTGCGAGTCCTTCACCTGGGCCGTGAAGTTGTAGGTTCCCGCCGTGGTTGGCGTGCCGATGACCGTACCGGTCGAGGTGTTCAGTGTCAGCCCAGGAGGCAGGGAGCCGCTGATGATCGAGAACGTGTAGGGAGCGACTCCGCCTGCCGCCGTAAGAGCAGAGCTGTAACCAATGCCCACTTGCCCATTGCCAGTTGGACAGCTCAGCGTGAGCGGGGCCGAGACCACGATGCTGCAACTGGAAGTGGCCGTGTTGCTTTGCGAGTCGACGACCTGGGCCGTGAAGTTGTACGTGCCCGCGGTGGTCGGCGTACCTGTGATCGCGCCGGTCGACGAGTTAAGCGAGAGTCCCGGAGGCAGCGAGCCGCTGAGGATCGAGAACGTGTAGGGAGCGACCCCGCCGCTGGCCGTTAGTGCAGAGCTGTAAGCAACGTTCACTTGCGCCGTGCCGGTTGGACAGCTCAGCGTGAGCCCCTGTTGCGCCAGCGGCAGGCTGAAGATGGTGCCATCCAGACTGGTGCCGCCAAAAACCGTTGTCCCGTATAAATTCCCGTTGGCTGGCAGCAGACCGCTGTCAGGGTAAGCGCCGTCGGTGAGATCGAAGCTGTATAGCGTGGTGAGCTGGCCTGCCGGCGTGACTTCGAACACCGTGCCGAAGTGATTGGCTCCTCCGGCGTAGGTTGTCCCATAGAAGTTCCCCCCCACCTGCACCAACCCGGCGAGAGGATATCTTCCATCAACGCAGTTCGCTTGCGTGCAAAAGCTGTAAAGTGTTGTTAGCTGGCCAGCCGTCGTGATTTCGAAGACCGTACCATAGTAGTTGAGGCCGTTGGCCCCAGCATACGAGGTTGTCCCGTAGAAATTCTGGTTGCTGTCTTGCACCAGCCCGGCCTGCGGAAACCCGCCGTCAACGCAGTTCGTCAGGGAGCAAAAACTGTAAAGGGTGTTCAACTGGCCCGCGGGCGTCATTTCGAAGACCGTGCCGTACCCGTTGGCTCCGCCCTGGTTGGTTGTCCCGTAGAAGTTCCCGTCCGCGCCTTGCACCAGCCCGGCCTCGGGATAACCGCCGTCAGGATAGTAGCCGAAGCTGTACAGCGTGGTCAGTTGCCCGCCGGGCGTGACTACGAAGACCGTGCCGGCGCCGGAGGCTCCTCCGGCGGACGTTGTCCCATAGAAATTCCCGTCCGCGCCTTGCACCAGCCCGGCTTGAGGATAGATTCCATCGGTGCAGCCCGGTTGGGAACAGAAACTGTAGAGTGTGGTCAGCCCGCCACCGGGGGCGACTACAAAGACCGTGCCTTGACCGTTGGCCCCTCCCCAGTAGCTTGTTCCATAGAAGTTTCCGTCGGTGCCTTGCACCAGTCCGGCCTCCGGTTCGGCTCCGTCCGTGCAGTTCGTTTGGGAGCACAACGTATATAGCGTCGTCAGCGTCCCCCCGGGGGTAATTTCGAAGACCGTGCCTTGCTCGTAGGCTCCTCCTGACTCGGTCGTCCCGTAATAGTTCCCGTCGTTGCCTTGAATCAGAGACATGAATTCGGGGTCGGCACCGTTGCTGCCGTCGAAATTCAGCAGCGTGCTCAGGCCCTGCCCAGTCAATGCCCTCGCCCCGGGTCTGGTCACCGCCATTGTGCCGGTGATCGAGTCGATGGGTCCCCATGGCCTGACTCTTGTTCTGGAGTCGTCGGGAAAGACTCGCATCTTGCCGCTCAACCCGTCAGTCCTCGCGCCCATCACATCGGGCCGCCGCATAATCACGTTTGCCCCGGCCTTTCGCGAGTTTGGGTGCGTTTTCGCAAACGGCTGCAGCCCCAGCGGCAGGGTAAAAATCGTGCCATCGAACTGGATGCTGCCAAACTCGGCCGTCCCGTAGAGGTTCCCGCTAACATCGAGCAGGCCGCCGTCAGGATACGCGCCGTCCGTAAGGCCGAAGCTGTACAGCGTCGTCAGTTGGCCTGCTGCCGTGATTCCGAAGACCGTTCCGTAACCGTTCGTGCCCCCATCCTGGGTCGTTCCGTAGAAGTTCCCATCGCTGGCCTGAATCAGCCCTGCAAAAGGCGCTAAGCCGTCGGTGCAGCTCTCTTGGGAGCAAAAATCATAAAACGTGGTGAACTGGCCCGCCGGTGTGATTTCGAAAATCGTGCCGCACCCGCCGCAGAAATCGCTGCTGCCGCCAAACGCCGTCGTCCCAAAGAAGTTCCCGTTGCTGGCCTGCACCAATCCCGCATAAGGCTCGATGCCATCTGCGCAGTTCGTTTGGGAGCAAAAGCTGTAGAGCGAAGTCAAATGGCCCGTTGGCGTGATTGCAAAGACCGTGCCAGCGCCGTTGGCCCCGCCCCCGAGGGTTGTCCCATAGAAGTTCCCGCCGGCTTGCACCAGACCCGCCCAGGGCTGACTACCGTCCGTGCACCCCGATTGGGGGCAAAAACTATAGAGTGTAGTGAGCGCACCGCCCGGCGTGACTTCAAAGACCGTGCCCTGGCCGTTAGCCCCACCAAACTGCGTTGTTCCGTAGAAATTTCCCCCGAACTGAATCAGTCCGGCGATCGGATGGGCGCCCTCCGTCGGGCTTCCCGCAAAACTGTGCACCGTCATCAACTGGCCCGTGGAACTGATCTTGAAGATCGTGCCCTCGCCGTTGACCCCTCCCCAGTAGGCCGTCCCGTAGAAGTTCCCGTCGCTGCCCTGCACTAGCCCCGAGAAAGGCTCACCGCCGTCCGTGCAGTTCGTTTGCGAACAGAATGAATAGAGCGTCGTTAGCGTGCCACTGGGGGTGACTTGAAAGACCGTGCCATTGTCGAAGGCTCCTCCTGCGACAGTCGTTCCGTAGAAGTTCCCGTCGCTGCCTTGAACGAGGGACATATATAAGGGGTCGGCGCCGTCGCTGCTGCCCACGAAATTGGCCACAGTGAACGGCGTTCCCGCCTGCGCATAAACGGTAACGTCAATTCCGGCGTAACCATCGCCGCTCACGTCGGAAAAGTTACACTCACATTCACTGTTTTCGGCTAACGAAAACGTGATCTGATATGTGTCCCCCACGCTAGTAATGATCGTCTGGCTGATTTCGTCGTAAGCCTCTACCGCGCCGTCATACCAGCAGTAGGGATACTCATCGCAACCCGATTGCACTTCTCCGAAAGCATCGGCGCCGTACGGATTGGTAAATGTCCAGCCGTTGGGCACATAATCGTCCCCGTTTTGGCTGTGAACGCCGCCCGAAAAGTCTCCATTCACCAAAATGTTGCCATTTGGGTGGGTTAGGTCGATCACAGAAGCGTTGACAAACGAGATATAGGCCGGATCATCACGAAAAGCGAACGTGATAGCAGTACTTCCGAGGGTCGCCGTAAAGCTCACCGAATACTGCTGGAAGGTGACGCCGTCGCCCCCGCCTGGGATCGGCAAACCGTTCAGGTCCAGAATTGCCCCTGCCGGTGGAGGTTCGTTGTCCTGTTGGCCCACGTTACCTTTGCTCTTCCTGGATTTCACGGTGGAGGCGTCGCGAGGCCCCAAAGTGCTCCGACTGCCGGAACTATGAATGCGCGGGACGTTCGTGGGCGCAGGATTCTGGGCAAATACCCAAGGGGCCGTAAGCGGGTTCCCGAGTACCAACGGCAGTAATAAAGATGTGACAGCGACGCGCACGAGCGACATAGGAGTTCTCCAAAGATAAAGTAAGCCCAGCGACGCCAGGCTCCTTGCCAGATCCGCGTTCATTCTCTGGTTGAGCTGTTGCTAGCTGGCGTGGTGCACGAACGGGCAAACACAAAGCCGCAAGCCGGGGAAGCCTGCTTTCAGCGGTGCGAAGTATGAGCTAGTGGTGACTGGAATGTCAAGAACAAGTGTCACAATCGCCGCAACTTTAACATTCCGTACAAACGGGCGATTCCTAAAGAGCAGCCGCCTTGCGGGCGATGAGATCGAATCCCTTCTCTTTGGCATCCTTCTGCAATTGCTGCAGGCGAGCACCTGAGGTTGCCGACTTTCCTGACTCCAATTCAATTTCTTCTAGTGCCAGACGGGATTCGAGTTGGTAGCCTACATAGCCCGACTTGGTTGCCTTGGCCAATGCTTCTTTGAGGATGGTGTTGGCCGCAGCAGTTTTGCGGGAAGCGGCCTGGGCGCGCGCCATGGTGACATCAAAGGCCAACTTCACGCTCAGATTCTGGCTTCGTGCAGCCAGTGGAGCCGCTCCTCCCGCTTCCTTTGAAGCATCATCGTTTCTGCCGCCCGCCAGGAGAGCGCGCACAAGCACAACCGTGGCCGTAATCTGGTCGTCGTTTTTGTGGACCTTCTGAAACTCCTCGCGGGCTTCCCGAGCGGGTCTCTCCGCCGCGCCGGGGTGGCCTTCTTCGATGGCCAATTCCGCAATCGCCACTCGGGTTTCGGCCGCAGTGTCTTTCTCTCCCAACGCGGTGCGGAGGCTTAGAGCCTCCTCGTAGTCCTTGTGCGCTTCCTCGAAATTGGCCGCTGTTAGGCTCAGGCTTCCAAGGCCCGCAAGGGCGTATGCCGCCATGCTCTTATCTCCCGCAGCGCGGGATAGTGCAAGCGCGCTTTCATAATTTTTGCGCGCCTTCGGGAGATCCCCAAGGTGTTGCAGCTCATCGCCAAGGTCGATCAGCTTGTCGTTTGAGGCGCTGCTCTGGCCTCCCGCAAGATCGAGGGCCACGGCTTGCTCCAGCATCTTCTTTGCCCCGGCCGAGTCGCCGAGCTCATCCAATACCGTGCCGATGCCTGTCAGTGACAACGACACTCCGTTTTGGTCATTGATTTCGCGGCAAACTGTTAGCGCCTCGTCGTAAGTCTTCTTAGCTCCGTTCAGATCTCCACTGTCCTTCATCACACCCGCGATGTTAATCAGAGTTATGCCATAGTTTCTTTTGTCGCTTACCTCGAGAAAGATGGGGAGCGCCTTCTCGAACATTTTCCGGGCTTCTTCCCCATTCCCTTGTTCATTGAGGACCACGGCCATGTGGTTCAGAGCCGAGGCCTCTGCCTTGCGATTTCCCACCTGGCGTGCAATGGCAAGCTCATCGTTGAATTTTGCTAGCGCGCCCGGGTAATCGCCGCGATCATCAAGCAGCTGCCCCCTCACTTCGAGCGTACTCGCTAAGCCGTAACGGTCACCTGCGCTTTCGTATCTGCGGCCGGACTCTTCGGCCGCCTTCATAGCCCCGTCAAGATCGTTGAGATTCTCCAGCGCGAACCCCTCATGGTACAGAGCCCGCGCCAGAAGCAACTTCGCATTCTGCGCCCTCGCTTTTTCAGCGGCTCGAGCGGCAAAAGCCTCGCCCTGCTTGAAGTCTCCCAGCGACGACCACACCTCAGCGGCTACCAATTCGATCCGGGGATCATTGCCCGCGGGCGGAGCCAGGCGGCGCAGCGACTCTACCGTCGCCAACGCTTCTTTTCCTTTTCCTCCGCGCGTCTGGGCCCGCGCCAGAAGCAGCCCATATTCGAGATTGTCTGGGAAGAACCCAAAAAGAATCCGGTAACTATCGGCCGCATTAGCCCATTCTTTCGAGGTCTCCCGGTACCGCGCTTCAGTGAGCAAGCCTTCCTCTCGCGAGAGCGACGCGGAAAGTTCATAGGCGCTTTTCGCCGACAATCGCGCCTTCTCGTCATAACCGAGCAACGTCCAGGCCGCCGCCAGCGCGGAGTGCGCCAGCGCATGGTTCGGGTCCGCCACCACCGCCTTTTCCAGGAGATCGCGAGCCGCGATAGCGTCATGGACCCGCAGTTTCGCCAGGCCTTCCGCGTAAAGCTTGGAGGCTTCGGTCGTGGACGGCAAGGCCGCGCGCACGGCCGCTTGATCTTGCGCATTCAATTGTCCGGCGTCGCACTTCTCTCGCAACTGGGCTCCGGCGCGGCTGACCAAGTCAAACAGGTTGTCCTCTTCTCCAACCTGCTTTACGGTAAGCAAAGTTTGTCCGGCGCCTACATCCTGCAAATAAAGATCGACGCGCAGTTTGCCACCGGGCAGGTCCACATACGACCCCAGCACCACCAGGTCCGCCCCAAGAGCCTTTCCCACCTGCGAAAGTGTCTGGGGCGTCAACTCATCGGAATCCGGGAGGGCCAGATTGATCTTCATCTGTGCAACTTCTTCTCCCGTGATGGTGCGCAGTTTCTCGCCGGCCCCGAGTTCGGTCGTCAACATCTCGGGCAGAGCCGTCGAGAGCCATGCCGCCTCCGGCCGGGAAGTGGAGTTCTTGAGATTCAGCACCGCAATGGTTCGGCGTCGGCCCACCGGCTTGGCCGCAATCTCACCGGGCGCAGGTCTCAGCTGAATGTATAAGTAGGAGAGCGCCCCAACTAACGACAGCAAGATAACGCCGAGGCCGACGGCGCCAACGATAATCGCCCGCTTGGTCTTGGCCGGAGGCGAAGGCGCAGGCGAAGGCGGAACCGCAACCCTCCCCGTCCTGTCCGAACCCACATGGCTGACCGGCATCGTCAGCCGATCCATGTCCACCCGCAACTCCCGCGCCGATTGGTATCGCCGCTCCGGATCCTTGTCCAGGCACTTGAGAATCAGCATCTCCAGCCCTGGCGAGAGCTTCGGGTTGAACACGCTCGGCGCTTCCGGGTCTTTATTAAGGATGCCATCGATCACCAGCGGAACCTGCGCCGACACGAACGGACGCCGTCCCGCCGACAGCTCATACAGAACCACACCCGCCGACCAGATATCGGAACGCTGATCCACCACCTCTCCCCGCAATTGCTCCGGCGACATATAAGGAAGAGTGCCGCTGATCTCCCGGCTTTCGGAAATACTCGCCGTTACCCCCATGTCGGTCTCCGACCGCATAAACTGCGCCAAGCCGAAATCGAGAATCTTCAAGCGATTGTCTTGAGTCAGTCGCAGATTCGCCGGCTTCAAATCGCGATGAATGACCCCGTGATCGTGAGCGCTCGTCAAACCGTCGGCCAGTTGATATCCAATCCGCAAAATGTCTTTTTGCGCCAGCGGACCCGCCACCAGTTTCGCATCGACCGCTGCGCCGCTTACGTATTCCATCACCAGAAAGTCCACTTCTCCCTGGCTGCCGAACTCGTAGACCGTTCCAATGTTGGGATGATTCAGCTTGGCGAGCGTCAGGGCCTCGCGACGGAAGCGCTTGCGGGCGGATTCGTCCGCCAGCATTCCCGGTGGGAGCACCTTGATGGCAACCTCGCGTTCGAGTTGCTCGTCGGATGCCCGGAATACCATCCCCATTCCGCCGGCTCCGATCTGCTCAAGAACTCGATAATGCCCCAGAACCCGGCCGATGATGGAAGAACCCTGTGCCATGACGCCCGAATCTTAAATGCGCCACCCACTTGGGTCAACGCTTGAATCCTGGTTTTTGGAAGGCAAGCCGCCAAGGTAAAAGAAGAGAGGGCTCAATGCTGGTCAATTGCGGCCTCGAGTGACGTTTCGTCCGAGTTTCCGTCCTTCCCCTGCGGACCGCTGAAGACGACGAAGCGGAGCACCTGTCCCCGTCGCAGTTGTGCGACGACAGAGAACGGTGTGCGCGCATTGTCGAACGAGCCTATGTGCCTGGTCCAAAGCGGGTGGGCATCGTCATCGTTCACGAAGATGGCAACATCCACGCCATCGCCCGCGCCCGGAGAATTGTTCGCCCGCTGGAAAGCCCCGCGGATGGCATACTGGCCGTCCGTGCTGACATCGTAACCAAGCGCGGCGCCCCACTGCGAGGTCGCGAAATTGCCGGGTTGCAACAAAATCCGGCGTGCGGTCCGGTCGAAAAGAATCCACGGCAGACCGTTGTCAGCCAGCGCGTATGTCGGCCCCGAACTCCGCGCGTAGTTGACGGTTTTTACCGTTATGCCGCTGCTTCCCAGTTCGCGCACCGATTGCCCGCCCAGTTGCCCGACTTAAAGTCCCGGATGCCCGCCCAGTTTCTCTTCCAGCAAGTTAACGGGAAAAGTGTAACCCATGTGTCCGGTACGATCTGTTACCTATGTCTCCGGTCGCTCAGCGCGGCGTTCCCTGCGCCCGCGGAATGCCTCTGCGCCCGGATTCGTAAAGATGTCTATTCCCCCGAACCGGCCGGCTTCAACACCGCCGTGCTGCGCTCATCGGTTGCGATCATCCGGTAAAACTTTTTCAGCTCCGCCATCTTCTCCACTGGCACGCTCAGCTCTTTAATTTCGAGATTGCGTTCGTAGTGCAGCACGTTTCCCGCCGCCTGCGTTTTGCTGTGATAGCTGGCAAAGCTGTAGTCAACATCCATCGGCGGCGGCAACTCGTCCACCACATAGCCCGCCGGCAGCACGATGTCAAAGTTGTCTGTGTCCCGCAGAGGCCCGTCAAACTCCACCGGAAATCTCCTCGGCTCCTTCGTCTCCAGCAGTCCCGATGATTTAACCCCCAGCACCCGCGGCCGCACCAGCAGCAAATTCCCGGCCGGCTTGGCGTAGTTCAGCGACTGGAACGTGTACTCGAATCCAAACGGCCGGTTCGTCTCCTCCACATTCACCAGGCTCGCCTTCACGATTTGAAAACTGGAAAGCGATCCCGCCAGTAGGTCTTCGATGGGCTTGATGCGGTCGCTGCTCTTGGTCACGGCCAGCAGGCGCCGCCGCTCCGCCGAGGCGCTTTGTCCGAGCCGCGTCTCCTGCACATCCCCCTTCAGCGTCCCGCTCAGGTCAAGCGTCAGTTTTCCCGTCCGCTGAATCCCGTTCATGCTCGACGGCTGCCGCGGCAATTCCACAAGTGCTCCGCCGTCGCCGTTTACCAGCAATCCATAATTGCCTTGCAGGTATCCGCCAATCTGCCCGAAGGGAATCGTCGTGTCATAAGTCGGATCGAAGAACAGAATCCTGCCCAGTTTCGGATCTTCCTTGACGGCCACCAGCGACGGATCTTTCAAATCCGCCGGCAGCTTGATGGCTACGATCAAATGGTTGAATGCATTGTGCGGCGGCGTTTCGCTGGATACCGATCCGCGCTCGGTGTTGATGACCACATGGTACGAGTCAACTCCGATCTCGCGCAGCATCGCGCGCATCAGCGTCGCTTTGTCTTTGCAGTCGCCATAGCGATGCGCAAAAACTTCCGACGCCGCGTGCGGCTGAAAACCGCCGATGCCAAAATAGATGGCGACGTAACGAATATCGTGCTGCACAAACCAGGCAATCGCCTGCATTTTTTGCAGCTGGGTCGCCTTGCCCGCCGTCAGCGTGCTCACTTCCTGCTTGATGGCCGGCGACGTGTCCGTGCGGCTGCTCGCCAGACGTCCAAACCAGTTGCCCACGCCATCCCAGGTGGCGAACATATCGTTCTGCGGCGTTCCCGACGGGAAAAACGTCACGATCATCTGCCCCGCCACGCCCTCCCACGGCGGCATGTCGGGCTCACGCCGGATTCCCTTCACATCCGTCACGGCCCAGCTCAATCCACTTCCCGCCGTCTCGTCGGGCTTCACTTCCGGATGCGCAATCCACGCCGGCTTGAAAACCCAGCCCGCCGGAAGTTGCAGCGAGTAATGGCTCTCGCGCACCGGATCCAACCCCTGGAATCTCCATTCATCCTGCAACCAGAAAGGCTGCTCCTCCGCGTCATATTCGTAGCCAATGATGTTGCCCGGATCGGGCGCCGGAATGCGCAGGAGTTTGTATTTGGTGTCGTCGATCAGCGATCCGTACTCGGCCGGAGACGAAACCTCCAGCGCGTCCTTGTCCTTCACCTCGTAATCCCTGCCTTGCGCGGGAATGCACCACCCGCGCAAGTTCGATATCTTTCGCTCAGGATTGAAATAAACCCACACCGTCCCGCGCTCCCGTCCCTCGGGTCGCAGAATCTTGTAGACCACGCGCATGTGGATTTTGACCTTGTCCATCGATTGCACACTGACGTTGCGCTCCTCCAGCAGCACGACCGCGTCCGTCTTCTCGTCGTGTGCTGGCAGCGGCGCACTCACTAGGGCGTGCATCCATCCCGGAGCGTCGCCCGCCCGCGCCGGCCTAGCCGCCGCCAGCACACAAAAAATTGCGCACAGAGCCAGTCGGTAATTTCGCATGTCAGTTGCTCGCTTTCGTGCCGGAGGGTTGCAAAATGGCCTGCAATTCATCGGCTGTCCTCACCACCTGGAAAAAATTCCGTAACGTTGGGTAGAACTTCGTATCCAGCAGCATGATGTCGACATTCAGTGAGCGGTTCAGGTGCAGCGTGCCTTTGTCGTTGTCCGCCTGCAGGTTGTAGGTCACCGCGTGCAAATCGACTTTTTGCGGCGCGGGCACACTCGTAATCTGCCAGCCCAGTGGAAGTACGATGCTCACGTCGTCGACGCGCTGAAACGGATATTCGAAATAAATCGGGTGCACCCGGTCGGCGTGATCGAACAAATGTTTTTCCGAGCCGCCAAAAAGTCCGACCGGCATGATCGCGCGATGCCCCGCGCCCGAAACCCATCCCGGCACCTTCACCGAAAATTCCGCCACCAGCGTTGGCGCCGACGTCTTCCAGTCCGGAACGTTCGTCAGTTCCACTTCAGTGCCCACTGGAATCGATGCTTTGACTTCATCCTCCAGAACTTTCTTGCGCGCGGCATCGTCGGCCAGTCGCTGGTCCACGCGCCGTTGCAAGCATTCCAATCCGGTATAGGTCACCGTGAGCGTGCCCTCCAAATCGCCCTCTTCCGTGAGTTTGAATTCCCCCTTGCGTTGTATGCGCGACTCCGCACTCTCCGGCAGCGTGGTCTTGATCCACGAACCGCCATCCTTGTCGAGCTTGATCCCCATCACGCCCGTCTCGGGCCACGGCAGCATGCCGAAGGG
Organism: Acidobacteriaceae bacterium; assembly: GCA_003139095.1. Taxonomy (GTDB): domain Bacteria; phylum Acidobacteriota; class Terriglobia; order Terriglobales; family Acidobacteriaceae; genus Acidiflorens. The sequence continues at coordinate 86,914 of PLHW01000028.1, forward strand.
CGCGAAAGCCGCGCCCGGATCGAAGAATACGTCCTTGCCGTCGATCTTGATCACCACAACATTCGCGTCAAGCCGGTGCGCGCTCATGATCTTCGGATTGAAAAAATAGTTGTACCGGTCGGAGACCATCACGCCGTGCGCGTCGAAGCCTGCCGCCCGCGCCATCCCCAGGAAAAGCCAGGTCAGTTCGTATCCATCGCCATATTGCTTCTTCCACACGCTCTCGACGTTCGACAGATTCTTTTCGTTCTCGCGCTTTTTCTCCTGCTCGGTCTTTTGCTCCTCGTATGTCGTGTTGCGAAGCTGCTGCACCCGCGCATAAATCTTCTGCAACTTCACCTCCGGCGAATCGCCCGGCGCCACCGTCTGCGCCACGGCCTGCTCCATCGCCCCGCGCTTGTTGACGAAGCTTTCCAGTTGGTCATTGTGCTTCTTGCCATATTTCTTCCAGAACCTGTCGGGATCGGTTTCGAAGGCTTCGTCGTTGTAGATGAAATCCACGCGCGCCTTCATCTCGTTCTCCGGCGGCATGTAATCCTCGCTGGGAAACGCGGCAATGTTCTGCACTTCGAGCCGAACGACCTTGTCCGCTCCCTCCGTGGGCTGCTTTGTGCCCACCGGCAGGTTGTACCACGTCCACTGGATCCGCCAGGGGTTGTCGTAGCTGCCGTTGTAGGGCTTCAGTGAAAATTTCGCCGACTTCGTGAACAACTCATGACTGAGCACCCAGTGGGAATCGAACAGCGCGTATTCGTGATAGTCATAGGTAAAGTAATACTCAATGAGGCTTCCCACCTGGACGTCCGGGAGCGTGAACGTCTTTGCCAGGTACTTGAAATTTCTTCCCTTTACGAGCGATTTCTCAAATACCTTGCCGTCGAAATTCGCGATCGTCCCATCCGGACGGATGCTGCGCGCATAGACGTTCACGACATCGTTTGCCCCTTTCTGGAAAGGGATCTCAACATCGGCGTACTTGCGGCCTTCTTCGGTCAGGATTTTGATTCGGAAATAATTGTCTTCGTGCGAAGTGTGGCCATTGTCATCGCGATTCACCTCGCGATACAAAATAATTGCCGGCGCGCCCGGAGCCAGCGGCTCGCTCGTCATCTTGAGCTCTTCTGGAGAAACCGGCTGAAAGCCGATCGCATTTGCCTGCTGATCCGCCAGCATCCACACCGCCAGCCCTATCGCCGCCCACGTGCCGATCCGCAACATAGCCCAATCTCCTGGTTTTACCGCTAAGTTTACTGCTGAGTTCTACCGTTAAGTTTTGCCGCTCGCTTTCACTGCTCAACCGAATGAACGAAATGCAGAAGATTGCCGGCAGGGAAAAATCCAAAGGGGGACGAGGGAATTTCCTCAGCGCGCAACTCCGCCTCTCCCGAATCCCGCGCCCCTCAACGCAGAACCCGGAATCGCATCGCAAAAAGTATAGCCGGGGGCCTCAGTCAGTCAAGGTAATCCGTCACAAAAGCTTGCCAGATCAAGCGCTCCGCGTCCGCGCAGAAAACGCCGCAAATGCCGGAAATCAAATGCACCCGGATTTTCCCAGCCTTCGACTGTGTCCTTCGCGCCGAATCCGCTTCGACCCGAAGGCTCCTCTCGTTTCCACTTCTGCAATCTGACTTCTAGCTTCTTACTTCTCACTTCCAACTTCTGACTTCCCACTTCTCGCCCGTGCTACTCTCTTTCCCGTGCCCGTTCCCGCCGCTCTTCCCGCCGTCTTCAGTCTGACCGCGGTCGGCGTCTGGGGAGCCAGCGATTTCCTCGGCGGCCTCGGCGTCCGCCGCGCCAACACCTTCCTCTTCACCTCGGTCGTCCACGTCAGCGGAATGCTCCTCACCGCCGCCGTCGCCCTCGCCATTCATTCCCCGTTGCCGGGCGCCGGCAGTCTGCGCTGGGCGCTCGCCGCCGGCAGCTTCGGAGGCGTCGCCCTCGCCCTGTTCTATCGCGCGCTCGCCACCGGACAAATGGGACTCGTCGCCCCCGTCGCCGCCGTTCTCGGCGCAGCCCTCCCCACCCTCGTCACCGCCTTTGCCGAAGGTTTCCCCGGAACCCGCCACCTGCTCGGCTTCCTTCTCGCCGGTATCGGCGTCTGGCTAATCTCGCGCTCTGAACCCGCCATCTTCGATGACACCCCGAGCGCAGAGACCAGCCCCGCCAGCAACAGCATCTCCCCCGCGAATGGGATCCCCGCCGCAAAAAATAATTCCGCCCGCCCCAAAGGTCTCGGGCTCGCCGTCCTCGCCGGGTGCGGATTCGCCGGCTTCTATCTCTGCATTCACCGCGCCGGCGCCGGCTCCGCCCTCTGGCTCGCCGTCTACTCCCGCCTCGCCTCCCTCGCCACCATGCTGTTCATTCTCTCCGTCACCCGCCAATTTCGCGCCCTGCCGCGCGCCGTCTTCGGCATCGCCATCGCCGCCGGAATCCTCGACATCTCCGGCAGCATCGTCTTCGTCCGCGCCGCGCAACTCGGCCGCCTCGACTCCGCCGTCGTTCTCAGCTCCCTCTATCCCGCCGTCACCGTCATCCTTGCCCGCATCTTCCTCCACGAACATTTCAGCCGCGCCCGCACCATCGGCATGCTCGCCGCCCTCGCCGCCGTCCCCATGATCGCCGCCTGACAAGCCTCATTCCATATTCCAGAATTTGGAATGAGTAATAATGAAGGAGAGTCGCGGAGGTATCGATTGCCCAACCCGGCCGATCAACAACGTCTCAGCATCGCGGTCGACCCCATCCAGATCGCAGGGAGCATATAGAAGGTGGCCATCGTCGAAGTCCGCAATCTCACAAAAACGTTCGACTTCTCCGAATCCCCCTTCGGCTCCCGCCCTGCCGACCGTCACGCCGAGGTCCGCGCCGTCGACGACGTCTCCCTCGATATTCACGCGGGCGAAACCCTCGGCCTCGTCGGCGAATCCGGCTCCGGCAAAAGCACTCTCGGCCGCCTCATCCTCCGCCTCATCGAGCCCACCGCCGGCCGTGTTCATTTCGATGGCGCCGATGTCCTTACCGCAACCGGCTCCGAACTCCGCGCCCTCCGCCGCCACATGCAGATCATCTTTCAGGATCCCTTCGGCTCCCTCGACCCACGCTTCCGCGTCGAAGACGTCCTCGCCGAGCCGCTCATCATCCATGAAAAACTCAGCCCCACCACGCGCCGCCAGCGCGTCGCCGAACTCCTCGGCGCCGTCGGCATGGACGCTTCCGCCCTCCGCCGCTACCCGCACGAGTTCTCCGGAGGCCAGCGCCAGCGCATCGGCATCGCCCGCGCCCTCGCCCTCCGCCCAAAATTTATCGTCGCCGACGAGCCCGTCTCCGCCCTCGACGTCAGCGTCGGAGCTCAAATCGTCAATCTCCTCCAGTCCCTCCAGCGCGAGTTCCGCCTCACTTACCTCTTCATCTCGCACTCCATGCCCGTCGTCCGCTATCTCTCCACGCGCATCGCCGTAATGTACCGCGGCAAAATTGTCGAGCTCGCGCCCACCGCCGAGATCACCGCGCATCCGCGATCCGACTACACCAAAAGCCTCCTCGCCGCCACCCCCGAAATCGCCGTTTGACGCGTCGAGCGCGGCCCAAACGCGCACGCGTGGGAAGCGATAGAATTCCCGTTGTTCGTCGCCGCGAACCCAAGTAAAATGCGCGTGTCCCCCGAGCCGAGACGAAACATAAAGGAGCAACCATGGCCGCCGCCGCAATCGTTCCCCCGCAAGACCCACAACAGCCCACGCCACTCTCCGAGCCCCAGCGCCTCCTCGACACCTTCATCGCCCCCAGCAAAACCTTCACCGATCTCCGCCGCAGCGCCATGTGGTGGGCTCCATTCCTTCTCATCGCGATCGGCTCCTTTTGGTTTATCTACGTCGTCGATCAGAAGGTCGGCTTTGAGAAGGTCGTCGACTATGCGATTCAGTCTCAACCCAAGCAGGCCGAGCGCCTCGAGGGCTTGCCCGCCGACCAGCGGGAAAAGGCCATCCGGCAGCAGGTCTCCATCACCCGCTACATCTCCTACTCCGTCCCCGCCATTGCGCTCATCATCTATGCCGTCTTCGCCGGCGTGCTCTTCGCCTCCTTCAAATTCGGCGCCAACGCTGACATCAAATTCAAAACCCTCTTCGCTCTCATCGTCTACACGCGCCTGCCTGAACTCCTTCGCGCCGTGCTCGCCAGCGCCGCCATCCTCGCCGGCGTCAGCGCCGACTCTTTCAACATCGAAAATCCCATCGCCACGAATCCCGGGTATTTCATCGATCTCAGCGGCTCCCACGTTCTACGCGCCCTGCTCACACCCCTCGATGTCATCACCATCTGGACTCTCGTCCTTGTCGCCATCGGGGTCACCTGCATCAGCAACGTCAAGCGCGGCACCGCCTTCGCCGTCGTCTTCGGCTGGTTCGTTCTCGTCACGCTGATCCGGGTTGGCTTCGCCGCCGCAACATCCTAGCTGTGACAAAAGTCATAGCCGACCCCACAGCCTCGCACTACGCTAACGAGTTCCCATCAAGGAGGACTCGTGCGCCTTTCCCTGCGGATTCCCATTCTCCTCGTTCTGCTGACCTCGATTCTCTACGCCCAGTCCAACAACCCGGCCGCCACCTGCATCGACTGCCATAGCAAACAGACTCCCAACATCGTCTCCGACTGGAAGCTGAGCAAGCACAGCGGAATGGAAGTCACGTGCGTCACCTGCCACGGCGACCAGCATCAATCTGCAACCGACGTCGCGAAAGTCAAAATTCCCACACCCGAAACCTGCGCCCAGTGCCATCAAACGCAGGTCGAGCAGTATAGGCACGGCAAGCATTCGAAGGCCTGGGCCGCGATGATGGCCATGCCCACGATTCACTGGCAGCCCATGGCGATGATTGAAGGCCAGAAGGGCTGCGGCGCCTGCCACAAGATCGGCGAAAAGCCGGTCGAAGAAATTGCCAAGCTGCGCAGTCAGGGCAACGAGTTTGGCTCGGCCTCCTGCGACTCCTGCCACACGCGCCACACCTTCTCCGTCGAAGAGGCGAAGTCTCCGCAGGCCTGTGAGACCTGCCACATGGGATTCGACCATCCGCAGTGGGAGATGTATTCGTCGTCGAAGCACGGCGTGCGCGAAGACCTGAAGCAGCGCGGCATCCTGAAGACGGGCGCCGCCGCTCCCACCTGCCAGACCTGCCACATGCAAAACGGCGATCACGGCGTTCGCACGGCCTGGGGATTCCTCGCCGTCCGCCTGCCTCTGCCCGAGGACAAACAGTGGGCCGCCGATCGCGCGACCATTCTCCAGGCGCTTGGCGTGCTCGATCCCGACGGCAAGCCCACCGCTCTCGTCGCCACCGTGCAGGCCGCCGACCTTGCCCGCCTCACGCAGGAAGACTGGCAGAAAGAGCGCGACAAGATGCTCAAAACCTGCAACCAGTGCCACTCCGGCAACTTCGCCCGCCAACAGCTCGAAGCCGGCGATGACATGATCAAGAACGCCGACCACCTGATGGCTCAGGCCATCGTCATCGTCGCTGGCTTATATAAGGATGGCGTTCTCCCGCAGCCAAAGAATTACAACTACGCGTTTCCCAACTTGCTGACCTTCCACGACGCGCCCACGGTGATCGAGCAGAAACTTTTCGTGATGTATCTGGAGCATCGCATGCGCACATTCCAGGGCACATTCCACGCCAGCCCCGATTACGCGCTCTGGTATGGCTGGAGCGAGATGCAGCGCGACCTGACCGAAATTCGCGAACTCGCCGACCAGATGCGCCGCGAAAAGAAAAAATAAAACGGGAGGTTAGAGCCGCCGGTCCCGCGAGTTCGCGGTAAGCGTCCGGCATCTAAGCTTTTCCTGAGAGCTGAGAGCTGAGAGCTGAGAGCTGAGAGCTGAGAGCTGAGAGCTGAGAGCTGCCATCTGACACGCTACAATAACTTCGCCCCATGCACACAGCAGACGTCGTCATCATCGGTGGCGGAATCGTCGGCTCCAGCATCGCCTACCACCTCGTCGCCGCCGGCTGCACCAGCGTCCTCGTCCTCGAGCGCGAAGCCGCTCAAGGCCTCGGTTCCACCGGCAAAAGCATGGGCGGAGTCCGCGCCCAGTTCTCCACTCCCGTCAACATTCAGATGTCGCTCTACTCCATCCCTTTCTATTCCACGTTCGAGGAACGCCTCGGCCATCCCTGCGACTATCGTCCGCAGGGCTACCTGTTTTGCGCGACCACGGAAAATCAAGTCGCCTACCTTCGCGCCAACTGCGAAAAACAAATCGCCATGGGACTCAAAACGGTGCGCCTCGTGACTGGCGACGAGATTCGCGCCCAGTTTCCGCAACTTCGCGGCGATGACATCCTCGGCGGCAGCTTTTGCTCCACCGACGGTTTTGTCGATCCCTACAGCGCCATGGTCGGCTTCATGTCGTGGGCCTGCGATCACGGCGCGACCCTTTGGAAACACGCCGCTGTCGAATCGATCACCCGAAGCACCGTAAGTTCCGATCACGCCACCTTCGAGGTCGCAACCACGCGCGGCCCAGTCTCCACTCCCACAGTCGTGAACTGCGCCGGCGCATGGTCGCCCGCAATCGCCAGCATGCTCGGCATCCATCTCCCCGTCGAGCCGCTCCGCCGCATGCTCGTCCCCACCGAACCCTTCGACCAGTTTCCTCACACCGCGCCCATGATCGTCGACATGTCGAACGGCTTTCACTTCCGCCCCGAGGCTCTCGGCTTCCTGCTCGCCTGGAACGATCCCGAAGAAACGCCCGGTTACAAGATGGACTTTGAGCCGGAATTCATCGAGAAAATTCTGACGCGCGCCGCCGCCCGCGTGCCCGTATTTGAAAACCTCGCCGTCAATCCCAAGCGCGCCTGGGCCGGACTTTATGAAATGACGCCCGACCATCATCCCATTCTCGGCGAGTCGCCCGCAGTCCCCGGCTTCTTTTTCGCCAACGGATTCAGCGGCCACGGCGTAATGCACGCCCCCGCCACCGGAAAAATTTTGAGCGACCTGATCCTGACGGGCACAACCGATCTGATCGACGCATCCCTGCTGGATTTTGCACGCTTTGCGGAAGGAAGAACTATCCATGAATCGGCGGTGTTGTAAAACAGTCCTCAGTTCTCAGTTACCATTTCAGGGTACGACTTTCAGGGTTTTCCGGAGAGCTGACACTGAGAGCTTTTGCTAACGACCAACGACTAACGACCAACTGACAACTGGAGCCCCCCATGTCCCTCTTCGGCCTAATCGAATACTCCGACGCCACTCCCGAAGTCCGCGCCGTCTACGACGACATCATGGCCACCCGCAAAACCGACTGGGTCAACAATTTCTGGAAGGCCCTCGCCCATGATCCCGCCACCCTCAAGCGCACGTGGGAAAGCATCAAGCAAATCATGGTCCCCGGCGCGCTCGATCCCCTCACGAAGGAACTCATTTATATTGCGGTCTCCGTCACCAATCAGTGTGGCTACTGCATCGCCTCGCACACCGCCTCCGCAAAGGCCAAAGGCATGTCCGACGCCCAGTTCAAGGAACTGATGGCCGTAATCGCCATGGCCAACGAAACCAATCGCCTCGTTGCCGGCTACCAGGTCGAAATCGACGACCGCTACAAACCGCCCCTCCCATAGAGGGTGCCCGCAGCGGGTGCCCCATACAATCGCGTACTCTGCGATTGTGTGGGTCTCAACCCCTCGTGTATCTGCGCTGATGAATCGTCGCCAGCCCGCAAGGCCCGCGCAGACTTTCCCGCCCGCGAGAATCTTAGAAACATTCCCGCAACCTTGCGAAGTCTATAATCATCCGAGCAAATGTGGAGGTGAGGCATGGCGCAGATGACGATCATTCCGGTTGCGACCCATGGCTTTTACGTGGATGGGAAGTGGCTGGATGAAGGTGACATCGTCGAAATCCGCGCTCCCTTCGACGGCGCCGTCATCGCCAGCGTCTACCAGGGACGCCGCGAGCACGCCGAAGCCGCCATTGCCGCGTCCGTCAAGGCTTTTGGCACCACCCGCCGCCTGCCCGCCTTCGAGCGCCAGCGCGTTCTCCGCCGCATCGCCGACGGCATTCACGATCGCAAAGAAGAATTCGCCCGCACCCTCGCGCAGGAGGCGGGCAAGCCCATCAAAAGCTCTCGCCTTGAAGTCGAGCGCGCCGTCTTCACTTTCAACGTTGCCGCCGAAGAAACCGTGCGCGGCTACGGCGAATATCTCCCCCTTGACTGGCAGCAATCCACTGCCGGCCGCTGGGGCATCGTCAAGCGTTTTCCTCTCGGCCCCATCGTCGGCATCACGCCTTTTAATTTTCCGCTCAATCTCGTCGCTCACAAAGTCGCGCCCGCCATCGCCGCCGGCTGCTCCATGGTGCTCAAGCCCGCGCCCCAAACACCGCTCTCCGCACTGCTTCTCGCCGAAGTCATTCAACAGGCCGGCTGGCCCGACGGCGGCTTCAACGTCCTTCCGCTGTCCAATGAAGACGCCGGTGTCCTCATCTCCGACGACCGCATCAAGCTCGTCAGTTTCACCGGCAGCGCCGCCGTCGGCTGGGCCATCAAAGCCGGCGCCGGAAAAAAGAAAGTTCTCCTCGAACTCGGCGGCAACTCCGCCGTCATCGTGCACAGCGACGCCGATCTCGCCTACGCCGCCGGCCGCTGCGTCACCGGCGGCTTCGGATATGCCGGCCAGGCCTGCAATTCCGTGCAGCGCATTTTCGTCGAACAATCGGTCTGCGGAAAATTCATCGAGCTCCTGCTCGAGGAAGTCAGCCGCCTTCGCGTCGGCGATCCGCTCGACGAGTCCAGCGATCTTGGCCCGCTCATCCGCGAGAGCGACGCCATTCGCGTCTGCGACTGGGTGCAAGAGGCCGTGCGCAGCGGCGCCCGCCTGCTCTGCGGCGGTCGGCGCAAAGGTTCGCTCGTCGAGCCAGCCATCCTCACCGGCACCAAGCCCACTATGAAGGTAAATTGCCAGGAGATTTTCGGCCCCGTCGTCACCGTCGAGCCTTATCCCGATTTCCCCAGCGCCCTCAAACTCGTTAACAGCTCTCCTTACGGATTGCAGACTGGCCTGTTCACTCGCGATGCCAAACTGATTTTTGACGCCTACAACGAACTCGAGGTCGGGGCCGTCATCGCCGGCGACGTTCCCACTTTCCGCATCGATCACATGCCCTACGGCGGCGTCAAAGATTCCGGCGTCGGCCGCGAAGGACTCCGCGACGCCATTCAGGAAATGACCGAACCGAAACTCCTGGTCATGAATCTGCGGTGAAGAGTTGAATTTCTCAACACATTTCCCGCATCGGGTCGTGCTCCAACCTGCGCAGAAATAATTTCTTTTTCAAGCTTTCCGCAAATGCGAGCAAGCTGCTATACTCACGTGTTTCAGTGCTGTGGGTCACACAAGTCAGTGACGTGGTTCACATCAGTTGGCAAGCGGGGGAGCTCGGGGAACTTGCTCCCGCATATTTTAAAGACCTCATTCGATGCAGATTTTTCCACGCAGCAGTAATGCTATTTCGAAGGCCTCGATCGTCGGGGTCATCGTTATTGTCGCTACTCTTTTTTGGTTCCTGATGCAGCTCCAGGGCTCGCCTTACGTCACCTGGCAGGGCGTGCGCAAGGCCCAGCCCATCCCCTTCAGCCATCAGCACCATGTCACCGGCCTCGGCATCGACTGCCGCTACTGCCACACTTCGGTTGAAACTTCCAGCTTCGCCGGCATCCCGCCCACCAAGACTTGTATGAACTGCCACTCGCAGATCTGGACCAACGCCCAAATGCTCGAGCCCGTTCGCGCCAGCTACCGCAGCGGCGAATCCATCCAGTGGACGCGCGTCAACCAGCTTCCCGATTTCGTCTATTTCAATCACAGCATCCACATCGTCAAGGGCATCGGCTGCAATGACTGTCATGGCCCCGTCGATCAGATGCCGCTCATGTATCAGGCCGGCTCGCTCCAGATGCAATGGTGCCTGGACTGCCACCGCGACCCCGAAAAGCATATCCGGCCGCGCGATCAGGTTTTCAACATGCGCTACGAGCAGCCGTCATCGTCCGCGCCCGTGCAGATCGACGGCGTCAGCTATAGCGATCAGGAGTCGCTCGGCGCAGCGCTCACGAAAAAATATCAGTTGCGCACCGTGCAGGACATCACCAGCTGTAACACGTGCCATCGCTAGTTAGTAAGTTTGGCGTCAGTCGTAGTTAGGTGGATCGTAAGTCGCTTTAATCGTTAGTTGGGTCATTCATCGCAAGACAGGTTTCGCAAAAGAACAAGCTGCCGATCGCGCTCCGCAATCCGCGCGCCGGCAGCCCGGAGTAAAGGCCGCCGGCCACGAACATGGAAGACGTAAAACAAAAACCGAAACCCGAAGACGTTTGTCCCGGCAAAAAGCTGGACCGCGCCGCCGTCGAGGAGCAGTTAAGCCGCACCAGCGGCCCGGAATATTGGCGCAGCCTCGAAGAACTCGCCGGCTCCTCCGAATTCCGCGAGATGATGCACCGCGAATTCCCCAAGGGCGCGTCCGAGTGGCTCGACTCCGTCTCCCGCCGCGGCTTCCTCCAGCTCATGGGCGCTTCGCTCGCCATGGCCGGAATGACGGGCTGCACGCGGCTTCCGCTCGAAGAGATCGTCCCCTACGTTCGCCAGCCCGAGCAGGTCATTCCCGGCCGGCCGATGTTCTACGCCACCGCCTTCACGCTCGGCGGATACGCGCAGCCTCTTCTTGTCGAAAGTCACCTCGGCCGTCCCACAAAAATTGAAGGTAATCCGCTGCATCCCGCCAGCCTCGGCGCCACCGACCTTTTCGCGCAGGCCTCCATCCTTGCCATGTACGATCCCGACCGCGCCCAGAGCGTCACACACCTCGGTGACATGGCGTCGTGGTCCGAGTTTGCCAAACAACTCCGCGGTCCACTCGTCGTGCAAAAAGCCTTGCAGGGCGCGGGCATTCGCATCCTCACGCAAACCGTCTCTTCGCCGACTTTCAAAGACCAGATGCAGTCCTTCCTCGCCATGTATCCCCAGGCGAAGTGGCATGTCTACGAGCCGGTGAATCGCGACAACGTTCTCGAAGGCGCAAAGCTTGCCTTTGGTCAGCCCGTCGAGACGCGCTACGATTTTTCCCAGGCCGCAGTCATCCTCTCGCTCGACGCCGATTTCATGGCCGCCGGATCGCCCGGCAACGTGCGCTACATCCGCGATTTCGCCGCCAAGCGCAATCCCGACGCCGACATGAGTCGTCTCTACGTGATCGAGAGCACGCCCTCACCCACGGGAGCCAAGGCGGATCATCGCTTGCCCGTTCGCGCCAGTGAAGTGGAAGGCTTCTCCCGCTCGCTCGCCTCCGCGCTCGGCGGGAGCGCCGCCGCGTCCGCCAATCCCGGCACTGCAAAATTTCTCGCCGCCGTCGCCGCCGACTTGGCGAAGCACAAAGGCGCAAGCCTCGTCATCGCCGGCGATCATCAGCCGCCCGCCGTTCATGCGATCGCGCACGCCATGAATGCCGCGCTCGGCAACGTCGGCAAAACGGTTTTCTACACCGACCCCGTCGACGCCAATCCAGTCAACCAGACCGAATCCCTGCGCGAACTCGTCTCCGACATGCGCGCCGGAAAAGTCGATCTGCTCGTCATCGTCGGCGGCAACCCTGTCTACGACGCGCCCGCCGATCTCGGCTTTGAAGACGCACTCAACAATCCCAAAGTAGCCGTCCGCGTCTATCACGGCCTCTATCAGAATGAGACGGCGCACCTCTGTCACTGGAATTTGAACTCAACCCACTACCTCGAAGAGTGGAGTGACGCCCGCGCGTATGACGGCACCGTCAGCCTGGTGCAGCCCCTCATCGCTCCTCTTTATGGCGGCCACAGCGCGCACGAACTCATCTCCGCGCTCATGGGCTCTGACGCCACCGGCTACGACATCGTCCGGTCCTACTGGCAAAAGCAGCACACCGGCGCAGACTTCGAAGCCTTCTGGCGCAAAACCCTCAACGATGGATTTGTCGCCGGCACCGCATACGCGCCCAAACAGCTCTCGGCGAAGGCGGTCGCAATCCCCGCCGCCGCCGCGCCTGATTCGGCTGCGCTCGAAGTCAATCTCCGCCGCGATCCCTCTATCTACGACGGCCAATTTTCCAACAACGGCTGGCTCCAGGAATTGCCCAAGCCCATGTCGAAGCTCACTTGGGATAATGCCATCCAGATCGGCCCGAAGATGGCCGACCGCGAAGGCCTCCAGAGCATGGACGTGGTCACGCTCGAACTTGATGGCCGCAAAGTCACCGGCCCCGTTTGGATTCAGGCCGGCCATCCCGATCATTCCGTCACCGTCCATCTCGGCTATGGCCGCACTCGCGCCGGACGCGCCGGCACTGGCGCGGGATTCGACGCCTACCCGCTCCGCACTACCGGCGCCCTCTGGATCGCGCTCGGCGGCAAGCTCACCAAGACCGGCGACCACTATGTCCTCGCTTCCACGCAGGGCTTCCAGACGATGGACATCGGCGATGGCGAAACTCGCCCCGCCGTGCGCCAGGCCACGCTCGCCGAATATCGCAAAGAGCCCAGGTTCGCCAAAGAAGACGAGCCGCCTGCCGAGCTCACTCTCTATCCCGGCTTCGACTACAAAAAATCGCCCGATGCCTGGGGCATGACCATCGACCTCAACAAGTGCGTCGGCTGCAACAGTTGCATCGTCGCCTGCCAGTCGGAAAACAATATCCCCGTCGTCGGCAAAGATCAGACGCAGCGTGGCCGCCACATGCACTGGCTTCGCGTCGACGCCTACTACCAGGGCGATCGCGACGATCCCAGCGCCTACTTCCAGCCCGTCCCGTGCCAGCAGTGCGAGAACGCTCCCTGCGAACTCGTCTGCCCCGTCGGCGCTACCGTGCACAGCAGCGAAGGCCTCAACGACATGGTCTACAACCGCTGCATCGGCACCCGCTATTGCTCCAACAACTGTCCTTACAAAGTTCGCCGCTTCAACTTCCTGCTCTTTCAGGATTGGGAGACGCCGCAATACAAAATCATGCGCAACCCGGACGTCACCGTGCGCAGCCGCGGCGTCATGGAAAAGTGTACGTACTGCGTGCAGCGCATCTCCGAGCATCGCATCGACGCCGAAACCGCCGCGGTCCGCGAGAATCGCCCTTTCCACGTCGCAGACGGCTCCATCCAGACCGCCTGCCAGCAGTCCTGTCCGGCCAACGCCATCGAATTCGGCAACATCAACGACGCCGGCAGCAAGGTTGCCAAGCTCAAATCCCTCGACCGCAACTATGGGTTGCTCGCCGACCTCAACACCAGGCCCCGCACCACCTACCTGGCCGAGATCCGCAACCCCAACCCTGAACTGGAAACATAACCGGAGCGCGCTTACGACATGGCAGATCATCTGAAACAATCGGCAGTGGTCGAGCGGGCTCCCGTCATCGAGCCCGGCCACTCCTTCGCCACCGTCACGGACAAGATCAGCTCCATCGTGCTTACGCGTCCAACCACCAACGGTTGGATCTTTGGCTTTGCCGTCAGCTTTCTCGCCACCATGATGATGCTCTTCGCCCTTGGCGTTCTCTTTCTCAAGGGCGTCGGCATTTGGGGCATCAACATCCCCATCGGTTGGGGCTTTGCCATCGTCAACTTCGTCTGGTGGATCGGTATCGGCCACGCCGGCACGCTCATCTCCGCCATCCTTTTATTACTGCGTCAGTCCTGGCGTAACTCCATCAACCGTTTCGCCGAGGCCATGACACTCTTCGCCGTCGCCTGCGCCGGCGTCTTCCCCGGCGTCCACACCGGCCGCCCCTGGCTCGATTACTGGATGTTCCCTTACCCCAACACGATGAATTACTGGCCGCAGTTCCGCAGTCCTCTCATCTGGGACGTCTTCGCGGTCTCGACCTACTTCACCGTCTCACTTCTGTTCTGGTTCATCGGACTCATCCCCGACTTCGGCACTCTCCGCGATCGCGCCCACAACAAATACGCGCAAATGATCTACGGCCTCCTCTCCATGGGATGGCGCGGCTCCGCCCGCCACTGGGCTCGTTATGAGATGGCCTATCTTCTTCTCGCCGGACTCGCCACGCCCCTCGTGCTCTCCGTGCACACCGTCGTCAGCTTCGATTTCGCCGTCGGCATCGTCCCCGGCTGGCACACCACTATCTTCCCGCCTTACTTCGTCGCCGGTGCCATTTACTCCGGCTTTGCCATGGTGTTGATGCTCGCCATCCCCATCCGCAAAATCTATAACCTCGAAGACTTCATCACCGACCGCCATCTTCAGAACTCCGCCAAGGTCATGCTCGCCACCGGTTGGATCGTCGCTTACGGCTACGCGATCGAAGCTTTCACCGGCTGGTACGGCGGCAATCGCTACGACGCCGGCCTCCTCTATAACCGCCTCCACGGGCCCTACGCCTTCTGGTATTACATGCTGCTGCTCTGCAACATCGGCATTCCGCAGCTGCTCTGGTTCCGCAAGATGCGCACGCATCCGGTTTTCCTCTTCCTTATTTCTTTTGTCATTCTCGTCGGCATGTGGCTCGAGCGTTTCGTCATCATCGTCATCAGCCTGACCCGCGACTTCGTCCCCTCGTCCTTCGGCATGTATTACCCCACTAAGTGGGATTGGATGACTTACATTGGCACCATCGGCATGTTCCTGACGGCCATGTTCCTCTTTGTCCGCATTCTGCCCATGATCTCGATCTTTGAAATTCGCCAGTTGCTTCCCGAGGCGAAGGTGGAGGGTAAACACTAATGCCCACTCCCACCATTTACGGCACCATGGCTGAGTTCAAATCTGCCCAGCAACTCCTGGTCGCGGCCCAGGCCACGCATGACGCCGGCTACCAGAAGATCGACGCCTACAGCCCCTTCCCCATCGAGGAGATGGCGGAGGCCATCGGCTTCCACAAAAATCGCGTCGCTCTCATCACGCTCCTCGGCGCCATCACCGGCGGCTGCCTCGGCTACCTCATGCAGTACTACATCGCAGTGATCAGCTATCCCACCAACGTCGGCGGCCGCCCTTATCACTCCTGGCCTTCGTTCATCATCGTCACCTTTGAGATGACGATTCTGTTCGGCGCAATCTCCGCCGTCGTCGGCATGATCGCCCTCAATGGCCTGCCCATGCCCTATCACCCCGTCTTCAATGTGCCGGAATTTGTCCGCGCCAGCAAAGACCGTTTCTTTCTCATCGTCTTTGCCACCGATCCCAAGTACGATCCGCAGGCGACGCGCCAGTTCCTGGAAGCTCTGCAGCCCGAATCCATCGCGGAGGTCCCCAGCTAAATGCTGCCCCTCCGAAAAATTTCCCCGTTGATTCTGCTGGCGGTCATGTCCACCGTCGGCTGCCGCATCGACATGCACGTGCAGCCCCGCTACAACCCGCTCGCCAAAAGCGACTTCTTCGCTGACCAGCGCGCCGCCCGCCCGCTCATCGCAGGCACCGTCGCCCGCGGCGATGAGCGCGCCGACACCTATTTCTATACCGGAAAAAACGGCAGCGTCCTCGGCGAGCAGATGCCCTTCCCGGTCACCAAAGAAGTCATGCGGCGCGGCCGCGAGCGCTACAACATCTATTGTTCGCCGTGCCACTCCCGTCTCGGCGATGGCAACGGCTTCATCCCGTCGCGCGGCTTCCCGCAAAAGCCGCCCTCCTATCACATTGAAAGGCTCGTCAAAGCTCCCATCGGTCATTTCTTCGACGTCATGACCCATGGCTACGGCATCATGCTGGATTATTCCGCGCAAATCTCGCCCCACGATCGCTGGTGCATCGCCGCCTACATCCGCGCCCTGCAACTCAGCCAGAACGCCACCCTCGCCGACGTTCCCCAGGGCCAGGACGTTCCCTCGAAAGCGCCCGAATTTTTGGAGCCCGGCACCGGCGCCACTCTCCCTCAGCTCGCGCCCGCCCCCAACACCTCGGAGAAGGGGGAATCGAAATGACCACCACGCCCCGTCTCCCACACGCGCCTGAAATTGATCTCACCGCGCCGCCGATCATTAGGACCATCGGCCAGCGCGCCCTCATCGTCGGCGTCATCGGCACCGTCGTCGCTCTCTACATCGCCTTTACCAATCCCACCGTCTTCTTCCGCGGTTACCTCGTCTCCTACATGGATTGGCTCGGCATCTGTCTCGGCTCCCTGGCCATCGTCATGGTCCGCCACATGACCGGCGGAAAATGGGGCACCGTCATCCGCCGCATCCTCGGCGCTTCCATGCGCACGCTACCGCTCATGGCGCTGCTCTTCATCCCGCTTGTCTTCGCCGCCAAACGCCTCTATCCCTGGGCCATGCCCATCGATTCCATCGCCGATCCCATCATCCGCGAGCATCTGCAAAAGCACACGTTCATTCTGCGCGACTACCTTAACCTCAACGCCTTCGTCGTTCGCGCCATCATTTATTTTGGCATCTGGTTCATCTTGCAGACCGCGCTCAGCCGGCTCTCCGCACGCCACAACAGCCCGCCCGTCTCTGACACTAGCGCCAGTTCCAAGCGCATCAGCGCTCCGGGACTCATCCTCTACGCGCTCACCGTTTCCTTCGCCGTCATCGACTGGGTCATGTCCCTCGACCCAAGTTGGGTCTCCACCATCTACGGCCTCATCTTCGTCGCCGGGCAACTCATCACCGCCCTCGCCTTCGCCATCGTCATTGAGCGCGTCCTCTTTAACTATCGCCCCATGAACGTCCTCCTCCGCCCGAGCTTCGTCCACGACCACGGCAACCTCATGCTCGCCTTCATCATGGTTTGGGCCTATTTCTCGTTCTCGCAGTTCCTCATCATGTGGGCCGGCAATCTCCCCGACGAAATCACCTGGTACTTCCGCCGCCTCCATCACGGCTGGGAATATGTGGGGCTGTTCCTCGTGCTCTTCCATTTCTTCATCCCGTTTTTCCTGCTCCTGTTCCGGCCCAACAAGCGTGACGTTCGCCGCCTCGTCTGGATCGCCGCCTGGATGCTCGTCGCCCACTACGTCGAAATCTTCTGGCACATCGAACCCAGTTTCTCCCAGTCGTTCACCGTCACCCTCGCCGACCTCGTCATCCCCTTTGCCATGGGCGGCCTCTGGGTCGCCTATTTCTGCCGCAATCTCAGCTCGCAGCCGCTCATTCCCGCTTACGACGCGACTGCGCAGGACATCTTGGAGCCCGCCCATGAGTAAACAGCAGGCCCCCAATCTCGATAGCCACGGCGCCTTCGAGCGTCAGGACCTCAGCCCCGCTGGCCTCATTTATTTCATGATCGGCCTCGCCGTCTTTGTCGTCGCCATCTATTTCGTCGTGTTCGGCATGTACCGGTTCCTCGACAACTACGACAAAGCCGGCCAGCTTCCCATGAGCCCGATGCTCGCTCCGAGGGCCGATACGCGCGCCGTCACCCCGCCCGAAATTCAGGCTTTCCCCGAGCCGCGCCTCGAAGAGAGCGAGCGCAACCAGCTTCGCCAGTACATCGAAGACCAGGATCGCAAGCTCGCCATGTACAACTGGGTCGATAAAGACAAAGGCGTAGTCCAGATTCCCATCGACCGCGCCATGGAGTTAATCGTCGCGCGCGGCCTCCCAGTCCGCCAGGAAACGGCGCAAACAAAATCGCAAACCCCCATGCAGAATTCGAATCCGGCATCAACCGATCCGCAGCAGAAGGATCAACAGCAAAAGAAGAAAGCAGGCAGCAGTGCGCAGTAACCATTCCTCAAATTCGATCGGGTCGGCCGGGTTTCCCCCGTATTCCTCCCTGCACCACGTGGTCAAAGCTTTCAGCCGGCATCTGATGAGAGCCTCGCTGATCGTCCTGCTCTCAGCCAGCACGCTCTTCGCCCAGGCCATGTCCCGCGGCATCCTCTCGCCTCCGGCCACCCTCCGTCCCCCCGGACTCAAGAACGTCGGCATCCAGCAAAATCTCAACCAGCCCATCCCCGCCGACCTTGCCTTCACCGACGATCAGGGCCGCAGCGTACGCCTCGGCGACTACTTTGGCAAAAAGCCCATCATCTTCAACCTCGTCTACTTCACCTGCCCCATGCTCTGCGGAGAAGAACTCAACGGCCTCGAAAGCGCCCTCCGCGTCCTTAAGTTCGACGTGGGTAATCAGTTCGACGTCATCACCGTCAGCTTCGATCCCAAAGACACTCCCGAAGCCGCCGCCAAAAAGAAAGCCGAAATCCTTCATCGCTACAATCGTCCCGGCGCCGCCGCAGGCTGGCACTTCTTAGTCGGCCAGCAACCGCAAATCACCGCCCTCGCCAACGCCGCCGGGTTCCAGTACGAGTACGACTCCAACACCCAGCAGTTCGCCCACTCCACCGCCATCATGGTCCTCACGCCGCAAGGCAAGATCGCGCAGTATTACTATGGCATCGACTATCCGCCCAGCGATCTCCGTCTCGCCCTCGTCGCCGCCTCCAGCGAAAAAATCGGCACGCCCGTCGACGAACTCCTGCTCTACTGCTATCACTACGATCCCGCCAAGGGTAAGTACAGCGCCACCATCGTGCGCGTCCTTCGCCTCGCCGGCATCGCTACCATTTTGTGTTTGGGCATGTTGTTTCTTGTCCTCTTTCGCCGCGGCCCTGACCGTCCCAGCCGCGGCCCTCAAGGAGCCATCAGGGTCAGCTAATGTTTTCACACATACCACTTTGGCCGGACGCAGCCTCCACCAACGCGGGACACGTGGACGCTCTCTATATTTATCTTGTCCTGATCTGCGCCTCCATGACGGTGCTCATCTTCGCCACCCTCGCCGTCTTTGCTATCAAATATCGCAGGAGCCACAATCGCACCGCCCATCCCATCGACGGCTCCAATCTCCTCGAAGTCGCCTGGACCGTCATCCCCTTCGGCATCTTCCTCACCTTCTTCGTCTGGGGCGCGGTCATCTTCTTTGACGAGCGAACACCCCCGCAGGACTCCACCGAGGTCTATACCGTCGCCAAGCAGTGGATGTGGAAGTTTGAGCACGCCGAAGGGCAGCGCGAAATTAACGAGCTCCACGTTCCCATCGGCCGCGACGTCAAAATGATCATGACCTCGCAGGATGTCATCCACAGCTTTTACGTCCCCGCCTTCCGCATCAAGCAGGACGTGCTGCCCGGCCGCTACACTACCGCCTGGTTCCATGCCACCAAGGCCGGCACCTATCATCTGTTTTGTGCCGAGTATTGCGGCACCGAGCACTCCGGCATGATTGGCTGGGTCATCGTCATGGAGCCGCGCGACTATCAGGCCTGGCTCGCCTCCGGCGGCGGCAATCAGCCCATGGCCGTCACCGGACAGACTCTCTTCGCCGAATACGGCTGCTCCACCTGCCATCGCTCTGACACCGAGGGCCGTGGCCCCAATCTCGCCGGACTCTACGGCAAGCCCGTCGTCCTCGAAGATGGCCGCACCCTCATCGCCGACGAAAATTACATTCGCGAGTCCATCGTCGATCCGGGCGCAAAAATCGTCCAGGGGTTCAAGCCCATCATGCCCACGTATCAGGGCCAGATCAGCGACGAGCAGCTCAACGCTCTAGTCCAGTACGTGAAGTCCGTGGGTCAAACATCAACGGGTCAGGCATCAACCGGCCAGGCAGCAACGACTCAAGCGGCAGCGAGTCAACCGACGAACGATCAAAACACCCAGGCCCAGCCCGCCATGATGACCGGCGCGGCAAAGTAGTATCAGATCGTGTGGTGACGGGGCTCTGCCCCGTCCGCAGTAAGTAGAAATTGCAATGCAAGGGCCGATGCCCAAGTATCTCTGAGCGATAGGTGACAACATGGCAACCGCTGTACCAGTAGATGTAACCGAACGCGAGACCTACCTGAATTCCGGCTACGGAATCAAGTCCTGGCTCCTCACCCGCGATCACAAGCGCATCGCGATACTCTACCTGCTCTCCGTCACTCTCTTTTTCTTTATTGGCGGCTTCTTCGCGCTCCTCATCCGTCTCGAACTCCTCACCCCCGCCGGCGACCTCGTTCAGTCTGACACCTACAACAAGCTCTTCACCATGCACGGCCAGGTCATGGTGTTCTTCTTTCTCATTCCCGCCGTTCCCGCCGTCCTCGGCAACTTCTTGATCCCGATCATGATCGGCGCCAGGGATCTCGCCTTCCCGCGCATCAACCTCCTGAGCTGGTATCTCTACATCGCCGGCGGCCTCCTCATGGTCTACACCATCCTCGCCGGCGGCGTTGACACCGGCTGGACCTTCTACACTCCGCTCAGCACCGAATTTCTCAAAACCGACGTCATCACCGCCGCCATCGCCATCTTCATCGCCGGTTTCTCCTCCATCCTCACCGGCCTCAACTTCATCGTCACCATCCACCGCATGCGCGCCCCCGGCATGACTTGGGATCGCCTGCCCCTCTTCGTCTGGTCGCATTACGCCACCAGCATCATTCAGGTTCTGGGCACGCCCGTCGTCGCCATCACTCTCGTCCTCGTCGCCCTCGAGCGCCTCCTCCATCTCGGCATCTTCAACCCCGCGCTCGGCGGCGATCCGCTGCTCTTCCAGCACCTGTTCTGGTTCTACTCGCATCCCGCCGTCTACATCATGATTCTCCCCGGCATGGGCATTGTCAGCGAGATCGTCTGCTGCTTCTCCCGCAAGCGCATCTTCGGCTACAAAGCCATGGCTCTCGCCGTCCTCGCCATCGCCGTTCTCGGCTTCCTTGTCTGGGCGCATCACATGTTCGTCGCCGGAATCTCCGTTTACTCCGCGCTCGTCTTCTCGCTCCTCAGTTACTTCGTCGCCGTGCCCTCCGCCGTCAAGGTCTTCAACTGGACCTCGACCATGTACAAAGGCTCCATCACCTATCAGACCCCGATGCTCTACGCCTTCGGCTTCATCGGCCTCTTCACCATCGGAGGTCTCACCGGCCTCTTCCTCGCCTGCCTCGGCATCGACGTTCACGTCACCGACACCTACTTCGTCGTCGCCCACTTCCACTACGTCATGGTCGGAGGCATGGTGCTCGCCTATCTCGCCGGATTGCACTTCTGGTGGCCCAAAATTACCGGCCGCATGTATCCCGAAGGCTGGGGCAAGCTCGCCGCCCTCATCGTCTTCATCGGATTCAATCTCACCTTCTTCCCGCAGTTCATTCTCGGCTACATGGGCATGCCGCGCCGCTATCACGCCTATCCCGCCGAGTTCCAGGTCCTCAACGTTCTTTCCACCGCCGGCGCCACCATTCTCGCCGTCGGCTACTTGCTCCCCA
This sequence comes from Acidobacteriaceae bacterium, assembly GCA_003139095.1. Lineage (GTDB taxonomy): Bacteria > Acidobacteriota > Terriglobia > Terriglobales > Acidobacteriaceae > Acidiflorens. Next base: position 108,148 of record PLHW01000028.1, read on the forward strand.
TGGTTTATTTTGTCTGGTCGATTCGCTACGGCAAGCCCGCGCCCGCCAATCCCTGGAACGCCGCCGGCCTCGAGTGGCAGGTTCCCTCGCCGCCCCCAACTTCTAACTTCGAGGAGCAGCCCATCGTGACCTGGGAAGCCTATAACTACGAGGAACTCGGCGAAATTCCAGACCAGCAGGAGGTTCCCGTTGGCCACTAATGAAGCCGCCGCCATCGTTCCCCACGAAGAGCCGAATCCCGCGCTCCTCCATCACTTCGTCACCGAGGAGCAGCAGAAAAATGCCGCCAGTCTCGGCATGTGGCTCTTCCTCGCGCAGGAAGTCATGTTCTTCGGCGGCATGTTCTGCGCCTATCTCGTCTACCGCTACAAGTATTTCGGTGACTTCGGCTCCGCCAGCCAGACCCTCAACATCTGGTACGGCGCCATCAATACCGCCGTCCTGCTCTGCTCCAGTCTCACCGTGGTTCTAGCCGTCCGCGCCGCTCAACTCAACAAGCGCAAAGCCCTCACCATGTGGCTCGTCTTCACCATTCTTCTCGGCCTCGTCTTTCTCGGCGTCAAGGGCATCGAGTACAAAGAAAAATTCGAGAACCACCACGTCCCCGGTCCGTCCTTCGCCTATCACGGAACCGTCCCCAGTCATCCCGACCAGCAGGTCAATCCGCGTCACGCAGAAATCTATTTCTCGCTCTATTTCGCCATGACCGGCATGCACGCTCTGCACATGATCATCGGCGTCGGCCTCTTCGGCACGCTCGCCGTCTGGGCCTGGCGCGGAAAATACTCCGCCAACTATTACACGCCCATTGAAAATGCCGGCCTCTACTGGCACTTCGTAGATATTGTCTGGATTTATTTATTCCCGTTGCTCTACCTGATCGACCGCCACAGGTGACCCAATGACTGAACACTCCAACGCTTCCCAAAACACCGCCACGCCCCACGAGCACATCTCGTCCATCGGTTCGTCCGTCGCCATCTGGATCGTCCTCTTAATCTGCACCGCCCTCACCGCCGGAGTCGCCTTCATCGACCTCGGCCCCCTCAACACCATCGTCGCTCTCACCATCGCCACCTTCAAAGCCATCCTCGTAGTGCTCTTCTTCATGCACGTAAAATACACCCACGAAAAATTAACCGGCCTGGTAATTGTCAGCGCAATTTTCTTCCTGTTCCTGCTCCTGACCCTAAGCATGGCCGACTACACCACCCGCCTCTGGCACTAAGCCCGGCGCATTACCGCACCCGCCTCTGGATTAAAAGGAATTGTCGAAGAAGAAAGAGAGACGAAGACATCCACCCAAGCGAAACAAGCATCCCTGAGACCTGAGACCTGAGACCTGAGACCTGAGACCTGAGACCTGAGACCTGAGACCTGAGACCTGAGACCTGAACCCCTACCCCGGATACCGCCCCGTAATGTACCCCTCCAACTCCTGAATGGCCTGCGCCTGTCCTGAGATCGTCCACCGCACCAGATCCCCAATCGACACCACGCCCACCGGCACCTCGTTCTCCATCACCGGCAAATGCCGGAACCGCCGGTTCGTCATAATCGCCATGCACTCATCCACCGTGTTCTTCGGCGTCACATACACCACCGGCGTGCTCATAATGTCGCTCACCAGCGTCTCCTTCGACGCGTGCCCCTTCAGTACCACCTTCCGCGCATAATCCCGCTCCGACAAAATTCCCACCAGCCTGTTCCCCGCCATTACCAGAACCGCGCCAATCCCCTCCAGCGCCATCTTCTCAATCGCCTCGTACACCGACTGCTCCGGCGACACCGAAAATATCTTCCGGTTCTGCTTCCCCCGCAACAGCGTCTCAATCGTTTCCGTATTCGTCATAGTCTCCCGCCCCACACAGCAAAAAGCATACTACTCCCAACTCACTCCCCCAACCAAAGTCTTTTTATCCCATTCCAAATTCCCAAAAAGAGCCATCCCGGACTCAACCAAAAAGCCGCGGTCGAGTACGAACCCCAACCGCTCCCAAGCCCAAACGTCTGCAATCTGACCTCCCGAAACTTCTGCCCTCAGACTTCAGCCTTCTGACTTCTCACTTCTGACTTCTCATCTCCGCCCTCCCAAAACTTCTGCCTTCTAACTTCCGCCTTCTGACTTAAGATGTTCTGTACCCCTATGCCCTCATCCACAGATTCCGCTCATTTGGGTTCCGCTCAACTGGACGCGCAGGCGCTCGAAGCCTCCCTCCGCCGTCACCTTCGCGGCGAAGTCCGCTTCGACAACGGCTCCCGCGCTCTCTATGCGACCGACGGCTCCAACTACCGCCAGGTCCCCATCGGTGTCGTCATCCCGCGCGACAAAGAAGACGTCCTCGCCACCGTCGCCCTCTGCCGCGACCATCGCGCCCCGCTCCTCGCCCGCGGCGGCGGCACCTCCCTCGCCGGTCAATGCTGCAACGCCGCCGTCATTCTCGACTTCTCCAAATACATGGACCGCATCCTCGAGGTCGATCCCGAGCGCCGCATCGCCCGCGTACAGCCCGGCGTCATCCTCGACTCCCTCCGCGCCGAGGCCGAGAAGCATCACCTCACCTTCGCCCCCGATCCCGCTACCCACGAGCGCTGCACCCTCGGCGGCATGATCGGCAACAACTCCTGCGGCGTCCACTCCATCATGGCCGGCAAAACCGACGACAACATCGAGGCCCTCGAAGTCCTCACTTACGACGGCGACCTTCTCCACGTCGGCGCCACCGACGCCGACGAATTCGCCCGCATCCAAAACGCCGGCGGCCGTAGCGCCCATCTCTACTCCGGCCTCAAGCAACTCGCCGATCGCTACGGCGATCAGGTCCGCCGCCAATTCCCCAACATCCCCCGCCGCGTCTCCGGATACAACCTCAACCACCTGCTCCCCGAAAACGGTTTCCACGTCGCCCGCGCACTCGTCGGCTCCGAAGGCACCTGCGCCACCATCCTCGAGGCCACCTGCCGCCTCGTTCAAAGCCCGCCCCACCGCGTCCTTCTCGTCATCGGCTGGCCCGACGTTTTCATCTGCGCCGACCGCGTCCCGCAAATCATGGAGTTCGGTCCCATCGGCCTCGAAGGCTTCGACGACATCATCGTCAACGCCAGCCGCCGCAAAGGTCTCAACCTCGACGCGCTCGCGCTTCTCCCCGAAGGTTGCGGATGGCTCATGGTGGAATTCGGCGCCGACTCCGCCGCCGAAGCTGAAGCCAAAGCCCACCGTCTCATGGCCACCCTCGACCGCGACGTTGCCCCGCCTGACATGCGCCTCATCACCGATCCGCGCCAGGCTCGCCGCGTCTGGGACGTTCGCGAATCCGGCCTCGGCGTCACCGCCCACGTTTCCGGCGAGCCCATCCGATGGGAAGGTTTCGAAGATTCCGCCGTCGCTCCCGAAAAACTCGGCGCCTACCTCCGCGATCTTCGCCGCCTCATGCAGGCCTTCCATTACGAAGGCGCCTTCTACGGCCACTTCGGCCACGCCTGCGTCCACACCCGCATGGATTACGATCTCCAGTCCACCGAAGGCGTACGCAAATTTCGCCAGTTCATGGAAGAGGCCGCCGACCTCGTCGTCCGCTACGGCGGCTCGCTCTCCGGCGAACACGGCGACGGCCAGTCTCGCGGCGAACTCCTCCCCAAAATGTTTGGCCCCGATCTCATGCAGGCCTTCCGCGACTTCAAGTCGCTCTGGGATCCCGCCTGGATGATGAATCCCGGCAAGCTCATCGACCCCTACCGCCTCGACGAAAATCTCCGCCTCGGTCCCGACTATTCTCCCTGGCAGCCCAAAACGCACTTCCAGTTTCCCGACGACTACGGCAGCCTCGCGTCCGCCACCCTGCGCTGCGTCGGAGTCGGCAAGTGCCGCCGCGATTCGGGCGGCGTCATGTGTCCCAGCTATCGCGTGACCCGCGCCGAAGAGCACTCCACCCGCGGCCGCGCTCACCTTCTTTGGGAAATGACCAACGGCTACGTGGAATCCGCCGCCAAACGCCCCGTCCCGGGCGCCTCCGCCGCCGATCAAGATGCGGTCAGCGCCGAGCAAGGCAGCGCCCCCTCGCGAGACGGCTTCCGCGGCGCGCCCATTCAGGATGGCTGGCGCAATGAAGCCATCAAAGACGCTCTCGATCTCTGCCTCGCCTGCAAAGGCTGCAAAAGCGATTGCCCCGTCGGCGTCGACGTCGCCACCTACAAATCCGAATTCCTCTCCCACTACTACGAATTCAATCGCCGCCCGCTCAACGCCTTCGCCCTGGCCAATTTCGATCTCTGGCTGAGAGCGGGGTCGCACGTCCCCGGCCTGGTGAATCTAGCCACCCAACTCCCCGGCCTCCGCGACCTCGCAAAAAAAGCCGGCGGAGTCCACGCCAACCGCCGCCTCCCCGCCTTAGCCCCCCAGACCTTTCAGGAGTGGTGGCAGAAAAGCCGTGTAGGAAATCATCGTGTGGGCACAGGTCGCGTGAGAGCCGAGCGCGGCTCGGCAGCCTCTCAACCCAACCAGAGCTCCGTTCTCCTCTGGGCTGATACTTTCAACAATCACTTCCTCCCCTCCACCTCCATCGCCGCCGCCGAAGTCCTCGCCGCCGCCGGATTCCACGTCCTCGTCCCCAGCACTCACCTTTGCTGCGGCCGTCCTCTCTACGACGTCGGCGAACTCGACCGCGCCAAATCCCTCCTCCTCCGCATCCTCGACGAGCTGTCCCTCGAAATCGAAAACCGCACGCCCATCGTCGTCCTCGAGCCCAGTTGCGCCTCCGTCTTCCGCGACGAACTCCTCAACCTCTTCCCCCGCGACCAGCGCGCCCGCCAGCTCTCCCAGCAGGTCTTCCTCCTCAGCGAATTCCTGGAGCAGTTCGCCCCCAGTTTCCCCATCCCCAAACTAGCCCGCAAAGCGCTCGTCCACGGCCACTGCCACCACAAATCTTTAATGAAGATGACCGCCGAAGAATCCGTTCTCCGCCGCATGGGCGTCGACTTCACCGCCCCCGCCCCCGGATGCTGCGGCATGGCCGGCGCGTTTGGTTTTGAAAAAGAAAAGTACGCCGTGTCGAAATCCATCGGCGAGTTAGAACTCCTCCCCGCCGTCCGCCAGGCCCCCACCGACTGGCTGATCGTCGCCGACGGCTTCAGTTGCCGCGAACAAATCGCCCAGGAAACCGACCGCCACGCCTTCCATCTAGCCGAGGTCCTGCAAATGGCCCTCCGCGAATCCATCGAAACCCCAGAAGGCTTCCCCCTGTTCGACCCGGCCCCAAGACATTTCCCAGAAGACGCCTGGGTGATGCCGCACCAAGCCGCCATCAACAAATCCATGAAGCGCACCGGCCTGGCGATGGCAGGCATGGCCGCCAGCGCCGCGTTACTCTGGGCCATCGCGAGAAGAAGGTAAGAGCCCCGTGCCAAGAAATCGAACAAAGGCACAGCATGCTACTTTGATATAACCACCTGGTCAGGAGGGAGGAAAATTGCATGTTTAGCTTGTACCGACTCCAGGGTGATGGACAATACCACTACGAGCTTGGGCTATACGGTGCGACAAGTCTATGGGGGAAAAACGGCGCTGTAGCCAGTTGCGCGGTGCCGAAGCTGGCGAAGGCAGGCGGACATGGGGCCTGGCGAGTGAGCGAAGGTGAACTGATCGCCGCTATTGGCAAAGCGCTCAACAAGTCGCTCGACGGCTCATACGCGCTCGTGGATGACCTAGCGCCGAAAGGTCCGGAGATATTAATGGCGCGCATTCTAGCAATTCGCGGATTTCTCGATGAATCCGAGGACCAAAGTGACGCGGACGACTGTTTCAATCCGATCTTAATCGTTATGCAAGAGATCTTGTCCAAGGGAAAACGAGAGATTTGCGCACGCGAAGAGCGCGAACGATTGAAAAGAACCTTCCCTAAGAATCCTGAGAAAGAGGCTACGATTCGCACTATCAATTACTTATGGCATAGCTGGCAGCCACCACGTTCATTCAGCGGAGCCCTACTCTGGCCTAAGCACTGGGAAGCCGTAACTTCGGAGCTGGAGGTGCCCCATTCAAGCCCTCTTTTGGCTTGAGTGGGGCCGTTCCAGGCCGCCGCCAAGTCTCTCGCCGTTTTCGAGATCTGGGTCTTTTCGGAGCAGCACTACTTGTCGCGCGAGCTCCCGGAAGGCTTGCGCACCTCGTCCGGCGATAACTCCACCACCCGCCCGTCGCGCCAAACATACACCGGCAGCCCCAGCCGAGCGTGTTCGTCAATCGCCTTCGCCACGGCAATCTTGAAAGCAATTTCCGCCCGCTTCTCAATCGGCAACCGTAAGACGGCTTTGGAAGGCTTGCTCATATGCGACCGTAAAGCTTGACCAACGCGCTATAAAGGTTCCTGTCCATTATACGAACCCGTTTGTTCTTCTCCAATGCGATCACTGTGGGAGCATCGCCCGAATTGTCGAATAGAGTCCATCGATCCGCCAGGCCGCGATAGAGGCTCAGAAAGTTCCCCATCGACCGCTCAAATCGCCGCCGAACCACCGCTTCCGGCACATCGTGCCCACCTCTCGCAACCCGCTCCCGAACTCGCGACAAAGCCAGATCGACGCTGCTGACCCACAAGAAGAAGACATGGATCTTATATCCCCGCGCCTTCAATTGTCGTAGCAAAGCAATGTAGCCCCGCCCAGACAGCGTCGTCTCGAATGCAAACGACACTCGCCTCTTCGCAAACGACCGAATCTCGCCGAGCATCATTCTCCCCGCTCGCACCGCCGCCGTCTCCGGAGAAAAAGGCGCCATCCCTTGCGCGATCAAATCGGCATTCACAAAATTCTTGCAGTCCGCAAAGTTCGGCAGAAACTCCCGCGCAAACGTAGTCTTCCCCACTCCGTTCGGCCCAGCGATGACGTAAAGTTCCATCCGCCACTATCCTATTCCAAGCCGGACCTGTCGTCCCACCTCAGGCCCCTGGATAAACGCGCCATTTCCCCCCAATTATCCTCCCCTGCCCATCCTCCCCCTTTTCTGGGACAATAGACTCAGGCAGAGGCTCATTCGAGCGCCTTCGATCCCCGCCGCGCCTCCGATTCGCCCCTGCCTGCGGCACACGAGCTGCCCTCAAATATGGAAACCACCAACCCGACTCTCCCCGCCGCGACGCCCGCCGCCCCGCCCGCCACTCTCCAGGGCTCCGTCCTCGTCCTCATCCAGTTCGACGTCTCCGAAGAAATCCGCCTCGACCTTCTCCGCACCATCTTCGGCGCACGCCGCCAGGAGGCCAGCTTCAAGCATCCCGCCCCCGGCTACGTCCGCTACCAGCGCCCCCCGGTCGTCGAGCGCGTCGAGCCCCTCGTCCTCGAAAGCGGCGAGCGCCTCGACGCCCAAATCAAGTACTACGACTACGGCGTCCTATCCGTCGTCTTCGAACTCCCCTTCTCCGGCGACTGGGACACCCTCGTCCGCCTCGCCAGCCGCTGGGTTTGGGACACCGACTTCACCGCCTTCGCCCGCAAAATCGTCGAGCAAAAACTCGACCGCGCCTATCCCGCCCTCGTCAAGCCCTACGAAGCCCAGCCCACCGACTCCAAATCCACCGACTCCACATTCGCCGAGTCCCGATTCACCGAGACCAGATTCAACGAGACCAGATTCAACGATACAAAGTCGCGCGATCCCAAGTCCACCCACGAAGACGAACCCAGCCCCTACGGCGAGTGGCTCACCGAAGACTACTTTGTCTTCCACGTCCGCGACGTCGCCGGCAATCCCTCCGCCAACGATCTCCTCGCCGCCGAAGGCGGCCGCATCGCACAAATTGTTCGCGGCGAAAACTCTCCGCTCTCCGACGGCGAGCGCCAGGAAATTCTCCAGTCCCGCATCTCCTATTACCCCAACGACCTCGCCGTCATCGGCTGGAACGGCGCCTTCCTCTACGACAACGCCGCCGGCGCCGAAACCGCCATCCAGCTCCTCGAATACGCCAACTCCCAGCTCCTCGAATTCCGCCACTACGACGAGCTGCTCACCCACGAACTGCAAAGCGTCTACCAGTTCATGGACCACGGCAAAAGCGGCATCTGGGCCCGCTGGCGCACCGCCCGCCGCGCCACCCGCCTCCACACCATGCTCTTAGACGTCGACGAACTCACCGAGCGCGCCGACAACGCCATCAAATTTCTAAGCGACATGTTCTCCGCTCGCCTCTACAAAGTAGCCGCCTCCAAAATCGGCGTCACCGATTACAAAGACTTAGTCAACCAGAAAGTCCACACCGCCGAAGAACTCTACCGCTTCATGGTCGACCAATTCCACCAATCCCGCGCCTTCGTCCTAGAGTTAATGGTAGTTATCATCTTAATAATCGACCTAATCTGGCTCTTCAAAGGCAGCACCCCAATCTAACCATCAGATCTTACCGTGATGTAGATGTTGGTGTAAGTGTTTGGTGTAAGTGTTTGGTGTAAGTGTTTGGTGTTGGTGTTGATGTTGGTGTTGATGTTGGTGCTGATCTTGCCCGGCCGTCCGGCAACGATGCGGAGGGTGCCCCACCCTTAAAATTGCGCACTGTGCGATTTTAGGGTGGGGATTTTGACCTCCCCAACTTCAGCAGTGTCTCCGCCCGCAAAGCACGGCACAGCCACGACCTCAGCCGTCCCAGTCCCTCACCAACTGCCGGATCACCAAATCTCTACCCGTCAAACGGCGGCGTAGCAAATTACAACAACTCAAGCCGCCCTCACAGGATCCCACCCGGTCCTTCAACGCCACAGCCACAATCCCTAATAAAATCAATGCCTTACATCGCAAATCAAAAATCCCAAACTACAAGTCCCCAGAATTGCGCCAACATCGCATCCCCTAAGCGCTTCCCGGTCTACAACTTACGGCCCGAATCAACGAAACACACACCGCATTTCAGCCCTTCCCTATATCACAATTAACCACCCTCCGGTGCTATTTAAGTAGTTAAAAATGAGGCACAATTTTTGTTTATGACTCAGTAACTATTTTCGGCATATTCCGGCCCCCCTACTCTTCACGTTCCGTTCACGTTGGTGGTATTGACACACCGTCGGGGCTACCTTAAGATTCAATTTCCTCCCGGGGAAACGTCGCCCCGACAGCAGTAAATCTGACGCTTGGGCCGCACTCGGCCCACTTAAAACTTAACCAACTTTGAACTCTCCGGACTGGGGGATGGTAATGATCACTCGTGTGGGCAGCTCTAGAAGAGTAAGCATTCGTGTCGGCCTATCGTGCACTTTAGCCATTATTTTACTTTCACTTACAGGCTTTCGAGCCCAGGCCCAAGCGCCCGCAATCCGGGAGACCAAATCGCCCAGGCTGCACTCGAAGACGAAAGCTCACAAGGCAAGAATCGAGTCTGGCACCACCTTCACCACCCTCTATAACTTCTGCTCCCAACCGAGCTGCACCGACGGTTCCACCTCCTACACCAGCCTGATCCGCGACGCCGTCGGCAACCTCTACGGCACCACCTCCTTCGGCGGAGCCAACTCCGGCGCCAACGGCGGCACCGGCGCCGGAGCGGTGTTCGAGGTGAACAACGCCGGTCAGGAAACCGTCCTCTACAGTTTTTGCACAGCCGCAAACTGCACGGACGGAGCGCTGCCGACTGCTCCTCTGGTCGAAGATGCGGCGGGGAATCTGTATGGGACGACGTCTTCCGGTGGTATCTACAACAGCGGAACCGTGTTTAAGCTTGAGCCTCCGTCGCAACAAGGCGGGGCGTGGACCGAAGTCGTGCTTTACAACTTTTGCGCGCTGAAAGGCTGCGCGGACGGGGAAAATCCGGTGGCCGGCCTGATTCAGGATGCCGCCGGCAACCTATACGGCACAACCTATGGTGGTGGCCCGCACGGCTGGGGCGCGGTGTTTGAGGTGAATGCGGCGGGCGTCGAGTCAGTGTTGTACAGCTTCAGACAGCCGAGCACGGGGGATGGGAATACTCCCGAGGGCAGCCTGTTTCAAGACGCTGCCGGGAACCTGTACGGCACCACCTTTCAGGGCGGCGCCAACCAATCGGGCACAGTATTCAAGCTGACGAAAGCCGGCGTTGAGACGGTGCTTTATAGCTTCTGCTCAACGGGGGGCACGAGCTGCACCGATGGGGCAAATCCTCTCGCGGGTCTGATTCAGGACGCGGCGGGCAACTTCTACAGCACCACAAACATTGGCGGCGCATTCGGCTATGGCACGGCGTTCGAGTTGAGTCCGGCGGGCGCGGAAACGGTGCTTTACAGCTTCTGCTCAACCGGCGGCGCGAATTGCACGGACGGCGCATACCCCCTCGCGGGCCTGCTGCTGGACTCCGTCGGCAGTCTTTATGGCACAACCGACGGCGGTGGTGCGGGCAATGCAGGATGCGACATCAATGGCCTGCTCACTTGCGGCACGGTGTTCGAGCTGTCACCTCCGGGGCAGCAGGGTGGCGCCTGGAGTGAGTCAGTGCTCTACAGCTTCTGTTCGCAGGGCGGCACGGACTGCACCGATGGCGCGTATCCCGAGGGTGGTTTGATTCAGGACGCGTCGGGCAACTTGTATAGCACGACCTCCTCGGGTGGAGCGAATGTCGCGCTCGGCGGCGGCACCGTGTTCATGATTGCCGTGACTGGGCAACTGACGCCGACCGTCACGCTCACGTCCACGCCGAACCCGTCCTTCGTCGATCAGTCAGTGACTTTATCGGTGGTGGTGACGGGGAGTGGGCCGGTTCCAACGGGAACCGTTAAGTTCCAGGAAGGATCGACGAACCTGGGAACGGTGACGCTGGCGAACGGGAAAGGCAGCATCACGACGGCATTCCCAGCCGCGGGAAGCTTCTCCATCGTAGCCAATTACTCGGGGGATTCGAAATACAAATCAGGGAGTTCCAACTCGATCACGCAGGTCGTGAATCAATACACGACGAGCACAGGGCTGGCGTCGAGTCCGAATCCGTCGAACTTCGGACAGACCGTGACGTTTACGGCGACGGTAAGTTCGGCGGGACCGACTCCGACGGGAACAGTAACGTTCCTGAACGGCGGGGTTTCGTTTGGCAGCGCGGCGCTGAGCGGCGGCGTGGCCGTTCTGAACACAACGGCTCTGCCGGTCGGCAGCCTGTCGATCACGGCAAGCTACTCCGGCGATGCGGCGAACGCAGGCAGCACGTCGTCGATTCTGACGCAGGTGGTGAAGCAAGACACGACGAGCACGTCGCTCACCTCCAGTCCGAATCCGTCGATTTACGGGCAGGCGGTAACGTTCACGGCGACGGTAAGCACCTCAGGGCCGACGCCCACCGGAACCGTGACGTTCTTGAGCGGGAAGAAGTCGATCGGGACGGCGACGCTGAGCGGCGGTGTGGCTCAATTTATCACCTCCACTCTCACCGTCGGCACCTACTCGATCACCGCAGTCTATGGTGGAGACGCTGGGCACGCGGGGAGCAAGTCGTCGGCGCTCAAGCAGGTAGTGAATAAAGCGACTTCGTCGACGGCGCTAACTTCTGCGCCGAATCCTTCCAAGGTGAAGCAGAAGGTAAAATTCACGGCCACGGTGACATCGCCAACCACGACGTCGACGGGAAAAGTCACGTTCATGGATGGGAACACGGCATTAGGCACGGGGAATTTGAAGAACGGCGTGGCCAGCTTTACCACGTCGTCTCTAAGCTCCGGCTCGCACAACATCACGGCAGTTTACCCGGGCACGACGAACATCAATGGAAGCACGTCTCCGGTGCTGGTGCAGGTGGTGAACTGAAGAAATAGGAAGAACGCCACGGCGGCTGGGGCGCGATCGGTCTGGTCGATGACTATGACGATCCCTATGCGGCGTCCAACTTGTCATACTTCAGCAGCTACTTTGGCTTGCCCGCTGCCAACTTCATCAAGGTCTATGCCAACAACAGTTGGGGCAATTTGAACGGACTGACGGCCAGTTGCGCCGGCACGCCGCCTCCGGCCAATTATTACGGCTGGGATCTGGAAGAATCTCTGGACATCGAGTGGGCTCACGCCATGGCGCCGTCCGCGACCATCGTTCTGGTCGAGGCCTGCACGCAAAATCTGCCCGACCTGCTTTTTGCCGAAGAGGTCGCGGGTATCTACGTGAATGCCTACGGCGGCGGCGATATCTCCAATAGTTGGGGATACCCCGAGAGCTACGTTGGAAAATCGGGAGACGGCGGTGGCACTTTGACCGAACAACAGGACGACAATTACCTGTTCCGCTACTACTGGAAAGACATCACTTACTTTGCGTCGGCGGGCGACTCGGGATCGGAAGTTCTGTATCCCAGCGCTTCGCCCTGGGTGGTCTCCGCAGGCGGTACCACCATCAACCGCGACGTGAACGGCAATTTCCTGAGTGAGAGCTGCTGGGCTGACTCGGGCGGCGGTTCGAGCGCGGTGGAAGGCTGGACCAATCCGCCCAGCATCTCCGCCGGCATGGGACCGTGGGCCAACTATCAGTATGAACTGTTCGGGCAGTCGGCACGATCCACTCCTGACATTTCATTCGAAGCCGATCCGAACAGCGGCGTGTGGGTCTACGATACGGACGAGGGCGGCGCCTGGTACGTGGTTGGCGGCACCAGCGTCTCTTCGCCGGCACTGGCGGGCATCGTCAATGCATCGAACAACCGGCTCGGTCAGGCGCCTCCGGGAGGCGGCTACTACGAGACGCACGAGAACGAGTTGCTCTATTCGCAGCTTTTCGCGAACACTGCTTACGGCGTCAATTTCTACGACGTCACGACAGGATCGAACGGCCACGCGGCTGGTGCAGGCTATGACCAGTGCACGGGCATCGGAAGCCCGCGCGGCCACCTCGGCAAGTAAGCGTTGAGTGCCTGAGAATTGCAGTTCTTCTGGAGGCCCTAACCAACAGGGCCTCCATTTTTTGCCGCCGCGCCCGGCTGCGGATTAGTGAGTAGTGATCTTATCGCTCTCAGCGACGCGTTCGACAATGGAGGCGAAATTGGTCTGGTCCCCGGCCCGAGTCGAATTGGGCGCGGGCGACTCGGGGCCCGCCGCGCTCAGCACTACCCCGCTCAGCACCACAACGATGCGATCGCCGGCCGCGAGTGGCCGATTGTCTGCCTGCTTTCCATCGGGCAACAGGATGCGTGCATGAGAAATATCGACCTTGAAGGTCGGCCCCGAGACCACGAACTGAGCATGCGGTCCCGGACCGCCAGGGTAGCCGTCGGGCGTTTTGACGGAAACCAGATCGCCTTGGATCGCCGTGATGCGTCCCTGTATTACGAAGAGATCGGAAGAGGGAGGTACTTGCCGAGTCTGGGCTTGGATTCGCGGAGCCATCAGGCTGCCAAGCACCGTCAGAACTATCGTGGCTGCCAGCAGGGCTGCTTTCTTACGCCTGCGTACTATTGTGTCGAGTGGCATGGATACTGCCTTCTTCTCACTTACGTCTTCTTTGCGCCTTCGGGCGGCTTGGTTGCGGCGATCAGCCTCTCCTGGGAATGACGATCGACTTTGCATCATATATTTAGATGCGAAAATGCCCGGGTTTCTTGCGAAACCCGGGCACTTTCTACTTTGAGATCGTTTTCCAGAGGTCTTTTTCCAGACGATCTTCGGCGTTACCTAGACTGCGGTAACGTTCTCCGCTTGCCAGCCCTTGGGGCCTTTGGTCACGTCGAACTGGACGGTCTGGCCTTCTTGCAGGCTCTTGAAGCCACCCGACTGGATGGCGGAGAAATGCACGAAAACGTCTTCGCCATTTTGACGGCTGATGAAGCCGTAGCCCTTGGCGTCGTTAAACCACTTCACTGTTCCTTGTTCTGCCATTTGGTAATGTTCCTATTCTTTGTTGCTGATTGAAATGTGCTGAGAAGATTCGTTGCTTGTGGAAGTGGTGTGACGCTGGTTGGCGGTACCGACCTTCTACTCACTGCCGATCAAACTTAGCACTTACAGTGTAGCACAGTTCGGGAGTCGCTGTCCGCATTAGTTTTGTTGGCGTTAGTATAGGTCCTTATGGTCGCTTCGCTCACGCTGGAGTTGCGGATTGAAGCCGCGCACTCGCTCAAGGACAAGCGGCAGGTGGTGCGCAGCCTGAAAGACCGGCTCCGCACCTCGTTCAATGTGTCCGTGGCTGAGCTCGATCCCTCGAACCTCTGGAACCAGGCGACCATCGGCGTCGTCGCCATCTCGCACTCGCGCGACTATCTGGAAGGCCTGATGAAAAACGTGGAGCGCACCGCCACGCGCATCGCCAATAATCACGGCGCGGACATTGCGGACTCGTTTGTGGAGTTCTTGTAAACACCATCAGCCCGAAAAATCCGTCCTCCTCCGCGATCCTCAAATCCGCATCGGCATTACGATGTAGCGGTACTTGTAATCCTCGCCTTCGGCGGGCCGCAGTTGGCCGGCGGACTGCGAATCCTTCAATTCGAGTTTTACCTCGCCCGCGCCCACGGCCTTGATGAAATCGAGCAGGTATTGAGCGTTGAAGCCAATGGCCATCGCGTCGCCGCTGTAATCGATCTCGATGGAGTCCTCGGACTCGCCGGTTTCGGTGGACGAGGCGGAGAGTTTCAGTTCGTTTTTGTCGAGCCGGAGGCGGACGGCCCGGGAACGCTCGTCGGCAAATTGCGCCACGCGTGAGATCGCGCCGCCAAGTTCATCGCCGTGAAGGACGATGGACTTGGTGATGTCCTTGGGCAGCACGGCCTCGTAGTTGGGGAACTGGCCGGTCAGTTGGCGCGACGTGAGCAGGCGCGGGCCGACGCGGAAGAACAGCGTCGATTCGTCTTTCGCGAAGTCGATGGTCTCGATGTCGGAGTCGAGCAGCGACTTGAGTTCGTCCATCGCTTTTTTCGGGATCAGCGTTTTCATCTCGCCCGAGACGCCTTCAAATTTTTCTCCCGAGCGCTCGATGTGCGCCAGGCGATGGCCATCGGTGGCGACCATGGTGATGGACTCGGGCTTAAGCACCATCAGCGCGCCGTTGAGCGTGTACCGCGACTCTTCATTGGCGATGGCGAAGCCGGTCTTCGCGATCATGGAGCGCAGCACGGCGGCTGGAATCTTGATCACTCCCGCCGACGGAAAGACGGGCAGTCCGGGGAAATTCGAGCGCGCCAGGCCCACCATCTTGGTATTCGACCGGCCGCACCGAATGCTGACCCAATGATTCTCCAGCAGGCGGATGGTGATGTCGGCGTCGGGCAGCAGCTTCACATAGTCGTAGAGCTTGCGCGCGGGAATGGTGCAGGCCCCCTCTTTTTTCACCTTGGCGTTGCAGGACGTGCGCAGGCTGAGGTCGAGATCCGTCGCGGTCAGCGACAGTTTGTCGCCCGCGGCTTCAAACAAATAATTCGAGAGAATGGGGATGGTCGTCTTGCGCTCGACCACGCCCTGGGTGGCCGTGAGTTCGCGGAGGAGTTCTACCTTGCTGACCGTGATTTCCATCGTCGTGGTCGCAGTGGCGGGGGCGGCTTCTACCGGCATATTCGGGTCTCCCGACAGTATTTCTGTTCTTCCTCTTATATCAAATAAAAACGCCAGAAAACCAGCGGGTCGGTCGTCGGTCGTCCGTCCCTGGTCGTGAGGTGCGCAATGCCGGGGCTCCGTGGGCATGTCCCGAACGACCAACGACGAACGGCCAAGGCCAGGTCTACGCGCCCAACTGCTCGGTCAACTTGTTGAGCAGGCGGTTCAGATCCTTGTCGTCTTTGCGAACTCCTTCGATTTTTTCGACCGAATGGAGCACGGTGGTGTGGTGCTTGCCGCCAAACTGGCGCCCGATCTCAGGCAGCGAGGCCTCCGTCAGGTGCTTGGACAAATACATCGCGATCTGCCGCGGATAGACGATGGAGCGCGAATTATTTTTCGCCTTGATCTCGACCAGGCGCAGGCCGAACTGCTCGGCGACCGCCTTCTGAATGGATTCGATCGTCACCTTGCGCGCCTGCGAATCGATGAAGTTTTTCAGCACCTGCTGGCAGTAGGGAAGCGTGATCTCGGCGCCGATCAGCGATGAGTGCGCAACCAGTCGAATGAGCGCGCCCTCAAGTTCGCGCACATTGGAGCGAATATTCGAGGCGATGTAGAGCGCCACGTCGGTGGGCAGGGTGACGCGCTCCTGCTCCGCTTTCTTTTGCAGGATAGCGACTTTCGTTTCCAAGTCCGGCGGCTGGATGTCTCCGATCAGGCCCCACTCGAAGCGGCTGCGCAGGCGATCTTCAAATTCCGCCAGCTCTTTCGGCGGACGGTCGCTGGCAATCACGATCTGCTTCATCGACTCGTGCAGCGCGTTGAAGGTGTGGAAGAACTCTTCCTGCGTGCGCTCCTTCTGCGCCAGGAACTGAATGTCGTCGACGAGCAACACGTCCACGGTGCGGAACTTGTCGCGGAAGCTGATCATCTTGTCATAGCGCAGCGAGTTGATCATCTCGTTGGTGAACTTCTCGCTGGAGACATAGCAGATGGCGGCCTGCGGTGTGCGCCGCTTGATCTCGTGGCCGATCGCCTGCATCAGATGCGTCTTCCCCATGCCGACGCCGCCGTAAAGAAAGAGCGGGTTGTAAGCCTTTGAAGGCCGCTCGGCAACCGCCTGACACGCGGCGTGCGCGAACTGGTTGCCGCTGCCAATGACGAAGGCGTCGAAGGTATAGCGCGGGTTGAGCTGCGCCGCGCTGTCCCAATCGAATCGTCCCTGCGCCGGCCCGGACGCAGACTGCGGAGAACTCGACGAACCGAACGCGGAGAGCCCGCCGTTGTGGCGGATCGGCGTGTTCGAGGGATCGTCCTCGGCGGTGACAAAGCGCACATCCTCGTAGCCCAGCCCGAGGTCGTCCACCGCCTCCTGAATCAGGTCGGCATACTTGTCGCCTTCGCGGCGGTACTCATCGCTCGGCACGCGCACGAAAAGCACTCCGTTGCTGATGTGGCTGTAACGCGTTGGCTTGAGCCACGTGTTGTACGAGTGGCGGTTGATTTTCTTTTCCAGCGCATCGAGGATGCGCACCCACGGATTCGGAATGATGGCGGAATTTGTGACGGACATTTTATGAATACCAAAAGCCCGGCGAACTGGGCCGGGATCGATTCCAACTGAAAATATGAATATTCTGCTACTGCGAAGCAGCCTTCGTTTGCGTGCAATGGTTGATGGTGAAAATCATTACGGGACGATGGGCATACTAGCATAAAAAAATTGGCCGCGTCGGTGTCGTGCAACAAAAAACTTTTCGCGTTACTCGAGATTGCTTCGCGATTTTTTGCCGCTGTCAAGTGTCGAGAAACTAACTGCCGCGCGAAGGGTGCAATCGAGTTTTGCATTGCGAGCCGCGCGTTTCGGTCCGCATGCTGCGATGTCGGTGCAACTCGCGGTTCAGGAAAGTGGGCGACGATCGGGTCTGGGCGGTCGCTTGTAGGTACCCGGGTACACGACCACCGATCGGCGCCCGCCTTCGCCGTCGCTTTCGGTGCGCAGATCTTTTTCTTCCCGCAGTGCCAGGTGAACGATGCGGCGCTCGCGCGATGACATGGGCCCGAAGCGATATGGCTCGCCCGTGCGCCGCACCCGGTCGGCCGCAGTGCGCGCCGCAAGTTGCAACTCGTCGATGCGCAGCGCGCGGAAATTCTTGCAGTCGAACCAGATCTTCTCATGCTCGTTGCCTTGAAGATGCAATATCTCGGAGGCGAGCAATTCGAACGCGCGCAGGAGCTCGCCGCCCCGTTCCAGCAGAAGGGCCGAATCGGGTCCGGCGAATTCAACCAGAATTTCCGGATGCTCCCAGTCGCGATGCTGCGCAATCGGCGGATCGACGCTGATGCGGTATTTCAATTTGAATGCGCCGTTGGTGATTACGGCCTGAAGAAATTCTCCGATTTGTTTCGCGGCAGCGACCTTGTCAGTAATGGGCATATATCAGTTCTCAACTCTCAGCCGTCAGTTCTAAGTTGCCGGATGTGACTGACAACTGGGAACTGACAACTGATAACTATTTTTCTTTCTTCCGCGCGCGCTTTTCCATCATCTCGCGCATTTCCCGGCCCAGCGATGTGCGGTTCATGACGGACTGCTGCACGATACCGATCAATTGTCCCACCGACCAGTAGAGGCCGAGCCCGGCGGGCAGATTCCAACTAATGACGCCCATCATTCCGGGCATCATGATATTCATCATCTTCTGTTGCGACGGGTCCATGCCGGCCTGCGGCGTCATGCGCTGCATCAGGAACATGGTCACGACAATCGCGATGGGCAAAACGTGCGTGGGATCGGGCGCGGCAAGATCGTGCACCCAGAGCCACGGCGCGTGGCGCAGATCAATCGCCACGCCCAGCATGCGATAGTAGGCAAACAGGAACGGCATCTGGATCAGCAACGGCAAACATCCGCCCGCCGGATTGACGCCTTCCTTTTTGTACAGCGCCGAAATTTCCGTATTCATCTCGGCTTTGCGCGGATCGCGCAGACTGTACTTTTTGTATTTCTCCTGGATCACCTTGATCTGCGGCGCGACGCGCTGCATCTTCAGCATCGACTTCATTTGCGAAAGCCGCAGCGGAAGCAGCGCCAGGTTGATGACCACCGTCTGGAAAAGAATGGCCCAACCCCAGTTGGCGACGATGTGGCTATAGGTCCACTTCAACCACAGGAACAGCGGACGCGCGATCAGGCCGAGCCAGCCGAAATCGACCACCGCTCGCAGATCGGGCTCGGCGCCCGCGATGCCGGGAATGGAGACGGCCTCGAGGTCGGCCAGTGACTTGGGCCCAACGTAAAGCCGGTCGGAAGTTGCGCCGCGCAGATTGCCAACGGCCACGCCCAGCACATCGACCTTGTCCATCACATGGCTGTTTGGATCCGAGCCATAGCGCGGAATCTCAATCTGGTTGCGCAGCGTAACCAGCGCGCTCGATTGCGGATTCTGCGGCAGGAACGCGGCAGCGAAATATTGGTCGGACACTCCCGCCCAGTTAAACGGCCCGGGCAGCGTGCCGCCGCCGCTGATTTTTTTGATCGCCAGCCGTTCGACCTTACTGTCGTACTGGTAGACGATCTGGCCCGCCGCGTACGAAGGCGCAGTTAATTCTCCTCCAAACCCGGAGGGCCACATGGGGAAGGCCGTAATGTCCGCGCCCTTGAACTGCACCGACGTTTGCACTCCGACCACATAGCTGCGATCGAAGTGGAAACTCTTATGAACGGCAAGATCGCCGTCCGAATAATCGAAGGTCAGGTCGGCGGGCACGGTTGCGCCGCTCGCCGTCGCGACATAAAGCGCCGAGTTGATTTTGCCGCGAACGCCGTCGTCTACGTTGCCGGGATAAGTCCACAGCGATAACGGATAGCCGTATTTTTCCGCGGCGGCATGATTCACCAGGTCGAGCGGCTTGCCGTTTTCGTCGTCCCACTTTTTAAGCACCCAGGATTTCACCTGCGCGCCGCGGTTAGTGAACACGATGCGATACAGCTCGTTCTCGATTACGGTTTCAGATTCCGCCGCCGCTTGCGTCGTGACCGCCGCGGCAGCGGGATGCTTGGCGGCTGCGCGTGAGGTTGCCGCGGGAGAACTCGCCGCATTTGCCCCCGCATTGCCTCCGCCTGCCGGTGCCTGCGTCGGATTCACCTGAGCGGCTGGCGTGTTTTGCTGCGGCGCCTCGGGCTGCGGCATGTACTTCTTCAGGAGCGGCTGAAACAGCATGATGACCAGAAAGGTCAGCGCGAAAACGAGGAGCAGCTTGCGCTCCATGCCAGGCTCTTGCTGCGGATTTTGAAATTCAGCCAATGGGTCGCTCGTTTTCGGTCATTAGTAAGTCTTCGGTCGTTCGTCGTTAGCGCGGCGTGCTCGCGCAACGGTTCGCGGGCATCGCCGATGCCTCTGCAGCCTCAGCTTGAATGTTCTTCACCACCGGATCGTAACCGCCCTTTACAAACGGATGGCAGCGCAACAGTCGCCAACCGGCAAGCGCCCCGCCGCGAAGCACGCCGTAGCGGTCAATCGCCTCCATGGCGTACTCGGAGCAGGTTGGAACATAGCGGCACGACGGGCGGAGCGACGGAGAAATCCATCGCTTGTACAACCGCAGCATCGCGAGCCCCATCGATTTCATTTTGTCGCCAACTTTTTCTCAATCGTCTCAAAGGCACAGCCGACTTCCACGAGCACCAGAGGAAATTCCAGGGCAAGAATCGACTTCCTGGGATTGATGACCACATCCACCGGAACTTTCATGATCGACCGCTGCCTCCGCACGGCTTCCCGCATCCTGCGTTTGATACGATTCCGCTCGACCGCGCCGCCCAGCACGCGCCCGACCGTGAAGCCGATGCGAGGGCTCGCCGAACCGGCCGCGCCCACCGTTTGGGGAAGATAGAAGACCGTCATGTGCGGCGAAAAGTGCCGCCGCCCGAGCTTGTAGACGCGCTCGAAATCCGAGTGCTTCAACAGGCGGGCAGCGCGTGGAAAGCCCTGCGGGCTACCTCTCACTCCGGCGCGAAGCGTCAACGCTCACAACCTCGCAATCCTCAAATGACGGCCATTACCGACCCTGGCGGGAATGCTACTCGCGGAAACCCGGTTTCACGGAAACGCGCTTGCGTCCCTTGGCACGGCGGCGTGACAGCACCTTGGCCCCGCTTTTGGTCTTCATGCGCGTGCGGAAACCGTGCTTTTTCGAGCGCTTGCGCCGGTTGGGTTGAAATGTACGTTTCGGCATCGAAAATCATTGCTCCTGATTGAATCAACTGAACTATGGCAAACGGCAAGTATAAATGACGGTGTGCGCCCCGGGCAAACGCCCTGCCGCCAACTCGGGGCAGCCGAGCCGGGCTCGCGGTACGCGCGCGGCGTGTTCGCGCGCCTTTCCGGGCCGGCGCCTTGCCCCGCCCAGGCATCGAATCCGCCTTCCCTGCATCTTCTAACATACGTGGAAAACACCCGCTTGCGGTTACAATTAGGACACCGCTGAAATTGGGAACTTCAACCATCTTATGACGAGTTTGCCGCTCCCGCTCGCTGCCTTCGTCGCCGGACTGATCTCTTTCCTTTCTCCCTGCGTGCTTCCGCTGGTGCCAGGGTACGTCTCGCTGATCTCCGGCGCCGGCATCGAGGAGCTGAAGTCGAGCGAAGGCCACCTTCTCCGCAAGCTGATGCTCAACTCCGCCGCCTTCATCATCGGCTTCAGCATTGTGTTTATCACGCTGGGCGCCATCTCCACCGAGGTCGGCCAGGTTCTGGCGCAGTACAAATCATTGCTGGCGCGGGTCGCCGGTGCGGTCATCATTCTGTTCGGCCTGCACCTGACCGGCGTGTTTCAAATCAAGGCGTTGCTGGCGGACACGCGCCTGCACTCGCTCAAGGGTGGCGCGTCGCCCTGGGGTGCGTTTGTCATCGGATTCGCCTTTGCCTTCGGATGGACGCCATGCGTCGGGCCCATTCTGGCCGTCGTTCTGGGGTTTGCCGCCGCGCAGGACACGGTCTGGAAGGGTATTTTCCTCCTCGCCCTCTACTCAATGGGGCTGGCCGTGCCCTTTCTCATCACTTCGTTCGGCATCGAGCGGTTTCTTAAGTTTTACAACCGCTTCAAATTTCACATGCACGCCATTGAAGTCGCCAGCGGTTGCCTGCTCATCGTTTTGGGCATCTTATTAGTGATGGGACGATTTACGCTGATCTCGCAATATTTTTCTTTCTTGAACCGCTTCGCTCTTTAACCCGCGCCAGACCGAACCGAGGTTTAAACCTCGTGGCTATAGGGGCTGTGCCCGGCATTGAAAGGGCGATAGAATAACATTGGGCTTTGATTCGATTCGAGGTCATGGTGAAAAAAGATCCAATTATTCTTTTCTTTGTGGGCGCATTGGTGGCGGTGATGTTGTTTGCCGGAATTCGCGCCGCGCGCAACAGCCGCGCCATCATGCCCGCGCACGGCTTGATGGGCGCCGAGGCTCCCGATTTCGAGTTGAAGACCGTCGACGGTGCGGACCTTAGATTATCCAGTTTGCGCGGCAAGGCGGTTCTCCTGAATTTCTGGGCCACTTACTGCGGCCCCTGCAAAGTCGAGATGCCATGGTTTGTCGAATTGCAGAAGGAATATGGCCCGCAGGGTTTTCAGATTATCGGCGTGGCCATGGATGACGCGACCACCGAGGAGATCGCAAAATTCGCCAAGGATCTGGGCGTGAATTACCCCATTCTGCTCGGAAAAGAAGCGGTGGGCCTGAGTTATGGCGGCGTGAGCGTGCTGCCAACCACGTTTTTCCTGGATCGTAACGGCAAAGTCATCGCGCGAGAATTCGGGTTGCAAAGCCGCAGCGTCTTCGTCGATCACATCAAGCAGGCCCTCGGCCAGGGCGGCTCGGTACAGGCTCAAAAGTAACCCGCGCCCGTGAATCATCCGTTGTGCGCTCCACAACTTGCAGTATCCTGAACAGATCGGTCTGAAAGTTACTAAGTGGGGGAATCCGTGCCAGTGAATCGCCGGTTCATGAAAGTAACATTCGCCTGCGCGCTATTGCTGATGTGCGGCTGCGTCTGGGCGCAAGAAGAATTTGGGCCAAAAGGTCCGGTGGTAAAAATCATCGGCGCGCCCGTAGTCACTGTCGTGCAGGGGAAGCCGGCGACGGTTCCTCTTTCCTTCGCTGTTTCCAGTGGATTTCACATCAACTCGAACCACCCCAAGTCGGAATTCCTGATCCCCACCGTGCTTAAGGTGGAAGCCACAACCGACATCATTATCGGCAAAACGACTTATCCCGAAGGCCAGGACATGAGCTTTGCCTTCGCTCCCGACGAAAAGCTCAACGTGTATACCGGAGATTTTGAAATCGATGTGCTGGTCCGGCCTCTGCACTCGGTGCAGCCGGGAAAATATGTGATTCGCGGAACGCTGCGCTACCAGGCATGCGACAACACCGCCTGCTATCCTCCGAAAAATTTGCCGGTCAGCTTTGACGTGAAGATCCAAAAGGCGCGATCCGCGCCCGCCGCCAACCCCGCCCAAAGTCCGCATGCCCACAATTAGGGAAGCTCTGATTAAGCTGTGTTTTGAAAGGGACGGCCTTCTAGGCCGTCCGAAAAACTGCGCCTTAAAGCGCTTTCACTTTTCCTGGAAGACTTTTTTTCGATCAAGCCGGGAAGGGCACGAGTTCCACTCGTGCCGATAGAAGCGCCTCGAACCATGGCGGCTTCCAGCCGCTGGGGCAATGCCGGAGCACGCCAGCGATTTTACAGCTAGACTCATGGATCGTGAGCGTTATGGGGATGTTTCACCAGTTACCAACTCGTTGAGTTCTACAAGGCGAAGACCCAAGCCACACAAAAACCCCGCCCAAGCTGGAAGTTGGACGGGGTGAGGTTGAGCCAACATGCACGATTCTAGTATCGCGCACCTTGAGACGCCGAGGTGCACAAGTTGGCGTGCATCCTACGGAGTCACTTCGAACACAACGCCGTTCCCGTACGATCCGCCCTCGTCGGCCGTGCCGTAGAGGTTGCCTGCGCTGTCAAGGATCGGGAGGCCGTACGGGAGCATCCCGTCGGTGCCGTTGAAAGCCCAGAGAACTTTCTCTTTGTACGAGCCTTTGCCGACTTGCGGCATCAGCTCGAAAACAGTCCCCACCCCGGACTTGCCACCATAGAAGGTAGTGCCGTAAATGTTCCCGGCCGCATCGAGCACAACCCCCGCAACAGGATTGGCGCCATCTTTGCCACCCCTGAAGGAGTGGAGAATCGTCTCCTTCCATTGTCCCTTCTTTTTTCCCTTCGTGATAGGACTCAGCCTGTAGACCGTTCCCAAGTTCTTGGCCCCGCCATAGTAGGTCGTACCGTAGAGGTTTCCGGCATGGTCGAGGACGGGAACGCCCGCTGCATCGTAGCCATCTTTAGGAGCGCCGGCGAAGGTGTGGATCACAGTCGGATTCCAACCGCCGTTGCCGTTCGGTGACAGCTCGAATACCGTTGAAGCTGCGGCGCCGAGGATGTTCCCGGCGGCATCCATAATCAGCCCGGCACTCCCTGCGGGGCAATATGGGCTGTAGATCACCTGCTCCGTCCAGCCGCCACCGGATGGACTCATCTCGAAGACGGTTCCGCAATTCCCGTCGCCGCCCCAGACAGTAGTGCCGTAAAGATTGCCCGCCGAATCCATGATCAGACCGGCTGTCGGATAATACCAGTCGGTACCAAAGCTGTACAGAACGGCTTCCGTCCAGCTTGCCCCCGCTGGGCTAAGTTCGTACAGGGCGCCGAGATTATCCCAGCCGCCATACCCGGTCGTGCCGTAAAGGTTTCCCACCCTATCGAATACCACAGGAGCGAAAATTGGATTCGCCGCGTCCGGTGGCCCGCTGAAACTGTGGAGCACGGTCTCATTCCAGCCTCCGCTGCCATTCGGCGAAAGTTCAAAGACGACGCCACATCCATATTGGTTACCCGGGCATCCCAGCCCGCCGAGTTCGGTCGCCCCATAGAAGTTGCCAGCACCGTCGGAGATGAGGCTGGTATCGGGATGGGAGCCGTCGGCCCCACCGGTGAAGTTGTAGAGCACAGTCTCGGTTTGGGCCTGCGCTGGGCGTGCGGCAATCAGTAGCAGCGCAGAAAGCAGAGCTAGTGTCAGAGCGTTGCGGATTGCTGCGGCTGCCAGTTTCGTCGAGCCGAATCTTGGCCCAACGGCAGAAATGTTCAAAGTTCCTTTCGCCCTTCTGTTCGTCGTTGCTGAAGACATAGTCTCCTCCTTCTAGGTTTGTTCTTCGTTGTCACCCCCGTTAAAGTGAATTTCCCAAACGTACTCCGAGGATCGCTCTTTGATCGCGGCTCCTTTTCGCTTTGGGGAATTAGCCTGCAGGATAAATAGATACCCTTCGGCGGGTGCTGTCGGTGCGCCTTGTCACCTGAAGGTGTGAGTAGCTGTTGTAACCAGGTTCAGCATGACGGAATACCGTCACAACCAAGCATGAAAATGGGTGTGTCCTAGGCGCACAATGCTAGTTGCCTCTGCCGAGCAAGCTCGGAATCATCGCACTAGCGCGGTAGGTAGAGCCTGTTTAATCAGGTTGAGCGGGACGCCCTAGGAACAACCAAGTGTAGCCTCCTGCGGGAGAGCGCGAAAGGGAGAATCGTTCACAACTGGCGTCTTCGGCAGTGGCTGAGGAGGACGCCATGAAAGTTCATCGCAACTGCTGCGGCCTTGATGTTCACAAGCAAACGATTGCCGCCTGCCTGATCTACGAAGACGGTATTGGAAACACCTGTAAAGAGAAGCGACTGTTCGGCACGATGACGCGAGACTTGCGCGAACTGGCGCAGTGGCTGCGCCAGGCTGAGGTAAGTGCCGTTGCCATGGAAGCCACGGGCGTTTATTGGGTGCCCGTGTGGAATGTACTGGAGCGGGAGGGGCTGCACCTGCTGCTCATCAACCCAGAACACTACAAAGCGGTTCGCGGCAAAAAGACCGATCTGAAAGACGGCGAGCGCATCGCAGAGCTGCTGCAGGACGGACGATTGGAAGGCAGTTTCGTTCCTTCCACCCCGCTTCGGGTTCTCCGCGATCTTACCCGCTATCGCGTCAAGTTGGTCGAGCACCAATCCTCCGTCGCCTGCCGCATTCAGAAGCTACTGGAGCAGTGCAACATCAAACTTGGCTCAGTGGCCAGCAATGTGTTGGGCGTCAGTGGCACAGCCATGTTGCAGGCGCTGGCAAGTGGGGAAACCAACGCGGAACGCCTCGCCGACTTGGCCAAGAAGCAACTCCGCAAGAAGATTCCAGCACTGCGGCTCGCGCTGGATGGCCACCTCATGCCGCACCACCGCTTTCTGCTCCGTGACATGCTGGATGAGCTAGCCCACATCGAGGGCCAACTGGCGCGCTTGGAAGCCGAAATCGAAGTGCAGATGCAACCCTTCCAAAAAGCCCTGCAGGCATAGATGAGCATACCCGGCATCAAGCACCGTGTGGCATGGACGCTGGTCGCCGAGATCGGCACCGACATGCAAGTGTTCCCTTCACCCGCCCACATCGCCAGTTGGGTGGGAGTCTGTCCCGGGAATAACGAGAGCGCAGGAAAACGGAAAAGCGGAAAGACACGCAAGGGGAACCGCTGGGCGCGACGGGCATTATGCGAGGCCGCTTGGGTCGCCGCCAAGGCTAAGAAAAGTTATCTCGCAGCCCAATTCCGTCGCTTTGCCGCTACGCGCGGAAGCAAGCGGGCCATCATCGCCGTTGCCCACACGATCCTGACCATTGGCTATCACATGCTTCAGCGCGGGACGATCTATCAGGACTTAGGCGCAAACTACTTCGATCAGCGCCACGTTCTTCGCACCACGAAGCGCTTGGTGAAGAGACTAGAGGCTCTAGGCCATCGAGTCATCCTAGAGTCACCTGTTCTCAGCCCACAAGCCGCCTGAGTACATTTTCAAGGGAGGCGATTAGCACTCACAAGCGCGAGTATGAACAGAGAAACTGATCGACGATACCGCGAGATACAGTAAGCACGAAACCATCCCTGGAACGATTGCCTAGTCCAGTTCGCTCCGCGGCGTATTTCCTTGACACGCCAACTTATAATGTAAGTAGAAGGTTCCATTCAGACGCCCCAAGGGCCGTCGCTTTCCGTTGCAAAAAGCCTTCTGTTCTTTGCCTCGAAAATGCCTCTCAGGAGGCGAGGTGGAAACGGGTCTTTGACATTTTCGTGGCCTAATGTGAGCCGTGGATCATGCAGGTTTGATAGCAAGAAAGCCGGGCGCCCCGTAGTTGTCTCCTTCTAGATGCGGGTTTTGGCAGACCTTAAGTCTTTTATCTTGAATACTTTACTTGTAAGCATCTTCGAATGAATACTTTGCGAGGAACGAGCCGAAAAGCCCCTTTTTTTTCGCTCTTAACTCCCATGCGCTCAATACTTTACCTCTAAGCCTATATTCCTCAAGACTTTGGCAGGCAAGAAATCGCAAAATTTCCGAAAATTGCACCCAACTGCAACTCCGCAAAAGAGTTGCAAGATATAAGTTCAAGTCTATATTTTTGAATACTTTGCGAGCTAACTTATTCTAAGTCCTTGATTCCATGAGACAGGGGCATGACGGGGAGGGAGGGGGGGGTACCCCCCACCAATTAAGAACGGGTGTTACAGTTCTCCATTTAGCGTTTCTCGGCAAGCGCGGCCTTATAGACCTTTCCGTCCTTCATTACAAAACTCACGCTTTCCAGAATTTTGATGTCTGCGAGCGGGTCTCCATCCACAGCAACCACGTCGGCGTAAGCACCGGGCGCGATCACGCCCAGCCTCCCCGACTGGTCGAGTAATTCCGCGGCGCGAGACGTTGCGCTCTGAATCGCCTGCATGGGCGTCATCCCCAACTCAACCATCGTCGGAAATTCTTCGGCGATCGGATCGGTCCACGGCAGTCCGCCAATGTCGGTGCCAAACGCAATTTTCACTCCCGCCTTGAGTGCTTTGCGAAATGAAATCTCGTGCTCGGATGCGCGTTTGCGATCGCGCTGGCCCTCCGGCGTATCGGCGGGCGCCCACCCCGTGTAGTAGATGTAAAGCGTCGGGCACAGCCAGGTCCCCTGCCGGATCATCTGCGCGATTTGCGCATCGCTCAGCATCAGCCCGTGCTCAATCGAATCGCAGCCGCCATCGAGCGCGCGCTGCATGCCTTCTCCACCGTAGGCGTGGCAGGCGACTTTTCTTCCCCACCCGTGCGCTTCGTCGACAATCGCGCGCAGCTCCTCAACCGTCAGCGTCGGTTGCGAGATCAATTCACCATTCTTGCCCGTCCACGAACGATGCGTCATGTAGACCTTGATCCAGTCCGCGCCATGGTCGAGTTGCTCGCGCGCGGCTTTGCGCGCCTCGATCGGCCCGTCAATAATCTGCGCTCCCTTCGGCACCTGAATTTCCGGAGCGTAACCGTCCAGCGCATAGCCCCCGGTCGTCGAGATTGCGCGCGTAGTGACAAACATTCGCGGGCCGGGAATATAGCCGCGCTCGATCGCCATCTTGATTCCAACATCGCCGTATCCGGCGCCTTCCGTCTCCATATCGCGAATGGTCGTAAATCCCTGCTCCAGCGCGCGCCGAGCCGAAACCGTGGCGCGCGCCGCCCGAAAGGCGAGCGGATACTTCAAGAGCTGAATGTCGTATCCACCTTCCGCCGGGTCTTCACCTTGCAGAAAAATGTGCGTGTGCGCATCGATCAGTCCCGGCAGGACAGTGGCCCGCGAAAGATCGATCACCGTTGCGTCGGACGGAATTTTCGCGGCACTCGCATCGTCGACCGAGGCAATCACATTTCCCCGGATCGTGATGACCGCGTTACGCCGAACCGTGCTGGATACGCCATCGATCAGCGTGCCCGCCTTGATCACCGTTACCGTGGAGGCCGGTTTGGAAACCTGCGTCCAGCCGAGGATTGAACAACTAAGTAACGTCAGCAGGATAATGCGCTTTGTCATAGAAATATCCCCGTGGAAATTATGCGGACGATGGTGCGACGGCTGGATTGTACTCCTTGGAGCGACACGACCGGAAGATCGAGGGATTGGGCGGAAGCAGGCGGAAGGGCACGAGCAAATTGTTCGGCGGTCAGGCGCTTCGCGGAAAACGAATCGAGAATCCGTGCCGATCCTCGAACCAGAATTCGACGAAGGCGCCCGCGGATTCGAGCGCGCGGCGCGCAATCGCGGCCCGTACTTCCCGAAGCGGGTTCGTGGCCGCACCAGACTTCGAGGCCAAACCGGACTTGGACGGCTGATGCCAGGCGGCGCTGGCGCGCTGAAGGTTGTGCGCACTCAGAATGGCCTCCGAGGCGCATTTTTCCAGCACAATAATAACCGCCCCGCCGGTGGGCTCATTTTCAAGCAAGTCGGCAATCAAATATTGCAGGGAACGCACCAGCCAGGTTTCCGACACAAGCGCAGTCGCGCTCCCCGCCGCAAGCAGAAAGAAGGGCACTCCGCGGGCCTCGGCCAGCACCGATAGATCTTCTAAAGCTTTCTCGACCGCGCCATTCAGAGAGACCGCTGCTTTCGACCCGCAGCCTCGATCCGCCTCAAGATATTCCCGCATTAAACGTACAGCTTCGATGACCCTCTCGGTTTGCTCCAAGGCGACGGCAGCGCTCTCCGTGGGCGCGGTCGCATCCTGCGCAAACGAGGTTTCAAGCACGCAATGCAGCGTGGTCAGCGGCTGGCTCGCAATATGCAGCAGGCTGCGCAGCACGTCCTGATTTTGAGGCCCGACGGAACGGGTTCCGGCGTTCATGCCGGCACTCCCGTTCCCGGATTCAGTTCATACCCAACCCCGCGGATGGTGTGAATCAAGGGCGGCGTGAATCCATCGTCCACTTTGCGCCGCAGATAATTGATGTACACGTCCACAACATTTGTGGCGGAGTCGAAAGTCAGATTCCAGACGTGTTCGATGATCATCGCCCGCGTCAAACGCCGCCCGGCATTGCGCATCAGGTATTCCAGCAGCGCAAATTCTTTGGTGGTCAGTTCGATGGCGCGCCCGGCGCGCTCCACCTTTCGCTCCACGCGGTCCAAGTTCAGATCCCGCACGCGGAGAACAGATTCGGCCGGCGACTTCCCACGCCGTGACAGCGCCCGAGCACGCGCCGCCAACTCCAGGAACGAAAACGGCTTCACCAGATAATCGTCGGCGCCCGCATCGAGCCCGAGCACGCGATCCTCCACGCGGCTGCGCGCGGTCAGAATCATCACAGGTATATGCGGCTTGCGCTGGCGCAAAGTCTTGAGGAGCGACAGCCCATTCATGCCCGGCAAATTCAAGTCAAGAATAACAAGGTCGTAATCGATGCCCAGCGCCATGGAGCAGCCCTGCTCCCCGTCATGGGCGGAATCGACCGCATGATGCTCTGCTTCCAGCCCTTTATGGATGAACCGGGCGAGAGCCACGTCGTCTTCCACAATAAGAATTCTCATGAACCTTCTCTTACCCACAAATATGAAACGCTTCTTATCTTCAGCGCATAACACCGCTGGCACAAGATAACCCCACCGTACTTTTGGACGTAGCAGCCGGCTCAAAACCTCAGCGTTGGGTTCGTTCGAACTGGAGGAGCTCGATTATGCAGAGCTTGGCGCCGACATTTCACGAAGCGCAAAGCACGGAAATTCCGGCGAGTGCTAGACGCCGATCTCGGCCTGAACGGCGGCGACGATCGATTCGGCCACTCGATCCATCTGCTCTTTCGACTCCGCTTCTATCATCACTCGCGCGAGAGCCTCCGTGCCCGAATAGCGGACGACCACGCGGCCATTGCCATCCAGTTCGCGCTCCGCCGCTGTAATGGTCGCTTGCACCGCGGGAAGGTTCGCGAACGGAATTTTCTTGCGCACCCGGACGTTGCGGATGGTTTGCGGAAATACCTTCAGGTCGCCGACGAGTTCGGCCAAAGTTTTGCCCGAGCGCGCCATGATATCCAAAACCCGCAGGGCCGTGAGCAATCCGTCCCCGGTGGTAGCTTCGCCGTCGCGAAAAAGTATGTGCCCGGACTGCTCGCCCCCCAGGGTTGCGCCGACGCGCTGCATTTCCTCCAGCACGTACTTGTCGCCGACATTGGCCCGCAACATGCTTATACCGGAGCGCTTGAAAGCCAACTCCAATCCCATATTCGACATGGTGGTAGCGACAACGGTCGCCTTCGCCAGCCTGCCCCGGGATTGCATGTCGCGCGCCGCCAGCAGCAACACCGCGTCGCCATCGACGATGCGCCCCTCGGCGTCGCAAAGGAGCGCACGATCCGCGTCGCCGTCGAAGGTGATGCCGGCGTCGAATTGCCCTTTGTGCTGGGCGACAAAGTGCGCGATTGTTTCAGGATGGAGCGCCCCACAATTACGATTGATATTCTGCCCGTCGGGAGCGCAGTGCAAACACGTCGCGCTCACTTGCAACGCGCGAAACAACTCGGGAGCCTCAACCGCTGCGGCGCCGTTGGCGCAATCGACGGCCACGCGAAGCCGCGTTAAATCAGTAGTAATGGCGCCAGCCAGCGAGCCCACGTAGGCCTGCCGGAGTTCCTCTTCGCCAGGCAGACTCGAAACCAGCGGCACCGCATCGGGATTGGGCGCCGCATCGGGCGACTGGAGCAATGCGAAGATCTCTTTTTCGATCGCCAGTTCGTGGGCATCCGCAAGCTTGTATCCGTCGGCGGAAAAAATTTTGATGCCGTTGTCGGTCCAGGGATTATGCGACGCGGAGATGACGACTCCGGCGTCAAACCTTTGTGAGCGGGCAAGAAACGCCACGCCCGGCGTCGTGATTACACCCGCACTGCGCGCCTTGATGCCCACCGAAGCCAGACCCTGCAGAAATCGATCGGCGATCCAGTGGCTGGAAATCCGCGTATCCTGCCCGATCACCACGCGCGCATTCGACTTGACGCGAATCAAATCGTGCCCCAGCGCGCGGCCCATCCAGTAAACGCTGTCTCGCGTGAGCGGAAATTCGCCCGCCACGCCACGAATTCCATCCGTGCCAAAAAGCTGTCTCGTTGATGTCATGAAGTTCCGAGGGAAGATCCTCTTCCCACCACGTCCGCGCAGCATGCCCGCGTCGCCCGGCTATTTAGCCGGCTGCCGACTTTCAAAAGCTCACGCAAGCTCACTCTTTTTTCTTTTCTTGCGCCGCGCCTTCCATAATAACCGTCACCTGAATCGGGCGGGGATGTACAACCTGGATCAGCGGGTCCGCGACAAAAACCTGCGTCAGAAAAGATGCGCGGTTCATGGTTCCGCTGGCGTCGACCGGATCCGTGCTCGCCGCTTCCAGCGCTTCCACGCGCCGCCGCGGGCCCGTCACCATGATGGTGGGAGGATCGGCGATGACTTGCGCGACATGCATGTTTCCGGCGAAACTGCCCGTCACGCGCGGACGCACCTCCACCGTCCGCGTGTCCCGGTTGTCGAAGGAAAGATGAAATTGCCCGGGAATGATCTGCACCACTTCCAGGTCCTGCGGCACCTGCACATGCCGCGCCGTCAGATCGAAGGTCCTCTCTCCCGGTTGAACATTGCTGAGGTCAACCTCAGCGCGCACATCGGATGGGTCGAGCCGATGAATGGCGCGCTCCGGCCCGCGCACCCGCACCTGCGCCTCCGTGAAGCTGGCCGAATCGATCTCCAGGTTGTCGGGCAGATTGCGAAACTCGATCGGGACCTTCAACTCCACCTCGGCGATAGGGCTGATCGCCACCGCTCGCCACAGGGCAATGGCCATCAGCAGCGAAATCAATTTGAGCCAGAAGTTTTGCAGGACGATCCGATGCCACAAACTCGCCATGTTCAGTCATCCCCCTTCAATCGCGACGCGGCATCGCGGCGCGGCGAGGAGTGGGTGCTGGGCGGTTCGTCCTCGATGAACGTTTCTTCCACCGCGCTCGGCAGGCTGGGCGCCGGCGCATAGCGGCGCAGCAGCGTGCTCAAGCGTTCGCGCAAACGTTCCACCGTCAGATCGCGATCGATATTGCCGCCAACCGCCACGCTGATCGACCCCGTCTCCTCGGAGACGATCACCGCGACCGCATCGGTTTCTTCGGTAATTCCGATGCCCGCCCGATGCCGCGTGCCGAGTTGCGTCGAGAGGATTGGATTCATCGAAAGCGGCAGGAAACAAGCGGCGGCCGCGATGCGATCGCGTTGCACAATCACCGCCCCATCGTGCAGCGGCGCGCTCGGGCGGAAGACCGAGGCCAGCAGGTCGTACGACAAGCGCGCGTCCAGAGCGACCCCGCTTTCGATGTAAGTGCGCAGGCCGATTTCACGCTCGATCACGATGAGCGCG
Source organism: Acidobacteriaceae bacterium (assembly GCA_003139095.1). GTDB lineage: Bacteria > Acidobacteriota > Terriglobia > Terriglobales > Acidobacteriaceae > Acidiflorens. The sequence goes on from PLHW01000028.1 coordinate 140,918, forward strand.
CCGGTCTGAGTCTGCGAAAAAAGATTCGCGGCCAGAACGATATCGTCATACACGTCGGCCGACGAACTTGTCGAGCGCATCATGGAGATGCGCGTGCCCAGATTGGCCAGTGCGTGCCGGATTTCCGACTGGAAGACCACAATCAGCGCAAAGACGACGTACGGGACCAGCGTGCTCAGCAGCCAGTTCAGTGTCGGCAACTCACCGATGCGCGAAACATAAAACACCAGCCCCAGCGTTGCGACGCCGATCAGCATTGGCGCCGCGCGCGTGCCGCGCACCAGCATCAGGAACTGATAGATCAGAATCGCGACCAGCACGATGTCCAGAATCTTCAACGTGATTTGTGGCCACGCGATCGCTGCCGTCACTCGGTCCTCACATTTTAGGTGTGCTGGCTCTCATTCTAATGCACCACCTATCCACTGATGCACGGACTAATGAGGCACAGGTTAACTAGTGCACAGCCTATTGCTCGCCAGCTTTCGGCGAGACGCCACCCTCTGCTGCGTCACGTTGCGTATTCGTTACCCGGGCGCGCACCTGTCCACGTGCCAGCCGTGCCGATAATTCATCGCCCGGCGCCAGCTGCGCTGCGTCTTTCACCAGCGTTCCCTGGCCGTCAAACACCAGCGCGTAGCCGCGATTCAGAATCGCAACTGGCGAAAGCGCTTCCAGGCTTGCCGTGCGCCGGTCCAGCGCGGCTCGAAATTTCAGCAGGCATGCGCGCGTGGCCGCTGCCAGATTCGAAGCTTCGGTTTCCAGTTGCCGGCGAATGGCCGCCAGTCGCCGGCGGGCATCATAATGCCGCACCGCCGCCGACCCCGTTTCGAGTCGCCGGTGATTGCGCTCAAGCAGCTGCCGTTGCGCCATCTCCAGCCGGAAGCGGCGCTCGTCAAGCCTTTGTTGTCCTCGTCGAATCCCATGCATGATCCCGGCAAACGCACCGTGCTGCGCCAGTTCGATTAGCTCCTGGCGCGCCATCAGCAGCCGATATCGCACCGCCCGCTCCAGCCGTCGATTCAGTTCCTCGGCTTGCGCATCGATCTCCTGCCGCGACCGGATGACGAGTTCAGCGGCGGCAGATGGCGTGGGTGCCCGCAGATCGGCGACAAAATCCACAATCGTGAAATCCGTTTCGTGCCCAATCGCTGCAATCACCGGAATCTTCGACGCCGCAACTGCCCGCGCCAGGCCTTCATCATTAAACGCCGCCAGGTCCTCGGCCGACCCGCCGCCGCGCGCAATGATGATGACCTCAACCGCGCCGTGCCGCCCACTCTGCTGAAAGTGCCGCAGCCCGGCCATCACTTCAGTCGGTGCCGCTTCGCCCTGCACCTGCGCCGGATAAATCAGAATGTTCGCCGAGCGATGCCGCCGCCCAAGAATATTCAGGATGTCGCGCAAGGCCGCGCCCTGTGGAGAAGTGATGATGCCGATTTTCCGCGGCAACGGAGGAATTGGTTTTTTTCGCGCGGCATCGAAAAGTCCTTCCGCCTGCAAGCGCGCTTTCAGCTGTTCAAACGCCAATTGCAGAGCGCCTGCGCCCTGCGGCTCCATAAATTCCGCGGAAATCTGCAATTCGCCGCGGTCTTCATACACCGTGATTCGCCCGCGCAAAGTAACATGCAGCCCGTTTTCAGGGCGGAACCGCAGCAGCCGCGCCGACGACCGAAACATCACCACGCGAATCTGCGCGGTCTCTTCTTTCAGCGTGAAATACAGATGCCCGGAATCGGGAATGCGGAGATTCGAAATTTCGCCTTCTACCCAGCAGTCCGAGTACTGCCGCTCCACCAGCCCGCGCACCGCCGAGACCAGCGCCCGCACCGTCCAGATATGCCGCTCCGGCGCGCGAAACTGAAACCCGAGTTGGTCGCTCATCCCCATCGGAGTGTCAGAAACAAATCAGGCACGAACTTCTTCCGCAACTTTGACGGGCACAATCCGCGCAACCCGAGCCATCACCTTTTTATTCTGCTCTGATTTTTTCAGGTCATAGGTCGCCTGCAATCGCATCCATACGTCCGGCGAACCTCCAAACAGGCGGGCCACCTTCAGGCACATCACGGCGGACAAAGGTTTGCGCCCCGCCAGAATGGCGTGAAGCATCTGGCGCGACACGCCCAAAGCTTTGGCCGTGGCCGTTACCGATAGTCCAACCGATGGCAGAATATCTTCCCGGATAATCTCGCCCGGATGGACAGGTGGCAGTCCGTTCTTTCTCTCCATAAATTCCTCGCTAATGGTAGTCTTCAAAATCGATATCCATGGCGTGCTCACCCGACCAGCCGAACGTTATGCGGTAATTGCCGCTTACCCGCACCGACCAGCGTTGCGGATTGCCCCACAGCCCGTGGAAGCGAAAGCCCGCGATGTTCATGTCCTCCGGACGCCCCGCCACATCCAGCAATTGCAGGATGCGCACGCACTTTCCGATATGGTCGGCGCCGATGCGGCGCGTTCTGCCGGTTCGCAGAATCTCTTCCAGACCCTTATGTCGGAAGCCGCCGATCATTTCCTGAGTGTAAATTGATTGGTTGACAAGTGTCAACTGAATAGTTGTCGGCTGGACAGAAGCAAGACCGCGCGTCTCAATCCCGCCGCTTCGCCGTATCGCGCTACTTTCTCAGCCGTCCAATCACAAAAACCACGATAGAAAGCACTACGCTGATCAGAATCGAACTCGCCAGCGGAAAATAAAACGTGGTGTGCTTGCCCCGATACACCACATCTCCCGGCAGCCGCCCCAACGGCAGGCCGGTTCGCCCCAGCAGCATGACGAGGCCGCCCACCACGGCCAGCGTAATGCCAACGAAAATCAACAACCGGCCCATCTCCACCATGGGATAAGTTTAATTCAATCCCTGCCGCTTGATTGCTAGACTGGAACCCGTGCCGATCCTTGAAACCAGCCGCCTCGCGCTGCGCGAGTTTTCCGACGCCGACGCCGATGCCCTCGCGCGCATTCTCTCCGATCCCGAAGCCATGCGCTTCTATCCCGCCCCCTATGATCGCGCCGGAGTCGAACAATGGATCGCCCGCAATCGCGAGCGCTATAAGAATGACGGCGTCGGACTTTGGGCGATGATCCTGAAGCCGACGGGCGAGCTGATCGGCGACTGCGGCATCCTTCTCCAACAGGTCGAGGGCGAGCATCTCTACGAAATCGGCTACCACCTTCGCCGTGACTTCTGGCATCAAGGCCTGGCCACCGAAGCGGCCGTCGCCTGCCGCCAGTGGGGATTCCAGAATCTGAAAGCAGATCGCCTGATCTCGCTGATCCGCCCCGAGAACATCCCTTCCCAGCGAGTGGCCGAGCGCAATGGCATGAAAATCTGGAAGGAAATCGATTGGCGCGGCCTTCCGCACGTCGTCTATTCGATCGAGAAACTCACACCCTAGCCTCTGCGCCAGAACTCCTACACCAAATCCTCAACCTTCAACTGCGGGTCACCCTTCCACGATTCGTGAAACTGTTTCTCCACAAACCAGGCGTCGGTGTCGCGCCCCTGGTCCCGCAAAGCCCGCTGGAGTCCAAACAACGATTGAACGCGTAGATCAGCCGCAATCCCTGATCGAAGAATCCCTGCGCTTCCTTATTTTTGGTCGAAACCGGATGGTGCCAGTCCCCAAGCCCGCTCATCAACGTCACTGGCCGCTGCTCCGCACTTGCCGCATTTCCCGCGAACAGCGCCAGCCCAAAAACGACGCAGCCTATCTTGAGCAACTTCATAGTGACCTCCTGAATTTTGAAAAAAGTGTCACCGGACCGCAGCCCCACAGCTTTGCGCGCAAGCTTATTCGAGACACGACCTCAAATCAACCATCCATGCGAAGATCTCGTGTTCACCTGGTCGGCCTCGCGATAACCCGCCGCGTGACGGCCCGTTCATCGCAGCCGCGCTCATGCGCTAAACTCAAATGATGCGAGACGGGGTGCATGCGCAAAGCCACCATTCTCTTTAATCCCAATTCCGGCCGCGGACGCAAGCGTCGCGACCGCGAGCTCGACATTGCCATCGGCATCATCCAGTCCGCTGGAGTCCATACCGAGCTTACCGTTTGCCGTTCCAGCCACGAGGCCACCATCCACGCGCGCTATGCGGTGGCGGGCGGCAGCGACACCGTCTTCGCCTGCGGCGGCGATGGCACCATTCACGACATCATTCAGGAATTGGCTGGCACTCCCGTCGCGCTCGCCATCCTTCCCTTCGGCACCGCCAACGCGCTCGCCCACGATCTCGCCCTCCCGTCTCGCCCCAGTGATGCCGCGCGCGCCGCCGTCGAGGGCAGCGTCCGCCGCTTCCCGCTCGGCCGCGTCGAGTACGAAGATTTTCATGGCAAGCCCACCGCCCGTTATTTCACGGTGGCGGCCGGCATCGGCGTCGACGCCCATCTTTTTTATAAGCTAACCGCCGACCTCAAAAACAGCACCGGCATGGCCGCTTATTACATGAAGGCCTGGCAGCTCTGGGCCACGCACCGCATGCGCCGCTTTGAAGCCGAATACTCCAACGGCAGCGGGCACAAACAGCAGGCGCTGCTCACCGAACTCCTCGCCGTGCGCATCCGATTTTTCGGCAACATCCTGCGCGAACTCGTTCCCGGCGCCTCGCTCGATTGCCCCGACCTGCGCGCCGTCATGTGCCGCACCGACAGCCGCAACGCCTATCTGCAATATGTGGCGGGCGCGCTCCTCGGCTGGCGCCGCAAAATTAAAGGGATTGACCTCGTCAGCTGTTCGGAGATCGCCTGCCGCCTGCCCGCGCAAGGCAACGCCGCCGACCGCGTCTACGTCGAGGCCGATGGCGAACTCTTAGGCCGCCTCCCCGCCCGCATGACCATCGAGCAAGACGCCCTCTCCATCGTCATTCCGCCGCGGACGAGTTGATCGTTTTCGTCCTATTTGAACGCGACTGCTATTTCTTCCCGGCCGGATCTTTCGTCCACTGGTCCACCCAGTCACTCACCGTCTTCCACCAGAGTTCGGAATTCTGTGGTTTCAGCACCCAGTGCCCCTCATCCGGAAAGTACAGCATCTTCGACGGCACGCCCATCCGTTGCAGCGTAGTAAAAAGCTGAAAGCCCTCGCTCACATCCAGCCGGTAATCGAGCTGCCCGTGCACCACCAGCGTCGGCGTCTTGAAATTCTTCGCCGCGTTGCTCGGAGACCACTTCTCATACATCTCCCGGTTCGTATACGGCGTCCCCTTAAACTCCCACTCGTTGAACCATAGCTCCTCAGTCGTACCCCAAGCCGAAATCGAATTAAACATCCCGTCATGCGACACGATGCACTTGAACCGGTCCGTATGCCCAAGCACCCAGTTCGCCGCGTATCCGCCATAACTCGCGCCCAACGCGCACTCCCGGTCTTTATCGATAAACGGATAAGTCTTCTCCGCGTAATCCAGCCCCTTCATCAAATCTTCGAACGGAGCCCCGCCCCAATCGCCGTTGATCGCATCCACAAACTTCTGTCCATATCCAGTCGACCCATGAAAGTTGATCATGATGACGACATACCCCGAACTTACTGAAGGAGTCGGCGCCGCAAAAAGCTCCGGATTCCACCGGTAAGACCAGTCGTCGCCCCAGGCGCCTTCAGGCCCTCCGTGGAGCAGAAACTTCACCGGATATTTCTTAGAAGGATCAAAATTCGGCGGCTTGACGAGAAAGCCTTCAACCTTGTCGCCGTGCGCCCCCGTGAACCAGAAAGCTTCGAGCGGAGACATCTCGATTTGTGAGAGGACGGCGTCGTTGATGTGAGTGATGGGGTGAGGACGGGGCAGCCTGCACATCGTTTCATCCGATCCCCTGGGCCAGCACGCTATTCCCGTTCCGGCTTCAAGGATATCAGTCGGCCAACGAACCGACATTTGCGTGAACAACACGGTTTCGCCGGGCCCAAGCACGATATCGCCGTCATAACCACGCTGAATTTCGGAGGGGTTCGGGATGTTCCGTTCTTGCGCAGACAATTTGTCGTAGTTCATTTGGTGCACGTATATCGGCGACGAGCCCTCATCTTCGGCAGTGAAGTAAATACGTTTCGAATCCCGGGCCCAAACGAACGATCCCACCCAACTGTCAAAATCCTCCGTTAAGTTTTCCCTCTCCCCCGTCTTCCGGTCGTACAGCATCAGCCGAAACCGGTCGCTCTCGTATCCCGGACGCTGCTGGGCGCGGTAGGCAATGTACTTCCCATCGGGCGAATAGAGCGGAGTCGAGTCGCTCGCCGGATTGTCGGCCGTAATATTCTTCGTCTTCGCCAGCACCTCGGCAGGCGTTGCATTCGCGCCCCAATTCACCGGCACAATCCACAAATCGTTGTTCGTCGAGGCCGCCGGAACCTTGTCGTGATTCGACGTGTAGCAAATCTCCTGCCCATCCGGCGAGAACGCATAGTCATCCTGCCCGCCCAGCGAGAACACCGGCGCATCATAATCCCCCGGCGTCAGATCGCGAGCCGGAGGTGTACCGATCATTGGCCCACTCCCGCCCACCGTACCGATCTCCAAGCCGTTGAGCTGAGGTGGCGCAAAGATCACAAAGATGTGCGTGCGCGTCCCGCGCTTAAACGCATTCCAATGCCGATACAGCAAGCTGTCGAAGATGATCGCCTTGACCTTCGACTCCTCCGCTTCTTTGTGCTTCTTGTCATTGCACGCCAACTCCGCGGCCGGCGCGCCATCGCACTCCGGATAAACATCGGAGGTAAAAAGAATGTTCTTGCCATCCGGAGACCAAAGCTCGCCGCCCGCCTCGGTCGCAATCGAAGTCAGCTTGTATACAGCCGTCACCGCGCCCGCGACGCCATCAAAATCCGCAATCCAAACCTGCGATCCACCATCCTTATTCGAGATAAACGCAAACCGCTTCCCATCCGGCGCCCACCGTGGCCGGTCGCCATCCTGATCCGCGACCAGAATCCTCTCCCCACCTGTCATTCCGACCGGAGCAGAAGGATTCGCTTGCAAATCCTTCTGCGGAGTGGAGGAACCCCTACCCCCGTCCGCACCGTCGCCCAGGGGCACAATCCAAATGTGCGGCGTCTTCTTATTCGCCGCCAAATCCACATCCACCGCGCTGAACAGCACCCACTTGCCGTCCGGCGAAGGCACCGGCTCGCCCACGCGCTTCAACTTCATCATGTCTTCAAAAGTGAACGGATGTTTAGCCTGAGCAGCCAGCGGCAACGCAACAACAACGGTAAGCAGGGCAAGAAGAGTGGCCATCGCAAACAGTCGCACGCGCATCACAACCTCCGGGGGAAAAACTTGCACGGAAGACCCATTAGTTTACAGGTGGAAGGGAAGTTGAAACCAATCGGGTAGGGCGATTCTGAGGCGCGATCCGCCGATCATTCCCGCCAGGGATTCGCCAGCCGAATCCCGCAATCCTCAAGATCCGCGGTGTTGCGCGTAGCCAGGATCGCGTCGTTGACCTTCGCGATAGCGGCAATTTGCGCATCCATGACGGCGATGGGCCGACCGTGAGACCGGCGCGCGACGACAATTACCGGGAATGCTCGTGCTGCGGCCTCGTCAAAGACAAACACGCGTCGTGCGAACAGCCTGGAAAACATCGTCTCGGCGGTCGCCAATAAGCCGCTCCGGCGTTTTCCAACGGGAAGCAGCTCGACGCCGGTAAGGATCTCAGCCAGACTGATCGTGGTAGTGAACAATTGCGCCGGCGCTCGCTCCGACAACCATTGCGATACGTTCGAGTTCGGGGAGGGCCGCATCGCCTCCGAAATGACGTTCGTATCAAGAATGATCATCGCCAAAGATTTTCTTGATCCTGTCTTCGGGAACGGGTTCGCGCGGCGGTATCTTTAACTCGACGCCACCATACGGCGCAAAGAGCTCGCGGATCGCCTTCCCCAGATCCTTCGGCGGCTCCTCAGCCTGCCTCAGGGCGGAATTCAGGATCTCACGCGCCTCCTGCTCCATCGAGCGCCCATGGCCGGCCGCACGCATGCGAAGTTTGCGCTTCGTGCTTTCCGGGAGCTGACGGATGGTAATGCTCGCCATGACATCAATGATAGCATTGCTGTCAATGATTGCAACGAGGGTTGAGGTCAGAAGTTCGAAGTTGAAGGTCAGAGGTTCTAGATCGGAGAGGCGAGATTAACGGCGAGAGGCGCGAGGCGCGAGGCGCGAGGCGCGAGGCAAGAATCGAGGGGTTAAAGATCAGAGATCGGAAACTGAAGTCCTCAGGGCTCACATGGCTCACAGCCGGCACAATGAAAGTTTTCCCCTCTGCCCTCTAACCTCTCACTTCTGACCTCGCTCTACTTCTTCTTCTCCGCTGCTTCCAGCTGCCGAATCTTCGCCATCGTCCCCTGCGACGAGTCTTTCCGCTTCTTGTTCTTCTGACGGCGCTTGTTCTTGCTTACATAGTGATTCTGCGACATGAATTCTCCTCTGTGATTGCGATTTGAAACTGTAGATCCCGGCCCGCCAACCGGCGCCGGAAGACGCGATATTTCATTGTAATTGGAAGAGGCGGCGAAACGCGACCAGCGCCCGGAAGAAAAAAGGACTTCTCCGCGATCTCAGCGTACTCTGCGTTTAAGCTCTACCGGCTGCGGTTAACTCTACCGGCTGTACTGGTTCCGCTTCTTGTCCCGGTGCCGCTCCACCCCAAGCTCAATCAGTCGGTCAATCAGCTCGGGATACGATACTCCCGTCGCCGCCCACAGCTTCGGATACATGCTGATCGCCGTAAATCCCGGCATGGTATTGATCTCGTTCACGTACAATTTGCGCGACTCCGGCTCCATCAGAAAATCCACCCGCGCCAGCCCCGCGCAGTCCACCGCCTGAAACGCCGCGACCGCCAAGGCCTGCACGCGTTTCATCTCCGCCCGGTTCAGCTTCGCCGGAATCACCAGCTCCGAGCCTTCCGCCAGGTACTTCGCGTCGTAGTCGTAAAACTCCTTGCACGGCACAATCTCTCCCGCCACCGACGCCTTCGGCTCGTCATTGCCCAGCACCGCGCATTCAATCTCGCGCGCCTTGTGCTTCTTCCCGCCCACGCCCTCTTCAATCACAATCTTGCGATCGAACTTCGCCGCCTCCGCAATCGCCGGCCCCAGCTCCCGCCGGTCATGCGCCTTCGAAATTCCCACCGACGACCCGAGATTTGCCGGCTTCACAAACACCGGATATTTCACCTTGCCCTCGATCAGGTTCTCCACTTTCCGCGGCGCGCCTTCCCACGCTGACCGCAGCACCGTCACATGCCTCACAATCGGCAAGCCCGCCGTCCGGAACAGCGCCTTCATCACGTCTTTATCCATGCCCGCCGCCGACCCCAGCACTCCCGCCCCCACATACGCAATGTCCGCCAACTCCAGCAGTCCCTGTATCGTTCCATCCTCGCCAAACGTCCCATGCAGCACGGGAAAGATGACGTCGACATTGATCGCCCGGTCCGCCGCCCGCCGCAGTTGCCCTCCCGCCGCATCCGTCTGAAACGGCTCCAGCCCACCCCGCCGCGCCGGCTCCGGCGGCACCACCACCGATTCCCCCGCCGCCAGCACCGCCGCCCCCGGAGTCGCCTCCGGATCGCCCGCCCGCAAATGCGCAGCCTCGGTCCCACCTGCCTGCGCAGCGCGCGCGCCCTCGCCCGCGTTTGGGGCCGCTCCCCCCTCGCCCGCCCCGGCCTTCAGCAGCCGTTCCGCATGTTCCGCCGTCAGCCAGCGCCCGTCCTTGGTTATGCCGATCGGCACCACCTCATACTTCTTCTTATCGATCGCGTTCAAAACCGACGCCGCCGACAGCAACGACACCTCGTGCTCTCCGCTGCGTCCGCCAAAAAGAATGCCCACTCGAAGTTTTCCCATAACCATTCAGTCTGGCCGCACCCCGCTTCGCCGTCAATCGCAGGGTTGGTACGCAGGATTGGTACCTTGACAGCCGGGCGAAAGCGGTGTGAAATTAGCGTGCTTCGAAAGTGGGTGTCAGCCCTTCCCCAACGACACTCGCGGCGAAGGCGATCATGGAAAAGCGCGCGCCGGGAGTGTGGAACCTGCCGGTTCGTCGTTCCCAGTCGATTTCGGTTGTCGGGTCACGCAGTTACGATTTACATCCTCAGGAGTCGCTCATGAATTCAAGCAGTGAAGGGAAATTTCTCCTCTCCGTGGCATTCGTTCTATTCACTCTGTCTGCATTTGCAGCGGCCGGCAGCAAGCCAAGCGCTCCCGCGTCGCATCCCTCGGGTGGAGGTGGAGGATCGCACGCCGCGCAGGCCCCGCAACAGCATGGCGGCAACGCCGCTAACCGCGGACCGGGCGGCCAGAGTCAGACCCATGCCGGCAACGCCGGCAATCGTGGACCCGGCGGCCAGAGTCAGACCCACGCCGGCAACGCCGGCAATCGTGGACCCGGCGGCCAGAATCAGACCCACGCCGGCAACACCGGCAATCGTGGACCCGGCGGCCAGAATCAGACCCACGCCGGCAACACCGGCAATCGCGCCGGCGGTAGTCAAGCGGGCAATCGTGCCGGCAACACGCAGGGCAATCGAGCCGCGGGCAGCCAAGCCAATCATGCCGGCGGCAACACGGGCAATCGCGCTGGCGGCAACCAGGCCGGCAATCGCGCTGGCGGCAACGCCGCCAATCGTGGCAATCAGTCCGCCGGCAACCATCAGCCCAAAGGCGCCACCACGCACACCACCAAGAGCGGCGCCAAGGTTACAACCCGCGCCAACGGCTCCGTACGCAGCATCTCTGGCCACGGCGTAACCGTGAACCACGGCCTGCACGGCGGTCGGCGCGTCGTCGCCACCCACAACGGTCGCACTGTCGTCGCCACCGGCCGTCACGGCGGATACAGCCAGCGCGCCTTCTATCGCCACGGCGGTCACGAGTACGTCCAGCGCACTTACTGGCGCGGCGGACACGCTTACGCCTACGGCTATCGCGGCTATTACTACGGCGGTTATCCCTATTACGGATACGCTCCCGCCTACTACTACGGGCCCGCGTATTACGGCTGGGCCTACAACCCGTGGCCCGCACCCATCGCCTACGGCTGGGGCTGGGGCGGAGCGCCCTGGTACGGCTACTACGGCGCCTACTGGAATCCTTACCCCGTCTATCCCAGCGCCGCCTTCTGGCTCGCCGACTACTTCATCGCCGCCAGCTTGCAGGCAGCCTACGCCGACCAGGCCGAAGCTGCTGCCGATAGCGGCGAACTCCTGCCTCCTCAATTCACCCAGGAGAATTCCGACGTAATCGCGTCGCTCTCTACCTCGGATCCTCTCGTGGCCGCGAACCTATCCTCCATCTATGGCACCCATGCCTTGCTGCTCGGCGGTGCGCCGGCCAGCAGTGGCCCCGCGATGACCAAGGAAATCAAGGACGCGCTCTCCCAGGAAATCAAAGACCAGATCGCAGCCGAGAAAACTGCGGCCGCCAACAAAGACAAGGCCGGCAATGACAGCGGACCGCCCGCAGCCCTCGATCCCAACATTCGCTACTTCCTCGTCGCCAATCAAGAAGACCTGACGACGTCGGATGGCAACGAGTGCATCCTCACCGGCGGGGACGTCATCTTCCGCACCGGCGATAAGCCCGACGACGACCACATGGTCGACGCCACCGTCAAGTCCAGCCGCAAGGATAAAGATGAGTGTCCGGTCGGCGCCACCGTCAGCGTATCCACCGACGACATCATGGATATGTACAACAACATGCGCCAGAACATGGCCGATGGCATGAAGGAGATGGCCGCCAAGAACGGTAAGAATGGACTGCCCAAAGCTCCCGATACTTCCACCACCGCTGGCGAAATCCCAGCACCAACGCCCGATTCGAACGTGGAAAGCGATCTGAATCAGGCCCAAAAAGACGCCGACGCGGCCGAGGCCGACGCCAAGCAACCAAACTAACTCCCAGCGCGCCTCGCAGTACGCAACTGCGGGGCGCGCCGTTTATTTGCGTAGCAAAGAACCAGGCACGACTTCAGTCGTGCCACAGTCAGGCTAGAGAAATTCCGGGGCTTTAGCCCCTGGGGGTCCATACTCCGACCCTCGCCAGAGCGTGTTTAATTCAATCATGCTCGGCCGTCAATCGCCGAGAGAGGAGCTTCACCCATGCACCACAAGATTCAAACGCCCATTCTTATCGCTACTCTGATTCTCCTCGCACTCGCCGCCCAACTCGGCGCGCAGGTCTCCCTCGCCGATCAGCTCAACGCTCAATACAACCTGGTCAAAATGGGCGAGGACTCCAACGGCGCCGCCGTCATCGAGGCGGGCACAATCCTCAAAATCAACAAGGGCGGCATTCTCAGCGTCCCCTACGGCGACCAGTCCAGCGGCATGGCCACCAAATATCAGGATGGCTCGGTCCACTCGCCCAACGCCCTGAGCATGAAGGCCCGCGGCAGCCTCCTCGGCCATTTCGGCAAACAGCAGACCACCCAGTTCTTCCAGGTCGGCAACAAGGTCTATCCCACAAAAATTCAAGTCAACATGGATAAAGACCAGGTCGTCATGGGCATCGTCTCCTGCGACTCCTGCAACAACATCAGCCCGACCACCTTCTACAAAGCCGACGTCGTCTTCCAGTTCACCAAGGGTGAGCTCGCCAAAATGAGCGCCCCCCAAGTCGAAGACGCCATCGCCGGCCTCCTCGCCATCGACGATAGCGGCGGCGACCAGAACAATCAGCAGGGCAATAACCAGGGCGGAAACAACAATGACCAGGGCGGAAACAACGGCGGCAACAATCAGGGCAACGGCGGCGGCCAGGCCCAGAACCAGCCCGCACCCGAGCCCGCGCAGATCGAAAAGGGCCAAACCCCCGATCAGGTAAAAGCCGCCATCGGCGTCCCTGACAAGATCATCAACCTCGGCACCAAACAAATTTACGTCTACAAAGACATCAAAGTAACCTTCGTAAACGGCAAAGTCTCCGACGTGCAGTAAGTCGGCCGGAAGGTTCAAACGTTAATCCGCGGGTGCCCAGGTCTCGCGCCTTTCGAGGCCTGGGCCCTCACAGCCAAGAATCTCCCACGTCACGCCACTTCCCTGAACACATACTCGTGCTGCCCATCCCGAATCACCAGTACCCGCTTCCCCTCGCGCTGACCCACCACGAATTCAAATCCACTATTCGTCGGATCGATAGTGATAAATGAAATCGTCCCGTCATCGTTCTTCCGCGACGCCACCGTACTCTTCCACTCCCCAAAATCGAACGTTGTCGCTCCCGCCCCGCTGATCACGTCAATGTCGCCGAGTTCTTTGCTCGTATACCGTTTCGCCAGCCCAGCCACCAGCGCCGCATCCGCCGGCACCACCAGCCGTTCCCGGTCCTTCGCCTCTTCCGCCTTATTCCGCGCCGCCGCCGCCGCTACGTCCCCCGCCGCCTCCGGCTTACCGTCAAACGCGACCTCCAGCAGCCGCCGCATAAACGGACGCAGCAGCATCACTCCATTATCCGAATTCGTCAGCAGCACCGCGCCAATCCCCGAATCCGGCAGCAGCATCAAATCGCTCTTATATCCGGCCATGCTCCCGCCATGATGCACCACCGCCACTTTGTACTTCCGGTCCACCTCCAGGCCCATCCCGTAACTCGCGTCTTCGCCCAGCGGAATCTGCGGCACGCGTCGCATCAGCAAATTCTCCGCCGAAACCAGTTGCTTCCCATCCGGCAGTTTTCCCTGCGCGATTTCCAGCTGCACATATCGAATCAGATCGTGCGCCGATGTCCACACGCCGCCCGCCGGACGGTGCGGCATCACTGCATAGTTGAACGCCATATTCGCCACCGCCGGCTTGCCGTCCACATCGTCGCCATGCGGACTCGCGTGATCGCCTCCGAGCGCCCGCTTCATATCGAACGTCGTCGATTTCATCCCCAGCGGATTGAAAATCTTTTCCTGCATCGCTCTGTCGTACGCCGCGCCCAGCTCCATCTTCGGATACACCAGGTGCGCCCCAATATATCCAGCCGCCGCCGCCATCAGATTGCTGTACTGGAAAACTTCGCCAAACTTGCTCGTCGGCTGCATCGTGCCCAGCAGTTTCAGCGACGATTCCGGCGTCGCGTTCCTGAACTCAAAAATCCATTCCAAATCCTGCCGCGGCAATCCCGTGCATGCGCACACCAGGTTCTTGATCAGCACCTGCTTCGTCGTGTTCGCGTCGCCCAGCTTAAAGCTCGGATACGCCTCCGTTACCGGCTCATCCCACCGCAGCTTTTTCTCGTCCACCAGTTCCGAGAGCAGCAGCGTCGTCATTCCCTTCGTGTTCGAAGCGGCCATGAACAGCGTGTTCTCGTCCACCCGCTCCGGCTTCCCGAGTTCTTTCACTCCCAGCCCGCCCTCATACACCACCTTGCCGCCATCCACCAGCGCCATGCCCACGCCCGGGATTCCAAGTTCTTTCATCGACGTTTCAACAAACTCTTTCATCAGCGCGATCCGCTCCGCATCCAGCGCATGCGCCTTGCGCCCCGCAAACGACTCCCGCTCATATCCCTTCGGACGCAGGCTTTGCGCAATCAGTGAAATCGGCGCCCCGCGTTTCTCCAGCGTCGGCTCGCTCGCGTTCAGAATCAGCACCGTCCACGCCGTTCCCGCACGATACGCAATCGCCTGCACCGCGACCCGCTCATTCGGAGAAGTCTCATAGTCGAACACCTGCCGTTCCTCCCAGCCCTCGCGCGCCGGTCGTGGCGTCACCAGCTTCACCGGCCAGGTTTTTCCCGGCCAGGCTTTCGTCAATTTGTAGGCAGCCCAAGCCGCCTCCACCGCCGCTTTTGCATCCGCCGCCTGCGCGTCAAAAATAACTATGTGCGCGTCCGTCTCCGGCGGTGCCAGCACCACCATGTTTGTGCCCGTTTCAATCGACCACCCCGCCGGCACCGTGAAAGTAGCGCCCCCCGGCGTAACGCGCGGAGTATCCGCCGCCACCGTCTCCGCCGCAGCAGCGGCAGCCTGCCCGCTAACAGTGATCGTCCCCGCAGCAATCGCCGACGAAGCTCCAAATGCCGAAACGCACGTTGCAATCAGCGCAAGCGCACAAAGCGCAAGCAGCGTAGTCCGAATGCTCGACATAGAATCCATCCCTCATGATGAAGTGAGAAAGCGGCACCAAGATACACCCACCCCATGTGTCTGTAAAACACCTACAGACCTGAAAAGAGTTTGGACGCGAAGGGCCAGGCCTCCACCACCGCAGCACGAATTTCCCGCCCGCCGAATGACCAATAAACGACATAGCTATTACCCTTGACACCATTTTCGGGGTTGGGCATAATCCCTCCCAAGCTCTTGCGAACTCGCTCTGCATCTGGCCACTTCCCGCATACAGAATGAGTAGGCGCAATGGCGCGTGCGATAGCCTATGGGGCGCGCGGCGCATAGCAGTAATCCCCAGAACCAGCAACGCAAGATCCAACCGGAAGACGAATCACCAGCAAGAGCAAGCCAAGCAAGACCAGAACGCTTAGGAGAGGACCATGCATTTGGTAGTAACGGACCTTAGGGAGAAGTATTGTCTGAACATTCCAGCCGTCGGGCCGAAGCACGGCTCGACAAAACCCGCGACCGCAACAAGCGGCGCTCTGATATTGGCTGTGCTTTCCGCGCTGCTGCTCATGGCCGCCCACCCAGCCCACGCCCAAACCGAAACCGTGCTCTACAGCTTCGGGAGCCAATCTGGCGACGGGGCGTCACCTTACGACACCCCGATCATGGACAAGGAGGGCAATCTGTATGGCACCACCCTCACCGGCGGCACGGTTAACTGGGGCACGGTGTTTAAGGTCACCTCAAGCGGCGAAGAAAGCGTGCTCTACAGCTTTGGGAGCCAGTCCGGTGACGGGGATCAGCCTTACGCGGGCCTGGTCATGGACAAGAAGGGCAACCTCTATGGCACGACTGCCGGCAACGGCGCGCACGGCGCCGGCACAGTGTTTAAGGCCACCCCAAGCGGGGAAGAAAGCGTGTTCTACAGCTTTGGGAGTAAGTTCCCAGACGGGTATGAGCCTTACGCGGGCCTGATTATAGACAAGAAGGGTAATCTCTATGGCACCACGGTCTCTGGCGGCACGAACCACTTGGGCAACGTGTTTAAGGTCACTTCAAGCGGGCAAGAAAGCGTGCTCTACAGCTTTGGGAGCCAGTCCGGTGACGGGGAGCAGCCTTACGCGGGATTGATCATGGACAAGGAGGGCAATCTCTACGGCACCACGTCTGGCGGCGGCGCTTACGACAGCGGTATTGTGTTTAAGGTTACCCCGACTGGGGAAGAAACCGTGCTCCATAGCTTCTGCTCCCAAGGCGGGTCCTATTGCCCGGACGGGTGCTTTCCCTTAGGGGGATTGATCATGGACAAGAAGGGCAACCTCTATGGCACCACGAATGGCTGCGGCGCGAGCAACTCGGGCACGGTGTTTAAGCTCACTCCGGAGGGAACGGTATCCGTGCTTTACAGCTTTGGGAACGGGCCCAATGACGGCTACGGACCCAATGCAGCCCTGATCATGGACAAAAAGGGTAGCCTCTATGGCACAACTTCGGGTGGTTTTCCGGAGAGCTCGTGCTACGGCACGGTATTTGAGGTTACCCCCGCCGGAGGGGGAACCGTACTCCATAACTTCATCATCGGCACGGGAGACGGGCTTACGCCTTATGGCGGATTGGCGATGGACACGAAGGGCAACCTCTATGGAACGACGTCCGGGGGCGGCGCAAACAACCAAGGCACGGTGTTCAAGGTGGCTCGGTAACGCGTCCTTCAACGCAACACCTTAACTCTGACCCAGGTCTCCCCCTTCCGAGACCTGGGCCTCCGCATCCCCGCTAGATCCGCCAAAACCTCTTGACTCAGCCCAAAAAAGTCCGAAGATAGAAATAGAGCGCACAACGCGCTCATGTCCCACTCGCTCTTTGAAAAAAACGCAAGTCGGGTGCGCGACGCTCCCCGTGACATACGCGGGGCCCGCCACCCGCTGGTTTCCGGGTGATGACCAACATTCGTAACGGTCTCGAACCCTCGGACAAACGCTCCGAGCTTAGCTAAAATATTTATTCGTCAAAGACTTGGCGTGATTTACCCGCGCCGAACGTCCCGCAATCGGCACGTAAGTCAATGATTTATAAATACTTTACCCGTAACTCCTTATTCCTCAAAGACCTGGCGCGAGTGCCAAGCTAAGTCTTTGATTCCAAAAGACCGGGTATAGGGGGGTAGGGGGGATACGCCCCGCTCCGAAATCACAGCAACCAGCCCGCGGGGCTCCTAAGTCTATGAAAAATAAATACTTTACTCGTAAGTCTATATTCTTCAAGGACCTGGAGACAGACACCGCCAAGTCTTTGACTTTAAAAGACCGAGGAGAGGGGGGTCAAAGAAGGGCAACTCGTCGCAACCAAAAAACACAATCGCTCACGATCACAGAAACCGCGAATCCGACCCTACAGAATCTTCTTCCCAAACGCGGAAAGCGCCAATTCCACCGCCAGATCCGCTGTCTGGTTGCGCTCGTCAATCACCGGATTCACTTCCACAATCTCAAAGCTCGTCATCCTTCCGTGATCGGAAATAATCTCCATCGCCAGATGCGCTTCGCGGTAAGTCGCTCCGCCCCAAACCGGAGTTCCCACTCCAGGCGCGTCCTCCGGATCGATCCAGTCCATGTCCAGCGACACGTGATAGCCCGCAGTTCCGCGACCAGCCATGCGCAGCGCCTCTTCCATCACCGCCCGCATTCCGCGCTCATCGATATCGCGCATCGTGAACACTTCAACGCCCGCGCGTCGAATATTCTCCTTCTCGTAGTTGTCCACATCGCGCACGCCGACCAGCACGCAATTCTCGGGATGCACTTTGGGCGAAAAGTCGTAAATGTTGCCCAGCTCGGCCGGTCCAAGCCCCATCAGCGCAGCCAGCGGCATGCCATGCACGTTCCCGCTCGGCGAGCTCTCGGGCGTGTTGATGTCGGTGTGCGCGTCGATCCAGATCAGCCCGATCTTCTGCTGCTGCCGGCGATAGAATTCGGCAACGCCCGAAACCGTTCCGACCGCGACCGAATGATCGCCGCCAAGCACCAGCGGAACTTTGCCCGCTTCAAGCGCCTTGAGCACCATGTCAGCGCTCTTCACGCAGGTTGCCGTGATCTCTTTGAGGTACTTCGCGCTGGCCGCGCCTTCCTTCTTCTGCTCGGGAATGGCGACCGCAATGTTGCCGGCATCTTCGACGACGTGCCCGATCGCTTCCAGCCGAGCCTCCAGTCCGGCAACGCGCACAGCCGAAGGCCCCATATCGACGCCGCGTCGCGACTGCCCAAGGTCAAGAGGCACGCCAATCACGCGAATGTTGCGCGGAGTGACACTGCTGAACGACCGATTCGGATGAGCCATAGGATGTTATTGAACCGCGGAGATCGCAGAGTTCGCAGAGATTGGGAAATTATTTACTACTCTGCGAATTCCGTGCTTGAGCATAGTGCAATGGAAGTTTAAAAGCAGGCCAACTCTGTAGTCCAGCAGCCGCAGATAGGATAATAGTTGAGCTGAATGAACTGGATTGAGTTTCTCGACCGCCTTGATTTCAACGACGACCGATTCGTTCACAACCAGGTCAACCCGATATCCACAATCCAGCTTTACGTCTTTGTAGACGACAGCAAGAGGCTTTTGTCGCTCGACGCGAAACCCGCGGGCACACAGTTCAAAGGCTAGGCATGCCTCGTAGGCGGACTCGAGGAGTCCAGGTCCTATCACGCGGTGTACCTCCATCGCACAACCAATGATCTGTTCTGTGATCGCGTTGAGCTGATCGGCCTGCGTCGCCGTTGCACTCATGAAATTACCTTCTCTGCGAACTCCGCGATCTCTGCGTTAAATCTTCTGCGTTTAGACCTACGGATAGAGCCGATACAGCATCCTTGGGAACGGAATCGTCTCCCGCACATGCTCTAAGCCGCAGATCCACGCCACTGCGCGCTCAATGCCCATGCCAAAGCCCGCATGCGGAACGCTCCCATACTTGCGCAGGTCAAGATACCACTTGAAGGCCTCTTCGGGCAGCTTGTGTTCCCTGATGCGCTGGAGCAGCAGATCGTGCGAGGCCGTGCGCTGCGAGCCACCGATGATCTCTCCATAACCTTCCGGCGCCAGCACATCGACGCACAGCGCCAGTTCCGGCCTCTTCGGATCGGGCTCCATGTAAAACGCCTTCACACCCGCCGGATAGCGATGCACCATCACTGGCTTGTCATACTGCGAAGACAGATACGTTTCGTCCGGCGAGCCGAGATCGCCGCCCCACTCGAACTTGTTCTCCAGCACGCCTTGCGAATGACCTTCCTGCAGCGCCGTGACGGCTTCGTCATACGAGATGCGCGGAAACGGCGGCTCGATCTTCTCCAGCTTCGCAACGTCGCGCCCAATGGTGTGCAGATCGGTTCGCCGGCGTTCCAGGCAGCGCTTGACGATAAACGTAAGGAAGTTCTCGGCCAGCTCCATCAGGTCGTCGAGCGTGCCATAGGCAATCTCCGGCTCGACCATCCAGAACTCGGTGAGATGCCGCCGCGTCTTCGACTTCTCCGCCCGAAACGTTGGCCCAAACGAATACACCTTGCCGAGCGCCATCGCAGTCGCCTCGATGTAAAGCTGGCCCGATTGCGTGAGGAAGGCCTGCTCCTCGAAGTAGTCGACGGGGAACAGCGTAGTCGTGCCCTCGCAAGCCGCGGGCGTAATAATCGGCGGATCGGTCAGCGTAAATCCGTTCGAGTCGAAGTAGTCGCGAGCCGCCTTAATGATCTCGGCGCGCACCCGCAGAATCGCCGCCTGCCGCTGCGACCGCACCCACAAGTGCCGATGCTCCATCAGGAAGTCGGTCCCATGATCCTTCGGCGTAATGGGATACGGATCCGATTCGGATACGCGCTGCACCACCTGCACATTCGCCACATCGAGCTCGTATCCTCCGGGCGCGCGCTTGTCGGCGCGCACCTTGCCCTCAACAATCACGCTAGATTCCTGCGTAAGGCCTTTGATGGCGTCGAACACTTCGGGCGCAACGGCGTTCTTAGGCACCACGCCCTGGATGACGCCGCTGCCGTCGCGGAATTGCGGGAAAAGCAGCTTGCCGCTTTCGCGGAGGTTGTAGAGCCATCCGCGAATAGTGACGGACTGGCCTTCATGCTTGCCGATTTCGGCAATGGTGCTAATGGGTGCGGACATAAGTCAAAGCCTTTTTACCGCAGAGAGCGCAGAGTACTGATTCACAAGTCTCTGCAAAACTCGACGGTTCGGAAGACGCTTAAACCGTTCTCCGAACAGGCCGAAAGGGCAATGCCAAAACTGCTCAGCGATCTCTGCGGTTGATTCCTACGATTCTTCCAGCTTGCGAAACGTTGCGGTCAGGTCCTCTCCCGGATTTTTCTTTTCTTCGCCTTCGATCTCGAGCAGGAGCGGCGGAGTCTGTGGTGCGGTGCGCAAGAGTTCCATCGTCTCTTTCCAGTCGATGGAGCCTTTGCCGGGCCAGAGATGAGAATCCTTGTCTTTCTGATTGTCATGAATATGCGTCGACGAGATGTGATTCTTGAGCGTCGCGAACGCCGAGGGTATTCCCTCCATCATGTGGGCATGCCCGCAGTCGAAGCAGACGCCGATATCGTCGAAGTGCATGGTGTGGATGAATTCCACCAGATGCTCGGGCGTCGAAAGCTCGTTGGGAATATTCTCGACCAGAATCCGCACGCCGAGCGGCTTGGCAAAGGCGCGCAAATGCTCGACGCAGGTCATTGCCGCTTCGAATTTCTTTTCGTCAAAGGCTTCGCCCGGGTTGCCAATATGCTGCACCAGGAAGCGAAAGGGAATGTACTCCGCGATTTCGAGCGCCCGCTTGATCTCGTCCATCGCATCCACGCGTGTGGCGCGATCGGTCGAGGCAATATTGACAGGCGGCGAACCCGTGCGTCCCCACTCGTAATCCGAATACAACGGAGCGTGCACCGAGTTAAGCGGCACGCCGGTGGAGCGAAACCACTCGGCGATTTCGCGCACATGCTGCTTGCGGTTGGCGTAGTCGAAGTGCTGACGCGCGGCGAAGATCTCAATCGCATCGGCCCCGCTTCGGACCAACTCGTCGAGCAGGCCAGGGTGAAGACGTTCCCGGACATAAATGTACGTCGAGACCGCTTTGAGCATCAGTAACCCACCGCCTTCCCATTGTTACGGCCATCGCTCGCGCCGAGCCGCTCACCGGACTTGGGATCGACCAAAATGCACTCGCCGTCTCCCCAGAAATGCTGGACGCGCAACTTGTGGCCCCTGGAGCGGAGAAGATTCATTGTATCGGGAGAGACGCGGTCTTCCACATCAATTTCGTCGGGCAGCCATTGATGATGAAAGCGCGGGGCGTTGACGGCTTCCTGAATATCGAGGCCGAAATCGATCACGCCCATCAGAATATTGGCGACGGTCGTGATGATGGTCGGGCCTCCGGGCGAGCCGAGGACGAGGAAAAGCTTGCCATCTTTTAGAACGATCGTCGGCGTCATCGCGGAAAGCGGGCGCTTGTTGGGACCGATGGCATTCGCCGGACCTTGGATCAGTCCATAAGCGTTCGGCACGCCTTGCTTAGAGGCGAAGTCGTCCATCTCGTC
>PLHW01000012.1 GCA_003139095.1 Acidobacteriaceae bacterium
GAGAGAGCTGAGAGAGCTGAGAGCTGAGAGACTCTAACTTCTAACTTCTGCCTTCCCTCACTCGCTCGTAAAATAATCCACCGTCACCGGATTCTCAAACAACGAATAGTCCCGCGTCACCACCGTAATTCCACTATCCGTCACAAAATAGCGCTCGCGGTCCACGTCCGGTTCAAAGCCAATCGTCGTCCCCTCCGGCACGTGCACATCGCGGTCGATGATCGCCTTCCGGATCCTGCAATTCCGCCCCACATTCACGTGCGAAAACAGAATGCTGTCCTCGATCTCCGTAAAAGAGTTCACCCGCACGTCATTCGACAGCACGCAATTCTTCACCGTCCCGCCCGAAATAATGCACCCGCCCGAAACCAGCGAATCCAGCGCGTGCCCCATGCGCGGCGATTCCGCAAATACGAATTTCGCCGGCGGATACTGCCGCTGATGCGTCCGGATCGGCCACTGCTCGTCGTACAAATTAAACACCGGCGATACCGACACCAAATCCATGTTTGCTTCGTAGTACGCTTCCAGCGTCCCCACGTCCCGCCAGTACAGCGCTTCCTTCTTATTCTCGTCCACAAAATTAAACGCGTATACGCTGTAGTCGTTCAGCATCGCCGGCAAAATGTCTTTGCCAAAATCGTGGCTCGACTTCGGATTCTCCGCGTCCTTCAGCAGCACCGGAATCAGCACGTCCGTATTGAAAATATAAATTCCCATCGACGCCGAAATCTTGCTCGCATCGTACGGCGAGCGCAGCTTCGTCTCCTTCGGTTTCTCCACAAACCCCGTGATCTGGCTTTTCGCGTCAATGTCCACCACCCCAAAATGCCGGCACTCCTCGGGTTCCGTGAGCAGCGTCGCCACCGTCACATCCGCGCCGCAATCCACGTGCTGCCGCAGCATGCGCTCGTAATTCATCTTGTAGATGTGGTCGCCGCCCAGAATCAGCACATACTTCGGCTGCTCCGACCCGATCGAATAAATGTTCTGATACACCGCGTCCGCCGTGCCCATGTACCAGTTGTCGCTCACCCGCTTCATCGGCGGCAGAATTTCGATGAACTCCCCAATCTCCCGCCCCAGAATGTTCCAGCCCTCGCGAATCTGCCGGTTCAACGACAGCGCCTTGTACTGCGTCAGAATGTAAATCCGCCGCAGCCCTGAGTTCACGCAGTTCGACAGCGTGACGTCAATGATTCGGTAAATCCCGCCGAACGTCACGGCAGGCTTCGCGCGGTCGCGCGTCAGCGGATACAGCCGCTCTCCCGCGCCCCCGGCCAGCAACACCCCAAGTGTGTCCTTCATCATGGCTCGACTTCGGATGCAACGCGTCCCTGCCGCGCTGCCCCATCCCAACGCGAAATACTAGCATAGCCCCCGCCGAACTTTTTGCCCCGGTGGCGCGGACACTCCTGTCCGCGGCAGTTGCTCTTGTTGTTGCTCTTGGTTTTCCTTCTGCGTGGCGCGGACACTCCTGTCCGCAGGCATCAGCAATGCACAATCTTCTCGCTCTTAATCCCACGCGTCGCGTTCCGCGAATCCACCACCAGCTTCGCGTCGTTCACAATCTTCTTGTAGTCGTAGTCCGTGTGGTCGGTCACAATCAGCACGCAATCGTACTCGCCCAAATTGTCGAGCGGCGCGCACTTCATCTGCAAGTCGTACTTTCTGCCCCGCCCCACAAACGGAAAATACGGATCGTTGTAACTCACCGTCGCGCCCTCTTTTTGCAGCAGCTCGATAATCGTCAGCGCCGGCGACTCCCGCAGATCGTCAATATCTCTCTTGTACGCCACACCCAGCACCAGCACCTTCGCCCCGTTAATCGCCTTCCTATGCTTGCTCAGCGCGCGAATCGTTGCCTCGATTACGTGATACGGCATCGCCACGTTCACGTCACCCGCCAGTTCGATAAACCGCGTTTGAAAGTCGAATTCCTTCGCCTTCCACGACAAGTAAAACGGATCCACCGGAATGCAGTGCCCGCCGAGGCCGGGCCCCGGATAAAACGCATGGAACCCAAACGGCTTCGTCGCCGCCGCCTCAATAATCTCCCAGATGTTCAGCCCCATGCGCAGGCACAGCATCTTCAATTCGTTTACCAGCGCGATGTTCACGCAGCGGTAAATATTCTCCAGCAGCTTCGTCATCTCTGCCACGGCCGGCGACGACACCGGCACCGTCCGGTGGAAAATGGTCCCATACAGCGCGCACGCCAGTTCGCTCGCCTGCCCGTCCAGTCCGCCAATCACCTTCGGAATATCCGGCCGCGCCACTTCCGTGTTTCCCGGGTCTTCCCGCTCCGGCGAAAACACCACCCAGAATTCGTTCTCCGCCGCCGCTCCCTTGCGCGACGCCTTCAATCCCAGCTTGTTCCCCTCCTCCAAAATCGGCACCAGCACTTCTTCCGTCGTCCCCGGATACGTAGTGCTCTCCAGGATCACCACCTGACCCGCCCGTAGATGCGGCGCCACCGCGTGCGCCGTGTTCGTGATGTAGCTCATGTCCGGCTCGTGATACTCGTTCAGCGGCGTCGGCACGCAAATAATAATTGCGTCCATCTCGCTGATCTGCCCGTAATCCGAAGTCGGCGCAAATCCGTTTGCCTTGGCCGCCGCAATCTCCTCCGGCGTGATCCGGAAAATATAGGTGCCGCCCCCGTTCAGCGTGTCCACCTTCTTCTGGTCAATGTCGAAGCCCGTCACCCGCAGCTTCTGCTCGCTATAAAGCAGAGCCAGCGGCAGTCCCACATAGCCCAGGCCAATGATTCCCACCCGCGCCGTGCGCGTCTCAATGCGGTTTTTCAGCTCGCGAAAGTTTTTCGGCTCGGTCACTTTCGGCTCGGTCACTAAAGAAGATGAAGTCAATTGGCTATTCATAAAGGATGCCAGAATTTTATCATCGCGTCCCAGCACAGGCCGTCAGTTCCAGTCCAAACCGTTAGCGCGATCCATTCCCCCAATTTTCCCACGCCCCCGCGCGCCCCCGCCGCCCGCACGATTACCGCGGTAACAGCCGCATTCTGATCCGCCCACTCGACATTATTCCAATCATTCCTATTGAGCCGGCACGCGGGTTGCCACCATCTTTCCCACTCCTATCGAACCGCAAAAGGCTTCCACCTGCGGAGGTTGCAGGTTACGCTGAGCGCAGCTAAATTAGGTGCGACAGTTGGAGCTATACATGAAAAAGCCCGTGCAATCTGCCTCTGAATTCATCGCCTCTGCGTCAATCGATGAGAAGATCAAGGAACTTTCTTCCGGCCCTGGCGGAGGCGACTGGCGCGGGAAGACGCTCGCGAGAGTGCGCGCCATCATACACGAGGCTGACCCGGAGATCGTCGAAGAGTTGAAGTGGGTGAAGGCGACTTCGCCCGGGACGCCCGTATTTTCTCGCGACGGCATCGTCTGCACGGGAGAGACTTATAAGAGCGTCGTCAAGTTGACATTTGCCAAGGGGGCCCAGTTGCAGGACCCTTGCCGGCTATTCAACTCCAGCCTCGAGGGCAATGTGAGGCGCGCCATCGACATCCGCGAAGGCGAGAAGGTGAATGAGGCGGCGTTGAAGGATCTCATCCGCGCTGCCGTGGCGTTTAATCTCAAGGGCAAGGACAAGCCGAAGCCCCGCCGAAAATCCCCACGCTGAATCTCGCAAAGAACGTGAAATTTAGAATGGCGCACCGCACTTGAGTGATTCCGTCATTGAATCATTGGCTGGCGGATTTTAGGGTCCATCGGGTGGCGGATTTGGGGAAGGTTTTTTCTATGAAGGCGAAAACTTTTTGGGGACGGACCTGGAAGATGGGTTCGCCCATGCTGCGCGGATCCATTTTGTATTTTTTCTGGTAGGCGGCGGCGACGCGGTCGAGCAGTTCTGCTTCGTGAATCGGATGGGCGTTGCCTTCAAGGATTACGGCTTCTTTGCCGTCGTCGTTGGTGATGGAGCAGGCGGGATTGGTGGCGAGGTTCCGGCCTTTGCGGGAATTGCGTCCGGTAGAAAAGAAGAAAGCGTTATCGGATTCCAGCCAGACTCCCCAGACCGGCATGACGTGAGGGCGGGTTTGGCCGGCGTAGACTGTGGCGAGCCAGAAGGTGTGGCAGCGAGTTAATTTGCGGGCGGCCCAGGACCACGGGAGGAGTCCGGCGCCGGCCTTGGGGGCCATGATTCCGTAGCCGGGCGCGAAGGGGCGACTGGCAGTGGGGCGCGTTTTGGGGACACAAGATTTCTGCAGGACGGCGGCGATGGGAGAGCGCTTCGGCATAAACGCATTTTAGCGCGGGGGAGACGGAGAGAATTTGGAAATTTGTAATTTGGAATTGATGATTGTGATTCGGACTTGCTTTTGACTTATTCGTCGGCTTCGAGGGCTTCGGATTGTTGGCGGTCGGCTTCGATCACGGCGTCCCAAAAGGTGCTGGCGGGATCTTGGGCGGAAACGCCTATGCAGGCGCCGGGGCGGGTCGGTTCATCGACTACCCAGGCTACGCGAAATTTTTCTTCTCGTCCGTTCAGAGTGAGTGAGACGGTGTCGCCGGGGGAGAGGACGCCGTGGATGCCTTCGAGCAGGGCGCCGCTGCGGCTGATGTTGACGGTCATGACTTGCTGCGAGAGCGGGCGGCCGCCGGCGTCGACTCCGGTGAGCAGGATGGGGAGCGATGTATAGACGCGCGGGTCGCGGCGTTTGCCGAGGCGCTGCTCGCGGAGGTCGTCGAGAAATTGCTGGGGAGAGAGCGACGGACCTTCGCGGATGAGATCGAGGAGCGGGTCGGGAGTAGAAGGGCGCGGCCGAGTGGCCCCAGTGGCCGGGGAACGTGGGATTTGCACGGGCATAGAGCCCTGGGGCCGAGCGGCGGGCGTGGCTGCGGGCACTTTTTCTCTGCGGCCGACGAAGACGCGTGGGACTTCACGGCTGGCGGTAAGCTGGGCGATAAGTTGCTCGACGCGGTCGGATTGGGCGGGCGCGAACTCGATGCCCATGCCGGTTTGCGGGTGGGAGATGCGGACGACACCGTCGAGAAGAAACTCCTGTCGGAGCGTGCGGACGCTGACCAGCACGGGAGTGGAGACGGGAAAGGGCGCGAGCGATTCGATGTAGCAGGCGCCGGCGCTGATATCGGACAGACGCCAGCGAGGGCCGGGGCGGGCAGGCTTGTCGGGCGTGAGCGCGACGCTGGGCGCAATGGCAGACGGCTCCTGGATGGTCCAGTCGGGAGGAGCGTATTCAATGCCCCAGAAATTGCCGGGGACGTCGAGTGCGACGCCGAGGAGCCAGGTTTCGGGATCTCCGCCGAGCGGGACGACGGCGGTGATTTGCCCCGAGGTGTGACGCTTGGCGGACGTTATTTCGATGCGGATGCGGGCGCCCTGGTGCATGGGGCGCGGCGAGACGAGTCCGCAGCCGTGAGCGTTGACGAGGCTCGTGGTGCAGGGCTCGGAGAACGGATGATCGGGATGAAGACTGGTGACAAGGACAGGAATTTGCAGCGGCAGGCGGGTGCTGCGACGAATGGCGTGCTGAGTTTTTTCTGAAACGGTCATAGCGGCGAATCGAAATTATGCTAGATCAGGGGACGAGGCTCGGATAGGAGATTTGCACGGTGTTTCCTTGTTAGGTACTAGGCGCCTCCGGTTCTGGGCTTTTTTCGCTTCGCCTGACTTTCGCTGTCGATCATTACGGGACATTCGGTGGTTGTGGGGGCTTGTCGTCGGACTGGAAGGCGATGCGGTTGTGGCTGCCGTCGCAAAAGGGCTTGTTGGCGGAGGCGCCGCAGCGGCAGAGGGAGAACGCGGTTTTGCCGGTGAGGTCGTAGTGGTTGCCGTCGAGGTCCACCATTTCGATGACGGCGTTGGGATCGTCGACGCGCAGCGAGCCGTTCTTTTTTACCGTGATTTTTACCTGCGACATTAGGCCTCCGGGGGAAACTTTAAGTTACCACGGAAGGCCGCGCAATGGGCGGGTATCAGCTCCAAGCTCTTAGCTCCAAGCTCTTCGGTGCAAGCTCCCAGCTCCAAGCTGTCGGCTCTCAGGCTGCGCCTAGTTGGTCTTGAATGCTTTTGATCAGACCGCTGGGAATGCGCCCGAGCTCAACGGCCTCACCCTGAATCCGCTGGAACGCGCTGGTCTCCAGATAGCGCAGCTCATGGGCAATATAAAGTTGCGTTTCAACCTCGAGCAGAGATCCTCGCGCGCGAAACAAAAACTGGACAAATTCCTTGCGTGAGTGTCGCCCTTTTCCTTCTGCGATGTTGCTCGGGATCGAAACCGCCGCTCGCCGCATCTGCGACGTGAGTCCGTAGATTTCCGCACGCGGAAACGCCTGAGTTGAGCGATAAATCTCGAGGGCGAGTTGCGTAGCTTTACGCCAAGCTATCAGGTCCCGATAAGCGTCGGCCATTCAAAGTCTCCTGGGCTTCAATCTGCGAGACCAGCCGGTACTTTGCAATGACGTCCATCACCACTCATTCGTTCGGTTTTGGAAGTGGAACACAGACCGAGACCTTGGAGCTTGGAACTGAGAGCTTGGAGCTTGGAGCTTGGAGCTTGGAACTGGAAACTTCACCGCCAGCGATCGACGGCTTCCCACCAGAATAATTTGGCCCACTCCTCGACGGTGGCTTTCGCCCACTCGCGATTTGTCCACCACGCGTTGCCGAATTGCTCGGGATTGTGGGCGGCGGCGATCGTCCATTGGTATTGCGGCAGGCGCCGGGAAAAGATGAGGAGGGCGCGGCGCGAGTGATAGTCGGAGGTGACGAGGAGTACGCGATGCGGGTGCAGGGGCTGAATGCAGCGGTCGACGTCGATGGTTTCGGCCTGCGTGGAGTGGCTGGCAATGCCGCAGACGGCGAGTTTGGCGGCGTCCGGCTGATCGTGAATGTACTGCTCGGCGATGTCGGTGAGGTGGGAGTTGAATATTCTGCCGGTTTCGGCGTCGAAGAACAGGCGCGGGGCCAGGCCCTGGCGCAAGAGTTCGAGGCCGCGGGCAGGCCGGGCAATGGTTTCTCCGGCCAGGACGACGATCACGTCGGAGGGTTGCGCGGTATCGACGGTGAGAAAGCGCGCCGCCTGAGTGCCGAAGGCGACGGCAAGGATAAGAATAAGGAGCGAGAATTTGAGCATGCGCATCAGAGGCGAATGTTACTAAGGAAGGTGGGGCCGCGTCGAATCAGGAGGTTCGGCGGGTGCTGGTTTATCTTCCTTTTATCGGTGATACCGGGTCATTTACTCTGGCTTGACCCTGGGCGGCCAGTTGAGCGTTTCAACCCCGAACTGTTTTGCGTACTCCGCATGCAATCGCTGCCAGCCGCCGAACTTCATGGCCTCGGGGCCGACCATGCGGCCAATCGGCTCACCCGCGAGCAGCCGATCCAGCACATCGAAACAAATGTGCCACCCCGCAGCCCCCATTGCGATGAAGCGGTGACCGATGTTGGTCCACAGCGTCAGGCGCGTGCCGCCACCCAAGGCTTCGAGTTCCCACCGCATATCGAAGCCGCCCCACTTGTACTCGAGCACCTCAGGAGCATCGGCGAGCGTCACCGTTGTTTCAGTAACGCGCGGCACGGGCGCTCCCACGGTAGTGAGCTTCACCCTGCTTCCCACCGTCCCCAGGCTCCCATCGGCGTCAAAGGGAGCCCACTCCCGCAGATGCCCCGGCTCGGTCAGCGCCTCCCAGACCTTTTCCGGCGCGTGGCGCAGGTCTCTGACAAGAATGAGCGTCCACTTCTCTTCACCGTTTGGTCCCCGGTCCTTTTGTATCCGCGCTCCTCTGGCCGGACCCGGTGTGTAGTGCTCGCGATCCATCATCTTCTTTTCTTCTTGCCTTAGCGTGAATAGCGTGCCAGCTGCGTAAGCTGAATGACGTTCCCGCAAGTGTCCTTCAGCATCGCAATGGTCGAGCCGGTCACGTCCGTGGGAGGCATCGTGAACTCGGCGCCGCGCCCCTTGATCCGCTCGTAGTCGCCCTTAACGTCATCGGTGAAAAACATGGCCGCCGGCTGGCTCTGTTGAAACATCGCCTGCTGGTAAGCTTTGGCCGCGGGGTTGTTGTTCAGCGCCAGTTGCAGCTCAGTGCCGTCCGGCTCCTCGGGCGAAGCCACGGTCAGCCACCTGTACGGCCCGTTACTGAAATCAACTTTCTTGGCAAAGCCCAGTACCTCGGTATAAAAGCGCAGGGCCTTGTCCTGGTCATCCACGTATAAGCTGGTCACTTTGATTTTCATTTCGTTTTCTCCTTTATTACGTTCGCGGTTTGAGCCGCGTCGTTTTCTCCTTACTTTTCCTTTTCGTGGCTATGTTTCTTGTTGCCAGGCTCTTAATTGGTATTGATGAACCATGCGGTTGATGAGCCATGCGGTCAGAGTGGACGCGGTCAAGCTGAGCGCGGTCCGGGTGAATGCGGTCAAGGTGGCGTTCCAGAGCATCCGCGTGAGCCGACCAGAACCGGCGGAACGGAGCCAGCCACGCATCCAACTCCTGAAGTGGTTCAGGTTTCAGCCGGTAGAGACGGCGCTGTGCGTCCACCTTCGATTCCACAAAACCGGCCTCACGCAGCACGCGCAGATGCTTCGACACAGTCGGCTGCGTCATACGAAGCCGCTGCTCGATCTCGCCCACCGACTGTTCCGACGAGCCTAAGAGGCTCAATATCGCCCGCCGGTTCGGCTCCGCAATAATTTCGAAGACAGACTCCACGGCTCTTTATATACTCCAAATAGCATATACGTGTCAAGGCATATAAAGGAGCCAAGGCAACAACTCCCATCCGCTCCCGTCTCTCCGACTCAATTTCCACCACTGTCCGTCCGCCGCGCCAATTTGCGCCGCCCTATTATCTAAATAAGTAACTATCATCCCATAGTAAGTTAACCACAAAGCTACTAAAATCCACCCTCCCACGCCCCGCAGACCACACTTTTCCCATAGCACATTTCATACCCTCCAGGTGCTATTTAAGTGGTTAAAAAAACGAAGAAAATAAGTTTACCAATTCGACAACAAATCCACCGCCGCCGCAGCCCTAATTCTCCATCCGCCGCGCCGACAAATGCGCCCCCGTCAGCAGCAGCATTCCCGACAAAAACGCCCAGAAAATCAGGCTCACCGAGATGGCAAACGGCCCGTACACCTCGCCAAAATTCAGGTACGGCAACGCGAAGATATAAACGTACTTAAGCGCCTCTGACAGCAATCCCGTGATCACCGCCGAGGGCAGCACGGCCTGCGCCCGCACCTTCCCATTCGGCAGCAACCAGTAGATTAAAAAGAAGATAGCAATGCTCGCCCCAATGGAAAATACCTTCATCGTCAGGAATCCCACCAGCTGCACATACCATGCTCCATACCCGTGCAGCACGCTCTTCAATATCGCCACATTCCCCGCCGTCAGCCCCACTGAGAGCAGCGCCAGCGATCCGCACGCAAAGGCCAACCCCAGCGCTATCAATTGGTTGCCGAAGTACGATCGGTTGTTTGGAAACTTCCACACCCGGTTCAACGCCACCTCCAGCGGCATAAAAATCCCCGTCGAGCTGATCAGCAGCATCACCAGCGACAGCACCTGCGCCCGCTGATGCGATGAAACCAGAGCATTTAAGTTCCGAATCACAAACTCCTGCCCCGTCGGCAGGAAATCCCGCAGCAGATTCTCCACCACCTCATACATCACCTGCGAGTGGATCACCCGCCGAATCAATGTCATCAGCAGCAGCAGGAAGGGAAAGAGCGACAGAATGGCATTCGCCGCCACCGAAAAGGCGAAAGTATGTACATCAGTCCGCAGCAGATAGCGCGCCGTCGACTGCACCAGCCCGTGCTGCCGCGCCCGCCGGTACTCCGCCGCGCCCTTCGCCTCAGCCGGCTCCATCGGTATGATCGAACTCACAATAATAATGTCACGATGTCAATTCCACGAGTGCCCCGATCTTATCAAATGCAAATCGCGTCAACCAGTTACGCTTTTACCGGCACACTGCGGTCCGGATTCGCGCCCTTCCTGGGCCCTACGATTGATCCATAAAGCACCGCCCTGCGCCCGGCCGGCCGGCCGCTCCCTCAACCCCGCTTTTCGCGCCTGTCTCTCAGTCACTAAACGCTTCTTCCCAAAACGAAACAAAATTCCCTTGCCAATCACCGTCTTCCTGCTATTATCTGGTGCTTCGTCGGATGCAACACGCTGACGATAAAGCAAAACGGTTGACGTTTCTGTGCGGGTAGCTCGATATCGCGCCTTCGTTCCTTGCGGCTCCTCTGAATTTCGCCGCGGCCCATCGCCGCGCCCAAATTCCGCGGAGCCGTTCGTGTTGGCGCAAAATCTGCCCGTCCCGCAGCGTTAATCGGTCCCTGTGCCCTTTGAGGAATTGCCCCGTCTCCACTGCATTCCCGGGACAAACGCAAAAACGGCCAGGAACAATTCTTACGACCGAGGCGAAAGGAGTTTTTTGTGA
>PLHW01000013.1 GCA_003139095.1 Acidobacteriaceae bacterium
GGCGACAACGTGAGCCTGGTGATCGAGTTGATCACGCCGGTTGCGATGGAAAAGGGTCTGCGGTTTGCGATTCGCGAAGGCGGCCACACGGTAGGCGCCGGCACGATCGCGGAGATTATTCAGTAGAAGGCAGAAGTAAGAATGCAGAAGTAAAACCTTAAGATCGAATCTGGCTGGTACAGGCTAGCCGGTAGAGGCTAGCAGCTGGCAGTTGAGGACTAGGAGTTGTTGGAATGCCCCGAGAGATTATTACGTTGCAGTGCGGCGATTGCAAAGAGCGGAATTACTCGACCATGAAGAACCGCAAGACGACACCGGACCGGATCGAGAAGAAGAAGTTCTGCAGCCGGTGCCGCAAGCACACGCCGCATAAAGAAGTGAAGTAGCCGGTTGCCAGTTGCCAGCAGCCAGTCGCCAGGATTAGCGGTCTGGTTTGACTGAGAACTGACAGCTGAGAACTGAGAACTGTTTTTAGGGGCGTAAGCTCAACGGTTAAACTGTCGGTCTCCAAAACCGAACTTGGGGGTTCGAATCCCTCCGCCCCTGCCAGAGTTTTGAGACTGGGTTGAACGAAGAAGAAGAGTTAGACGGCAAAGAAAAGGCAAGGTCCGTGATGGGAGTAGAAACGAAGAAAATGGCGAACTCAATCGCAACAGTGGGCGGCGATTTAGGCGGCCGGCTCAGGTCCTGGCCGGAGCGGGTCAGGGCTTTTTACAGCGACGTGCGCACGGAGATGAAGAAGGTCACGGCTCCGTCGCGAAAGGAAGTGCAGGGAACGACGACGGTGGTGATCATCACCGTGTTTCTCTTCGCGTTCTACTTCTGGGTGGTCGATCTGGTGATTCAGAACTCGCTGGAGCGGATGCTGCATTACTTCTCGCGACGATAGCGCGAGTGAAAGAGATGTTCATGGTGGACGAAGAAAAGAAGGAAAGCGCGGCGGATAGTCCCGAAAGCCGGGCGGCAGCGGCGGCGGAAGTTGCGGTCGCGGGCGAAGCTCCGCAAAACACGAATATGAAGTGGTACATCATCCACGCATATTCGGGATTCGAGCGCAAGGTGAAAGAGTCGCTCGAATCGCGCGTGCAGGCGTTTGGCCTGCAAGGAAAGATTGGCCGTGTGCTGATTCCGACCGAGTCGGTGACCGAGGTCCGCGGCGGCAAGAAATATACCTCGGAGCGCATGTTTTATCCCGGCTACGTGCTGGTTGAGATGGACATGGATGACCAGGTGTGGCACGTGGTGAAGTCGACGCCGCGTGTGACCGGGTTCGTCGGCACGGGCCAGCAGCCGACGCCGCTGTCGGAAGAAGAAGTGCAGCACATTGTGTATAAGGTTGCCGACAGCCGGGAGAAGCCGAAGCTCAAGGTCAAGTTCGAGAAGAACGAGACGGTGCGGATTTCCGAAGGGCCGTTTGCGACGTTTACGGGAATTGTGGACGAGGTCAACGAGGATCGCGAGACTCTGAAAGTGATGGTCACGATTTTCGGGCGGTCGACTCCGGTGGAGTTGGAGTTTGGGCAGGTGGAGAAAGTGGCGTAAAGATGGGCAGTTTCAGCGCCAAGTTACGGGTCTGGAATCCGACTTCGCCTGAGAAGGTGGAAGAGGTTGAAGCCATGGTGGACACGGGCGCTGCCTTTTCGTGGATCCATCGAGAGCGATTGGAACGGATGGGCTTTGTGGCTTTGCGGCGCATGGGTTTCCGCGCCATCGATGGATCGATCATCGAGCGGGACACGGCGGCAGTATGGGTTGCGAGCAACGGTTTTACTGGCCCGGACACGGTTGTGGTCGCCGAGCGCAACGATATGGAAGTGATTGGGGTTCACACGATCGAAGGGCTGGGCCTGGCTGCGGACCCGGTGCAGAAGAAACTGGTTCCGACGATTGGTCTGGCGTTAACCGCGGTCGCAGTGAAGCAAATTGATGTTCGTGGTTTCGAGTATGTGCTAGTAGTTCGCTGCTAGCAGCTTTATTTCCGGATTCGCTGAGCCGAAAATCCTAGACTCAGGACCGGTAGAGGAAAGGCATCATGGCAAAGAAGGTCACAGGTTCAGTCAAACTGCAGATTGCGGCGGGAAAGGCTACTCCCGCGCCTCCGGTGGGACCGGCGCTCGGTCAGGCGCAGGTCAACATCATGGAGTTCTGCAAGCAGTTCAATGCGCGCACCGGACAGAAAGAGCTCGAAGGACTGATTGTGCCGGTGGTGATCACGGTGTATAGCGACCGCACGTTCACGTTTATTACGAAGACGCCGCCGGCTTCGGTGCTGCTGAAGCGCGCCGCCGGGATCGCCAAGGGATCGGGCACGCCGAATAAAGATAAGGTCGGCAAGGTAACGGCGAAGCAGATCGAGGAGATCGCGAAGCAGAAAATGCCGGATTTGAATGCGGCTTCGGTAGATTCGGCGATCAAGAGCGTGCGTGGCACGGCGCGCTCGATGGGAATTGAAGTCATCGGGTAAATGGAATTTGGCAGTTGGGTAATTTTGAAATTGTGTAATTTGAAAAGCTCATAGCGCGGTCGGTTTTCAAATTACAAAATTACCCGATTCCACAATTACGAAATTTGTCGAAAACACCACGGCTCATCGGAAGAACGATGGGCGGTGGGAGACGAGGTGAAAATGAAGAAGTCAGGAAAGAATATTGCAAAGTCGCGCAAGGCGGTTGAGGCGCGGCCGTACACGCTGCAGGAAGCGGTTCCACTTCTGCAGAAAGTGAAATACGCAAAATTCGACGAGACCGTCGAGGTCACGATGCGACTGGGTGT
This sequence comes from Acidobacteriaceae bacterium, assembly GCA_003139095.1. Lineage (GTDB taxonomy): Bacteria > Acidobacteriota > Terriglobia > Terriglobales > Acidobacteriaceae > Acidiflorens. The sequence continues at coordinate 2,773 of PLHW01000013.1, forward strand.
AGATCCCAAGCATGCGGACCAGATGGTGCGTGGAACGGTGGTGCTGCCGCATGGTCTCGGCAAATCGAAAAAAGTTCTGGTGATTGCGACCGGAGAAAAGATTCGAGAGGCCGAAGCGGCGGGCGCGGATTTCGTTGGCGGCGAAGATATGGTCGAGAAGATCACGAAAGAAAACTGGACCGACTTCGACGCCTTGATCGCGACGCCCGACATGATGAAATCGGTCGGCCGGCTGGGCAAGGTGCTTGGACCGAAGGGTCTGATGCCGAATCCGAAGACGGGCACGGTCACGATGGACGTGGGGCGAGCGGTGCAGGAAGTGAAGGCTGGTAAGGTCGAATTCCGGACGGACAAAACTGCGCTCGTGCATGTGCCGATCGGCAAAATTTCGTTCACGCCGGACAAACTGGTGGAGAATGCAACGACGTTGATTTCAAGCGTGATCAAGGCCAAGCCATCGGTGGCCAAGGGCAAGTACATTAAGGGCTGCTATTTGAGTTCGACCATGGGGCCCGGGATTCCGCTGGATACAACTTCGATTGAGACAGCGGCGAAGGCATAGTTTCAGGTCCGTCGCTGGTCGACCGGCGAGCAACGACTTTTTTGAAAGGGTTTGAATATGGCGGTTACCAGAGCGAAAAAAGTTGAGCAGGTTGAAAAACTCAGCGGCGATTTGAAAAACGTGACGAGCGTCATCGTCGCCACCTACAGCAAGCTGACGGTTGCCAAGGACTTCGAGCTGCGCAAGGCGCTGCGTTCGAGCGGCGCGAAGTATCGCGTGGTGAAGAATACGCTTGCCGAGCGCGCAGCCAAGGGCACAAAGATTGAGGAAGCGCTTAAGAAGCTTGAGGGCGTGACTTCGATCGCGTACACCGAAGGCGATCCGGTCGCAATGGCGAAGGCTCTCGCGAAATATGCCAAGGACAATCCGGAGTTCACCTTCAAGGCGGGCGTGGTCGAAGGCCGAGTGGTCACGGTCAAGGACATCGAATCGCTGGCCAGCATGCCGTCGAAGGAAGAGATTTACGCGAAGCTTCTGTACATGCTGAATGCTCCGGCGCAACGCCTGGCGACCGCGATTGGCGCGGTCGGACGCAATCTGGCGGTGGTGGTGAACCAGGGCGTGCAGGAGAAGAAGTTCAAAGAGGCGTAAAGCCTCGGCAATTTGTAATTGGGAAATTTGTAATTGGTAATTTGAAAAGCGCAGGCTGCGGATTTTCATTTGCAGATTACAAATCACCAATTGCAAATTCAAAGCAAAGCTTCGGGACAGAATGCTGTCCGAAAAAGGTTTGGTTATCTCGAAGCGGGGGTTGCGCGGCTGAAGCTTGGCGTTGTCTGGCGCCGAGAGGCAGGCCTGGTCGCACTGGAAACCCGGCGACGCGGTAGCGAAAAGAGGAGGCGCAGCGCGCTGCGTCCCTACAAAAAGACTAAAACACTGGAGAATTAAAATGGCGGATCTGCAGCAGTTGGAAGAATCGATTGTCGGGCTGTCGCTTCTCGAAGCGGCGGAACTGGTAAAGAAGTTGGAATCGCGCCTTGGCGTGTCGGCGGCGGCAGCGGCCCCGGTGATGGTTGCTGGAGGAGGCGCGGCGGCGGCAGCGGCTCCGGCCGAAGAGAAGACCGAATTCACGGTCATCCTGAAGGAAGTCGGCGCCAATAAGATCAATGTGATCAAGGCGGTACGCGAAGTCACGAGCCTTGGTTTGAAGGAGGCCAAGGACCTGGTCGATGGCGCTCCCAAGCCGATTAAGGAAGGCGTCGGCAAGGACGAGGCGGAGACAATAAAGAAGAAGTTCACCGAGGCCGGGGCGACTGTCGAGGTCAAGTAACGCGGCTGGGCGGGTGGTTGGGTTGCGTGGAGGCGGGGTTTTGCCTTGTTTGGGCGGGGCTAAGTCCCCTCTCCGCTGAGGTTTTACTCCGGTCCCCCATTGGGACACGTCTCACCCGCCGGCCCTGCTAGCAATTTTTTGACCGAACACTAGCTGAATCCGGAGCAGGCGTGTTAACATCTTATAAATAACCCGCTTTCTCTGGCCATAGCGAGGCGACAGCGAACCCGGATCCTCACGGATACATCCAGGGAAGCGGAAGTGGTTCGCTGGAAAAAAGTTTGGCAGCCGGTCCCGCGGGCGGCGGGACGGAACAGGCCTTTTTGAACTGGCGCGGAATTTTACAATTTATTCAAGATTAAAGCGTCCCACGTGGCGCCTGCGGACAGTCATGTCCCCGCAGGTGCCGTGTCGTTTTGCCGCGCAACCCGCTCACGTGCATTAGATCGGCGCTATTTTTGCGCCTCTCATTCCGCGCTGTATTGGCAGACCCCAGGCTGCCCGAAAGCAGGAGCTTCTTAGAATGGCAAAGAACAGTATCCATCGCAAGCGATTTGATTTTTCCAAAATTCCAGCCACCATCCAGATCCCGAACCTGATCGAGGTTCAGAAACGGTCGTACGACCGCTTTCTCCAGATGGACAAGTTGCCGAGCGAGCGCGAAGACGGCGGCTTGCAGGCGGTATTTCAATCGGTATTTCCCATCACCGACTTCCGCAACGTATCACAACTTGAGTTTGTGGATTACGCGATCGGCAACTGGGAGTGCAAGTGCGGACACCTGAAAGGTCTGCATCACTTGCGCACCACTTGTAAGAACTGCGGATCGACGGTGATTACGGATCCCTTCCATCCGGGCGAAGTGCTCTGCCACAAGTGCGGAACGTACAACGCGAACACTCCCGATTTCTGCAACAAATGCGGCGACCCGGTCGGCCTGCAGTTGAAATACGACGTGGCCGAGTGCGAAGAGCGCGGCATGACGTACTCCGCGCCGCTCAAGGTCACGATGCGCCTGACGATTTGGGACAAGGACGTCGAGACCGGCAACCGCTCGATCCGCGACATTAAAGAGCAGGAAGTTTTCTTCGGCGATGTTCCGCTGATGACGCAGAACGGCACGTTCATCATCAACGGCACCGAGCGCGTGATTGTCAGCCAGTTGCATCGCTCGCCGGGCGTGTTCTTTGAGACGGCGAACAATCGCACCTACTTCCTCGGCAAGATCATTCCCTACCGCGGGTCGTGGGTTGAGTTCGAGTACGACCAGAAGAACGTGCTGTACGTACGTATCGACCGCAAGCGCAAATTCCTGGGCACGATCTTTTTGCGCGCGCTCGGTCTGCGTTCGGGCGAAGACATTCTGAAGACGTTCTACACGACCGATCGACTGGTGATTCGTGACAACAAGCTCTACTGGACGCTCGATCCGAGCAGCGACAAGCCGACGAATCTGCTCGGCATGAAGCTGGCGCACAGCGTGAAGTCAAAGTCGGGCGACGAGATCGCGCATTCAGGCCGCAAGATCAGCACGGCGATTTTCAAGGAAATTCAGAAAGCGAAGATCAGCGAGATCGAAGTCGATACGACGGACCTGGAAGGCGCGTGGGCGGCGAGCGACATCGTGGATACGACATCGGGCGAAGTTCTGCTCGAAGCGAATTCCGAAATCACGGCGGACAAGCTGCCGAAGATTCTGGAATCGGGCGTGGTGGAAATGTCGGTGTTCTTCCCGGAGCGCGACGACGTGGGCACGGTCATCAGCCAGACGCTGCGGCGCGATTCGGTGACGACTCCGTCGGAAGCGCTGATCGAAATCTACCGCAAACTGCGGCCAGGCGATCCGCCGACGCTGGACACCGCGACGGCCCTGTTCCAGGGCATGTTCTTCGANNCTGAAGTTCAACATCAAGCTGTTTGAGAACCAGGAAGCGACGAGCCTCGAGCAGCGGACGCTGGATCCGAACGATTTTTACGCGACCATCAAGTACCTGCTGAAGCTGCGCAAGAACATCGGCGCCGTGGATGACATCGATCACCTTGGCAATCGGCGGGTGCGCGCGGTGGGCGAACTGNNGCCATCAAGGAAAAGATGAGCGTGTACCAGGAAATGTCGACGGCGATGCCGCACGACCTGGTCAACGCCAAACCGGTGATGGCCGCGATCCGCGAATTTTTCGGATCGTCGCAGCTGTCGCAATTCATGGATCAGACGAATCCGCTCTCGGAAATTACGCACAAGCGGCGTCTGTCGGCACTTGGGCCGGGCGGCCTGTCGCGGGAGCGCGCGGGATTCGAAGTGCGCGACGTGCATCCGACCCACTACGGACGTATCTGCCCGATTGAAACGCCGGAAGGCCCGAACATTGGACTGATCTCGTCGCTGAGTTGTTTTGCGCGAATCAACGACTACGGATTTATCGAATCGCCGTATCGCAAGGTTAAGGGCGCACGTGTGGTGGATTACTTCCAGGTGGTGAATGCGGGCGACAGTGATTACAAAGTCGGCGATCACGCCGAGAGAAGCGAGATCGATAAGATCAATGCGGACCTGAAGGATCGCCGCAAGAAGCCTGTAGAACTCGAGCCATTCTCCTTTTATCTGTCGGCGTGGGAAGAAGACCGGCACGTCATCGCGCAGGCGAACGTCGAGCTTGACGAAAAGGGCCGCATCGCCTCGGAACTCGTGAACGCCCGCAAGCAGGGCAACTTTGTGCTGGTGAATCGCGATGAAGTCGATTATGTCGACGTCAGCCCGAAGCAGCTGGTTTCGGTGGCCGCATCGCTGGTTCCTTTCCTGGAGCATGACGACGCGAACCGCGCGCTGATGGGCGCGAACATGCAACGGCAATCTGTGCCGCTGCTGCGCGCGCAGGCTCCGATTGTGGGAACCGGCATGGAAGGCGTGACGGCGCGCGATTCGGGCGCCGTGATTCTCGCCAAGCGCAACGGCATCATCGATTCGGTTGACTCCGAGCGCATCATCGTGCGCGTCGAGGGCGAGCATCATCCGATGCAGCTTTCGCGCGAAGTGGGCAGCGACATTTATCAGCTCACCAAGTTCAAGCGCTCGAACCAGAACACCTGCATCAACCAGAAGCCGATTGTGAAGAAAGGCCAGCGCGTGGTGAAGGGCCAAGTTATTGCAGACGGGCCTTGCACCGACTTCGGCGAGTTGGCGCTGGGACGCAATGTGCTGGTGGCCTTCATGCCGTGGCGCGGCTACAACTTTGAAGACGCGATTCTCGTCTCCGAAAAGATGGTGAAGGAGGATTACTACACCTCCGTCCACATCGAGGAGTTCGAACTTGAAGCGCGCGATACGAAGCTGGGGCCGGAAGAAGTCACGCGCGATATTCCGAACGTGAGCGAGTCGACACTGCGCAATCTGGACGAGGCGGGCGTGATCCGCATCGGCGCCAGCATCAAGCAGGGCGACATCATCGTCGGCAAAGTTACGCCGAAGGGTGAGACGCAGCTCACGCCGGAAGAAAAATTGCTGCGCGCGATCTTCGGCGAAAAGGCCGGCGACGTGCGCGACGCTTCGCTCTATTGCCCGCCCGGAATCGAGGGCGTGGTGGTGGACGTGAAGATCTTCTCGCGCAAAGGCCAGGAGAAGGACGAACGCGCGAAGACGATCGAGGCCAGCCAGGTCGCGAAGCTGGAAAAGAACCTGTCGGACGAAATTCGAATTCTGACTGACGAGCGACTGAAGCGCCTGGAGGCCTTGCTGGGCGGCAAAGAAGTACAGGCCGACCTGCACGACGAACGCACCAACAAGCGCTTATTGACGAAGGATACGGTTCTGGACCGCGACACGATCGAGCGCATCTCGACGCGCAATTTGAAGCGCATCAAGTATGCCGATAAAGATCCGCGGGTGAACGAGCAGATCGACGAGATCGAGGAAATGACCTCGCGCCAGATCGACGTGCTCAAGAAGATCGTCAACGAGAAGAAAGAGAAGCTGACCAAGGGCGATGAGCTGCCGCCGGGCGTGATCAAGCTGGTCAAGGTTTATATCGCGATGAAGCGCAAGCTGAGCGTTGGCGACAAAATGGCCGGGCGCCACGGCAACAAGGGTGTAATCGCACGCATTCTGCCGGAAGAGGACATGCCGTACCTCGAGGATGGAACGCCGGTCGAAATCGTCCTCAATCCACTCGGCGTGCCAAGCCGTATGAACGTGGGACAGATTCTGGAAACGCACCTCGGCTGGGCCGGCTTTGAGCTGGGCCAGAAGATCACCGAGCTGCTCAAACAGAACACGCGCACGGAAGCGATTCGGCGCGATCTGAAAGCCTTGTTCAAGGACACGGTGCTGGCCGACACGATCGCCGATATGAGCGAAGACGAACTCGAAGCGGTCGCGCCCACGCTCACCAAAGGTGTGTTCATGGGCTCGGCGGTGTTCGACGGCGCTCGCGAATCGGAGATCAAGGCGCTGCTGGAGCGGGCGGGGCTGCCGACGTCGGGCAAGACTACGCTGCGCGACGGCATGACCGGCGAGACATTCGAACAGCCGATCACGGTCGGATACATCTACATGCTGAAACTGTCGCACTTGGTGGACGACAAGATTCACGCGCGTTCCATCGGGCCGTACTCGCTGATTACCCAGCAGCCGCTGGGCGGAAAAGCGCAGTTCGGCGGCCAGCGCTTCGGAGAAATGGAAGTTTGGGCGCTGGAAGCATACGGCGCGGCGTTCATCTTGCAGGAATTGCTCACCGCGAAGTCGGACGACGTGTACGGACGCACCAAAATCTACGAGGCCATCGTCAAGGGCGAGGCCGCGATGGAGCCGGGCGTGCCGGAATCGTTCAACGTGCTGATTCGCGAATTGCAGGCACTGTGCCTGGATGTCGAGTTAATCAAGGCTATGGAGAAAAAGCCCGTGGCCGTAGCAGCAGATTAGTCTGCGGTCGTTGGTCGCCAGTCGTTAGTCGTTGGCGATCAACCGCGGGCGATGCAAAAGTTTTGGAAAACGAGACTCGCAGGATTGCCTTTGAGGCTGCGGGTCAGGGATTGAGCTAGCGACTAAGGACGAGCGACTAGCGACTTCTTCAAAGGCCGCGAGCGGCGGCGCTACTGCCGAGGAAAGCGGAGGAACATGTTTCGTTCGAGCCCGTTTGATATGGCAAACCCCGTTGCCGACTTCGATGCCATTCGCATCAGCCTGGCGTCACCCGAGAAGATCCGGAGTTGGTCGCACGGGGAAGTAACCAAACCGGAAACCATCAACTACCGCACNNACAAGTGCGGCGTGGAAGTCACGTTGTCGAAAGTTCGGCGCGAGCGGCTTGGCCACATCGAGCTCGCTTCGCCCTGTTCGCACGTGTGGTTCTTCAAAGGATTGCCCAGCCGCATCGGGCACCTCCTGGATATTTCCTTGCGCGATCTTGAAGCTATTCTTTATTTCGAAGCGTATGTTGTCGTCGATCCGGGCGACTCCGCGGCCAAAGAGCGCGAAGTCATTAAAGACGAAGCCAAGTTCCGCGAACTCGACCAGCAGTTCCGGCCGACCGGCTTCAAGGCCATGATGGGCGCGGAAGCGATTAAGGAACTTCTCAAGCGCATTGAAGTTGACGGGCTCTCCACCGAACTGCGCGAGAAGATGAAGAACGAAACCTCGCTGCAGAAGCGGCTGAAATACGCCAAGCGGTTGAAGGTGGTGGAGGCATTCCGCAAGAGCGGCAACAAGCCGCAGTGGATGATTCTCGACGTGCTGCCGGTAATTCCACCCGAGCTGCGGCCGCTCGTCCCCCTGGATGGCGGACGGTTTGCGACGTCGGACCTGAACGATCTGTATCGCCGCGTCATCAACCG
>PLHW01000068.1 GCA_003139095.1 Acidobacteriaceae bacterium
GCGCAGAACAGGGCGATGCTCATGAGGCAGAGATCGTGGATATCTTCGATCACGCTGACGAGGTCGCTGATCTGTTTCGTGGTCATGGTCGGACGTTTCACTTCCTTAGTCTGGGGCATCTTCAGTTCCTCAGCAGGATCTTCCTGTAGGAACTTCAGCTTGCGCGCCAGACGCGTGATCGAGCGGATGTTCACGAACGTGTGTCTCACAATCGATTCCGAATAACGCTCAGCGAGTTTGTTCAAATGCACCTGCAGTTCGAAAAGCCCAACCTCGCGAATCGGAACACTCTTAAAGTTCTCGACCAGGTATTTCTGGATCTCGAACTCGGTTTTCTGTTTTGTGGCGGGCCGCCATCGCCCGCGACGCATGGGAATGTACTTCTCGGTGACGAACCAGCTGAGAGTCACGGAATCATCCGCTTTCGCAATGGATGAGCTAGCGCCCCTTCCGTTCTCCTGCTGCAAGATGGTCTGTAGCTTTTCTTCTGCCTCCCATTTGCGGAGGTCAGACTTTTTTCCCAAAACCACCTTTCTGGTTCTTTCAACCTCCTCTCCGTTCCGGCCTCTCAGGTACACACGAAACTTGCCATACCACTTTTTCTCCCGTGTCCCTTGCAGGTACACGGTGCCCTTCTGATAGACCATTGCCATTACAGCGTTCTCCTATCTGGCCCATCGTTGGTCGCGGAGAACAATATTGTTCATACACTGTCCCGCATGATTTTGGAAGGTGTGGAGGACAAGTGAGACATGAGGAAATTTTCGATGTCTTCTTGACGGAATCGGAGCAACGGCCCCAGCTTCACCACCGGGATTCTGGGATGGCGTCTCGTTGCGTGGTCTCGCACCCAACGCTCGGAGACCCCGAGACGCTCCGCAACGGCTTGAGCGGTTAGCAGACTTTGCTCTGAGAACAGGGATTGGGTCTGCGAATTGTGAATTGATCTGAGTGTCATTGATATCCCCCTGGCTGGTGTGGGATTTGTGCACAACCTTTCTGGGCGTCAGCAACTCGCTGAGGTCCAACAGGCACAACCACGCTGGATCTCGCTTTCTACCCCGCGGGACCAGACGTCGCACTTGACAATAGCCCATTGATTACATAGAGTCAATACGTAACGTTACATCTTTATTCATTGTAAGGGGACCCATGGAAGACAGGGCAGCGACGCCGCAGCAGCCAGTGATCTCCATCCGCATTTCGGAGGCTCTTCGTTCAAGGCTCGAAACCTTGAGGAAAATCATGGCCCTCAAGAGCGGCCAAACCGTCTCAACATCGGAGGCGGCAAAGCAGCTTCTTGAGTCTGCCCGAGACGACCGTCTTGAGTTGGTAAACCTGCTGAGTGAGCCGACAGATTCTCTGCTGAGAATTCGCGGGAAGGCAAACTCAGGACTCCCGCTTTCGCAGGCGGAATGGACCATGGTGGCCCACTACTGTGCGGTGGGTGCAGAGTCATTTGTAAACACCGCACAAGGCCAGATTTCCTACGAATCCCTGGCCGAAATTCTTGAGGCATTCCTTGCCGCTTACGCCGTCGCACGCAGATCGAAGAAGTCCCCACTGGACTCCCTGTACCTGCGGACTCTTCCTGGCGACAAACATGTCGATGCCAAAGACTTTGAGGACATTGGAAGCGATGATGTTCGCCGGGTCGTGATGCGTACTATTCAGATGTTGCGGAACCCGGCTCAAAAGCGGCGAAAACCGATTCTCTCAGTCCGGAATCTCTACACACTTCTCGACGAAGAGAAGTTCTCGAATGTCGAGAAGCTGAACGAGGCACTTTGGCCGCACTGGCCGGCCCTGTGGCGGGTGTGCGCGCGGGGCCACTATTCTCTCCACCGAGGACCCCTGCGTGAGAAGGTGCCCTCGGAGACGGACGACGAGGATTTTGAGCTTGCGGTTCGGCCAGCATTGCCCTCTCTAGAAGAAGGCCAATATCGCCTTGATCTGGTACGGGAAGAGGGGAATGAATTCTCCCCTCGTTTGCAGTTTCCCGGAATGCTCACCCCGCGGTATCCGGTGGTTGGATACCCGAGGATTGCAGAGTTTCGAAGGTTGCTTGAAGATCTCGATTTAGAGCGAGACCTTTGCCAATGGCAAGGGTACTACTTCTATGCGCACACGGAGATCCTGGAGAACAAGGAAAGAGGAGTGTTTTTCTTTGCGCGGGAGAACGGAATCACGTTTGCATTCCCGATGGAGCACTGGAAGTCCATTCAGAATCTGTTTCGACGCGCATGGCAGGCTCCCGAAGTGATCCATACGTGGGGTGCTCAGGTGCTGGAGTATGGCGAACTGTAAAAGCGCGGTGCTTCGCACCGGAAGAAGGGTGGACACGTCACCCCCAAACTGGGAACTGCGGAGCGCCGCAGAGCGCCGAAATGTCTACAAACGTCAACCCACTTTGGATGAGCAGATTTCTTCGCGACAAGGTTTGTACGGGGTGTCGACGTTAGCGTTCGTAAACGAACGAGCAGCGTTGGGTGCACTTGGCGTAAACATGTTGGCCCGTAAGCGGTTCTGGTGAATCGTCACATCGTTGCCGTCAGCGATTCACCCAGACATAGATCACTAGGATTTCACATGAGTACTCCCCATCTGCCATTTCCGTTTCAAAGCGAGACGTCACCCAGACACGAGACCAAGCCAGGGCTTCGCACCAAGATTGTGTCCACCCGGCTGACTCCCGGAGAACTGGCGGAGGTCGAAGCGATCGCTGAGAGCAGCGGCCAATCTCTCGCCGAATGGCTACGGGAGACTGCTCTCGGCGCCGCCCGGCGGCGGCCAGCCGACCCTCTTGAATTGTTACTTGCCGAAGTCTGGGCTTTGCGTTACACCCTCCTCAATTTGTTTTACTCGAACGCTAAAACGGCCTCGGAGGGCACACAATTGTTGCCCGATTCGATTGTCAAAATTCGGGATCAGGCCGATGCGGAGAAGTTCCAGAAAGCTAGCAAAATCCTTGCTGAATTCCTTGCGCGGGAAGGTGCCAAGCGGAGCGACAAATAGGAGAGGCGTGCCATGCTTACCATCTCAAAACCTCTATCCGCTAGCCAAGCGCGAACGTATCACGAGCGAGAGTTTGCCTCAGAGAAGCAAAACTACTGGAGCCGCGAACAACAAGGCCAAAGCGAGTGGCAGGGCGGGCTCGCACAGCAGTGGAAGCTCAGCGGTGCAGTCGAGTCCGAGCACTTTGCGCGACTTAGCGAAGGTCTGCATCCGCACACCGAAGAACAGCTTGTCAGGCATCAAGTTTCGAGAACCTACGAGGGCAAATTCGGAAAGGAAGTGACCAGCGCGGAGCATCGCGCCGGGTGGGACGCCACGTTTTCTGCGCCTAAGTCGGTATCGCTGACTGCGCTTGTGGGGGGTGATGATCGGGTCCGCGAGGCTCATCGGGAGAGCGTTCGAGTAGCGCTTCAAGAACTAGAGCGATACACGCAGGCTCGGATCGGAAATGTGCACGCGCCGGAGACTACCGGGAGATTCATCGCCGCCACCTTCGAGCACGATACTGCCCGGCCAGTCGATGGGTATGCTGCACCACAACTTCATACCCATGCGGTGATCTTCAATGTAACTGAGCGCCAGAACGGCCAGACTCGTAGCCTCCAGCCGCACGAATTATTTGTGTCCCAGCGATTTGCCACGGCAGTCTATCGATCCGAATTGGCGTCGCGTTTGCAGGAACTCGGCTATGAATTGGAACGCGGCAAGTGCGGGCAGCCTGAAATCCGTGGTTACACGAAGGAATATCTGGAAGCCTCAAGCCCCCGCCGAGAACAAATCAAAGATCACTTGCGGGAGCAGGGAATCGACGGAGCGGCAGCGGCGCAGATTGCCGCCCATCACACGCGGGACCGAAAGGAACTGTTGTCGCGAGAAGAAGCCCTACAGCGGCACCGCGAGCTGGCCACACAGTATGGGCACCAGGCCGACCGCGTCGTGTCTCTCGCACGAGAACATGGCCAGCACCGAATGCAAGAAGCGGCGATTCAAGCACAGGGTGCTTTAACATGGGCACGCGATCATCTCTTCGAGCGATCAGCCGTGCAGGACCGCCGTGCAATTCTGGAAAGCGCCCTGGCACGCGGCATGGGAGAAACCACCTATACAAGAATTCGCCACGAGTTCCAGCGGCGGATCGATACGGGAGAGTTTCGGGACGCATCGCACGTCGGATCAGGCAGACAATACACGACTACAACGATGATAGAGATGGAGCGCGACATCGTTGGTCGGATGTTGGAAGGCAACCAACGCGATTACAGCGATCCGATGCTGGTTTCGCCCCCGCTGCGGATCGCCACCGAAGATCGTCACCCAGAATTGAACGCCTCACAGATGCAAGCGGTAGATGAAATCTTTCTCTCCCGGGAAAAGATCGTCGCACTGGATGGCGTGGCTGGCGCGGGCAAGACGATGACTTTGGCGGTGATTCGCGAGGGCGCGGAGATCGAGGGTTACCGAGTGCAAGGTTTCGCGCCGACATCCCGTGCCGCACAGAAGCTTGGGGAAGCGAACATCGAAACGTCCACTTTGCAGAAGCATCTGGCGCGCGGGCAGCAGCCCGACACAGGCAAGAAACGGCTCTATGTACTCGACGAATCCTCACTCGCCTCGACCCGGCAGATGCATGAGTTTGTGGAGCGGCTTCATCCGAATGATCGCGTCTTGTTGGTCGGAGATCGGCATCAGCATGAAGCGGTTGAGGCTGGACGCCCTTTTGCACAACTGCAGGATGCCGGCGTGAAGACCGTGAAGCTCGAAGAGGTCGTGCGCCAGAAAGACCCGGAACTGAAAAGAGTGGTCGAGCAACTTGCACGAGGCAACGTACAGGACGCTATTCAAAGTCTTGACCGGCAGGGTCGAGTCCATGAGATTTGCGGACACGACGAACGTATCGCAGCCATTGCGAAGGAATATTCGAAAGAGCCGAGAAACACGCTGGTGGTGTCCCCGGACAATCGCTCTCGTTCGGAAATCAATATACGCATTCATGCCGAGTTACAAGGACGAGGCATCGTTGGCAACAAAGAGCACGAAATCCGAACGCTCCTGCCGCGTCAGGATCTCACCGGAGCCGACCGCACATGGGCAGCGCGCTATGACATCGGAGATGTGCTGCGCTACTCGCGCGCATCGAAGGAGACCGGCATTGCAAAGGGCCAGTATGCGCAGGTACAGCGCGTCGATGCCGCTTCCAACCGGTTAACGGTGCAGCTCCAGGATGGAACAGAATGTACCTACGATCCCCGCCGGCAGCAGGGCGTCTCCGTCTTCCGCCAGGAGACACGAAGGTTCTCCGCCGGCGACCGAATTCAATTCACCGCGCCTGCCAACGAGTTGAAAATCGCAAACCGCGAACTAGGAGTGATCGAGGCCATTGACGGAACTGGGAGATTGAGGCTGAGGATGGACTCTGGCCGCTCACTCCAAATCGACCCAGGCAAGCATCCCCATCTCGACTACGGCTATGCCATGACGAGCCATTCTAGCCAGGGACAAACTGCAAATCGGGTGCTGATTCATGTAGACACCGAATTGACCGCCAAAGACCTGCTCAATAACCGCATGGCTTACGTGTCCGTTTCGCGCGGAGCGTTCGACGCGCAACTCTTCACCAACGACCGCGAGAAGCTGCCCGCGGCTCTCGGACATGATCTCTCAAAGCACAGCGCACATCTACCCGGGACCGACTCGGCGCAGACGATTGCGCCCCTGATTTCGCTACTCTGAACTGGC
>PLHW01000074.1 GCA_003139095.1 Acidobacteriaceae bacterium
CTATATTATGCGAATGTCAATAGAAGGAAAGGTTTTGGGGTTGCGGTTGCAGTTTCCGCGCTGGGGCAAAGACAAGCTGGCGGTTCTTCTGCGCCGCCAGCAGTTGCCGGTTTCGACTTCCATGGTGGGCCGTATTCTCAGGCAGCTCAAGCGGCAAGGCCGGCTGGTCGAACCGCCGCGCACCGGCGTTCCGGGATCGCGCCGCGCGCTGCGGCCGCGTCCGTATGCGGTGCGCAAACCCAAGCAGTACGCAGTGTTTGCGCCCGGCGACTTGGTCGAGGTCGATACCGTGGACGTGCGTCCGGTGCCGGGCGTAGCCTTCAAACAGTTCACCGCCCGCGACGTGATCTCGCGTTGGGATGTGATCCAAGCCCACGCGCGCGCCACCGCCCAGACCGCAACTCAGTTCCTCACGACTTTGCAACACCGTATGCCGTTTCCGATTCGCGCTGTCCAGGTCGATGGTGGAAGCGAGTTCGCGGCTGAGTTCGAACAAGCCTGCCAGCAACGCGGCCTCCACCTGTTCGTGCTCCCGCCCCGCTCGCCCAAACTCAACGGCGCCGTCGAACGCGCCAACCGCACCCCTACCGAGGAGTTCTATCAGGTCACGCCCTGCTCGCTGCAGATGAACAAGCTCAATCGCGAACTGCGCCAGTGGGAAAAGATCTACAACACCGTACGCCCTCACCAGGCCCTCGGCTATCGAACCCCGCTCCAGTTCCTGCGCCAGTACCCATCCCAACGAAAGGAATGAAATGTGTCACCCATCCACTGGACGAGTACAGGCGCTTGACCCTCGGCGAAATTGGCGACTAGACTCCAGCGGTGGGGTGCTTCATGCGAAAACTAGTGGGGTTGAGGTGTGCGGCTGGGGCGCGTTTGGCGGGTTGCGTTCTGACATTTGTATTTGTGGCGGCGTTCTGCTTTGTGGCCTTTGCCGACGAAGGTCATCACGACGAGCTTAGCGAGCAACAATTGGGCACGGTGCATTTCCCTGTTTCCTGCACGCCCGAGGCGCAGAAAACTTTTGAGAGAGGCGTGGCGCTGCTGCATTCGTTCTGGTACGAGGAGGCGGAGAAGACGTTTGCAGAGGCGGAGAAGCAGGACGCGAAGTGCGCGATGGCGCACTGGGGCGTGGCGATGAGCTTGTGGCACCAGCTTTGGGATCAGCCGGATGCGGCGACGGTGCAGCGCGGGGCGGAGGAATTGAAAAAAGCGCGGAAGCTGAAAGCGCCGACTGCGCGGGAGCACGATTACATTGCGGCGCTCGGTGCGTTCTACTCCACCAACAAAAAGCTGGATCATGAAGCGCGCGCGAAAGCGTATTCGGACGCGATGGAAAAGGTGTATGAGCGCTATGGCGTCGAGGCCACGCCGCAGGATCATGAAGCGGCGGCGTTTTATGCGTTGTCACTACTGGCCGCGGAGCCGGACAATGACACGACGTTTGCGAATCGCAAGAAGGCGGGAGCCGTGCTGGAAAAATTGTTTGAGACGGAGCCCAACCATCCGGGGATCGCACATTATTTAATCCACACCTACGACAAGCCGCAACTGGCGCAGCTTGGACTGCCGGCGGCGCGACGTTACGCGCAGGTTGCGCCGGCGGCTCCGCATGCGCTGCACATGCCGTCGCACATTTTTGCGCGCGTGGGAGATTGGCCGGACGACATTCAGTCGAACCTGGCGTCAATCGCGGCGACGCGCAAGACGGCGGCGATGCACATGGGCGGCGAGGGGCATCAGTTTCACGCGATGGATTTTCTGATTTACGCGTATCTACAGAGCGGGCAGGAGGACGAGGCGGCGAAGTGGATCGAGGAGGTGAAGAGCATGCCGGCGATGAAGATGGCGGGCTCGGATATGCGCGCGTTTGCGATGGCGAAATTTCCGGCGATGTATGCGCTGGAGATGCACCGGTGGCCGAAGGCGGCGAAGCTGGAGGTAATGGCGTCGGCTGAGGCGGGCGATCGCGCGTACACGTATTGGGCGAAGGCGATTGGCAGTGTGCGCAGCGGCGATGAGGCGGCGGCGAAAAAGGATCTGGCGGAAATCGATGCGATCCACAAAGATTTTGTCGCCAAGCACAAAAAATATCAGGCCGAATATGCGGAGCAGCTTCAGCAGGAGGCGGAGGCTTGGGTGCTGCACGGAGAGGGCAAGGATGACGATGCGACCGCATTGCTGCGCAAAGTTGCCGACCATGAAGATGCGGTAGGCGAGGAGCAGACGTCGATGCCGGCGCGCGAGATGCTGGCGGACATGCTGGCCGAAATGCACCGTCCAGAGCAGGCTTTGGCGGAGTATCGGGCGGACTTGAAATTCAATCCGAAACGTTTCAACGGGCTTTACGGCGCGGCGCAAGCGGCAGAGATGGCGGGACAGGCTTCCGCGGCAAGCGAGTACTACGCGTTGCTGGTGAAGACTTGCGAAGGTGGGAGCTCGACGCGGCCGGAGTTGGCAAAGGCAAAGCAAGCGGTGGTGGCGCGGCAGTGAGCGGGCGTCCGCGCTACTTCCGAAGCTAGACAGCGGCGGCTTATTTTTCGATGCGCTGAAGGCGGAACAATAACGTGCCCCATCCCAGCTTGGCGCGCATTTGGATGGGGATGTGGTTCGCGTCGTCGGAGTACCAGACCCAGACTTTGCCCTTGGATTGCAGCGGGCCGGAGGTGGCTTCGGCGGTGACCAGCAGGGCGGAAAAATTGCCGACCGGAACTTTGACGCGCTCGCGCTTCTCGACCGTGGCTCGGACGATGGTGGTCTTGCCATCGCTGATAGGGAACTCGTAGGTTGCGCCGAGTTGCAGAGGGAGAGACTGGAGATAGTAAAAGCCGGTGATCACGTCGGTGGCGCAAGCGGGCAGGTCGTTTTCAACGCTCTTGTTTTCGCCGGTCTTCAGATTCTTTTCCTCGAGCACACTTTTCTTGCGCGCGTAATCGAAGCGAATGGAAGTTTCGCGTTTGTGGGAGCCCTCTTCGCTATGCTTGACAATCGAGAGCGAGCAAAAGGTGCGCGGATCGAAAGTCGCTTCGAAGTGGTCGTGCACGGGGAAGATGACGTTGACTGCGCCCTGCGATTCAGCGGTCGCGATGACTTTGCGATTGTTGCCCGCCGCTTCCATTTTCACGACGCCGGTGCCGGCGGAGATCAGATGCCACTCCGCCGCATAGACGTAACCCTGACTATCGGGAAAAGGATAGTTGGGGCGGGGCGGCACGACGACGGGATCGGCTGCGCTAATTGAGGCTGTGGGCGCGGGTAGCTGGGTGGGCGCTGGCTGGCTCGCAGTTTGGCTGAAGATGAGATTCGGAGCGGGCGCACATCCCATCACGGCAAGCGCGAGAATGCCACGGCAGGCTTGGCACGCGAGGCGATGGCGAAGAGTCGACAACTTTGATCCCGGTCGAAGAATACGTGCAACCCCACGGCAGACTACCACACTAAACTGCGATGAGCTTAATGATAAGGACGATCAGCATGACAGCACAACCGATGGTTGCCTGGTATTCGCGGTGCTTCCAAAAGCGCGTGGAGGAATAGGCGGCGCTGGAGTCGCCGTAGGGTGTGAGGCGGGGGAAGAGCCGCGGAACGTGCCTGGCGTAATCGTCGTAACCGGGGAAGGTTCGGCGGAGGTAGCGCTCTTCCGCGGCGATGACCGGCACATAAATAAGGACCAACATCAAGACCAGGATCGCGACGATCCACCAACTGCGCGCCGCGATGGCGAAACCGGTGGCGAGCAGAAACGAACCGAGGTACAGCGGGTTGCGGGTGTAGGCATAAGGGCCGGAGATCGTCAGTTCCTTGTCTTTTTGTACGTGCCCGGAAGCGAGGGCGCGGAGCAGCAGGCCGGGGAACATGACGAGCGATCCCGCAATGAGCGACGACCGCGTGGGATGGGCGAGCCACACAAAGACGAGCGCGGAGAGAAATCCGACGGGCACGCGAATGCGGCGGGCAATGCGAGCCCAGGTGTCACGGGCGGAAGGCGCGGGTTGTGGGGCTTCGCTCAAATTTGTGGCTCGCTTTTGTGGCTCGCTAGTTTCGCTAATTCGATTTCGATAGTAAGGCCGCGACTCTCCGATTACAGGAGAATGGATCACCGCTCGCGCAAAAGTTTGCGCGCGGCTGCGACGACTTCCTCCGGCGTAATTTCCAGCAGGCCCTGCTCGGGCGCCTGATGGCGGGAGTGGTCGGTCATGCTGATGGCGCTGCGCAAAACAATCGATCTCGTGCCAAAAGGCCCGTTGCGCACGGGATTCGTGGGCCCGAAGATTGCGACCACCGGAATCTTGAGTGCAGCGGCGAGATGCATGGGCCCGGTATCGCCGCCGATGAAAAGGCTTGCGCGCCGCGTAATCGAAATCAGCTCGGTAATGGAGCACGAAACTTTCTGTGCCGCGCCTTCGCTGGCCGCCTCAACTCCGCTGGCGAGTTCTTCTTCGCCGGGGCCGTAGTTAACGAGCGACCGAATTCCGTCCTGCGCCAGTTCGCGCGCGACAATTCCGTAGCGCGCGATCGGCCACTGCTTGGCTCCCCAACCCGCGCCCGGATTCAAGATAGCGAAATCACCGAGATTGGCGGTTAGGCCAGCCGCCTTGTGCTCGGCGTCGGAGTCCACCGGGAACTCGACGTGAAGTTGCGCCGGCATGCTCGCCGCCGGCATCGGATCGAAACGAGACGCGCCCGGGCGGGCAATCACCGCTCGAGCCAGGTCGAGGGCCTGCTCGACAACATGCTTGCCGGTGGTTTGAATCTGCCGCGTGTAGAACATGCTGGCGGCATTCTCACGCGGCTGCGCATCACCGTACAACACCGTCGCCGCCGACCAGCGCGCAAGCAGAGCGGAGCGCACCGCGCCCTGAAAATCGATGGCCACATCATATTGGACGCCGCGCAATTCGCTCACACCGGCAGCCGTCTGCTGCCAGGTGTGGAAGGCGAATGGCGCGCGCCGAAGTTCGGCGACGTTCACGGTGTGAACCCGGTCGACGAGCGGACGCTCGGGGGAGCGGCGCCCAGAGCGCGGATAGCGCAATGTGCATAAGAGTTCCGCCCACCGCTCCTCGATGAGCCAGCCGAGCGTGGCATACGGAAACGCGGCGCGCAGAGCCGTAACCGCGGGCAGCGTATGAATAATGTCTCCCATCGCACTGAGCCGCACGACGAGGATACTTTCGGGCCCCGCGGCGCTTGCGGACTGTGGAGAGGGGACGCTCATCTACGCGGTCTCGTCGGCTTCGGCCGTTTCAGCGAGCGAATAATGTCTGTGGCGGAATGATTTTTGGGATCGCCGACGATAACGACGCGACCTCCGCAGGCCTCGACCTCGGCGTGTTCGGGAACGCTCACGGGAGTGTAGTCCGTTCCCTTGGCATGAAAGTCGGGACGAATTTCGCGAACGAGCGCGCGCACGTCTTTCTCGGTGAATATGACGACCGCATCGACATCGGCGAGCGCGGCAAGAATTTCGGCGCGCTCTTTGGCGGGCATGAGCGGGCGTCCCGGGCCTTTTAATGCGCGCACGGACCGGTCGCTATTGACCGCAACCAGGAGTTTGCCGCCGAGTTCGCGGGCGGCGCGCAGATAGCGAATGTGGCCGACGTGGAGAAGATCGAAGCATCCGTTGGCAAGCGTGATGCGCTCACCCGCGCGGCGCCAGGCTCTTACGCGCTTTTGCAGTTGCGCGCGCGAAATAACTTTTGATTGGGCCGGCTTATTCAACGGATGATGCGCTCGATGAATTGTGTGGCGGGAGCATTGCTCAATGCTCACGCGCGACTGGCGGCGCTTTTCCAAGAGCCTCCAGAAGTTCCTGCTGAGTGACGGTGGCCGTGCCGCGCTTCATGACTACGAGGCCGCCGGCATAATTCGCGAGATGAGCCGCCTCTTCGGCGGTTGCGCCCGCGGCCAGCGCGGCGGAAAAAGTTGCGATGACCGTGTCACCCGCGCCGGTGACGTCCGCCACCTCATCGCCACCGAAGATGGGAATGTCGACTGGTTTGTGGCGGCGCGGGAATACGACCATGCCATCCTTGCCGCGCGTGATGAGAAGCGATTCCAGTTTCATCTCGCCGGCAATCTGCTCGCCGGCGGCGAGCAGCCGATCCCAGTCGTCTCCGATGCGAATGGCGAGAGCGTCTTCCACCTCCGATTCGTTGGGCGTCGCCGCCGTGATGCCGGTGAACTCCAGCATGCGATAGCGGGAATCAAGCATGACGGGAACTTTTTCCAGGCTTCGCTTCTCGCGGATGGCATTGAGCAATGCCGGAGTGGCGGCGCCATAGCCGTAATCGGAAACGACGAGCGCATCGGAGGCGCGGCCGTACTCGCGGGCGGCGAGGACAAGTTCGCGACGCAGGTGGGAGTTCGGGCCTTCTGTGGGTTCGCTGTCGAGGCGCACAACCTGCTGCCCCGCGGTGTGCGCGAAGCCTGCTAGAATGCGGGTTTTTGTGACGGTGGGATAGCTCTTGTCTTTCAGCACTCCGCTGACCGGAATTCGCTTATGCCGGAAGGCGCGCAAGAGCAGCTTGCCCGCTTCATCGTCGCCGACAATGCCAACCGGCAACACGTCGACGCCGAGGTCCGCGAGATTATAGATGGCGTTGGCGCCGCCGCCGGGAACCACCTTGCGATCGCGGTGCTTCAAGATGAGCACGGGCGCTTCACGCGAGACGCGGGAGATTTCGCCGAAGACGAATTGGTCGGCGACCAGATCCGCAAGCACAGTGATCGTGACTTTGGGGAACGACTCCACCACTTTTCGCAGGCGATCGTTTTCTCTGCCGAGCTTTGTCATCGGTTCGTTCGATTCCAGATGGACGGGCGGTCGCGCAGCCAAACATCCGCGCGTCCAAATTCTCGCACTGGAGATTTTCTCACGAGCGGAGCTTCCTCTTATTGATTCTGTCGAGAATGGCATCCAGAACGCCAGCGGGATTGTCCAGGGTCAGGCGGAGTTCCGCGACGATCAGTGGCTGGAGAAGGTGCGCGTTTGGCGCCAGGTTAATAGCATCTTTTTGAGTGGTTACAAAGCCATCGGCTGAGCGGTTGCGGCGAGCGTCGATCAGCGACTGAATGTCGTTCGGTCCGTAGACGTGGTGATCGCGAAAAACAATTTCTGCGGCGGGCGAGATTCCGGCGGCGCGGACCTGCGCGAAAAACTGCGCGGGGCGGGCGATCCCGCAGAAGACGACCGGTGACTGGGGCGCGGCGGGGATGACGATGTCGCGCCGCATTCGCCATACGAGTTTTCCGGACAACGCCGCGTGATTCGAAGAAAATTCGGCGGGGAGCGCGACGGCGTCGGCGCGCGCGAGCGCGGACAATGGCTCTCGCAGACGCCCCGCGGGGATGAGGCGATCCTCGAAGTCATGGGCCGTCATGAGCACGATGTCGAAGTCGCGCGCGACGGAACGGTGCTGAAAACCATCGTCCAGAATATGAAGCTGCGTCTCGAATTTTTCCTCGGCGAGTTTGCCCGCTTCATAACGACTCTCGCCTACGATCACGGGGACGCGAAGGCGGCGCGCGATCAGGAGCGGCTCATCGCCAAAATCCGCGGGAGAGCCATCGGGATCGACGATCAGGGCGCCGCGAGTTTTGCGGCCATAACCGCGCGAGAGCACATCGAAGGGAACGCCGCGCGCCTGAAGCAATTCGCCGAGGGCGATGACGAACGGAGTCTTGCCCGCGCCGCCAGCGGACAAATTTCCGACGCTGACGACCGGACGATTGAGCCGCCGGGACCTGAGCACGCCGCGATCGAAGAGCGAATTGCGCGCGGCGGTGACGCCGCGATAGATGGCAGCCAGCGGATTCATCGCGCCGTCCTCGCCGAGGCAGCGTTCGGCTTCGGCTTTGACATCAAGTCGACGAGCGCACTGACGGTCCGCGTTGTCGCACCTCGTTGCGATTCGAGCGCGGCCAGCGCGTTGGCGCCGAGGGTCGCGCGCTCAGTTGGGTTTTCAATCAGCTCCATGAAAACCAGCGCCAGTTCTGCCATTCCAACCACTCGCACGGCATTGCGGCTGAGGAAGAACTCGACGATCTCGCGAAAATTCTCGTAATGATTGCCGGTAACGACGGGAACTCCGTAGAGCGCGGGCTCGAGAATGTTGTGCCCGCCGCGGGGAACGAGGCTTCCGCCAACGAACGCAATGGTGGCCAGCGAATAAATGGCGGCGAGTTCGCCAATGCTATCGAGCAAGAACACGCTGCCGGCGAGGGATTCGCCGCCCCAGAGGGAGCGACGGCACATACGAAAGCCGAGTTCCCCGATCATAGATACAACCGCGGCGAAGCGCTCGGGATGGCGTGGGGCGAGAATCAAGATTGCTTTTGGATGGGTCGGGAGGATGTTGCGAAACGCCGAGAGCAACAGGCCTTCTTCGTTTTCGAGCGTGCTGCCGCAAACGAGGACGGGAGTTGCATGTTCCTGATCGAAGGCCGCGCGCAGGCTGGAGACGATGACGGGCGCGGGCGGCGGAGCGACATCGAACTTCAGGTTGCCGACGACGGCGGCCTTTGCGGGACTTGCGCCAATTTCTATGAGTCGGCGACGATCCTCTTCGGTTTGCGTCAGGAAGAGGTCGACGTTGGACAGAACTTTGGGGAGCCAAAAATGCAACCGTTTGTAGCCGGGAAGCGAACGGTCGGAAATGCGGCAGTTGATGACGGCGATGCGCGCGCCGCTTTGCCGGGCGAGGCGAAGGAAGTTTGGCCAGAACTCGGTTTCGGCGAGGACGCACATTTCGGGGCGCAGCGCGTTGAAGTAGGGGCGCAAGGCGAACGCAAAATCCAAGGGGAAGTAAAAGACGTTCCCGGCGCCAAACTTGCGGGCTGCCAGCTTTTGGCCGGTGCTGGTCGTGGTCGAGACGAGCACGCGGTGCGCGGGAAATTCGCGACGCAGCGCATCGATGACCGACGACGATGCCACAACTTCGCCAACCGAGACGGCGTGAACCCAGATTGTGCGCTCGCCTTTGAGGCGGGCAATGTGCGAAGGGACAGCGCCGAAGCGCTGCCGCAAACCGGCGCGATACTTGCCATGCCGCAACATCTGCAATAGCCAGTACGGCAGAGTGACCAGCAGGAAAAGCGCCAGCAGCGCACTGTAAAGCGCAACCATGAACGAAGTCCATTCTAATCGCCGGTGGATGATTCGCTGGGTTGCGGGGCGGCGAGGCGCTCAATCGCCGGGAGGAAATCGCCGGGCGACTCGTGCGAGCAGCCTTCGCGGCGGGTTCGACGCATCCTATAATCCACGTATGCATAAATGGCCTTTTGAGCGTGGACTGCTCGCTTGCTATCGTGCCGTGGTTCTGACTTCGGTTGTGCTTGCGTGCTTGAGCGCCAACGCGGCGAAAGAGTTCGCGATGCCCGAAGCTCATGCGGCGCGCACTTATCCGGCGCACGACGAACACACGAACGAGAAGATTACGGTTGCGGTCGATCCGTACGATGTGGAGTACAAAGCGTCGATCTTCAGCGTCAACTACCGCAACTATGGAATGCTGCCGGTTTTCGTGGTGGTGACGAACGACGGCGATCAACCGGTTGCGCTGACCGACATGAAGGCGGAACTGGTTACGGTGGGACGGACCAAGTTGTTGCCGGCGACGACCGAAGACCTGGTGCGGAGATTGTCGCATCCGACGCGCAGCGCGACAGGCGTGAATCCGCTGCCGATTCCGTTGCCTCGGCAGAGCAAAGTGAAAGGCGCGGTCAGCGCGAAGACGATGGACGAGATCGACCGCTCGCAATTCGAGGCGAAAGCTGTGGAACCGCACTCGACGGCGCGAGGATTTCTTTTCTTCGACGTTTCGGATGTATCCAATCCGCTGGCGGGCGCGAATTTCTATCTGACGGATCTGCACGATGCGAAGGGCAACGAGATTATGTACTTCGAGATTCCGCTGGAGAAGTATTTGAGCGCGCCGCAGGAGAAACCGTGAGGGGCAAATGCGGTGCGGAACGCCGCGTGAGCGGCTCGGCGTAATTGCGGGGCGGTATCATTCCGACTCTCCATAATTCGGAACTGCATAATTCCGAACTCCATAATTCCGACTCGCTATAATTCCAACTCATGGCGACTTCAGCGGCTACTTCGGATGCGGTTCCCGGCAAATACGAAGCCGTGATTGGGCTTGAAGTCCATGTTCAGCTGCTGACCGAGTCGAAGATCTTCTGTTCCTGCTCGACGCGATTTGGCGATCCGCCGAATACTAATGTTTGTCCAGTTTGCCTCGGACTTCCGGGGGCTTTGCCGGTGCTGAATCGCAAGGCAGTGGAGTTCGCCGCGCTGGCTGCGATGGCGTTGAACTGCCGCGTCAATGAGACGTCGATCTTCGCGCGGAAGAACTATTTCTATCCCGATCTGCCGAAGGGCTACCAGATTTCGCAGTACGACAAACCGCTGGCCGAGCACGGGTTTATCGAGATCGACATGGCAGGCGGAAAGAAGCGGATTGGAATTACACGGCTGCACCTGGAAGAAGATGCGGGGAAGAGTTTGCACGATGGATTTCCAGACGCTGCGGCGAAAACGGCAATCGATCTGAATCGCACCGGCGTTCCGCTCGCGGAGATTGTGAGCGAACCGGACATGCGCTCGCCGGAAGAAGCGTATCAATTCCTGACGCGGCTGAAGGAGATCGTTCTTTACACAGGCGTGAGCGATTGCAACATGGAGGAAGGATCGCTGCGGTGCGATGCGAACATCAGCGTGCGACCGCGCGGGCAGAAAGAGTTTGGAACCAAGACCGAAGTGAAGAACGTAAACTCGTTCCGGTTTATCCGACAGGCGCTGGAATACGAGATTGAGCGGCATATCGGCGTGATCGAAGGGGGCGCGAAGATCACGCAGGAAACACGGCTGTGGAACGCGAACGAGGGCCGAACTTACAGCATGCGCTCGAAGGAGCAAGCGCACGATTACCGGTATTTTCCCGAGCCCGATTTGCCGCCGCTGATGGTGGATGAAAAGCGGCAGGCGGAAATTCGCGCGCAATTGCCGGAACTTCCCGAGGCACGAAGAGAGCGGATGATTCGCGAATACGTGATTACCGCGGGAGACGCTCACACGCTGACGGCGACGCGGGCGCTGGCGGATCAATTTGAGTCAGCGGCGCGGGCGGCGAAAAATTCGAAGCGCGTTGCGAACCTGGTGCAGAGCGAGTTGATGGGGCGGTTGAAGGCGCGGTCGCTGGAACTGGAGCAGTCGCCGATTTCGATGGCGGGAGTCGCGGCCTCGGCCGACCTGGTGGAATCGGGCGCGATTTCCGGGAAGATGCTGAAGGACCTTTACGATCTGTGTTTCGAACGCGGGGAGGATTTTTTGGCCGTGTACGAGGAAGAAGGACGGCCCGAACAATCGCGCGACACGTCGGCGCTGGAAAAGCTGGCGGAGGAAATCATCGCGGCGAACCCGAAGCAGGTGGAGCAGTATCGCGCTGGGAAAACGACGATGCTGGGATTTTTTGTGGGGCAGGTGATGAAGGCGTCGAAGGGGCAGGCAAATCCGCAGATGGTGAATGAGGTGGTGCGGAAGAAGCTGGGCTAGTGAGCCGTTCAGCACCCTCTTATCTTTCCCGGTTCTAGGCTCCAAGCTCTCAACTCCAAGCTCTAAGGGAAGCGTTACGCGGGCGGACAGGAGTGTCCACCCACACAAAAAACCAACATCAAAAGCAACACCAAAACCAACCCCAACTGCGGCGGACAGGAGTGTCCACCCACACAATCTGATTATTTTGCGAGGCCGGCGTTTTTCAGGATTTCGTCGGCGTAGTAGTTTTCGATTTTCGCGTCGTCGCGCAGGCTCTCGTAATAGGCGGCTTTCAGCAACTGCTCGCGGCGATCGCGGAGTTGCTGCCGGATGGCCTGCTGCACGCGCGGATCGTTCAGGTCGCGCTGGCCCGCGGGTTCCTTGGCGATCAGCTTGACGATCATGTAGGCGTAGGGCTGATGGTTGGCGGGATTGAGCACTGGAATGACCGGCGTGTACTGGCCCGGTTTGAGCTTCATCACGGCGTCGCGGGTCGCGGGGTCGGCGGACTTCAGAGCCGATTCCGGAGCCATTCCGAGGTCGCCGCCGTTATTGGCGGTCTCCGGGTCTTCGGAATAATTCATGGCGAGCGTGGCGAAATCGTCGCCGCTATCCAGCTTGTTGGAGATCATCTCGATTTTCTTGCGCGCCTCGGCTTCGTTCTGCGCCTTGTTCTGCAAGTTGCGGGCCTGCGCGTTGACGGCGCCCGTCACCATAATTTTAGCGAGGTGGTACTGCGGCTCGATGAGATTGAACTCGGCCTTGTGTTCGTTGTAATAGCCGGAGACATCCTGATCGGTGATGTTGATGTGGGAGGTGATTTCCTTGTTCAACACTTTGTCACGGGTCAGGGAGCGCTTCAGATCGCGCTTGAAGTCTTCGAGCGAGATTTTTTTCTCCTTCAGGCGCTTGTCGAATTCCTCGGCGGTGTAAGGCGACTTGATCTCGTTGAGCTTGCGGTCGACTTCATCGTCGGTGGCGAGAAGGCCAAGCTTTTCGGCGCGGCGCATGAGGATTTCGGTCTCGATGAGCTCATTCAAAATGCTCAGGCGGAGACTGGCGGCCTGCTCGCCGGCGGGCTGCTGATCGGAACCGGCGGTCTGGTTGGTGTAATACTTGTCGACTTCACTGCGGTAGATCTTGCGGCCGTTGACGGACGCCATGACGTCACCGCCAACGCTATCGCGATTACAGGACCATAAGGTAATCAGGAAGCAAACGCCGAGAACGAACATGCCGACCCGTTTAAGGCCTGGCTGAATAGAAATTGTCATCTCCCCCTCGAACAACTCATTCAATCTGCGATCTTGTGGCCCGCTTACTTTGACGGCGAGCCGATGGCCGTTGGCGCGGCGACTGCCGAAGCCTTGTGCTCAGGGGGCGCGACCCCTGCATCCTTCAGTGCGTGATCGAGCGCCTTGCGAACATCGTCGGGCGGCACAGCGCCATCGAGCTTCTGGCCATTGATGAACAGCGTCGGAGTGGCATTCACGCCGAGATCATCTCCCTCTTTCATTGAGGCGCGCACCGCCTTGTCATCCTGCGCCTTGAGGCAGGCCTGGAGCTTCGGCTCATCGAGATTGTGTTTTTTCGCCTGCTGCATGGCGAGGCTATCGAGCTCCGCGTTTTCCCCCTCGCGTCCTTTGTTCATGGGGATGGCGTGCTGATTGGCGTGGAGAAAATCGGCGTAGTCCCAATAGGCGTCACCGGATTGAGCGGCCAGGCAATTGGCATCGACGGCGGCGTGAATGGACCAGGGGTGAATCTCCTCCAGTGGGTAATCCTTGTAGACGATCAGCAGGCGGTCGCCGTACTCCTTGAAAATCTCTGGAAAGAGCGTGGCATGCATACGCGAGCAGAAGGGGCATTCGAAGTCGTCGTAGTTGACGACGACGACCTTGGCGTCTTTGTTGCCGCGAACGGGACGGCCGGTGCGGTCGATTTTCTTCATCGTCTCAGCGAAGGGATCCGTCGCGAGATCCATGCGGGTAATGCGGACGAGGGTCTTGTGATCGCGCGAGAGAAGAAAATCGTAGGCCTGTTGTTTGTCGGAGGCCGAAAAGGTGATGGAAATCGAATCGAAGTTCGGGAATTCGCTGGCATGCAAACTACCGAGAATGACCTTGACGTCGGGCGGAAGAGAATAATGGGAGCGCACCTGACGATCAATCTGCTGGACGACGTCGCCGGGAAGCCCCGAAGCCGAGGCGGAAGGGTCGGCGGACGCGGCCGGCGGGGCGGGAGCCTGAGCCGAACAGCCCGCACAAATGATAAGAAGAGCCAGACAGGCGCGACGAAACCTCATAAAGAAAAACCACCCGCAATATTGATGAAAGTTGAGTCTTTTGATTATCTCACGAGGCGGGAAAAGAGCGCGTCAGGCGGGGCTCCCATTCGGCCCCCATTCCGTTTTCCACCACAGAGTCACCGAGACACAGAGGAGCCCGAACCGCACTTAAAAACCCCAGCCTCGCTGTTTTAGGATTCTTGGTTTCCCCTCTGACCGTGTGTCTCTGTGAAGAAGCAATTGGGGCACTAAGTGTCAGGCGGCGGGCTTTGGTCCGCGTGCGAGGTCGGCGACGGGGAGCAGTTGATTCATGGAGCCGGAGCGAAAGCCCTCGAGGTCGAGGGTGACGAACTTGAAGCCGAGCGCTTTGAAAATTGCGGTGAACTCTTGCGCCATTTGCGGAGTAAGCGCGCGGGGGAGTTCGTCGGGTGCGATTTCGATGCGGACGATTTCTCCATGATGGCGGACGCGGAACTGGCGGAAGCCGAGGGCGCGCAGGGCATCCTCGCCGCGCTCGACGGCAGCGAGCGCTTCGGGCGTGACGGGGCGGCCATACTCGATGCGCGAGGAGAGGCAGGCGGAGGCGGGCTTCTCCCACACGCGCAGGCCGGCTTGGCGCGCCAGTTCGCGGATTTCAAGCTTTTCAAGACGGGCTTCGAGAAGCGGCGCCAGAACGTGATGATTGCGCGCGGCCTGCTGCCCGGGGCGGAAGTCGCCTTCGTCGTCGGCGTTCACGCCGTAAGCGACCGCAGTGAGGCGATGCGCTTCGCGGTATTGTTCGAGAACAGTGAACAGTTCGTCCTTGCAGTGGAAGCAACGCATGGCGTCATTGCGGAGGTAGGCGGGATTGCTGAATTCAGTGGTTTGGACGACCTCGACGGGAATCGATTGTTCGCGGGCGAAGGCGAGCGCGTCGTCAAGATGAGTGCGGGCGAGGCTGGGGGAATCCGCGATGACGGCGCGCATGGAGTCGCCGAGGGCCTGGTGCGCGGCCCAGGCGAGGAAGGCGGAATCGACGCCGCCGGAGTAGGCGACAATGAGGCCGGGATGCGCGGCGAGGATCTGGCGGAGATGAGCGGATTTCTGGGCGAGATTTTCGGGCGTCTCCACGACGATTATTTTATTGGAATTCGCGGAGGTTAGTACAAGCGTTCCTGGCGGCGCAGGTTGCCGAAGGTGCCGACATTGGCGAGAGTGAAGCTGAAGCGATAGATATTTTCGTTGCGCACGGCGCCAAGGGCGAAGCGGCGGTATTCGAGGCTCAGGCCGCAGCAATCCCAGTTGTAGCTGGTCTGCATGGTGGCGTATTGCAGGTTGCCCTCGTTGGCGTCGAAGCCGAAGCTGGCGGCGGCGCTCAACCCGCGCTTATTGAACTGGCCATAACCGGCGAGCAGACGAAACTGATGGAAATCATTCTTGCTGGTGAGGAGCGAACCGGGCGTGGCGTCGAGCACGCGGAGGAGGGCGTCGCCGCCTCCCACGGTGAACTGGCCGTAGTGATAGTTGACGAGCGCAGTGCTGCCATTGATGCGATTCGATTTCGTGTCGTAATCGAGGTCCCACTCGGTGTTGGTGCGCGGACTGGTTTCGACGCGCAGGCGCGAGATGATGGGGGCGAAATTGCGCTCGGTGGTGAGAAAGGCGATGCCGGTGAAGTCGGCCGTGCTGGCGAAAACATTTCTGACGCCGGGCGTGAAAGCGTTGCCGAAGGTGGGATCGAAGAAATATTTTTGCGCGATCTCCCAACTGAGAATTTCGCGCGGGCCGGAGGCGCAAGGCTGCTGGTCGGGCGAGGGCGGAAGTTCCCACGGGACAACGCCAGCCTGCGGAGGACCGCCGACGTTGAGCATGCCCATGCCCGGCACATCGCAATCGGAGGTATTGGGATCGAGCCGCTTGGCATAAATGCGATTGATGAAGCCGTACTCGATTTCATTGGTGTTGGTGAGAATGTCGACGGCGTCGAAGCGGAGAATATCGGCGTAATTGTTGATGCCGGTCACATAGTCGTAGCGGAAGCGCGGTTGAATGACATGCTTCCATTTGCGGCGAAGCCAAGGACGGTCAAAAACTTTGGCGACCGCGGGACCTTGCATCTCGAATGAAGCCTCGAGAGATTTGCGGTTGAGGGAGTCGTCGGCAGCGCGGCCGCTCGCGGCTGCCAGGACGGCGTCGTATTGCTGCGTGTAGAGCGTGTCGCGCAAGGTGAGCGCAGGGCGCAGCGACCATCCTTGCCAGTGCAGCGGCATAGCGAGGGTGGGCGCGAAGTCGAAGCGACCGACGAGAGGCGCGGTGCGGAAGCCGATCTGGCGGCGCTGGAGGCCTTCGGCGGCGCTCGAAAAAGACCAGAACAGCGGCGAGTTGCCGAGCTGGCGCTCTTCGCCGGACGCGAAAAAACTGGGCGTGTGCAGAATGCGGATCAGTTCGGTTGAAGTGATGGAGGTGCAGCCGGTGTTGGCGCCCGTTTCCGGCACACAGACGACGAAGTTCTGATAGCGCTCGGCGAGCGCGTCAAAGTGAAAGCCGTTAGTGGTGTTGGAGAGAAAAATTTGCGATTTTACTTCGGAGTCGATCGCCTGCGAGTAAACGTCGGTGAAGGCGATGCGGTAGACGAAGGAGCTGAGGTAATCGATGTTGGCGACGCCGCGAACGCTTCCGAAAGGATGGTCGGCCTGAAAGCGCGCATCCTCGCCACCCTGATCTTGCGGGGGAGATCCAAAGCCGCGGTCGACGACGCCGGTATAGGAGAAGAAAACGTAGGAAGTTTCGCTGGGACGCATGCGAAATGTACCCTGCTGGGCCCATCCGCGCTTGGAATAAAACTCGGCGCCGGCGGTGGCATCGGTGCTGCGGTTGATCGCCCAATAGAGCGAGTCGCCGGCGATGTAGCCCTTGGTGGAGGAGCTGCCGACGCTCGGCAGAAGCAATCCGCTTTGGCGCGTTTCCTGGACCGGATGAGTGACGAATGGAAAATAAAAAATGGGCAAGCCCATCAGGCGGAAATCGCTGTGATAAATCTTGGCGGTGCTGTCCACATCGACGGAGATCTGGCGGGCGTTGAATTGCCACTTGGGATGCGGCAACTGACAAGTGGTGACCGTGCCCTGGCGAACGAGATAGTGGTCAGGGCCGTGCTTTTCGACGATCTTGCCGGTGAAGAAGAAGGGATTGGAAGAGCTGAGAACATAGCGCGCGCGACGGCCGCGAAGTCCCACCGTGCCGACGACGTCATAAAAAGTGCCGACTTCGGAGCGGAGGTTGTAGGTACCGTGGCTGGCCTCAAGATGCTCGTTGTAAGGGCCGCCATCGAGGACGACGTGGCCTTGCAGTTCGCCGTCGCCAGTGGCGGAGTTGTAGGTCATCTCGTCGGCTTGCAGAAGGTAGCTGCGGAAATCGATCTCGGCTTTGCCGCGCAGATGGTAGACGGTGCCGGTTTTTTCCTGCTCGGTGGCGCGAATCGTAACTTCTTCCTGCTCCTGCCCGGCTGGGGAAGAGAAAAGCAACGGGCTTTGCGCGGCGTTCGGTGCGGGATTCGCTGCGGCGTTCGCGGTCTGATTCGGCGCGGGATTCGGGGGCGGCGTCTGGCTGGTAACTAGCGTGGGGACGAGAAGCAGGTGACAGAGGAGTGCCGCCGTGATAATGATTCGATAGCGGATGGTCATTCGCGGCCGGTCATTCGCGGGTTGATCGCAAGTTCATCGCGGGCGAGCGGACGCGACGGTGTGCCCAGGCGCGCGTTCGTCAGCTTTATTCCAACGGGAACGAGTTGACCTTAGCATGCGGGCGTGGGCGAAGGAAAGCTCCGCGGAAATTTGCGTGGGCGCAGATGGATAGGGATGTGAGCCTCAGCGCCAAGTCATATCCGTAGTGATTGCCCAGCCGCGCTCGGCTGCCGGCATTTTCCGCGACTATGAAGAAGGCCGAAGCCACGGCCCATGGATTTGAACGGCCCATGGATTCGAGATGAGCAGTTTGACAAATAGCGCGAGAGAAGCGGACACCGCGCCCCAGCCGCATGAGCTGCCGGTTGAGATTGCCGGCGAGGCCGGGGTGGAAGCGCCGGCGGAGACGTCGGCACCTCAGATGGAGTTTGACCCGTGGCGCAGTGAGGTGGCGGCGCGGCTGGCGCGCTATCGCGCACGACGGAAGCCGCGGGCGCCGCGCTACCCTTCTCTGCTGCTACCGTTCGACTCGCCCGGTTACTGGTCCAAACCGGCGGCAGAGGGCGACGCGGGCGCGGTGAGTGCGGTTTCGGCGGAAAGCGAGTTTTCGGCTGGGCAAACGGAGGCCGGATCGCGGGAGACTGGCGACGCTGCTATCACCGCGGATCTCGAGCGATCTATACAGGCGCCCGAGGCTGAGGCCGGTCGATTCGCGCCCGCCGAAAACAGGAACGAAGTGAAATTCGAAGCCAAGGCCGCGGAAGCGAAGATTCTGGAGTTTCCGCGTTCGGCGGCAATTCCGAGCTGGCATCCGAGCCTGCTCGCCGATCCAATTTTTGATCGGCCGCGGATCGTGGAGGCGCCGGAGATGGTGCCGCCTCCGCCCGCGCTGGGCGGCATACTGATCGAGCCGGTACCGGAGCGGCCCGCCGAAAATCCCGTGGAGGCGCGGATCGAATCCGCTTCGATCTTGCGGCGGCTGGGCGCAACGGCCGTCGACGGCGCGATTGTCACTGCGGCGTTGGCGGCGTTTGGCGCGATTTTCTGGCGCCTCAATCCCACGCGCGGACCGTGGTCGCTTCTGGCCGCGATGGGGGCAGGCGCAGGCGTTTTGCTGTGGCTCGCGTATCAATATCTGTTCGTGGTGTATACCGGCTCGACGCTCGGCCTGCGGGCCGCGCGTTTGAAGCTGGTGCGCTTCGATGGTTCGCCGGTCAACCGCCGGTTGCGGCGCTGGCGCGTCGTGGCATCGTTTCTCTCCGCATTTTCCGCCGGCTTAGGCTACTTGTGGTGTGTGCTCGACGCTGACTCGCTGTGCTGGCATGACCGCATCACAAAAACTTGTCTGCAAATTTCGCGATGAACGCCCGCTTTCCCGCGCCCTTGGGTAGCGTCGGTTTCACGCGAGCGCAAACTATTTCCACTCGTACACTTCCTATTATGAAATCTTTCCAAATTCAATCTTAATTAAGTCCAATCCTCATGGTAGACTTTGGCGCAAGTTTGCCTTGGATCAGGGTGTCCCCTACCACCCCCGGGCTTCCCCGCTAAGAAAGAAAGTTCAATCAGAATCAGAGAGGAAAAGAATGAAATTGTTGCGCGCAGTTTCCGTGGTATGCCTATGCTTGCTGGCCGCTCTCAGTGCCAGCGCCCAGACCTGGACCCCAGTTACCAGCCTTCCGACATTCTCACCCGGCACGGCATTGATGCTAACCGATGGCCGAGTGCTGGTGCAGGATTCCGACGCCTCCGATTGGTGGACCCTGACTCCCGATCTCACGGGGAGCTACGTGAACGGCACCTGGACGCAGGTGGCGTCGCTGCAGTCCAATTACGGCCCGCTGTACTATGCCTCGGAAGTATTGCCGGACGGCCGCGTGGTGGTGATCGGCGGCGAGTATAACTTCGGCAGCGGCGTCTGGACGACGCAGGGCGCCATCTACCAGCCCACCACCAATAAGTGGGCGAACCTGATGGCGCCGACCGGTTGGAACACTGTGGGCGACGCGCAGAGCGTCATTCTGCCCGGCGGCACGTTCATGCTGGCCAATTGCTGCACCTCACAGGAAGCTCTGCTGAATGCGAAGACGTTGAAGTGGACGTCGACGGGCACCGGCAAGCACGACAGCAACGACGAAGAAGGCTGGACGCTTTTGCCAAATGGTCAAGTCCTGACCGTGGACGCCAATTGCGGCACGTGCGATTACTCGGAGATTTACGATCCCGCGACCGGTGACTGGACGGCGGCGGGCAGCACCGTGGTCGACCTCGTCGATCAGGGTTCCCATGAGCTTGGGCCAGCGGTTCTGCGCCCGGATGGGACCGTGATTTACATTGGCGCTACTGGCCACAATGCGGTGTATAACACTGTCACCAGTCAATGGTCGGCCGCGGCGGATTTCCCGAAGAATCAGCAGAACCAACAACTGGACGTGGCCGATGGGCCAGCCGCACTGCTGCCAGACGGCAACGTTCTCACGTTCACGAGCCCGGGCGTGTACAAGACCGGCGGACAGTTCTTCGAGTGGGACGGGACCAACTGGAATCCGACCGTAAATGTTCCCAACGGCCCGGGAGATAGCTCTTACTACGGCCGTATGCTGGAGCTTCCGACGGGACAGATTCTGTTCACCGATGGCTCGAGTGATGTGGAG
Source organism: Acidobacteriaceae bacterium (assembly GCA_003139095.1). GTDB lineage: Bacteria > Acidobacteriota > Terriglobia > Terriglobales > Acidobacteriaceae > Acidiflorens. Next base: position 20,149 of record PLHW01000074.1, read on the forward strand.
ATCTACACTCCGACGGGGGCGGCGAATCCGTCATGGGCGCCGACGATCACCAAGTTCTCCAAGACGCTCACACACGGCAAAAGCTCGAACCTGCGCGGAACGCAGTTGAACGGGCTTTCGCAGGGCGCGGCATACGGAGACGACGCGCAGATGGCCAGCAATTATCCGCTGGTGCGCATCACCAATACCGGAACCGGTCACGTGTTTTTCGCCCGCACCTATGATTTCACCATGGGTGTGGCCACGGGCTCGGCTATCGCCAAAACGAAGTTCCAGGTTCCTGCCGGAATCGAGTTGGGCGCGAGCCAGTTGGAGGTCGTGACGAACGGCATTGCCTCCAATCCGGTCAGCGTTACCATTAAGTAAACTCTCTGTTTCGGGGTCGCCGGACGGCAAAACCGCCCGGCTTTATTTATTGGCGGGGGTCGTCACCTTGGGAAGAGCGAAGCGAGGACGGGGATTTCGGCGTTATTTGGCCGCCCAATTAGTGCAATGCGTTGCACACAAGTGGCGTGCGGTGACAGGATTCTGGATCATCTTGCGGAACCTGGCTTGCAGTAGTTTTCAGATAGCAGACATGAAACCAATCGGAATATTTTGCGCTGTTTTGGCGGCCGCTCTAACCATGAGCGCGCAAACCTGGACTCCACTCACCAACCAGCCGAAGATTGGGGCGAGCACTTCTCTGTTGCTGACCGATGGCCGCGTGCTGGTGCAAGACTACGGCGCGCGCGATTGGTGGACGCTCACTCCGGACCTCACCGGCAGCTATTTGAACGGCACGTGGAAGCGCGCGGGCTCGCTGCCGAAAGGCTACGCCCCGGTTTACTACGCTTCGGCCGTGCTGCCCGATGGACGCGTCATCATTCAGGGCGGCGAATACAATCTCGAGCTGGAAGTTTGGACAACGCTGGGCGCGATTTTTGCTCCCAGCAATAACAAGTGGGCCGCGGTGGCGGCGCCCTCCGGATGGACCACGGTGGGCGATGCGCAAAGCGTCGTGCTGGCGAACGGCACCTTCATGGTTGCCGATTGCTGCACGGTTGATGAGGCGTTGCTGGATGCGGCGAACCTTACCTACGCGCCGACCGGTGCGGGCAAGGCCGACATCAATGACGAAGAAGGCTGGACGCTGCTGCCCAATGGCAAGGTTCTCACCGTCGACGCGAACTGTGGGGCGTGCCTCAGTTCGGAAATATACAATCCCGCCAGCGGATCGTGGTCGAGCGCGGGCAGCACGGGCGTGGAATTGATCGACCTACCCACCGACGAAGTTGGACCGGCGGTGCTGCGCCCCGATGGCACGGTGCTGGCGACGGGCGCCACCGGGCACAATGCAATTTACAATCCGAAGAAAAACAAGTGGTCGGCTGCGCCGGACTTTCCGAAGAATAGTAAGGGTCTCCAACTGGTCATGGCCGACGCTCCGGCCGCTGTCCTTCCCGACGGCAATGTGCTCTGCATGACATCGCCGAATGTGTATGGGATTGGGGTGGAGTTTCTGGAGTGGGACGGCACGAATTTTAATCCTGTCCCAGATACACCGAACGGGCCGCAGGAGCCTTCGTATTACGGTCGCATGCTGGTGCTGCCGACTGGGCAGATCATGCTGACGGATGGATCGAAAGACGTTGAGATTTACACGGCGGCGGGCGCGGCGAATCCGGCATGGGCGCCGGTGGTCACATCGGTGCCGTCAACGCTTAAACACGGGGCCACTGCGACGCTGAGCGGCATGCAACTGAATGGGCTGACGCAGGGCGCGTTTTACGGCGACGATGCGCAGTCGGCCACGAATTACCCGCTGATTCGGATCACCAATGTCGCGACCGGGCACGTGTTTTATGCGCGCACATTTAATCCGAGTTCGATGGGAGTAGCGACCGGTTCGACGGTGGTGACGGCCAGCTTCGAGGTTTCGACGAAGACCGAACGCGGCCCCAGCCAGTTGGAAGTGGTGGCGAATGGCATCGCGTCGGTACCGGTGAGCGTGACCATTCAATAGCCGCCTCGGCTTGTCCGCGCATCGCGTTTCGCCTCGGAATTCAAAAACGCCCCAGCCAGTTTGGTTGGGGCGTTTATTTTGCGATTGCGGTGGTTGCGCTGGTTGGCGCATCCGCGGTGAATTAGCTGGCGGCGGAATGCCGCGTGCACTTGTCGCCACAGCAGTTCGTCTTTGTCGCCGACTTCTCGTGCATATCGCCGCAGCATTTTCCATCCTTGCAGCCGCCATTTTTCTTGCATTGCTTCATGCAGGCTTTCATGCCTTTGCCGCTCGCGCAGGACTTGCCGTCTTTCATCTCCATACCCGCGCAACAGGACTTGCCATCTTTCATCTCGCACTTGTTTTTATCGCAGCAGCCGGCTGCATCTTTCGCATCCGTGGCAGCGGCGCTGCCGTGATGGCAACAGCTTTTCGTTTCCGGCGTGGCGTTTGGTGTCGCCGGATTTTCCTGCGTCCATGCCGCGAGCGACAGGGCAAGAGTAATGACCAGTGCAAACACTTTGGATTTCATATGATCTCCTTAGTTGAGTTATTAGGATGAGGGTGCGCAGCCTTTTCGGGGCCGCTGAAATAACATGGCAGTAAGAATTTGGAAGAAGTTCTAAACGCGAAGAGTCATGCCAAAAATTTCGGGCGGAGGGCTTAAGGTCGCGGCGTGGGCGCGGGACGAGATAGTCGCGTCAGCCAGCGTGGGGGCGATTGTCACGGTTTCGGCGGGCGCCATCTTTCGTACGAGCGGCTGCACATTGGAGGCGGGTGCCGGAACACTTTGTGGCCCCTGGCGGAAACAGCAGCTATGGGGATCGTCGCAAGCCGGACTTCCGGAAAATAATTCCAGCGCGGGGGTTGGCGCCGAGGGGCGCAGGCCAGGACAGCACGTCCGTCCGCCCGCCATCTGCGCGTGTTCCGCATGACGATGACCGGCATGTTCGGCGGGCATATCGGCCGCCATCTCGTGTCCGGGACGCATGTGCGCGGCGTGCATGGCGAACATGGGGGCCATCGTCATCTCGGCCCAGGCCGCGATGACCATCAGCAAAAACGCCGCTAGAACCTTCTTCGCCATACGAAGCAAGTGTGGCAGGAACCCGACCCCCGCCCCTGTGATCTCCATCACAGCCACACGTGAGCGGTGGAACGGAACTGGTCGAACCAACCTCGGTCAACCAGGCTCGGCTAAACCAGAGTCGGCTAAACCAAGCCCGGCTAAACCAAGCCCGGCTAAACCAGGCTTTCCAGGGCAGCCCGCAGCTCTCCGAATTGGAATCGATAGCCGCTCATCTGAAGTTTGGCGGGCTTTACCTGCTGGCTGGACAGGAACAACTCATCTGCGGCCAACTTGCCGAATGCCAGCGCCAAAGCAAACCTGGGCACGGGAAAAATTGCGGGGCGCCCGAGCACCGAAGCCAGAGTGCGTGTGAACTCGGCGTTGCGCAGAGGATTTGGCGCGACCATATTCACCGGGCCGGCGAGCGACTCGGTGTGAAGGGCCTGCTCGATTCCGCCCACAATGTCGTTGATGTGAACCCAACTCCACCACTGTCCGCCGGAGCCCATTCGCCCGCCCAGACCGAGTTTGAAGGGCATCAGCATTTTTCCGAGCGCGCCGCCGCTCGCGCTCAGCACCAACCCAATCCGCAGATTTACCGTGCGAATGCCTGCGGCGGCCGCGATGCGGCTGGCCTCCTCCCACTCGCGGCACACCTCGGGCAAAAAGCCGCGCCCGCTCGCGCTTTCTTCGGTCAGAACTTCGTCACCGCGATCGCCATAAAAACCAATCGCGGAGGCGCAGACCAGCACCTTCGGCTTGGGATCGGCATGCGCGAGCGCAGTGGCCAACGTACGCGTGCCCAGCACACGGCTGTCACGAATCGCATTCTTCTTGGCCGCCGTCCAGCGTCCTACCACGCTCTCTCCCGCGAGGTGAATCGCGGCGTCAAAGCCGGCGACCGCGCTGGACGCCAGACCTGCGCCTGGAGGTTCGGCCGACGGATTCCACGAAATTTCTCCCGGCCCGCGCGCCGGGCCGCGAACCAGGCGAACGGGTTCCATGGAACCGCGCTCGAGCGCAGGCAGAAGCGCGCCGCCAATTAATCCAGAAGCTCCGCTAACGAGAATTCGATTCACTGGCAACTTCGCTTTCTGGCGCTTACTAGGGTGCATGCCCTTTTGATCGCAAAATGAGTTTGTTGGTTTGGGCAGTAATACGGAAATGGCATTGATCGATGGTTTAACCCATAGTATTATACCACTATGACAACCCACCTCGTGCTCGACAAAGCGGGCCGCGTGGTCATCCCCAAGCCGATCCGCGAAGAGTTGCATTTGGAACCCGGCGATTCCCTGCAAATGGATAATACGGGAGAACATATCACTCTGCGGCCGCTGCGCGGCACGGGGCCGCTCGCCAAAGAGCACGGGGTTTGGGTGTTTCGCACAGGGAACGCTCTCCCTGCCTCGGTGACCGATGATTTGCTCCAGCGGATTCGCGACGAGCGCGACGAGGCGAACCTGGGTGAGAAAAAGTCTGGCGGGAAAAACCGCGGCGAGACAGTCCGGGGCGAAAAAGCGACACGGGCTCGCGCCGGAGCGACGACAACAAGCAAAGGCAGCCACCGCAGCCAATGACGGCCTTTTTCGATACCTCAGCGCTGGTTCCGGTTTTTTACGGCGATCACATTCACCATCGCGCCAGCCTGGAGCGATTCATTCAATTCGAAAAATCGAACGGGTGTTGCGGCGCGCACAGCCTGGCCGAGCTTTATTCGACCATCACGCGAATGCCCGGCAGGCACCGGGTCAGCGGCGAGCAGGCAATGCTGTTCGTACAGAGCGTTCGCGAGCGGCTCTCGGTCGTCGCGCTGACCGCCAACGAATATGCCGACGCGCTCGAAGTCTCGGCGGCTCTCGGGATTGTTGGCGGCGGCATTTACGATGCCATGCTCGCGCATTGCGCCCTCAAAGCCAGGGCGGAGACGATCTACACCTGGAACGCACGCCACTACGCCCAGTGTGATCAGAACATTGTCTCCCGCTTGCGTATGCCCTGACGTTGCCTTGCTTGCCGATGTTCGCTTCTATTTCGCGAATGCCTTTCTTTGGCGCACTCTGCGGTGAAATAGCCCGGCCCTGCGGTAAAATCCATCATGGCGACGTTGCGGGACCAGGTCGCGACCAGCGTGCTCACGGTAACGCGATTCCGCGAGTTGATGCGGAAGCTGCGCGAGAACCGTCCCAACGACGATCTCAATCTCGTCAAGCGCGCCTATGAGTTTTCTCAGAAGCACCACGCCGGCCAGCATCGCGCGTCCGGCGAGCCCTATCTGGTCCATCCCCTCGAAGTCGCCAACGTTCTCGCGGATATGCGCATGGACGCGGTCTCGATCGCCTCCGGCCTGCTGCACGACTCGGTCGAAGACACGTCCGTCACCAGCGTCGAAATCCGCCAGGAGTTTGGCGAGCAGGTCGCGCACATCGTCGAAGGCGTCACCAAAATCAGCAAGATCGATTTCTCTTCGCGGGAAGAAGCGCAGGCCGAGAATTTGCGCAAGATGATGCTCGCCATGGTTGACGACATCCGCGTCGTGCTCATCAAACTCGCCGACCGCCTGCACAACATGCGCACCCTCGAGCATCTCGATCTGGGGCGGCAGGAGAAAATTGCGCGCGAGACGCTCGATATCTACGCTCCCATCGCCCATCGCCTGGGCATGGGAAAAATTCGTGGCGAACTCGAAGACCTGGGCTTCAAATACGTCGATCCCATCGGCTACGAGCAGGTTCGCGCCGCCGTCGAGTCGCGGCGCAAGGCCGGCGAGGCCTTCATGGCGCGCGTCGAATCGACCCTGCGCGACGGCCTCAAGGAAGCCGGCATCACCGGCCGCGTGGAAAGCCGCGTCAAGCGCCTCTTCAGCATTCACAAAAAACTTCTGCGCCAGCGCATCAGCGTCGACCAGGTCTATGACCTCTACGCGATGCGCGTCATCACCAACTCGGTGCAGGATTGCTACGCGGTTCTCGGCATCATTCACAATCTTTGGCGGCCGGTGCCGGGCCGTATTAAAGACTTCATCGCCATGCCGCGGCCGAACCTCTACCAGTCGCTGCACACCTCGGTTATCACTGAAACCGGCGAGACATTCGAAATCCAGATTCGCACCGAAGAGATGCACAAAATGTGCGAGGAGGGCATCGCCGCGCACTGGAAATATAAGGATGGACCGGTCTCCGCGCAGGACGAGCAGCGCCTCGCATGGCTGCGCCAGGTGGTCGAGTGGCAACGCGACGTCTCCGACCCCAACGAATTTCTTTCCACCCTAAAAGTCGATCTCTATCCCGAAGAGGTTTACACGTTCACGCCCAAAGGCAAGGTGCTGGTGCTGCCGCGCGAGTCCACGCCCATCGACTTCGCATACACAATTCACACCGAGGTCGGGCACGCCTGCACCGGCGCGAAGGTCAACGGGCGCATGGTGCCACTGCGCCACAAACTGCATTCCGGCGACATCGTCGAAATCATCACCCAGCCCGGCCACAAGCCCAGCCGCGACTGGCTCGCCATCGTCAAGTCCTCGCGCGCGCGCAACAAAATCAAGCACTGGCTCAACGTTCATCAGCGCGAGCGCGCCATTGAAATCGGCCGCAAGCTGATCGAAAAAGAAGCGCGCAAGTATCGCATCTCGCTCAAGGACATCAAAGACGCGGACTTGCAGCGCGCTGCCAACGACTACGGCCTGGGCCGTGCCGATGACCTGATGGCGGGCATCGGCTATGGCAAATATTCGGCGCGACAGGTGTTGGCAAAGTTTGCGCCGGCGGGCGCCGAGCCCATTGCCGACACGGAAGATCAAGGCAGCGCCCAGGGCATCTCCAGCGTTGTTCGCCGCGTCTTTGGCGGAGATTCGAACGCCATCGTCGTCAAAGGCCAGGGCGATCTGCTCGTCTACCGGGCCCGATGTTGCAACCCCATTCGCGGCGAGTCCATCGTCGGATACGTGACTCGCGGCAAAGGCATCGCGGTACACTCCGTCAACTGCCCCAACGTCACGAACCTGCTCTATGAGCCGGAGCGCCGCATCGACGTGCTCTGGGCGGGAGACAAGGAAGGCCAACCCGTTTCCTATCCGGTAAAAATCACACTGCTCTGCGACGACCGCTTCGGCATGTTGAAACAAATCACCGCCGTCATCAGCGATACCCACACCAACATCCGCGACATTTCGGCCCGCAGCGAAAACGGCCAGGCCAATGTCGACGTGGTCCTCGAAATTGCCGACCTGAAACATCTGCAACGCATCATTGACGGCGTGCGCCAGATCCCCGGCGTGCATGACGTACAAAGATTGCAGAAAATCTAGCACCCTCCCTCGACACGATCGTCCAGTTTTGGTTTTTAATTGCGCACTACCCCGGCGTTTGAGGTTCAAATTGCGACCTCAAACTTTTGCCGCGGGCAGCGCAAAACCGATCTTTTTTCCAGTCGGTGCGGGCGGCCTCATCATCTCGCGAATCGCCTCGACTATGTCCTGAATATCTGCGTCATGGTTCTCCAGCCTTTGTTCCAGATCGTTCAGCTTTGCGACGATCTTATGGTTCGTGGCCAAAGCCTCCCGCATGCGCACGAACGCGCGCACCACAAAAATACTCATCTCCACCGCCCGTTTTGAGTTAAGCACGGTGGCAGCCATAATGGCGCCATGTTCGGTGAATGCGTAGGGCCGGTAGCGTCGCCCGCCTCTGCCTCTCGTTTCTCCGTTTCTGCCTTTCCTCGCGTTCGCTTTTGAGGTCGCAATTTGCGACCTCAAATCCTCTTCCTTCACTCGAAAGACAAAATCGGCTGGGAACCGCTCTGCATTGCGCTTCACTTGCTCATTCAATCTCTTGACTTCGACTCCATAGAGTTCGGCCAAATTGGAATCGAGAATTACTTTTCGTCCCCGCATCACTATGATCTTCGACTCAGCCCGTCTGGTCAGCACGGTAATCTTGTTCAAGTCTCTCGCCCGTCGGCGGTACCGCCGCCCTTCCAAACCAGACTTTCGCCGATTCTGCCCCTGCAAGTCTGTGATGCTCCCTAGCTGCGAATGTGATGATTCAACCGGCGTCACTCATCCGGCCATCCCGCTCTTCCTCGCGCGAATGGGTGCCCATCCCCTAGTCACATCCTGGAGTGACGAACTGCATTGACAGAACCTTCCAAAGGGTATCTCGTGGATTCGCCCGGCAATCCCCCGAAAAATGAAAAGGAGATTTGCAACCGAAGAGAGCCCGTCGGAGCACGCCCAGGAAATTCCGTCCCGGGGCTCGCCACAAAGAAGACGAAGCTGGAAGGAGGCACTTTATGCATTTACCGCAGATCGCCGGCAAGACGAAAAGTCCCTTGACGATTTCCGATATCGCCCCCAAATTCGACTCCACGAATCTGGCCGCCACAATTCTCTATGCCGTTCTGGCGCTTGCCGCAATTGTCCTGCTCGTGTTGCTCGCCACGCTCCCGGCCGAGGGCCAAACTGAAACCGTACTTTACAACTTCAGCGGCCACGGCGACGGCTCCATTCCCACATCCGCCCTCGTCTGGGATGGGGCTGGCAACTTGTATGGGACAACAGTGGTGGGGGGCATGCCTGGGCTGGAATCAAGCCGCCTCTGAACTAGAATTCTTTTGTGAAGTCTTCGGGATATCGCGGCCGGCTCGCGCCTTCTCCTACGGGCCTGATGCACATCGGGCACGCCCGCACTTTTTGGATCGCCGCTGAGCGCGCCAGCAAACATCGCGGCACGCTGATCCTGCGCAATGAGGATCTCGATCCGCAGCGCTCCCGCGCGGAGTTTGCCCGCGCCATGATTGAAGATTTGCAATGGCTCGGCATCCGCTGGACCGAAGGCTGGAGCGCGGAACACGGGAGCGCCGGAAACTGTGGCCCTTATGTTCAAAGCGAGCGCCGGCGCTTCTACCTCGAAGCCTGGCGCCAATTGCGCGACGGAGGATCAATCTATCCCTGCACCTGCTCGCGCAAGGATCTCCAGCAATCCGCAAGCGCGCCCAACGATCTGGACGATGAACCGGTCTATCCCGGCCGCTGCCGCGAGCGCGGCGACGCGATCGAGTTCGAAAAGCCTGCCGACGTGAACTGGCGCTTCCGCGTTCCCGATGGCGAAGCGATCGCTTTCACCGATTTAAATATGGGCGAGCAGAGTTATGTCGCGGGCCGCGATTTCGGCGATTTCCTGGTTTGGCGGCGGGACGACGTTCCCGCCTATCAGATGGCCGTGGCCGTCGACGATGCCGCCATGCGCATCACCGAAGTTGTGCGCGGCTCGGATTTATTGAAATCGACGGCGCGGCAGATTCTGTTGCTGCGCGCGCTCGGCTGCGCAATCCCCGACTATTTTCATTGCGAACTGGTGCGCGACGCCGCCGGCCAGCGCCTGGCAAAACGAGCGGACGCGCTCAGCATCCGCCATTTGAGGGAGAGCGGAATGTCTCCAGAAGGCGTGCTGGAATTGGCGTTTCGGCCGCCCGCACCCGCCGGCAGTAACCTCCCCGAGTGACGAACGTAAGTACAGAAGTAGATGCACTGCGCGCTACCATGGGGCGAACGGGGAATCTCCTTTTTTCGGGGGCGAATCATGCGCGGAATCTGCCGCCAGAATTTTCTTCACTCCACTTTTCCGATTTTAGCTGTTTTGCTCGCCGCATCGCTTGCGGCTTTCGGCCAATCGCTGGGCGACGCCGCACGCCAGACTCGCGAGCAAAAAGCGGCCCAGCAATCCACCGCGCCTCCTCCACAGGTGATCACGAACGCGGAAATGCCCAAGGATCCGGATGCGGTCACTACCGCCAGCGGCGAGGGGCAGGGGGAATCTCCCGAAACCGGCGTCCCCGCCGGGAAACTGAACGAGCGCCAACGCGCGCACCGGCGCCTCGCAGACCAGCGCACCGCCGCACAGCGCGCCGCGGAACAGCGTGCTGCCGCACAGTGGAAGGAAAAAATTCTGCAGCAGGAAAATGTCGTAGCGGATCTCCGTATGCGCGCCGACCAGTTGAAGGCATTGATTCGCCGCGCCAACGTCACCACCTATAACGACATGCCCTACAACCGGGAGCAGGCGCGGCATTTGCAACGCCTGGCCGAAGTGCAGTTGCAACTCGATCAGCAGCGCAGAAAACTCGAAGACCTGCAGGAAGCCGCGCGCCACGCCGGCATGCACACGCTTGTCTACGATCCGTAATCTGCCGTGAGAATTGCGGCAGCATCCGACAAATACACGGGGTAAATTTCCGCCCTCGCACACGGCAAAAATCGCCCTCGGCAGCGTCAATTCCCCCCAACCGGACCCGTCTGGCCTCCTAAAGCAGCGTTTTACGCTGGTTTTGCTAGTACCTTTCCGGGAAACCCGCATAAAATCTGCACAAATTGCTAGTTTTCCACAAAGACATGAGTTAATATGCGGTCGAAATCAACATTCAGTCAGTTAGCATCGCAAGGAGGAATTGAATGGCTTCTGGTATGACCAAAACACAGCTCACTCGTCACCTGGCCGAGAAGATCGGCTCCAACAACAAAACCGCGGCAACGTTCCTGGAACACCTCGCCGATACGGCGATCAAAGAGACCAAGAAGAATGGCGTATTCGTAGTGCCCGGACTGGGCCGCCTGGTGAAGGCGCACCGCAAAGCCCGCATGGGCCGCAACCCGCAGACCGGCGAACCGATTCAGATCAAGGCGAAGACGGTTGTGAAGTTCCGTGTCGCAAAAGCCGCGAAGGACGCGATCGCGCCCAAGAAGTAACGGCTCCTCGTCGCACAAAATTTGCGGCGTTCGTCGGAAGCTTATTCCGCGAACCGCCAGCCACTCGACAGGCCAGCTTTCACGCTGGCCTTTTCTTTTGCTTCGAACGAATACAGGGGACGCTGCGGAAAACTCACAGCACCTGGCACGCCTCCTCGAACGACAGGCGGGGGCTGCGGGGAAACAGTTTGCTCGGATCTCCATAGCCGAGGTTGCAGAGAAAGTTCGACTTCCACTTGCCGTCAGGAAAAAATTCGGCATTCACCTTTAGCTGGTCGAAGCCCGACATCGGTCCGCAATCCAGCCCCAGCGCCCGCGCCGCCAGCATGAGATACGCGCCTTGCAGCGTGCCGTTGCGGAACGCGGACTCCTGAATCAGCGCTGGGTTGCCGGCAAACATCGGCCTCATGTCGCGATGCGGAAAAAGCTTGGGCAGCTTTTCGTGAAACTCGATGTCGTAGGCAATGATCACGGTGACGGGAGCGGCCATGGTTTTTTCCACATTGCTGGGAGCGAGCGCGGGCCGCAGACGCTCTTTAGCTTGCGGCGTGTGCAGAAAAACAAATCGTGCCGGCGACGTGTTGGCGCTGGTCGGCCCCAAGCGGGCGAGGTCATACACCTGGCGAAGTAATTCCTCCGCGACGGGCCGCGGCTGCCAGCCATTCTGCGTGCGAGCCTTGCGGAAGAGTTGATCGAGAGCCTCGCCGGAAATAGAGCGCCCGGGTTCACCAATTGCCGGTTGCGCGCCTGCCACGGCGCTTTCATCGTTCATCTTTTTCCTCCTCGTTCCTTACGTGCATTGGATTCAGTCGGGACCGAGTCGGATTCGCAGCCGGATTGCGCAGGACTTATTTCGCGCACTCTCCTTCGCGCGGCTCCGATCCCAGGCGAAGCACATTGCCGTCAGGGTCTTCGATGTGGCACTCCAGCGCCCACGGAAAATTCGTCGGAGGCATGCGGATGGCGACGCCTTTCGCTTTGAGTTCCTCGTGCAGCGCATCGGCATCTTCCACGCCCACCCACACCCACGCCGCGCCGCGTCCCTGGCCGCCGCGGCAAAGGTAGAGCGCCGCGCGGTCGCGCGAAATGCTGGTGAAGTCGTCGGTGCCCCAATCGACATTTTTGAAGCCAAGTTTGTTGAGGTAAAAGTCGAGGCTGGCTTGCATGTTCTCAACGCGCAGAATGGGCTGAGCGCCCTCGAAACGAACGGGCTTCGACATGGCTCCTCCGGATGCAGGCGATACGAAAGCTGCGCTACAGTATAATCGTCGCCTTGAACCTTAATCATGACCGAAGCAAATCAGATGACCGAAGCCCCAACCGAAGCAGCGGCCGCTAAAACCTCGATGGATATCGGCGACATTCTGAAGATTCTGCCGCATCGCTTTCCTTTTCTGCTGATCGATCGCGTGCTGGAACTGGAGCGCATGAAGAAGATCGTCGCACTCAAGAACGTGACCATCACCGAGCCGTTTTTTCAAGGGCATTTTCCCGACAAGCCCATCATGCCGGGCGTGCTGATCGTCGAGGCGATCGCGCAGGCCGGAGGCCTGCTGCTGCTGACCGAGGTACCCAATCGCGACGAGATGCTGATGGTTTTTACGGGGATTGAGAAGGCGCGATTCCGGCGTCCGGTCGTGCCCGGAGATCAACTGCGCATTGAAGTGGAAGTGCGGGCCTGGCGCACGACGGCGGCCCGCCTGGAAGGCAAGGCATATGTGGACGGCAAAGTAGCGGCCGAGTCAACCGTGACTTGCCGGCTGGTGCCGCGAGCTCTAAAGGCAAGCAGCGCAGACAAAGCAGGAGCCGATTTGTAATTTACGATTTGTAATTTGTAATTGCAGCCTGCGAACACCAAATTACAAATTTCAAATTGCCAATTACAAATCTTAAAAATGTCCATCCATCCTACGGCGATTGTCGATCCCAAGGCTAAGGTTGCTCCATCCTGCGAAATTGGGCCGTATTGCGTAATCGGGGCGCACGTCGAACTCGGCGAGCGCTGCCACTTGCTTTCGCATGTTGCGATGGAAGGGCCCACGAAGATCGGCGCTGAAAACCGCTTTTTTCCGTTCTGCTCGATAGGGCTTGCGCCGCAGGATATTTCCTACAAGGGCGAGCCGACGCGCCTGGAAATTGGCGACCACAACGAGATTCGCGAATATGTCACGATCAACCGCGCGACCGCCAAGGCTGAGGGCGTGACGCGCGTGGGTAGCCACAACCTGATCATGGCCTACACGCACATCGCGCACGATTGCCAGATCGGCGACCACGTTATTATGGCGAACGCGGCGACGCTGGGGGGACACGTGACGGTCGAAGACTGGGCGACGGTGGGCGCGCTTTGCCCCGTGCATCATTTTGTGCGCATTGGCAAATACGCCTTCGTCGGCGGAGGCACAACCATTACGCGCGATGTGCTGCCGTTTTCCAAAACTTCCGCCGAGCGCGGCACGCACGCTTACGGCCTGAATGCCATTGGCCTGGAGCGGCGCGGATTCACAAAGGAGCGCCTCCGAAAAATTCATCACGCCTATCGCGTGCTGCTTGCCTCCAAGCTCAACACGTCGCAGGCGCTCGAGAAGCTGAAAGCCGAACCGGATCGCGGCGACGATGTCGACGCTCTGATCGAGTTCATCGCCGCGTCCGAGCGCGGCGTGATCAAGTAGTTCGCCCGCTAAGATAATTCGCATCGAAAAGAGAGAGAAACGCGCGGCGTAAGCAGAATCCGGAGCCCATACTTTGTGTTCGAGCGCTGCCGGGTTTAGTCTTTTCAAGTGCTGCCCAACAGGAGAAACATCATGGAGCGATTTATCCAGGTGCGCCGGCCGGTTGCTGTCCCGACGGTTGCCGTTATTCTATGTCTCGTAATTGCGGTCGGCCTGGCGGCAACTGCGTGGGCCGGAAATTCTGGACTCGTTCTGTCGCGCACCATTCCTGTTTACCGAAACCAATCGGCGCGCGCCGCCAATGACGCGGCGGCTAACGGCATGGGCTTTTCTTCCATCCTCAAGCCCGCGCTCCCAGCAGTCGTCAGCATCACGTCTTCGCGGGTCGTCAAAATTCCGCAGCAGCAGAACCCGTTTTTCAACGATCCATTCTTCCAGCAGTTTTTTGGCGGGCAGGCGCCGCGCGGACCGCAAGAGCAGCGCGAGCAGGGTCTCGGCTCGGGCGTCATCATCAGCCCGGACGGCTACATTCTCACCAACAATCACGTGGTCGATAAGAGCACCGAGATCAAGGTGATGCTCCAGGACAAGCGTCAGTTTCCCGGCAAACTAATTGGCACCGACCCGAAGACCGACATCGCCGTGCTCAAAATCGACGCCACCGGTCTCCCCACAATTTCCCTGGGCGATTCTTCGAAGCTCGAAGTCGGCGATTATGCATTTGCCATTGGCAACCCGTTTGGCGTGGGCGAGACGGCGACCATGGGCATCATCAGCGCGACCGGGCGCAATGGCCTTTCCATCGAAGATTACGAAGACTTCATCCAGACCGATGCCGCCATCAATCCGGGCAACTCGGGCGGAGCGCTGCTCGACGCCCGCGGCCAACTGATTGGCATCAACACGGCCATTCTTTCGGGCGGGTCGGGCGGCAACCAGGGCATCGGCTTCGCCATCCCGATCAACATGGCGAAATATGTCATGGGCGAAATCCTCAAGCACGGCAAGGTCGTGCGCGGATACATCGGAGTTGGCTTACAGGAAGTAACTCCCGCTCTGGCTAAGGCATTCAATGTGCCCGCGGAAAAAGGCGCGTTGGTCGACAATGTCGATCCCGACAGTCCCGGCGGAAAAGCCGGCTTGCAACGAGGCGACATCATTTTGAAATTGAACGGCCAGCCGATCGATGGGCCGAATGGTCTGCGGCTTACGATCGCTACGATGTCTCCCGGAGCGAGCGTTCATTTTGAGATCAATCGCAACGGCTCAATCCGCGATGTTCCGCTGACGCTGGCCGAAGCTCCCTTGGGGCAAGGCGCGGGCAATGCTGCCGGCGAATCGACCGAGGAGAGCCCGATGCGCGGCGTGCAGGTCGATGAACTCACCAATGAGATCCGGCAGCAGCTTGGCCTGAAGCCGGATGTCAAGGGCGTAGTCATAGCGCAGGTTGCGGAGGATTCGCTGGCGGCCGAGTCCGGTCTTCAGCGTGGAGACGTGATCGAGCAGATCAACCGTCAGCCGGTGAACTCCGTCGACGACTACCAGCACTTGATTGCGCAAGCGGGAAAGCAAACGCTGGTGCTGCTGGTGAACCGCAGAGGCAACACGACCTTTGTAGTTGTGCAGAGTGAATAGGGCTGGCAACGGGCATTCCGCCTCCTGACAACGGACTGCATGAGCCTGTGCACGATCCGATGCTTTAACCGCTGAAGGTGATCATGTCGAATCGACGTCCATTCCTCATCCTCGCGCTGGTAGTTCTCACGCCTTTCTCCTTCGCCTCCAAGAAGGGAAAAAAAGAAGAGCCCATTCTCCATTCCGTTGGTTTCAGCACCCGCCAATTTCCCGCGCCTGAAGACTACAACTGGCGCGGCTCCGACGATCGCACTTTGAGCGGCATCGTCTGGTATCCCGCTGAAGACAGCGCCGGGGAAAAGGAGCAATACATCGGGCCCCCCGAGGCGCCGCTGTTCTATGCCGGCCGCGCCGCCAAGGATGCCACTTTGGCACCATCATTCGGCAAATTTCCACTGGTTGCGCTCTCGCACGGCACCGGTGGCAGCGCCCTGCAAATGGCATGGCTCGGAACCTATCTCGCGGCCCGCGGCTACATCGTCGTCGCCGTGAATCATCCCGGGAACAATGCCGTCACAGGATATACAGCGCAGGGCTTTATCGAAGGCTGGGAGCGGGCGCGAGACATCAGCACGGTCATCAGCGACATGCTCGCGGATCCACGCTTCGGCGCCAAAATCGACTCCGACCGCATCGGCGCCGCCGGCTTTTCGTACGGCGGATTCACCATGATGGAACTCGCCGGCGCGCGGACCGACTTGAACCGGATCCTCGCCGGGTGCGACGAACAAAAGGGCGCTTGCAATCCTCCCGAGATGCCGGATCTGATGGAGAAATTCAAGGCCATCAAACAGCAACCCGGCGTGCAACAGTCTTTGCAGCGCTCCGGGGATTCTTATCGCGATCCCCGCATCCGAGCCGTCTTTGCAATCGCGCCCGCGGTCGCTCGCGCGTTTGCACCCGACAGTTTGCAGAAAATCGCCATCCCGGCGGAGATCGTCGCCGGCGCGGCCGATCCCATCGCTCCGCCCGCCGAGAATGCGCAATACTTCGCCGCGAACATTAAGGGCGCGAAACTCACCATCCTGCCCGGCGGTATCGGCCACTACACATTCCTCGACGTGGGCACCGACGCGGGAAAGAAGCAACTTCCAGGCTTTTTCGTGGATAACCCCGGCATCGATCGCGAGGCCGTGCACAAGCAAGTTGCCGGAATGGCTGCCGAGTTCTTCGAGAAAGAACTCGCGCCCCCCAGGAAGAAACGCTGATCGATATCAGGTCACACTAATTCCCTGGAGACGCACTGGAGGCATAGACCTTTTCGACTATGTCGTCAGCTTTTTCGTGTGCTTTCGTAAGTTAGTCGGCAGAAGCTATGGAACCCTGCGAGCTGCCGAGGGCACTCGATGTCGCCAAGGCACCAACGCCAAGTCGTCACTCCCGACATACACGGCCATGGCGGTGAGCATCAGAATGAGTCCGATCCAGAAACGCCAGTCCTGATGCGCACGTTTCCAGTAAGGCACGTTGCCATGATGGCTCTCACCCAGAGGATGCGGGTGCTCAGTATTGTTCAATCGAATCTCCTGTCCCGGAGGAATCTAAAGAAAAGCGCAACGCTGCCGAAATATCATGGGCACCCGCACTTAACGATGCCCATGCCATGATTTACACGCCGACCATGGAAACAGAATCCTGCGCTTCGACTTCGTGCAGCCAATATGGCGGCCTGCCGTAGTGGGCGTGGAGCCGCTCTTCATAGTCGCGTTCGATGGGAGCGAACTCGACAAACTCCGGCGCGCTCTTGATCGATTCTCGCGAGAGGCCGACCCAGACTTTGGAATCTTTCCAACTCACGCTCTTGATCCAGGCCGGAGAAACCAGTACCTTCTTGCCCGGCCACCAGTTCCGCGTCGCCACTTCAATGTACCGAATCGCCCAGGCCTTATCGTCCATGATGAATCCCTGGACGTGTCCGATTTCCCCATCCGTCGCCTCGATGTGATAGCCCGTCACGGCTTCGTTACTGCGCAGATGAGAATCCATGGACGCCTTCCGGATTCTTTCCTCGTACGCCTGTTTAAATACATAGGTGGGAACCGGCAAACCCGAGGGGTAGGATGAGGGCCCCCACATGTTGGGACCACCCCAGTAATAGGGATAGCCGTAATACCCCATGTACACACTCTCGTGCTGACGGGAAACCGGTTTGTGCGTGTCGATGTTGGGGCTATTCTCTACCTGCTTTTTCGTCAGCAGCACATCCAGTCGCTTGCTTTGCCAGTCCGTATTGACGATTGAGAACGGCGAGATTAGAACCTGACGGCCTAACCAGCCGTCAGTTTCCACGGTTAGATAGCGGATGGCCCAGCTCTCATCGTCAAAATAAAATTGATCGACCGTTCCAATCTTGCCGTCCGTGGCCTGGATTACCAGACCCTTGAGATTTTCAGAATTCGTTAACATTTTTTGCCTCCTGGGCAGTTATGAGTTCATTCATTAGCGGCGCCGCAACCTATACTTCCGCTTTCACTCGAACCGTGCGAGCGCTCCTACGCGAGCGCGTGAACTTCGTGGAGCGTCAGGAAAGCCTTCAGCAAAACCCTTGGATCGTGCGTGCCTTTGTATACCGCCGGCGGCTTCCGATTCAGCCCAAGCAGCGAATAGACTGCAATTTGCGCGGAACGAATCGAATATTCAACGGTAAAAACCACGTCTTCCGGGATTTCGCAGAACTGTCCCACGAAAGCAAGGTTGTTGGAGCCTTCCGGGACGACCTGCGGCCGGTCTCCCTTGGTTCTCGGCAGAAACTGGCTTGTGATGAACGGCATCATGCACGGGATGCAGGTGCAGGTCTCAAGAATCTTTTTTGCGTCCGCGTCGAGCCGCAGGTGTCCCATGACCTCAGTCATGATCTCTCGACCAGTGCAAGCCGACATCGGCTTCTTCACGAAATCACCCAATTTGTCGACGGAAAGCCCATAGCCCCAGAAAACGCTAACGTCCGCAGGCTGTCCGATGAAATGAGGTTGGTGCGGCAATACAATCGACGCCAACCAACTGGACTGCGGGAAGGTGATAAGTCCACCTTCGCCCGGAACATTGCCCGTCAGGTCCCCGATAAGGCGAAAGAAGGCCGGGTCGTGGAGAGTGGTAGTGAAAGATACCCACTTGGACTGATCGATATGATCGGTGAAATTCGCAGGATGACCGAACTGCGGCCGGCCAGCGGCAATCTTCTGCCAAAGATTCCAGGAACCACCATTGGACTTTCCGTTCAGTTCTGGAGCTGAGTCCATCGAACCCAGGGTGGATGCCTCGGTCATGGATCCCAGCGTGAGGATCACTTTGTCTCTCGCGCCAACCTCGATCTCCTCGATGCGGCCGCCGCGTTCGCAAACAATGTGCTCCACCGCGTAGCCGGCAGAATCATGGCGGAGACGAAGATCGGTGACGCGAGTGTTCATTTGAAACTTGACGCCCCGTTCTTGCAGCCACTTCTGTAGTGGCCGCACCATTGAGTCGTACTGGTTGTAGACGGTTCGCATGATTCCCGTAAGCGTGTTGAAGCCCGAAACCATGTGAGTAAAACGCACCAGGTAGCGCTTGAACTCGACGGCGCTGTGCCACGGCTGAAAAGCAAAAGTCGTACACCACATAAACCAGAAGTCGGTCTCGAAGAACGACGCGTCAAACTGGTCTGAAATACGGGTGCGTTCCAGCAGCCCTTCTGGTTCAAGTTCCAGGCGCTCGATGGCAAGGATGTGCTTTTCGCTGAGTCCGAACCTGGGTGCGTCAACCCTGTGTCCATCTCGAAAGAGTCGAGATTTCGAGGAGGTCTTCATCGTCGTATTCCACTCAAAGATCTCCTGGGTCACGGTCTGGCTCATATCGAGGGTCGGAATTGAGGAAAAGAGCTCGTAGGTGCAGAGATACTTACTCTCCAGCATTCGGCCGCCGCGCATGCTGTAACCACTCTCGGGAGTTCCGGCGGCATCGAGGCTGCCGCCAATTTTCCCCGATTCCTCGAGGATCGTGATCATTGGGCCGGGTATGTCTCCGTCTCGAATCAGGAAGGCTGCGGCCGCAAGCGATGCGATGCCCGCTCCAACCAGGAAAATTGCTGTGTCATCGTTCGCAATTCGGTGGGTCATGAGATCACCCTGCTTTCTGCCCGACCGGACCGCGGGCTGCGGAGTCCCCGTTACTTGCTTACAGCCGCGTCGATGGCTTCGTCATACTGATCTTCAGTCTCTCGCCAACCGGAGTTGGGGTTGTATTCCTTCATCGATTTGGCGACCGCGTCGGTCTTCCTGCCGAGGTCCTTTTCGTAAACAACTCCATCCATGTTCACAATGAATGTCATCACGCCGGACGATCTGTATTCCGCGGGATAGGCAACGAAGGCGAAGCCCTCGGTCATCTTGCCCTTTACGACATAATTTTTCGCGCTGTCCGAAGCAGTTTTCTTTTGCCGCGCCAGAATGCGGAAGTAATAACCGCGATAGGGAGTTGGAGAACCGTCTGGGGTCTTTGCGTAACCGTCGGCAACGGCGGATGCTACCAGTGGACCGACCGGGCTCTGCGCCTCTCCCTCAGCGGCTTTCCAATAAAGGCCGTTGCGTTGCCCGTCATCGCTGAAAAGTTTCTGCGCATACTGGTTGTCGTGTGTCGCACGATATTCCTTTTGTGCCGCAACAAGTTCCTGACAAACACTAATTGCCGATGTTTCATTCTGGCCGATTCGACGGTACAAAATCTCGATCTTGCCCGCATCGGTGTCGAAATACCACGTATTACCCTTGCTCACGAGCGGAATCGGCGTGGGCCAGTTTGCCGCGCCAATATATAAGGTGGTGGTCCCGTCCGGTTCCATTACAAGCCGGTGCATTTCCTGATAACGCTGCACGAAATTCGCGCGGCTCTGCGTGTCTTCGTTTTCATCTCCTGAAGAAACGATCTGCCGGCCGTCCGGTCCGAGGATATCGATCATCGCTTTTTCGTCATTGGTCTGCGCCGCGGCAACCAGTGCGGTGCTCGCTTCTTCCGGCGATGAGAATGTTTTTTGGCCCGGTTGCTGCGCCAGCACACGGCTGGAGAGGCAGGCCATCAAAACGACAGCCGCCAAAGCGAACCTGGGAACCCAATAAGAGCTGGCGGAATTCACATTTCCCTGCTGCATATGACTTTTCTCCATTTGCAAGTGTTAAAAAATTACCGGAACCCACGACAAGTTAATTAGTGACGCCCGCCGCCACCGCCGCGCGATCCTCCGCCTCCGCCGCCGCGAGATCCGCCGCTGGAGCCGCCGCGAGATCCGCCACCCATGCTGGCCCCTCCGCGCGCGGCTGCGCTTCTGGCCTGGCCGCCTTGCCCGTAACCGCTAAACGCGCCGCTGCGCGTACCGCTCTGTCCACGCGGTTCCGCGTATCCTCGGGCCGCACTGGTGTTTCCGTTAAAAGCTCTGGCGGTGGCAGCGGAACGGTTGTTTACTTCGCCGCGTCCGCCGGTAGGCCGATTCCCCGCGTTGCCATGGGATTCGAATGCGCCGCGGTTACCGTTCGCTCCGCGGGCGCTTCCCGCCCGGTAAAAATTGCTCCGGTTGTAAAACGTGTTGCTCCGCGAGTAATATCGGCCGCCACCGTACATCGCGTATCGGCCGCCCCAATTGAATCCCCAGTGATTCCAACCCCATCCATAACCCCCAAACCAGCCGATTCCGAAGCCGCCGCCCCATGACAGGTACGGGCCGCCAAACCAAATTCCGGGATACGGATACCAACCCGGCCATGCCATGATGGGATCCCCGTACGCCAGCCACGGATCGTAGGCGGGAACGTAGACGATCTCCGGGTCGGTAGGCTCAACTTCGATCGTCGAGCCCTGCGTGGTCACATTTTGCTGCGACGTCGTCTTAAGATCGCCGGCGTTTTGCGCGCGCCTGCGCATCACCTGCACCGCATCCATCACATCTGGCTGCTGATTGAAGTACGCATCTCCCAGCGATGATGCCCATGAGAGATTTTTGTCCATGTTGCCGAGGACGGAGGGAAATGCGGTGAGCGCTTTGACGCTCGGGTCCCAAGGTTGCTGGTCCACTGCTCGACCCAGAGCGTCGCCCTTTAAGTCGGGATTTGCCTGCACCCATCGGTCGGCTTCGACGACTTGCTCGGGAAACGTTGACGCCGCCAGAATCTGTGCGACCAGCGAATCTGGATAAAGCGCAATGGGCGCCACCAGGCGCTGCAACTGCTCGGGGGTCTGCTGCGCGTAGGGTGGCGCTTGCTGGGCTTGCGCCGCAGCGGGCGCGTCCTGGTTGGCCCAAAGTGTCTGCGTCCCAATCGAACAGGACAGGACGATCGATAACAGTGAAACTAAACCCTGCGCAACCCATTGACGTCCTGTAAATCGTGTAGCAAGTCTGAAAGTGTTCATGTCGCTGAATCTCCTCTGCATGTTCATTACTTGGCGAGAACTCCGAGCATTGCGTGTCTCTGTGAAACAGCTACCAAACAAACAGGCGCGCACCGGCGCCCGAACTCCGGACCCTGCCCGCCTGGAACGCGACATCGCGCTCGGGAACTTTTTCGTCATTGTCATCGCCCGGAAGGTATGCAACCACCTTATTAAGCTCTTCGATTTCCACGGCGCAGTGCCGATTCATGATGACAGCGGCGTTGTCTGCCATCTCGTTCGAGCCCGTGGCAAAAACCATGACCCCTCCACGCCGCATTCCGCGGACGTACGCTTCCGCCTCCGCTTCCGCTGCGCCGAACGACCTGAGGTCCCGAATCAAGTCCACTTCGAAATCGGTGTGCGGGGTACTCATGACTCCACTACCCGTCATCTCCCTGGGTTCGGTCAAAACACGGACGTCATTCCGGGGGAATCCGCTTGCCTCGAGGTCGTGAACCACGTTGTCGACGAAGCTTGAATTCTGAAATAAACCAACCGCTGTCTTCGCCATTTTTGGCCCCCTCTGACCGGTCTCTAGGTTCTCTCAATCGTTGGCCGAATACTGTGCAGAATGGATCACATCGAAGAATTGCAGGGCGAGGACAACCCGGTGGCACGATTGCGAATTGGGGGCACTCCGCAACGGGCAGACAGAGAGCTGGTAATCAAACCTCTTCGGAGCCACAGGGAAAATTCGCCGCGTCTCCTCAATTTCCAAGCGATCGATGGCTTTAGTCCAGAGGCACAGATGACGGGTCGGTCAAAGCGATCAGTTTTCCCGGAGGGAAGTCTGCTTGACTAAGAGGGAATTCAGGCTCGGGATTGATGATGGTCAGCACCTCACCACTAAGAATTCCCCGAACCAGGAGGCGGTCGTCCGCGACCTCGACCACCCTGTATCGCTCCGCAAAGATCGAATTCCCGGTCTTTTTCATGTCTGCCGTTAGATGCTTATTTTGATGCCGGATATTCTCGATTTTTTCTAACCAGCTCAAAGCCCGGTTAGGCTGCGACGGCCTGCGCAAGCGCTGAGGTGACACGGTCAAGCGCCTCACTCACCGGATTCATGAGCGGCTAGTTTCGCGTAAGCGCAGCCGCAACGACCAGCAACAGTGAAACCAGCACCACTTCACCGCTGACCCAAAGTATGATTTCGCTAAGTCGGTCAGGCTTCAATAGGTCTTCCGGGTGCATCGCATTCCCTCCTCGCAAGGGCAGCGTCAAAGCCGGCCCTGACGAGGTGTTTTCAACTGGCCGGGCGATCCGTTTGTGCGGACGCCGGCTGATACACAGTCGGCGGGGTCCGCAAAACACCTTGTCAGGGCGATCTTCCCTCAAGAGCCAAGGCCGCCTGGTTCGACGGGCAAGCACTCTCAAGGGACTCCCACAGCATCGCTCATCTCTTTTCGAAATACTGTGCAGAACGGCTCACTTCAACTACAAGCGGAGTAAGGACGCTGTTTTTAGAGCTTCAGCCCACCCGGTAGCGTTCGGGGCCTCGGGGCCATGAAGTTGAGTAACCGCACCCAAATATCTCATTAACTCAATAAGATCGGGTTGGAACGGTTCATGCCTGAACAATTCATTTTCGACGCGAGTGATCCGGCATGGCAACCAAACTTCGGTAACCACGGCGCCTCAACGCGATCTATCGTTCGCGGCCTTCGTTTCGACGGCTTCGGCGGCGGACAGCTTCCGGTCCCGGTGCGGTTCGGTGCGGGGGGCACCGGTATGCAGTTCACACACCTCCCCGATTGCTGCTCCGCAAGTACTGCAAGGCACGGACATGATCTGTTTCGGGGTGAGTTCTTTAGCTTTCACCAGCACATAGTGCACCGTTCCGGGGCGCGAAAGATGTTCAATATTGCTCAAGCCGCAGCCCCTTAACCACGTTGCCGGCTCTTCAAGGTTCGACCACAGAATTCCGGCGATTGTGAGCAAAAGTGAACATCTCCGCAATCGGATTTCTGCAATGATTCTAGGGCGTGTAGCTGTAGACCATTTCACGCAAGGTGGTTCCCCTTATGACATCCCCGACGCTTTCGGCCAGCAAAAACGGCGATTTCGACCCAAGGAAATTCCTCGCCACCATTGGCGAGGGCAGAAAAGTCGTATGCTTTTCCAGTAAACAAACAGTCTTCACGCAGGGCGACGCTGCCGATGCAGTCTTCTATATCCAGGAAGGCAAGGTCCGGCTGACGGTAGTGTCCAAGATTGGCAAGGAAGCGACCTTGGGCATATTGAACAAAGGAGAGTTTTTCGGAGAGGGGAGCCTTGCCGGCCAGTCTTTACGCATGGGATCCGCCACCGCGATGACGGACTGCGAGGTCTTGCGGATTGACAAGAAAGCCATGATGCGCGCGCTCCACCGGGAACACGCGTTCTCCGATCTATTCGTGGCCTATCTGCTGGCGCGAAACATTCGCTACGAAGAGGATCTGGTCGATCAACTCTTCAATTCCAGCGAGAAAAGACTCGCTCGGCTTCTCCTCCTGCTAGCCCATTTTGGCAAGGAGGGCGTACCCGAGACCGTGATTCCCAAGATCAGCCAGGAGACACTCGCGGAAATGATAGGCACGACCCGATCACGCGTCAGCTTCTTCATGAACAGGTTCAGAAAGTTAGGCTTCCTCGACTACGGTGAAAGCGGATTGCAAGTTCATAGTTCACTCCTGAGTGTCGTTCTGCACGATTAGGTCCTCTGCGGCGAAAACTCCATCCACTTAAAACAACAGCGATTCGCGGATCAGGCATCGGCCTCATCCAGTTCTAGAAACGGCCCCATCTTGGTCGCCACCAGTACTTCTAAAAGAGTGGCTGTGTTACGAACGCTTCCGGAGATGGTGGTGAGCGCTGCGGAAACGGTGGGATGTTGTTCTGAGAGCAAGTCAAGGCGGTCGCTCACCTTGTAGAGTTGCTGAGCTTCGTGCAGGATCAGACTCGGAGGCATATGAGTACCCTGCTTTCCTGAGAACCTAAGAGGAGGAAACTTCAGATGGGCTGACTTAGTTCAGGAGACCTGAAAGAGGAGAAGGTGGTTACCACCTCAATTGCATTATACCACGTTAAAGTCCCAGTTTCGCGCGGTCGAATGGCTCTCCCGAAGCGCGTTCCCTTCACCGTGTCGGCTCTCTACTTGATCTAACTCGTTGGATCTTTCTGCCGGGTCGCTTTTACTCCCGAGAGAATCCCAACGCCTGCGAGCACGATCGCGCCCACCACAATCCAGTGTGTGGGCATGTGGACGAGGTTCGCTCCGTAAATCAATCCGCCGATTAAGATTGCGAACCCAATCGCGTAAAGCCCGAACGACATGGCATCTCCTTGTCGAGTCAGCCGCGGCGACTTACGCCCGCGACAACTCGACTTGCTGACTTGGCTTTGCCGGAGAGCTGCCCGGAATGCGGGCCGCCCTCCGTCCTCTGGGCAGGAATCAACTGGCCTGCCTCGATTACGCAATTGTTCCTACATTGATGGTGATGAGGTGGCTTTCTGATCTTTCACTTGCAGATCGTTCACCACTTGCTGAACGTTCGGCACCGCGATGGCTATTTGTTCAGCCCGCGCACGTTTGTCTTCCGAGTTCACTTCTCCGGTCAGCGTGACGACGCCGCTCTTCACCGCGTAGCTCACGTTGGCGTGCATCTTGTTCTGGAGGAGCGCCGCGTCCAGATTCTTCTCGATGCCTTTATCGAGATCGGAGTTTACGGCTTTTGCTTCTTTTTCAGTGCCTACCGGAACCACGGCGATCTGATCGGCGACAACCTGGGCGCCGGCGATGGACTTTGTCAGGGATTCGGCTTGCAACTTGTCGCTCTCGCTGGCCACTTGTCCGCTGAGGGTCACGACGCCCTTGTCACGATCCTGACTGACGGAGACATCCTTGAAGCCCGCCTGATCGAGCGATTTGCGAATGTTGTCGGAAACATCGGGAGACTTCACGACTGTGTTTGAACAGCCCACCGATAGCCCGACTGCGAGCAGGGTAAGCAGGGTAAGGACTAATTTAAGCGTTTTCATGTTTTTCCTTTGATCGTATCTCGATCGAATCCGGGAGGAAGAAGTTTCTACCTGCGGAGACAATCTTTAGATTCGCTCACTTGCTTGGGCAAGCGCTGTGCAGAACCGCTCACTTTGTGAAAAATGCCCGCCCGCCGCCCGCGAGGTGCCACCGCATCGTTTTACAAGACGATCAATTCTGATCAGTTTTTGAGCCGCCCAAGACCGATACTGGCAACTCACGAGGTTCCTAAAGGAGCCTGCGTGAACATCTGGTTCGTGAGGTAGGAAGGTGTCCGATGAATCTAGATCTGCTGGATCCGAAAATAATTGCACTCGCCGTCGTGGCGATTCTAATCATCGTCGCGGTCGCAGTGATATACGTGCGCAAACGCAAGAGTACAACCGCGGACCTGCGGAAGAAGTTTGGGCCCGAGTATGATCGGGCGGTGCGAGTGCACGGGTCAGAACGAAAAGCGGAAGCGAAATTAGAGGACCGCGAGAAGCGGGTTGACAAGCTCGACATTCGCGATCTTGATCCGATGGAACGCGAACGGTTTTCGAAACGGTGGGAGTCCATACAGTCTCGCTTTATCGACAGCCCAAAAGGGGCAGTCGTGGAAGCCGACGATCTCGTGTCTTCTTTAATGAAGACTCGTGGCTATCCCCTGGCCGATTTCGATCAGCGTGCCGCGGACATTTCCGTCGACCATCCCCGAATGGTGGAGAACTACCGCTCGGCCCATGAGATTGCGCTGCGGGTCGGTAAGAATGAAGCCACTACCGAAGACTTGAGAACTGCGATGATTCATTACCGTTCTTTGTTTGAGGAACTGGTGCGGGCGCCGGCCGTGGTTGAAAAAATAGAAGCGGCGTAATCGCCCGCGACGTCCACGCTCTGGCAATCGAGCAGAGACATAATCAAATTCTATGGCAGAAGAAAAAGAGGAGAGAATCATGAAACCGAGCACAGAAGACCGTAGCGAAGGCAAGCTTCACGAAGTGAAGGGAAAGATCAAGGAGGAAATCGGAAAGGTGACGAACAAGCCCGATCTGGAAGACTCCGGAAATGTGGAAAAGAACGCCGGCAAAGTTCAAGGATTGATCGGCCGTGTTGAAAAAGTCGTCGGGGAATAGAAGTATCGGCCCGCGCCTCACAGATCTGTAAAACCTTAGGGAGAATGCCATGTCACCAAACGTCGTGGAAAGAACGGCTGACCACATCGCCGAATCGGCTCAACAGGCCTCGCGTGCAACCTGTGCGGTTGCGGATGCAATAAAAGACGGCGTAGGGGTAGTAAGTCGCGTCGCAAAACAGGGTGGCGATGCCGCCGAAGAATTCCTGGATGACACAACGCAGCGCCTCCAGCGGCATCTTGTACTAACCGTCGCGACTACGTTTGCCGCGGGCGTGGCAGCCGGAGCTTTGATTGGCTGGATGATGAAGCGAAGGTAGATGGAGAGAGTTAACCGGCAACGAATCTTCCAACCGGCGCTGTGTGCGCTTCCGCGGCCGCACGAAAACCGCGAACTGCGGCAGCCCAGGAGGTTGCGTGATTAAGCCCCAAAGTGACGTTTTTATGAAACCGGAAACCCCAGCATCTGCCACGAGTTCTACGGGCATCCAGTCGCACTCCGAGGGTTGCACGAGGATCAGGAATCTCGGCTTCAAACCGTCCCGGCACATAAAAATGTACGGCGAGCGTTTTGAGATAGTCTCAGATCCCTTTAGTGAAGGTACTGGCATAGCAGTTCACGCCATCAGCGGCACCGATCCAAAGATACGCATCCTGCGGCTTCCTATAACACTTCTCCTGGGCCAAGCGGATCGATTTCTAAGAAAGGAGATTTGACGTGACCATAAACTCCAAGCAGTTTGGCGTGAGTTGCCGCGTATCTTATAGAGGCCCGCGGGCCGGTCAGTGAAATTATGGATAAACATTCGTGTTCCTGCTTTCTTGCAGCTCTTGCACTTTGTTTGATCTTGCCAGTGTCCGCGTTGGCGCAGTCTTCGTCCGCGAAGACGACGCTGGTGGTGAATGGGCATACAGCAGAAGGGGCGGTCCTGCAGATCGACGGCCATCCTTACGTGGATGTGGAGAAGTTCGCGCAGATGATAAACGCCGCGGTCAGCTTCGAACCAGGCCGCGTCTTATTGACGATTCCACCTGCCGAAGCTGGCGCCAAGCCAGACCATCCCGCGACGGGACTGTCCAAAGACTTCGCCAAAGCGGGTATCTCGCAGTTGGCGGTGATGTGGGAGTGGAAAGGCGCGATTTCGTCCGCCATTCGGTCGGGAGTGGCCGGCGGCAACTGGCTGGCTCCCTTGCTCCATGACCACCGAGTTCGGGCGGAAGAGAGCCAGAGTAAGACTTCGCTGGCGGCAAAAACCGAGTCGGATCAAAAAGCTCTGCAACTGCTCAAAAATGAACTGGCCAGTCTGGCGGAGTGGGACAGCAATACGCAGTCAACCATCCATTCCCTGAATGGCGAACAATCGGTCAGTCCGACGGTTGCCGAGAACGATCCCCTGCTCATGAAAATCTCGGAATGCGGCAGTTTTTTGAATGCGATGCTGGTGACTGGCGAGTTCGCGGACAGCTCCAGTTGCCACTGAAACCGGCGTCCAGCAAAGGTTGTGGCCGACTGCGGTGGTCACTTTTGATCAGTCTCCGCCACCGCGCCCCGCGATAATGACAGCTAAGATTCTGCCTGAACGCCTTGGGTCAGACGCAAGAACTTGCTTGGGATCGGCCGGTAGGATTGGCAGGTCCAGAAGAGAAGGTGGGTGCCATGAACAATGAACTTCAGACGGTTCAGCAACTTCTAACGGACTTACGGGAAGCGTATCAGTGTCTGCCGCGACCTATGCAGGAAAGGGTTGCACATTTAATACGCGCGATCCCAATGCCCGAACAGCCCAGCGACACAGTTGCCCGCTAACCATCGGACCGGCAACTATAGCAGTAAGCTCTTACAGTGAGAGTCAGGAAGTTCCTCACAAATGCGTGCACGCCACCGGGAACTACATCGTACAGATCGTATCGGCTGGTTGCGCGCCGCCGTACTAGGTGCAAACGATGGCATCCTTTCCACCGCGAGCCTTGTGCTGGGCGTTGCCGCGGCGCATGCCACGCACAACAATGTTCTGGTCGCCGGTATAGCCGGCCTCGTGGCTGGGTCGATGTCCATGGCCGCCGGGGAATACGTATCCGTCCACTCTCAGGCCGATACCGAACGGGCGGATCTCGCGCTGGAGCGCGCGGAACTCAAAGCAGACGATGTAGGAGAGCACAAGGAACTAATGGCAATCTATGTCGCTCGCGGGCTTAGTCCTTCGCTCGCAAAAGAGGTCGCCCGGCAACTGATGCTCCATGACGCGCTCGGCGCCCATGCCCGCGACGAACTCGGCATCTCCGAGACTTTTCGGGCGCGGCCGATCCAGGCGGCGTTGGCTTCGGCGGCGAGCTTCGCCGTCGGAGCGGCCATGCCGTTAGCGGTAACCGCACTGGCGCCAGCCGCAGGATTGATCCCTTTTGTTTCCGGAACGTCCTTATTATTTCTCGCCCTACTGGGCGCGTTGGCTGCCCGCGCGGGCGGCGCCAGAGTGATGATGGGCGCACTCCGCGTTACCTTCTGGGGCGCCCTGGCGATGGCAGTGACCGCAGGTGTGGGTTGGCTGTTCGGAACGGCTGCCTGAGTGAGGCAAGATCAAGAAGCGGCGAATCTTCCCTCTTACTCTTCTTTGGGCTTTGCTGACTTGTCCGCGAGCGTCGAGGCGGCCTTCAGGGCGTTGACCGAATGCTCGTGCGCTTTCTTGCTGAGTTCGTGCGCGGCTAGATGATCCCCTTTGCCGTGCGCGACAGCAGCGGCGTTATGAGCATGCGCTGCGAGGTTGTGAAGTTCTGCGAGTCGATTGTGCTGGCTCTGCGGCATGGTGTGCTCCTAATCGGTTCAGAATGCGTATCTGCGGGCGATTTGCCTCTCAGCCGACGTCCTGGTTGTTCAAGTACTCTCCCGGGACGTCGTCCTCCGGCACCTCATGCGTAGTTACCTCAGAGACATCCGGGTCCTTGGCGTTTTGCACGCCGTCCACGACCTCGGCTTCGAATGCGTTTCCGTCTTCGAGGAGTTCCTTCACGCTCTCAGAGTCCGCATCGGCGGCGTCCGATATCCCCTGAAGGTCCCCCGATTGTCCGGCCGAGTTCGGCCCGAGCTCATTTGTGTTGCGATCATTTTCTTCAAACATATCGCTTAACCCCAATCGTTAGATGTACCGTTGGACGATTCGGTTTCCTGACGCCAGTGCGCGCCCCGCCTCGAAGAGCAGATGTAACTGTCCACATCGCCCGAAGCTTAAGAGAAGCCGGAAAGCCCAGTCTTTCAGAATGGGCCCGGTTTCGAAGCTATGCTACGACTGCTTCGGTCGCGTGCAACGTGCAATAAAGCGGATGCGTGGCTTCAAGGATGTCCCGCGCCTTGGTCACTTCCGCAACCGTCCCGTGCGCGATCAGCAAAAACTGATCTGTCTTGAGCGCCGCTTCATACTTCACGATGCTGTCCTTGGGAATCCCTATGCTGTAAAGACCCGCTCCCAGCGCGCTAAATCCTCCCACCAGCACTGCGCCTTCCAGTCCTCCCACGATCCAGGCAACCACCGGCCCCGCCGCCAGGATTGGGCCAAGTCCCGGAATCATGAAGAAAGCGGAACCAAAAAGAAGTCCCCAAAAGCCTCCCCAGAATGCTCCCGTCTTGCCCCAATACTTCATGCGGTCGCCGGTGTTGTAGTAACCTATGGCCTGCTCGTTCGTATGGTAGCCACTGCCGACTATGGATAACTTGCGCATGTCAACGCCGCCACGCTGAAGTTCCTTCACCGCCAGATCCGCGCCGGTATGAGTTGTGTAAACCGCAACCACTGAATTTTCTATGGACATTTTCCGTTTCCCCGGCGACTGCCGTCCTTCTTGGACCGTTGACTAGGGTCCTACGTCGAACTATGACAGACCCACGAATAGAAAAGCTGATCTGAATTGCTCAGTGTGTGTGTGGAACACTCACACGCATTTAGTGAAAGGCCAATCATGTCACGCATCATAGGATCGACCAAACATCGATCCACATCCGTGCAATTGGGCAAGCGCGGGAAGCAACTGGCTGGTCAAAGAGTCTTTGGAAACGAAAATATCGACCAATTCCAGGGCTCCCTGCGGAATGTCCAACTCCGCCGATAGCAATATGATCGGCGTCTGCGGCCTGACCCTTCTCATTTCGAGCGCAAGTTCTTGCCCATTCATACCGGGCATAAGATAGTCGACAACTACGACGTCAATGGAATGCATGGACGCCAGTTCCAGTCCACGGCGGCCGCTGAGAGCGGTCAGCACCCTGAACCCAAAGCTTTCGAGAAACATCTTTTCGCATTCCAGTACGTCCTGGTTATCGTCGATACATAGAATTACTCTACCTCGACGTTGCGAATAAGAGGATCGGGACATAGCCCACCTGCACTACTTAGTCTCCAATACCCAGGCGTGCAAAACTGTTTCCGATTGCTCACATTGCACTTTTTCTTTGGTTGGACGGAGTTACTTCGCGGGGCTTGCATCCATCGCCGGAACCGACGCAACCGACTTCAACTGCTCCAGCCCCGTGAGCACGGCTTGCCAGCGCGCCGGGTTGTTCTTGGTCTCGATCGGTACCGAGAGGTCGGAATAAAACTGCAGGACGTTATCGCGCAGCTCCGGCGTCGTCAGATCGAACTTCCGCTCTACCAATCGGCCCAGTAACTTTGCGTAAGTTTCATCCGTGAGGGAATATTCCGCTGCCTTTGTCGGCGCACCACTGTCAAGATCGTAGTTCGGAAGTACTAATCTGTCCGTACCAACCTCTTTCAGAAGTGCCCCATATTGATCGACAGTGGTATTGATGCTCTTGATATACAAGTCCTCGGTTTGCGGGGTCGGATTTTTGAACCCCAACCCTTTGAAGGGGCCGATTCTCGGCATGTATCGCAGCAGCGTTGACAGGATTCGCGTGCCCAGGCCCGGCTTCACGTAATCTTTTCCCCATTCTTTTTCATAGCTGGAGCGGGAAAGGCGGTACAGGAACTTCTGTTTCGCGAAATCCGGCTTCTCGCGCATCAGATCCTTTTTATGCGTTTGCAGCGCGACCTGAGTCATATGCGGAATCAGCCGGCTGACGGCGAAACGATAGGAACCCACTGCCAGATCTTCGTGGGTAAGCACATCTTTCAACTCAACCCCGTACACGACGGGAAAGACCCGCTCCAGCAGGGGCTTGGACACTTGGAATCCGATGAAATCGTGGTATTGCTGCGACGCATAGCGATTCTTCGCCACCTGCAGCGTGTCGAACCCGAACTCTGTTTTCAAATGCGCTGTCTTATCCTGAGCATACCGAACACTCTTGCCATACTTTGCTCGCAGCTTCGGATACTCGATGGCGACGGACTGGTTGACGGCCGG
This sequence comes from Acidobacteriaceae bacterium, assembly GCA_003139095.1. Taxonomy (GTDB): domain Bacteria; phylum Acidobacteriota; class Terriglobia; order Terriglobales; family Acidobacteriaceae; genus Acidiflorens. The sequence goes on from PLHW01000074.1 coordinate 52,136, forward strand.
GTGGCCGGCGATATCCGACGCATAGTGCGAAAGAGCGCCCAGCGCGAACGCGTACTCGTCGACGTCCTTGCTTTCAGCCAGCAACTCGAGAACAAAGTCTCCGCTGCGGACGTAATGCACCAACTGGCTGAATTCCGTGCTGCCGAACGGATAGTAGCCGAGATCCTGGATGACGGCGCCTCCATACGCATACGCATGCGCCTCCCGGATCTGGTCTTCCGATAGTCCTGGATAGCGCTGGAGCAGGAGCGGTCGAATCTCACCGGTCCAGAGCAGATCGACGATTTCCTCGTGCGTCAAGACAGAGTATGCCGGCGAGACGCCGCTACAAATGACCAGCACTAGAATAAGTGCTGGGAAACGGCTAATAAACAGGCGCCACCCTCGGTGCGTGACGCCTGCCGAGATTCTCAAGTAGCCCATAACTCAAATTCGGCCGAGAACCACTAGAATAACAACCACTACAAGGATGAGTCCTACCCCACCAGTCGGGGCATATCCCCAACTCTGGCTATGGGACCACCGTGGCAGGACACCTAACAGCGCCAAAATCAAGATCACGATCAGTACAGTTCCAAGCATGTTATCACTCCTTACTTCCTGCTTCCTGTGTGTTGCGCTTGCCTTAGCGCAAGCTTCCTGTGGTCGCGTTGACCGGGTTACCAATCGCGTCGCCGGATACAAGCAGTTCCACTCTCCGGTTTTGCTGACGGCCGGAGGAGTCTTCATTCGAGGCCACCGGCAAAGTGTTGCCGAAACCTTTGGCGCTCACCGAACCGCTGGCTACGCCTTCCTCCACCAGATAGTCGCGAACTGAGTCGGCGCGATTCTCAGACAGTGTCTGATTCATGGCATCGCCACCAACGTTATCCGTGTAGCCGCCGACTTCAATATTCAGCCCAGGGTAGGCAAGCAGAATGCCGGCAACTTTCGCCAGTTTCTCTCGCGCTCCCGGCTTCAACGAATATTTCCCGGTGTCAAACAGGACATCGGACATGCTCACGATGAGCCCACGTGCGCTATCGCGAGTCTGAAGAATCGAATTCAATTGCTCCGAAAGCCGCGTGCGCAGGGCCGCCTTGTCGGTTTCGGATTGTTGTACTGCTAGCCGGGACTGTTCTGCGTCTGCCTGTGCCGCTGCAATCGCTTCCGCCGACGCAGCTTGGCTGCTGGCCATGTCGGATCGCGCCGACGCCGCTTGAGCCTGCGCGGTGGCTGCATCGGTCCTCGCCTTCGAGGCGTCAGACTCGGCCTGGGCCTTGTCCGCTTGCGCTTTCGCCGCGTCGGCCTGGGCCTGCTCTTTCTGCCGCGTCGCATCGTCTGCCTGAGCTCTCGACTGCGCCTCTGTGTCCGCCGAAGCCTGGCGTTCGTTCGCCAAGCGTTCTGCGTCCATGTTCTTCACCGCGATCGCGCGCGCATCTTCGGCCGTCTGTACGGCTTCACGGGAGACTGCGATCAGCGGTTTTTGCTGCACGTGATTTTGCAGGGCATACTCATCCGCATTGTTCATCAATTGCACAGCGCGTCGATAGCTGTCGCCGGCGTACCTCTCCGCTCCCTCGGACTGGGCAATCCGCAACGCATTGCGCGCCTCAAAGTACTCCAATGGCAACCGGGAATTCAGCACCACGGGATCGAAGTTGTAGCCCGTCGGTATGTAGCCTCCCCGTTCCATGAGTTCGTATTTAGCATCCACTGCCTCGATGGTTCCCTTGGTGTCGGTGCGGACCACGTTTTCGAGCACGACGACATTGCTGGGCTCCCGCACCGCATAATAAGGTTCCGCTGTGACGATCAGAGCGAAGGCTTGAAGGTCGGTGGTGACGTCAAGCTTGCTGCGGTGGTTGTCGCCCACCAGCACCTCGCCCAGATTCATCGCGCGCCCTTCGGGCGATATGGCCCAGAGAATGTATGTCAGATATTCGGTGCCGAAAGTCGTGGGTCTTTCGAGATCGCTGAATTCCGCTTCGATTTCAATGCGGCCTTTCTTGCTGTTTACTTTGGCCTCGCCATGCGCCGCGGGCATCAAGTCGGTTCCGGCAAAATCCAGCTTCGTCGATCCGCTGCGATGTTCATAGTTGACGGCCTGCGTGCTGCGATTGACGACAATTACTCGGAACGTGGGCGTCGGCCCCATCGGTTCGAGAGCCAAAGACGTTTGAGAATTGGTTTGAGCGAATGCGCTCACACTGAGGGTAATGCCGAGCGCGAACAAAAGCTTATTCTTCACAGTATCTCCTTAAGGCAGATGTGTGCCATTTCGTCTGATCTCACTAGATTGCTACCATCGCGATTCCGCACGGTGCTAAGTTGCCTCTCGCCACACCTCAGCCTTTTCCGATGTGGATAGAGGAAAGAGAATGAAACAGGCCAAAGACATTTAGTATCCACAGGACGACAGCGATAACCACAACACCGTTCAGGATCGATTTGATGGAAGACTGCATGGGAATGAAGCGATTAACCAGCCACAGCAGCACGCCCACCACGATGAGAACTTCCAAAAGTTGAATTAGAGGCATAATCGTCGACTCCTTGTTTCGTGGGCTAACTCCTCTTATCCGGCCGATTATCCGGCTGAGGTGTCGCCCCAATCTGAATGGCTCGCGTTCTAAGGATCTGACCCACTTACCGCTCAAGAACCTGACAGTAGCGGCGGGGCATCATCAGCGCCGATTGGCTGGATGTGGTCGCCACTGGCCCTTCTTCGAACTCCGGCCAAAGCAACCCAAGAAAGAGAGCTACGAATCGGCAGTCGCCGCTCTGTCTGCACACTCAGGAGAATTAACAATGACAGGTCTGAGATTTCGAGTCTGAGCAAGATAGCTCACATCACGGTCACTGGTGTGAGTTTCGACAGCGGTGTGACTCTCGACCGCCAGACGAATCAAGCGGCAGGCGCTTCCGTCTGCTCGATCGCGATCGCTGGACCATGGACATTATCTGAGGCCGCAGGCTTCGCTTGGTGCATCAGATCCCATGAATACTCAAACTCCCGGCCACAGCCGACACAGACTTGATACGTGCGCCTTCGGATGGTGAACACACGGCTGAATTGGTGTCGATGGAACCCCAAAAGATGTTCCAGAAGCGATGTCTTCATACGATCTGCGCCCTCTCGGTGTGCGCCGCAATCGGGAAAGACAAATAATGACAGACTCAGCGGCCGCAAATCTGAGCAGGACAGCTCACTTAATCCACCTGAGCAAGCCGGTGAACAGGTTGGGAAAACGGGCATGGCCAGCCAACAGTCGCCTTTAGCTTGACAACACGAATACAAAAGCCTAGTATTTTAATTGAGCAAGCTACCTTTCCTTACTCTTTCAGGTTCCCTGGGCTAAGTCAGCCCTATCTGAAGTTAGTTCTCTTAGATGACCGAAGGAGGACTGCGTTGTGTCACGATTGACCCGTGGGGAACCTCTCTGTGAGTTTTCCACAATGCAAGACCGCGTGAACCGCATGAAATGGTTTCTTCCGCGAATCTTACGGTCCGGAAGGCCCGGCTGATGCAGCATCCCATTTGCTTTTCATACGAGAGGAAAACTAATGAAGAACACCAAGTTCGTTGTGAAGGTAAACCGAGGCGGCACTCGCGCTCCTGAATACGTGCAGCGCATTGACCGGATTCCCATCCAGATGACCACGCGGCGTCTGCTGGCACTTGCGATGGGACGATTTACGGCCGAAGACGCTGCTAAGTCCATACAAACTTCCCGCTGTAACCCGGAGTTAGTTCCGATACGCGTTAATGCATAAGTTGGTTTGTCCCCATCCTCCGTCGCCACGAGGCGTGTGTGTTGCCTGCTATATAGTCCTGGACTGACAATTTAGTCGAAACGGCAGGTTCTCACCTCAGGAGTGACCCCCGTGCGGAAGAGGCTCTCCCGCGATTGCTACCGGCCGCCGCCGCGCGGCCGAAAGCGAACTGAAATGCAGGCTCGGCTTGGGGTGAGGATTGGCAGATAAACTCTTCACCCATTTGGTCACCCAGTCAATCGGTTTCAGCCAAATTCTTGGCTTACCACAACTCTCACAGCCGAAAAGCGGCCGCGCATCCGCCAGGATGGCGTATGCCACGTTGAGTATGAATTGAAATGGTCGGAATCCGAATATGCTGGCGCCAAAACTCCACGCGAACCATTTCGTGTTGGGCAGATTCCTCAAAGTCTCCGCCACGGCCTCCCCTCCCAGCCTCATTGAGCCATCGGGCATTAGTACATGGATCGTCTCATAGGCATCCCAAATATCGAGATCGGCGTTGAGCAACCGAAGCGACTCCGGGTCGTCACCAATGGGTTGTACGACGATGCTCGTCTCGCCCGCTTTGCTCATCGCAGATCGTTGCACCCAATGCCCAATGTGGCCGCACACGGCGCATTCGTCGTTGAATAGGAGAATTGGCTTAGGCTGCTTCTTCATCATCGTCACTTGGCCTCCGTTCATGACTCAAACGGCTGAGTCACCGCGGTCAGGACGCTCGATACTGTTGGGGTTGGTCCCTCGACTCTTCCAACCTCATTCCGGTTGAGAAACATGACGAAAGTCGGCGTGCCCTGGATCTGATAGTTGCTCGCGAGTTCCTGCTCGATTGCGATATTAACCCGGAAGACTTTCTCCTGGGGCTTCACCATGCTTGCCACCTGCTCCAGAACCGGCTCAATCGCTCGGCAGTGTGCGCAACCATAAGACATAAACTCAACCACGATTGGCCCCTCCGCCTCTAGTACCAGCCGGCCAAATGTGCTGGTGGTAACTGCTTCTATCGCGTCTCTCGATAAAGGTGGTCTCGCCCCTGTTGTTCGCGGCTGTTCTGGGGTCTCGTTAATCATGGCTGCTTCCGCGCCGGATGTACTCTTTGGCGGAAGCCGTGCTCATTCCACCTTCGAACGCTTCCTTATCGATGCGACTTTCCTCGGCCTGCTCTTCAATCTCTTCCTCGGCCGCCGTCGCATTGTCGTCAATTGTCATCTGTTTGCTGCCCCGCACGACAGGACCTAGGTTGCTTGTTTGATTTTCGTGTGCTTGTTTCTTCACGTTATCTTCCTCAATCTGCTCCTCAACCTCTACTTCATTGGCGGCCGCATCGTCGGTTGCTACGATCTGCTTGCTCAACTGAAACTCTGCGATCGTTACGGACTTTCCGGCATTCTTCATAATTCCCGCCCCCCTGTCCTTTTGCGTCTTTCATAGAGTCGCCGAATCTCGTCTGTAATACTGATCAGAATTGATCAGCCAATCTCAGTCGTCAGGCTTGAGATCTGGAAGCGGTCTCATAATTGGCTCTCAGTGGCAATAGCGATCAAGGCAATTGGCAACATCGAGAAAAGGAATCCTAACCATGAAAGCGGCCCTGGTGCTCGGCTACGGTGATGTGAATCAGCTTTTCTACGGAGATAGTCCCGACTTATGCCCACATCCTTACTCGTGTGCGCGAACTCGGGTACGATCCGTCCGGGTTGACGAAAACCAGACAAAGTAGTCCATAGTTCTGCACAACTAAGCTTGTGTACCCCAATCCCCAAAGCCGATCCAGTACATGCCGAGCTAAGGAACAATCACTGCTGATCCCTGTTCCGTTTCTTCTTTGACTGCCAGTAGCGCTCTATCCGCGTCATCGAGCCCGAATACTGTAACGTTCGGACGGATACCGAGGTCATGCGCGATTTGGAGAAAGTCGCGCGCATCCTGCCGGGTCATATTGGCCACGCTGCGGATCTGCCGTTCGCCCCAGAGCAACTTGTCATAGTCGAAGGCCGGCATCTGGTCGAGATGGATGGCGTTGATGGCGACCACCCCTCCCTTGCGCAGGCTCGCGAGGGCACTGACCACTACTGTTCCGCTGGGCGCGAACGTGATGGCGCGGTCGAGCGCTACCGCCGGCTTCTCATCTTCTTTGCCGACCCAAGTCGCGCCCAGTGACGCAGCCCTTTTCCGATGAGATTCGCCCCTGGTCACGACGTAAACTTCGCACTTCCACGATTGCAGAATGGCAATCGCCAAGCTTGCGGAGCTGCCAAAACCGAACAGTCCAACCCGCTCGCCCTTCTCAACCCCCGCAACTCGTAAGCTGCGAAAGCCGATGATGCCGGCGCACAGCAGCGGAGCAACATGCGCGTCATCCAGGCCCGGCGGTAACGGCAGAGCGAAGTCTGCGCGCGCCAGAACATATTCTGCATAGCCGCCGTCCACCGTGTATCCGGTGAAAACAGGCTTGTCGCAAAGATTCTCCATGCCGTGATGGCAGTACCAGCAATCGCCATCGACGCCACCCATCCAGGAAACGCCAACACGCGTTCCCAGCGCCAGTTCCTCGGTCGCGCCTTCGATTACTTCGCCCACGATTTGATGGCCGGGAATAAGCCGCGGTCGAAGCGGCGGAAGATCTCCTTCGACGATGTGAAGATCAGTCCGGCACACTCCGCAAGCCACGACCCGCAGTAACACATGTCCCGCTTCGAGTTGTGGGCGCGGAACATCTTCAATATGGAGGAACGATCGGGGTGCGGCGTGAGTTGAAGTGAAAACAGCAGCCTTCATTTTCTTCGTTTCCTCCAAGGCTCCAGTGGCGAGGCCCCCCAAGTGCGAATCGGACGTCGTTGGATCTATTTTCCAATGCAGAAGGTCCCGAAGACCAGGTTCAGAATGTCGTCCGTCGTCGTCGCGCCTGTAATTTCGTCAAACTTCCGCAGCGCATGATAAAGGTCGAGCAGAAGCATCTCGTGCGGCACACGGTTCGCGACCGCGTTTTTCGCGGCCTCGAGCGCACTCACTGAATCGCTGACCAGCTTCTGATGCCGGACGTTCGTCAGAAATCCACTTTCCACCTGCACACCGCCCGCGCCGATCCGCTGCAGGATCGCAGCGCGCAATTCGCCAATGCCCTCGCCCGTAACCGCCGAAGTTCTCACCGCCGAAGTTTTCACCTTCGCCCCGTGCGCGCGAGCCGCGAGCTCCGCGGTTATAAGATCGCATTTATTCTCCACCACGACCGCGGGCCGGCCTTCCACCATTCGCAGCAGTTCGCCATCTTCATCGCCGGGAGTCTGCGTCGAGTCAAGAACCACCAGCACCAGGTCGGCCTCGCTCAGCGCTTCCATCGACTTTCGTACGCCGATCGTCTCCGCTTCATCCACCCCGTTTCGAATTCCTGCCGTGTCGATCAATTGCACGGGAATCCCGCCGATCGCGACGGTTTCACTCACCAGGTCGCGCGTCGTTCCCGGCTGCGCCGTAACGATGGCGCGCTCACGCTCCACCAGTCGATTGAACAAGCTCGACTTCCCCACATTCGGCCGCCCAACAATCGCCAGCGTAAATCCTTCATGCACCACCTTCCCGTAGGCCGATGTCGCCGCCAGTTCCTCCAGAGGTTGGCTGACTTCCGCAAGATGCGCGAGAATCGTCTGATCGGCCGCGACCGAAATATCGTCTTCCGCAAAGTCGATGCCCGCTTCGAGCAGCGCAATCAGTTCAATCAGCTTCTGCTTGATCGGCTTCAGCCGTTTTGAGAGCGCGCCTTCGAGCTGCTGCGCCGCGACCTTCGCCTGAAAAAGCGTCTGCGACTCGATCAGATCGCGCACCGCCTCCGCTTGCGTAAGGTCGAGCCGCCCATTCAGAAAAGCGCGCATCGTGAACTCACCCGGCTCGGCCAGCCGCGCCCCACGCGCCAATGCGAGCTCGACGATATGCCGCAGCACCACCGGCGACCCATGCGCCGCAATTTCCACGATGTCGTCGGTCGTGTACGAATGCGGCTTCCGAAAATAAGTCACCACCACCTCATCGATCCGCCGCTCGGCAGCGCTGGTCGTCGCCGCACCCACAATCTCCACTCCTTCGCCCGCCGGTTCAACCAGTTCGCCAAAGATTGCCCGGTTCGGTTCCAGTTCATGCTTCAGGCGAAGCATGGGCGCCGCGATCGCCCGCGCCTCCGGCCCCGCCAAACGCACCACGCCGATGCCCCCGCGCCCCGGCGGTGTAGCGATGGCAATAATTGTGTCGTCGAGGTTCATGCCCTGCTCGCGCGCCTAACAAAACAACCGCAGGCAGATTTTAAGCTGCGCGCTCGCGCGCGAATCGCCGCGCCGCAACCAAATCCCCACCTTAACTCTTATCCTCCAGACCCGCGGGCGCAAGCTTCGCCAACTGCACCGACCACCACGAAGGCTTGCGCTCCCATATCTCCGCGCGCTCTTTCGCCGCTACCGCGCTGCGCACAATATGCGCTCCCACGTACCGAATCGACGCCGCCGGAAAATTGTGCAGCGGCCGCCCAATCAGCGCATGCCCGCCCCACTCGTCACTCCGCTCCAGCACCAGGCTCGCCAGCACTTTGCCGCCAATCACGCTCGGCCCCACTCCGTTTCCGCTCCACCCAATTCCATAGGCAATGGTTTTTTCGCGATTCAGATAACCCAGCAACGGCAGGCTGTCCGGCGTGCGGTCGATCGGCCCCGACCAGTCATGCGTGATCGGCACATCGCCCAGCATCGGATAATAGCGGCGGAAGTCGGCAGTCACCTCGGCGGCGCGCCCCGCATGCCGGTCGAAATTCGCGCCGATCCTCCCGCCATACGCGATCGTCCATCCTCCCTTGCCAAACGCAATGCGCCCCTCGCGCGTCACGCGGTAATAATCGACCATGGTCTGCGAGTCGGTAATCGCCAGGTCGCGGTGCCAGCCAATCTGCTCCAGTCGTTCGGGAATCGGCGCGGTTACGACGATGTCACTCGAGATCACCGCGATCGAACGGCTGAGTTCGCGGATCGATGCCGCCCATCCGTTGCTCGCGATCACGAGTTTGCCCGCGGTGAGCGTCCCGCGCTCCGTGCGAATCGCAATCGGCGATCTCCGCGTAAACGCGAGCGCCCGCGTGTTTTCATAAATCCGAATTCCCTTCGCCAGCGCCACCCGCCGCATCCCGCGCACCAGCGCCGCTGGCTGCACCACCGCGGCACTTGCCTCCAAAACTCCCGCCCGGTGCGCTTTCGATCCCGTCCGCCGCCCGACCTCCTCCGGCTCAATTCGCCGGAAAGGCTCCACGCCCATTTTTTCCGAAATGCGCAGAACGCTCTCCCACGCCCCCATTTGCGCGCTGCTGGTCGCGGTCCACAGCCAGCCCCCGCGCCGAAAATCGGCGTCCACCGCATGCTTCGCGCAAAAACCCGCAATCTCGTCGATCGCCGCTTCCGAGCCGCGGCAGATGCGCATAGCCTCTTCCACTCCAAACAGTTTTGCCAGCGAAGCCAGCTTCGGCCACCACGAGAGCACAAAGCCGCCGTTACGCCCCGACGCGCCGCCCCCGCAAATATCCTGCTCAATCACCGCCACATCGCAGGCCGGCTCAAGCTCCTTGATGCGCAACGCCGTCCACAAGCCGACATACCCTCCACCAAGAATGGCCACGTCGGCGCGCGCCGCGCCCTCAAGCGGCGGCTCATCCGCGGCGTCGCCCGCGCATTGTTCCAACCAGTACGATCGATGCTTCACGGCAATAGACCTCGCAGAACCGACGAGGATAGAACATCGCCCCCGGAAAGGCGAGGTTGTTCCGCGAGTGGTTCTGGCGCGCCTTAAGCGGAATGCCCTCCGCCCACCCCATCTTCGCCCGTTTGACCCTGCTTTTCTGCCGCCTGTAAGATCAAAGATTCCCTCCTTCTGCCGGAAGATCGTCGAGCCTTCGCTCGGCTGGAACGGCCGGGGCGGGCGTCCCTGCAAGAGCGCCGGGGCCTCACAAACTCATGCCTCACGAATTGCCAAAAGCGTACGAACCGGGCGCCATCGAAAAGCGCTGGGCCGAATACTGGATCGCCGAAAAACTCTTTCACGTCGAAACGCCCGCCCCCAGCCGTCCTGGAGAAGCCGCTCGCCCCGTCTTCACTTTGCTGCTGCCTCCGCCCAACGTCACCGGCCGCCTGCACATGGGCCACATGCTCAACCAGACGCAGATGGACATCCTCGTGCGCTGGCATCGCATGCGCGGCTTCATCACGCTCTGGCTGCCCGGAACCGACCACGCCGGCATCGCCACGCAGATGATGGTCGAGCGCCAACTCGCCAAAGAAGGCAAGAAGCGCCGCGAAATGGGCCGCGAAAAATTCATCGAGCGCGTCTGGGAGTGGAAGCGCGAGTACGGCGGCGCCATTCTCGACCAGATGAAGCGCCTCGGCGCCTCTGTCGATTGGGGCCGCGAATATTTCACCATGGACGAGAATCTCTCCCGCGCCGTGCGCGAGGTCTTCGTCCGCCTCTATGAGCAAGGCCTGATCTATCGCGGCAAATACATCGTCAACTGGTGCCCGCGCTGCGAGACCGCCATCTCCGATCTTGAGGTTAAGCACGAAGACGTTCCCGGCAAGCTGTGGGAGATTCGCTACCCGGTCATCGGCTCAAGCGAATCCATTACCGTCGCGACCACTCGCCCCGAAACCATGCTCGGCGACACCGCCGTCGCCGTCAATGCCGCCGACGAACGCTATACGCATCTGCACGGCAAGAAAGTTTTGCTGCCGCTCATGCAGCGCCAGATTCCCATCATCCTCGACGAAATCGCCAAGCCCGAATTCGGCACCGGCGCGGTTAAAATCACACCCGCGCACGATCCCAACGATTTTGAGGCGGGCAAGCGTCACAACCTCGAGCAGATCGACATCATGGATCTGCACGCCAAGATGAACGAGAATGCGGGACCATATAAAGGACTCGACCGCTACGAGGCGCGCACCGCCGTGCTCGCCGACCTCCAGGAGCAAGGCTTCCTCGTCGCCGAAAAAGACTACACCGTCCCCCTAGGCAAGTGCGACCGTTGCGGCACCGTCGTCGAGCCGCGCCTCTCCGAGCAGTGGTTCGTAAAAATCGAGCCGCTCGCCAAAAAAGCGATCCGTGCCGTCGAGTCCGGCGAGATCACCATCGTCCCCGACAACTACAAGCAGATTTATCTCAACTGGATGTACAACATCCACGATTGGACCATCTCGCGCCAGCTCTGGTGGGGACACCGCATTCCCGTCTGGCACTGTGGCGACTGCAATGAAGTAATCGTCGCCCGTGAAGCGCCCACGTCCTGCCCCAAATGTGGCGGCGCAAAGCTCGAACAGGATACCGACGTCCTCGACACCTGGTTTTCCTCCGGCCTTCTGCCCTTCACTACGCTCGGCTGGCCCGAGAAAACGCGCGATCTGGAAGTCTTCTATCCGACCACGCTCCTCATCACCGCCTACGAAATTCTCTTCTTCTGGGTTGCGCGCATGATCATGTTTGGCTGCCACTTCATGGAAGGCCACCAGCAGGATCCGGCTATCAAAAAAGCCAGCGGCTGGGAGGACAAGAAAGACGACAGCGTTCCCTTCCGCAACGTCTACATTCACGCCCTCGTTCGCGACGCCGAGCGCCAGAAGATGTCCAAGACCAAGGGCAACGTGCTCGACCCGCTCGACATCATCGAGCGCTTCGGCACCGATGCCACGCGCTTCACCCTCGCCGCCATGGCCGCTCCCGGCACCGACATTGCTTTCAGCGAGAGCCGCACCGACGGCTATCGCGCCTTCGCCAACAAAATCTGGAATGCCGCCCGCTTCATGTTCATGAACGTTGACCGCATCGCCCCAGACCTGCGCCCCGCCGGTCTTCCGCCAAAGGTCGGCACGAACGTCGGCGCGGGCGCGTCGCCCGCGCAACCCGCAGGCATCGCTGGATTCGACGCACGCACTCTCGAAGATCGCTGGATTCTCTCCCGCTTCAACCGCGCCACGCGCGACGTCAACGACTCCATCGAGACCTATCGCTTTCACGAGGCCGCCAATCGTATCTACGACTTTTTCTGGGGCGATTTTTGCGACTGGTATCTCGAGCTGATCAAGCCTCGCCTCGCCGAGACCGCTGACGCCGAAACTGCCCGCGCCGCCTGCGCCAATCTCGTGAACCTGTTTGACGCAGCGCTCCGCCTGCTTCATCCCGTCATGCCCTTCATCACCGAAGAGATCTGGCACGCGATGTACACCGGCACTCCGCCCCTCAAATCGATTGCGCTCGCCGCCTACCCGTCCGCAGATGACGCGCAAATCGACCTCGCCGCTGAAACCCACATGTCCATCCTCCAGGACCTGATCGTCAGCGTGCGCAACCTGCGTGCAGAATTAAAAGTCGAACCCAAGGTGAAGGTGCCGATCGACGTATTCGCTCACGAACCCGAAATTCGTAAGCTCCTCGACGAAAATCGAGGTGCCGTCGAGCGCCTCGGCAACGTGGACCGGCTTAACTTTGTCGAAGGCTCGCTGGCAAAATTTCCGGGTGCCCGCAGCACTGCCCGCTTCGATGTGCACGTCGTCTACGAAAAGAAAGTTGACGTGGCCGCCGAGCGTGAGCGCCTGCAAAAAGAACTGGAGAAGATTGAAAAAGACTTCGCCAGTGGCCAGCGTCAGCTCGCCAACGAACAGTTTTTGGCGAAAGCCCCGGCCAAGGTGGTAGACGGCCTCCGCACCCGCGCCGAAGAACTAAAAGTAATGCGCCAAAAAACGGAAGCGAAAATAAAAGAAATGAGCGGAGTGTAAAACCGTTAAGCAGGAAGTGGCCCGCAGCATCGGCCGCGAGGTTTCAGGAACTGGCAACTGACAACTGAGAACTGGTTCCATGGACTGGAATTCACGACGCATCACGGCCATTCTGGAGAACGCGCTCGCCGAGGACCGCGCCACGCGCGATGCCACCAGCTACGCCTGCGTCGATCCCAATCAGCGCGCTTCCGCCACCATCCTCGCCAAGCAGGAGTGCATTATCGCCGGCCTCGGCTGCATTCCGCGCATTCTCGACGTTTACGCCGCGCTCGATGGCGCCGTCACAACTCACTATGAGGTCACTACTCATCCCTCAATCTTCGACGGCGTGCGTGTGAATTCCGGCCAGCAAGTTGCGGTCATTCGCCACAACGCGCGCGTCATTCTCTCCTGCGAGCGCGTGATTCTGAATTTCCTCCAGCGCATGGCCGGCATCGCCACCATCACGCGCAAATTCGTCGACGCCGTCTCCGGCACGCGCGTTCGTATTCTCGATACTCGCAAGACCGCGCCCGGCCTGCGCGTCCTCGACAAGTACGCCGTCCGTTGCGGCGGCGGCCAGAATCATCGCCTCGATCTTTCCGACGGCGTCCTCATCAAGAACAATCACATCGCCCTCGCCGGCGGCGCCGTTCCCGCCCTCGAACGCGCCCTCCACAATCGCCGCGGCCATCAGCCCATCGAAATCGAAGTTCGTTCGCTCGAAGAGTTGCAGCAGGCCCTCGGCCACGGCGCTGACGCCATCCTCATCGACAACGCCAGCGTCGAAGACGTTCGCAAGGCCGTCGAAATCTGCTCTCGCCACGCTCGCCGCGTTCCCCTTGAATGCTCGGGAGGCATCACGCTCGAAAATGTTCGCGCCTACGCCGAAACCGGCGTCGATTTTATTTCCGTAGGCGGCATCACCCACTCCTTCCCCACCGCCGACCTCAGCATGCGCGTAACCCCCGCATGAAGGCAGATGACAACCAATACCGAACAGCGAACGACGAGACCCGCTATAATTCCCCGCATAACCGCCGCCCAAAAAACTCGCCGCTCTCCACTCGCCCATCGCGCCACCGACGAGCGTCTCGGCCGCATCGTTCGTGTGCTGATGAATCACGCCACCGTAATTGCCAGCGGCACCAAAATCGCCGAAGAGATCGGCACCACCCGCTCCGAGATCTGGCGCCTCATTCAGCAACTCCGTCACCTCGGCGTCGATATCGCCGGCCATCCCGCCACCGGCTATCGCTTGCGCGCCGTCCCCGACCTGCTTCTGCCCGAAATGATCGCGCCTCTCGTCAAGGGAACGATCTTTGCCAAGCCGGACGCGAAAAATTTCCATCACTACTACACGGTCGGTTCCACCAACTCTGAGGCTATGAATGCCGCATCCGAAGGCGCGCCCGAGGGCAGCGTCTTTTTCGCCGAAGAGCAGTTGGCGGGCCGCGGCCGCGGCGCCCACACATGGCACTCCGCACGCTCCGCGGGAGTTTATTGCTCCGTTATTCTGCGTCCGCCAATTCCTCCGTCCGACGCGCTTCTGCTTTCGCTCGCCGCTGGCCTCGCCGTCCATGCCGCCGTCGCTGACGTCGCCGAGATCCCGATTGACCTGAAGTGGCCCAACGATCTTCTCCTCGGCGGCAAAAAATTTTGCGGCATTCTCACCGAAATGAACGCCGAGGCCACGCGCGTCCGGCACCTCGTCATCGGCATCGGAATCAATGTCAATCAGACAAAATTTCCCGTCGACCTGCGCGACATCGCCACCTCGCTGCGCGCCGAGACTCGCACCGAGTGGTCGCGCGTCGAACTCTGCGCCGCTTTGCTAAAATCGCTCGACCGCGAATATCGCGCCCTTCTCGCCGATGGATCGGCCGCCCGCGATTCCGTCCTCAAGCGTTTTGAAGAGCGCTCGTCCTCGTCCCGCGGCCGCAAAGTCCGAATCGACGAGAACGGCGAACTTGAAGGCGTAACCGAAGGCCTCGATGCACGCGGCTTTCTACAAGTAAGAACCGCCGAAGGCCTGCGCACAGTCCTAAGCGGAACCGTAAGATTGATTGAGTAATGCTTCTCGTCATCGATGTCGGCAACACCAACACGGTCCTTGGCGTCTTCGCCCGCGGAGCGCACGCGCATGCGGGCGATGATCCGGCCGACGATCCCGCCTCTGAATCCCCGCGCTACCAGCGCCTGCTCGCGCACTGGCGCGTCGGCTCCCACCTTACCCGCACCGTCGACGAGTACGGCATCATCTTCCGCAACCTGTTCGCCCTCGACAACCTCGATGTCGCCGGCGTTCACGGCATCGTCATTTCCTCCGTCGTGCCGCCGCTCGATCCCGTTCTGCGCCAGGTCTGCGAGCGTCACTTCAACATCAAGCCGCTCGCCATCGAGCCCGGCGTCAAAACCGGCATGCCCGTCCTCTACGACAATCCCGCCGAAGTCGGCGCCGACCGCATCGTCAACGCCGTCGCCGCCTTTGAAAAACACGGTGGCCCCTGCGTCATCGTCGATTTCGGCACCGCCACCACTTTCGACTGCGTCTCCAAAAAAGGCGAGTACATGGGCGGCGTCATCTGCCCCGGCATCGGCATCTCCGCCGACGCCCTCTTCCAGCGCACCGCCCGCCTGCCCCGCGTCGAAATCCGCAAGCCCGCGCGCGTCATCGGCTCCACCACCGTCGGCAGTCTCCAGTCCGGTCTTTATTATGGATACCTCGGCCTCGTCGATGGCATCCTCGAGCGCCTCGTTGATGAACTCGGCCCGGAAACAAAAGTCGTAGCGACCGGCGGCCTCGGCTCGCTCATCGGCACCGGTTCGCACTACATCAAGGATGTCGACGAGTTCCTCACCCTCGAAGGCCTGCGCATCATCTGGGAGCGCAATCAACCGCGTCGAAAAGATGGGAGCGAACGCGCCGCCAAAACTGCCCTCCCTTCCACCGTCCGCGATGCCAAGCCCTGGCCTGTCCACAAATCCCCGAAGTCGCGCTGATCCGCCGTGGAAAACTACTTCAACTATTTCACTGAAATCGAGGAGCACTATCAGCGCCGCCGCGGCACCACGCTCATGGTCTCGCCGCTCGACTGGGAGCTGATCGAAGTCTGGAAGAACGCTGGCATTCCCCTCGAAGCCGTTCTCCGCGGCATCGACGACGCCTTCGACAAATACGCCAGCCGCAAGCGGAAATCGCAAAAGGTCAACAGCCTCTCCTACTGCACCCAAGCCGTGCTCGCCGCCGCTGAAGACATGAAAGAAGCTGCCGTCGGCGCGTCTTCCCCCGAAAAGGCGCACCACGAGCCCGGTTTCGACCCCGCCCACATCACCGCGTTCCTAAGAAGCGGCGCCGACCGCCTCGAAAAAGCCAACCTCCCGCAATCCGCCAACTTTCCCGTAGCCGCGCTCGCCCGTGAAACCGCCTCAACCCTCCGCGAAATGGCCGCCTCCATCGAAGCCACCGCCGAAATCCCCCGCCTTGAAGATCTCGAGCGCCGCCTCACCGTCCTCGAAGAAAAACTATTCGCCGTCTTGATGGCCGCCACGCCCGACGACGACCTCGTCGAAGTCCGCGCCCAAGCCGACCGCGACCTCATCCCCTACCGCAAAAACATGCCCGCCGCCCAAATCGAGCAACTGCAAAAGCAATACATCCGCAAGCTCATCCTCGAGCGCAGCGCCATCCCCCGCCTCAGCCTGTTCTACATGCACTGACCCTGGTGCGGAGACTTTTTCCCGCCTCTCGGAATATCTGGACTCGTTCCTGCGCGGCAGCTTACTCCCCCGGTATTAGTGCAATCGCGCCTTCGATCACAAGTGCATCACCTTACAAAGCAGACTATTGCAGCAAGTGACGAAGTGATATAGTGTCCGAATTCACCGGGCTCCATCCTTAAATTTTGAAATCAGGAGAGAATTATGTTCCGCAAATCCCCCATCCTCCCCATCGTATTTCTCGCGGTTTTGTCTCTCGCTAGCGTCCTATGCCAGGCGCAGGCGCAGTCCGCGCTCACGCGTCATGTGCGTGAAGTGGTTGCGAATGGCGAGGCGAAGTTGGTCGGGCGCCTCCCGGCAACCGAGTCTCTGCACTTCGACATTGTTCTGCCCCTCCGCGATCAGGCAGGCTTGGAAAATTTCTTGCAGGAAGTCTACGATCCCACCAGCCCCTCCTTCCGGCAGTTCCTCACGCCGCAGGAGTTTACCCCGAGGTTCGGTCCCAGCCAGGAAGATTGGGATGCCTTGGTCGCTTTCGCGCAAGCGAGCGGCTTTGAAATCGTCAGCGGCTCCCGGGATGCCATGGACCTGCGGCTCATCGGAACGGTGGCGAGCATCGAGCGCGCCTTCCATGTGACCATGGGCGTCTATCAGCATCCGACGGAAAACCGCACTTTCTATGCGATTGACCGCGAGCCCACCACGAGCCTGCCCTTCGCGCTCTGGCACATCTCCGGATTGGATAACTACTCCACGCCCCATCCCATGTTCGTGAAGAAGAGCGACTACGCCAAGGCGCACGGCATCCTTCCCGAGCAGGTTGGCCCGAATGCCACCACCGGCTCCGGCCCGGGCGCGTCTTTTTTGGGCAGCGACATGCGCGCCGCTTACTACCAGGGCTCTACTCTCACCGGCTCCGGCCAGAATATCGGGTTGTTCGAGTACTACGGATACGACATCGCCGACTTAAACACCTACTACAGCAACGTTGGGCAAACGCGAACGGCCGCCGTGACCGGCATTTCAACAGACGGAACCAGCCTCTCCTGCGTCTATCCCAGCTGCGACGACACCGAACAAACCCTTGACATGACGCAGGCCCTCGGCATGGCCCCGGGCATCACCACCCTGTACGTGTACGTCGGTAGCACCGATACCGCCATCATTAGCGCCATGACGGTAACGACCGATGCTCCCTTGTCCAAGCAGATCGGCTGTTCCTGGGGCTGGACTCCGGCGGACCCCGGCACTCTCGATCCCTACTTTCAGAAGATGGCGTCGCAAGGCCAGAACTTCTTTGCCGCCTCCGGTGACAATTCCGCCTGGTCTTCGTCGAACGAGGCTTGGCCCGCCGACGATGCCAATGTCGTTTCCGTCGGCGGCACCGATTTGACCACCACCGGCGCGGCCGGGCCGTGGAAATCGGAAACCGCCTGGGCCGATAGCGGCGGCGGCATCTCCCCCGATAAAATCGCCATTCCCTCCTGGCAGCAGCTTGCGGGCGTGATTAACTCCTCCAACAAAGGATCCACAACCTATCGCAACGGCCCCGACGTCGCGGCCAACGCCAACTTCAGCTTCTACGTCTGCGCCGACCAGACCACCTGCACCCAAAACGAATACGGCGGCACCAGCTTTGCCGCGCCCATGTGGGCCGGCTATCTGGCTCTGGCCAATCAACAGGCAGCGGCCAATAGCGAGTCGATCGGCTTCATCGATCCCCTCATTTACCCGGCTGCTCTCGGCTCCAGCTATGCCACTCTCTTTCATGACAACACCAGCGGCAGTTGCGGCACCTATTCGGCCGTCACCGGTTACGACCTCTGCACGGGCTGGGGCAGTCCCAACACCACGGGCCTGATCAACCTTCTCGCCCCCACCGGTGGTTCGGGCAGCTTCACGCTCTCCGCTTCCCCGAGCAGCGTCACTATCACCCAGGGCGGCAACGGCACCAGCACCATCACCGTGACCGACGTGGGCGGATTCGCCGGCAGCGTAACGCTTAACGCAACGGGATTGCCCAGCGGCGTCACCGCGGCCTTCAGTCCGAACCCCACCACCTCAACCAGCACCCTGACGCTCACCGCCAGCGCCACCGCCGCCACCGGCACGGTCACGGTGACCATCAGCGGCACCTCCGGCAGCCTCCAGGCCTCCACCACGCTGACCCTCACCGTCAATTCGAGTGGGACTGCAAACTTCACCATCAGCGCCTCGCCCGCTTCCGTCACTATTACTCAAGGCGGCAACGGCACCAGCACCATCACCATCACCAGCCAGAACAGTTTCAGTTCTGCCACCACTCTCACCGCTACTGGATTGCCCAGCGGCGTGACCGCCGGCTTCTCGCCCAACCCGGTCACTCCGCCCGCCAACGGCAGTGTGAATTCAACCCTCACACTCACCGCCTCCGGCACCGCAACCACCGGCACCGCAACCATCACCGTGACCGGAACCTCCGGCACGCTCAGTCACAGCACCAACATCGCCCTCACGGTGAATCCATCCTCCGGAGCGCAAACCGCGGTCTACAACTCCACCCTGAAGGCTCCGGGGTGCTCCACCGTTGGCTCTTCGTGTGACTCGGGTCCATCCCTGCTTCTTGGACGCGATCATATGTCCGGCGGCGCCGAACCCAATCAACCCAACACCATCAACAATTCCTGCGCCGACGGCACCAGCGGCACCTTCCACTCCGACGAGTCCAACGACCGCATCGTTGTGGCTTCCACCAGTGGAGGCCCGCTAACCCACGGCACCACGGCCACGGTCTCCGCAACGGTTTGGGCCTATAGCGGCTACACCTCTGACGCTCTCGACCTTTACTATGCGGCTAACGCCAACAGCCCCTCGTGGGTCTTTATTAAGACCATTGTGCCCACCAAGGCTGGAGCGCAAACCTTGTCGACCACCTTCACGCTTCCAACCGGCAGCCTGCAGGCGGTGCGAGCGCAATTCCGCTATCTGGGACGCGCGTCTTCGTGCACCTCGGGCTCCTACAACGATCACGACGACTTGATCTTCGCCGTGAACTAACCAGCACTTGGAGACACGGGGCGTCGCGCTCATTCTGGGTCGCGACGCCCCGGCTCCATCAACCAATCCGGCAGTCCTCTTCAATTTCAGTACGCGGCACGATCCTCACCAACATCCGCGGCCACCTCAACTCCCGGCTATCACCCTCTCCTGTGTCCCAACTCACCGACACAACCCAGCTTGAAGCTGTGAAATTCCGATAGTGTCTCTAGCAGCAAACTCATCGCGCGAGATCGGGTCGTCGTGAAATCGGGTCACAGCGCGATCCGGCCATCGCTCCATCTGAAAAGCAGGGGTTTGTTTTTAGGTTTTTAGATGACCCGATGACCCGATGAAAAAATGACCCGATTTAAGAATGACCCGATGGAAAGATGGCCCGATAGTCAGACGGAGGTCCTATGCACAAATTTACTTTTCTCTTAACCGTACTCATACTGCTCGGCTCGATCGACGCCCTCGCGCAACCCGCCACCGCCAAGCCCTTCGACGGCAACTGGCTCACCAAGATGACTTGCGAACCGAAAGGCAATACCGAGGGTTACACATGGCGGTTTCCCGGCATAGTCCAGGACGGCAACTTCCGCGGTGAGCACGGCACAGCGGGAGACCCTGGCTACCTGCTCATCGAAGGCAAGATCGCCGACGACGGCAAAGCCAAGCTCTCCGCCAACGGCGTCGTTGCCTCCAGAAAATATGCCCGCGGAGTGCTCGCCCGCAAAGGCGAAGAGTACAGTTACAACATCAAGGCGCAGTTCAAGGACGCGGAAGGCACCGGCGCCCGCGACGAAGGCCTGGGCATAGTAGGCCGCCCCTGCACCTTCGACTTCACCAAGCAACCCCCTGCCGACCACTAGGAGCTAATTGTTTAGCTTGGTTGTGCTCGCAAATGGCTGGCAAACCTATCCGGCTCTAGTTCCTGGCTGCCCATAGTCACACGGACGCTCCGCAATGCGCTCGGCCATGTGCTCCGCGGCAGCTCGGATGAAGCTCAGATGTTTGGTTGACTCAACGCCTGTGACCACGTGCTCAAGCAGCGCGCATCTTTTAAGGATCACTATTAGGTCGTTGTTCAGATCGTGCGCCAGAAGGCAACGCTCGGAGCCCGGATGTCGTTTTTCCATTTGCCATCCTTCCTTTCCCCCTTTAGGTTGCTGAATGGTATCCGGAAGAATAGAAAAGAGTAACCAGTCCGTAAATAGCCCATAGTGGCTAAAGCGATAGCACAACAGCGTCATCAAGCGATACGCTCTTAATGAAATCAGTCTTGGCAGGTCTTGGTGCCCCACGTGTCTTCCATGGATCGGTGGCAAAGCGCTCCTCAAGCAGTTGCTTCCTGCGGCCACACATCGAATGTTTATGCCAGAATGGAGCGACCTTCAGGTCTGACGGCGGCGATGAAGGTCAACGAGCTTAATGGCGATTTTGCGTCAACCGACAAGCGAACAACTCAGAATTGGGGCTGGATTACCGTGAGTACACGTGTGACATGCGGGTGAGCCTTAGCCTGTTGCAGGACTCGTAGGATGATGGAGCCAGCCCATGGGATGCGGTGCCCGTAGTGTTCCAGGTCCCCGACGCAACAGGTCGTCTCCCGAGGTATCTTGCCATAGGTGAGAGCAAACGTCCGCCACTTGCTCGGAGCGCGGCCAATCGGGTAATTCTCTTTGCCCCACAATTTGCCCCAGGATTCGGCCGTTCTGGTGGCTGGGTAGAGTGCGGCATTGGTCGTGATAGGCGGACGATCGTAGCCTGGATAAGGAGGGAAGAATCTCGTCCGCGAGTCGGTCTGACCCTGATTTTGTTCGAAGGTCAGGGGCAATCTTCTGTAGGTGAGATGCAGAGGCGTTTGGACTTCTGAAACTCTCGCAAATGGAACGGGGCTATCAAGAAGTCGGAACGGGATCGTCTCCACAGGCAACGTTCCCTGCGCCCACAAGAAACGCGTGGAAAGAGCCAGCAATCCGACCAACATAATCGAAGGCGGATGCGAGAGTGAGAGAACTAAGCCGCGCATCGACTTTTCCTTTTGTAAGCGCCTGCGGTCGAGCTAGCGCCCCTCTTTCAATCGCAAGGGCTCAAGGTTGGCGAAGAACGGCGCGGTGGGTCTTTGTGGTTAAAGCGATTCTAGACAGTTCTCAGATGTATGTCTGGTCAAGATTGCACACTAACCCCCGAAGTGGGCGCGCAGTCAACTGTTGGGTGGCGGGGCCAATGAGCGTAATGGTGTTTCGCCAACCGATACGTGGCCGGGATCTGCGAACGGTGTCATTGACAATTTTTCAAGTCTCTCCTACGATGACGCCGGGTAAATGGTCTCGCCTCTTTGAAGCTCCCCTTCATTGAGCCTCACCCCCAAGAGACGAACTTGAGCCACCCCCTCGACGGGTTGCGAGTAAGCAGTTCGTCAAGACATGAGGGCTACATGAAACGAACTCCGCCTCTCTCCTCGTTTCTATTTGCAACCATTCGCATCCGGGCACTCGCGACGGTCATTCTTGGTTTGATTCTCACACTCGGCCTCGCTGCGTCCGCGCAAAGCGGTCATGGCCCGCGCGACACTGCGGCATTGGCCAGTGCGGGCAGCAACATCAATACGGACACGACGTTTCAGGCCGCAGTCAGCTACGGCTCCGGGGGGTATCAAGCCACCTCAGTAGCGGTGGCCGACGTGAACGGAGACGGTATTCCCGATCTGATTGTCGCCCATGCATGCGAGAGCAGCACGAATTGCAACTATGGCGCGATCGGCGTGCTGCTCGGCAACGGTGACGGGACCTTTCAGCCGGCGGTAGCCTACAGCTCGGGCGGCGATGAGGCAACAGGTGTGACGGTGGCGGACGTAAATCAGGACGGCAAACCCGATCTCATCGTTTCCAATTTTTGCGTGAATAGCCTCAATTGCTCCAGTACCGGCGAATATGGCGGAGTGGCTGTGTTGCTGGGCAACGGCGACGGTACGTTTCAGGCTGCAGTGTCTTACTCCTCAACCGGCTATTACACGTTTGGCGTGGCCGTCGCCGATGTTAATGGAGATGGCAAGCCGGATATCGCATTGGCGAATGATTGGATCGCCTATGGTAATGCCTTCGGCTCCGCCAGCGTGCTTTTGGCCAATGGTAGCGGAGGCTTCGAACCAGGCATGACCTACGCGGCGGGAGCTGGCGTCGATACGCATGCTGTGGCCATCGCCGATGTCAATGGAGACGGCAAGCCCGATCTGCTGCTTGCCAATGCGCAATTCAACCAATACGGGGCGTCGGTAGCGGTGCTGTTGGGCAATGGCGACGGTACTTTCCAGACAGCGGTCAACTACAACTCAGGCGGCGATGTGGCCGACTCCGTGGCCGTAGCGGATATAAATGGGGACGGGAATGCGGACATCGTAGTGGGCAACGCTTGTAACCTCGAAAATGATCATTGCTACCAGGGGGCAGGGTCGGTGGGCGTGCTGCTGGGCAATGGCGACGGCACCTTCCAGCCTGTGGTGCTCTATGGTTCCGGCGGCTACTCGGGCAATTCCGTAACCAGCAATTCCCTAGCGGTAGTGGATGTAAACCGCGATGGCAAGCTCGATCTCATTGTCGCAAATTACTGCGGGTTTAATTCCTGTGGCGAGCAGAGCCCTGGCATCGTCGCGGTGCTGTGGGGCAACGGCGATGGAACTTTCCAGAACGCAGTATCTTATGGCTCGGGCGGCGACGCGGCCTCTTCGGTCGCTGTCGCCGACTTCAACGGAGACGGTCTGCCCGATCTGGTTGTTGCAAACTACTGTATGAGCAGTGGAGACTGTTCGAGCAGCGTTGTGGGCGTGCTGCTGGGCGCCTACGCCCAGACGATCACATTCACCACCAACGCACCCTCGAGGGCTCTCGTCGGCCGCAGCTTCACGGTCGCCGCCACCGGCGGCGGGAGCGGTAATCCGGTGATTTTCACGAGTGCTGGATCGTGCTCGAACGCGGGTCCGACCTACACCATGACGAGCGGTAAGGGGACTTGTGAGGTGATCGCCAATCAGGCAGGGAACTCGCAATACGGACCGGCCCCGCAGGTGACCGAATCGGTAATCGCAACCCAGTCTTCGCCGGTTCGACGTTAGCCCACCACGGCGTTAGCTAAGGCAATGACGAATGAGCGTAACAGAGAATTTAACGCCAACTATGCCGGGCGACATCGCCGGTCCTCGTGTTGGAGATGGCAGACTGCAGCACTTCAGCCGACGTTGATTGCAGCTACAACTGCGTCCCTTCGGGACGCCCTGGGCTACTATTCGACTAGGTGGGTAAGCTGCGCGGAGCTTTGACAGTAATAGTCGTCGGTCTGGTAAACCGCCGTGATAACGTGCGTTCCCTGCGAGAGTCCCGAGGTGACATAAACAGCGATTTCATTTTTCAAAGGCGCCGAGCCGAGGAGATTGCTCCCGTCGTAGAAACTGACAGGCTCGCCATTCAGGGGCTTTCCTTTACCGTGAGAAGAGATGGCGGCTCTGAATGTGACCGGCTTGCCAAGCTTGGAGGGCGAGTGGGAGCCGTGCAGTGACATTGTGGTGGGGGAACAGATGTACTCGTCGAGAATGCCGGACGTGCTCGAGGCCTCTTGTTGCAGAACGCCGGAATAGAAAGCGGCGACTAACTCAGGGGCATCTACCTGGCTGTTGTATTCAGTGGTAAATGTCGCCTGATTGTTTACTAAGGGCACGGTCACAGAATCGAAATAGATACTCCAGTCCATAAACGTGACCGTCCCTGCCGCCGTGCCGCCGGTTTGGGATGAGACGATAGCGGTGTAAGTGACCTGGCTGCCTAAAGGCACCGGGTTAACGCTTGGGACCAGGGAGATTGTTGTTGCGGGCGCGCCTGTATTGTTCAGAAGCACAGCGGCAGCAGCTTTGATTTTTTCGGTTTCGTTGCCCGTGATCGCGGCCAAAACGTCCGGCAGGCCGTCCCCATTCACGTCCCCGACGGCGATGGAACTCGTGGCGGAGTACTCGATCCCCGTACTGTAAGTAACGGGGACCTGAAAGGTGCCATCGCCGTTGCCCAGCAGCACGCCGATCTGCGCTTCGTCGGCGGCGCAGAACAAGCCGACGCAGGCGTTCATAACCAGATCTGGAATTCCATCGCCATTCATGTCGGCAATTACGAGCGCCGACGAGTACCAATAACCGCCCCAATCGAAAGTGGTCGGCCACTGAAATGTGCCGTCGCCATTGCCCAGCAGTACGTCCAAGCAGGTCTCGTCGCTGGCGCCGGCGCAGCGCGAATCAAATCCAGTGGTCGTAACGAGGTCCGGAATTCCGTCGCCGTTTACATCGCCGATCGCAACCACGCCCATTTGCCCGCCGGGAACGTAGGCTATGGCCGGTTGGAACGTGCCGTCGCCGTTGCCCAGCAGTACACCAATACTGCCCACGTCGCAGTTGTCCGGAGCCTCACAGAAATTGCCTACGACGATGTCAAGAATGCCGTCGCCTCGCAGGTCGGCGACAGCAGCATAAAACGCGTCGGAGCCGCCCGAGGGGTACTCCACGGCTTTTTGGAATGTGCCGTCGCCGTTGCCCAGCAGCACACTGACAGCGCCGCCGGGGGAGGCGCAGGCAAAATTCACGCATGCGTCGGCCACCACCAGATCGGGGATGCCATCACGGTTCAGGTCGCCGATGGCCACGGACCCCGCGACCAACCCGACCGAGCTATAGGTGACGGGTGACTGGAAGGTGCCATCGCCATTGCCAAGAAAGACGCTGATAATCCCATTGGCGGAGTAGCCGGAGCACCAATACTGCCCATAATGGTCAAAAGGCTTCAGACACTGGTTGGCGACGACGATATCAGGGATGCCGTTACCGGTGAGGTCTGCGATGGCAACCGATACGGCCATGTATCCGCCGGAATCATAGGTAATGGGATTTTGAAAGGTGCCATCGCCGTTACCCAGCATGACGCTGATTTGGCCATCTCCAAGACAGTAACCCTGCTTGCTAACGCTCTGGCAGGCGTTGGCGACAACCATGTCGAGCTTGCCATCACCGTTCAGATCGGCGACGGCCACAGAATCTGCGCCAAATCCCGCGATTGGGTAGATGACCGGGTTCAAGAGGTTGAAAGGGCCCGTAGCCTGGGTGGGCGCATGGTCGGGAAATCCTTTTCCTCTATGCGCGGCGAGCCAATGGCCCTCGGCGGCGGAGATGGACTGTCCTGAAGCCAGTGCGGCGAGGAAAAAGGCCAGCGTCAAAAGGGAGAATGAAAAGCCGGAGCGGCGAGGGGTCATACGGACCTCCGGTGAAAATGACGGGAGAAATCTTACACGCAACCGGAGGTGATGTCTGTGACATTTCAATTAAATGTCTCTCAGAGTCTCCGCCGAATGGCAAAGTCGTAATGTTCTCGAACGACCAGACGGAACTGGGAACGGCCATGTGAATCCCTAGTTCTTGACATGGCTCTCCTCCCCCAAATGAGTGTGGGGTAGTTGGCGAGAGCAGGCGATGTCGCAAGCTTGCGCCTTTATTTCGCCTTTTTGAAGGTCAATGACTGTAAACGCGATGTTACACGAATTGACCCTTCCGGATATTTCGACGGCCATCTTTGACCTCGATCATTCGCGGGCAGGTAGTAACGATGACCCTTGTGCGATAAAGAGCCACCTCCGGGCCATATCCGGACGCCAACATCAGTGCCATTGTAGATGGATGTTCGCTCCCTCCATTCCTCCCTCCACAGGAGACGTGAACCGCGACTAGGACGCAGCAGTAGCCATTCGTTGAGTCAAGAAGAAAAACCAGGTTCAAACCGAGGAGAATTATCATGCTCGAAAGACGTCAACGTGTGGCTCCGAGTGCCCTGACTCTGGCTTTGCTTTCCGCTCTGCTGCTAATTGTCGCTCGTCCAGCGCAGGCCCAAATCGAGGCTGTTCTTTACAACTTCTGTTATACGGGCTACTGCTCTGACGGCCAGCATCCCGAGTCCCGCCTCACCGTTGACGGCGCCGGCAACTTGTACGGGACGACCCACGATGGCGGTTGCCCCGGAGACGGGAATTGCGGGCGCGGGGTAGTGTTTGAGATTTCGCCGAACGGTCAGGACAACGGCGGCGAAACCGTGCTCTATACCTTTTGCTCCGAAGGCGGCGATAACTGCACGGACGGCGCAAATCCAAACTACTCCTACGTGATGTTCGACAGCGCTGGAAACCTGTACGGAACCACGATCAGCGGCGGCGCCTACGGTTACGGGGTCGTGTTCGAGTTGAGTCCGGTGGGAGGCGCCTGGACGGAAGCGGTCCTCTACAGCTTTACAGGCGGCGCGGACGGCGGCTTTCCGGTCAACGGATTAATCATGGACAAGGCAGGCAATCTCTACGGCACCGTCAAAGTAAGCAACAACGGACAGGGAGGAGGAGGCGTGTTCGAGCTGAACCCCTCCGGTGGGGGCTGGACCGAGCAACTGATCTACGGCGCAGAACAGGGCAATTATTCTGGCCTGACCACGGATGCCGCAGGAAACATCTTCGGCACTACCGTGTCGTCAGTATTTGAGCTGTCGCCGAATGGGCAAGGTGGTTGGAATCCGAAGGTGCTCTACACCTTTACGCTCAACGGCAAGGATGGCTACCAACCGGAGAACGCTCCGGTGTCCGATGGAGCCGGCAATCTTTACGGAACGACCGTGAATGGCGGCGCCAAGAACGCTGGAACCGTCTACGAGCTGATTTCTGGAAAGAAGGGAAAATGGACTGAGAAGGTTCTCTACTCCTTCAAGGGCAAAGGAGACAGCGCGAATCCGTGGGGTGGTGTGGTCTTGGATGCGGCAGGCAATATTTTTGGCACTACGACGTATGTCGACAACTCCTGCGGCTGTGACGGAACTGTTTTCGAGTTGGTAGCCCCAGTTGGAAAGGGCACGTACAAGGAGAAGGTCCTCTGGGATTTCAATCGGAATGGCGAGGGCGGAGTGAACCCGACGGGCAGCCTGATTATGGACAGCGCGGGCAATCTCTACGGCACGACCGAGTATGGCGGAGTGGAGGCTTATGGCGGCCCTAACTCCGGCGTTGTTTTCGAACTCACCCCGTAGGACGTTCGTCCCCGGCCGATGAGTGTCGATCGCGATGTTTCGCCAACCATCCGCCACAATCCTCTGCCCCATTTCCATATCACAAAACGCACCCCTCAGGTGCTATTTAAATGGTTATAAAATTTCGTGCAAGAAGTTGACAACTCAGTAACCAGCCAAAAACCTCTTGACTTAGCCGACAGAAGATTCACACTGGAATAAAGAGCGCAAAGCGCCGTGTAACCAAGCTCATTGACAACAGGCAGCGGGAGAGAAAGTGCAGCAATTAGCGCCCGCGCTGCCACCTCAGCGAGCAAGCATCCCTTTATTATTCAATACTTTACATGTAAGTTATTATCTTTGAATACTTTACGAGGAAGCAGCGAGATTACGAAGAAAAATTGAAAAAAACGCACTTAATCGCAAGATTATATTATAGTTACAAGCAATAAGTTCAACTCCATATTTTTGAATACTTTGCCGTCTAACTTATACTAAGCTATTGATTTTAAAAGACAGTTGCAACAGGGGGGGTAGGGGGGTACCTGGCACATCTTTCCATCGAAAAACTGATCTATGGCGGCGACGGTCTGGCCCGCACTGCCCCCGGCCCCGATGGCCGCAGCATGGCCGTCTTCGTCCCCTTCGTTCTCCCCGGCGAAAAAATCGAGGCCGAACTCCACCAAGAAAAGTCCGGTTTCGCCCGCGCCACCCTCACCCAACTCCTTGACACATCCCCCGACCGCATCGCTCCCCGCTGCCCTTATTTTCAGCAATGCGGCGGCTGCCACTACCAGCACATTCCTTACGAGCGTCAGCTTGAATTCAAAGCGCAGATTCTCCGCGAAACTCTTCAGCGCGTCGCAAAAATTAGTCTGCAAACCGAGATTCGCTTGCATCCTTCTCCGCCCTGGAATTACCGCAATCGCACGCGCTTTCAGGTTCACACCGCGCCCGATTTTTCTCTCGGCTATTTCCGCATTGCCTCGCGCGAATTTCTGGCGATTCGCGAATGTCCAATCAGTTCTCCGCTGCTGAACAATGTGATCTCGCGGTTGATGGAACTCGGCGGATTGAACTGTCCGTCCGCGGTCGAAGAGCTAGAACTCTTCGCCGACGCGAGCGATCAGCAATTGCTCGCATGGGCTTTCTGCCGCGCCGATGCGAACCAAAGCGATCTCCTTCGCTGGGCCGAAAACCTGCGCCGCGAATTGCCCGAAGTAATCGGCATCAGCTTCTTCTCCTCGCGCCAACGTGCCCACTCCGACGACGAAGCGCCTGCCGACCAGAAGTTGCTCGCGCAGTCCGGCGCAAACTCGATCGCGTATGGCACGAGCAGCGGACAATATCAGGTGAGCGCTGGAGCGTTCTTCCAGGTCAATCGCCACCTGATCGACGAGTTGATCTCGGTGGTCACCGGCGGCGCGAACGGCAATCTCGCCCTCGACCTCTACGCCGGAGGAGGATTGTTCACGCTCCCACTTGCGGAAAAGTTTCATCACATATTTGCTGTAGAGGCGTCACTGACTTCGCTCCCCGATCTCAAGCAGAATGTGCCTGCGAGCGTGAAAGTAGTTGGCACGCGAACCGAGCAATACCTGAGGAGCCGGCAGGCGCGAATCCGTCCTGACTTGGTCGTCTTGGACCCTCCCCGCGCTGGGGCTGGCAAAGCGGTGACCCGCTCTCTGGTTGAACTCGGAGCGCAAAAGGTTCGCTATGTTTCGTGTGATCCGGCGACATTGGCGCGCGATCTCTTCCCCTTGGTCGCGTCCGGATATCGCATCGAGGAAGCTCATTTGTTCGACCTTTTTCCTCAGACGTTTCATATCGAAACCGTAATGCTGCTAGCGCGCTGACCACTTTCACGGCCGCCCAATTTTCCCCTGGAAGGCGGGTGGTCGCCGACAAACCGGAGTCAGCGCCGGGTTCCGTGCTGCCACCCGATTTTTCTTTCTCGCGTTGCGGCAGTTCCGCAACACTCGTCCGCGAAAAGCCGATCCTTGATCCCCGATTTCCATCCTCCTCGCGCACCTTTGTTCTGGGCTTCCATCGCCTTCTCCGCAGGTCTCTGCATCGGTCTTCGTGCTTGGCGTCCGCCCATTTGGTGGATCGTCGCCATCGCAGTTCTGCTTCTCGCCGCGTGCTGGTTTCTCTCGCGCCGCGCTTGGGCCGCGAGAACGCTCGCCCTCGCAACCTGGTTCCTCTTCGGTGCATTCCTCATCCAGGTTCGCGGCCGGCCTCCCGCTGATCCGTGCCTGGCAGCCCTTTCCGACGGACGGCCCGTAACTCTCGTTGCGCACGTGATTCGCGAAGGTTACGCGCACGCAAGCGGTCCACGCTCGTTAACCCAGTCGATTGACGTAGAGACGGAGTCGATTGCGAGCAATGGTGAAACCTTCCCAGTGCGCGCGGGAATCCGCCTATCGATCTACGAGCATGGAGTGAATCTCTCGCCCGCAGGCATCGCAGGTGACGCGCAAGGCAACGAAGCCGCCGCATCCGGCGAAACCAGCGCCCTCGCGGCTGACAAATCCGCACCACCCGATCTCCCGCAGCCCGCCTTCGCTTACGGCACGCGCTTGCGCATTCCCGCCAAGCTTCATCCACCGCGCAACTTCCGCAATCCCGGAGCCTTCGACTATGAAGGCTATCTTCGCGACAACGGCATCAACATGCTCGGCTCCGCTTCCGCGGCGGATGTCGAGCGTTTGCCCGGCTTCTCCGGCAATCGCGTCGCTGCGTGGCGCGCGCGCGTCCACGCCAGCATCATCCGCAAGATTCACCAGCTCTGGCCCGCTTCCGAAGCCACTCTCATGGATGCGATGGTCCTCGGCGAAGAGTCGTTTCTCCGCAACGCCACGCGCACCGAGTTCCAGCGTTCCGGAACCTATCATCTGCTCGTCGTGTCAGGCTTGAACCTCAGCATCCTGGCCTTTGCCATCTTCTGGACCTTGCGCCAACTCCGTCTCGACGCCGCGCTCGCCGCCGTCACTACGGTCGTCGTCTCGTTCGCCTATGCGTTCGTCGTCGGAGTCGGTCCGCCAGTTTGGCGCGCCGCGCTGATGCTTGCGATCTACCTCGGAGCGCGCCTTCTCTATCGTGGCCGCAACATGCTGAATGCCATCGGCGCAGCCGCCATCGGCGTTCTCATCGCCGATCCCGACGCGGTCTTCGGAGCCAGCTTCCAACTCACCTTCCTCGCCGTATTCGTCATCGCCGGCATTGGCGCGCCGTTGCTCGAGCGCACAATCATCCCTTATGCGCGCGGCCTGCGCGCCCTGCATATGCTCAGCTACGACCTTCAAGTCCCGCCGCGAGTGGCGCAACTGCGGCTCATCCTGCGCATGTTCGAGCCTCGTCTGTCGTGTCTCATCGGTAAACGGTTGGCCCGCTTCCTTCCCGCACTCATTCTTCGCGTCACCTTCGGCCTTGCCGAACTTGTGTTCATCTCCGCGCTCATGCAGGCAGGTCTTACGCTCCTCATGGCCTACCACTTTCACCGCGCAACCACCATGGGAATGCCCGCCAATCTTGCCGTCATCCCCCTCACTCAGGTCTTGATGCCTGCCGCGGCGGCAGCTGTCGCCATCGGCTATTGGTCGCTGAGCCTGGCAAAGCCAGCCGTGTGGATCTCCAGCCTCGCGCTCCATGGAATCACCGGCACGGTGCATTGGCTCGGCGGAGCGCAAACCGCAGGCGCTTCGATTGCCGACTTACGCGTTGCCATGCCATCGCCCGGCACTATCGCGCTTGCCGTCGCCGCCCTCGCTCTCGCCATGTTCGGCGCACGGCGTTCCCGCCTCGCCGCGATCGCCTCGCTCGCGCTACTGTTCGCCGTCGCCGGCTGGATTGCCTTTGTCCCCTCGCGCCCGCATATTCGTCCCGGCGTAATGGAGATGACGACCGTCGACGTCGGCCAGGGCGATTCCATTCTCCTCGTCACGCCGGAGGGCCGCGCCTTGCTCATCGACGCCGGAGGCTTGCCGAAATGGATGCACTCCGATTTCGATATCGGCGAGCAGGTCGTCTCTTCCTACCTGTGGAATCGCGGCATCGATCATCTCGATACGGTTGTCATCACACACCCGCACGCCGATCATCTCGGAGGCATGCCCGCAGTGATCGCCAACTTTCATCCGCGCCACCTTTGGACGAGCATCGACAAGCCCGTCGGCGAGCTTGCACCCGTCGTGACCCAGGCGCTTCGCGCGGGTATGGATGTCTCGGTTAGAAAAGAAGGAGAGGAATTCGATTACGGCGGCGCGTATTTCCACATGCTCGCCCCCGGACGCGACCAGCTCACGGGCTCGATGCGCCCAAATGACGACTGCCTTGTCTTCACTGCAACCTACGGCTCGACCACGGCATTACTCGAAGGAGACGCCGAGCGCCCCGCCGAACGCCGCGTCGTCGAGCAGCACCCCGAGGCCGCGCTTCTCAAGGTCGCTCATCACGGCAGCGCCAGCGGCACCTCCGCCGATCTGCTCGCCACCGTCCATCCTCACTACGCGGTCATCTCCGTTGGCGCACGCAATGTCTACCACCATCCGCGCCAGGAAGTGCTCGCTCGCTTGCAGAACGCCCGCGTCATCACCTATCGCACCGACGAAGAAGGCGCGATCAGCTTTTACCTCAATGGCAGGACCGTCACGCCGGACATCCCGCTGCTCCATTCTCCGAACAACGGTTTCGCTCTCAACGGCTTTCTGCCTAACCCGTGATTTCGGCCGTTTCGTCGTCATCGAGCGGCGGCGATTTGCGGTAGGTCTCGATGATCTTCTCCGCCTCGCCCGCATCTTCCTCGCGCACCAGGATAATCGTTCCCCCGACGCCGGGAAACGTATCCTGGGGCGCATCAATCGACTTGATATCCGAGTCAATTCCCGCCGAGTCGAGCAGCCCTTTGACCATCATCGCTTCGCTCTCTTGCTCCGTGTCGAATATCTTCACGAGCTTCTCATTGGGGTTCGGTTGAACCGGCGGCGTGTTCATCTCTGGCATTCGTCCTCCCTTGAAATCCGGTGCTAACAGATTACGGCAGTTACTCCGTCTCTGTCTTGGGGACGCGATACGCCCCACGCATCGGTTATATTGCATCCCTGCGCGAAACTGTCACAATGGCAGGTGGGGCGCAACGGGTGAGCGCATCCGAACATCCAACTACCTACGCCATTTGCGCGACCCCAGGGGGCAGTATGGAAATTCAACCAGCCGAGCCAGATGGAGACGAGCAATGCAGTAACGAGCAGCGCGGCCAAGATCAAAGCAACGACGAGGAGCGGCGCAGCAACGAAGAAGAAGCAAAACGGCTTCGCCGCCTCCAGATCATGATGAACATGGTCATGTCCGTCATCAGCCAGGATCCCGGTCTCACGCTCGAAGAGGCCTCGGAATTAGCCGCCGGCGCCCGTCGCGCCGCACTGAACATGTTCCCAGACAAAGAGCTTGCCTACGATCTAATTTATCGCCCGCGCGTTCAGCGCGTGATGAACGAGCGCTTCCGCCTACACTAGCGCGCCCCTTTTTGAGCTAATCAAACTCTTCGGCCAGGTAAGCGCGCACCAATCGGCCCTCATCCTCCCCCGGCGGTGCTATCATATCCAAATTCCTCCGATGCATAGGAGGATGCGGCACCCGCCAACCTTCGATGCGCATTCGACGCAGCGTTCCCATCCTCATCGCCGTGGTGCTGATTGCGGCTGCCATCGCCCTTCTTGTCGCACTGCGCAAACACGCGCCGCCCGAGGCCGCACGGCTTCTTCCCGGCGCAAACGGCTTTTTTTACATCAATCTCAAGTGGATCCGCGCCTTCAATTCGGCGGCCCAGTTGCCCCCGGTCACGCGCGCGCCGGAGTACCAGCAGTTCGTGAATGAAACCGGCTTTCAATTCGAGCGCGACCTCGATCAAGCTGCCTTCGCCGTTCACTATCCGCAAGCTTGGGGCAATGGCACCGCCGGATCCTCCACCGAGCCGCGCTTCTCCGAAATTTTCGTCGGCAAATTCGACTCCGCCCGCATTGCCGCGTACCTGCGCAAGCTCTCCTCGTCCGTCGACAGCTATCGCAGCTTCGACATTTACAACATTCCCATCGAAGGCCGCACGGTGCGTGTGACTTTTCTCTCTTATGACAGCATCGCCGTCTCCAATCATCCCGATCCCGGCGTGATTCGCGGCATGATCGACCGCTCCCGCAAGTTGGCTTCGCCCTTCGGCGGACCGTCGCTGCTGCGCCGGTTTTACCGCGATGTGCCGCTGGCGAGCCTCTCGTTTGCGATTCTGCAAGTCAAACCGGCTGCTCTCAATTCGCTCGGCAGCCTCGCCAGTTGGAGCTTTATCTTTCCCAAACCCGCCGTCGTCATCCTGTCGGCGCGCTACCTGCGAGCGTTGCATCTGAAAGGCGAAGTGGTCGCGGAGAGTGACGCCGACGCGCAGTCGATCATCGACAAATTCACCGCGTTTCTAAATTTGTTTCATGCCACCGAAGTGAACATCGGCTCTCATGGCACGGATCAGGATGTGAAGGCTTTCTTCGATAGCGTGAAAGTCGAGCGCGAAAAAGATCGCGCCATCGTAACCGCGACTCTTCCCCAGGGATTCATCAACAAAGCTCTCGCCGAAGCTCCATCCATGGAAGAGCCGCCCGCGCCACAGCCAGCACCGCCGACTCCGCCTGCATCGCAGCACGCGCCGCACAAGAAACAGAAGAAGCCATAATCGCATTCAGAGTTTAGATCGGGGAGGGGGGCTCAAAGCCCGCGGTCCGTAACCTGAGGGTCGCAGCTCATCTCACCGGAACAACGACGAAAAAAAACGCCCAATCTTGTGGAAGAATCCGTGCGGGCGATTGGCCGAGGCCACCTCTCCGCTCGCAGGCCGAGCCGCCGCACCCGCCGGGGGCGCAGGCGCGACCACCGCGTCCACCATTTTCGTTTGCCGCGAATCCAGTGGCAGCGCGCGCACATCTTCCACCGGCGCCGGCGGAGGCCCCGTGGCTGTGAACACTAGCGGCGCCGACACCTGCACGTGCAACTCATTCGCGTCCCGCTCGCCCGCCGGGGGAATTTCTGCCTCGGCCGCAACTCCCGACGTAACGCTTGGCGCCGCCGCCGTCTGCGGCTTTGGATCCCTGTCGCTGCTCACCGCCGCGCTCGTCGCCGAGTTTTGCTCCGGCAAATCGTTCCCTGCCCGGTCAATCGCCGGACGCGGAGGCGGGCATCCGCACTCCAGCGGCACCGCCATATCCACGCGATCCAGTTTCCCCCCGCGAAATACCAGCTGATCCGTCGCCTTCACCTGGTAATTTCTGTCGCCCATCAGTTCGTTCACAATCGCCGACGCCGTGTTGCCCGGCAGCGCACGCACGCACGTATTGCCCTGACTATCGGCGCTGAACGCGTAATGAAATTCTCCCGGCCCCACCAGCAATATGCGGAAATCCGGCGTCATGATGGAGTCCGACGATTCGTCCAGATTCATGTGCGTTTCCAGCGCGCCCGTGTTCATGCCAAGCAGCAGATTGTGTTTGTTTTGCGAGGGCGTGATCGAAACCGTCGTTCCCGGGCAGACATGCAATTCGCCCCCGCTTGAGAGGCTCAGAACGGCGGTATCCGCGCCCGCCGTGAACGACGATCCCACGCTCTTCTCGTTGCTGACCAGCGCCAACGGCCCCGCCGCGCGCACCGCCTTCACCACCGGCTTCGGCCCGGGCGTCAGGCTGGCAACGGTTGGAGGCTGGAAGGGCGAGCGCGACGGCTCGCTCGGATTCTTTCCCAGGTGGATGACCAGCCGATTGCCCGCCGCGTCCCACTTGTAGTTTCGCGGCGCCAACAAATCCAGCACCACGCGCGCGACGGGAGGGTTCTCCTGAAACTGATCCGCGCGCAACGTGCTGATCTGATCCGCCTGCACGCTGATCCGCCGCTGCGCGACTTCCAACCGCGCATTCGGCACATCGATCACCAGCCGTGTCGGATTTTCAATCTGCTGAATGGTTGGAACGATCGGCAGCGTCGCGAGGATTTCGACCGCAGGTCCGTCTTTCTCCTGAACGATGCGGAAACTCTTGATCGCCGCAACCTTGCTTGCGGAGACCTTGTTTAACCTAGTTTGGTTTGCTAGCGCTTGATCGGCGGACGCCTTGTTCGCCGAGGGCTTTGCGCTTGGTGCCGCACTCGCCGATGGCGCCGCCCCCGCAGTTTGCGCGCCGGAGTTCACACTCCGCGCCGCGCCGGCGGCATTGTCGCCCGAAGTGCCGCCCGGCTGCCCGGACGCCCACTGAACCGCAAGAACAAAGATAAAGATGAAAACGAAGACGAGGTTCCCGCATCCCAGCGGGCGCCCTCCCGGCGCAATCATTCGAGCGAGGAAAATGAAAGTGCCCCCGCCGCCGCGCAATTCATCGCGTCTGCGCACAAACACAAACTCGCGCTGCCATTCAAACGTAGGGGGATAGTTCTTCACGGAGTCGCTCGATTGTTTCTCCACCATACCACTCGAGCATTCTTCATCAAAGCGGCGCGGGCGCGACGGGCGCGAGTCTGGCGCACGGCGCGTGCGCCGCTCGCCTAGCTCTCGGCCAGAAATTCGTATTCGTCGATCACCGCTGCCACCGCCATTTTGCCGGGAGGGCTGCCGCCTTCCACCCGCACTACCCGTCCCTTGCATCGCACCCGGATGCTTTCGCTCAGCGTAATTTCCGGCGGCAGCGTCAGCGTGAAGTCAATTGCGGAACCGGCTTGAATCGCCGAATCCACGTAGAAGCAGATGCCCCGCGCGCTCACATCGCGCGTCTGCGCCGCGTGCTCCTCCCCGGGTTCGCCGTAGCGCACGGTGACCGGTAATCGCAAGGCAAAGCGCCGCGTCACCCGCTTGTCCTTCGCCTGTGTGTCGGCCATCAACCCTCCTGGGAACTGCCTGTAAGCATGGCGGCAAGATTTCGCCATGTCAAGAGATGTCAACATGCGCCAAGGCTCGTTAGAGAGATGTCGCCATCGTAAACTCCTTAGAAATTTCCCCTCTTTGCCCTTGTTGGCCAGCGCTCCGATCGCGGTCGTGCGCCAGCGGCCGCATAATTTGGAAGGCTGAGATCCGCCAGAAGCGCACGCCGCCGCCAACGCTTAGAATAACCACGTGGTCTTCGTTCTCGACAATTACGACTCCTTTACCTACAACCTGGTCCAATACCTGGGCGAACTGGGTGCGCGCATCGAGGTGCGCCGCAACGACGAAGTCACCATCGATGAACTCGAAGCCCTCCATCCCGATCGCATCGTGATCTCCCCCGGCCCCTGCACGCCGCAGGATGCGGGCATCAGCATCGAACTGATTCGTCATTTTGCCGGCCAGGTTCCACTTCTCGGAGTCTGCCTCGGACATCAGGCCATTGGCGCCGCTTTTGGCGGCGAGGTCGTCCGCGCCAAAACTCTCATGCACGGCAAAACCAGCCGCGTCGAGCACGACGGCCGCACCATCTTTCGCGGCCTCGAGTCTCCCATGACCGCCATTCGCTATCACTCTCTCATCGTTCGCGAACAAACTCTTCCGTCCGATCTCGAGGTCAGCGCCTGGACCCGCGACCACGACGGCACTCGCGTCATCATGGGCCTGCGACACAAAATGTTTCCGGTCGAAGGCGTTCAATTCCATCCCGAAAGCGTCCTGACCACCGCCGGCAAGCAGATGGTCGCAAACTTCCTTCAGCTTTAACCCAAGGCGAAGGACCCACCCGCAAAGGTCCCGCCCGCGAAAGCGCCCAGTTCGAGAGTAATCTCCCATCGTGCAATCGTTCCCCGAATTTTCGCTGTGCGAATCGCACGAAAACAGCTAAACTCAATTAAGTCCCCCTCAGATGTCAGGTTCTTCTTCATGAAATTTTCATTCAACCCTTATAAGCAAGTACCGGCTTGTGCTCTTCTGTTGTCCCTCTGCGTTGGCGTTCGCGGGCAAAATCCCATGGCAGCCGGTTACTTTTCCACGCGTACCGACTACGAAACCATGAATCTCTCCATGCAGCTCAATGATGCGAAAGAGGCGGAGAAGCAGCGAAAACAAAATAAGGAACTGGTCGATGCAGGCCTGGTTTCCGCGCTCGATCTCAATGCCCCCAACAGCGCCATCGAAGAGTTCAACAACGGCGTCGCCTCCATCAAAGAGCAGAAGCCCGATGAGGCCATCAAGCATCTGCAAAGATCCCTCAAAATCTATCCTAAGTTCGTCTCCGCCCACGTGAATCTCGGTCTCGCCTATTTGGGTCAGGAAGATCCTGCGCATGCCCAGAGCGAATTCGAAGCCGCCGCCAAACTCGACGAAAAGTTCTCCCGGCCGCGTGTGCAGCTTGGCTCGCTCGCCTTGTCGCGAAAGGATTATGCAACCGCGGAAGTGGAGTTCGCCAGGGCCTCCGCTCTCAGTCCCTCAAATTCAAAAATTCTTTCCTCCCTCGCCTTCGCGCAAAATCAAAATCACCACTATAAGCAAGTGCTGGAAACCTGCGAGAAGGTGCACGCGCTTCCGCACAAAGATTCGGCCGAGGTGCACTACCTGGCCGCGGTCGCCGCCCGGTCCCTCAACGATTTCGCCACCATGGAGCAGCAACTCGGCGTATTCGTAAACGAAGCCCCCACCAGCCCGTTTGCTCCGGTCGCGCGCCACGACCTCGAAGTGTTGGCGCATAACAAACAGATCGCCACTTTGGCTGCCAACACTCCACCTGGCCAACAGTACGTGACCTTATCGGCCTCTCTGCCGGCTCAAACCTTCCCGGACACCGACCGACTGAAAGCCGAGTTAAGCGCGTTGGGCGACGATTCCGACGACGAAGGTTGCTCCGACTGTGCCCCGTCTGCCGAGGGCACAGCCGTTGCTGCAAATGGCAATTCCGTCCAGATGTCCGCCTCTACCACCGGATGGACAATCCACAAATCGGTCGACGAAGTCGCTCAGTTTTTCGCCGTGAGCAGCCACGGCCACATGGTCAGCGATCTCGTCCGCTCCAATATTCAAATTCGCGACGACAACAAGCCTCCCGAGAAGATCCTTCAGTTCACACCCCAGTCCAAGCTTCCCCTGCTCCTCGGGCTGCTGGTCGATACCAGCGGTTCAGTCGAAGACCGCTTCTCGTTTGAAAAACGCGCTGCTGCGAAATTCGTTCAGAAAATTCTCAGTTCGCCCACCGACCTTGGCTTCATTGCCGGTTTCTCGACCGAGACCACCGTCACCCAGGACTTTGTCGCCGATCCAGATCTGCTCGGCAAGGGCATTGATAGCCTCAAGAATAAGGGCGGCACCAGCCTCTTCGACGCCGTCTCCCTCGCCTGTTGGAAGCTCGCCGCCTATCCCGAGCGCGAACGCGTCGCCAAAGTTCTCGTCGTGCTCAGCGACGGCGAGGACAACTCCAGCCAACGCACGCTCAAGCAAAGTATCCGCGATGCCGAAGCCACCGGCGTCACCATCTATACCGTCAGCACCAGCGAAAACGAACAGGGCCGAACGGCCGCCGACAAGGTTCTCCAGGCACTCGCCGAGCGCAGCGGCGGCGAGGCCATCTTCCCCGGCGACATTTCCGGCCTCGCTAAATCACTCGACGATTTGCGCGACCTCATCCGCAGTCGCTACCTCATCGCCTACCGCCCCGCAAATTTTGAGCCGAACGGCGCCTATCGCTCCATTCAGATCGTCGCCGAGAAAAACGGCAAGCGCCTGCAAGTGCATGCGCGGAAGGGCTACTACGCCCGCCTGGAGGCGGTCCACAATTGAACTGCCCGGCAGGCTCTGGCACGCCAGTGTGATTGATCCGCCCGCCAGATTGTGCTACCTTCGCCCGTCATGAAAGCGTTGCTTTCAAAATTCTTCAGCTCGCCGGCGGAACCTCCTCAGATCCTCCACACCGAGCCTCCCGACCTCCAGGGCGCCGCCCTCGCAGTCGCTTATTTCTCTCCCCAGGCTGGTGGCGACTTTCACGCCTTCTTGCGCGTCGGTCCCACGCGCTTTCTTTTCGGATTGCTCGACGTGGCCGGCAAGCGCGAAACCTGCGGCGCGATTCTTGACGCGGCCCATGCCTGCTTCGTTTCCTCCGCGGCCGAAATCTTTTCCGGTCCCGAATTGAACGAGCCCGAAGCGATGATCGAGTTATCGCGCCGTCTGAATCTTGAAATCATGCGCGCCGCCGGAGGCGTGCGAAGCTGTCCGGCATTCGCCGGTTGTTACAATGAAGAGTTGGGCACCGTCTGCTACGTCAATGCCGGCCACACTCCCGGCTTGCTGCGAGACGCCTCGAGCGTCGTCGAATTGCCCGCCACGGGCCTGCCCCTCGGCCTCTTTTCGCTCGCCCCCACTGATGCCCGGGTGGTTGGCCTCGGTTCGCAGGCCTCCATCGCCGTCGTCTCCCGTGGCGTCATCGAGGCGGAGCGAAAAAATTCCGAATTCGGCCTCACCGGCGTAAAGATCCTAATGCAGGCCCCCACCTCTTCGGCAAGAGACCTCTCGCAGCGCATTCTCGAAGAGGTTCAATCCTTCATGCCCGCCGCGCCCAAGGTCAACGACGTAACCGCGCTTGTCCTCTTGCGCGCCAACTAGCACTTCGGCTCAATCGTTGCGTCCAAATGCCGCCGAACTCAATCTCCCCTGCTTGGTCCTCGCTGCCGTTCCGTCGTAAAATATGAAAACGTTCGTTGCTTGCGGGTTTTTCCCAGGTTTGAGCGAGTTGGAATTCAAGAGAGCCTTAATGAAAAGCACCACACTGACCCTTCTTTTCGCAGCGTGCGCCCTGCTGCTCCCCGCCAGTTCGCCCGCCGATAGCGTGGTGGAAGAGATCGTCGCGCGCGTCAACAACGACATCATCACGCGCTCGGAATACGTCCGCAGCCGCGATCAGCTCAAGCAGGAGATCCAGCAGCAGGAACCGGCCGACGCCGACCGCGCGTTTGCCGACAAGCAGCGCGATGTTCTCCGCGATTTGATCGACCAGGAACTGCTCCTCGAAAAAGGCAAAGACCTTGGCATCACTGGCGACACCGAACTCATCAAGCGCCTCAACGAAATGCGCAAGCAGATGAACCTCGAAACCATGGAGGATCTTGAAAAGGCTGCCCAGGCTCAGGGCGCGTCATTTGAAGAGTTCAAGCAAAACCTGCGCAATCAGATCATTACTCAGCGCGTCATCGGCCAGGAAGTCGGCTCCAAGCTCTCCATGAACAAGGACGAGGAGAAAAAGTTCTACGACGAGCACAAAGACGAGTTGGAGCACCCCGAGCAGGTTCGGCTCAGCGAAATTCTGGTCGCTCCCAAACCGCCCGTCAAACCCGCCGGCCCCGACGGCAAGTCGCCCGCCCCCACCGACGCGGAGAATGAAGCTGCCCTCGCGGTCGCCAAAGCCAAGGCCGACGACGTCCTCGAGCAACTTCACAAAGGCGGCGTCTTCGCCGACCTCGCCAAAAAAGACTCCGACGGTCCTTCCGCCAAAGACGGCGGCGACCTCAGCTACTTTAAGCGCGGCACGCTCGCCAAAGAACTCGAAGACAAAGTTTTCGCGCTCAAGGCCGGCGACATCACCGACGTGATTCGCACCAAGCAGGGCTACGTCATTCTTCAGGTCACCGAGCATCAGATGGCCGGCATCCCGACCATGAAAGAGGTCGAGCCGAAAATTCAGGACGCCCTCTACATGCAGAAATTGCAGCCCGCTCTGCGCGCCTATTTGACCATGCTCCGCGAGCAGGCATTTATTGACGTCAAAGCCGGCTATGTCGATACCGGCGCCAGCGCCAATCAAACCAAGCCGGTCGAGACCGCGACCAAGGAAGTCGCGTCGAAAACCCTGAAGAGAAAGAAAAAGCTCGGCGTGTTCTGAGCGTGACGTCGCTTCAAGTGGGCGCTGCACGCCCATTCTGAGGCGCGCATTCGTCGTCCCTAGTGGCCCATGCACTAACCGATCCGCGGAGGCTCATGAAAGAGTTTTTTATCTGCGAGTGTCACCTGCACGAAAACAAGGTTGTCACCTCTTCCTTCGTTGTCGCCTCCAAGCAGGTCAAGCCCAAGAAAAATGGCGAGCCGTATCTCGCCCTGATCCTCGCCGATCGCACCGGACAGATCGAAGCCAAAATGTGGGACAACGTCGAGGAATATCTCGACGCCTTCGACCAGGATGATTTCCTCAAAATCAAAGGTCTTATCAACAAGTACAAGAACCGATTTCAGCTCACCATTCACAAACTGCGCCGCCTCGGCGAGTCCGAAATCGACTTCGCCGACTATCTCCCCAAAACCACGAAGGACATTGGCGAGTTGTGGCAAACGCTCGCCGACTTCGTCGCAGCCTTTGAAAACCCGCACCTGAAGGCCCTGGTCGGGCTATTCATGGCCGATCCCGAAATCGCCGAGCGCTATCGCAACGCGCCTGCCGCCAAAACCCTCCATCACGCCTACATCGGCGGGTTGCTTGACCACGTCGTCTCGCTCTTCCGCTCCTGCGATCTGATGTGCCGCAACTATCCCCAAGTCAATCGCGACCTGCTCTTGACCGGCGCGTTCCTCCACGACATTGGCAAGATTCACGAACTCACTTACAACCGTTCGTTTTCCTACACCACTCGTGGACAGTTGCTCGGCCACATGATCATCGAACTCGAGATGCTTCAGGCCAAGCTCGCGCAGTTACCCGCCTTTCCGCCCGAACTGAAAACCCTTCTCGAGCACCTGATCATCAGCCATCACGGCCAGTACGACTTCGGCTCGCCCAAACTGCCCATGTTTCCGGAAGCGCTGATGCTCCACTATCTCGATGACCTCGACTCCAAGATGGAGGCCATGCGCGCCCACTTCGAGCGCGAGCGCGAACTCGATGGACCTTGGACCAGCTACAACGCCTCGCTCGGCCGCCCCCTGCTCGATTCGCGCAAGTTCGCGCTAGGCGAAAAAAGCGCGGTCGCGAAAACTACCCCCGACGAGGAATCGGCGGACGAAGCGTTCACGTCGGAAACACTGACGCAGGAAACGTTGGCGGAGGCGATGTCGAAGGAGGAGGCCCCGACTCAGGCGAAAATGACGCAGCCGTCCGGTTCAGCAGTGTCAACGCCGCCAACACCGGAGCCGCAGCGCACAGCGGAGCGGCGGAACGAATCGGCTCCGACTCTGGATTTGTTCACCAAGCAGAAAGCATAGAGGACCTTGTTAGTCGCTGGTTGTCAACCAAAGCGACAGTCTCTCGCATGAGGAAGGCGCTGACCGAGCCCAACCTTCCGAACGACCGACGACTAACTACCAACGACGAACGGCGATTCTACCGACGACCGCCATGAACTTCTCCCCCGTCACCGCCATCACGTTCGACTGCTACGGCACCCTCATCGACTGGGAAGCGGGAATTCTACCCGTCCTCCGCACGCTACTCGCCAGGCATAGTCGCCCGCTCAGCGACACCACCATTCTTGAGCTTTACGGAGAATTCGAGGCCGACGCCGAGCGCCCGCCCTACCAGAAATACCGCGATGTGCTGCAATCGGTAGTGCGCGCCTTCGCCGATCGCCTCAAATTCCAGCCGACCCCGTCCGACGTGCGCT
Organism: Acidobacteriaceae bacterium; assembly: GCA_003139095.1. GTDB lineage: Bacteria > Acidobacteriota > Terriglobia > Terriglobales > Acidobacteriaceae > Acidiflorens. The sequence continues at coordinate 95,025 of PLHW01000074.1, forward strand.
CGCTCGCTGAATCCGTCCCGGCTTGGCCGCCTTTTCCCGACACCGTCGCCGCCCTGCGTCGCCTCAAGCAGCGCTATCGCCTCGCCATCATTTCCAACATCGATGACGATCTATTCGCTGCGACCCGCCAGCATCTTGGAATCGAATTCGATGCCGTTGTCACCGCTGAACAGGCGCAAAGCTACAAGCCTTCTCCACGTAATTTTGAATTGGCGCTCGAAGCTCTCGCCATACCGCGCGACCAGTTGCTGCACGCCGGTCAGAGCATCTATCACGACGTTCAACCCGCGCGCTCGCTGGGCATTTCCACGGTGTGGGTGAATCGCGTCTCCGCCCGGCCCGGCATCGGCGCCGTCCGCCCCGCCCAGGGCATACCCGACCTCGAAGTCCCCGACCTCGCAACCCTCGCCGATTTGGCCTTGAACGCGCGCGACTCGCAATGAATGTGTGAAAGCGGAGTTCTGACTCACTCACATAGGTGAAGCCCCGTCCCGACATGACCCGGCCTCTAAGTCGGGATCGGCGCCGGAAGTATCTTCTTCTGAATCGCGGTCGTCACCAGCTGCGCTTTGTTATGAATGTCAAGCTTCCGCATCAAATTAAATTTGTGCGCTTCCACCGTCTTTACGCTGACGCCCAACTCTGACGCCGCCTGCCGCACGGTCCGCCCTTCGGCCAGCAGTCGCATCACTTCCCGCTCTCGCGCCGTCAAATTGCTCCGTCGCATCGTCACATGCGCTCCGCTCCCACTTGTGCCCGCATCCGGCCGCAACACCGCATCAATTCGCGGACTCCACACGTGTTGCCCCGCCCGCACCTCGCGCAGCGCACTGAGCAGCATCTCCGTCGGAGTATCTTTCAGCAGATATCCGCTCGCTCCCGAGCGCATCGCCTGCCACACATACTCTTTGTCCTCATGCATCGTTAGAAAAACAATTCGCGTCCCCGGCGAGTGCTCTTCAATCAGACGTCCCGCCTCGAACGACGACATCCCCGGCATCCCAATATCCAGCAACACCAGGTCCGGCCTGTGCTGCAGCGTCAGCTTTAGAGCCTGCGCCGCGTCCGCCGCCTCCGCCACCACAACGAAATCGCCGGCGTCTTCCAGCAGTCGCCGCACACCATAGCGCACCAGTTCGTGATCGTCCGCAATCACGCAACGAATCCGCTCCGAGCTTTCAGTTTGATCCGGCCTCATCTTTGTAGTTATCACCGCTGAATACCTCGCATCTTTAGACGAAGCGCGCGAAGGACTCGGGAACTCGGTCCAGGTTGGCTTGCAAATCGCTCCGGTTATTGTACCCGCTTCCTGCCACGTCGCGAGCCGGTTGCGACACGAATTCGATAAGAGCCTTGCCATCTTCTTCATTTACAATTCGTCTTTCTATGCTGCGCTACTTCACCTCCGGTGAATCGCACGGCGAAGCCCTGGTTGCCTTTCTCTCCGGGTTGCCCGCCGGACTCGTCGTCGATCAGGCCTTTGTCGACCGCGAGCTTTGGCGACGCCAGCAAGGCTACGGCCGCGGCGGACGCATGAAGATCGAGACCGACACGGCACACTTCCTCTCCGGCGTCCACCACGGCAAAACGATCGGCTCGCCTATCGCTGTGCTTCTCCAAAATCGCGATTGGCAAAATTGGAAAGAGTCGCTTCCCGTTGAATCCGGCGACCCCGAAAAGCACCGCATCGTCGCCTCTCCACGCCCCGGCCATGCCGACCTCGCCGGCGCCTTGAAATACGATTTTCGCGAGGCCCGCTACGTTCTCGAACGCGCCTCCGCTCGCGAGTCCGCCGCCCGCGTCGCCATTGGCGCGCTCGCCAAGCTTTTCCTGCGCGCGCTCGATATCGAAATTCTGAGCCACGTCATTGCCGTCGGTTCCGTCTCGATTGCCAATCGCGAAATCGGCTGGGAGCAGATCGAGCCTCTGGCGCGCAAAGACGACATACTCCTCTCCTGCGCCGACCCCGACGCCGAACTGCGCATGAAAGAAGAGGTCGACAAGGTTCTCCGCACCGGCGATTCCGTCGGCGGCGTCTTTGAAGTGGTCGCCCGCAAAGTTCCGCCCGGCCTCGGCACCTACGTGCAATGGGATGAGCGCCTCGACGCCCTGCTCGCCGCCGCTGTCATGTCTTTGCAGGCCGTCAAAGCGGTTGAGATTGGAATCGGAATCACCGCCGCACATGCTCCCGGGTCTGCCGTTCACGACGAAATCGGTTATCGCCGCGACTCCTCGTTTGCCGGATTCACGCGCACCCGCAACAACGCCGGCGGGATCGAAGGCGGCGTCTCCAATGGACAGGAAATTCGAGTGCGCGGCTATTTGAAGCCCATCTCAACTCTCCGCCGCCCGTTGCAGTCCGTCGATTTCGCCACCCGCGAGCCCGTCAAAGCCGCGTATGAACGCTCCGATGTTTGCGTCGTGCCTGCGGCCGGCGTCGCCGCCGAGGCCATGGTCGCCCTCACTCTTGCCCGCTGCGCTCTCGAAAAGTTCGGCGGCGATTCCATGAAAGAAACATCGAGAAATTTTCGGGGTTATTTGGAACAATTAAGAAGTTACTAAGCCGCCAAGAATCACGGTACAACCGAATCTGAAATTGTGGTGCGCTCAAAAACATGATCTATCCCATCGTGAAATTCGGCGATCCCGTTCTCGATCGGCCCGCCGCTGAAGTCACCATCTTCGATGACGATCTCAAAAAGCTCATCGAAGATATGTTCGAGTCGATGTATGCGGCGCGCGGTGTCGGCCTCGCCGCGCCCCAGATCGGCATCGGCAGGCGAATCGCTGTCGTGGACGTGACGTTCAAGGAAGATCCGAAGGCGAAACTCGTCCTGATCAATCCTGAGATCGTCGGCAAAGAAGGCCGCCAGCGCGGCAGCGAGGGCTGCCTCAGCATTCCCGATTTTCGCGAAGACGTCTCTCGTGCCAAAATCGTGACCGTCCGCGCGCAAGACGCGACCGGCAAATTCTTCGAGCACACCGGAGAGGATCTTCTTGCCCGCGCCTTCCTCCACGAAACCGATCATCTCAACGGCAAGCTCTACATCTCCCACATCAGCGCCCTCAAGCGCGATCTAATCAAGCGCAAAATCAAGAAGCTGGTGAAAGCGGGAGAATGGTAGAAAGACACCGTTCAGCTGTGGCGTCTCGCGCACGAACCACGTTCGTAGATTTCTCCCGGCCCACAAGATGCTAAGATGCCGCTCATGGCATCTCGCGCCAGCTCCAACCCCGCGCGCAAGCGCACCCGCCCCGCCCGGCGCGGACATACCGACGGCCTGTCCCTCAAGCATCGCGACGGCTCCGAGTTAGTAATTATTACTGGCCTCAGCGGCTCCGGTAAGGCTTCCGCCCTCAAAGCCTTCGAGGATCTCGGTTACTACTGCGTCGATAACTTGCCCGTTGAACTTATTCCGCGCTTCGCCGAACTCGCGCTTCAATCTGGCGAGATCCCACGCACCGCGCTCGTCGTCGACGTCCGCGAAGGCTCGCAACTGGAAAAACTGCCGGCCATCCTCAAGTCCATCAAGCGCATGCTCCCGACGCGCGTCATCTATCTTGAGGCCAGCGAATCCGTTTTGCTCCGTCGTTTCAGCGAGACGCGCCGCCCGCATCCCCTCGGCACAAGCACCCCCGTGCGTGCTTCTCTAAAAACTGAGCGCCGCCATCTTCGCGCCATCCGCGCTATCGCCGACCTCGTCATCGATACCTCCAAGTTCAACGTCCATGAGTTGCGTGCCCACCTCACCGACAGATTCCAGCACGCCTCCGGCGCCCAGCAGCGAATTCTCGTCTCCTGCGTCAGCTTTGGATTCAAGCATGGTGTGCCCGACGACGCCGACCTCATGTTTGACGTTCGCTTTCTGCCCAATCCCCATTTTGTCCCCGAGTTCCGCCCGCTTACCGGCCGCCATCCCCGGGTCGCTCGCTATATCCGCTCGTTTCCGCAGACCAAGGAGTTCATCAGCCGCATCTCCGATCTCCTCGTGTACCTGCTACCGCACTACATTCGCGAGGGGAAAAGTTATCTGACTATCAGCTTTGGCTGCACCGGGGGCCAGCATCGTTCCGTGATGATCGCGGAGGACGTGGGAAAACATCTGCGCAAGGCCGGATATAAAGTGAAGGTCGTGCATCGGGATAGTCCCCGCTAGCTCCGGCCTCGCACTCAGCCTGTAGAATTAAACCTTAGACGCATGGCAACCACCACACTGGCGGGCTCAAACACTACCGACGCACCGGCAAAACCCCGCCAGCTTTCCCGCGTCCTGCGCTACCTCCTCCCTTACTCGTTGCCTTTTCTCGCTTCCGTAGTTCTCATGGCTCTGGTCGGACTGCTCGAAGCCTTCCGTCTTCTCCTCATCGGTCCCATTTTCGATAGCGTTCTCAATCCCCTGTCGCAGAGCAAGAATCTGCAACTGTTTAAGTTCCCGCACTCTAATCGAGGAGTTGAACTCCAGCAGATCGTCCCCTCGCATTTTCAAAACCCGTGGACGGCAGTCGCCTTCGCCCTCGTCACCGCCACCGTGCTCAAAGGAATCTTCGACTACGCCGGAACCTACCTCGTGAATTACGCCGGCTACGGCATGATCACCGACCTGCGCGACGATCTCTATAACGCCTACCTGCGCCGGTCCGCCGCCTTCTTCTCCCGCCACACCACCGGCACGCTCCTGTCCACCATCATCAACGACATCGAAAAAGTTCAGTTCGCGATGTCCACCGTGCTCTCCGAATTCCTCCAGCAATTCTTCACCTTTATCTTCACCGCCGTCGTCGTCATCCTGCTCGGCGGAAAGCTCGCCTGGGTCTTATTGCTCTTTGTTCCCGCAATTGTCTACTCGTCGCGAAAAATCGGCCGCCAGGTACGCCGCAAAACGCGCGGCGGCCAGGACAAACTCGCCGAAATCCAGAACATCCTCCACGAAACCATCACCGGCAACCGCATCGTCAAGGCCTTCAGCATGGAGCACTGGGAGATGCAGCGCTTCCGTGCCGCCGCCCGCCGACTCTTCCGCGCCAACCTCCGCCTGGTCGCCGCCTTCGCCATCAGCTCTCCTTTAATGGATATCCTCGGCTCCGTAGCCATCGCGCTCCTACTGCTTCTCGGCCGCGATCAGATTAACCACCACGTTTTCCAAGAGGGCACTTTTCTCGCTTTCATCATCGCCGTTTTCAAGCTCTACGATCCGGTCCGAAAATTCGCCCAATTCAACAACAATTTTCAGCAGGCCGTCGGCGCCTCCTCCGAAATCTTCCGCTTCATGGATATGGAAGATGAGGTCCGCGAAAAGCCCGGCGCAAAACGCCTCGGCAAATTTTCGCGCACCATTCGCTTTGACGACGTCGCCTTCTGCTATCGCAACGGCGATGACTCCCGCGACGTGCTGCACGGAATCAATCTCGAAGTGAAGGCCGGCGAGGTTCTCGCCGTGGTCGGATCGAGCGGCGCTGGCAAGAGCACTCTCGTCCACCTCATCCCTCGCTTTTTCGACGTAACCGGCGGCCGCATTCTGATCGACGACTACGACGTCTGCGACCTGACTCTCGCTTCCCTTCGTTCGCAGATCGGCATCGTCACCCAGGAAACTGTGCTTTTCAACGACTCGCTCCGCAACAACATCGCCTACGGCCAGCCCCACGTCTCGGCCAAACTCGTCGAAGATGCCGCGCGCGCCGCCCACGCCCATGAATTTATTTCCGCGCTTCCCGAGGGCTACGATACTCTGATCGGCGAACGCGGCGTCCGCATCTCTGGCGGTGAGCGCCAGCGCATTGCTATTGCCCGTGCGATATTGAAAAATGCTCCAATCCTCATTCTCGACGAAGCGACGTCTGCGCTCGACAGCGAATCCGAGTCGCTCGTTCAATCCGCACTGCAAAATTTAATGACTGGGCGTACTGTGTTTGTGATCGCGCATCGCCTCTCCACTGTTCGCGGAGCGGATCGCATCGTGGTGCTGGAAAACGGTACGATCAGCGAGATCGGCGCCCACGAGCAACTGATTCAGAGACTCGGTACCTATCGGCGGCTTTACGAATTGCAATTTGCTGAAGCGGAGCTGCCGAAATGATGAGCACGACTAATCGCTGACCGGCAAATACAGGTTCGAAACCAATGCCTCTTCGGTCCATGACGGGATATGCCCAGGTGCGGGGTCAGGCCAATGACCTGTCTTTTGCGCTCTCCCTCAAATCCGTCAACCATCGTTTTCTCGATCTTCACTTCCGCCTTCCCTCCGATACCGACGCGCTCGAGATGAAGTTGCGCCGCCTGCTCAAAGAGAAAATGGTTCGGGGCCACGTCGAAGTCACCCTCTCGTTGGAGTATTCCGGCGCCGGCGTTCTTGCGCTGAACCGTGATCTCATTGCCGGCTACGTCCAAGCCTTCCGCGTCGCTGCCCGGGAGTTCGGCATCTCAGGCGACCCCGACCTTAATGTCGCGCTCCGCATGCCCGGCGCCATGGATTCCGGCAAAGCGCGCTCCGGAGAAGAATTGGATGCGGCCGTCATCGCCTGCGTCGAAGAGGCCCTCCAGCGCCTCAATCAAATGCGCGAAGAAGAGGGCCGCGGCATCGAGCGCGAACTGCGCGAACGCATGATGCATCTCCGCGAGGCTGCCGGCGGAATCGAGGTCCACCGCAGCGCCATCCTGCGCACCTATGCCGACCGCCTCCAATCGCGCATGCGCGAGATGTTCGGTGCGCAAATCGATAAGGACCGCATTCTGCAAGAGGCCGCCGTCCTTGTCGACCGCAGCGATATTCAGGAAGAACTTGTCCGCCTCAACACTCACATCGATCATTTCGTCGGCTTGCTGGGACAGGATGGGGAAGTCGGCAAGAAGATGGACTTTCTGCTCCAGGAAATGAACCGCGAGGCCAACACCCTGCTTTCCAAAACCTCCGGTCTCGCCGGCGAAGCGTTGAAAATCACCGAGGCAGGTCTTCTCATGAAATCGGAAATTGAAAAATCCCGCGAACAGGTGCAAAACGTGGAATGAGCATCGTCTACATTGTTTCCGCGCCGTCGGGGTCGGGCAAATCTACCCTGGTCAACGAACTCTTCAAAATGGTTCAGGGGCTCGACTTTTCCATCTCCTACACCACGCGCCCTCCCCGCGGCAGCGAGAAGAATGGCAAAGAGTACTTCTTCATCTCGCAGGCCGAGTTCGAGACCATGATTGCCGAGGATGAATTCCTCGAGCACGCCTGCGTCTTCGGAAATTACTACGGCACTGCCCGCCGCTTCCTGCGCGAGAGCCAGCAGCGCGGCCACGACCTGCTCCTCGATATCGATGTTCAGGGCGCGGCTCAGGTCAAGAAGAATTTGCCCGCGGCGGTCAGCATCTTTATTCTTCCGCCCGACCGCGACAAACTCGAATGGCGACTCCGCAATCGCGGCCTCGATTCCGAGGCCGTCATTCGCCGACGATTGGACACGGCCCGCCGGGAGATTGAGAATTACTCCAAATACGACTATATATTAGTAAATAACCTGCTCGAGCAGTCCGCCGACGAACTCAAGGCCATCGTGCTCGCCGAGCGACTGAAGCGCAGCGGGACAGTATCACAACCGAAGGAAGAGGCGCTGCTCTTGACCGCGCAAGCTTGTCAGCTCGACCGATCGCGCGATCGCGTGCTGCCCATTCTCGCTTCTTTCGGTGCTGTGCCCACTCGTAATTAATATTCTGAGCGGTCGAATTGGATGGAATATCAGGGGAGAGTTTATGAAGCTGATCGAAGGATTTGACAGCAATTACCGCTATATTCTCGTGGCGGCGCGGCGCGCTCGGCAACTCCAGGGTGGCGCCCCGCCCGTCATCGAAACCATCTCACGCAAGCCCTGCCGAATCGCGCAGGACGAAATCAAAGCGGGCAAGGTTAAGTGGATCATTCCCGAATTGCCCAAGCTCGCATCGGAAGCCGCCAACGCCGAAATTGGCAAGGCATTCGCCGAAGACGCGTAGAGAGGGCGCGCAGCCTCGCATGAAAATCGCACTCGGCGTCTCCGGAGGAATTGCCGCCTACAAGTCGGCGGAGATCGTCCGCCTCCTTCAGGACCGCGGCATCCGCGTCCAGGTCGTCATGACCCGCGCCGCCCAGGAGTTCGTTCGTCCTCTTACCTTCGCCGCGCTCTCCGGAGAAAAAGTCATCACCGATTTGTTTGGCTCCGATGACTCGCAAGCCAACGTCGAGTCCGCCATCGAGCACATTGCCATCGCGCAGGCGATCGACGCGCTCCTCGTCGCTCCCGCAACCGCCGACATTCTGGCAAAGTTTGCGCAGGGCATTGCCAACGATTTTCTTTCGACTCTTTACCTCGCCACCACCGCCCCCGTCATCGTCGCTCCCGCCATGAACGTCAACATGTGGAATCACGCTGCCACGCAATCGAATCTCGAAATCCTGCGTCAGCGCGGCGCTCGCATCGTCGATCCCGGCAGCGGCTACCTCGCCTGCGGTATGACCGGTGCCGGTCGCCTCGCCGAAAACGAAGCCATTGTCGCCGCCGTCCTCGAAGCCCTCGGTGTTTCCCAGGACCTCGCCGGGGAGACGGTCCTCGTCACCGCCGGCCCGACGCGCGAGAAGATCGATCCCGTGCGTTACCTCACCAATCGTTCCAGCGGACGCATGGGTTACGCCATCGCCGAAGCCGCCGTCCGGCGCGGTGCGCGCGTTCTCCTCGTCAGCGGTCCGGTTTCGATCGCGCCTCCGGGAGCCGCCGAGTTAATACGCGTTGAAAGCGCCGGCGAAATGCTTGCCGCCGTCTTGAAGCTTCTGCCCGAATGTACCGCCATCATCAAAACTGCAGCCGTCGCCGATTTCCGTCCCCGAATTGCCTCCGAGCAAAAAATCAAGCGCAAAGGGCCGGCCACGCTCGAACTCGAACCAACCACCGACATCCTCGCCGAAATCGCGCAATACAAAAAATCGCACGCGGCTAATTCGCCTAATGCCAACTTCCCCATCGTGATCGGCTTTGCCGCCGAAACCGAAAACGTTCTCGAAAACGCCCGCAAGAAATTGTCCGCCAAATCCCTCGACGCCATCGTCGTCAACGACGTCTCCCGCGAAGGCGTCGGCTTCGACTCCGATCGCAACGCGGTCACCATCATCTCCCACCACGAAGTCATCGAAGTTCCCGAAACTTCCAAGTGGGAGGTATCCCAGCGCGTCCTCGATCAAGTCGTAAAGCTGCGCCGGCATCGCACCTCGGCTGTCCGTTAGGAGAATCGTGAAAATCTCCTATGGAACGCTTATGCTTGTTCTGCCTATGCTACTCGCGGCGCAGCAGTCGCCTGTTCCCGTTGAAGATGAACCCCATCACCATCTCGTGCTGAAGAATGATTCCGTCATGGTCCTGCGCGTCAAACTTGCGCCCGGTGAAAGCACGTTGTTCCACACCCACCTGCATGACCGCATGGCGATTTACTTGAGCAACACCACCGTCGCCATTCAAAAAGCCGGCGAGCCGGAAGCCCCGCCCGATGCGATGAAAGTAGGAGACGTAGTGTCTTCCGAGTCGAAGGGCCCATACACCCATCTCGTTCATAACGTCGGCGCTGTTGACTTTGAAGTGCTCGATGTAGAACTCCTTCACCGGCCCACAACTCCTCCAGGTCCCGCCGCCGCGAAGGTCGAAGCCGAGAATCCCAGCGCGCGCGTCTACAAGTGGACGCTGGCGCCCGGAACCACCTCCGCCATGCACACCCACGAGCGGCCCTATCTAATTATTTCGGCGACTCCGCTCCTGCTGAAGATGACCGACCCAGAAGGCAAATCGATGACGCACGAAGTGAAGCCGGGCGACTTTCATTGGATCGATGCCAAGGTCACGCACTCGCTGTCCAACGAAGGCACGACCGTGGGGGAGATTGTGGAGATTGAACTGAAGTAGTCTTCGTGCGAAAACCAGCTTCGACTTTCCGCCGCAAGAATGTCCGCGCACATTTGTTATCCTTATCCCCGAATGCCCCGTACCCTGGACCCTGATCTTCGCCGCGCCCTCGCCGCGCGCATCCGCTACTACCACGACATGGGCATATATGACTTTTACTGGCAGCCAGTGACCGAATCGCAGGAAGCACCGTCCATCAAGAATGACGCATCGCCACTCGCCGATGCCGCAATCCATCCACCATCAGGAGATGAGATGACCCCACGCAAGGCCGCGGCCGTCGCGGCGTCGCGCGTTGTTGAAGAGAACATTTTCGAAGTGACTGCCGCGAAACCGGAGCAGGGCATCGACGACCCGATCAAGGCCCTCAAGCTCATCCGCGAAGATCTCGGCGACTGCACACGCTGTCCGCTGCACAAGCAGGGACGCAAGCAGATCGTCTTCGGCGTCGGCAATCCGCACGCCGAACTCATGTTCGTCGGCGAAGGCCCCGGCGCCGATGAAGATCAGCAGGGAGAGCCCTTCGTTGGACGTGCCGGTCAACTCCTCAACAACATGATCAAGGCCATGGGCATCGCGCGCGAAGATGTCTACATCGCAAACATCGTAAAATGCCGCCCGCCCGGCAACCGCACGCCAGAGCGCGAAGAGTGCGAAACCTGCTCGCCCTTCCTCATGCGCCAAATCACCGCCATCAAACCGAAGATCATCGTTGCACTCGGCGCAACCGCCGCCAAAACCCTGCTCGCCATGAATTCCTCAATGGCCCAACTCCGCGGCCGCTTCTACGATTTCAAACCTGTAGGAGTGAGGAGCAACGATCCGAACTGGAATGGTTGCCAGTTGGCGGTCACGTATCATCCCGCATTTTTGCTCCGCGACCCGCGCCAAAAAGGCGAAGCCTGGAAAGATTTGCAAATGGTAATGAAGGAATTGGGAATGAAACCGCCGAACCCTGCCACGTAAGGCAAATCGCCATCAGTTCGCGCCGGCAACTACAGCGCTGTAGTCACCCTTGCGCGGCCGAATCCCTTTGCCCACGCCGCTGCCCTCCGCAAGCCGCAGATCATAATCGTTCTGCAGATTCAGCCAGAACTGCGCGGGCAATCCGAAATACTTCCCCAGTCGAATGGCCGTGTCGGCGCGAATGGCCCGCTCTCCCCGCACGACTTCACAAATCTCAGGAAAATTCAGCGCCTTCGCCAGTTCATACCCGCTCACACTCATCGGCTCCATGAACTCGGTCTTAAGAATCTCTCCCGGATGCACCGCAAGTACCTTTCGCCTCTTGCCCATAATCACTCCTCCTTAAGTCTATTCGGAAATACGATAGGATTTCACCAGCCCACCCATGCCCCTCTTCGCCGACGTCGCCCTCCCAGTGCCCCTTGACATGGCGTTCACCTATGCCATCCCTCCCGGCATGGAGCCAGTCGTCGGCGGCCGCGTCCTCGTCCCCTTTCGCCAGCAGCGCATGTCCGGCATCGTCCTCGAACTCCACGACCGCGCCCCGCAAGTAAAAACCAAGAAGGTCATCGAGACCCTCGATCTCTCCCCCGTCCTCGACGACCATCTCCTCAAACTCGGCCAGTGGATCGCCGGCTACTACCTCGCGCCCGTCGGCGAAGTCTTCCGCACCATGCTTCCCCTCTCGGCCGAGTTCAAGCGCACCATCGCCTACCGCATCGCCGAAAAAGGCCACATGGCGCTGCATTTCGCCGCCACAACCGGCTCCCCAGCCCGTTCCCAGCGCCCGCCCGAAGAGCAAATGCTCGAGTTCCGCGTGCTCGACTATCTTGCCGAGCGCGAGGACGCGCCCGTCAATGAATCCAGTCTGCGGAGCGCCACGCGAGTATCCCGCACTCTCCTCGCCGGCATGGTCCGCAAAAAGTGGATCGCGCGCGAAGATGTCTCCGCCGCCCGCGACGCCGCCCGCACAATCAAAGTAGCAGTGCTCTTAAGCGCAGAGCCCGGCGCCCCGACCCCGCCCGAGGAGCCAGAGGTAGGCCCAAGTAGCGCCCGCGTCCCGCCGCCAGTTGCGGAGGCGCGCGGCCGCCGCTCCTCGCCAAAGCTAAACGGAAATCAGCGCACGCTGATCGAATCCCTAGCCGCCGCCGGCGGCCGTGTCCCGGTCGAAGACCTCCGCGCCCTCGACATCCCACGCACCACGCTCTCCACGCTCGTCCGCCGCGGCCTCGTCGAACTAGTCGACGAGCCCGAGAACCGCACCACCCCAATCCTCAAGTCCCGCCGCTCTCCAGTCGAATTCGAATTCAGCCCCGCCCAGCAGCAGGCCCTCGCCAAAATTCTCGAAGCCACTGCGGCCGCGCAATTTTCCGGCATGCTCCTGCACGGCGTAACCGGCTCCGGCAAAACCGCGGTCTACCTCGCCGCCATGCGCGCCGTGCTCGAGCGCGGTCGCTCCTCCATCCTGCTCGTCCCGGAAATCGGCCTCACCCCCGCCATGGCCGCCGACCTCATCCAAGTTTTCGGTGACGAGGTCGCCATCCTCCACTCCGGCCTCTCCGACGACGAGCGCGCAGAGCAGTGGCATCGCATCAGGCGCCAGGAGGCCCGCGTCGTCGTCGGCACGCGTTCCGCCGTCTTCGCACCCGTCACCGATCTCGCGCTCCTCATCGTCGACGAGGAGCAGGACGCCTCCTACAAACAGGAAGAGACGCCCCGCTACCACGCGCGCGACGTCGCCGTGATGCGCGCAAAAATGGCGGGCGCCGTCGTCGTTCTCGGCTCCGCCACACCCTCGCTCGAGTCGTATTACAACGCCAAAAAACACCGCTACGCGCTCCTCGAACTCCCCGACCGCGTCGAGCAGCGCCCGCTCCCTGAAGTCGAAATCATCGACATGCGCCAGGAATTTCAGGATACCGGCAAGGAGCAGGTCATCTCGCGCAAGCTAACCGAGGAAATTCGCGACCGCCTCGCCAAAAAAGAGCAGGTCATGGTGCTCCTCAACCGCCGCGGATATTCCCCCGTCGCCCTCTGCCGTGCCTGCGGTCAGGCTCTCCAATGCAAAAATTGCGCCGTCTCCATGACCCACCACAAGCGCGAACACAAAATGGAATGCCACTATTGCGGCTTCATCGCGCCCGTGCCGAAAAAATGCGCGGAGTGCGGCAGCGAATACGTTTATTTTGTCGGCACCGGTTCTGAAAAGCTGGAAGAGTTGCTGCACGGCCTGTTTCCGCAGGCGCGCATCGGCCGCCTCGATCGCGATACCGTCCGCGGCCGCGAAGATTTCGAGCGCGCCCTCAACGCCCTCAACGCCGGCGAACTCGACATGCTGGTCGGCACCCAGATGATCGCCAAGGGCCACGACGTTCACGGCGTCACGCTCGTCGGCGTTGTCGGCGGCGACAACGCTTTGAGCCTGCCTGACTTTCGCGCCGCCGAGCGCACGTTTCAGTTACTCACGCAGGTGGCAGGCCGCGCCGGGCGCGGCAATTCGCCCGGTAAAGTTGTGTTGCAAACTTATTTTCCCGATCACTACGCCGTGCAATTTGCCGCCCGCCACGACTTCGCCGGCTTCTACGACAAGGAGCTCCAATTCCGCAGTTGGATGCACTACCCGCCCTACAGCGCCATCGCCAACGTGATCGTCCGCAGCGAGAAACTCGATGAAGCCCTCGCATGGTCCGGCGAACTCGGCCGCTGGTTCGAAAAAACGCGCCACGAAGGCATTCGCGTCCTCGGCCCCGCAGCCGCGCCCATCACCCGCCTCAAGCGCGATTACCGCTATCACTTCATTTTGAAATCGCCGAGCCGCCAGAAGTTGAACGCGCTCCTGCGCGCCATGCTAGCCGAAGCCGCCGCCCGCAAAATCCCCCGCCCGCACATCATCGTCGACGTCGACGCCCTCTGGCTGATGTGAGGCAAAACGCTGGAGAAGAAGAGCCGATCGCTAATAGCCAAAAGCCAGGAGCCAAAAGCTATCTGCGATGTAGCAAATGCCGCACTTCGTGGCCGAAGTCCCGCAGCGCGTCCCGCGCATCGTCCCGCAGTTCCGGCCACACTTCCTTTCCCGAGCTGTGCGTAAACGGCGCGGGAGTAAAACTCAAAACGAGGATCAGCAGTCCGCACCATGCAATCGCCCGCCGCCGTCCCGTCACACTCGGATACCGCGGTACCGTCGGATGTTTCGCCGTAATCCCCAGCAACACCGCCCACAAAAACCACCCAGTCCAGAAGTATTTTCCCAGCGGCACCAGCGCCAGCACCGTCAACGCCGTGACCCAGCGATGCACACGCGGCGAGATGGAATTCACAATGTGTCCGCCATCCAGTTGCCCGGCCGGCAGCAGGTTGAGCGACGTCGCAAACATGCCCACCCACGCGGCTGCCGCAATCGGATGCAGTGAAAGTGTCCCGAGCGGCGCATGCATTCCAAGCGCCCACCGCGCCAGTCGAAAAACCGGCGGAAAGCCGAGCTGAAACTCCGACCCCGCCGATCCCGCAATCGGCCGCGACAACGACAGCCCCACCGCCAGCGCCACGCACGCGGGAATAAATCCCGCAATCGGCCCCGCAATTCCAATATCAAAGAGTGCCGCCCGCGACGGAATCGGACTCTTGATTCGTATAAACGCGCCCAGGGTCCCAATCAAACTCGGAAACGGCACGAAAAACGGCGGCGTCGCATACACGCGATAATGTCGCGCGTAAAGGTAATGCCCCATCTCGTGCGCAAAAAGAATGAACATCAGCGTCAGCGAGAAGGGCAGCCCCAGTAGCAGGTGCCCCGGCTGCTCGAACGCCCACCCCACAGGGAAGAGTGAAATCGTATCGTCGTTCAGCGAGAAGACCGGCTGCCTGTGCAGGTAGTTGAACTCCATGCGCGAGCCGACCACGGTCGTGCTGAACATCGTCAGCACCAAAAACAAAATGTACAGCCACCATCGCGGCCGCGGTCGCTCAATCGTCCACACCTCTTGCCGAGGGGCATCCGATGTCCGGTCCGGGGCGAAAACAGGAAACGTAGGCGTGGGTTCAGACATGAGAAAAACGAGGTCAGAGGTCAGAAGTCAGGTTGCAGAGGCTAACAGCCCTAGGGTTCAAACCTCTGCAATCAGACCTCTGAAATTTGCAATTGCAGCAGCGAACGGCTGCGAAGGTCGCAAGAACGGCTAGTCGATCGACTGCAACTCCTTGCCCGGCTTGAAGCGCACGGCCTTCCCCGGCGGAATCGACACTTCCGCCCCCGTCCGCGGATTGCGCCCGATGCCCGTCTTGCGCGGCCGCACGTTAAACACGCCAAACCCGCGCAGTTCAATGCGGTCGCCCGTCGCCAGCGCCTTCTTCATGCTCTCGAACACCGTCTCCACCGCCAGTTCCGCCTTGGTCTTGGTGATGCCGGTTCGGTTCACCACTTCGTTGATGATATCCAGCTTAATCAAGCGTCGCCCCCGTCTCCCAAGGTTTAGTCGTTCCTCAAGTTATTGATGCTATGGGACATACCTCGCATTGTCAACAGGCGTACCATTCTCGTAATATGGCTGCACCAGCCAACGAATTTGCAATTGGTAATTTGTAATTTGTAATTGCAGACCCGCTTGCCCTTCCTCGGTCTCCAATTCAAATAAAATTGCCAATCACAAATTACCAACTACAAATTTCCAAGGAGTTCCATGAGCATCAAAAGTGACCGCTGGATCCGCCGCATGGCCCAAGAGCACGACATGATTAATCCCTACTCCGAAAAGCAGGTCAGCCAGGGTGTGATTTCCTATGGCGTCTCCAGCTACGGCTACGACCTCCGCGTCTCCGACGAGTTCAAAATTTTCACCAACGTCAACAGCACCATCGTCGACCCCAAGCACTTCGACGAGCGCTCCTTCGTCACCATCACCGCCGACGTTGCCATCATCCCGCCAAATTCCTTCGCCCTCGCGCGCTCTGTCGAGTACTTCAAAATTCCCCGCGACGTGCTCACCGTCTGCGTCGGCAAGTCCACCTATGCCCGCTGCGGCATCATCGTCAACGTCACCCCCTTTGAGCCGGAGTGGGAAGGCTTCGTCACCCTCGAAATCTCCAACACCACCCCGCTCCCCGCAAAGATTTACGCCAATGAAGGCCTCTGCCAGATTCTCTTCTTCCAGTCCGACGAAGTCTGCGAAACCAGCTACAAAGACCGCAAAGGAAAGTATCAGGCGCAGAAGGGAATCGTGCTGCCGAAGCTGTAAGCAGCGTGCCGGTTAAACGATGGAGGGACGGGCGTCCTCGCCCGTCCTCTCGGAGAATTCCGAACATAATTCCCGCAGATCTTATTTTCGCCCCTACGGAACCGAGGTCCCGCCAGCCACCGCCCCATGCCCCCCCAACCACCCGAGCACCCTCCGCTCAAACTCCGCGGGCGCAACTTTGCTCGCTCCGCAGTGCGCTGCCCCCGGCACCTTCCACACCGTTATCGCCGCCGGATTCCTCGCCTGAATCCAATCCGACTGGTACGGCAATACATTCCGATCTTCCAGCCCATGAATCAGCAGAATCGGAGTCTTCACCCCCACCACCGACTCCTCGGGCGCCACCGTTCCCAAATCCACGCCATATCGCAGCCGTACATACAAAATCCCCACCTCCAGCGTCGGCCGAAAAAACGTTCTCCCCAGCCACGGTCCCGCGCCAAACGGCCGCGCAAACCGGTAATACGCCTCCTCCCGAAAGCTCGCCGATGCCGACTCTGCCACTACCGCGCAAAACCGCGGCTCCCGCGGCAAAGCCTCCAGCAGTTCCATCCCTCCCATCGACTCCCCCAGCCCATACACGCACCGCGTCGGCTCTTTCTTCTCCATCCAATCCACCCAGCGCCGAATGTCATCCACCTCGCGCACGCCATACGTCGTCAACCCGCCGCTAGAGCCATGATGCCGCGCATCCGGCATCAGCACCGTATAGCCGCGCTCCACCAGCCACTTCCCAATCGGATAGACTCCCAGCCGGTTGTCGACCACCCCATGCAGCAAAATCACCGAGTCGCCGTTCGCTTGCGGCGGCCGCATATACCACGCGCGCAGCACGGTCCCGTCCGCCGCCGTCAGTTCCACATCCTGAAATTCGATGGAGCGTTCCCGCGCATACGCCGCCGCATTTCGCTCCTCATAAGCCCGAATCGGCGGGCTCTTCGGATGCAGCGAGTACCACCCCAATCCAATCCCGCCGACCACCGTGGCCGTCACGTACGCCGCCGCGAGCGCGGCCAAAACTGCTCCAATCCATGAAAGAGATTTATGCTGCGACATGTGAGGAACTGCCGATTGCCGCGCTGATGAAGGTTTTTCCTGCTCGTCTCAGAATCGAAAAATGCAAAACCAGAAACCCGCCGGCCCAAATCCGCCGGACCGCCGACTCCCGCTACCGCCGAATCTCCCCCTCTTTAAACATGTACTTGATCGCTGGCTTATAGATCATCAGGTTCGGCGCGCCCGTCCGGTTCAGCTTGATGCAGCCCTTGTCGTACCACTCGATATACCCGTGTACTTCTTCCCCGTCGCGCAGGACGATCACCATGGGAGTCTTGGTCTGCATCTGTTTCTGGTAGTAAAAATTTTCCGCGTTCGTCTGCTCCGAAGGGGCCACTTTTTTCGGCGCTGCCGCCGGCCGCTCCCGCCGCTCCCCGGAAACTTGGTTTGTTCCATGGCTCGAATTGTGATTCGTCCCGTGGTTGTTCCCGTGATTATTATGTCCGTGGTCGTTGCGGTTGAGGGATGGGCGAATCAGCTTGCGATTTGCGTAGCCTTCCGTCTCGACAATCTGTTCGGCTGGGACCGGTTCCAGGATTTCTTTCATATGTCACCACCTGCGCACGGGGGCGGCAGAAAAATGCCACAACACGAACCTGTGATTGTGGGTCTTAGGGGAAACTTATGTCGTACGGTACCACACCGAAGTTAGTCTGACAATGATTTGTGTCACCGAGTCCGAATTTCGTAACTCACGTTTCCCGCATCAGCGCGCCGGTTCCAAAGCCGCCGCAAAAGCGTCCAGCGAGAGCGACCGCAGCAGGTTCCGCCGCACCCCCCGTTCCACTTCCGCCAGCCCCTCCGCCGCCCGCTGCATCCACGCAAAATCCGCCGCCTCCGCCAACTTCCCCAGCTCCCCGGCAATATCCCTGTTCCGCACCAGTTGCGCGCTCCCCGATTGCAGAAACATCACGTCCTCCAGCAGCAAATATAAGGTCCGCAGCAGCGCGTCCATCTTCTGTCGCCCCTCCGCGCCCGCGCGAAAACTTTCCGTCATCTTGAACTGTTCGCTGTGCTCGCCGCCCCCCACCGCCGATCGCAGCAGCACCAGCGCCTGACTCCTCGCCGCAATATATCCCTCCAGGTCAAACCTTAGGGCTCGTCCCATCGCCCCCTCGCTCAACCTAGCCACCAGCGCTCGCTGCCCCGCATTCCAATCCGCTCGCGCCACCGCCAGCCGCGCTTCCAGTTCCTCGGTCCCCAGCGCCTTCAAGGTAAAAATCGCCGAGCGCGACCGAATCGTCGGCAGCAGCTCTCCCGCATTCTCCGTCAGCAGAAAAATCGTCGCGAATCCCGGCGGCTCCTCCAGAATTTTCAGCAGCGAATTCGCCGCCTCCTTCATGAACGCCGAACTGGTAAAGATGTATACGCTCTCCCGCGCCTCAGCCGGCCGGTAATAAATCCGTTGGATCACGTGCCGCACCTGGTCGACCTTGATCATCATCTGCGGCGGATCGGGCGGTATCACCAGCACGTCCGGATGCGTCTGCACAAAAATTCGCGTCTCTTTCTTGTCCGTTTCGCGAAGGTT
The DNA here is from genome assembly GCA_003139095.1 of Acidobacteriaceae bacterium. GTDB lineage: Bacteria > Acidobacteriota > Terriglobia > Terriglobales > Acidobacteriaceae > Acidiflorens. The sequence continues at coordinate 113,712 of PLHW01000074.1, forward strand.
CTCCCGCGCCTCTACCGCCTCCGCGCACCGCTCCTCCAGGTGCAGCGCCTGCCCAATGCGCACGCAGTTCGAGCACCGGCCGCAGAAATCCGGCAGCCCATCCGTCACCGGATCTTTCAGGGAGTCATCCTTTTCCGCCGCGATGTCGAACGCAAAGCTGCCCGTGCCTTCTTCTTTAGCATGGGCCCCCGCTGCCCGTGCCCCCGGCCGCTCCAGGCAATTCATCGCCCGCGCCAGCATCAGTGCGAGCGTGTATTTGCCCGATCCCTGCGCCCCCGCCAAAATCACCGCCTGCGGAAAATGATCCCGCGCGAGCATCTCCCGCAGCCGCCCAACCGCCGATGAATTGCCAACAAAATCCCCAAATCCCATGAAGAATTCCCAAAATCGAGTACCTTGCGTAATTGAGTAATCGGGAAATTTACTTGGGAAATTAATAATTGCGTAAGTGAAAATCACTGCGCATGAAATTCCCGATTTGCTCGATTTTCAAATTACAAATCACCAATTACAAATTCCCGAGACTCCGAACCCTTTTCTTTACCATCTCCATGATCGCCGCATGCGTCTCCTGGGGCGTACCCCGTGCATTCACAATCTGCACTCGCTGCGGCTCGCGCGCCGCAATTGCCAGATACGCGTTCCGCACCCGCCCAAAAAACGCCCGGTTCTCCTGCTCAAATCGGTTTTCGTCTTTCCCGCCTCGTCCCGCCTTGTCCCGGCGGTTGCGCCGACGCGCCCGCTCCACGCTGAACGCCACATCGTTGTCCAGCAGGATCGTTAGGTCCGGTTGCAGCCCATCGCACAGAATCTCGTGCAGCGCCAGCACCGCCTTCGTGCCCAGTTTGCGCCCGCCCCCCTGGTACGCCTCGGTCGAGTCGGTGAACCGGTCGCACAGTACCACCCGCCCCTCCGCCAGCGCCGGCAAAATTACCTGCTGAATATGCTGCGCCCGCGACGCGAACATCAGCGCCATCTCCGTCATCGGCGAAAGCCCCGCCGTCGTCGAATGCAGCAGCACCTCGCGAATCTTCTCGCCCGCCGCCGTCCCACCCGGCTCTCGCGTCACCGTGACCGCAACCCCATGCGCCCGCAACCCGCGCGCCAGTTTGTCGATCTGCGTGCTCTTCCCGCTGCCGTCCAGCCCTTCAAACGTAATGAATTTTCCGCGCGCTGCCACGCTCGAAATCATAGCAGGACGACCCAGCCGTAAGAGTTCAGCGCCGACATACGGCCACATTTCATCCACAAGACGATGTCATCCTGAGCGAAGCGAAGGACCTATGGATTGTTGGGCAGCGCCGGAGACGTTCGTCACGAACGTGAAGTCTGGTATAGCGATTCCGCCGAAGTGGGCATTTTCGTCGACAACGATGAGGATTGTTCGCGCGGCTACAACCCAACCGCTTCCTCTTCCTCCCCCACCTTATCCTCCCGCATAAAACTCAGCACCTCCTGCGCAATCGGCGCGCTCCACACGGGCGCGAACGACAGCCGGTGCAGCGGAGAAGGCCCATGCTCACGCAACGCCGCCAGATGTCGCGGCGTGCTATATCCCTTGTTCGACGCCAGCCCATACACCGGATACACCGGATCCCACGCCGCTACCATCCGGTCCCGCTCCACCTTCGCAATAATCGATGCCGCCGCAATCGACACCGACTGCGCGTCCCCATGAATAATCGCCCGCTGCGGCACCTCGCAATCCAGTTTCATCGCGTCAATCAGCAGATACCCCGCCGCCGGCTTCAACTGCTCCACCGCGCGTAGCATCGCCAGTCGCGACGCATGATAAATATTGATCTGATCAATCCGCGCCGCGTCCACCGCCGCAATCGCCCACGCAATCGCCCGTTCCCGTATCCGCTCCGCCATCGCCTCGCGCCGCTCCGACGGCAACAGTTTCGAATCCCGCAGCCCGCGAATCCGGTCCGCCGGATCGAGGATTACCGCCGCCGCCACCACCGGCCCAAACAGCGACCCGCGCCCCACTTCATCCACGCCCGCCACCAGCGTCGCGCCCTCCGCCCACGCCTCTTTTTCAAACGTGAGTGTGCACCGCAGCGTCTTCAGCAGGCGCAGCTTCGCCGCCGAAAGCGAGATGCCCTCGGCATCAGCGATCTTTGAAATGCGTCCGGATTTGCGTTTAAAATTCGGCACCGATGCTGTCAGCATCTTCGCCGACCACGCGGCAAGAAACAAGCGTGGATTGTGTGGAAAGCGAGTGGCAACAAGAATGGCGCCGGCGTCCTTGGCGACTGTGCGGGGGCGCCTCGCCCCCCGCACCCGCAACGCCTATGCTTTGGTCGTCTCGACTTCTTTCAGGCGCGCCGCCTTGCCCCGCAACTCGCGCAGATAATACAGCTTCGCGCGCCGCACCTTGCCCGACCGCACCACGTCAATTTTGTCGATCACCTTCGAGTCGACGGGAAAAATGCGCTCCACGCCCTGCCCAAAGCTCATCTTCCGCACCGTGAAGCTCGGCTGCGCGCCCCGGCTGCGTGCAATCACCACGCCCTCAAACGCCTGGAGCCGCTCTTTTTCCCCTTCGCGAATCTTCACCTGCACCCGAATCGTGTCTCCCGGCCCGAACTTCGGCAGATCCGTGCGCCGTGTCTTCGCCAGCAATTTTTCAATAATTTGATTCCGCATAACGTTTCCTTCCTGACTTTTCTGAACTCGCTCTTAAATCCGAACTCTCTCTGAATTCCGAATTCGCTATTGAACTCTGAAATTAAACTCTGAAATCTGAACTCTAAACTCTAAACTCGCTTCCCTCACCCTTGACTTCGGCCAGCAATTTCCGGTCTTCCTCGCCGAGGGCCGCGCCCTCCAGCAAATCCGGCCGATTCCGCAGCGTCTTCGCCAGCGCCGTCTTCCGCCGCCACCGCCGAATTTGTTCATGGTTCCCGTTTACCAGCACCTCGGGAACCGCCATTCCGCGAAACTCCGCTGGCCGTGTGTAATGCGGATAATCCAGCAATCCCCCCGACCCGCAAGTCGAACTCGGCACCGAGTCTAGTGGGGCGCGCACCTGCCCTGAGCAAAAGCCGAAGGGGCCCTCGCCCGCGAACGCCGTATCCAGCGCCACTTCCGCTGCCGCCGTAAACGACTCCTGCCTCGTCGACGCCGCATTCCCAACCGCTCCCGGAATCAGCCGCGTCACCGTATCCACGATCACCGCCGCGCCCAGTTCTCCGCCGCTCAGTACGTAATCGCCAATCGAAATCTCGCGGTCCGCCAAGTGCTCGCTGATCCGCTCATCCACGCCCTCATACCGCCCGCAGATCAGCACCATCCGGGCCAGACCCGAAAGTTCCGAAGCCAAAACCTGATCCAGCCGTCGTCCCTGCGCCGAAAGCAAAATCACCGACTGCTTCCCCGCGCCCTGCGCCTGATCCGAGCCTTCCCGTCCCAACCGCCCTTCCCGCGCCGCAATCCCCAGCGAATCCACGCACTCAAAAATCGGTTCCGGCTTCAGCACCATGCCTTCGCCGCCGCCAAACGGACGGTCATCCACGGTCCGGTGCTTGTCTTTCGTAAAATTCCGCAGATCGTGAATCACGATCTCCACCAACCCCGTCTCACGCGCCCTGCGCACAATCCCAAAATCCAGCGGCCCCCGAAAAAAATCAGGAAAGATCGTAAGAATATCGATCTTCATCGTGAGAACCCGTCGATAGTTGTTGGTCGGCAGTCGCTGGGCAAATCTCTCAACCTCTCGCGTGCACTCCAAACGACCAACAACTAACGAGCAACGACTAACGACCGCTCCGCGCATTCACGTCCAGCAATCCCTCCGGCAACCGCATCCGCACCAACTTCCGCGCCACGTCCACCATCATCAGGTACGCTTCCGCAAACGGAATCTCGTACGGCATTTCAGCCGCCGTCTGCTTCAAGCCCCGCACCACCAGCAACGGAGCCTCTCCCGCTCCAAACTCCACAGCCACCACCGGCCCAATCTCGCGCTCGCCATCAAACACCGCGCATCCAATCAGGTCGCTCAAGTACGTCCAGCCCGGCTCCAACGCGGCCCGCTCGCTCAGCGGAACCTGCACTTCGGCGCCCTTCAGCGTCTCTGCTTCGTCAATCGAATCCACGCCCGCAAACTTCAATACCACCCAACTCTTGTGCGGCCATAGATCTTCAATCGCCAACTCGCGCCGCGCACCATCTTTCAGCAGCGCCCACACCCGCATCTGCCGCCCAAACCGTTCCGCCACCGCAGTGTGCAACTCAACCGCAACTTCTCCGCGGCGGCCCTGCGTCTTCACCACCACCGCCAGCGTCACCCACTCGCCTGCGTTCAGCTCCGCTATTCCAGAACCTCCAGCGCATAGCGCCTGTCATTCTTCGTGCCCACCGCGGCCAGCACTGTTCGCAGAGCCCGCGCAATCCTCCCCGACCGCCCAATCACCTTGCCCACCTCGGCTTCGGCCACTTCCAGTTCGATTACCGTCTCGCCGCCGTCTTCATACTCGTCGACAAACACCGCGGCCTTGTCCTCGACCAGCGCCTTCGCAATCAACTCAATCAACCCGCGCGCATTCGCAGCCTCTTCACTCATCTCGCACTCCAAAAATGTTTCGCGCAAACCTAATCAGATTGTTACGAACGCCGCGCCCGATACGCTTGTCATTCCAAGCGCAAGAGTTCCAACTCCCATCACTGGTTGTCATTCCGAGCGTAGCGAGGAATCTTACGCTCCCGAGACGCCGGGTAGCTGATCTTCACCGCGACAAGAGCGGCCCGAAGCCCGCTCAAGTCGCCAATCCGCTCCGAGCCTCCGCCGCAGCCTGAGAATCAGTCGTGAAGAAACCTATGCCATCGGACCCGAGGCCGCCAGCTAAGCAGGCGCCGCTTCCGTCGTCGCCGCCCGTACCGGCAGCTTCAGCAACTTCTCCACCCGCTCCGAGCACTTCGCGCCCTTCGACACCCAATACGTCACCCGCTCCCGCTGAAAATCAACAGTCGCCGGCGTCGTCCGCGGATTATACGTGCCCACTACTTCCACCGGACGCCCATTCCGCGCCCGCTCTTTTTCAATCACAACTACCCGGTAAAACGGCTTTTTGCGCGCACCAAAACGCGCCAGACGGATCATTAGCACTGACTTCGTTTCCTTTTTTCCGGCAGATTCCGCTGTTCTGGATAAGTCCGGCAGCTTTGAGACAAACCATTATTATGCCGGACCTTAGCCGATTGCGCAACGGCTGCCCCCTTACGAGCGCGCCCCTCCTACACGTGTTATCCCGACCGAAGCGAGGCATCTCGCGTTCCCACCGCTAAGGATTGTCATTCCAGCCCGGGGCGAGGAATCCCATGTTCCCATGGTGGATCTCGTTCTTATGCTACGCGCGGGACACATCTCAACCTCACAAGCAGGTCGGTAACTTCATCCCAGCCATCCGCCGCGCAAAGCTAGGCTTCCACATCTGCTTGAACATCGTCCGGGGACATCTCTAACGAGCGTTGACACACTTCTCCTCCGCATTGACATCCTTCACACTCCCCCATAACCTTGAAAGTCCACCAAATGTCCGGCTCCATGAAAATCCTGGTTCTCGGAGGCGGAGGCCGCGAACACGCCCTCGTCTGGAAGCTTCGCCAATCGCCT
>PLHW01000006.1 GCA_003139095.1 Acidobacteriaceae bacterium
CCCCGGCGGCATTCAACTCCCATAGCGTCCGTCGCACCAGCGACTTCCTTCAAGTCGCTGTATTGAAAGCGCCCCCACACGCACTCCGATCAACTCGCGATTTTCCATGGGGGCGCTTCCAATACAGCCCTAGGACTTCTGGCCCGCTTAAGCGAAGTAGTGAAGTCTAGGGTGCTACCTCGACAGGGTAGCGTCTGCTCGTTTGCCCAAGTCCTTTCCACGCCGCCGACATCCGCGCAGGCCGGCACCGCCCGCATCCGGAGGAGCCCGCGGCTAAGCATCCGCCCGAATGCGGCCTCACTTCCCGATGCGATATAGATCACTGACAAACGTGCGCCGCAAGGGTGAAAATGTATGTGCCTGGCGTTCACGACGGGAAGTCGGCGTGAAGAAATTCCCAATGACAGCTCACAAAGAAGTACATGCTAGCGGAGGAAGTTATGACCACCCCACCTCGCTACCCTGGCATACGAGTTACCGCAAACGGTAATCAACTCGTCTCCTACCATACGGAAACACGCATTGCCGATGCCGGCGTTTTCTACCCTATCACCCCTTCCACCGAATTAGGGGAACTCTATCAACAGTCCTACGCCGAAGGCCGCCTGAATGTTTTCGGCGGCAGCACCCTGGCTGTGGAAGCCGAGGGAGAACACGCGGCGCAGGGCGGGGCCATCGCGCATTCCGTGTGTGGCAAGCGGGTAGTGAATTTCACCTCCGGCCAGGGAATCCTCTATGGCGTCGAGCAGTATTATCACGCGCCCGGAAAGTGCTCGACGATGGTGCTGGAGGTCGTCGCTCGGGCGCTGACCAAGCACGCGCTCAACGTGCACTGCGGCCACGACGATGTCTACGGCGCGCTCGACACCGGATGGATCATTCTGTTCGGCAAAGACGCTCAGCAAACCGCCGACCAGGCGCTCATCCTGCGGCGCGTGACCGAACTGAGCCTGACACCCGGCATGAACTGCCAGGATGGATTTCTTACCTCCCATCTGGAGCGAACTTTTTATAAGCACGAGTCGGAACTGATCCGCCTGTTCCTCGGCGCTCCGGACGACATTATCGACTGTCCCACCGAGGGCCAGCGCATCCTGTTCGGTCCGAAGCGTCGCCGGGTGCCGCGCATGATCGATCTCACCAACCCAGTGCTGCTCGGGCCGGTGCAGAATCAAGAGAACTACATGCAGGGCGTCGCCGCGCGCCGCAACAACTTCACCGAACCGATCGCGCAATTCCTCGAAGAGGCCTACGCGGATTTCGGAAAGCTGACCGGGCGCTATTACGGCATGCTGAGCGCCTATAAGGCCGACGACGCGGATACCGTGTTCGTGTCGCTCGGCTCGGCGGCGGAAAACATCGAAGCCGCCGTGGATTATCTTCGCCAACGCAGAGGTGCGAAGGTTGGCTCCATCCACCTCAACGTGATTCGCCCCTTCCCCGAAGCCGCGGTCATCAACGCGCTCGCCGGAAAGAAAAATGTCATCGTGCTGGAGCGCACCGACGAGGCGATGGCCGGCGACAACCCAATGGGCCGCGACATCCGGACGGCGCTGAACAAGGCATTGCAGACCGGCGATCGTCCTGCGACCAGCGGGCTGCCGGCTATCACCGCCGAGCAGATGCCCCGCCTCTTCTCCGGCATCTATGGCCTGGGCTCGCGAGACTTCCGGCCGGAACAGGTTTTCGGCGCGTACGAGTTTGCCACGGGCGCTTGCGCTCGCACCGACGGCAAGCGTGCCTCCGACGGAACTTCGTTTATGGTGCTCGGAGTCGATCATCCCTACGAGGTGAAGTCCGACGAAACGCCGTCGCTTCTGCCCCAAGGCGCGGTCGCGGTTCGCTTCCACTCCATTGGCGGCTGGGGCGCAATCACCACCGGCAAGAACCTGGGCGCCATCCTGGGCGATTTGAACGACCTGCTGTACGAGCGCGACAAGGTTGTCGACGAACTGGGCAATCCCAAAGAGATCATTCACGTCAGCGCGAATCCCAAGTACGGTTCCGAGAAGAAGGGCGCTCCCACCGCGTACTTCCTGGTCGCGGCTCCGGAACGAATCCGCGTTAATTGCGATCTTCGCCACGTCACCGTCGTGCTTTGTTGCGACCCGAAGGCATTCACCCACACTAATCCGCTGGCCGGCATGGCCGATGGCGGCAGCCTGGTGTGGGAGTCCGACGAGACCGGCGAAGCGGCCTGGGAGCGGTTACCTCTATGGGCCCGCAAGCAGGTCATCGAGAAAAACATCCGCGTGTTCACCTTGCCGGGTTTCCAAATCGCGCGCATGGCGACCGACCGCGTCGACCTTCAACTTCGCATGCAGGGGAACGCTTTCCTGGGCGCATTCTTCGCGGTCTCGCCGCTGCTGGGCGAATTCGGTATAACCCAGGAGCAGTTCCGCAACGTGGTTCAGAAGCAATACGTGAAGAAGTTTGGTCAGCTCGGTGAAGCCGTCGTGAAGTCGAACATGGAAGTGATGACGCAGGGCTTCGAACGCGTCCATGAGATCTGCGTGGGCAAGCTCGAAGCCAAAGATCGCTCCTCAATGCGCGGTGTGGCACTTGAGCCAACGGCTATTGGTGATAACAGCGCGGATAACGGCAACGGATGCCGCTCCTTCCCTGCGCCCGCCGACCAGGCCGAGCGCACTCCGTTCACTCAGATCGCGACCTTCGATGCCGAATTCCGCTCTGGCTACGGATACAACCAGCCGTCGTCGGCGCTGGCTTCGATAGGCGTTATGGCCTGTGCCAGCGGCGATACGGCGTCGAAGTATGTCGCGCGTCTGGTCACGCCGCTCTTCATCCCGGAAAACTGCACCCAGTGCATGGAGTGCATCGTGGCCTGCCCCGATACCGCCCTGCCCAACTGTGCGCAAGACGTAGGGACGATTCTGCACACTGCGGTCACGCGCTACGTCACCGATCCGGGCGAGCGCGGGAAGATGTTGCAATCGCTTCCCGAGATCGAGAAACGTGCGCGTCAAATGATGTCTGATGCGGTGGCTAAAAATTCAGGAACGCCGCTGCCTCAAATCCTCCGCCAGATTACGGCCGAGGTGAATGGGTTCTCGGAAGAGGCCAAGCGCCAGCTCTTCGCCATCCTCGAGAAAGTGCCCATGGCCTACCAGAAGGTGAATGCCATCTTCGCGACGCCGGAGCGAAAGAAGCCCGGCGCCGGCGGAATCTTCTCGATCTTCGTCTCCGACCTATGTAAAGGCTGCGCTGCCTGCGTGACCGCATGCGGCGAGCACGAGGCTCTGGAGATGGTCGAGGAAACCGAGGAGGTCAACGCCGACCACGAGACGGGCACCGGCTTCGTGAATCTTCTGCCGGATACGCCGCAGAAATACCTGGGCCTCTACAGCGATGAGCGGCCGCAGGATTCCAAGACCGCTACGCTGCGCAACATGCTGATGGTCCGGCACAACTACGACGCCATGGTCTGCGGCGATGGCGCCTGCGCCGGCTGCGGCGAGAAGAGCGTGCTGCGCGCCATCTCTGCCACCACCGAAGCCTACATGAGGCCGCTCTACCACGCCAAAGCCGACCGGCTGCAAGCGAAAGCGGACGAACTCGACCAGACGGGAGTTGCGAAGCTGGCTGTGCTCAAAGAGAGAAACCCGGAAGAGTACGACCTGCTGCGGCAAGCCGTGGCTCATTTGATCATGGGACTCGGGGGCGAGGACGACCGCGACACCAAGGCGCGAATTGCTCAGAACGGCCCCATCTCCGACCAGTCAATCGTGGACGGCCTCACCAGCGTCATGCGGCAGGAGGCCTTCAACCACAAATATCTCCAGGCGATTGACGGCCGGCTTCCGAACGGCATGTGCGTTATGGCGATGACCGCGCATACGGGCTGCAACACGGTGTATGGCTCGACTCCACCGAACAACCCACATCCTTATCCCTGGATGAACTCGCTCTTTCAGGACGGAGTCACCGTCGGCTGGCTGCTGGGCGAGAGCTTCATCGTCGATCACGGCCGTCGCTCCGTCATCCCGGAGCGGCTTGCGGATGCGCTGCTCGGCCGCGAAAAGGATGTCATCACGCCGCGCGAATACTACGAGTTCGCGCATTTTAGCGACACGCTGATGACCGATCTCGAAGTCCTTGAACTGCCCAAGGTATGGGTGGTCGGTGGAGATGGCGGCATGGGCGATATCGGCTACCAGAACACGTCGAAGGTGATTCTCCAGAATCGCCCCAACGTGAAGGTCGTCATGCTCGACACCCAGCTGTATTCCAACACCGGAGGACAAAACTCCGATTCCACGCCCATGCCAGGTGGCAATGACATGAATGTTTTCGGAGCGGCGACCGAGGGCAAGACTACCGAAAAGAAGACCGTCGCCGAGACGTTCCTGGCCGGGCATGGATCTCCGTTCGTGGCGCAGGTCTCGCTGGCGAACCCACCCAAGTTTTTGCGGGCGATTCTCGATGGCCTCGAGTATCGCGGGACAGCATTTTTGCAGTGCTTCTCGACCTGCCAGCCGGAGCACGGCGTGGGCGACGACATGGCGCTCACTCAGGCGCAGCGCGTGCGCGACTCGCGGGGCGCGCCGGAGTTCGTCTTCAATCCGCGGCTCGGCGAAACCTATGCGGAAACGCTCGATCTCAAGGGCAATCCCTCGCCCGATAAGGATTGGTACGAGTCGAAGGCGAAGGGCACGGAAGAGGTTTCGCGCTATACCGTCGCCCACTGGTGTCTTACCGAGGCGAGATTCCGCAACCACTTCAAGAAGATCAAAAAGGACCAGGCGGAAAAGCTGATCCCGCTGGAAAACATGCTCGTCCGCATTACACAGCAGGATGTCGTGTATCGCCGCTACCTCGTTCCCGAACACCGCTCTTACGTTCCCGACTTCGGCGTCTATATCAAAGTCCTAGGCGGGAAAGGCGACGTCGAGTACCGGGCGATCTCGCGGCAGCTCGCACTGTTCTGCGTCGAGCGACGTAAAGCGTGGCGGATGCTGCAGAGCAAAGCGGGCATCGTAAACAAAGATTACGCAGCCCAAAGATCGATTTTGGCCGATGTCGATGCCGGAAAGATTTCCAACGAGGAGCTGTTCGCACGCGGGGAGCAGTTACTGAAGGATCGTCTGCAACCCGGCGGTGTGACGATGTCGGCTGGACAGAGACGGGATCCGGTTGTGGCTTTTTAGCAAACCGCGCTGTACCGCGGTTCCCAATGACATGCACGATTCGTGTGGAACCGGGCGGAATCCAGTGGCGCGATTTTGATTCAATCTCCTGAGCTGCTTTAACCTGCTCCCCAAAAGGGCTCGTGCAACCAGTAGGATGTTGGCTTTTCCCCAGAAACGGGCTTGAACTAAGTCGCT
>PLHW01000042.1 GCA_003139095.1 Acidobacteriaceae bacterium
AGCGACTTAGTTCAAGCCCGTTTGTGGTAAGTCTGTCGTCTTCGGGCTAGCGCCCCCTCAACGCGCAAAGCGTTCACCACCAGCGGTCACCGCGCGCGGCGACAAAATTCCGCCAGACATAGTCCCACGGCACGACGAACAGGAAGATCACGCTCATCAGGCAGGCAAAAGTTGTGTCCCAGGTGTCTGCGTCCATGGTGTGGTTCTGCCAGGCAGGCATCGCCACCGCGAGAAGCCATGTGGCCTTCCATGCTATTTCCCAGAACAGAAGCGGCAGCATTTTCAAGGGATAGCGTACCCCTAGAATCGCCAGCAGCACTAGCGCGAGCAGCATGGAATTGACCACGCTCTGCATCAGATCCCAAGGCCTGTGATGAAGGAAGGCAGGAACCTTCTGCATTCCCATACCGACGGCAATCAAGAGGTATCCGGCCCTCAGAAGATAAATTCGCCACAGCGCGATCTCCCGCGCCGGAGTTTCGTTTCGGTCCCGCCTGCCCAAGGCTAATGGCGGCGATGAATCGGTTTTCATTGCGTATCTCCCAATCCGACTCGCATGGAAGCCGACATTGTCGTGGAATCAATTACACTCAAAACCCAAGGGGCCAAGGCGGCTTTCACCTACAGCTCAGCGAGTGTTTGCGCAAAGCCTTACGGCTTGCTTCCTTGGGGTAGTTTGGGCTCTCCTTCGGTTGGTGCAGTATCTTTTTTGGCCGGCTTCACACTGCCGAGATTTAAGGCATTGCCTATAGTTGTTATATTACCCTCCGCAATGAGTTTTGCCAGACTTGAGATCAGGGGAGCCAGATCTTGAACATTTCCATCGGCATTGCCGATATTCAGTCCGTTGCCTATGAAGACCACTTTGCGGTCCAGAATAGCCTGAAGCAGTTGACGCACAACGGAGGGCTTGTCTTCCGGCTCACTCAAGAACTCTACCCGCACGTCGTCGCCTTCCACGACCAGAAATCCGAGCGGAACGTTTTTCGAACTCAGGCCGCCGCCTGATGCAATCTTGGCATCGCCGCCAACCAGCCCGAAATTCACTGAAGCAAAAGGAATGATGGCAGTTCCACCTGCACGAATGGGCTCGCCCACCAATGAGCTCGACTTCAACTGGGAAACGAGTTTGTCATACTCGCCCAGCGGCTTTTCCACGGGCACTTGGGCACGGCAAGGAATTCCCCATAGCAAGAGGGCTGCTGACAAACATAGGTATTTTGACTTCACGGGATAGCCTCACTTTGCGTCTGATTTAACGAGGTTGATGAAACGAGTTCCTTTCCCAGTAATGGCGACAACACCCAAAGGCCGCGCTTCACCACTCATATAAAACAGATTGGCTTGAGACTCGGCACCTTTTGGGGCGGTTGCTACGCTCGGCACCTTGGTGGCTGCACTGCCGAACTTGACATCAACCATGAAGATCGGGATTAGCGTGACAGAACCGACTTTGATCGGCTCCCCGATGACTGTCTTTACATTGAGGTCGCGACTCAGGCGCTGAGCCATGCCGTCAACGAGAGCCGATGTGCTTGGCGGTTCGACAGGCTTTGCTTTTCTCTGCGGCGCATCTTGAGTCATTCCGAGAGAGCCGACCAACAGGAGAAACATGATTGAGGTTAGGATCTTCTTGGCCAAGGGATACCTCCAATTTTGAACTCAGCACGAACACAAGCGAATGGCGATTCGGGGCGTGGCTGAAACCCAGAGCTGTTCTCGAGCTAGACCCCTCTTCTAATGCTCTGCCGGCGGCCTTTTGCGGGCACTGAACACCAGGACAGAGCCGTATGCGTGGGGGCGAAAGTCCTCAAAACCTGCTTCGACCACATAGCGCTCGAGATCAGCGACGCGGTCGATATGACCGCCGCCTTTCTCCGCGCGCTCGCGCAGGGATCTATATTTGAAGAGGCCCTTGCTGCCGGCGGCAAAGCACATCACCGCCAATGGCGCTCCCACTTTCATGGTGCGGTTGATCTCGCGCAAAGCGAGGACCGTGTCGGAGAAGTGGTTCAACGATCCTGCACAGATGGCGGCGTCGAACAGGCCAGCCCGAAACGGCAGCGCCTCCACCGTAGCACGGGCGAAGTGAACGTTGGGAATATGTCCCATTTCGACATAATGGGCGCCCTGCCGCAGCATGCTCATGCAGACATCAATGCCAAGAACGGTCCTTGACGCAGAAGCAATGCGGCGCCCGTAGGTTCCCGGCCCGCAAGCCACATCCAGAATGAGACCGTCCTGCGATCCCACAATGTCAGCGACGTCATGTGCCAACTGTCTCAGGGACGTGCTGTGCCATCCGCCAAACAGGTTGCACACGGCCGGATACACCCAGGTTTCGTAGACGGATGCCGCGAAATTAAGCAGGGCGCCCGAGTCCCTCTTTCCGACCCTGTGCAGGGTTAAGTTCCTGCTCTCTTCGAGGTTGACCACGATGAAGTCGGGAATCCCGTCGCCGATAGGGTAGGTCCTCACACAGACACGGCAGGAAAGCCCGTCGTGCACCGGTTCCAGACCCTGCTTGCATACCGGGCATGCGTAGAATCCGCAGGACTGCCGGATCCATTCCTCTTCCGCCTGGGGAATGGTGGAATCAATGGTGACCGATGGCGATGCCATGACCAGACTCCTGGTCGCTTCGGCGGAGGGCCGGCACCAGGTGAAGGGAAGGGCTCTTCGGGGAACGACATGTCCTATTTAGCTCAGCCGCGTCGCAAATTCAGTGACCCCAGTCACACCGCAAAGATTCACGAGCCTTCGCGAAGCCGGACCAAGGGCCGCAGGCCTCTTGATCAACGCACACTCTTCAGTCGTGGTTCGTTTCGGTGGGCGTAGTTTCTGAAACTATGACAAATGGCCAACTCACTCACCGGCATTGAGCCGGACTCCGGTTGGATCACCGGCAAACCGGAAGTCACATTTTGGCGCGGACTCCGACGGCGTTAGCCCGAAGTCTTAGTGCTGTATC
>PLHW01000057.1 GCA_003139095.1 Acidobacteriaceae bacterium
CAATCACCGGGACAGCCCACTAGCATAAACTCGGCCGGCAACGCGATCTCTACAGGTTCGCCAAGCTACCTGGCTATTGGAGGAACCACGGACCTCTCAGCGCCATTTGGAGTGGACGCTGTGGATATCCACACGACTTACGTCGCTTATCATTACAAGGTTGGGGGAAAAGGCTGCACAGAGTCCCGGACCGACTCGGTCGCGCCAAGCCCAATGTTTACTCAGTACTACACTAACGAAGTCATGTTTGGGAGCAGCACGTTTCCCGTTGGATCAGGACCAGTGGCAATCAAAGCATTCGGATCAAACACCGTTACAACCTACACGCCGGTAAAAAACTGCCCAGATGACTCGAAGGCGGTAACCGGACCGGCAGGCGCGATTGCGGTGAACTCGCTGTCCAACAGCGTCACTCTGATAAATTTCGCCGGCAACAGCACTGTGAATATAGCAGTCGGCACTCAGCCTATGGCCGTCGTACTAAGCTCCGATGGATCCAAGGCCTACATCCCGAATTTTGGGAGCGGCACTCTGTCGGAGGTGAACATCCAACCCAGGGCGTAACGCGAACCGCAACCGGTACGACCGGTGCGCTCAGCGTGGCGATGGATCCGGGCGGCGCATACGTGTGGGTCGGGGGCGCGAACTACTTGTACAAGGTCAGTCTGAGCACATTCGCTGTTGTCGCGAGCTATCCAGTTAGCGGCAGCGTCACGTCACTTGCGGCAAGCAATTCCCAGAATGAATTGGTCTACACCTTGGTCCAGAACTGCTGCACACAGTCGAGTACCTATGTCGTTAGCGAGACCAGACTCAGCGATATGTCAACGACGGCCAATTACGCTCAAGCGACAGCCAGTCCCTTCGCCCCCTACACCATGAAGGGGACGCTTCCGAGCGCCGCCGTGCTTCCACAGGCAACCACAATCAGCACAAAGTTCAGCAACGGAATGGGGGCCTCCTCCACGCCGACCGGCTTTGTTATATACGATTTGGAAGGTCATCAGCAGCTTATGACCGGTACGACGCCGACACCCGTACGTGGCATCGCGGCCGATCCCAACTGCATGTTCGCCTACTTCACTTTGCCCGATAGCAACGAATACATCGCGGTACCACTAGAGTCGCAATAGACGGCGGGGCGCTGTTCCGGGCGCGGCAAGGGCCCGTCGTTTCTTGTCGGGCATCTTGCCAGGGACGCCAAACTCGCTGAGCCGAACCCCACCCCGCTCTATCTGCCCTCGCGCCTTTCTTCCGGCCACGTGGCCTCGGAGTCCCGACCCGCGCTTCCGCATCGACTGGCGAGTGTCGAGTAGGTCAGTCCAATTGCCCTTACCCCCATCCTCCCCGTATCATCCTCGGGACAAAAACAATGAAACCCTCCCGCATCCGAATCTGCCTCGCCGCGCTCCTATTGCTCGCGTCCCTCGCCGCCGCTCAGAAACGTAAAGTCATCATCGACCAGGACGCCGCCGGCCCGGCCGGCACCGATCAGCAATCCATCCTCCTCCTCATCCAGTCTCCTCGAACCGAAGTCCTCGGCATCACCGTCGTCACCGGAGACCAGTGGCTCACCGCCGAACTCGCCCATACCCTCCGCATGCTCGAACTCATCGGCCGCACCGACATCCCCGTCCTCCGCGGAGCCGAATATCCGCTACTTCGCACCAAAGAAGAAACCGAACTCGACGAACAACGTTACGGCCAATTCGCCTGGCTCGGCGCCTGGACCCCGCGCTTCTACCATCCCCCGCGCGAACTCGGCCCCATGCCCGAGGGCGTCCCCACCACCAAGCCTTCCGACGAAGACGCCGCCCACTTTCTAGTACGCATGGTCCACAAGTACCCGCACGAAGTCTCGATTTACGAGGGCGGGCCCATGACCAATCTCGCCCTGGCCATCTCGCTCGATCCCGAATTCCCCTCCCTCGCCAAGGAATTGGTCTTCATGGGTGCCAGCCTAAGTCCCCAGACCGACGATCCCGAATTTATCAACACCCCCCGCCGCGAATTCAACCTCTGGTTTGACCCCGAGGCCGCCCACATCGTCCTCCGCGCCCCCTGGCAAAAAATCATCTGCACCCCGGTCGATATCTCCGTCAAAACCCGCCTAACCCAGGACATAATCGACCGATTCAAGCAATTCCCGAACCCCGCAGCCCAATATTTGGCAAAATATTCCACTCTTCACGGCTCTTATAACTACCTCTGGGACGAGTTAGCGGCCGCCGCCTGGCTCGATCCCACCATAATCACCAAAACCGAGACCCTCTACGTGGACGTAAACCTCGATCACGGAGCAACTTACGGCGATACGTTAGTGTGGAGTGATAACGACAAGCCCAAATCGCAGAGCGGCAACAGTAAGCCCCAAGCGAGCCTCCAACCCGTCCAAATTCAACTGGATCTGGATAAAGCCCGCTTCTACAACCAATTCCTGACGTTGCTAACCTCCCCAACTCCCAAACCAGAAACCCCCAAACCATAAAGAAACAAAAAGAGCGCGCTCCCGAACCTCCGCCCGACTAACCTCCATAACAATGAATGGCATACCCGCAGTTGTACATATCCACGCATATGTACAATGCTCCACGTGGAACATTAGAAACATTCCCAATGTTCCACGTGGAACACTCCGCCCCTAACCCGCCCGGCGCGGAAAGAAAATTTCCTGCGCCTCCCTCCCCCACGGTTTACAATGCCCAGCGTCCCCACTGATTCGTAGTTGGTGATCGACTCTCTATGCCTACAGTGAAAAAGGATGTGCCGGCGAGCACGCGCGAGCGCCTCGCTCGCGCCGCCCGCAAACGCCTGCACGCCGCGGCGCGCAAGGCGATGAAGAACGCCTACGCCCCCTTCTCGAACTTCCAGGTGGGCGCGGCGATCCTCACCGCTGACGGGAAAATTTTTTCCGGCTGCAACGTGGAGAATTCCTCTTATGGCATGACCAACTGCGCGGAGAGAACGGCGATTTTTTCCGCGGTGGCGGCGGGCGGCCCCCGGCTGGAAATCCTGGCGGTCGCGGTGACCAACGCGCAGGGCGTGCCGTGCTCACCGTGCGGGGCTTGCCGGCAGGTGATCTACGAGTTCGGCCCCGACGCGATCGTGTTCTATCAGGGGCAGGACGGCGACGCCGAAAGTTCGATTACGGAACTTCTGCCGGAGGGCTTTCGACTGCGGTGAGCCAATCTACAGCTTCGCCTCCTGCATTTCGCGTCGTTGACCTCATCCGCAAGAAGCGGGATGGGGGCGCGCTCTCCGCGAAGGAGATCGGTTACATCGTCGATGCATATACCGCCGGAGCGATTCCCGACTACCAGGTTGCGGCATGGCTGATGGCGGTGCTGTTGCGCGGCATGACGGGCGCAGAGCTTGCCGCGCTGACGAACGCAATGCTGTATTCGGGCGAGGTGCTCGATCTCAGCTTTTTGCCGGCGACGAAGGTCGATAAGCATTCGACGGGCGGCGTGGGCGATAAGACATCGCTGGTGCTGGCACCGCTGGTCGCGGCGGGTGGGCTCTATGTGCCGATGATCAGCGGGCGCGGACTGGGACACACGGGAGGCACGCTCGACAAACTGGAATCGATTCCCGGATTTCGCGTGGGCCTGTCGGTCCCGGAGTTTCATCGCGTGCTGAAGGCGTGCGGCACGGCGATGATCGGGCAGACTGAGAAGATCGCACCCGCCGACCGCAAGCTCTATGCACTACGCGATGTGACAGGGACGGTAGAAAGTCCGGATCTCATTTGCGCTTCCATCATGAGTAAGAAACTTGCGGAGGGGACCGATGCGCTCGTGCTCGACGTGAAGACAGGCTCGGGCGCGTTCATGAAAAAAGAAGAAGACGCCGTGCATCTCGCGGAGTTGATGGTCGAGACCGGCGAGCGCATGGGCAAGCGAATGGTCGCACTCATCACAAATATGGATCAGCCGCTGGGGCGAATGGTGGGGAATGCAATGGAGGTCGCGGAGTGCATCGAGGTGCTGCACGGAGGCGGCCCAGAAGATCTGCGCGAGCTGTGCCTGCACCTCGGGGCGTGGATGTTCCACCTCGGCGGCACGACGAAAACGGTGGCGGAGGGCAAGCTGCTTTCCGAGGAGATCATCGCGTCGGGCAAGGCGTTCGATCGCTTCCGGCAGATGGTGGAGTTGCAGGGCGGGGACGTGAGCGCGATCGACGATCCCACGCGGCTGCCTTCGGCGGATTGCCGCGTGGAAGTGCGAAGCGCGGCGGCGGGGTATATTTCTGCGATTGCCTGCGAGAGTATTGGGACGGCTTGCGTGATTCTCGGAGGAGGGCGCGAGAAAAAAGAAGATTCGGTCGATCCCGCGGTGGGGATTGTGGTTCACAAGAAAATTGGAGATCGGGTGGAGATGGGCGAGTCGTTGTGCACGATTCATTGTCATGCGGAGGCGCAGGCGGAGCGGGCGAAGAAGATGATCGAGGGGAGTTATACGATTGCGGCAACGGCTCCACATAAGCCGCCGTTGATTCATCGTGTGATTTATAGAGGGGAGCACTGATGGGACGATTCACTGGCATTCTTGGGCTTCTTACGATGCTGGGGCTGGGATATATCTTCTCGACCAACCGGCGCGCGATCCGTCTGAAGACGGTGGCGTGGGGGCTGGGACTGCAGGTTGCGTTTGCCGTTTTTGTTTTGAAGATGAGCATCGGGCGCACGCTTTTTCAGAAGGCGGGCGATGCGGTGAACCGGTTGCTCAGCTATGCCTTCGCGGGCTCGCAATTTGTTTTTGGAGATCTCGGCAAACAGGGATCGCATCTCGGATTTTATTTTGCGTTTCAGGTTCTGCCGACGGTGATTTTTATTTGCGCGCTGTTCGCGGTGCTGTACTACCTGGGGGTCATGCAGGTGATCATCCGCGGCGCGGCGTGGCTGATGACGCGGCTGATGGGCGTGAGCGGCGCGGAATCGCTGAACGTGGCGGCGAGCATTTTCATGGGACAGACGGAAGCGCCGCAGACGATTCGGCCGTTTCTTCCCGATCTGACGCGCTCCGAGTTGATGACGGTCATGACGAGCGGAATGGCGCACGTTTCGGGCAGCATCATGGCGGCGTACATCGCGTTTGGGATCGAGCCAAAACATTTGCTGAGCGCGGTGATCATGACGGCTCCCGGGACGCTTTTGATGGCGAAGATGCTGGTGCCGGAGACGGAAGTGCCAAGGACGGCTGGGCGCGTGGTGATGAGCGAGGACGAACTCGAAACAGAAAAGAACGAGAATTTGCTGGGAGCGATTGCGCGCGGGACGACGGACGGGCTGCACATGGCGCTGAATATTGCGGCGATGCTGATTTCGTTTCTGGCGCTGATTGCGCTGCTGGATGGAATCATGGGAGGAGTTCATGCTCACATCGGATGGTTCCCGGTGAGCCTGGAGTCGATCCTGGGCAAGCTGTTTGCGCCGATTGCGTTTGTGATTGGAATTCCGTGGCGCGATTGCGCGGCGGTTGGGAATCTGCTCGGCGTGCGCATGGTGCTGAATGAGTTGGTGGCATTCTCGATGCTGGGACCGCAGAAGGCAGTGCTCGATCCACGGTCGTTTACGATTGCGACGTTCGCGCTGTGCGGGTTTGCCAACTTCAGTTCGATTGGGATTCAGATGGGCGGGATCGGGGCGCTCGCTCCGAATAAGCGCGGCGAACTGGCGAAACTGGGACTGCGCGCGATGCTGGCGGGAACGATGGCGAATCTGATGTCAGCTTCAATTGCGGGGATGCTGTTGTAGGCTGCGACACTTTCCGGGGACGAAGAAGTCAAAAGCTTTAACGCAGAGGGCGCGGAGATCGCAGAGTTTTTTTGGGTTTGGAATTACGTTGCGATCTACATTGGGCGGCGGCGACGCCATCACCGCCGACGCGATGCCGGCGCCGTTTTCTAGACTTCCAGGCGGGAGAGAACTTCGCTGGTGGTGACCAGTCTTGCTCCCAGTTGGTGAAATTCTTTCAGGGAATTCTTGCCTGCTTCCGCGGAGAGCGTTTCGATTGCGTCTTGCACTACCGCTACTCTCCGGTGGCGCTGTAGAAGCCCTTTGACCGCCAGCGCTACGCAGTATTCAGTTACCACTCCGAAGACAACAAATTCTGGGTGTGTGCCCAAGCGCTCGACTAATTCACTCGCGTGCAGCGACTGAAAAACATCGAGCGTTTGTTTTTCCAGGATGATTTGCTGGTAGGCGGCGAGATCGGGTGGCAGTCTGGCACCGGCGCGATTCGCAACGCGACCTACCTTGTCGGCGAGCGCTTCGGGGAGCAGTTCTGCGCCGGGCGTGCCTTTTATGCAGTGCGGGGGAAACTGCTGGAATTCTGGGTCGTTCGGGGCGTGGAAGTCTCCGCTTGAAACCAGGAAGACCTCGTTGCGACGGGCGGCGTCGGTTAGTTTGCGGATGTTGGGGAGGAGATTTTCGGCTCCGGGGACGTAGAGCGCGCCGCCTGGGAGCATGAAGTCGCGCTGGACGTCGACTTCCCAGAGGATGAAATTGCGAGAGCGCATTCTTCAATTGTATCGATGCGGAAAAGAATCGGGTGATCGGGCCACTTGGTGGTCGAAAATCCAAACCCGACATCCGCGTCGGGGCATCGCGAATTATTGCATGCCGAGCGAGGCGGCAACTTTTTTGCCATATTCGTTTGCTTTCGTGATCGCGGCTTGCTCGTCTACCGTGAGGAGTTTGTATTTGTCCATCACGATGCGGCCGCCGATCATTACCGTTTCCACGTCGCTGGCTTTCAGGGCGTAGGCGATCTGCGCGTAAATTTCGTACATGGGGACGGCGTTGGGTTCGTCGAGATTGATGACGATGATATCGGCCTTCTTGCCCGCTTCGAGCGAGCCGATTTCTTTTTCCATGTGCAGGGCGCGGGCGCCATCGATGGTGGCCATTTCGACGACGGCTTTGGCGTTGAGCGCGGTGGGACTCATCCTTGTAATTTTGGCGAGTTTGGCGGCGAGATCGATTTCTTCCATCAAATCAAGATCGTTGTTGCTGCCGGCGGGGCCGTCGGTGCCGAGGCCGACGGCAATTCCGGCGGCGCGCTCTTCGGGGACGGGCGCTACACCGCTGGCGAGCATCATGTTGCTCGAAGGATTGTGGACGCATCCGACGTGGCGCGCGGCCAGCGTTGCGCGATCTTTTTCGTCGACAAAGATGCAGTGCGCGGCGACCACATCGGGGCCGAGAATGCCGAGGCGGTCGAGGTATTGGACGGGCGTGGCATGGTTGGTCTTGAGACTATCGTCCAATTCTTTTTTCATTTCCGCGACGTGAATCAGAATCGGCGCGTGGTATTTGCGTGCGAGGGCAGCGGAATCCTGAAGCGTTTTTTGCGAGCAGGTGTAGATGGAGTGGGGCGCGACGGCGGCGTGAATGAGCGGATCGCCCTGCCACTTCTGGAGAAATTTTTCGGCGTAGGCGAGGATGGCGGCCTCGTCTTTATTGTCGGGCGTGGGGAAGTCGATGAAGGTCTCGCCGAGAACGCCGCGCATGCCTGCCTTTTTTGTCTCCTCGGCGACGGCGTCTTCGAAGTAATACATGTCGGCGAAAGTGGTAATGCCGGAGCGAATCTGCTCGGCGGCGGCGAGGCGCGTGCCCCAGCGCACGAATTCCTCATCCACATTTTTGTGTTCGGCGGGGAAGATGAATTTGTAGAGCCAGTCGTTGAGCGTGACGTCGTCGTGCAGGCCGCGCAGAAGGGTCATGGGGACGTGAGTGTGTCCGTTGATGAAGCCGGGAAGAATGAGTTTGCCGCGGGCATCGATGGTGCGCGGGGCGTGGAAGCGGGCTTCGATTTCGGCGCGCGGGCCGGCGGCGAGGACGGAATCGCCGGCGATGGCGATGGCGCCGTCGTTGTAGATGGAGCGGGAGGCGTCCATGGTGACGACGATGCCGGTGAGGATAGCATCGGCGGGCTGGCGGCCTTGGGCGTGGGCGGTTGAGATCAAGAGGGAGAGGACGATGGGGAAAATTGTGGAGAAATGGAGTGGGCTGCGGTTTTTCATGGGGATCGCGGTCAGGTTCAGAGGCATGGGATCGGGACGATGATCGTTATTTGATCGCAACGAGGGGGATTTGTACAGAGGCGCGGGGCGAGTTATTGGTTCGACATATTTTGTTCGATCTGTTTCGTCAGTCGCTCTGTCAATCGGGCGCGGGAAATAGCTCACACGGAATGGTGATTTGCATCACAGCAGGAATGTTCATGCGGGACTAAAAGGGACGGACGATGTGGAGGAGCGATGGCAGCGAAGCTGGGGAATCCAGTGGTTTCGTCGGCAATGCAGGAGGAGTTGGTGCGTCTGGGGAGCGCGATCTCGGAAAAAAAGGGGACGGTGCTGTTTCGCCGAGGGGATGCGGTGCACGGGCTGTACCTGGTGCGCAGCGGGCGAGTGAGCCTGAGTTTGAGCGAGGAGGCGCCGGCGCTGCCGACGCGGATTGCGGGAGCGGGCTCGGTGGTGGGATTGCCGGGGACGGTAGCGGGCACGGCGTACAGCCTGATGGCGGAGGTGATCGAAGACGCGGAGCTGGTGTTTGTGGCGCGCGCGGAGGTGATCGAGTGCCTGCAAAGAAATCAGGCGCTGTGTTTTGAGGTGATGGATTTGTTGAGCGCGGAGATCTCGGGGGCGCGGGCGGCGCTAAAGCAGGGGACGGGTGGAGGGCGGCTGCAAAGGACGTGATCGACTGCGAGGAATGCGAGTAAACGCCCCATGGGGCGGGGACTTCGGTGCTGTGGGGTGTTATTTTCGAGACGAATTTGTTTGCCCAGTCGGCCTGCCTGTGTAATCCTGTGAGCGCAAAAAAGACCTGCGGTCAGGGAGACATTCGATGCGCACAGTGTTTATTTTGGGATTGATTGTATGTACATCGCTCGCGGTGGTAGCGGCGGATATGCCAAACATGAAGGAGGGGCTGTGGCAGATGACGGTGTCGACGGGCGGAATGGGAATGCCGTCGGACGCGATGGCCAACATGCCGGCCGATCAGCGGGCCATGGTCGAGCAGATGATGAAGCAGAAGGGCATCAGCATGAACGGTAATACCGTCTCGGTGAAGAGCTGCGTGACGAAAGATAAGATCAGCAAGGGAGCGGCGTTCGCCGACAGCCGGAAGAGCGACAGCAATTGCACGCACAGCATGGTGAAGTCGTCCGCCAGCCACATGGAGATGACGTTTCATTGCGACAGTAAGGATGGAACGACTGACGGCAAGACGAGTGTGGATGTGCTCGGGATGGATAATGTGAAGGGGACGACGCACATGACCATCGTGAGCGGCGGAAATACGAAGACGATGGATTCGACGTTCACGTCGAAATATCTGGGCGCGGACTGCGGAGACATTAAGTAGAGCGGTTACGCTTTTGCTTGCGCGGAAGAGAGAGACGGGGTTGACCCCGTCTCTTTTTCTTTGCGCGATTCACGCGGCTTTTCAGCAAGCTTGATTGCGCTTCTTCGCGGATTAATTTGGCATGACTACGGAGTCGATGACGTGGATCACGCCGTTGGACTGAAATACGTTGGCGATGGTGACAGTCGCGGTGCCGCCCTTTTCGTCTTTGAGGACGATGGTTTTGCCGTTCTGCATGGCCCAGAGCTTGCCGCCTTCGACGGTGGTCAATTCGGCTTTGCCATTGCCCTCTTTGATCATCTTCATGAGATCGCGGGCGCTGATGCGGCCGGCGACCACGTGATAGGTGAGGACTTTAGTGAGAGTCGCCTTGTTCTCGGGCTTGAGCAGCGTGTCAACGGTGCCGGCGGGAAGCTTGGCGAACGCTTCGTTGGTGGGCGCGAAGACGGTGAAGGGGCCCGCGCCTTCCAGCGTATCGACCAGACCGGCGGCCTTGACGGCGGCAACCAGGGTGGTGTGATCGGCGGAATTCACGGCGTTTTCGATGATGTTCCTGGTGGGATACATCTCCTTACCGCCCACGACCGGGTTGTTCATGCCTGCGAGCGCGGAGGCGGCGGCGACGGCCATCAGCGCAACTACGACGAAAATCTTGCGGTTCATATCTCGAAATCCTTTCAGGATTGAATTTTGTGTTCCGCCTGTAGTACGGAGCGAAATGGAATTTGGATTTCGAGAGCGATACGCGACGGGTTATTTTGCGGGAGTCAAGTCGGAGGTGGCCAGCACGTAGATTGTGGACTTGTTCAGCTTGATGCTGGAACGCTGGGAAGTGAGAGTGATCACGCCATCGGCGTTGTGCGTCGACTCTACATCTTTCATCAACGAGCGCTTGTCGGAAACTTGAGCGGTCGGTGGCGGGAGCGCGTCGGGGGGAATCCTGGAGCCGGGAAAGCTCTCGGTATTGTGCGTTCGCATGATGCTCTCGGGGCCGGTCATATCCATGTCCTGCGGCAGGCGCAGCGGGTAATACCAGGCGGTGAGGAAGAGCTTGACGGGCTTGGATCCATTCCTCCATTGCACGGAATCGATGCGAACGGCGAGGCGGGACGGGGCGGTCGTGGACTTGGGCGTTGACTCGATGACCTCTCCCGCAAAAATGGCGCCGGCGGGCACGACGGCTTTGTCGACCAGCGTGGCGATGGTGAGTTTGGCTTCGACTTTGGTTGCGACGGGAGTTTTGCCGGCGACGATGTTCTGGCGCCAGGTCACGGGGAACTCGAGGGGTGCGGAGCTAGAGGCGGCGGGCTTGGGTTCAGTGCCTGGAGATTGAAGGCCGGGAGATTGGGCAGTAAGGGGCCGAACATTCGCGGTTACCAGGGCCAGGGCGATCGCGAGAGTGAATGTGGTGAAACGACTTTGCATAGAAAGCGATCTCCGGCAATTTGGCTCGACCAGTGGCAGGCAGCGACTGTCATTAGTATCTCAATCCGTGCCGGCAAAAAACAAACGAGGAGTATCGGCGGACAAGCAAAAGCAAGATTACCCGCGGAGTTGATCCGCCGCGTGCACGCGGACAGGAGTGTCCGCGCCACACAATCTACTTGACGCCGGCGGCGCGGCCAGGGTGAATTTTGAAGGGTGGACGGGCGGAGACGGAGAGTTCTTTTTCGATCGAGGAAAAACGGCGGAATATTTCGTGGAGGCGCAGGGCCATGTTCAAAATGGTTTTCGATTGCGCGAGCGCTGCGGCAGAAATTCCGGGCTCGAGGGTAAGCAGTTCGGCATTGCCGAGGACCGAGGTGAGCGCGTTGTTGATGTTGTGGCGCATTTCGGCGATGTAGCCGCCGAGCGTGGCTTCGGCTTCGGCGGCGGCACGAATAGTCTCGGCTTCGGAAGCGCGCTCTTCGGCATGGCAGCGGAGAAGAATCTCGCGCCCGAGCAGGCCGGCAATTACGGGCCAGAGCGGATAGCCCGCGTGCATGGCATCGCTGGTGAGTTCGATGATGGAGCAGGCGCGGTTGGAATTCTCGCGGCCGGAATTATCGCGGCTCGAGTTAACGGCGCTCGAAGGGAGCTGGGCCAGCAAAAACGGCGACTGCGGGCCGGGACGAATCAGGATGGCCGGCCGGGCCGCGGCGGCGAGCGCATGCTTCAAATCGGCGGCGGACGCGGGCGATGCAGCGTCGGCGATGGCGAGATCATAGTCACTGCCCGCCGGATCGCGAAACAGGTTTTGCTCGAGCACGGTAAATTCCGGAGGGCTGGGATCGGCGGGCCAATAGGCGGCGAGTTCCCGCGCGAAGGCGGGATTGGCGGAGAGGATCAGAACGATTGGACGACTCAAGCGCATAGTTGGCTCGGAACCGTGTTTTCTCCGCGCGGCCCAAAAGGGCCGAAGATCGTTGGCGACTGGCGGCATCGCTTAAAGCGATGCCCGGATACGAATCACGATCCACCTATACAAAGCGCGGCGACTTTATCTCGCCGGAGCTGCGCGCATCTCCTAAAGTACGTGCGTCAGAACGCAGCCGTCCTCCGGGACTTGGCTCGCCCACTGCACTCTTCGCAGCGCTCAGGCGCCGGGCGATTGTCAATCGCCCATTCCGGGCAGGAACGGGCTGTGGCGCGGGCGACTCGCCAGCCTCGCACTATTTCTCCGGAGCAGACCTCGAACGGGAGGCGGCGGCGGCGGCGTGGGCGAGGGGCGCTGTACCGAGGGCGTCCTCGACGACGGAGCGGAGATCGACCAGCATGCGCAGGGGATGTCCCGAGGAATACTCGGCATGGAACATGACCTTCCAGGATTGGCAGATCATGCGCAGGCGCGCGGTCGGCTCCTCGGCGGAGAACTGGGCGCGGCGGCAATCGATGCTATGTGTGCCACGGACTTCGAGGGCGTGCAAGCCATCCATGATGGCGTTGAGATCGCCGTGCATGAGCCGGAAGAAGATGCGGCGAATCATGAAACTGAAGCGGGCAAAGGCGACCATGGCGGCGGGATCGTAGAAGCCGTCCCCGGCCTGGGTTTTGAGCTTGCGCCCCTGCTCCAGCACACCGCTATGAAGAAGCTCGCTGAGGCGGGCGCACTGGTGCGCGGACTGGACGAGACTTTCCAGGGGAGCGAGCCAGCCGGGAAGTGCGGGCGTCTGCGGACCGAGCACGGGCGCGAGAACGCCGGCCACGCAGTTAAGATCGATGGCGGCGTCGTCAAGCGGAGAGGGCGTGCACAGAGAGAAATACTGCACCAGCAGAAAGTCGATCTTGTCGCGGTCGGAGGGAGACTTGACGGGCTTATGGAGATGATGCCAAAGCAGACTGCGCAGCACCGGCTCGCTGGCCAGCGGGGTGGTCTGCAAAAACTGGCGCAACTGGTGGACCTGAATGTCGCCATCGACATCGGCGAACCAGGCCTGAATCTGGGCGGCTTCGTTCTGGTCGACGATGTCGGAGGAGTCGGCGGGCAGAGGGCAGTCGGGCACTTCGATGACAAACTCGCAGACCAGTGCCTGATAAATAGGACGCAGAATTTCAAAGGCGTCGCGCAGGTCTTCGGAAGAGGGCGGCAAATTCTGAGTCATGATTTCACAATCCAATTGGGAACCGGTTTGAGGAAGCGGGCCGCGACCACGGTCCGCTCCGGGTGATATTGAACCGCGACGATGGAAGCCTCGGCGCGGAGGCAGCCGTCGCGGCTTTCGACGAGGACGTGATCGGCGAATTCGAGGGGTTGCGCGACGACAAACAAAATTTCGTGCGGCGTGCCGAACTCGATGACGGTCTCCTGCAGCGGGTTCCAGGCACTTTGCGAGGACGCGGCGACGTTGTGGGCAGAGGCGCCATCGCCATTGTTGCCCGCGGCTTTTGAATTTCCATTGCCGTGGGCGCGGCCGTTGCCGTTGCCGTTGGGGTAGTCGTAAGCGCGGCTTAGGCGAATGGGGATGCGGACCGGAGTCGCGTCGGGAAAAAACCGGGCGAGCCGGCTGACAAAGTCGAAATCCAAAGCACGAGCCGTGGCGGCGGCGGTAGCGGTGGCACTGGCCTGGTTGGGCACAGTCAAGACCTCGATTCGAAGTGCGCGAGTGACGAGCCTTCTCTTCCCTTTCGCGCCTTTCGCGCAATCCGAGGTTATACAGAATGCGCGCGAAGACTCGTTTATATTTCTCGGTGATGACTATGCACGATGTGCGCCGAACTCTTGAAGGACATGCACCGTAGAACAAGTCGAACAAACGATGAGCTTTAAAGACGCGATCTGCTGCGGAAAATCGGGGATTGCGTTGCTGCCCGCTTCACCCTGTCTCAGACTGAAACTGGGGGCGGGAATTGTCTCAAATTCACAAGGGATTAGGGCACTGCACTTTGGTAATGCTTGCGTGAAATCAGAGATGGAACGCACTGCCGAGAGCAACGTGCTACTGGAGCACGGTCGAGCCGCTGGCTTCGGCGGGCGCGGCGATATTGTAGCGCTTGAGTTTTCGGTAGAGGGTGGCGCGGCTGATGCCGAGCATTTTTCCGGCGCGGGCTTTGTCACCATTGACTTCGGAGAAGACGCGGGCGATGGTGGCACGCTCGAGGTCTTCGAGATCGGTGGTGGAGGGGAAAGCTAGATCGTGCAGGGCGTGGAGTTGCGGGACGTTCTGGAAATCGGAGCGGGCAATGGAGAGCGGGAGGTCGTCGAGATCGAGGGTGCGGCGGTCGGTGAGCGCAACGGCGCGTTCGAGGCAGTTTTCAAGTTCGCGCACATTGCCGGGCCAGTCGTAGGCAAGCAGGGCCTTCATGGCGTTGCCGGAAATTTGCACGGTGCGACCGGGCGCGAGACGCTCGAGAAACCAGTGGGCGAGCATGGGAATGTCGGAACGGCGCTCGCGCAGTGGAGGCAAGGAAATGGTGACGACGTTGAGGCGGAAGAACAAGTCCTTGCGGAAGGTTCCCTTTTTGTAATCGGATTCAAGGTCGCGATTGGTGGCGGCCATGATGCGGACGTCGACCTTGATTTTCTGATTGCTCCCGACCGGGCGCACTTCTTTTTCCTGAAGGAAGCGGAGAATTTTTGCCTGCATTTCGAGCGGGAGCTCGCCGACCTCGTCGAGGAAGATGGTACCGGTTTCGGCAGACTGCAGCAGGCCCTGCTTGGAGCGGAGAGCGCCGGTGAAGGCGCCTTTTTCGTAGCCGAATAACTCGCTTTCGATGAGGGTGGGGACGAGGGAGCCACAGTCAACGGCGACGAAAGGGCGGCTGGCAAGGTTGCCGCGAAAATGCAGGGCGCGGGCGACGAGCTCTTTGCCGGTGCCGCTTTCGCCGAAGATGAGGACGGGAGTGCGGGTGTCCTTGAGGCGGGAGATCATGCGCAGCACGTTTTGAATGCCGGCCGAGTTGCCGATAATGCCGTGGACGGCGGTCTCGGTCTCGGAGCGCTCGCGCAGAAAAAGATTTTCTTCCTCGAGGCGGACCTTGTCGGCCATGCGGCGCAGGAAGAGGCGGAGCTCGTCGAGCGGTGTGAAGGGCTTGGAGATGTAATCGTAAGCGCCAAGTTTCATGGCCTGGACGGCGGTTTCGACCGAGCCATGGCCGGTCATGACGGCGACTTCGATGCGCGGGTAGGCGCGCTTGACATGAGCGAGAAATTCGAGGCCGGTCATGCGGGGCATGACGAGATCGGTGAGGATCATGTGCACGGGCTGCGCCTCGAGGAGTGTGAGAGCGGTTTCGCCGCTTTCGGCTTCGAGGCAGGTGAGGCCGAGCGATTCGCCAACCGTGATGCAGAGGCGGCGAATCGTCTGTTCGTCATCGACAATCAGGACGCGCGTGCGGAGATCGTGGGTCATGAGGCGGCCTTGCCAATGGTGTGTTCGACGATGGAGATGAAATCGTGGACGCGGAAAGGCTTTTCGACGCAGGGCGCGCCGGTGCGGCGCAAGGTGGCGGCCGTCTCCTCGTTGGCGATGTCGCCGGTGATGAAAACGACTTTGCCGGCGAGGTCGGGGCGGTTGGCGACGATCCAGGCGTGCACCTGCGCGCCGTCGACGCCGCCGGGCGTGCGCATATCGGAGACAACGCCGTGGAAGTTGCCGGTCGAGAGGAGAGTGAGCGCGTGAGCGCCGGATTCGGTGGAAACGACCGAGTAGCCGCTGCGTTCAAGAGCGGAGCGGACAAACTCGAGGACGGCGGGCTCGTCTTCGATGAGCAGCACCGGGGCACAAGGAGAGCTGATCTGGGTGTGGGTCATTGCGGGAAAACTCCTGCGGCGGCGCCGAAAGTCGCTCCGTCTGCCGTCAGAGGCAGGCGCACGATGAAAGTGGCTCCTTCGGAGTCGACGTTGTTGTGACAGATGATTTCGCCTCCGTGCTCGCGCACGATGCCGTAGCAGATGCTGAGGCCGAGGCCGGTACCTTTGCCGACATCCTTGGTGGTAAAGAAGGGATCGAAGATGCGATCCGGGTCGGCGATGCCGATGCCGTTGTCGCGGAAGGAAACTTCGACGTAGCCGGCGGCGCGGGCGCTGATGATCTCGATGCGAGCGGGCCGGCCACACTCGCGCACGGCATCGTAAGCGTTGTTGATGATGTTGAGGAAGACCTGCTGGAGCTGATGGGAATCGCCGACGATTTCGGGAAGGGACTCGTCAAGGCGCTCGATGACCTGAATGCCGTGACTGATAAAGTCGTAGGAACGAAGCTGCACGGTGCGCTGAAGGATGGAGTTGAGCTGCACCGGATGGCGGCGCGGCGGCATCTGGCGGGCGAAGCTGAGCAGGTTCTGGACGATCTGCTTGGTGCGCTGGGCCTCTTGCAGGATGACGCGGAGATCGCGGCGAGCGGACTCGGGGAGCTCGGGATTTTCCATGAGCAGGTCAGTGAAGCCGAGGATGGCGGTGAGGGGGTTGTTGACCTCGTGGGCGACGCCGGAAACGAGTTGTCCGACGGCGGCCATTTTTTCGGCGTGCACGAGCTTGGAGCGGAGCACGGCGGAATCGGTGACATCGGTCATGACGACCACGATGCTGCTGACCTTGCCGTCCTCACTGCTGATGGGGCTGAGGTTGACGGAGAACTGGCCGCTGCCGCCATCGGCGCGGATGAGAGTGAGATCGAAGTTATCGACCTGCTGGCCCCGGGCGACGGACGCGAGGGCGTGGCGAAGCGCGTCGCGGCGGGGAGCGGCGCAGAGATCGGAAAAATCGTGGCCGACGAGATGACGTTGCTGGAAGCCGAGGCCGCTCCAGCGGCGATTGGCGTAGCTGATGGTGCCGTAAATGTCGGTGACGAGAATGAGACTCTGGGTGTGGCTGAGAATTTTGCCGGAGAAATCACGCTCTTTCTGCAACTCGGTTTGCGACTGGCGAAGGCTGGAAATGTCGAGCACGAGGCCGCGGTGCTGGAGGATGTTACCGGCGGTGTCGCGCATGGCATAACAGTTCATGAAAACGTAGACGGAGGAGCCATCGCGGCGGCGCAGAACCTCTTCGTGATTCTGGATCTCGCCGGTTTTTTTGAGCTGGTCGGTTAGATCCTGAAAGCCGCTGGGAGAAGAATAAACTTCGAGGCCAACATCGAGGCGCAGAAGCTCGTCGCGGCTGTCGTAGCCGAGAATGCGAACCAGCGCGTCGTTGACCTCAATGAATCGCCCCTGCGGCGTGGCAACGTAAATTCCCTCTTGAATATTGTCGAAGAGCTCGCGGTAACGGCGCTCGGCGTCGCGGCGATCGCTGATGTCCTTGAGCACGTGGACGGTTTGCAGCTGCGACGCGCCGGGGTTTGCTTCCTGGGAGCCTGGGTGGGGTTCGAATTTGTCGGCCTCGATGCGCGAGGTGGAGATGAGATAGGTGCGATCGAGGCCGGAATGAAAGTACTCGTCGAGGCCTTCGCCGGTGCGGCAGAAAGGGCACGAGTGCGGAGAAGCGGCGGTGGAAAGCGCATCGAGAGCGCGCATGTTGATGCCGATCAACTGCTCGGGCGGGAGGCCGACCAGATCGGCGAGAGAACGATTGACGCGAAGAATGTTGTGCTGTTCATCGTGCACCACGATGAAGTCGCTGATGGCGTCAAAGACTTCCATCCAGTGCCGGTTCGCCTGCTGAACGCGGGCGAAGAGGCAGGCATTTTCAAGGGCGATGCTGGCGTGGCCTGCGATGGCGCGCATCAACTGGCGATCGTCGGGCATAGGGGCCGCGCCGCGGTCGGAAAGACAGAGAAGGCCGACGAGTTCGCCCGACGAGCCCGCCAGACGAACGAGCGTGCAATCGGTCCACCCCATGCTGGAGGCGAGAGCGGAGCCGAGCAGATCGGCGGCCGGCGCAAACGCGACATCGGTGGTGTATTTGGGCAGCGCTGCCCGGAGCGCCCGAGCCACGCGGTGGACCAGAACGCGGTCCTCGACGTCGGCGCCGCCGGACAGGAGCACGGCCTCCGGTTCCGGGGCCTGGAAAAGGCTGAGCGCGGCGCCGCGGGCGTCAAAGAGCGCAGCGGTGCGGAGCGCAAAGTTACGCATGAACTGCGGCAACTCGAAAACCGCATTGAGTTCGAGCGCGATCGAGACTAAAGACTCGGCGCGATGCCGATGCTGCTCGGATTGCTGCAGGTTGCGGGTGAGTTCGAGGGCAATGGCAATTTGCGCAGCCAGGGCCCGGGCGCGGCGTACATCCTCGTCGCTGATCGGCCCCGGCTCGACGCGATCGAGCACGCCAAACATCCCGAGCACGTCACCACTGGAACCCAGCAGAGGCACCGCCAGCATTTGCTGAATCTGGAACGCGTTGACGAATTCCATGTTGGCGCCGGGAGTTTTCGCGGCGTCTTCAGTGATGAAAACATCTTTCTGGCGGAGTTTTTGGCAGACCGCCGCTTGGTGCAGGGGAATATCGACGGGCCGGGCGCGGCCGTCTTCAAAACCCCAACGGATGTGAAAGGTCGAGTCCTCAAGCAGTCCGATAAAGCAGCGCTGAAAGCGGAGAAAGCTGGCCGCGCGCACGACCGAGGTTTGCATGAACCCATCGAGCTTGGCGGCGGAGGTGAGTTCGCAGGAAATCTCGACGATTTCGTGCAGTTCGCGGGCCTGCGCGCGCGCAGTCGCCTGGAGCTCGACATTGGAAGCGAGCATAGAGGCGAAGCCGGCGAACACGGCGATCGAGGACTTTTCCTGCGATGTGAAGGGGCTCAAGACGCGGGGATAGGCGAGAATCGCGCCTGCGGAACTCGAGGTACGAACGGGGGCGGCGACCAGAGTGCCCGCGGGCGAGCCGTCGCCGAAGTGCGAAGCACCGTCGATGTTGACGGTGATGCGCTCGCCGGCGGCGATGGCACGGTTCGCAATCTCAACGGAGGAGCGCAAATTGTTGTCGGCGGCGCGCGAGCGGATGGTTTCGGCGAGAGGCGGGGACTCGGCGGAAACAGCAGCTAAGTGAAGCAGTTTTTCGCGCTGCACGAAGACGAGAATGGCCGGGGAATGGAGCAAAAGCCGCAACCGGTCGGCGATTTGGTCGAAGACGGGAAAAGACTCCGGCGCGTCTTGCGAGTTGGAATCGGAATTGGCCCGAGCGGCGGAGAGGTGGAAGAGTTCCAGAAAAGTCTGCTGGAGCGCCTCAAAATGAGACTCGACTTGGAGTCCGGGATTGCCCTCGTGAGTTATCAGCTCGCACCGTCCCGCTTGGCCTAAGCGGTTGAAAACATGTGAATTATAAGAAAACGGTACGCTCCGTTCTCAAATTGAGTCAAGCGAATA
The DNA here is from genome assembly GCA_003139095.1 of Acidobacteriaceae bacterium. Classification (GTDB taxonomy): domain Bacteria; phylum Acidobacteriota; class Terriglobia; order Terriglobales; family Acidobacteriaceae; genus Acidiflorens. The sequence goes on from PLHW01000057.1 coordinate 19,091, forward strand.
GAGAGGGAGGTGCCGAAGTTGGAAACGGGGGAAAGAACGATCTCATTCTGACACGGCGGGATGGGTGGGCGAAGGAAGAAGAGGCGGGAAACACACCAACGTAACCTCGCCTACGAACTTTTGGTTCCGGCTGTCGATAACCCGGAAGAAGATGGGATACGGAGGAATCAGATGATCGAGGACACTGTCTCTCTTCACAGGCGGCCACGCTGGCTGGTGCTGGGGCTGGTGCTGGCCTCGGCGGCGATGCCGGGATTTCTTCCGCAGGCGCACGGGCAGGCGGAAAGCGCTCGCAAAGTGCAGACGAGAACCATACCGGCGTATCCGGACCTGGCGCGGCGCATGCGAATCGCGGGTGTAGTCAAAGTGCAAGTCACGGTCGCGCCCAACGGCACAGTGAAAGACGCGACGGTCGTGGGTGGACACCCGCTGCTGGCCGATGCGGTGATTACCGCGGTCCGCCGCTGGCGGTTCGAGGCGCGCCCGCAAGAATCGGTCGAGAGGCTGGAGTTCCGGTTCGATCCACAGCAATGAGCCCCTGCGAACGGAGCGGGTGAGGAAATCAGAATATGACGATCAAGAAACAACTGTATCTGAGCTTTGGCGTGATGCTGGCCATGGTGTTGGTGCTGCTGGCGGTGAACCTGGCGGCGGTATGGCGGGAACACGAGACCAAGGCGGCGGCCCAGCGATCGATCGAAATGACGGAAGCGGTTTCCACGGTGCGCTTCCAGATGATGCAGAACCGGCTGCACCTGCAAAATTACCTGCTGAGCGGGGATACGCGCGACGTGGAAAAGATGAATGACGGCGAGCGCCTGCTGAGCGCCGACCTGCACCACGCGCTGGAAGTGGCGGGCTCAGACCAGCAGAGCGCGGGACTGGAAAAAGTGCAGGAACTGGAGGAGGGATGGGCGCAGGATTTCGCCAATCCGCTGGTGGAGCGGCGGCGGGCGGTCGACAGCGGGAACGCCACGGTGGCGGAATTACAGATCTTCTACCTGCAAAAAGATCCGGGCTCGTTTGTGGCGCGGTCAAGTGAAGCGCTGGATGGAGTGGATCGCGAAAACCGGGCGCTCCTCGAGAAGCGGCATTCCGACGATCAATTTGCGGCGACGACGACGATCCTGATCGCGGTACTCAGCTCGCTGTTCGCGTGCGTGGTGGGAGTGATCATCGCCTATCGCAAAACGCTCGGAATTACGCAGCCGCTGAGCCGGCTGATTCATGTGGCCGAGCAAATTGGCAAGACGGGAGACCTGGAGCACACCATCGACGCGCACGGCGAGGACGAGATTGGGCAACTGGCGCGGACGTTCGAGTCGATGGTGACGTATCTGAAGGAAATGGCGGCGGTGTCGGAGGCGATTGCGGGAGGCAACCTGGGAGTGGATGTGCGGCCGCGATCGGCGCAGGATACGCTGGGCAACGCGTTCGCGCGCATGGTGGAAGGGCTGCGCGGATTGGTGCGCAACGGGCGAGATGCGGCTTCGCAGGTGGCGAGCGCGGCCTCGCAGGTGGCCAGTTCGTCGGATCAGTCAGCGCAGAACAGCCTGCAAACTTCGTCAGCCATCGACGAAGTGACGAGCACCATGCATGAGATGAGCGTGAACGTGCAGAACATGGTAAAGAACACGCAGACGCAGGCCTCGAGCGTGAGCGAGACGTCGGCGTCAATCGACCAGATGGTCACGTCGATTCAGCGGGTGGCGGACACGGCCAAGGTGCTGCTCGATATTTCGAACCGTTCGCGCGAGGAAGTGCACGTCGGCCTGGGGACGATGGAGAAGGCCACGGATGGATTGAACCGGATCAACACGACCATTCGGTCGGCGGGCGCCATCATTGACTCGCTGGGCACGCGGGCTGACGACATCGGCAAGATCATCGAGGTGATCGACGACCTGGCCGAGCAGACGAACCTGCTGGCGCTGAACGCGGCGATTGAGGCGGCGCGGGCGGGTGAGCACGGACTGGGGTTTGCGGTGGTCGCCGACGAGGTGAGGAAGCTGGCGGAGAAGTCGGCGCAATCGACCAAGGAAATTTCCGAGCTCATCCAGAGTATTCAGAAGGAAGCCCGCAAGGCGGTCGACAACATGGAAAAGAGCACGACGATCGTGAACGAAGGGCTGAACCTGGGACAGGACCTGAACGCGGCGCTACGCAAGATTTCGAATGTGGTGACGGAGGTGTACAAGTTCGCGCAGGAGATTGGGGCGGCCACCAACGAGCAGTCGCACGGCTCGACGCAGATCGCGCGGGCGACGACGCGCTTGAACGAGATCACGCACGAGATCAGCTCGGCGGTCGAGGAACAGGCGTCGGGAGCGCAGGCGGTGGTGCAGGCCATGGAAAGGATGCGGCAACTGGTGGGCGCCTCGACCTCGGGATCGACGGAACTGGCGGCCTCGGCGGACCAGATGTCGAAAATGTCGCGCGGGCTGCTGGAGTCGATGGACCGTTTCTCGCTGCAATCGGCGGAAGGAAACGGGAAGGCGGCGCGGCATGCCGCAGGGGGAGCTCGTTAAAGTGAGCGCGCCGAGCGGACGGGAGACGCAGATCGTGAGCTTCAAGGTGGGGCGCGAGAGCTACGGCATCCCGATCGCGGCGCTGCACGAGATTGTGCGCGTGCCCGAGATCACGGTGGTGCCGGATGCGCCGGCGCACATTGAGGGTGTGATTAACCTGCGCGGGAAAATTATTTCGGTGGTGGACCTGCGCAAGCGCTTTGACGTGGCCGCCACGCCGCTGACACGGCATAGCCGCATCCTGGTGGTGGAACACCGGGGGCGGCTGGCGGGGATGATTGTGGATTCGGCGTCCGAGGTGGTGAGAATTCCGGAGGGTGAGATTGAGGCGGCGCCGTCGATCATGCGGGAAAGCGGACTGGACGCGGTAACCGGCCTTGGGAAATGCAAGGGACGGCTGATCATTCTGCTGGATATCGACAAGGTGTTGACGGCTCGCGAAATAGGCAACGAGCCGGCGGCGCAGAAAAGTGCCGCCGGCAGCGGAAAAGCGGAGGCGCAAAGCGCCTCGGCTGGAAAGTAGAACGGACTACCCATGAGCATGGGCGAAGGGCAGGCACCCGCACTAACCGAGGCGGAACTCAAGCTGGTACAGACGCTCGTCTACCAGGAGTGCGGCATGTACTTCGACGAGCGGCGCGCGTCGTTTCTCCAGGACCGAGTGATACGCCGGCTGAAAGAGTGCGGGGTCGATTCTTTCTACAGCTACTACCGGCTGCTGCTCAGCCAGCCGGGCAAAAAAGAACTGGCGCAACTGGTGGAAAATCTCACCGTAAATGAGACGAGTTTTTTCCGAAACAAGGCGCAGCTCGACCTGTTTCAGCACGAGGTGCTGCCGGGGCTGATCGAGCGGCAACGGGAGCGGCGGGACTACAACCTGCGCATCTGGAGCGCGGGCTGCTCGACCGGACAGGAACCGTACACGCTGGCCATGCTGGTGGCGGACGCGCTGTCGTACTCCACGGTGCGAAGCCCGGAGCCGAGCGTGCCGGCGCTGCCCAAGCCGCCGGTGCCCGTGCCGTGGCGGCTGGAAATTCTGGCGAGCGATATCAGTTATTCCGTGCTGCGGGCGGCGCAGGAGGGCTCATACGCCGAGCACCAGATGTCGGCGGTCGACTACAGCTTTCGCCTGCGCTACTTCGACAAGGTGGGCGCGCGCTACGCGGTGAAGCAGAGCGTGAAGGAGCTGGTGCACTTCGACTTTCACAACCTGAAGACGGAATACCTGCCCCAGCGCAATGACATAATTTTCTGCCGCAACGTGATGATGTACTTCGACGAGGCGGAGCAGCGGCGCCTGGTCGAGAAGTTTCACCGCTGCCTGAATCCGCAGGGATACCTGTTCGTCGGGCACGCCGAGAGCCTGCTCGGGCTGTCCGACAAATTTCAGATGTTGCACCGCAACGCGGGCACGGCCTATCAGCGAGTGGAGGTGAGCCAGTGAGCGCTCCTCCAGAGGACCGGATGGCGGAGCTGCGCGAGCTTTTTTTCGAGAGCGCGGCCGAACTGGTCGAAAAGCTGAATGAAGAGGCGCTGCGTCTGGAGAAATCTCCGGGCGACGCGGAGACGGCGCGCAGCCTGCGGCGCATCGTGCACACACTGAAGGGCGATGCGGCGGCGTGCAGTTACCGGGAGTTGAGCGAACTGGCGCACGAACTGGAGGATGCGCTCGCGCTGGAGAGCCAGTCTCCCATAATTGCGGAGTTGGCGCTGCGCGCGGCCGATGTGTTTACGGCAATAATCGCGGCCTACAAGGGGAATCGGAAGCTGCCCAGCCTGCAAGCCCTTCGCGAGGAGATTGCGCGGCTGGCGCCGCCCGCGGGAGAGAGCGCCGCGCCTGGAAAAAGCAAAGCCAGGGCGCGCCCGGCAAGCATGCCGTGGTCGGAGTACGAACGGCTGGCGATCGCGCAGGCGGCGGAAAGCGGCAAACGGATTCATCACGTAATCGTGCGGCTCGATCCGCGGTGCGGCATGCCGATTGCAGCGCGGCAGATGATTCAGATCGCGCTGGCCAGCCTGGGAGAGGTACTGGCGCTCTATCCGCCCGACGGCACGACGCCGGTGGACGACCGGATCGAAGCGGCACTGGCTTCGGAAAGTTCGGTGGATGAGATTCGCGCCAAGTGCAGAATTCCAACGATTGCGCAGACCGTGAAAGTGACGCCGCTCAAGGTGCCCGCGCCGGCGCAGACCGTGCCGGAATCGGAGTTGAAGGAGCACAGCGAAGTCGCGCCCAAAACGGCGGGAGTTTCGGCGGCGGACGAACCCGCAGCGCGGAGTGACCCGGCGGCGACTGCGGCAACGGCGGCGAGCGCCGGCGAGAACATTCTGCGCGTGGACGCGGAACGCATCGACACCGTGCTGAACCTGGTCGGCGAGTTGATTCTGGCCAAGTCGATGCTGCAGCAAACGCTGGTGAAATTTTCGGCGCGCTTTCCGAAGGACGGCCTGCGCGCGCAATTCAGCGATGCAATGGCCCTCCAGGCGCGGGTTTTGAGCGACCTGCAACGCTCGGTGATGAAGATTCGCATGGTTCCGGTCGATCAGTTGTTCCGGCGTTTTCCGCGCACGGTGCGGGACGTGGCGCGGCAGAGCGGAAAACAAGTGGAACTGGTGGTGCGGGGCGAAGACACGGACCTCGACAAAGGCATTCTGGATTCGATTGCGGAGCCGCTAATGCATCTTTTGCGCAACGCGGTGGGGCACGGAATCGAAGCGCCGGAAGCCCGGGCGCGGCTCGGCAAGCGGCCGCAGGGAACGGTGACGCTGGCGGCTTACCACCAGGGCAACCAGGTGGTCATCGAGGTTTCCGATGATGGCGGCGGAATCGACGCGCAAGAAGTGCGCGAACACGCCGTGCGGAAAGGTCTGCTGAAAGCGGAGGAAGCGGCCCGCCTGAGCGAATCCGAAACTTTGGAGCTCATCCTGCGGCCGGGATTTTCGACCGTCAAGGAAATCACGGAGCTTTCGGGCCGCGGCATCGGACTGGACGTTGTGCAGAGCGTGCTGACGCGGCTGAAGGGCTCGGTGCAGATCGAGACATCCTCGGGACGGGGAACGACGTTCCGGCTGCGGCTGCCGCTGACGCTGGCCATCCTGCGGGCGCTGCTGTTCCGGGTGGACGAGCGGCTCTATGCGCTGCCCCTGAACGCGGTGAATGAGATCACGCGCGCGACCGAGGACCAGATTCACGAAGTGGAACACTACGAAGTGTTGCGGCTGCGCAATGAAGTGCTGCCGCTGCTGCGGCTGGGCGCAACGCCCGAAGCCGGCGCGAAGACAGCCAAGCGCAAGGTATTTGTTCTCGTGGTTCATCGCGGAGACCGCAAGTTTGGGCTGCTGGTGAACGAACTGGCGGGCGAAGCAGAGCTGGTGATCAAGGCGCTCGACGATCAGGCGCTGAAGACAAGCCTGGTGAGCGGCGCATCCATTCTGGGCGACGGGCGCGTGGTACTGATACTGAATTTGATCGCGCTGGTGGATCGCTTCACGGGTGCGGGCGCAAATCCTGGAGTGCGAATGGCGGGCCTGTTGGCGAATTTGAACAGCGCGCCCCGAAGCCAGCACTCCCAAACCCTTGGCATGGCAGGGGCCCGCGCATGAGCGAACGGGTGCGCGTGCTGGTGATCGACGATTCGGCGCTGATGCGGAAACTGATTCCGCGCATCCTCGAGCAGGACGCGTCGATCGAGGTCGTGGGCACGGCCATGGACGGCAATTTCGGCCTGAAGAAGATCAAGGAACTCGCGCCGCAGGTGGTGACGCTCGACCTCGAGATGCCGGGGCTGAACGGGATCGACACGCTGAAAGAGATTATGCGGCGCTGGAAGCTGCCGGTGATCGTGGTCAGTTCCCACAGCACGGCGGGCGCCGCAATCACGATGAAGGCGCTGACGCTTGGGGCATTCGACTTCGTGGCCAAACCGAGCGAAGTTTCCGCCCACATGCCGGAGATTGCCGGCGAGCTGATTGGGAAGATACAAGCGGCGGCGTTGCAGGGGAATGCGCAGCCGTTTTTTGTACCGCAGAAAAAGCGCGGCGCGATGGAGAAAGCCGCACCGGCAGCGCCGACGCGCGTGATTGCCATTGGGGTTTCGACGGGCGGGCCGAATGCGCTGCAGTACCTATTTTCGCACCTGCCGACCGATTTCGCGGGCACGCTTCTGGTGGTGCAGCACATGCCGCATGGTTTTACGGAACTGTTCGCCAAACGGCTGGACGACACGTGTCCGATTCGAGTAAAGGAAGCGCAGGGCGGCGACCTGCTGCTGGCGGGACGCGCGCTGGTTTGTCCCGGCAATCGGCATTTGAAAGTGAAACGGCTGCCGCTCGGTAACGTCGCGCTGCTCACCGGAGACGAACCGGTGAATGGGCATCGGCCCTCGGCAGACGTGCTGCTCGGCAGCGTGGCGCAAGAGTTCGGCGCGCAGGCGGTGGGCGTGCTGATGACGGGGATGGGCGAAGATGGCGCGGCGGGGATGGGCGCGATTCAGGCGGCGGGCGGCGTGACCATCGCGCAAAGCCAGAAGACGTGCGTCGTGTATGGCATGCCGAGAGCGGCGATTGAACGCGGCTACGTGAGGCACACGGTCGATCTTCAGGATCTGCCGAAGCTTTTGCTGTCGCAGTGCGGGGCGGAAGAGAAGGGCGGCGAGGAACGAGATCGGGGCAAGGCAACGAGCGCCGCAAGTAACTAGAGTTATCTATCCAAAGGTATTGGGAACATGATTAAGTGGGATCGTGGAGGAGTGTGATGGAACAGTTTGCGCCCGTGAAACGCAGCGGAGACGGACAACCGGTGCGCTATCTGATCGTCGATGATTCCGTGTTCGCCCGGAAGAACCTGGCCAGCATGGTGCAGAGCTTTGGCGGCGAAGTGGCCGGCGAGGCGGGTGACGGAGTGAGCGCAATCGCCGAGTACGACCGGCTGACACCCGACATCGTGTTGATGGACATCACCATGCCACAAATGGAAGGGATCGAAGCGGCGGAGAAAATTGTGCGCGCGCATCCGGGAGCGCGCATCGTGATGGTGTCGTCGGTGGGATACCAAGAGAACATTGTCGCCGCGTTGCAGCGCGGGGCGCGGCATTTCGTGCAAAAACCGGTGAAGCCCGAGGTGCTTTACGAGATCATCAAGTACGTGATGCGCGACGATCAGGAAACAGCGCAGAGCGCGGGAGCGTAAGCCATGCGCATGGAACTGATTCAGCCCTTTTTGAATTCCGCCGACGCGGTGCTGGCGCAGGGGCTGGGAACGCCGGTCTCGATTGAGAACCTCTCGATGGACGAGGAGGCGTACCGGCGCAAGGGCGTGGCCGCCGAAGTGTGCCTTACGGGGGACATCGAAGGCCGGATCATTTTTGACGCGAACGAAAAAACGGGCGCGTGTTTTGCCAGCCATCTGGCGGGTCCGGAGTTGACCGGCACGGAGGAACTGATTCGCGAGGCCGTGTGCGAACTGGCAAACCAGATTATTGGAAACGCCGTCACCGTTTTAAACGATCAGGGATTTCACTTCCGCGTGCATCCGCCGACGCTGCACACCTCGGAACACGGCGACAAGAGCAGCGAAGATACCGAAGCGGTGGTTTTGTGCTTCAGCACGGCGCGCGGCGAGGTGTATATGAATGTCGCGCTGCGGTATCACCCGCGGGGAGCGGCTGCTGCGGGGTAGAAGACAGTTCTCGGTTCTCAGTTTTCAGTTCTCAGTTTTCAGTTCTCATAAACTCCCGAATAGCCCGTGCCGTTGGAATGGCTTCGAGCCTGGCCACGCTTGCTTTCGCGGGGATCGTCAGTTTTCACCGTTCTGTATGGTGGGGGTACCCCCCCTCCCCTCCCCCCTCATGCTCCTGTCTAATGGAGTCAATGACTTAGAGTAAGTTGGCTGGCAAAGTATTCAAACATTTAGACTTGAACTTATTTCTTGCAACTCTTTTTATGAGTTGGAGTTAGGTTCGATTTTCGGAGATTTTGCGATTTCTTGCCTGCCAAAGTCTTGAGCTTAAATGACTTATACGTAAAGTCTTGAGCGCGTGGGAGTTAACTGCGATAGAAGTCATAGGCTTTCACCACGGGGGACACGGAGGATCACAGGGGAAACCAACCGCTTATAGACGTCGAGATCTTTGGGGTACCCCCCCACCCCCCCTCCCCTGGTCTAATGAAGTCAAAGACTTAGAGGGTGCCCGGCGCCAGGTCTTTGAGGAATAAGGACTTAGAGATAAAGTCTTTATAAACCAAAGACTTAGCGTCGACTTCACGAAACCGGGAAGCGACTCACGAGTTGTCAAACCTGAATGATCGACGGCTCACGCCAGGCCATGAAAGTGTCAAACCTGGGTGATCCACGGCTCACATAAATGTCAAAGACCCGTTTCCAACCGTCGCCTCCTGAGAGGCATTTTCGAGGCTAAGAACGAAAGGCCTTCTGCAATGGAAGGCGACGACCCTGGGGCGCGTCCGATGGAACCTTCTACTTACATTATAAGTTGGGGTGTCAAGGATATGCGTCGGGGAGCGAACTGAGTTGGGTAATCATTCCGGGGGTGGGTTCGTGCTTATTGTAACTCGCGCTCGTGAGCGTAATCGCCTGTTTTCGTCCGTTATGCAGAGCGACAGTTTTATAAGCTGTGTAGAATGAAGCGCACGCAAACCAAATGATGCATACACGCATCAAGCTGATTGTCCCGCTCTCGCTGCTGATTGGCCTTTTCTCCACTCATCCCGGAGCTGGCCAAACCTCAACCCCGCACCCGAAGCCGCGAAGCGACCGGCACCAAGAAGATGCGGTTGCAAGATTATTCGACGAAGTGCGAAAAGAAGCCAAGCTACCCCCGCTCAGCCGAATTGAGGACAGGAGGTCACTTCAGCAGCTCGCCTGTACAGTGGCTATTACCGATAGGGTTCCCGAATTCCGTAGCGGCGCTCCAGTACTCGGCAACGGCTCAATTGACGGCGTCACCAAAGTTAAGGAAGATGGCTCCCCAAAATGGGACAGGGAAAGCGCGCTTTACAAGACAAGTAATCCCGGCGAACTTACGCCGGAACTAAAGCGGGTGGCTCTCTTTGAGAGGCCGCGCGTTGCTCCCGACGGGCACATGATCATGATCGGATACTCACGGTACTCGGTTGCAGTGTGGCCCACCCCGAACGCAGCCAACAAATACTGGGTTGCGGTCGAGCTTTTCTGGAGTGCCGGTGACGAGTTCTTTCAAAACCATTTTACGGACGCAATGGAGTGGAAGAATGAATGGAAGCAGTTTGTAGCGCCGGAATGCAAACAAGTTAAATGAGCACCTTCAGCAGATCTTGGATTTCGAGGCTGATAGCTATTGATAAATCCCCATTACGCTCACGGCCCATGAAGTCCGGGGCTCCACTTTAGAGATCCTCGACTCTTGTTGATAAAGACAGCTACTTGGCGCTCTTTTCTTCGCTGGCCTTAATCTTTGTTCGTCTTCTCTTTGCTCGGTTGATCTTTGCTCGGCTGATCCTGGCTGGTTTCGAAGTCCACGATCTTTTTCTGCATTTCGAGGGGATTGCCGCCGCCGACTTGGCGGCCGTTGATGTATAGCGTGGGGGTTCCGGTTACGCCGACGGACTTGCCGAGCGCGATGGAAGCCTCGATGCGGGCCTTGGTGTCGGGCTTCGAGGCGCAGGCAGCGATCTCGTCGGCGTTGGCGCCGGAGGCGGTGGCGATCGCCTTCAGCTTCTCGTCGACATTCGCGGCGGTGATGTTTTCCTGATCTTCAAAGGTTTTCTGAATGAACTTCCAGACCGCATCGCCGGAGGCGCGGCCGATGCAATCGACGAATTCGGCGGCCTTCTCGGCCCAGTTGTGGCCGGGGAGCGGGAAATTCTGGAAGACGAAACGGGCGTCGGGCTCCTGCGCGAGCAACGACTCGATAATGGGCGCGGCCTTCTGGCAGTGCGGACACTGCATATCGCTGAACTCGACGATGGTGACGGGCGCCTTGGCCGGGCCTTTGGCGGGGCCGTTGACGCCTTTCTCCAGCTTGGCACGCGCGTCTTCATAGGGCTTGGCGCCGAAGGGAATGATGTCTCCGGCAACCGCGTGCTTGCCGTCGGAGCTGACGAGGAGACGGTTCGGGTTCGATCCCTGCGGGCCGCTCACGAGCACGTTGACCTCAGCGAGGCCGGGAACCTCGGACGGACGAATGTCAGTGATCTTCCAGGTGATTTGCGGATCGTAGCCAAAGGTCTGGAAGAGGAAGGAATTCACCGTGTCTTCCGAGGGCAACGCAGTGGAGCAGGCTGCGGCGGAGGAAGCCTGGGCCGCGGGCTTTTCCGATGATTGCGACACCGGACGCAGCGAGAGTTTCGGCTGGGCCTGCGCGACGCTGATTTGGCAGGCGAGGAAAACGAGCGCGAGAACAATTAAGAATACGGCGACGGGGCGGCGGGTGCGATGTGTGTATGTCATGTTCGGAATTCGATTGTTTCAAAATGCCGGACAATTGTCAGCTGTCGGAGGCATTTGCGGCGCGGACATGGCTCGACGACACCGGAAAACAGGCGGCGGCATGCCGGCCGGCGGCGGGGCTACAAACTTGGCGGCCGCGGTTCCGGCGCGCTTTTGCCGAGCCACTGGCGGCGACAATCTGCTATCTTCGACCGGATGATTCTGCAGCCAGACCACGCGGCGCCGAGCCGCGCCGAGGATAATTGCCCCGAATGACCACGCCGCCGGTTGCCGCCGCTCGCCCCGAACCTTCCACTCTCTATCGCTGGGCCGTGCTCATTTTTGTGAGCATTGCCATGGGCGGCAACTACTATATCTACGACAGCATCAATCCGCTGGAGCGCATCTTCATCGATAAGCTCGGCTTCTCCGCCACCGCGTTCGGCTGGCTCAATTCCTCCTACAGCATTGCCGCAGTCGTCACGCTGCTCATCGGCGGGATCGTCATCGACCGCATCGGCACCAAGAAAGCCATCACCTTTTTCGCCGCGATCTGCCTCGCCGGAGCCCTTCTCACCGCCCTGCGCGGTCGCCCGGCTGTGATGATCGCGGGTCGAACCGTCCTCGGCCTCGGGGCCGAGTCCATGATCGTCGCCGTGACGACCGTCCTGGCAAAGTGGTTCAAGGGCAAGGAACTGAGCTTCGCCTTCGGCATCAATCTCCTCATCGCGCGCCTAGCATCGGTCGCTGCCGACAACTCACCCACCTGGGCCAATCATGTGTTCTATCCCAACGGTCCCAACGGAGAACCGAGCTGGCAAGGGCCGCTCATGATTGCGGTCGGCGCCGGCGTCCTGGCGGTGGTCTGCTCCGCCACCTATTGGGCGCTGGAGAGCCATGCCGAAGGGCGCTACGAACTCGGCCAGGCCGGTTCCATTGACAAGCTGGAATTCGGCCAGGTCTTCCGCTTCAACACTTCCTACTGGTACGTCGTGATCCTCTGTTTCACGTTCTATTCCGCCATCTTCCCCTTCCGCACCTTCGCCATCGACTTCTTCACCAACAAGATCCTGGCGGCGCACGGCGGCATGATGGCATCGGAGGCCCTGCGCGTCGCCGCCCACGAGAAAGCCGGATTCTTCAACAGCATGCTTCCTCTTTCCTCCATGATCGCCACGCCCCTGTTCGGGTTGCTATCCGACAAAATCGGGAAGCGGGCTTTCATGATGATGTTCGGTTCCATCCTGCTGATGCCCGTCTACCTGCTGATGGCGTATTCGCAAGTCACACTTTTCGTTCCAGTGATCATGATGGGAATCGCCTTCTCGCTAATTCCCGCCGTCATGTGGCCGTCGGTGGCTTACATAGTGGATCAGTCGCGACTGGGCACGGCCTACGCACTGATGACGATGATCCAGCAGATTGGGTTCTTTTTGCTGAACCTGCTGATCGGCAATGCCAACGATCACATGCACGCCGGCCTGGGCAACCCGGGCGGGTATGCCCTCGGAATGTGGATCTTCTCCATTCTGGGATTCGTCGGACTGACCTTCGCCATCCTGCTACGAATCCGCGAAACCGGTCCGCACGGTCACGGGTTAGAGACGATCAAGGCAGGCAGCTCGTAAGTCGGGAGGGCGGAGGGTAAATCCCGGCCGCGGAGTTGCGCCCGGTTGGACATGTTACGGAAGTGACATGGAGAGTTGACATGGAAGTGACATTTCCGCGAATCGCCGACTTACCGGGCGAATCGAATCTATGGAAATCGCAGGTTTCGCTACAGCTTTTGGTATTCTTAGCCTGACCGAATGCCGCTGAGCGCCCCAGCGCTTCCTTGGCAAATAAGTACAACGAATAAAGTTCGAAGCCGCATCTGAGACAGTAGCGGCCGGAAAAGGCGACTTGACCGACCTGAAGCGAAGAATCACCGAAACAGAGGCTATTGAGCGGGCAAAACAGGGGGACGAAGCAGCCTTCGAGACCCTGTATCAGCTCCACAAGAGGCGCGTGTACTCGCTATGTTTGCGCATGGTGTCCAATCCTTCGCAGGCGGAAGACTTAGCCCAAGAGGCGTTTCTTCAGCTGTTCCGCAAGATTGCCACCTTCCGCGGCGAATCTGCCTTCTCCACCTGGCTGCATCGCATGACGGTCAACGTCGTGCTGATGCAACTGCGCAAGAAAGCGTTGCCGTCGGTTTCGCTCGAGGAGACTCTGGAATCGGACGACGAGGCGCCGCGCAAGGAGTTTGGGGCCGACGATGCCAAGCTGCGAGGGTCCGTTGATCGCCTGCAATTGCAGCGGGCGATTGACCGCTTGCCGCCCGGCTATCGAACGATTTTTGTGCTCCACGATGTGGAAGGATTTGAGCATAATGAAATTGCCGAGATGGTGGGCTGTTCGATTGGAAACAGCAAGTCGCAGCTCCATAAGGCGCGGTTGAAGCTGCGGGATTATCTGAAGTTCATGAGAGCCGAAAAGGCCAAGACAGGTTAGCAGTGGCGTTATCCTGGGAGAGAGCGTTATGAAGTGTTCCGATGTGGATCGCATCCTGCCTGACATTATTGACGGCAAGCGAGTGGGGGGCAGCCATGATCCAGAAATCCAATCGCATCTGAGGTCGTGTCCCGATTGCTCGGAGCTGGTCGCCGATCTTCAATTGATCGCGAGCGAGGCGCGTCAGCTTTCCGATTGCGAAGATCCTCCGGACAGAGTCTGGGTGCGACTTGCCGCCGACTTGCGCGCGGAAGGTCTGATTCGTGACCAGGAACTGGCGTCCGCCCGGCCCGTTGTTGTGCCCGGCCGCTCGCGTCGATGGAGCCTGGTTTGGCTGGCGCCGGTCGCGGCCGCGATTCTGGCGGTGGGCTCTTATGTCGTTAGTCACCAGGCGAAGCCGGGAATCACATCGCCGGTCGCCAACACGACGGCGCAGCAAACGCCGGCCGAAGTTGCACCACAGGCAGCGACATCGCAGGCGGTCGCGCCGCAGCCGAACACGCAGCAGGCTGGCACGCAGCAGACTGCCGGCTTGCAAGAACTGCCGCACGTCGCGCCGCCATCAACTTCTGCGCCTCCTCCGCAGGCGAAGCAGCCAGACATTAACGCTTCCGCCGAAGAGGTCGAACTCTCCCCGCCCACGCCCGGCGAAGACAGTCAATTTTTGAGTGAAGTCTCCTCGCGCGCACCCACCATGCGGGTCACCTATGAAAATCAGTTGCGCGCGGTAAATAATGAAATCCGCGAGACCCAGGCTTATATCAGTCGCAACCCCGGGGATGTGGATGCCCGGCAGCATTTATTGGACGTTTATCAGCAGAAGGCGATGCTGTACCAAATGGCATTGGATCGCATTCAGTAGGCTAAGGTAGGCCGCGGACGCCGGCCGAAGGGGCTTTTGTTATGGACAGGCTGCAAAAAACCACAGTTGTAACGCTCGCGCTGGCTACCTGCATGGTTTCGCTGGCGATCGCCGAGTCAAGGAAGGAGTACCGCTTTGTCGTGGGCCCGAACGCCAATATCTCAGTCGACACGCAATATGGGGCGATTTCGGTAAAGCCGGGCACGAGCTCCGAGGTGGTCGTCACCGCCATTTCCCAGTCCGACAAAACGGAAGTCGACAATATGCAGCGCGGCAACCGGGTTGAGATCGCGTCGCACCTTTTGTCAGGCGCCGACCATCAGAGCGGCCGCGTTGACTACGAATTGCTTGTTCCCGCCGATGCGACGATCAGCCTTCGCTCCTCCAACGGCCCATTGTCGGCCGAGAACCTGCGCGGCGATTTGACCTTCGAAGGAACCGATGCGGTGGTTAATGTCCAGCACGTGAGCAATGGCCATGTGCACGTCCGAACCATGAGCGGGCCGATCACTCTTACGGATGTGAGCAACGGGCATATCGAGCTCTCCACCATCAGCGGGCCGGTGGTCTTGAAGTCCGTGACTGGGCCATTTGTCCGGGCAGACTCGGGCAGCGGAAGAATTTTCTACGCTGGCGATTTTGGCTCAGGCGGCGACTACAAGTTGATGACCCATACCGGCGACATCGAGGCCATCGTGCCGGGGAATACCTCGGCCGATTTCAGCGCGCACTCGATGCTGGGCAAAGTACACAACGATCTCGATCTTATGCCGCAGCACAGCCGTTACGCGCTTGAGCAGGGCCGCTCTTTCTTTGGCTCGGTGGGACAAGCGGCGTCTAAAGTCGTGTTGCGGTCGTTCCGCGGACAGATCCGGCTCAAGCAGCAGTAATGTTGGGGATTTGAGGGTTGGGCTTTAGGTTACGTCGTCCTCGGGTATTTCGTCTCAGAAAATTCTCGCCTTTTCTCGCGGACTGACTTTGGTACCCTCCGCCACCCGGCTTCATGGGCCAAGCCGCGCTCCGGCAGTGATAAAATCCGCTTCAAGCACCACAGAAATCAGCTATTGGAGCAGTCGGCCCCCGGGTTCGCGATGTTCTCCGTGTGCCCTCTCGCACCACAAACATGAGTATGGGAGTGCAGGCCATCTTTCTCGTAGGGTTTATGGGATCCGGCAAAAGCGTGGTCGGGCGAGAACTGGCCCGCCGGCTGGGCTGGGAGTTCGTCGATCTCGACGCGCACATCGAGCGGTGCGCCGGCCAAACCATTCCCGAGATCTTTCGCCTTCAGGGAGAGGGCGGCTTCCGCGCATCGGAAAGCAGCGCGCTGCGCGATCTTACCGCTTCACTTCAACGCGCTACTGTAGTTGCTCTCGGCGGCGGCGCGTTTGCGCAGGAGGTCAATCGCGAACTGCTGCGGCCTTGGCCCTCTGTGTTTCTTGATGCGCCGGTTGCCGAGCTTTGGCAGCGCTGCGCGCAGGAGGAGGCGGCCGGCAGGGAGGAGCGTCCTTTGCGCAAGGATCGCGAGCAGTTTGCCGCGCTGCACGCGGCGCGACTTCCGTTCTACCGCCAGGCATCGTTCACTGTGTGCACGGACGGCAAAGACTGCGCCGCCGTTTGCGCGGAGATCGAACGCGCATTGGAATTGAGCGATGGCGCGGATACGCAACCGGGCGCCTCGCCTCGGCCTGCCGCTGCAACCGCCGGGGCGCGCGATGGCGCCAAACCAGCTTCCTCATCCGCTGAGCGCGGAGAATTCAGAATAGGAGAATCCCAGTGAAGTTTTCCGCCCGCCTGA
This sequence comes from Acidobacteriaceae bacterium, assembly GCA_003139095.1. Lineage (GTDB taxonomy): Bacteria > Acidobacteriota > Terriglobia > Terriglobales > Acidobacteriaceae > Acidiflorens. The sequence continues at coordinate 35,194 of PLHW01000057.1, forward strand.
TCGCATGTTTTGTATTTGCGTCAATCGCTCTTTGCGTGGCATTCGCCGCGCCCCCGAAAGACAAGGAAAAAGAAAAGGCCGCGGAAGGCCAAAAGATCGACGCCGGCTCGTTTGGCATCTTTATGAACGGCCATCGCGTGGGCACGGAGACTTTTTCCATCTATCAAAACAACACGGGCAGCGTGATCAAGTCGGACTTCAAAACCGAGAACGATCCCAATCAAGCGGTGCAAAATTCCACCTTGGAACTCAACGGCGCCGGGGACATCCGCCGCTATGAGTGGAAGGAGCTGTTGCCGGAAAAGGCCGAGTCGGTGATCACTCCGAATGAACAGTTCCTGAATCAGCGATGGACGGCGGGCCCGACCGATAAGGAACATGAGCAGCCCTACCTGTTGCCGCCTTCGACGAGCATTCTTGACGACTATTTTTTCATCCATCGCGAAGTGCTCGTCTGGCGGTTTCTGGCGGCCACCTGCAAGCAGGAAAAAGGCGTGGTGCAATGCCCCACCAGGCAGCGGTCGCAATTCGGAACCTTGAACCCGCGCCAGCATTCCTCTTCGCCGTTAAGCGCGGAATACCTGGGCCGCGAAAAAGTGAACTACAAAGGCAACCCGCAGGAATTCAATAAAGTCGAATTCAAGACCGAGGTGGGGCCGTGGCAGATCTGGCTCGACGACCAGTTCAAGGTGATGCGCATTGTGATCGAGGGCGATAAGACTGAGGTCATTCGCGACTAGTGCGGAATGGCTCAATGGCAATTCTGATTTCGCCCAACAGGCTGGGTGTAAGCTCGGTAAAGTGATTTTTGCGGACTGACCATTGACCATCCTCGACTCACGCACGTCACGGGTAGTATTCACGCTGCTGTTCTTCGCGCTGATCCTGGGATTTCTCTATGCGGCGCGGCGCACGCTCATCCTCTTCCTCTTCGCCATCTTCTTCGCGTACCTGATCAACCCGGCGGTTGGCCGATTTGAGAAATTCGTGCATGGCCGGACGCGCGCCATCGCCGTGATTTATTTCCTGCTCCTCTTGGCGGTGGGGCTGTTCTTCGTTCTCGCGGGGCCGCGCATCAGCCGCCAAGGCTCCCGCTTAGGCCAGGCGCTGCCCAGCCTGATGGATAAGGCCACCAGCGGCCAACTTTCGACGCCCATCGGCGAACTGGCGGCCCGCATCAGCAAAGAGCACGGCTGGAGCGCGGCAACGCAGGCGCGGATTCAGGGCTTTCTTCTCAACCATCGCGAAGACATCGCCCAACTGGCGCAGCGCTTCGGCGTGCGCGCGGCTGAGGCCGCGCAGGAAATCTGGGTACTTTTCCTCGTCCCCATACTTGCGATTTTTTTCCTGCGCGATGGCGACAGCTTCCACGCCGTTCTCGTTGCGCTAGTGCAATCCCGGACCCAGCGCGAGTTTCTGGAAGACGTGCTGCACGATCTGAATGAGATGCTGGCGCAGTTTATTCGCGCCCAGTTGACGCTGGCCGCCTTTTCGCTGGTGGTCTACACCTCGGTACTGGGAGCGATGCGCGTGCCCTACGCACTGATGCTCGGCACGGCCGGCGGCGCGCTGGAATTCGTGCCGGTGGTCGGGCCGCTGGTCGCGGCAGTCGTAATGGTCGTGGTCGCCGTTCTCAGCAGCTATCCGCATCCGATTCTCCTGGTCGCTTTTCTGCTGCTCTGGCGCATGGTGCAGGATTACGTCATCTCGCCGCGCATCATGGGAGGGAGCGTAGAGTTGCATCCGCTGGCGGCCTTGTTTGGAATTCTGGCGGGCGGCGAAATCGCCGGCGTGCTCGGCGTTTACCTGTCCATTCCAGTGATGGCCAGCTTGCGCATAATGTTTCGACGCTGGCGTATTTACGCGGAAAAGCGAAAATTCGGACCGCTCAACGATTTTCTTCCGCACGAATTGGGCCGCGAAACGAACTAATTTTCCCCGGCCCCAGCCGCGCCGGTCCGCTCGCCGCACTCTCGCTCTTGACTCTCGCTCTTATATGTGCAGCCCGAAATATCCGTTGTTATAGAATTCAACTTATCCATGTCGCACAAACTTCCTGTTGGAATTCTCGGTGCCACCGGCATCGTTGGGCAACGATTTATCCAGATGCTCGAACACCATCCCTGGTTCGAGGTCGCGTGGCTCGCCGCATCGGACCGCTCCGAGGGACGGCCTTATGCCGAGGCCGCGCGCTGGCAGCTGAAAACCACGATTCCCGCGCGCGTCGCGAGCATGACCATCGCGCCCGCCAAGCCTGAGGGCGCGCCGAAAATTATCTTCGCCGCGCTGGATGCCGCGATCGCGCGCGAACTCGAGCCGCAATTCGCCGAGGCCGGTTGCGCCGTCGTTTCCAACTCCAGTGCTCTGCGCATGCAGGCCGACGTGCCGCTGGTTATTCCCGAGGTCAATGGCGATCACATCGCGCTTATCGATACGCAGCCATGGCGTAAGAAGTCCAAAGGATTCGCGGTCACCAATCCCAACTGCTCCGCCATCGGTCTGGTCCTTGCGCTCGCGCCGTTGCATCGCCGCTTTCAACTTGAGGCCGTAATGGCCGTCACGATGCAAGCCATAAGCGGCGCCGGTTATCCGGGAGTGGCCTCGCTCGACATTCTCGGCAACGTCATTCCCTACATCAAGAATGAAGAAGAAAAAATGGAGGAGGAGACGCAGAAACTGCTCGGCACGCTCAATGGCGACCGCGTCGATCCCGCTCCGTTTGCGATGAGCGCGCAGTGCAATCGCGTCGCGGTGGAAGATGGCCACACTGAGTCGGTGTCGGTGCGGTTCAAGAGGAAGGCAAAGCCTGAAGAGATTATCGCCGCCTGGAATGAATTTTCTGCCGAGCCGCAGCGCCTGCATCTTCCGAGCGCGCCGGAAAAACCGGTTGTCTATCTCACTGCGCCGGATCGCCCGCAGCCGCGCTTTGACGTTGCCCTCGGCGCGGGCATGACCACCGCCGTCGGACGACTGCGCCCATGCAGCGTGCTCGAATGGAAATTTACCGTTCTGTCGCACAACACGATTCGCGGCGCAGCCGGCGCGGCCCTGCTGAACGCCGAACTGCTCAAGGCCAAAGGCTATTTGGGATGAACACTCCTATCACGTTCTCCATCTGGAAGGGCGTCCGCCCATGATCGTGATGAAGTTTGGCGGGACTTCCGTGCAGGACGCCAAGGCCATTGATCGCGTCGCGCAGATCGTGCAAGGCCGGCTCGCCGACCGGCCGGTGGTGGTCGTCAGCGCCATGGCCAAGGTGACCGATTCCCTCCTCGCTATGGGCAAAGCCGCCGGCAGTGGCGACCGCAAGACGGCTCTAAAGATGGCACGCGCCCTGCGCGAACGCCACTACGAAACGGCCGGTGAGCTTCTCGGCACTGCGCTCTTTACCGAGTTTCACGGCGATCTGGGCGCGGACTTTGAGGACCTCGACGAACTTCTGCGCGGCATTGGAGCCGTCGGCGAAATCACGCCGCGCACCTACGATTATGTCGCGTCGTTTGGCGAGGTGCTCTCCAGCAAAATCGTGGCGGCGGCGTTTGTCGCGCGTGGAATGCCCGGCGTGCACGTCGATTCGCGGCAGTGCCTGCTCACGGACAGCAGTTTCACCCGCGCGGTTCCTCAGTTCGAAGAAACCAACGAGCGGCTAAAGAAGAAAGTCGCACCCGCTATTGAGGCGGGAAAGATTCCAGTCATGGGCGGATTCATCGGCTCCAATCGCGTCGGTATTACGACGACGATCGGCCGCGGCGGCTCTGATTTTTCCGCCGCCATTTTCGGCGCGGGCCTTGGCGCGCAGCGCATCGAAATCTGGACCGACGTTGACGGCATGATGACGACCGACCCGCGCCTCTGCCCTGACGCGCGACGCATCAAGGTCATCAGCTTCGACGAAGCTGCCGAACTCGCTTATTTCGGCGCCAAGGTTCTCCACCCGGCGACTGTGCTGCCCGCCATTCAGCAAAACATTCCTGTCTACGTTCTCAATTCGCAGAACCCCACCTGCGAAGGCACCAAGGTCACGGCGCGCGCGCCGCACTGCACTAATATTTTTAAAGCTATTGCGTTGAAAAAGAAAATCACTCTCGTTGAAGTCGCGGCGCCCCGACGCTTGCTCGTTCACGGATATCTCAAATCCATCTTCGAGCTGTTTGATCAACACAACGTCGCCGTCGACGTCGTTTCAACTTCCGAAGTCAGCGTCTCGGTTACGGCGGAGACGAACGAGTCAATTCCTGCGCTGGCCGCCGATCTGGCAAAGCTCGCGGACGTGAAGTACGAGGGCCGCAAAGCCATCGTGTGCCTGGTGGGCGTCAATTTACGCGAAACGCCCGGCATTGCCGCCAAGGTTTTCGGCCTGCTGGAAAACGTGAAGATCCGCATGATTTCGCAGGGCGCATCGGAAATTAATCTGACGTTTGTGATCGAGGAAGACGACGCGACTGAGGTCGTCCGCCGCCTGCACCATGCATTCTTCGCCGAAGCCGACCCGGAAGTATTCGCGTAGAACTTTTCAACCGCAGAGTTCGCTGAGAGCGCGGAGAATTTAAAGCAGAAAAATCAGAACTCCCGCACCATCTCTGGCCTCATCTAAACGATTAGAATCGGGCGGTGGTAAAATCCCAGAAATTTCTGCGCGATCTCGGCGCACTCTGCGGTTAAAGGTTCTCGGCTATGCAGCTTCTAATTCTAGGCCGCGGCAAGACTGGCTCCCTCGTAGCCGAGGTCGCGCGCGAGCGCCGTCACCACGTGCAAGTCCTCGGCGGGGCCGACAATGTTAACGCCTGCGCCCTCACTCCCGGCTTTCTCGCGCCCTTTAACGCCGTCATCGACTTCACCACACCTGCCGCCGTCGTCGGCAACGCCGAAGCCTGCATCCGCGCTCGCAAATGCATCGTCATCGGCACCACCGGATGGTACGGCGAACTTCCGCGCCTCAGCGAACTTGCGCTTGCGGCCAACGCGGGCCTTCTGTACGGCTCGAATTTCTCCATCGGCGTGAACTTATTCTTCGAGATCGTGCAAGCGTCCGCCGCCGCCATGAACTTCGATTATTCTGGCCAGATTTTCGAGCGCCATCACGCCCAGAAAAAAGATGCGCCGTCGGGTACAGCTGTCACCATGCAAAAAATAATTCGCGAGTCGAGCCAGCAGGAGCTTGAAATCGTCTCCTTCCGCGAAGGCGACGCGGTCGGCATGCACGAGTTGGTCTTCAACTCCGCCGCCGACCGAATCTATCTCTGCCACGATGCGAAATCCCGCCGCGGCTTCGCCGAGGGCGCGATACGCGCCGCCGAATGGCTCGTCGGCAAATCCGGCGTATTCGACTTCCGCACCGTCTGGCGCGAACTGTAGCGGCCACGTCGCACTGATTGCTGAGTCGGGACTGACGCCGTCGGCTGTCCGGGCAAAGTTTCTGGCGGCTGCCGCCGGCAGTGCTACGATATTCCGAGAAACAATTCCCGCGCGTTCGCCATCAGCCTGCGCTCGGACGATTCACCGCTTCTTCCTGGAAGGAGCCGGTCCGACATGACCATTGTCCTTCTGCTCGTCGTGATCGTGATTCTGCTCTATACGCATCGGGCTCGCCATGAGTACACGCTGGGCGTATTTCTGCTGCTGGCGGCGTTCACCTTGCTGGCGATTCAAATTCATCTTTTGCGCATTCTTGGCGAGCTCTTTGCACTCGCCCTTCAGCACTGGATCGAACTATTGACGGCCTTCAGCGGCGCCATGCTGCTCATCGTGCCCGCGGTAATGCTCTACGTCGCCCTCCGCGACCATACCGAAAAGCGGCCAGCACCGGGCAATCCGCCGCAACCGCACGGCGCGGTGCGCAGCAAGTTTGAGCGGCGAGTCGCCACCCTGATGGCTCTCGGATATGGACGGACTCAGGCGGAAATGACCGCGCTCGGCCAGATGAAACGCGATCTCCAGCATCTCCAGCGGGAAAAACTGAACCTTAGAGATCCCTCCTAGAAATCACATTTGCGCCGGCCACCAAGGTTCGGCTGGCTCGCCGCGCTGTCGTTCCATGCCTGTCACCTGACACTTGGCTCAGTTCGCGCTATCCTTAGCATCATGCAACTCCGAGGCTGTGGTACTGCCCTGGTTACGCCGTTCACCCCCGACGGCGCGGTCGATGAAACTGCGCTCCGCAATCTGGTCGCCTGGCAAGTCGAGTCGGGCATCGATTTCCTGATTCCCTGCGGAACGACCGGAGAAACTCCGACCCTGACGCACGATGAGTGGCTGCACGTGATTGACGTGACCATCGAGGTTGCAGCCGGGCGCGTGCCCATCATGGCGGGAGCGACTTCGAACTCCACCATTGAGGCCGTCGGCAAAGCGAAAGAGGTCGCGGCGCGCCCGGGCGTGGACGCGATCCTCACCGCCTCCCCTTATTACAACAAGCCGACGCAGGAGGGCCAGTATCGCCACTTCCGCGCGATCGCCGAGGCGGTGGACAAGCCGCTGATTCTCTATAACGTGCCCGGGCGTACCTCGGCCAACCTCGAGCCCGTAACGCTGGCGCGGCTGAGCGAGGTGCCGAACATCATCGGCGTAAAAGAGGCGAGTGGCAGCATCACGCAAATCGCCGAAGCGCTCAACCTTGTACCCGAGACGTTTCTCGTCTTCTCCGGCGACGATGCCATCACCTTGCCGGTGATCGCGCTTGGAGGCGTCGGCATCGTCTCGGTTGCGTCCAACGAAATTCCGCACGAGATGGCGGCGATGACGCGCGCCGCGCTCGCCAACGATTGGCAGACGGCGCGCACGTTGCACCGCAAATATCTGCCGCTCATGCAGGCGAATTTTATCGAGTCGAGCCCGCTGCCGGTGAAGGCCGTGCTGGCCATGATGGGCAAGATCCAGGAGATCTATCGCCTGCCGCTCGTTCCCATGCGCCGCGACACGCGCTCGAAGCTGCAAAAGATCGCGACCGATGCCGGCGTGCTCACGCGGCCTTCCCCGGTCGCCGCGCCGGTTGAGTTTTTTGTTTATGAAAGCTGGGCCGCCGGGCCGCACAAGGTAATTCTGCACCGCGCCAGTTGCGGGCAATGCAGTTCCGGCAAAGGACGGCCCGCCGGCCACGATCCGAATCACTCGCGCTGGCACGGCCCGTTTGGCAATCCGAACGAAGCGCGCGAGGCGACGCATCATCTGCCCGGAGTGTTGATTCGCAGCGAATGCAAGTGCATGGCGTAAATCAGCTTCGGGCGGCGGGCTACGAGCCGCGAGCTTTTCGATATAGCTCGGAAGTTAATGGATTGTCATTCCGAACGAAGTGAGGAATCTGCAGTCGCTCGCACTCACCGCGAATCATCGCTCTGCGTATGCTCTGCCTATGCCCGAATCAACTGTGAAACTGAAGTCAGCCATCGAAGCCCTGTGCGGGTCCGCAACCATCGCTGACCCTGACGAAGCTCGTCCCACTTTTTTCAACTTCCGCGCCGCTCTGACTCGTGGCGCCATTCGCGCCGCTGAGAAAGTCGGCGGAAACTGGGTCGTAAACGCCTGGGTCAAGCAAGGCATCCTGCTCGGCTTCCGGCTGGGCGAGTTACAACAAATGTCGGACGGTGACGTGCTCTCTTTTATTGACAAGGACACTTTTCCCGCGCGCCGCCTGACGCTCGCCGATCGCGTGCGCCTCGTTCCCGGAGGCTCGTCGATCCGCGAAGGCGCTTATGTCGCGCCGTCGGTCATCTGCATGCCGCCCATGTTCATCAATGTCGGCGCGTACGTCGATGAGGGTGCGATGATCGATTCGCACGCGCTGGTCGGCTCCTGCGCGCAGGTCGGCAAGCGCGTCCACTTGAGCGCCGCTGCGCAAATCGGTGGCGTGCTCGAACCGGTCAATGCCGCGCCCGTCATTATTGAAGACGACGTGCTGGTCGGCGGCAATTGCGGCATTTACGAAGGCACGCTCGTCCGCGCGCGCGCGGTGCTGGGGGCGGGCACGATTCTCACGCGCTCCACGCCACTCTACGATCTGGTGCGCGGCGAAGTCTATCGCGCATCCTCCGACAAGCCGCTGGAAGTTCCCGAGAACGCTGTCGTCGTCCCCGGCTCAAGAGCCGTGACCAAGGGCAAAGCCGCCGAATGGGGTCTCTCGCTCTATGCTCCAGTCATCGTCAAGTATCGCGACGAAAAAACCGATCGCGGAGTAGAACTGGAAGACTGGCTGCGGTAGTCATAAGCCAGTCCTTTTTTTAGATGTTCACTCGGGTTCGGCGCTTCGACGAGACGCCGCTAGAGTTTACATTCCCCTGACAACTTAATCCCCGCCGTCTGGCTTTGCTCTTCGATGAGCTTCCGCCGTGCCTCAAGGTGTTTGTGCCGGAAGTGCGCCAGTGCGCGCATGCCCCACGCGCGCACAAAGTAGTAGTTCAGCGTGCTGCCGATGACCGAACTTGCGATCGGAATCAATCGTCCCGCCCATTTCTCCACCACTTCGGCGCTGGCGCGCGCCGCGATTCGCTGGATCACTTTGGGCACGAACTTGTTGACCACTTCTTTTTCCAGCAGCTCGCGGCTGATGTCCACGCCCGCCGCGCTGGCCGCCGCAATCCACAACTCGGCCACTTCGTCGTCGGTGTTCATCTCGAAGCCATAAAGCAGGCTCAGCTTCTGAATCGTGCGCATCGTAATGGCCGAGAGAATTCCGAGGTCCGGCATGATCGTCAAAATCCCCCCGAAGCCCAGCCCCGCGCCCTCGGCCGCCGCCATCCTCATGCCGCTGCGAATCACCGACTCGGCCACATCGTCGAGCCGCGACATTTCAACCGAGTAGACGCCGTGAAACGTGATAATCGGCAGGCCATACGCGGCGCGCAGTTGAAACAGAAAGCGCTCGGGCTCCACCCGGATGGTCCGGTACGCGCGCGTCAGGCCGCCGCGGATCGCCTCCTCCGCGCGCCGTCGCAACCATGATTTTTTTTCTTCGGCCATACTTCGGTCATTAGTCGTTCGTCGTTCGTCGTTGGTCGTTCGCTGGCTGCTTTTAGCCTCGGCGGAAATGGCCCAACAACCAACGACCCAACGCTAAGTTTATCAGCGGGCCGAAGACCGCACCGGGCCAGCTCCGGCCCCGCGCGTGTGCTAGCATCAATGCATCGAATGGCAACTGGAAAACTGCACATAGTTCCGCTCGGCGGAATGGGCGAGTTCGGTATGAACTGCATGGCCCTCCGCTACGGCGATGACATTATCGTCGTCGACGCCGGCCTGATGTTCCCTGAAACCGAACTGCTGGGCGTCGATATCGTGGTCCCCGACATTTCCTACCTGCTCGAAAATCGCAAGCTTGTGCGCGGCATCATCCTCACCCACGGGCACGAGGACCACATCGGCGCGCTGCCCTGGGTTCTCGGCGAGCTCAACGTCCCCGTCTGGGGCACCGAGTTCACGCTCTCTTATGTGGAAGACAAGCTCGACGAGCATCAACTTCTGGACGACGCCGATTTGCGCGAAATTCGCGCCGGCGAACGCTTCAAAGTCGGCCCATTTACGATTCATGCCCTCCGGGTCACGCACAGCCTGGTCGATTGCGTCGCCCTCGCCATTCACACGCCGCTCGGCGTCGTGCTGCACACCGGCGATTTCAAAGTCGATCCCACGCCCACCGACAATCGCCTCTTCGATCTTCACGGCTTCGCCGAATATGGCAAAGAAGGTGTGCTCGCTCTGCTCCAGGATTCGACCAACGTCGAGCGCAAAGGCTATACGCCGAGCGAGCGCGCCGTGCACCGTAAGTTCGAAGAAATTTTCGTGCGCACCGAGCGCCGCCTTTTTATCTCCTGCTTCTCCTCCTCCATTCACCGCATCAAGCTGACCGTTGATATGGCGCGCGAGCACGGCCGCAAGATTTGCTTCATCGGCCGCTCCATGGAAAACTCTTCCGAAATCGCCGAGGACCTCGGTTACATCCAGATCCCCGAAGGCATGGCGATCCATCCCGGGGAGATGAAAAACTTCCCGCCAGAAAAAGTCTGCGTCCTCATCAGCGGCACGCAGGGCGAGCCCATGTCCGCGCTGTCTCGCGCCGCAGTGGATAATCACAAGCACGCCAAGATCGAAAAGGGCGACACGGTAGTTCTCTCCTCCCGCATCATTCCCGGCAATGAAAAAGCTATCTACCGCGTAGTAGACCACCTCTTCCGCCGCGAAGCGTTCGTCGTTTATGACGATGGCTCCTACCCTCCGGTCCACGTCAGCGGGCACGCCAGCCAGGAAGAACTTAAGCTCATTATCAATCTCGTTCGCCCAAAGTATTTCATCCCCATTCACGGCGAATACCGGCAGCTTAAGCTGCACGCCGAACTCGCCGGCACCATGCGCGGCGCCGTCGGCCAAGTCATCCTGATCGAAAGCGGCGATGTGCTCGAAATCGACGAACACGGCGCGCGCAAAGCGGGCCGAGTGAATGTGGGCCGTGTCTGCATCGACTCCGGCTCGCGCAACGACGTGGTGGAAGATTTAGTAATTAAAGATCGCCGCCATCTGAGCGAGGACGGCTTCGTCATGCCGATCATCGCCATCAATAAACTCACCGGGCGAGTCGAATCGGCGACGGAGATTGTGACGCGCGGCTTCGCCCCCGGCGAAAACGGAATTGTCGAACGCGCCCGCGAAATCGTGATGGAGACCCTCGACGCATCGAGCGCCGAAGAGAAAGCCGACTACGGCGTAATCAAAGAAAAAATCCGCACGGACTTGAAGCGGTATATCTCGCGGCAGACGCAACGGCGCCCGCTGATTATGCCGGTAATACTGGAGATTTGAGCTTCTAAGGTCTACTTCTGTATCTAGCGAACAAACAGCGAAATCTGATATCCTTTTCTGTAATGGCGGTGGAATCCTATCCCGACCGACTTGAGCCAGAAGATCAAAACGCAGTGATCTGGCGCTTCATGAGTATGGGGAAGTTCCGCAACCTGATTGAACCTGTGGAACTGTATTTCTGTCGTGCCGACCTGTTTGATAACGACAAGCGCGAGGGACTGCCGCTTGAAGAATACCTCCCTGCATTAAGGCTAAATCCTCTTGACGTGTTCGACAGACAGAAACTGGAGCATCACATTGGGTCAGTCAGGATCGCGAGGGCTTTTATATTAGCTGTTGGCATCTGTTTCGCGAAGAAACATGCCAGATGTGGAAAAAATACGGCGAAGACGGAGTGGGCATCTGTTCTCGGTACTCGCTGCTGAAGTCTGCCCTCGACGCAATGGGTGACAGAGCATTCCTGGGGCTGGTTCGGTATGGGTGGGAACAACTCACAGGCCTGGATGCACTGCGGTCATTACTACTTGGAACGTACTGCGTTTTATCACCACCAAACGAATCGAGTACAGCAACGAGCAAGAGGTCAGGGCAATGTTGTGGATTATTGATCCACTTGCAAGCGGTAACCGGCATCTCGATGCTGACGGTCGGCCACATTCAGTCCCTCCACCCCCGCCTGACCGTGTATTAAAGGGCCACAGGCGAAGGGTTAACCTAGGGGAACTTTTAGCCGGAATAGTTGTCACACCTTGGGCTTCTTCTTCGACTTTCGATGAGGTCAATCGGTTAGTGAGAGATCACGGCTTCGCAATTCCGGTTCGGCCTTCCGAACTAACTCGTTACCAAGCGTTACTTCCCGAACGCCCGGAAGCCGCCATTCCTACTGTGCGGCTTCTACCGTAAGCTTCAACCCCACCGCCTTGGTCACGGCAACCAACGTAGAAAGCCGCGGGTTTCCGCGGGCCGACAATGCGCGGTACAGGCTCTCGCGCTCAATGCCGGCAGCTTTGGCGACCTTGGCGATTCCGCCCCGCGCCTCGGCGATGCGACGCAGCGCGACTAGAAGTACGCTCGGTTCGTCCTCATCCTCTAAAGCGGCGCGCAGGTACTCAGCCGCAAACTCCGGATTTTCGCGCAGTTCACGAACCGTAGCTTCGTCGTGCGATATGCTCGCCTTGCGTTTCATTGTGTTCTCTCCCTGTAATCTCTAAGGTATTCGAGAGCGCGCTTGATGTCGGATGACTGCTTGCGCTTATCTCCGCCGGCGAGAAGCAGCACGCACTCCCTGCCAACCAGCGCGTAATAGACTCGATAGCCGGGCCCCCAGTCGATGCGCAGCTCGAATATGCCGTCGCGCAGTGCCTTGCAGTCACCGAAATTTCCTGCCGCGAGGCGATCGATCCGGGCCACGATCTTTGCCCTGGTTCGAACGTCTCTCAGTTCCGATAGCCACTCGCCGAAAATATCTCTGCCCGACGGAGTGAGATACCGGCGAATTTCCATTTACGTCTATTGTAACTTATAGATCACAGATATTCAACTTGCAAAAAATCCCAGCACCGGGCACCCTCATTGGCGATGGTCACCCTCCACGACATTCGCGCCGCCCAAGCCCTCCTCCACGGCATCGCCGTCCGCACGCCGCTGGTTGAATTTCGCGGCGGCGGCACGGGTAAACGCAAGCTCTTCCTCAAGCTTGAAAACCTCCAGCCCATCGGCGCTTTCAAGCTGCGCGGAGCCTACAACAAAGTCGCCTCGCTCACCCAGGCCGAACGCCGCCGCGGCGTCATCTCCTATTCCAGCGGCAATCATGCGCAAGGAGTGGCCTACGCGGCGCGCGCGCTCGGCATCAAGGCCGTCATCGTCATGCCCAACAACGCTCCCGGCAACAAACTCGAAGCAACAGCCGCGCTCGGCGCGGAGATCGTCATCGTCGGCCCCGCCAGCGAAGAGCGCCGCCTGCGCGCCGAGCAGCTCGCCACCGAACACGGTTACGTAATCGTGCCGCCCTACAACGACGAAAAAATCATCGCCGGCCAAGGCACAGTTGGGCTGGAAATTCTCGAGGATCTTCCCGACGTCGAAACCGTGCTCGCCCCGGTCGGCGGCGGCGGCCTCATCAGCGGAATCTCCGCCGCCATTAAGCTGACCAATCCCGCCATTCATGTAATCGGAGTCGAGCCCGAGTTGGCCGGCGACGCCCGCGCCAGCCTCCGCGCCGGGCATATCGTCTCCTTCCCTGCCCAGCAGGTTTCCCAGACGCTGGCCGACGGCCTGCGCACGCAAAGCATCGGCGAAATCAACTTCGCCCACATCCGCGCCTACGTCGACGACATTATCACCGTCTCCGAGGACGAGATTCGCGAGGCCGCGCGCGCGCTCAGCGCGAATCCAAAAACTGTGGCCGAGCCGAGCGGCGCGGTCTCGGTCGCCGCATTCATGTTCCATCCCTCCGAACTACCGCCCACCCGAATGAATGTCGCGGTCATCAGCGGCGGCAACATCGATCCGCAATTTCTGGCGAAACTTCGCCAAGCCTGATCGCCGACGCTGAATCGCACGCGGCAAAAACAAACTCATTCGTTCCCACTCGCCCCGCGAATGTACAATTCTCCCTTCCCAACCTGAGGCCGTTTTGAACCGTTGGCTCGAGCAATACTTCCAACTATCGCGTCACCACACCACGGTCCGCCGCGAATTCATCGCCGGGCTGACCACCTTCTTCACCATGTCGTACATCGTGGCTGTCAATCCCGCCATCCTAAAAACCGCGGGAATGCCGCCAGGCGCGTCGCTCACGGCAACCATCCTGACGGCCATTTTCGGCACCCTGCTAATGGGCGTTTATGCCAACCGCCCCTTCGCCATCGCCCCCTACATGGGCGAAAACGCCTTCATCGCATTTACCGTAGTTCACGTCCTTGGCTACACCTGGCAACAGGCTTTGGGAGCGGTATTCGTCGCCGGAGTTCTCTTTATCCTGATGACCCTCTTCCGCCTACGGAAATGGATGGTTGAAGCGATTCCGCCGACGCTGCGCTACAGCTATGCGGTCGGAATCGGCCTCTTCCTTACCTTCATCGGTCTGAATCAAACCGGCATCGTGACCATCGGCTCGCCGGGCGCTCCGGTGCGGCCCGGCCACTTAACGTCGCCCGCGATCCTGCTCGCCATTTTCGGATTTCTCATCATCACGGTCCTCACCATCTGGCGTTTCCCGGCCGCCATCCTGACCGGCATCCTCGGAACAGCTGCCCTCAGCTTTTTGTTTCGAGTTTCACCCGCGCCCGCTGCCTGGATCAGTCGGCCACCGGGCTTGCAGCCAGTCTTCTTTAAGTTCGATTTGCATAGTCTCGCGAGCTGGGGATTCTTTCCGATCGTCCCTCACCATTCTGGTTATGGCCTTTGTCGACACCATGGGAACCCTGATCGGCGTTTCAGCTCGCGCCGGACTTCTCGACGAACGCGGCAACCTGCCTCAGATCGAGCGGCCCATGCTGGCCGACGCGCTGGCGACCACATTTGCCGCCCTCGTCGGCACCACGACTTCCGGCGCCTACATTGAATCGGCCACGGGGGTGGAGGCGGGAGGGCGCACCGGCTTGACTTCCGTGTTTACCGCGGCCTGCTTTGTCGGCACCCTTTTTTTCGCACCATTCATCGCCGCCATTCCCCCGCAAGCCTATGGCCCGGCGCTCATCTTCGTCGGCCTGCTCATGCTGACGCCCATCACCCGCATTCCCTTCGACGACCTTAGCGAACTGGTTCCCGCCTTTGGCGTGATTGCCCTCATGGCTTTCACCTATAACGTCGCCATCGGAATGACTGCCGGCTTCGTCCTCTACCCGTTCTGCAAACTCGTATCCGGACGCCTGCGGGAAGTCCGGCCGGCGCTCTGGGCATTGACCGCTGTTTCCGTCCTGTTCTTCGCTTTCTATCCTTATTCGTGATCGCTTCGCGGTCCGTCCCAATGCTGCAACCGATGGGTAAGGAAGCGTGTGCAACTTTCACGTAGAGCTGGAGTTGAAGACAGGCAGGTGCGCCTCTCCGCAGTCGAGCGACCGCGCTCTCTCCGCAAAATAAAAGAAGCGCCCCGGATTATAAATCGCGGGACGCCCGAACAGTTCCCCCAGAACTGCTCATCCCCACGATAGGGATGTCGCCGGAGTGGCGGAACACCACTCTTGAGCGATGGCATGGCACAAAAAAGCCACTTGCTATTTCTCTAATCTTTGGTAATATCCGCAAATTGCGATTGCAGGTTACCAATCGCGCAGGGTTCAGGAAGCGCCTCTCAAGTTTCTCTGAGAGTCCCCCACGGTTCCGGACCTAAGCTTTTGCTTGATCAGAAAGATTGGGCCCCAGTAAGAGGTCTCAGCCAATTTGGGAAGGCAAATGTTTACAGTGTGCAGAGGATTGCAGTCGGTACCTTGAAGTTGTGGGGAATGATCTCTCTATCTTATTGAGAAATATGACTCATAACTTTACCATTCGTTTGGAATGGAAAGTGCTCTAAGTGAGAGGGGCGATCTATACTCTGCAGTATGCAGTCCTGGTAGGCCAAGGTATAAAAGCAAGTTAAAAAATTTGGGAGGAACTAAAATGAGGCGAGTGGTAGTTTTAGCGTTACTGGCGTTGGCTCTGCCGATGGCAGCTTGGGCGGATGAAATCACTTTCACGAACCAGTTCGGTACCGTTTCCGCGACAGACAGCGGTATCATTTCCAAGGGGTCGCAACTCACCTCGTACAACGGCATCCAGGCTCCGAAGGGGCACGCCCTTGGAACCGTTAGCTATGCGACGGGCGCTCTGCTGACTGGCTCGATCGCCACCGGCGGAACCTTCTCTGCAACGGGATCGTCTTTTGACATCGTTGGCAACAACAAGCTCGTTCCCAAAGGTCCGATCTTCACCGGCGCCTTTACTACGGCGGTTGATCCCATCACTTGGACGCTCGTAAACACCATCGGCCAGGAAAAAGTGTTCGATCTCCATGGCGACATTACCGGCACGTTGTATAACGGTCGCGTGGTCAGTGGATCAACCACCCAGACGATCGACTTCTTGAATGGCCAGCAGTTTAAGCAGGGCATGGGCCACATCAAGATGGGTTCCGGAACGCTCACGACTCCAGAGCCTGGAACGCTTGGACTGTTAGGCACCGGACTTCTCGGCCTCGCCGGGATCTTCCGCCGCAAGAAGGTCTAATCGGTTCGGATCAATATCCGCTCAAGAAACACTCACCCCCAAGCCCCGCCATATCGGCGGGGCTTTTAATTGCACCCGCAATCCGCAGGTCTACGGGCGTGCATCCCATTGGGTCGTCACCGATTTCGGGTCCCGGGATTACGACCGTAACATGCCCACCCGCGCTTTGGGTTGACCTTAGCTTTTCGTAACCCTACATTCAGGCAGGAGGCCCTATGAAGGATATTCATGAGGTGTTGCGCCGCAAGCAGGCACAGCACTCCCTCTTGGCCAAGCAGATCGAGATGCTGCAGCAAGCTGCCGAAAAACTGCGCGAAGTAGCCCCGCTGCTCGCCGAGAACGAGGAAGACGACACCGCCGTGCTCACCGAAGTGGGTGACGACAATGCGATGGCTGCCAAGGCCGGCGCGCAGTCTTCCTCAGCCCCGTCGAAGCCAACTCGCTCGGTTACGCCCCGCTGGCCATAGCTGGTCGTCGGCGGTTGGCCCGGGCTATAACTTTCACGCGCCTCACCTGCGAATGGCGCGCGGCTGGCTCGCGGCTGCCACCTTACTTGAGAAGGACCACTCTCAAATCTCGAGCGGAGAATCCGCTTCCTCCTATGTTGTCGCACACCCGCGCCACTCCACCGTTCTCCGTTTTCCCGGCCGCTTCCCTGCCCGATTGATCCCCACGCTCTTCCATCCAAAGCCCTCCTCCGCTATCCTTCTTCGGCAGTCTTCGCTCCGCGCGCGTTTCTGATGCAATAGAATTGCAGTTTGCCAGCGGCAGCCAGCCTGCTTAACGCATCGCCAAACTCATCGCAGCCCAGGTCATTCTTTGCTCAAGCGTTCGCTTTCCCGCAATCTCGTAATCGCCGGCACCTGCGGACTGGCGATCCTCCCGTTCTTTTGCTGGGGAACACCCTCCGGCCACGACATCGACTTCCACCTCTCGTCCTGGATGGAAGTCCTCTCGCAGTGGAAGCAGGGTATCGTTCTACCGCGCTGGGCGGCGCTTGCGCATTGGGGATACGGCGAGGCCCGCTTCCTTTTCTATCCTCCGGCCTCCTGGTCTCTGGGCGCTTCACTGGGAGCGATTCTGCCCTGGAGAATGGTCGCCGGTGCCTATTGCTGGATCGTCCTCGCCCTGGCGGGCGTCAGCATGTACGCTCTGGCGCGCCGCTGGCTTCGTCCTTCCGACGCTCTTTTTGCCGCCGCCTTCTACGCCGTCAATCCCTACCACCTCTTGATCGTCTACTGGCGCAGCGCCTTCGCCGAGCTGATGTCAGCCATCCTCGTGCCCCTGGTCCTGCTCTGCGTGCTCCGCATTCGGGAATCCGGTTTACGCCCGGTGCTCTGGCTGAGTTTGCCATTGGCCGCCGCCTGGTTGACCAACGCACCCGCCGCATTAATGATCCACTATTCCACCGCCGCGCTGGCATGCCTGATTGCCGTCCAGCAAAAATCCCCACGCCCGCTGATTCGAACCGCACTCGCCGCGCTCCTCGGCGCAGGCTTGGCCTCCTTCTTCCTGCTCCCCGCGATCTATGAGCAACACTGGATCAACATCGCCCAGGTGCTCTCTCCCGGCGTCATGCCGCAGGACAACTTTCTCTTCACACCCACGCAGGATTCCGACCACAATCGCTTCAATTTCCTGATTTCGCTCGTGGCCATCGCCGAGATCGCCGTGACCGCCTTCTCGATGTGGCTCGCTCGCAAGCGCCTCGACCGGCCCACCTGGCTTCTCCTCTCCGCCTGGGTCACCGCATCGGCCTTTGTCATGCTCTCCGTCAGCAACTTCCTCTGGCAGTACTTGCCGGAATTCCGTTTCGTTCAGCTTCCCTTCCGCTGGCTTCTCTGCCTGAATGTTCCCCTCGCGCTCCTGTTCGCCGCCGCGACTGTCCCGGGGCTTGCCAATCGCAAACGTCCAGCCGACTCCGCGCCCGATGACGCCCCGGACGAACCAGCAACAGCTTCGACCGCGCCCGCCCCCTGGGCCTTTCGCGCCACCGTCTGCGCCCTCCTGCTGGCTGTGCTCTTAGTCGCTGGCCATCGCATCCAGCCGCCCTGGTGGGATACCTCCGCTGACATCGAGGAAATCAGCGACGCCATTTCCAATGGAACCGGCTACGAAGGCACTGACGAGTACACTCCCGCCGACGCCGATCCCTATGAGCTCAACAAAGACCTGCCGCCGGTCAGCGACCCAAACGGCGCCGACGCGCACGCCCGTATCCTGGAATGGGGCGCCACGCACCGGCATTTCACTGTGGGCGCCGACGCGCCCGAAGAAGTTACGATTCGCCTTTTCAACTATCCCGCATGGAAGGTGACCGTGAACGGCCGCGCCGTCGCAACCGAATCTTCCGAAGTCACCCATCTGCTCGTCATTCCCCTTTCGCCCGGCGAAAACGACGTGTGCATCGATTTCGCGCGCACGCCCGATCGTCTCGCCGGCGGCGTCCTCTCTCTCATCGCTCTCGCCATCTTTGCGGCTGCATGGATCAACACGCGGCCGCCGCAACTCCACGCTGCAAATCCTGCTGCAAGATTCAAAGAGGCTGACGCATGACCCGCTCAATTCTGATCGCGACCTCGAACGCCGGCAAGCTACGTGACTTCGCCGGAGCCGCCGCCCCACACGGCATCGCCGTCGCCGCCATTCCCGGCTTCGCTTCCCTGCCCCCGGTCGTTGAAGATGGCGCCACCTTCGAGGCTAATGCCCGAAAAAAAGCGGAGGCCTACAGCCACGCTGTTGCCGGCCAACTGGTTCTGGCCGACGACTCAGGCCTGGAGATCGACGCGCTCAACGGCGCACCCGGAGTTCATTCCGCCCGCTACGCCGCCCCCGATCTCCAGAATAAGGAACCACACCTCGCTGACGAGAACACCGACGATGAGGCCAACAATGCCCGCGTCCTCCGCGAACTCAGCGCCGTGCCCGCCGGAAAGCGTACCGCCCGCTTCGTCTGTGTGCTGGCCGCCGCCCGCGACGGAATAACCCTCGCCACCTTTCGCGGCACTGCCGAAGGGGTCATCCTCAGCGCTCCACGCGGTCACAACGGCTTCGGCTACGACCCGCTCTTTTACTTTCCGCAAATCGGCAAAACCTTCGCCGAACTAAGCGCCGAAGAAAAATCTCGCTACAGCCATCGCGGCGCCGCCTTCCGCGCCTTTCTCGACTGGTGTGATCAAACCCTTTGACGAAACAGCCCCACAGCGTTCAAACTGCAAAAAACAACACACTGTGAGCTCCGTCACATCCGGTTGTTCTGGATTCCTCTAACTTACTGCTTTCCCAGTTTCTTGACGCGTCTCACTTGTGCGCCGATAATATAAAGTTTTCATCTCTGTCCCCGTAAGGAGCTGTCACCGTGGCCTCAACCGCCAGTTCCGTCGCTCCAGCCATCAAGCCCGGCGTCGCTCCCTTGCGCGCCGGCGAAGGCAATTCATTCCTGTGGCGCCGTCTCCACTCGCTCTCCGGAATCGTACCCATCGGAGCCTTCCTTCTCGAGCACTTCATCTCCAACTACGAAGCCTTCCACGGCCCCGAAGCCTACGGCAAGCAGGTCGCCTTCCTCAACAGCCTGCCCTTCGTCCTTGGCCTGGAAATTTTCTTCATCTGGATTCCGATCCTCTACCACGGCCTTTACGGAGTCTGGATTTGGTGGCGAGGCGACTCCAACGTCGGCGACTATCCGTGGCAGGGCAACTGGTTCTACACCTCGCAGCGCTGGACCGGCATCATCGCCTTCATCTACATCGTCCAGCACACATATTATTTGCGCTTCACCGGCGTGCACCTGCCCTCGAACCCGATGGCCTCATTCGCCAAGGTTCAAGGCGAATTCCAGCATCCCTGGATGATCGCCTTTTACGCCATCGCAATCGTGGCCGCCTCGTGGCACTTCGCCTACGGCGTCTGGCTCTTCTGCGCCAAGTGGGGCATCACCACCGGTGAAAGAGCGCGCCGCCGCCTCGGCTACATTTGCGTGCTGCTCGCCCTTGGCTTGATCGGCTTGGGCGCGGCGAGCATGTATGGCTTTTTGAGCGCGCCTTACCATCCACTCGAATCGAGTACGTCAGAGAACATTGTGATGGTGAAGTGAGTGTGATTTTGTTTTGGGGTGCGGCTTTAGCCGCACTGTAGTCCACGCAAATTGACGGCGGCTTTAGCCGCTGAGGGGAACTTGGTTTCGCAAAGAATTTGAGCGTCCTGAACCAGCTCAGATCGGACTAATAAAGATGGCAGCTCCAAGAATCATCGTCGTAGGCGGAGGCCTCGCGGGCCTTGCCGCCGTCATCAAGATCGCCGAAATGGGCGGTGAAGTTGACCTATTCTCCATCGTCCCCGTCAAGCGCTCGCACTCGGTCTGCGCGCAGGGCGGCATCAATGCCGCCAAAAACCTCAAGGGCGAAGGCGACTCCACCTACAAGCACTTCGACGACACCATCTACGGCGGCGACTTCCTCGCCAATCAGCCGCCCGTAAAAGATATGTGCGACGCCGCGCCCGGCATCATCGACCTGCTCGACCGCATGGGCGTCCCGTTCAATCGCACTCCGGAAGGCCTGCTCGACTTCCGGCGCTTCGGCGGTACGCTGTTCAACCGCACCGCCTTCGCCGGCGCCACCACCGGCCAGCAACTCCTCTACGCGCTCGACGAGCAAGTGCGCCGCTACGAAGCCGAAGGCAAGGTCAAGAAGTACGAGCACTGGGAGTTCCTCTCCGCCGTCCTCGACGGAACCCGCACCTGCCGCGGCATCTGCGCCATGGACCTCCGCACCATGGAGATTCGCACATTCCCCGCTGACGCCATCATCATCTGCACCGGCGGCATCGGCGCCATCTTTGGCAAGTCCACAAACTCTGTCGTTTGCACCGGCTCGGCACAGTCGGCGCTCTATCAGCAGGGCTGCTACTACGCCAACGGCGAATTCATTCAGGTTCACCCCACCTGCATCCCCGGTGAGGATAAACTGCGCCTCATGTCGGAATCGGCGCGCGGCGAAGGCGGGCGCGTCTGGGTGCCCAGAACGCAGGGCGACAAGCGCGATCCCAAATCCATTCCCGAGAAAGAGCGCTGGTACTTCCTCGAAGAGCGGTATCCGAAATATGGCAACTTGGTCCCGCGCGATGTGGCCACCCGCGAAATCTTCGAGGTCATCTACAAGCACCACCTCGGCATCGACGGCCAGCCGATGGTCTATCTTGACCTGACCCACATCGATCGCAAGACTCTCGACCGCAAGCTCGAAGGCATTCTGGAAATTTACGAAAAATTTGTCGGCGTCGACCCGCGCGACGTGCCCATGAAAATTTTTCCCGGCATGCACTACACCATGGG